>JAWKVC010000005.1:0-210299 GCA_041398245.1 Hyphomonadaceae bacterium
CGGTTGGGACCGTGATCGACGGTGTTGTCATCGGCTTGCAGGGCCCGAACCTGTTCAACTTCAACGATGTCTCGCGCGTTGAAGTGCTGCGCGGTCCACAGGGTACGCTTTTCGGCATTAACGCATCTGCGGGCATTCTCAACATCGCTACCGAGGACCCTTCATCCCAATTCAGCGCGAAACTTGGTGCGAGCTACGCAACACACAACCAGCTCGACTTGTATGGCGCCCTATCGGGCCCGATCGCAGGCGACATGCTCAAGGGGCGCGTGTCCGGCTTCTACAAACGCCACGATGACTATGTCGACAATCTCGCGACGGGCGAATCTCTGAATGGCGATGAGCAATCCGGCCTTCGCGCGAAGCTGGTGCTTGAGACCGACGAGTTCACAAAGCTCACGTTGAACGCCGACGCTGCGTGGGATGAGAGCAGCTGTTGCTCTCCAGTGTTCATCGGACTTGTTCCGGGGCGGTCGAATGCGTTCGACACTCAGTTCTACGGTTCGCTGACGCCACGCAGCAATCAGATCAATCTTCCCGGAAGCACCTTCTCCAAGTCCAATGGCGGCGGTGTAAGCGTGCAATGGGATCGTGAGCTGGGAGACTTCCTGCTGACGTCGATCACAGCTTATCGGGATTACTATATCGAGGCTGAGACGACGGTGGTTCAGCCCAGCCTCATACTTCCCAGCAACTTCGCAACTGCCGAGCAGTCCCAGTTATCGCAGGAGATTCGTCTGGCCTCGCCGACGGATGGTGTCTTCGACTATGTCGTCGGGGCCTTCTATTTCGATCAAGAGAAGTCGGGCAGCATCGATCAGAAGATCCGCCTCCGGGCCAACGGCTTCCAACAGCAGAACCATCTTGATTTCGAAGCCGCCAACAACACGAACTATGCCGTATTTGGCGAAGCAAACTACCATGTTTCGCCCGAAGTCACGCTCATCGCTGGCGCGCGCTGGACTCATTTCGACGCGAATTTCCGCAACCGAGGACTTCCGCGCGAGCCGGGTTATGCCGTCGTCAATCTAGCGCCGGGGCAGGTGATCGAAGACAAGGTGTCGACCGAGAAGTGGTCCTGGAAGGTGGGTGGGCGCTGGCAATTCACCCCTGACAACATGATCTACGCAACCGTTTCGAGGGGCATCAAAGGGCCGGCATTCAACACCCTGGCAACGCTCGCCACGGGACCTCAACGAGTGGCCCCGGAAGTCGCGACGAACTTCGAGTTAGGCTTCAAAGGCAGCCTCTTTGATGATCGCGTGCAGACCAGTCTGGCGCTGTTCTCGACGACTTTCGAGGACTTCCAGACGCAGGCAGTCGAGACTGACCCCATCAGCGGCCTGCGAACATTCGTGCTCGTCAACGCTGGCGAAATCCTGACACAGGGTGTGGAGGCTAGCTTCAATGCATTTCTGACCGAGACGCTGATGCTCAACGCGAGTGTCAGCTATATCGACGGGAAGTTCGAAGAGTTTCCCGGTGGCCAGTGCTATACTGGACAGACTGCCGCCCAGGGCTGCGTCAGTGGCGTTCAGGATCTCAAGGGCGCGCCTCTGCCAGCCAACCCGGAATGGTCCTTCAATATTGGCGGTGAGCAGACCTTTGAGTTTGGAGACGCCCCGTTCGATGGCTTTGTGAACTTCAACTACAACTGGCGCGACAGCATCCAGTGGGACATCTTCCAGGATCCCGAGGCGCTCGAGGATTCGGTCGGGCTTCTCTCTGGAGCCTTCGGGATCCGCGACAAGGATGGCGGTTACACGCTGTCAATTTTTGGCAAAAACCTCACCGACGAATTCTACACCAACCACCTCTCACCGGGGACTGCCATCGTCGGCTTCATCCCGCTCGACTACCAGCGTGTCGTGGGCATCAAGCTCACGGCTACCTACTAGGCAGTTGGCGGCGGCGGGGACATGAGCAAAGTCTATCATCTTCTCTTCACCGCTGCCGCCAGCGTCTTGTTCCTGATTGCGCCTGCGACGGCGCAGGGAGCCGCAGCGTGCGCCGCTATCGGGACTTCCGATCTCTCCGCGGTTCGTGATGCACCCGGGCAAATTCAGCGAAGCGAGATCGTTCCCGCCGCCGGCGATCTGCCGGAAGTCTGCCGTGTTAGAGGAGCGGCGCTTTCCAACACAAGCTTTGCCATGTCCTTGCCCACCTCGGGCTGGAACGGAAAGTTTCTTCAGGCTGGATGTGCCGGCTTCTGCGGGCGGACTATGGTCTGGGCCTGCGATGATGCAGTCCGAAGAGGGTATGCCTGCATCGTCAGCGACATGGGCCATCGATCAGCACCTGAATCCAGGGTGGCGCCAAGCCTAAGCGCTTTCTGGGCTTATCAGAACGACACCGCGCAAATCGACCACGGTTTTCGGGCGGTCCACACGACAGCCCTGATTGGCAAGGCTGTCGTGAACGGCTTCTACGGCCGTGGTCCAGAGAAGTCATACTTCAACGGCTGCTCCGAGGGGGGGCGTGAAGGCCTGATCGCGGCTCAGCGGTTTCCCTATGATTTTGACGGGATCATTGCTGGCGCTCCGCTCATCGATGTTGGCCGAACGTTTCAATCAACGCTGTGGAATGCGAGAGCCATGCGCGACAAGGCTGGGCGCCCCGCCCTGAGTCCGGCGACTGCTTCCCGTATCCAGTCGGCAGTCTTGAGTCGGTGTGATCTCAACGATGGGCTGGCCGACGGTGTGATCGGTGATCCAAGGTTATGCGACTTCGATCCGCGATCGCTTGTGTGCGCTGCCGCCGGAGACACGGCCTGCATCTCTCCAGCGGAAGCTGCAACGGTTCTCAAGATCATCGATGGTCCCACCACATCCTCGGGTGTTGCGCTGAGCAGGGGCGGTCTTAGTCCGGCCATATCCTGGATGCGGTTGCTAGCCCCTGGCAGCGAAGGACGATCGGTGCCGGCGTCCTATGGCGAGGAGTTCTTTCGCTACATGGGCTTCTGGCCAGCTCCTGGCCCAACCTGGTCGGCCGATACTTTTGACTTTGATCGTGACTTCATGCGAACCGGCATAGCTGACGCGCTCATGTCCGCGACCAATCCGGACCTGAGAACGTTCAGAGCGCAGGGCGGCAAACTGCTCCTATATCATGGTTGGGACGATCATCTCATCTCGCCGAGCCTTACGGTCGACTACTACGAGACGGTTCGTTCAACGATGGGTGGTCAGGCAAGCACCGACCCCTTCATGCGCCTGTTCATGGCGCCGGGCATGGATCATTGCGCTCTCGGGAATGGCGCCTGGGCTATCGATTTCCTGTCTTATCTTGAGAGATGGGTTGAGCACGGTGAAGCGCCTCAATCCATCCTCGCAATCCGACCAAAGCTACCCGCCGATCCGGCCAAGGCGCTCGCCCGGATCGGGGTCTTTCCAGTTCCTCCTGAGGAAGTGGATTATAAGAGACGCCTCTTCAGCTTTCCCCTTCAAGCGCATTACCGCGGCCGAGGCGATCCAGCCGAAGCCGACAGCTATGAGCTCACGCACTAAGGCGTGCCGAAGCGCGGCTACAAAATTTATCGAAAAAATCTAGACGACAAATAAAATATCAAATATGAACATGTGCATCAGTTCAAGGGTAACGCCATGCCTCAACCCTCTCCGCACCCTCTCAATGTCGGCTTCACTTGGCAGGACGTTCCGGCGTCCCGAGCCTTGAAGCAGCTCGATCGCGATCAGGTCCAGGCATTTGACCGCGACGGCTTCGTCTTGCTCAAGAGTGTGTTCTCGGATGCCGAACTCGACGAAGTGGAAGCGGCAATCGATCCGATCGAGTCCGAAGTCGAGCAGTGGGTGTCGGATAACACCCCCAATGGGCGTTCGCGCCTGACAGATGTCGGCACGATAACCTTCACGACTCACATCGTCGGTCGTTCAGAAGTAGCTCGCCGATTTGCCAAGAACGAGAAAATCCGGGACATCTGCATGGATCTACTCGGCGCCCCGACACGGCTCTATTGGGATCAATCCGTCTACAAGAAAACCGGAAAGAAGCAGGAATTCCCCTGGCACCAGGACAATGGCTACACGTTCATCGAGCCGCAGCAGTACCTCACGTTCTGGATCCCTCTTGTCGATGTCGATGAAACCAACGGCTGCCCGTGGATCGTTCCCGGAGTTCACCGGGAAGGGACGCTCACCCATTGGGAAACGCCAATCGGAAGGCAGTGCCTTGAGGGAAGTGACAAGGCGGTCTGCGTACCTGCGAAGCGTGGCGACATCGTTCTATTTTCGTCATTGTCGCCTCATCGGACTGGGCCAAATCTCCGCGAGGGCAGCGTCCGCAAGGCTTATGTGCTGCAGTACGCGCCCGACGGCGCCCACACCGTCGTCGACGGTCGGCGAATTGCGCAGAATGATCCGGTACGGCAGTTCTTGATCGATTAGGGCGCTTGTGGAGTACCTGAGCCCCCGGCAGCTCGAATTGACAATATCTGTTCCCGCGGTATTCGGTCGGTCGCCAAGACTGTGCGACGCAGACTGATCGGTTCCGACCTTGCCCTCAAAAATCCCGTCGATCAGCAAGTTCGAGGACGAACTGCTCCGCAATCCGCGTACGCAGCCCTCGAGTCCCGGACACCAGATCGCGTACTGGCTCAGGCGCGATATCGTCCGCGGCGTTTTCCTGCCCGACGAGCGGCTAAAGCTTGAACTGCTCACGCGTTTCTACGACGCCGGGCACACGCCGGTGCGCGAAGCCATTCTCTTTCTTGCCGCCGGTGGGCTCGTCGTCCATGCGCACCAGAAGGGCCACAGGGTCGCGCCGGTGTCCGTGGCGGACTATCGCGACACCGTCGACATCTATGGGCGGGTGCGCCGTCTTGCGCTGACAATGGCGATCGAGCGAGGCGATGACGCGTGGGAAGAGAAGGTCATCGTTCAGCTGCACCGCTCCAAGAAGGTGCCCCATGTGCTGCCGGGCGACGATCACGAGGGCAGGGAGCGGTGGCAGCGGGCCTATGGCGACTTCTATGACACCCTCATCGGCGGTTGCGGTTCCGCGCTTCTCATTGAATTCTATGGGGACCTGGTCGCCAGGGCGGAGCGCTACATAAACCTCTTCGGGGATCAGTCGAGTGATCAGCTGCGCGATCATGCGGCTGAACACGCCGAAGTTGTCGAAGCGATGATCGCAAGAGACGCCAAGCGTCTCATCAAGGTCCTGGACGACACCAATGTGCGAGCAAAGCCAATGCGCGATTCGACCATGGCGGCGTTGAAGAAGCTGGAGCGATCAGACTCAACGGCCGCGCACTGAAAGGCGAACCCGCCCGCTGGCGTTTGTCTTGATCTGTAGCTTTTGACCTTGCGGGTCGATCGTCCACTCAACCCCGCCGCCTTCGGTCGCGATCTCTACCCCGTTCGGGAAATGGATTGAGGGAACAAAAACCTCGGATACAGCCCCAGCGAGCGCATCGAATTCGAGTTCGAAGACGCCGAGATCAGCGTTGAAGGAGAAGCCCAGAATTGTCCCCCCGATGCTCAACGGGTAGGGGCGGCAGAATCCCCTTACGGCGCGACCGCCAGAATTGGGATCGTCAGATGCTGTCAGCTGGTCGAGTGAGAAGATCGACAGGTCTTCCTGGTTCCAGCCATCACCGATCAGGAGGTCATTTCTGTTGGAAGCGGTGTAGTTCCAGATCGTCGAACTCAACCGTCGATGGTCGATAGCATCGTACATGAGCCCCAGAGCTGTCTCGTGCGACTTCCATGGGTGCTCGCTGTGATCTCCAGCCGCCCAGGCATCATAGGCGGCGCCCTCGTCGAGGTCGAACGGGATTCCGAATTCGCCGATGAGTGTTGGCATACCGCCCGGCTGGGCTGACGAGAGGCTCTCGACCACGCCAAGTTCACGAATGTAGCGCTCGAGAAGCTGCCCCTTGGCTTCATCTGTCGGAGCAGTGAAAGTCTTGAAGAACAACGTCCGTACGTCATACCAGTGGGCGGCGTTCACCGAGGCCTCGGGCAGGGGCTTCGGCAACTCTCTCCCCGACATGCCGCCGAATGGATCTATCTCTACGAAAACGAGCCAGTCGTTGCGATGGCTCCGGATGGCGTTGGCGACACGATGGAAGAAGGGGCCCATTCCATCGCGGTAGACGTCGATGGATCCTTCGGCGTCCGCCTGAAAGAAATCTTCTCGGAGCGCAACGGCGCGCTCACCGTCCCAGGCATAGGCGCCTGCCGCCTCGAAGGGGCAGCTTCGACCAGCGAGCCAGACGGGCTGCCTGTGAGCGTTGAGTGTTACATTTCCGGTCACTTCAGTCCGGGCTGTCTCGATGTTCCTGTGCAGCCTTGGCGCCTGGACTGCGGCGCCCCTCAGCATGGCAAGGCCCTCGAGCGGGCTGATTGCGGGACCAACGCGCGGGGCGACCGGATTTACGGCGTCGGGTGCGACATGGCGATAGTTCAAGGGGTAGCCGAGCCACCCGAGACCAGGCTCGTTGAGCGTGTCGAAACCCACAACATGCGGCAGGTGGGCGATGCGGCGGGCGACTTGCTCAATGCATCCGATGTAGGAAGACTGCAGGAAGTCTTGGATGTTCTGCCCCGCAACCTTGAAGTCCGGCGTGAGGCGCCGGCCAGCCCAGAACAGGCTCCAGACAACGGCCGTCGCGGGCAGGCGATGGTTCCCGCCCCAGCTCATCTGCGGATAGCTGTCCTGCCGTCGCTGTGGGCTCGCATAGTCGTACTTGTGCTGCATCACGTGGGCGACATCGGCGCGATCGAACTGAGTGAAGTCGAGGCCGATGACCTCAAACGTCCAGCCAGGCGCGCCATCCCCGCCTGACATGCGGCTCCAGACATCCTGGTGAAAGTCGATGAAGACGTGGAAGCCGAACTCGCCCGCGCGTTCGCAGATCTTGGCGAAGTAGTCGAGATAGGCCTCGTCGTATTGGCCCGGTCCGGCGTGTTCGATGGCCTCCCAGGTTGTAAGCAACCGGATGCAGTTGAAGCCCCAGTGCGCAAGCCTGGCGAAGTGAGCGTCCGCCTCATCGAGCGGAAAGGGACGTCCAACGAAGTTCACGCTTCGGTGGTCTGCAAAATCGCTCGGATAGTTTGTGCCGCCGCGGGGCCACGGCACCTTGCAGTCGCCGCCAAGGTTTACGCCTCTAAGGATAACATGCCGGCCGTTCAAGTCTCGAAAGGCGCTGCCGTCGATCTTTAAAGGGCCGGCCATCTGTTGCCTACTCCTGCGTTAACTCGGCCTCGCGGCCATTCTGAAAATCCGGCAGGCCTGGACATCGACGAGCGCGCAAACGCGCGACTCAGATCGTTCGCGTGCCTACGCGTCTCCTCAGCATTTTGTTCTAAAATCGCCCCCAGGCAACAATAATTGATAAAATATGGCACCAAAAACTCGAATCATATTGACGATTAAGCTGACCTCTCGCAGGGTGGACGAAAATGGAAGGCGGGATGAAGCGACGCAGTTTTCTTGCTGGAGCGATTTCGGCGGCGGCGATTGGAGCAGGGTGCTCCACGACCCAGTTCGCCTCCACACGCAGACCAAACATTGTCATCATCCTTGCTGACGACCTGGGCCTGGGTGATCTCGGGAGCTACGGGGCGAAGCTAATTCGCACGCCACACCTTGACGCGATGGCGCGCGCAGGGGCCCGCTTCACGAACTTCTTCGCCAGCGCCAACATATGCAGCCAGTCCAGAGCTGGCCTGTTCACCGGGCGATTTGCTGTCCGTAGCGGAATGGCGAATGGAGTCATTCAAGCATCGGACACTGTGGGCCTTCCGCCAGACGAGATCACGATCGCGGAAATGCTGAAACCAGACTACGCCACCGCCCTGATCGGCAAGTGGCATCTGGGGCATGTGCCGCCGTACTGGCCCCCGCGAGTCCAAGGCTTCGACTACTTCTTCGGTCTGCCCTACAGCCACAACATGATTCCCCTGTCGCTCTACACGAGTGGAGAGGGCGTGGACCTCATAGCGGGTGAGGTTGATTTCCACCGGCTCACGGCCCAGTTTTTTGAGCGTGGAATTGCTTTCATCGAAGAAAACAGGGCGCGCCCATTCTTTCTCACGCTTGCGCTCACGGCGCCGCATGTGCCACTCGACCCCAATCCCGACACGCATCACCATCATTCGCCGGCTGGCGACTATGGAGATGTCGTCGAGGAGATCGACAGTGGTGTGGGTGAACTGGTTGCAAAGCTGCGCTTGCTCGGCATTGAGCGCGACACGCTCGTGATCGTGACATCCGACAACGGACCGTGGTTCGAGGGATCGTCCGGAGACGCAAGGGACCGCAAGGGCGGAGCAGGCTGGGACGGCGGCTACAAGGTTCCCCTCATACTTCATCAACCGGGGCGCGTGCCAGCCGGTGTCGTGCGGGACCAACTCGCCATGAACATCGACTTCCTGCCGACGCTGGCCAATTGGACCGCGGCAACCGCGCCCGATCGGTTGCTCGATGGTCGCGACATATCCGCCGTCATCGCCGATGGCGCGCCTTCTCCGCATGAACAATTGCTGCTGTTCAACGATACCAAGATCACAGGAATACGGACGAAGCGGTGGAAGCTGGTCAGGGACTCCTACTACCGGGGTCTAAATCTTGACCTGTCGAAGTATATGATCACGCGCCAAGGCGCCCTGTTGTTCGACCTCGAGCAGGACCCCGGAGAACTCTACAGCGTCGCTAGCCGCCATCCGGATGTGTTCGAGCAGATGATGGCGCAGCTCAGCGCGGAACAGGCGCGTTACGACGCGTTGGCGCGGCATGACTGAGTCCGCCACGAAACTCTCCTTCCTGAGGAAGATGTCACTCGGGTCCGGAGACCTTGCGTTCAATCTTTACTGGCAGGGCAGTTCACTCTTCCTCCTCTATTTCTACACTGACGTTCTCGGCGTACCTGCAACGATTGCTGGAACGATCTACATGGTGGCGTTGGTATGGGATGCCGCCATCGATCCTGTCGTCGGATGGGCGGCGGACCGCACGCGAACCAGGCTGGGACGTTATCGTCCATACCTCATTTTCGGAGCGCCCGCTCTCGCAGTCGCGAACGCGGCGATGTTTTTCTCGCCAGCCATGCCAGATGCGAACAGCGTCTGGATAGTAGCTGTCACCCATCTGGCGTTTCGGACCATCTATGCGGTCGTGAATATCCCTTATGCGTCGCTGTCGGCGCGTGTGACCCGCGACAGTGCACAGAGGGCTGACCTGGCCGGTGCGCGAATCCTCTTTGCGATGATCGCCGGCATGCTCGTGTCATCGACGACACTACCCTTTGCGGGTTGGCTAGGCGGCGAGGATTCCCGCTTGGGCTGGCAGATACTGGCGGTTGTTTACGGAGCGGTGGTCGTTCTCATTCTCTGGAACGTGGCGCGAGTTACGCAGGGCCTCGATGCACCTGAGCCTGTGGGCCAGACGCGTACTCCGTTAGGCAAGGTGTGGTCCTCGATCGTCGCCAACAGACCGCTGCACCTCGTTCTCGGCGTTATCGTGATAAGTTCAATATCGGGCACGTTCTTCAGCAAGAACATCATCTACTACTTCAAGTACATATACGGCGATACCGATGCCGCCACGCTCGTGCTGACACTCGGAGCCGCGGTGACTGCTGCGGCGGTGCCTTTCTGGATTTGGATCGTGCGGATAAAGGGGAAGCGCTTTGCCTGGGCGGCGGGGACGGCATTGGTCTTGGCCGGAACGGTCCTCTGGTGGTTGGCCAACGGGCACGGTCTTGTTCCATTGCTTCTGGCGATGGCCGTGATTTCCGTCGGTCAGTGCGCCGGTTACATCTGCTTCTGGGCAGTTCTCCCGGACACGGTCGAGTATGGCGAGTGGCGCACGGGCACGCGCACGGAGTCGCTTGTCTTTGGCCTTGTCGTTCTGGGACAGAAGGCTGCACTTGGAATCGCCGCTGGCGGCTTGGGGGTCGCCCTTAGTCTGATCGGATACGTACCCAATGAAGGCATGTTGCCGACAACCTCGGACGGCCTGCGCATGATGATGCTCGCGATTCCTGTAGTCGGCGCCGTTGTCTCCCTGCTGCTCATCTTGAACTATCGGTTGTCCTACGAACAACACCGGCAGATTGTCCGCGACATAGATGAGCGGGCAAGCCAAACCGAGGGGTAGGGCGTTATGCTGGCTTCATCCCGATCCCGATCCAGAGACATGTCGCCGGCCGACGTTCGATCGAGGACGCCATGAGGGTTCGACGTTACGGGATCAGGGGACCGGAAGTTTCCGAGCTGGCGTTTGGCGCCATGAGCATCCGCCATGACAAACAGCTATCGAATGGCGTTTCTGGATCATTGCTTCATGCTCTTGATCGTGGTGTGAACCTCATCGACACGGCGCGCATTTACCCGGAGTCAGAGAAAATCATCGGGCGCACGCTGCGCGAGTGGAGCGGTGCGCCGCTCTTCATCTCGACAAAGCTCTCGCCGCTCGATCGCGAGGGCTTCAGATTTGGAGGGCCGCTGGAGAAATTCTACACACCCGCCGGAATTGCAGATTCAGTCGATTCAAGCCTCTCAGCACTCGGTGTAGAGCGGCTCGACATCGTGCACATGCATCAATGGCACTATCGCTGGACACACGAACTGGATTGGCTTGATGCGCTTTCGGATCTGAGACGTGAAGGCAAGGTCGGGCTGGTGGCCGTCAGCGCGCAGGATCATGAGCACGACGCGCTACTCGAGATCGTCAGTCAGGGCCTGGTCGATGGGATCCAGCTCATCGTCAACCTGTTCGAGTCGCGCCCCTGCAACGCGATTCTGCCTCGCGCCGCCCAGAAGGGGGTGGGCGTCATTGCGCGGTGTGTCCTGGATAGCGGAGGACTGGCGGCTCCTTTGACTGACGAAGAGTTCAGGGAGCGTCCCTTCCTTCGTCATGCGCCAGGCGCCGAGTACCGCAAGCGCATCGCTGCGCTGAACGATGAGTTCGGGCTGGACGGGTCCGACTCGCTCGTCGACCTTGCGCTGCGGTTCGTCGTCTCGGATCCCGCTGTCTCAAGCATCACACTCGGCCTGACCAGTTCGGAACAGGTCGACCTGGCGTGCCAGGCAATTGGCAAGGGCGCTTTGTCCGATCACGCCGTAGGGTTGATCAGACGCAAGCATGTCTGGACGAAGAATTTCTATGAGAAGCTGCTGTGAAGAAGATTGTCAGCTTCTGCTTTGATGACGGCCTCCGGGAGTCGACATTCAAGACTGCGCGGCTCTTCCAGGACCGTGGGGTGCTGGCGACATTCTGTGTCCTCGGCCAACCGTCGGCATCGCTAGACCCAGCCCATACCAACGCTTGCTTTGCTGACTGGGGCGAACTGCGCGCGTTGCGTCTGAGCGGCCACGACATCGCGCCTCACGGCTGGGCGCATGAACGGCTCGGCGACATGACACTCGAGGCCGCCCAAGCCGGGCTGGAGCGCATGTTCGAAAAACTTGAGGCGGAATTGCCTGGATTTGACGTGGGCGCCGCTGTCTTTCACGCAGCCTATCTACAGATGCCTTCCGACCTTCGCGAGTGGCTCTTGTCGCGCGTGCGCGCGATCCGTGTCGCATGTGGCCGCGGTGGAAGAAATGACATTCCTGCCGAAGGACACAATCGCCTTATCGACTGTGTCACTTTTGGTCCCTCCGACGTCGCGGAGGGATGTGAGCGCAGCTTGGATTACTTCATGCAGAGGGACGATCCATGGCAGGTTCTTGTTCTGCACGGCTTGGATGGGGAGGGATGGGGAGCAATTGATCGGGACGATCTTGCGCGGCTGCTTGATCGCTTGGCGCATGACGGCATCGCCGTAAGATCAATCGCGGAAGTGTTGAAAGGTCGGGAGGTCGCCTGCCGGAACGATGTTGGCAAGAGATGATGCTCGTTTGAAGCAGCGCGCCGGATGTAGCAGCGCTGCTACCTGGCAGGTGATTGAGGTGCTACCCAACTTTGGACCATCCGGGCGCAGAGTTTTCGACCCGTTTCGCACCTGGCGGGCTGGTGGCGCCTGGGGCGTAGTGCAACGCAGCCGGGGTGTTGTTCCCGATCGCGCTGTGCGGTCGTAGCTCGTTGTAGTCTCTACGCCAAGCCTCCAGCTTTTCGCGGGCGTCTTCGAGCCCCAGGAACCAATGAGCATTGAGGCACTCAGCGCGGAACTTGCCGTTGAAGCTTTCGATGAACGCATTGTCGGTCGGCTTACCGGGGCGCGAGAAGTCGAGCGTGACGTCATGCTGATACGCCCACAGATCGAGATCGCGGGAGATAAATTCCGAGCCCTGATCGACCCTGATCCGCTTGGGATAGCCGGTGCGCCGGCATGTCTGGTCGAGCGTTCGCACGACATCCTCTCCCCTGTAGGCGAAGCGTGCGTCGAGCACGGGCGAGTACCGCGAGAACGCATCCACGACCGTCAGCACGCGCATCTTCCGTCCCGTCGCCAGCTGATCATGCACAAAGTCCATCGACCAGACCTCGTTGGCGCGTGAAGGCGGTGCGCGGTCATCGCGCAGCGCCGCCTTCACGCGCCGCCGCGGCGTTTTCTTGCGCAGTTGCAGGCGTTCCTCGCGATAAAGGCGGTAGATCCGCTTCTCGTTCACACGCCATCCCTCACGACAGAGCAACACGTGAATCCGCCGATAGCCAAAGCGCACACGCGCTTCAGCTATCTCCCGGATACGCTTCCTGAGACTGGCCTGGTCGGGACGCACAGAACGGTAGTGGTAGGTCGATCTCACAGCGCCGACGACCTCGCAGGCGCGTCGGATCGACACCTTCCACTCTGTACGCGCCTCGTCGACGAGCTGACGCTTGCGACCAGGCCTCACAGCTTTCGGCGGACGATATCCTGCAGCATCTCCTTGTCGAGCGAGAGATCGGCAACGATCCGCTTCAGTCGGGCGTTCTCTTCCTCAAGCTGCTTCAGCCGCCGCATCTCGGACGGCATCAGACCCGCGTACTTCTTCTTCCAGGTGAAGTAGGTCGCCTGACTGATGCCGGCCTTGCGGCAGATCTCCGCCACCGGCATGCCCTCTTCGCCCTGCTTGATGACGAACGCCTTCTGCGCGTCCGTGAACTTCGATGCCTTCATCGCCTCGCTCCTCCCAGCCAGGAAAGGTACGGCGAAAAACTCTAGCTCAAAACGGTCCAAGACTGCGGGGGCACGTCACACTAGAACGCGCTTCGTCGCGTCACAATCACAGTGAGCTTGGCCCCCGCCAGAACGCGGATCGTCGGCGGGATCGCGAGGCCTCGATCGACGACCCGGTTCGTGACATTGCTGGCCATCCGCTGGACCCCATCAGCTACGGCGTCATCTACGGGATCTCGCAGCATAACGCCGCCCCCGCCATAAGCGACCGGATCCTCGGTTGTTGCTACGCCGACATTGATGAGCGTGCCGAGAGCGGCGGCGCCGAACACGTCCGACCAGTGATTGTCGACTTCGCCGCTCACGCCTGCGGCGCCGGACGGGTCGAGCGCAGCTTCGGCCAGTTCGATCTCGCGGCCATCGAGCATGATCAGTCGTGACCAGACGATCGCCACGCGGCTTTCCCCGTAGCGGGTCGATGATCGATAGTCGCCGATCAGTCGCGCGCCTTGAGGGATCAGAAGCGTCTGGCCCGTCGCGCTGTCGTAAATGGACTGTGTCACCTGCGCGATGACGGGTCCGGGCGATTCAGAGTTCACTTCGGTCACCAGACTCGCGGGAATGACTGCGCCGGGAAAAAGCACGCGATCAGATGTGTCACCGGCGGTCGGCTCATCCTGCGCCTGCGGAGCGAAAACTGTAAACCCGGACGGAGGCGGCTGCAGGGCAGAGCGCTGCTGCGATAAGGTGGGAACTCCCGGTGTCGTCTGTTCTCGCATGGCGAAAAACAATCCCGAGCGTTCGGCTTCCTTCATTTCTGCTTCGAGAGGGTCTACGATCGTAGTGGGAGAATAGGTGTCGGACGAACCCCAGTCTTCGGCCTCGGTACGGCTGTAGGATCCGAAGCCTGAGTCAGGCTGGGCGAATGCGGCGATGTCGCCCGGCAGGGGCGGACCGAGCTGCGGGGGCAGGACAGGGTCGGGCGCTGGCTGCGCCATCGCAACCTGCGTGTAGTCCACGGGCAGGTCGCGGATGGCGCCCTTCGCCATCTCGGGCCGCGCGGGATCAGACATCATCGGCTTCGTCTCGGCAGGCTTGCGTGCCGGGTCGCCGGAGAAGGCGCCTGACGCCATCAGCAAGACGATGGCGACGCCGCCACCCGCAGCGCCCAGGATGGCGGGCTTGTTGATGCCCTTGGCGCCCTGGCCCCTGACACGAATGGAGTCGAGCGGCGGCGGTTCGGGCTGGGATGGCGATGGGGGCTCGCCCATTGCATCGACGGGCGGTGGAATTCCATCAGCCACGGGGGCCTCCCGCGATCGGCGTCTGGCGATGGATCTGCACCTTCTTGGCGCCCCATCCCGTTCCAAGGCGCAGTTCGGCCTGATTGAAGAGACGGTCCACGACATAATAGCGGCCGGCGATGCGGTAGTTGGTCAACTCCGGACCTGACTCCCCGATCACGAACAGGGGCGGCGCTTCCAGCGTCTGCATCTTCTCCGGCATCTCGATAAAGACCTGACGGCCATCGTCGAAGGCCGCGAGCGGTCGCCAGTCCGGCTTGTCGCCATCAATCCGGTAGCGGAGGTTCAACTGCTGCGGGGAGAAGGGCGGCGGCACAGGCGGCGGTGGCGGTAAAGCCGCCGGCGCAGGATTGTTCGCCAGCACCATCTCGGCCGGGTAGCGCCACGAGACAGCCGCCATCGCCGCGCCCGACACACTCTTCAGTTCGATATGGTAGACGCGTCGGTCCGTCATGATCACAAGGTTGGTCGTAAGGTTGGCCGCGTTCGGTTTCACGAGCACATGGGCCTGTGCAGTTGCGCCGCCGCCCGATTTTGCGTCACCGACAATCCATCGCGTGGTGTCGCCGGCGGACACCGACAGGACTGCTTCGCCCGGTTCGAGTGCGATATCGGTGATGCGCTGCGGCGCCGCCTGGATGGCGTAAAGCGCGCCACGCTCGTACCCGAATTCGAGCAGTGCGCCGACGGCCGAGGCGTCGGCTTGGCCGCGCAGGGCAGCCTGGTTCGTCTGCTGCAGCGGCGGCGGCTTGGTTTGAGCGAGGGCGGGCGAAGTGACGCCCAGTGTCAGGAGGCTGATTGAGATGAGAAGCGCGCGTGTCATTGCTGAAGATCCCGGGACCAGTTGAAGGAATGGACGTAGAGGCCGAGCGGATTCTTGGAGAGCCGTTCGGGCGAGGAGGCCGGCTCGATCACCACCGTCGCAACGCCAGTGAAGCGTTCGACATCGATCAGAGTGCCGTTGGAATAGGTGCTTTCGCGCCAGCGCAGCTGGAAGCTGCCGGGGCTTGCCCGCACCACGGACAGGACCTCCACCGCGACAGTCGTCTTGCCGACCTTGTCGAAGGGGTTTTCCTCGTCCGCCATGGCGTTGAGGACCTGAGCCCCGCCTTGCGTGGCCCAGTCATAGGCTCTGAGCCAGTTCTGGCGAACCACGATGGGGTCTGACGGTAATGCGCGGATCATCTCGACGAACCGTGCAAGATGCCAGGACAGCTGGGCGTCGCTCGGCTCGTAGGCCGACTGCGCGGGGCCTACGAGCCGTGCTTCGCCCGTCTCGCTCGCTTCAATAACGAACGGGACGGCGGCAGGCCTGAGGGCAAGGACGACGACGCCTGCGGCCATCGCGCCAGCGAGGGTCAGGCTTGCGAAAGCGGCAGTGCGCCATGTGCGGGCATGGGCAAGCGAAGAGCCCATGCGGCGGTCCCAGAGCTGCTGGGCCTCGCGATAGGGCGTCTCCGGCTCTGGCGTCTTTGACAGGCGCGAGGATCGCGCGCGGGTGAACATCGTCTTTTCCTTCCGGTCTGGCTTGGCTGCTTCAGGTTTGTGGATGTGGTCTCGCCGGGTCAGCCGGGCTGTTTGAGGTTGGGGCCTTCGGAGGCGCCGCCGCCGTCGCCGGCATTGAGCGTGTGGGCCGCGACGAAGACGCCTTCGCGTAAGGCCTGTGAGCGCTTGAACCGCTTGGCCCAATTCGCCTGACCGGAGCCAGGATGACCGGAGCCGGGCTGGCCGGAGGCGGAGGATGAAGACGGTGAACCTGGCGCAGGGGCGATGGCGCCGGCGGCGCCAGCTACCGAACGCTGACCCGCACTGCCGCGATTGCGGAAGTGGCCGGCAAGGCGGCTGCCGGCCTGACGCATGCTGCCAGCCGCAGATGCTCCGAGGCCGATGGCGGCATTGAGGGGCGCGGCGACCGGTCCCGACAGGCCGGTTCGCATCGCGCCCAGAGCGGTTGCGGCGCGCAGGCCGCCGCCCGCGGAAGCTGTACCGTTGGCGGCGGCGCGGCTGGCTGACATCGTTGCGCCCGCAGCCGATCGCGCGGCGACGAAAGCGCCAGCCCCTGCCGCGCCCACGCCGAGGGTTGTGCCTGCGGCGGCCCCGGCCGAGAGCTGCGGCGCTCCCGACACGAGCCCGGCCGCGATGCGCGGGCAGAAGATTGCAAGGCCCATCAGGGTGAGGGCGCCGAGCACCACCGCGAACGCCTGCTCGATCGTCATGTCGTCCGGATCGAGCGCCGTCCGAAGCGTCTCGAACATGGTCGATCCGATGCCGATGACAATCGCGATCACCAGCACCTTGATGCCAGACGAGATCACATTGCCGAGCACCCGCTCGGCGAGGAAGGTCGTTTGTCGCCAGAAGGCGAAAGGCACGAGCACGAACCCTGCCAGCGTCGTCAGCTTGAACTCTATGATCAGCACGAAGAGCTGGATCGAGAGGACAAAGAAGGCCGCGATGACTATGATGCCGCCAAGGCAGAGCAGTATGACTTCAGCCAGGTTGCCGAAGAACTCGAACGGACCCGGCGCGATGGTTCCGATATGGTCGAAGATCGGTTGCGATGCGGACAACCCCTCGGCTGCGACGAGACCTGGCTTCATGAGATCGGCAGGGGAGAAGCTCGCAGCGGATGCGTTAAGGCCAAGGGTTGCGAAGCTGTCGAATACGATGGTCGACAGCATCGCGAAGTTGCCGAAGATGAAGGCGAACGCGCCGACATAGAGCGTCTTCTTGACGAGGCTCTGGATGATGTCGGTGTTCTGCCCCCAGGCCCAGAACAGGGCGGCGATCGTGACATCGATGACGATCAGGATCGCCGCCAGCGACGTCACATCGCCCGAAATCAGGCCGAACCCTGAGTCGATGTAGGTGATGAAGGTGCTCAGAAAGCCGTCGATGGCCGAGAAGTCGTTCATGGGTGTCCCCCGTCGTCGCTCTGCGTCATGCGTTCTGGCTGGTCAGTTCCACGGCGGCCGCTCGGGATGCGCTGACCTTGCGCCGGAGAAGAAGTGCGCATGCTGGGCGCGCGCCTGCGCCAATGCCTCCATCTCGCGGGCGCGCTCCAGCGCTTCGGCGCGCGATTGCGCGACCAGCAAGGCCTGCAAGCGCATCGCTTGGCTTGCCTGGAAGGCGAGAATTTCGTTGGTCGCCTGTTGCGCCGACAGAGACCCGGTCGCGCTCGCGCTGGCGTCTGCAAGCGCACTGAGGATCTGGCTGTCTTCGGCGAGTTGCTCGGTGACGCGCGCCTGCAGGATGAGCGAGGTCTGAAGCGCGGCGCGGGCATTGTCGAGTTGCCGGGCCGCCTGGACGGCACGGGTTGCGACGTCGGTTCCGCGATAGCTGCCGGTGTAGAGGTCTTCCAGCGCTGCGCGGGTGTCGTTGACCTGCAGCGCGAGCCCGCGGGCCTCGTTGATCAGCGCATCCAGCTCGCCCAACTTGCCGATGATGTCCGGCGCAAAAGTCCGGCCGAGCGTGGTGAGGTTCCTGGCGTCGTTCTCGAGCTGACGGATCTGGTTGGTGATTTGCGTCACCTGATTGCGCACCTGTTCGAGGGCGCGCGCGGCGTTGAGCGCATTCTGCACAAGGTTTGTCGGGTCGAACACCGTAAGCTGCGCTTGGGCAGGCGCGGCGATGAAAGGCGCGATCACGGATGACGCCAGCAGCGCCCGGATGATTGTTTTGAGGTTCAGTGCAGGCATCAGACAGTCTCCAGGGGTTTTGAAAGGGCGGTTGCAGGCGGATCGGCGGGGTCGAGCGCGTCCAGCACCCAGCCGAGCTGGCGCGCCACCAGGAAACGGCGCCAGAACGGCAGGGCCGATGGCTGGTGCTCGATCGACGTCATCAGGGCGCGTGTGGCGGGGTCGGCAGCGGCGCAGAAGGCCAACGCAATCGGTCCCAGCGCCAGCTCGAACAGGCGGCGTCCGCGTGGGCTGGCATAGTAGTAGTGCCGCTTGCGCTGCGCCGTTGCGATCAGGTCAATCTCGGTCTCGTTGAGGCCGAAGCGCTCATAGGCTTGCCGCTGCTGAGGCTCGAAGGCGCGCTCATTGGGGAGATAGATGCGCGTGGGACAGGACTCGATCAGTGCGGGTGCGATGGCGCTCTCCGCGATGTCGGCCAGTGACTGCGTTGCGAATACGACAGCGACGTTCTTCTTCCGGAGTGTCTTCAGCCATTCGCGGATACGGGCGGCGAAGATCGGCGAGTCGAGGAACAGCCAGGCCTCGTCAAGGATCAGCAACGTCGGACTGCCATCGAACCGCTCCTCCAGCCGGTCGAACAGGTGGAGCAGGGCGGGCGCGGCAGCCTTCGGCCGCGCCATGATCTCTTCCATCTCGAACAGGACGATGTCGGACAGGTTCAGGCGGTCCTCGGCGCCGTCGAACACGCCGCCCATGGCGCCCTCCTGCGTGTAAGGCAGGAGCGCCGCCTGGACGGCAGCGTTCTGCACCAGCAGGCGAAGGCCAGTCAGGTGGCGCTGTTCGGGCGGCGCCGAGCGAAGGCTGCCCAGCGCGGACCAGACAGGCTCCTTGACCTCTGGTGTATCGGGCAGGCCCTCCTGTGCGAGGATAGTCATCACCCAGTTGAGCGCATCTGCCCGGCCGTTGGGCGTGTCGATGCGGGCAAGCGGCTGGAACGCTGCAACGCCATCGCCTCCGAGATCGATGGCTATGCCGCCCATGCCGAGGAGGGCGGCGCGCGCCGATCCGCCCTTGTCGAAGACGAATATCTTGGAGCCGGCACAGCGCCGCCATTGCAGCGCGAGAAAGGCGAGCAGGACGGATTTGCCCGCGCCGGTCGGTCCGACCACCATGGTGTGGCCGACATCGCCGACATGGAGGTCGAACCGGAACGGCGTCGATCCGTCCGTTTGTGCGACAGCCAGAGCCGGTGCGTTGAGGTGACGGTTGCGCGCGTCCCCGGCCCACGCTGTCGAGAGCGGTGCGATGTGCGAGAAGTTGAGCGTCGAGACCATGGGGTGGCGGACGTTTGCGTAAGGGTGCCCCGCAAGGCTCGACAGCCAGGCTTCGACTGCGTTGAGCGTCTCGGCGACAGTGACGAAGCCGCGGGACGCAATGATCCGCTCCGCCGTGCGGAGCTTCTCATCTGCATCTTCCGCCGTTGCTCCCATGACAACCAGCGTCGAGGTCAGGAAGCCGAAGCCGATCAGTTCGGAGCCCAGCTCCTGCAAGGCCTCGTCGACCTCCTCCGATTTCGCGATGGCGTCCGGATTGGCGAAGGTCGCCGCTTCCTTGGTCAGCATCTCCTTGACCAGCGCGCCCATCGATTTGTGCTTGGAAAACCAGAGCCTTCGCCATTTGACCAGTTCGCGTTCGGACTCCTCGCGATCGAGGCACAGATAGCGGGTCATCCAGCGATAGGTCATCGCGGCGGCGTTGAGGTCATCGAGCACGCCGGGATGGGTGAAGGGCGGGAAGCCCTTGATCGTGAGCACGCGGAGATGTTTCGCGCCCAGCATCGGCGCGACACCGCCGACGAGCGGGGCGTCGCACAGCCAGCCATCGAGAAAGGCTGCGCCGCGAGGCGCCCGTACCTGGGTCGCGCGCGGCGAGACCTGACGCTTGAGGTAAGAGAGCGTTTCGTCATCGCTGAGACGCTGGAACTCCGCGACGATGGCTTCGAACATGCCGAAGGCCTGAGTGACGCTGCGCTGGAAGCTTTCCAGCGCCTCGCGCGCCACCCGCCGGTCGAGCGCCTCCTTCGCGTCCGGGTGCGCTCGCTTGCTGTCCTTGCCATGAGACGGCGATCGGGCAGGCTTCTTCCCGTCGATCTCGAAGAAGAAGGCAGAGGCCTTGGCGTGCGCGTCCGGTTCCGGCGCCCACTGCAGCGTGAGGTGATGAATGGTCTCGAACTGCGTGTCCGTCTGTTCGAACTCCGCGGCGCGTTCCGAATCGATCAGTCGCGACAGGTCATCTTCGAACGCGCCCGCGGGATAGTCGGTGATCTCGCGGCGGTCAGCCTCGACATAGATGGCCCAGCCGCGGCCAAGGCGGCGGAACACATTGTTGGTGCGCGCCGCGAAGGAGACCAGCTCTTCCGGCGTCGAAGACCTGACGTCCGGTCCGCGAAACCGCGCCGTCGCCTGGAAGGAGCCGTCCTTGTTGAGGATGACGCCGGGCGCGACCAGCATCGCCCAGGGAAGATAATCCTCAAGGCGGTTGGGCGTATGAGCATAAGGCGCGAGGGAGAACATGGTCACGATCCGTTGCGTGCGGGCGATTGAGTGGGCCGGGGCGGTCTAGCTTTCGAGGCGATTGGGGATGCGCATGGCGCGCTTCAGCACCTCGACGGCGTCGGGGTCACGGCGGGCGAGGAAGACGCCGAGCAGGTGCCCCGCGATGCCGAGGAGGATCCCCGGAATGAGCGCACCGGCGAAGGCGACGATCGCCGCCAGCGTGCCATTGAGGATGGCGTAGGATCGCGGCGCGCCGCCCATGAGGAGGGGAGCGGTGAGCGCGTGCCGGACCGGCGCCAGGAATCCTGGAACATCGCGGGGGTCTCGCATGGTCTGCCTCCTACGGAATAACCGCGCCGCCGCCGCCGACGAGCGGCAGGAAGAAGCTGGCGGCCGCGAAAGCGATTGCGAGCCCAAACAGGATCTGCAGCAGCTTCTTGAAGCCCTGGCCCACATCTCCGAAGGCCAGCGTCAGGCCGGTCGCCACAATGATCAGGATCGCGACGATCCGCGCGACCGGACCGGTGATCGAATCCATGACCGCCGTGAGGGGTCCTTCCCACGGCATGCCGCCGCCGCCCGTCGCGGCGTGTGCGGCCCCTGTCATCACCAGGGCCATCAGGCCCATCGTCGTCACATTGCCTGCCGCGCGCATCAGCGAACGCGTCATCGTCTGCGGTCTCATGTGGTTCTCCTGGCTGTTGGATCATGCGCGTGTCCCCCTCGCGCGGCGGGTTCCTGCGACGGGAGGGACTTGCCCTTCGGCGCATAGATTTCGGGAATGCGCCGGCCGGCGGGCCCGCCGCGCTCGACGAAGACAATGAGGTCGATGGCTTCCGCGATGAGCGCGCGCGGCGGCGTCTCACAGACTTCCATCGTGAGCTGTTCGAGGCGCGCCAGCGCCGCCGGGGCCGAATTGGCATGAAGCGTTGCGACGCCGCCGGGGTGGCCGGTGTTCCAGGCCTTGAGGAGATCGAGCGCCTCGGGTCCGCGCACTTCTCCCACAATGATCCGGTCGGGCCTCAACCGGAGCGTCGAGCGGACCAGGTCCGAGAGCGAGACCGATCCCTGCTGGGTGCGGAGCGCTACCACATCGTCGGCGGCGCATTGCAGTTCGCGGGTGTCCTCGAGGATGACGACACGCTCGCCCAGCCGGGCGATCTCGTGGAGGAGGGCGTTGGCGAGCGTCGTCTTGCCCGAGCCCGTTCCGCCCGCGACGATGATGTTGGCGCGTGTCCGTACGGCACGGCGGAGTTCCTCGCCTTGCTCGGGCGTGGCGATGCCGAGAGCGACATACTCGTCCAGCGTGAAGACGCGGCTGGCCGGCTTGCGGATCGCGAAGCAGGGCCCGCGTGCAACCGGCGGCAGCACGCCCTCGAACCGCTCGCCGCGTGGCGGCAGTTCCGCGGAGACGATCGGCCTGTCACGGTTGGCTTCGGCGCCGGTGAGGGTGGCGACGAGCCGGATGACCCGTTCGGTTTCGGCCGCTTCCAGCCGGTGCGGCGTGGGCACGCGTCCCTTGCCGACCTGTTCAAGCCAGAGCCTTCCATCCGGATTGGCAATGACTTCGATCGTGTCAGGCGCTTCAAGCATCGCGGCTATGGATGGGCCCAGCGCTGTCGACAGCATGGCGAGGCCGCGCGTGGGGTCGGTCGTGTTCGGGGAGGTCATTCTGCGGCCTCCCGCACGGCATGACTTTCGTCTCTGGGCGCCATGAGCTGCCCAAGGGTTTCGCGGCAGACGCTGCGACCCGCCGCCAGCCGGGCGATGACGATCGACAGGATGTTGCGCAACCGGTCGCTTCCGCGTGCTTCAAGCCTGGGGAGATCGGCTTCCGGTATCTCGGGCGCGACGCTGAGGGAGAAGCGCGCGGCCTGCGCGGTCAGTTCGAAATGCGTGTCCTGCACCTGACTGATCTGGCGGAGCTGGCGTCCGAACTGGTCCATCCGCGCCATCAGGGCCGCGTGTTCGACGTCGCGCCCGGCATTGCCGAGCCGGCGCATGATCGCGTCCTCGATGATGTCGGACATGCTGCGATCATCGATCGCGGCCACGCGTTTCAGCGTCTCGGCAATGTCGGGCGTCACGTAGACGGTGATCTTGGTGCGGGCCATGACGATCAGCGCTCCGTTCCGGTGAACAGGTCTTCGTCGAGACCGAACTGCAGGCGGACAGGATCGGGCGCATCGATTGCGTGCGTATCGTCGCGATCATCTGGTGTGGGTGGGGCTTGTCCGACGGCTGTATCGGCCGGCGGGACGGGAGCGCCGAACTCGAAAGCTTTCTGCTGGGACGAGGCGCCAGCGCGGCGCGTGGTTGGACGCGCGGGCGACTTGGCGGGTTTGGGCGCGGGCGCGGGCGCCGGCGGGGTCACGGGCAGGGCGATGCCATCCCAAACGGTCCGAACGCCCGGGCCGCGCACCGGCGCGAAGGTCACGGCGGGCCGGACACGCGATGCGAACGCCGGAGTGTCGAAATAGCGAACCTTGCGTGCGCGAATCGGCGGCGACCCGCCCGTAAGGATCAGGGAGTCGGTTGCAGGCAGCTGCATCACTTCGCCCGGCGTCAGCAGAGAACGCGGGACTTCCTGACGCGAGACCATGGTGTGACCGAGCCAGGGCGCCATGCGCGAGCCGGCATAGTTCATCTGCGAACGCGACTCGGTCGTAACGCCGAGCATGTCCGAGATGCGCTTGGCCGTGCGCTCGTCATTACAGGCGAAAGCGACGCGGACATGCGCATTGTCGAGGATCGACGAGTGCTCGCCATATGCCTGCGAAATCTGGTTCAGGGACTGGGCGACGAGGCAGGCCTTGATCCGGTAGCCGCGGATGTAGGCGAGGGCATGCTCGAAGAAGTCTAGCTTTCCAAGTTGCGGGAACTCGTCGAGCATCAACAGCACGCGCCGACCGGCGCCGTTTTGCCGGGCCGCGACCTCTGTCAGGCGCTTCAGGATCTGGTTGAGCACCAGGCGCAGCAGCGCCTTCAGCCGCGAAATTTCTTCCGGAGGAATGACGAGGTAGAGCGAGACGGGACACGCTCCAGTGATGATGTCCTCGATCGAGAAGTCCGAGACCTCGGTTGCGCGCGCAAGAACAGGATCGCGGTAGAGGACGAGGTAGCCCAGCGCAGTCGAGACGACCCCGGAGCGCTCCGCTTCCGCCATGTCGAGAAGCTGCCTGGCGCCCGCAGCAACGACAGGGTGGGGCAGGCCGTTCTTGATGGACCGCCCAAGCATCTCTTCGAGCAGGTTCGAGACAGGCCGCTGCGGGTCGGCAAGCAGTTCCGCGACGCGGGCCAGCGTCTTCTGTCGTTCGGCGTAGAGTGTCCACAGCATGACAGCGACGAGCAGCTCGAAGGCGCGCAGCTGCCAGTGACTGCGCTCGCGCAGCGCGCCTTCCGGATCGACCAGCATGTCAGCGAGGATCTGCGCGTCACGGACCTCCGCATCTCCGCGCCGGATCTGCGTCAGCGGATTGTAACGGTGGGCGCCAGTCTCGGTCGGCGCGAAGCGATAGACGGGTCCGAACGACGCGCGCAATCCGGATGTGACGGTCCAGTTCTCTCCCTTGAGATCGAGCGCGATATAGGAATGACGCCAGACGAGGCCTGTCGGCAGTGAGACGCCAACACTCTTGCCTGTGTTGGTCGGCGCCACGACCAGCACGTGCTCATCGCCATCATGGCGAAGGATGTGCCTGTTCCAGGCGCCGAGGATGACGCCGTCGCCGCTCGTCAGATGGAGTCTTGACGTCGGCTGCATTGGCCCAGCGCGCGGTGCCGTAGGTATTGGAGTTCCTGGCCTCGCGGGACCGCCACAGCGAGAAGGCGAACGCCATACGACGGCAAGGGCGACGCCAGAGAGGAAGATCAGCCCCGCGGTCTCGAAAGTCTCACGCGCGTAGGCATCGAAATGATACCACCACAGCAGGAACTTCCACGGCGCGTAGAGGCGGACGCCCCAGACCAATGCGTCCGGAGGCCCGAGCTGCGGCTGATAGCCGAGCGCATCCGCAGTCCACTGCGTCGCCACGACGGCGCTGGCGACGAAGGCGCACAGCACGGCCAGGATCTGGCCCCAGTAGACGCGGCCGGCGCTCATTGATCGGCCGCCTGCGGCTTGATCATGAGCAGGCTGGCGGACACTGAGTGTGTCGTGCGAGGGCGGGAAGATCTCCCAACCACCGCTTGCCGGCAGCGCGCATCGCTTACGTAAGCGGCGCCCGAAGCGCGCCAAAAAGCGAAGCTGGTCCGGGCCTTGCTTGGATAATGTCTTAACGGGGGGACGGACCGGCTCATCGCACCACTCAGCGAGTTGACGAGCATGGGCTTAGGCGCAAACGGCGCCGGTTCGCTTCACCGTTTTTTGGCTATGGGGTCGCTGAAAAGGAGCGAACGTGGGTGGGGTGAAGCTCGATTGGGATCGGCTTAAGGTCTTCCAGACTGTGGCTGACACAGGCAGCATCAATGCCGCTGCGAAGGCGTTAAGCCGGAGCTATACCAAAGTGTCGAACGATCTTGCTGAACTCGAGCGCACGCTGGGCCACCAGCTGTTTGACCGATCGAACCGGGGGCTCGAATTGACAACCGTTGGCGAAGACATCCTGCGAACAGCACGCAGCATGGCCGATTCCGTTCAGACCATCATTGACCGTGCCAACGACAGCGGCCCGGGCCAACTCGTGATCTGCGCGCGCGAGGGCATCGCCAGTTACTGGCTGGCGCGACGCCTGCCTGAACTCTTGCAGCTTGAGCCCGATGTCAGGTTGTTCATCAGGGTTCTGCCGACGACGCCTAACCTGGCCGAAGGTGATGGCGACATCGCAATCCAGTTCGAAAAACCAACAGCCGCCAACATCGTCTCGCGTCAGCTTGGATGGCTGCACTACATTCTGTACGCAGCGCCGAGCTATCTCGCGCGGCACGGCGAACCTCGTCAGATGGCGGATCTGCAGGCGCACAAATGCCTGAGGCTGTCGGGAGAAGTGTACCAGCCGGAAGGCTCGCGACAGGACGCTGCGGCTTGGGGCGCAATCCTTCCCCACACGATGGAAACGGATGCTGGCACTGTCCTCATGGAAGCATGCGCGGCCGGGGCGGGCATTGCGGTTCTGCCCAGCTACGTCTCCCAGTTTGAAGATAGGCTGACGCCGCTGACGCACATCAAGCCGCTAGCAACAGTGCGCTTCTGGCTGACCTACACCGAGCGCGCGCGGAACATGGAGGCCAGTCAGCCGGTGCTGCACTGGATCAGGTCGTGCTTCGACCCGGTCCGCAATCCGTGTTTCCGGGAAATCTACGTGCCGCCGGAGCGACCGGCTCACACAGCTGGAGTAGCAGAGGCGCGGCTCCCGACGCAGGGGAATGACAACGTTGCCGTCACACGCCGCGTCAGCGCGCGCCGCACCGCGTCGCTAACCTGAGTATGGGTGGACGGTTCGTGATCTTGATTGTCGCAGCGGCCGCTATCGCGATGCTCTGCTTCACGGGAAACGCG
The DNA here is from genome assembly GCA_041398245.1 of Hyphomonadaceae bacterium. Classification (GTDB taxonomy): domain Bacteria; phylum Pseudomonadota; class Alphaproteobacteria; order Caulobacterales; family Hyphomonadaceae; genus UBA7672. The sequence continues at coordinate 26,064 of JAWKVC010000005.1, forward strand.
AGTTCGGCACGCCTCGTCTGGAACACGACAGCGAGTGCTCCAACCGGACTATACAGCATAGAGCAGGGGACATGGCGCACAGGCGATCGCGTTGCGGTTCGTCCCTCGGCATCGCTAGCGGGAGATCTTGACCGGCGCGGCGTACTTCCGCTCGGCAAGCTGCTCATCAAAAGAGTTGTGGCCGGTCTAGGTGATACGGTGTGCCGTGATGGAGAGCGCGTCACGGTGAACGGGTCGCTGGCGGCGACGGCGAAGACCACGTCGCGTTCTGGAAAGCTGTTGCCGTCGTGGAAGGGCTGCAGACGTCTGAGCGCCTCCGAGGTGCTTCTTCTTGGAGACACCGCCGACTCCTACGATGGGCGGTATTTCGGCGTCACGTCGGCCGAGGAAGTGCTTGGCCGTGTCGGAATGCTCGTAGGAATCTAGTGGGTACGATGTTGCAGCTGGTTGAGCTCCCAGCGAGTTCTGCGATGTAGCCAGCATGCCCACCAGAGACGGACGCGAAGCCCACCGAGTATCCGTGATCTAGCCTGGATCGGCCGCCTCTTCATCGCGCTTGATCGGAAACACGCGCATCCGTGAAGCAACCGGATGGAAGCCCGTCACATACGGCCGGACCATGTCATCATCGCAGACGTATCTGCAGCTGGCGGGAAGCAAGTTTCGGGGCAACGGCGTGGTCGCCGTTGGGATTGAAAAAGATCGTCACTCCCTCAGACCAAGACTCGGGAGGAGTTGCCTCGTGTCCTATCTTGACCAGCGCCTTCACCTCTTCAAGCGGTGCCCTGATCTTTTCCAGCCAAAGCTCGATGTCTTGCTCATCCCAAGGAAGCCAACGTCTATCGGGCACTACCGCAGCCGTTGGCCGATGTGGCGAGGCCTCAAACCTCTGTAACGGCACGGTAGGCCAAGTCTTCGGCTGCAAGGGCTTGCTCAAGAGCGGGGAGGAGCCTGCGGCGGGCATCGAGTGTCTCGGCGGCTAAGCGGCGAAGCTGAACGGGACCCGCCTCGAGTTCCTTCACCAGCTTCACACGCTTCTCGAAGATCCGCCGCTCGACCTCGGCGATTTCACGCGGATCGGTCGGCTGGGAGGCGTCGAAGCGGAATTGCCGCTTCTGCTTCTCACGCCACTCGACCAGATTTGCCGCCATGCGGGGTCCGAAGCCGGCGATCGCTTCGACCTTGTAAGTTTCGACGTCGGCCGCCGTCTCAATGCCGTGAGAGGCAAGCGTCGCGGCGCGGCTGGCGCCGATCAGCGGCACGTTCGCCTTCGAGATCTCAAACCTGTCGAGGAACTTCGAGAGCTGTAGCTCCCGCTTGCGCGCTTCAAGCGACTGAAGCGCTTGCGCCCGTTCGGTGTGAAGATGACGCAGAATGTTTGCGGACTTCGAGAGCTCATCGCGCTTCCGCTCAAAATCCTTGTTCTTCGCTTTGGCGTCCCATTGCGCCCAGAGCTCCATCGTTCTGCCGGTCGCGCTTTGAAGCGAAGCCTGCGCTGCGGCGAGTTTGGAGGCGTCAATCCTGGGCCACATTACCGCGGCCAGGATCGCCCCGCCGACAAGCCCGGCCGCTTGGAAGGCCACGAGGCCAACAACGACGAGGACGATCGCGGCGACCTTCATGAACGAACGCCCCGGCTTTCCCGCGGGAACGGGACGCGGCCGATAGTCTCGCGAGCGCGGATCCGAAGCGGGCGGAGGCGGGGAGACTGCAGCGATGGCCGACCACAACGCCTCCACATTGGCGGTTCCCCCGGATCCGGCCGTGAACTTGTGTCCGAACAGGCGGATCGGAGCGACTGCTTCCAGCTCGCACCAGGGGCATTTGGGTAGGGACTTGAGATAGTGATGCGCAGACGACTCGCCGCAGGTGACGAGCGCTCCGGACAGAGACGTAATCGCATCGACCCATTCTCGCGGCGCCGGACGAGGCGATGCGGGCTTGGGCGCCGCGAAGGCGCGCTCGAACAGCTCCGCGAGCTGAGACCCGTGCGTTTCAAGTTTCAGCGTTCCGGGCGGACGCTTCATGCGACTGCGGTCACCGTCACGGCCGTACGCGAACCTGCTCTGTGCGATCGCCTTCTCGATCGGCATCTCGTCCGGACCGGAGTAGACGCCGGCGAAGGGATGCCGCCCCATGTAGAGCAGGTGAAAGAGAAGCACGGCGAGGCCGAAATGATCTGATTGAATGTCCCGCACCCTCCCCCTCAGGGACTGGCTCTGCAGCTCCGGCGGCAGGTAGAGCGGCGAGCCGACGTCACAGGGGTAGGTGCGCCCAAGGTACGTGAACTGAAAGGAATCCGCGTCGATGAGCGAGACGGTGCCGTTCGTTCCGACCAGCGTGCTTCCGTGGTTGACGTCGCCGATCACTACGCCGAGCGCATGGACGGCGCCAAACGCGCTCGCAAGATTCTTGGCCACGTGCAGAAGAAATTTGAAGTTGGCTTCCGGGAACGCCGATGCACGGCTCTTCGGACTGTATAGGTGGTGCGCATCCTGCTTGTTGGAAATCCGGCTCATCAGAAAGCCGACGACGCTTGCGCCGGAGAGGATGAGCTCCGTCGGCCAGGCCGCGAGACCGGCCTTCACAGTCGGCAGCGCTTCCAGCATCGCATGAAGTTTTGCGATTTTCTCGGGCGTAGGCGGAGCCAGATAGATTTTCGCGAGCGAAGACGGATCGCCTTCCACCTCATGGATTCGACCTTCGCCGCCCTTTGCCACCTCGCGGCCCAGGACGATGCGTCCTCTGATTGTGCCGGTGAACGTGGCCATCGGCCTAGTCGCTTTGCCGGTAGGCCAGGACGATCGACAGATCGTCATCGACCCTGGACGTTATCCGGTCGAGCGACAGAAAAGTTGCGAGCGACGCCGACAGTGCATGGTCCTCACCCGTAGCGGTCGACTCACGAAGCCGCTTGATGAGCGGGACCGCAAATTCATGATGCACGGTGCGGGTTGCATAGTTGAGGGCCAGCGGTTCAAGCCCGTCCGTCATCGCGATGACAGCCGAGGGAGCAGGCGATAGCCGCTCGACCCTGAAGCGCTCGGCGGCGCCCTCATCTGTAAGAAAATAGGTAGAGCTTGCGTACTCGCCGCGCTGCGGCCACTCGAACCAGCTCCAGCTGTCTGCCGCGTCCGAGAGGCAGATCACGCCATCGCCGATCTGGGCGGCGGCGGCCGTATCTCCGTCCTGCACGAAAGCCAGCAGGGTTGCGGCATAGTCCCGGGACGGGAAGCCGTCTTCTTTTCCCCGGCGTCTTACGGCCGCGATCACATCTGCAATCGCCGCGTGCATGGCCTGTTCAATATGGAAGCTGTCGCCGGCATTGAGCTGTGCCTCGATGCTTTCGCAGAACACCGTGGTCGCTATCTCGGCGCCGACTTCCCCTTTGGGGGCCGACCCGGCCCCGTCCGACACCACGATGATGATTGCGTTGTCCCTAGGTGCCCTGCACGCAACGCGATCCTGGCAGGGCAGGCTACCGCGGACATGCGAGGTCCCTGTGGCGACCGCTGATGCAAACCGCCACATGTGTCAGTCGATTTCAGCCCAGCCGTTCGGCGCTGCCGGGTTCGCCAGGCGCGGCTTTTCTCCCGGCTGCGAACGGGAGACGGTCTTCAGTGAATTTGACAGCCAGACGAACAGCTCGCGGAAGGACATGCCTTTCAGTCTTAGCGGCTGCCTGACGCTCAACATAGCGAGCTTGTCGAGATTGGCGTTGTCCACGCCCACCGCGTAGAACACGATGGACTTGTTGGCCTCCGCTTCGGCGATCATCGCCCTCGCTGACGAAATATCGTCGGTCGGCTCACCGTCGGTGATCAGAAACGCCCACGGCCTGTACGGCGTATTGCCGTTTGCGCGCAGTACCAGCTTGCGCTCCGCGATCAGGCGCGCAGCCTCAGCGACCGCGGCACCCATGGGCGTGTCGCCATTGGCTTCGAGGTGCGGTGGAATGAAGGTATCGGCCGTTTCGAAATGGGAGAGCACGCGCACGGGGCCGAATCCGACGACGGCCACCTCGACTCGTTTTGACGCCATTGCGTCCGAGCGCAGTTCCTCGGCGAACGTGCGTAGTCCCGCGTTGAGCTGGTCAATCTTCTGTCCGCCCATCGAAGACGATGTATCGACCAGGAGGACGCACGGGCAGCGCGGCTCTGGATTTTCCGCAAGCCCGACGTCGGGGAACGGTGTTTGGTCGAAGTCACTCATGGCTGCCCCCGAAAAATCTGCGCCTCTGCCCTTGCGGTCAACCTACATTCTCTCCCAGATTCCGAAAGAGCTCCGCAATGGCTCGAAGGCTTAGATGTGTGGGGAAGTGGATCCTCGGGATCCAATCGTCAGACGCGGCGCATTGCGGGTTGTCGGCGGATCGGGAAAGGCTGGTTTTTCCTCATGGGGTCTGCAACTTTCCGCACCGTGCGGTCATTGCGTATCGCCCGGGAGCGCTTGATGTCGGACGACCGACTTTCGCAAACCGCGACAGGCAAGGCCTGGGTGGCTCAGTTCTCGGAAGGAAAGCGCCAGTACGCCACTAGGCTTCTCGACGCGATGTTGCTCGTGAATGAAGAGCAGGTCGCAACGTCGATCAGAAGTCTGCTGAGTCAAATCGCCCAGATCGCCGAGGGTCAGGGCCATCGCGTCGGCCTCTACACCGAACGCGAGTTCGACGAGAAGTACGCATTTGATATTCAATCCGTCCCCGACGCGACGGGCCGACTACGCCAACGAGCGGTTGGATTGAAAGGCCCGGTGGCGATCAAGACGGTGAGAGGGTCCGCCAGGATCGGGAGCGAAGGCTCGATATCGTCGATCATTTCTTCAGTGATCGAGACCAACCGAGCGATATTCTCAAACCATCCCGGACCAGATCGCATCCGGTCTGCAAAGGCGCCGATCAGGCTTCTTGTCATCGTCACCGACTTCATCGGATCAGGCGCGCGCATTTGCTCGATGCTCGACAAGTTCTGGAATGTGCCGACCGTGAAGTCATGGGTGTCAGGCAAGCGCGTTTCGTTCGCGGTGGTTGCCGCTGTTGGCACGCAATCCGGGATCGATCAGGTCAAGCGTCATCGTCTCTCCCCGGCCGTCCACGTCGACAGAATCGCCCCGACAATCTTCACGTTCTCGAAGAAGATGAAGGCCCGGTGGTCCGACCTCATCAAGAGCGAAGGACCCGAAGAGAGGGGCGACGACCCTTTTGGCTACAATGGATCGGGAGCACTTGTCGCATTCAGTTATCGCATTCCTAACAACACGCCGCTCTTTCTGCGCGTCAGCCGGGGCAGGGCGAAGAATCGGTGGCGGGCGCTCTACGAAGGACATGCGCCTGAGGATTTGCGCGCTGCGTTCGGCCTGAAGACCAGCGCGAGACTTATCAGAATCAGCATCCGAAAATGTCGGCGTCGAGCTGGATCCGGATTTGCCGCCGCGGGACGCACATCTTGTCCTAGCGCTGACAGCGATTCGCGGCAGATGGCTGCCGGAGGCGAGCTACACCGTGGCAGAGGAAATCGGCTTGTCGGTATCGGACGTCACGAGAATCCGGCGTCGCGCAACGACCACGGGGCTGCTCGACGCGCGCGGCCGGCTCACCAATGCTGGGCAGAAGCTTGTCCGGGCAGGCACGTCGGTTGAACGGACGCGTCCAGCCATTCCCACGAATCCTAAGCCGTACTATCCTGTGAGTCTGAGAGTTCCAGGAGGGGTGATCTAGATCTCGTCGCCGCAAGGCGACCATGTCGGCGGTTTTCCGTCGTCGGGCGAGCGGGTTCCGTTCGCCGCTGTTTGAGCCCACGATTACAAGTTGGGCGCTTCGACCTCACCTCGCAGGCTTCGGACTGTCGGGGACTCCTTTGAGGCCGAAGCGCCGAACTTCGTTCCCAGTCGAAGGTAGATGCTGCATCCTTGGGACTCTCAGACCTATACTAGGGACGCGGCGGCCGCCGGCGTGTCAGCTGCAGTCGTGGCGGCGGCCAAGGCGACCCGCGACCGGATCAAGGCAGTCAACAGCGACCTCCCTGTCGTTCTGTCCCTTGGTCATCTGGCACACCTCACTGACGTGTCGGGCCGCGACCTTCGGCTCACTGTCGATCGAAACGAAGACGCTTACCGGGTGTTCAAGGTGAAGAAGACAGCGGCGCCCGGTCGTCCCAAACCGGCGCGCGCCTTTCGTACGATCTGCGTTCCAAAGCCTCACCTGATGCGGACGCAACGCTGGATCGCGCAGAACATCCTGAACGTCATCGAACCTCATCCGGCAAGCTTCGCCTTCGCTCCCAAACGAAATCTCGTTGGCGCCGCCGTGCGACATGCCGGTTGCGGGTGGCTGTTGAAAATGGACGTGCAAAATTTCTTCGAGGCGATCCCCGAGCGTTCGGTCTTCGAGATGTTTGAAGGGCTCGGCTATTCGAGGCTCGTGGCGTTTCAACTCGCGCGAATTTGCACCCGATTGCCCGAGACCGGGAATAGACCTGCGCAGACGCCTTCCATGCCTCACCCGCAGCGGCCGGAAGGCCACCTCCCACAAGGAGCGCCTACCAGCCCGATGCTCGCCAATCTGGCTGTCCGCAAGATGGACGCGACGCTGGAGACGCTCGCGACAGGTCGTGGCTGGGTCTACACGCGCTATGCAGACGACCTCGCGTTTTCGACCAAGCTTCCCGTCGACCGGAAAACAGTCGCGGACCTTGCCAGGGATGTCGCAAAAGTGCTCCTCGAACAGGGCCTGACGTCCAACGAGCAGAAGACGTCGATCATTCCACCCGGCGCACGGAAGATCGTCCTGGGACTGCTTGTCGATCGGGATGAGCCAAGGCTCTCGCGCGAATTTCGTAACAATCTCGAGACTCATCTTTATGCGCTGACGAAGGCGTCCATCGGGCCGCTCAAGCATCAGACGACGCGAGGCTTTGCGTCCTCGATCGGCATGGAAAGGCACATCAAAGGCCTGCTCGCTTTCGCACACATGGTGGATCCTGCTTACGCCGCCAAGCAGTACGCGCGTTTTAACTCGGTCGCCTGGCCGGGAGATGATTGAGCCGTCAGGCTATCGCTCTAACTGAAGTCGCGGCTGCGTAGCCTGATGGCCTCAAGCGACCGGTCCGGAATGTAGGTGTCGCGCGGCTTAACCGTCGCTGTCGGCTTAGAGCGGCTGTCGACGCCCGACCCGCCATGATGGCCGTCATCGCCACGTCGAAGCGTCCCGATCGCCACTGCCTGCAAGCGCGCGGACAGATCACAGAGAAGCAGCGCGACCAGGTGGACGACGTCGCTTTCACGCTGGATGCGGCCATCGACCCTCAACATGCGGCTGCCGAGAACGGTGCGGCGGTTCTGCTCGAAGATTTTCGGCCAGATGACTGGGTTAGCGACGCCTGTTTCGTCCTCAAGCGCGATGAACAAGACGCCTTTGGCGGAGGCGCTATCTGCGACCTCATGTAGGCCGTCATGCGACAAGCCTCCGACCGTCAAGATTTCGGCAATTGAATCAAGGTCGAACGGGAACAGGCCGACGTGTCCGGCTGCCGGATCACAGCATGTCAATTCGGCCGGGACATGTTGAGGCGTATGGACGGCTTCCCGCTGCAGCCACTCGCTGGCGCGCCCTCCCTGCAAAGATGCTCACACCATACCCATCGTGATGCACAAGGCACCGACGGGTTCGCGCATTGTCGATTAAATTGAATCACTAAACGCTTATCCAACGCAATTGGTGTTCGGGCAGGGCAATGAGCTTTTCAGAGATCACTGCTGACGATTTTGCGCGCCGCTTTGCGATGCGCGGCGCAAAAATCATGTGGCTTCTAGGAGCGGGCGCGTCCGCATCCGCCGGCATCCCCACCGCTAGCGACATGATCTGGGACTTCAAGCAACAACTCTACGTCACGCAACGGCGTGTTGCTCCTGGGACCGTCCGTGACTTGACCAATCCGGCGGTGAGAGCTCAGCTTCAGAACTTCATTGACGCCAGCGGGAATTACCCCGCGCCTGGACATGTCGATGAGTATGCTGCTCTGTTCGAGGCTGCCTATCCGAACGAACGGGATCGCCGCACCTATATCGACGCCAGGATCTCCCGGGGCAAGCCATCCTACGGTCACCTCGCCTTGGCGACGCTGATGCGCGCCAAGCGCCTCAATCTGGTCTGGACGACAAATTTCGACGCTCTCATCGCTGACGCCTGCGCGCGCATCTACGGCAGCACAAAAGACCTCACGACTGCGGCGCTCGACGCCCCCGATGTCGGCCTTGAGGCCATGGCACAGGGGCAATGGCCGATCGAGATGAAGCTGCACGGCGACTTCAGGTCGAGGCGGCTGAAGAACACCTCGGACGAACTGCTTACCCAGGACGTGAAGCTCCGGCAGAGTCTTGTTGAAGCCGCAAAACGCTTCGGCCTTGTGATCGCCGGATACAGCGGTCGCGACGACTCGATCATGGATACCCTGCGTGAAGCCGTGCGTCAGGGCGGCAGCTTCCCCGCCGGGCTGTTCTGGCTGCATCGTGGCGAGGGGGATCCGCCGGCCGCCGTGCCGGACCTGCTGACGCAGGCCGCTGCCGCGGGCATTGATGGCGGACTGGTCCGGGTCGAGAACTTCGATGAGGCTTTGCGAGATCTTGTCCGCATCCTGCCGGACCTCGACACGACGGAACTGGACAAGTTTGGCGCTGAACGTTCGATCTGGAGCCCGTCCCCTAAGCCGGCCGGAAAGTCGAGCTATCCTGTCCTTCGCCTGAACGCCGTCCCCGTTGTGACCTCGCCCGTCAGCTGTCTTCGCGTCGATTGCGATATCGGGGGGCATGCCGACATAACAGCGGCAATTGCCGCCGCTGGTGTCGATATCCTCGCCACGCGCTCGCGCCGCGGCGTGCTTGCCTTCGGAACGGAGGGCGACATTCGGCGCGCGTTTGGCCCGTTCAACATCCGCACGATTGACCTGCACTCGATCGAGCCTCGCCGGCTGCGGTACGACTCCCAGGAGAGGGGATTGCTCAAGAGCGCCCTGTCGCGGGCGCTCGCACGGCACCACGGGCTCGAGCTGTTGCATCGCCGCAGTAGGGACATTCTCTATCCCCGCAATCCCGATGACGCCAAGCTGAAGCAGCTGCGCGAAGTCGCCGGCACGCTGGGCGGAAAATTGTCGGCGCCAGCCAACGTGTCCTGGCGCGAAGGCGTCATGCTCCAGCTCGAATGGGCGGACGAAAGGCTGTGGCTGGTGATCGATCCGCGCCCGATCGCGCTGAACATCACGGAGGAAGGCCGGGCCGCTGCGGCCGCTTTCATCAAGGAGAAGACCTTCAATCGCTACAACGAGAGGGCCAACGGGCTCATCAGCTTCTGGTCAACGTTTCTCGCCGCCTCGGGCGCGAGCCTGCGCGCTCTCAATCTCACAACCGGCGTCGATGCGGTGTTCGTTCTCAGCCCGGAAAATGCATTCTCAGGACGGCTCAGCCCATGACGTCTTCGCTCGCGCGTCACATCAAGCTCGTAGAACCCAAGCTGTCGTTCCATTCCGAACGGGCTTCGGATGTTCATCTGCATCCCCTAGAAGGCCTGATCGAGTTCGGACCCTATTCCCGCCAGCTCGTTCCATCGCCCATCCGCATTGCCACGATCGCGCCGTTTGGCGAGAGCAGGCGGCTGAATGGCTTTCTGCGTGAGCTGAAGGAGAAGCAGACGCCGAAGGAGAGGAAGGAATACCTCCCCGACTGGCCCGGCTTCGAGAATGTCTTCAAGGTTCAGGTCGTGCCGGCTAACGAGTCCTGCAGGGTCGAACTCGACAAGGAGTTTGAGGCAGAAATCGAGATGTCGAACGCGCCGCATGTTACGCTGTCAGACCGCCTGCTGCGGGAGCTCCAGAACCTGCAGGCGCGCCGCTCTGAGTTCGACGTCGTGTTCGTCTACCTGCCCACGCGCTGGAGCAGGGGGTTCAAGGGCACGGAGTTCGATGATTTCGATCTCCATGACCACCTCAAGGCCGTGACCGCGACGCGCGCCGTTCCGCTGCAGATCGTCCTTGAACACAGCGCAGTGTCATACAGTTGCCGGGCAAGCGTCATGTGGCGCATCGGCCTTGCGATCTACGCCAAGGCTGGCGGTGTCCCGTGGAAACTTGCTGAGACCGACCCGGAGACGGCCTACATCGGAATTTCCTACGCCGTCCGGGCAGAACCATCTGCGGCGGGCGCTCGCTTCGTCACCTGCTGCAGCCAAGTGTTTGACGCAGACGGCTCGGGCCTCGAGTTCGTAGCTTACGATGCGCGCGAGGTCGAAGTGCTTCGCGACAACCCCTATCTGTCACGAGCCGAGATGTTCCGCGTCATGACGCGCTCGCTCGATCTCTATCGCAGACGCCACGCAGGGCGATCTCCTCTGCGGATGGTCGTTCACAAGTCGACGGAATTCAAAAAGGAAGAAATCGAAGGATGCATGGAGGCTCTTCATCTGTGTGAGTCCGTCGATCTGCTGCAGATCGTCGACAATGTGCCGTGGCGCGGTGTGAAGATCGATCCGCCCGTCAGCAAAGCAGCGGGAGCGAAGGCCATCGCCGCACGATACCCCGTCGAACGCGGTACGCTCCTAGAGATCAGCCCCCGAGATTGTCTGCTCTGGCTTCACGGGGATGTGCGCGGGATCGCCGGTTCAAATCCCTATTTCCAAGGAAAGAAGGGAACGCCGCGGCCTATACGGCTAGTTCGGCATGCCGGTCACGGCCCCTGGGACGACAACGCGCGCTCGGCGCTGGCTCTTTCAAAGATGAACTGGAACAACGACTCGCTCTATGATCCATCGCCAGTGACCATGAGCTTCGCCCGCGTTCTGGCGCGTGTAGTTAAGCGCATGCCAATCCTGGGCAGCGCTCCGTATCAAGTTCGCTTCTTCATGTGAATGCGGTGCTCGTTCTTGCGGTTTCGTGGATGACGCAAGAGTCGTCGGCCGAGCCTCAGCGATTAAGAAATTACGCGCGGTTTGAGTGCGTCTAGATGGGCCTGCCGTTTTGCGTCTACCGACATTGTCGAGCCGGACATACTTCATAGATCCTGTTCGAATCGGCCCTTGAAACGTGGCATTCACAGACACGCGGTGCGGACCCGCCGCTGCGCCGGGTATCTCAGGCGCTCGATGTCTGCGCGGCTGTTGTCGACATCTTCCTTTGCGCTGCCGACCGCAAGACGTTGGGATTGGTTGCCGCCGCACCCAGGCGGCGAGGCCGTGCGCGCTGTGATCCATCGCCTGCCGCGCCCGCCGTTCAAGGGACGCTGTGCTCTCCGCCCTTGAGCGGCAGGCTCAACCGGCAGGCGTTGTCGAGCGGGGTCGCGCAAGCGGCCCCGGCTCCGCATTCTGCCGCCGGGAAGCTCTTTGGAGCGTCCCATGTCTCTTCAATCGTCATCAATTCAATTGATCCCCCTCAACAAACTTGTCGCTTCCCCACGGAACGTTCGCAGGAAAGACCGTAAGCCGGACATTGACGCCCTGGCGGCGTCGATCGCGTCGCGCGGTCTGCTCCAGAACCTCTGCGTCGTCCCTTCTTCCGAAGGCACGTTCGAAGTCGATGCCGGAGGGCGTAGACTCGCTGCGCTCAAGAAGCTTGCGCGCGACAAGGTCATCGCCAGGGACTTCCTCGTGCCGTGCAACGTTGTGGCATTGGAAGAGGGGCGGGAAGTCTCCCTCATGGAGAACATCCATCGCAACGAAATGGACGCGATCGACGAAGTCGATGCGTTCGCGGCGCTGGTAGCTGAAGGCAAATCCCCCGACGAGGTTGCCAATTGTTTCGGTGTGACCCGCCGGCATGTCGATCAGCGGCTCGCTCTGTCCGGGTTGGCGCCGAAGATCAAAGCAGCCTGGAAGAAGGGCGATGTCACGCTCGATGTGGCGCGCGCCTTCTGCCTGGTGGAGGATCACGGTCAGCAAGAGGCCGTCTACCGCAGCATGGGAAAGCCGATCACGCACGCGGGCTCCGTTCGCGCCCGGCTAATGGATGGCCGGGTTCGTACCGCAGACCGTCTCGCCGTATTCGTTGGCCTCGATGCCTACGAGGCTTCGGGCGGGAAACTCGTGCGCGACCTCTTCGACGCTGACGCCGTCTTCATCGACAACCCGGCGCTTCTTACCAAGCTTGCTGAAGACAAGCTTGAAGATTCGCGTGCGTCTTGGCTGAAGGACGCGTGGAGCTGGGTTGAAGTCCATTTGGGCGAAGGTCGGGGAACAGGGCTGTCCTCAGTCCGGTTTCATCCTGAATGGCGTGATCCTACGCTCGAAGAACAAGCGGAGCTTGATAGGATTTCTGGTGAGATCGAGAAGCTCGACGCCGAACTCGATGCGTCGTCGATCGACGACGATCCACGGTGGTCGATACGTGATGATCTCGAGGCAACCTACGAGCTCGTTCGTCAGGCCGGTCGTTACTGGAGTCTCGAGGTGAAGCAACTCGCCGGGGTAGTTCTGTCGGTTGATCGCGACGGCTCGATCTCGGCAAGCGAGGGACTCGTTCGCAACGAAGACGAGAATCGCGCCAAAGCCTTCCTGAAGCAACGCAGGGCAGGAGATGATGGCGCCGAAAGCATTGCTAGCTCGGAGGACGTGGCGCCGACGCGCGTCAGCGCTTTGCCGAAAGCAGTGAACAGGGACCTCACATTGGCGCGAACGCGAGCGGTGAGATTGGCTCTGTCAGGCGACCCAGATATCGCGCTGGCCGTTTGCGTAGCGACCATGGCGCTTCGCGCAGTTCACCATTCCGAGATGATCGGCGTCTCCATCAATGCGCAGCTCAGGCAAGTCGATGAATTGCCCGCGCTGCAGGATGCGTGGGCGGAGATGGAAGGGCGTCTCCCGGCGGATGAAATCGAGTTGCTCGACTGGGCGCTCGGTCTTTCCAGAGAGAGGCTGCTGGCTGTTCTTGCCATCCTTGTCGCCGTTTCGGTTGACCTGGCTCACGAGGACACTTCCCCGGCGGACCTCAGGAAGCAGGTCATAGCCGATCGGCTTGCCCAGCACTTGGACATCGACATGCGGGCCTTCTGGACTGCTGGAATCGATTTCTGGGTCCGGTTGCCAAAATCGACCCTGCTTGCGTCGGTGTCAGATGCCCCCGGTATGGCAGAGCGCAGCAGCAGGGCGCGCGAGGATGCGCTCAAGGCGCATGCAAAACTCCGCAAGGACGAGCTTGCGGCCAAGGTCGCCACGCTCTTCGAAGGAAGTGGATACCTGCCGGAAATTCTCGTCACTCCGGTGGCGGCAGGATCGCTCGAACTGACGGAGAAAGGTCTTTCCACAATTAAGCCGCCGGCGGTGGCTGCAGAGTAATGCTGTGCATCGGCCTCACGCGGATTGCGGCTCGCGTGAGGCCAACCGCCGCTATCGAGCCGATAGGTGGAGTTGTTCAACGTGCGCGCAGCCATTCATAAGTGCATAGGTCAGCACTTCTTCGGGCGGCGGTTTGGCGTTGCCAGCTAGGACAACTTCAATACGGACGGCGCGGCCGAAACCGCCCTCTACGCCGAGCGTCTTCAAGAAACGGCTGCGCCCAACATCCCTGTCTCCGTTCGTCGACAGATCAACCCACTTGCTCTCGTCAACCCCGGCTCGTCAGTTGACGGGATATCGCTCGGATCAACAGGAGAAATCTACGCAAGTGGTCGATCGCATCAGACGGTGGTTGCAGCACGGGTCGCTGGATCAAGAGTAGTTTCGCGGCCAGACTGGGCCGCCCGGCGATTGTGGCGCCTTTCACAACGCACTCCTGCAGGCTGGTCTTCGACATCAGGTGATGTACGCCTTCCCACCTGGAAGGCGCGACGGAGTGCTTTGCGATCGTCTCGACCACCCATCCATCGTACTCCTCGCCATGCTCTCGATCTCGCCCGAGATAGAACAGGACTTCGATGTCAGACTGCTCCTCCAGCGTCAGGCCATTGGTGATTGCATCGTTCAACTCCTTCGTGTTGCGACGATGGTCCTCCATCGCCTTCGGATCTCGCTCGAAAAAGTCGAGTCCGAGGTGCTTCGGATTGGCCAGTCTTGTCGGATTTCGTTTCGCCCATTCTCCGATCGCAAAAAGAGCCTTGTCGTCACTGATGTGAAGCAGTGGGGTTTCAATGTTCACAAGGACCGCGAGTTCGCGGGATTTTTTGATCTTGTCCACGGCCATCGAGAACTTTCGGCTGCCGAGGCCAAAGCGAGTCTGCACAGCTGCCTTCCTCTGCAGAAATGTCGGCTCCACCCAGCTGGCGTGTGGGCCCAGCATTGCCGCGATAATCTTGAGGTCCGACCGCGAGCATTCGTTCGTGAACGTTCCGGACGAACGCTCGCGCTCGTAGTCGAGTATGCGATACTTCAAGCGTTCAAGTACGCCCTTCAACGTTACAAGGCTTGTCCGGATGTGTGGAAGGTTGACGATTGCGATCCCTGCCATGCTCCGCTTGCCGTTCGCATTCTTCGCGTACCGAAGCTCCTGGCCGTCCTGGTCGATCTTTGCGAGGCTGATGACGAATGGCTTAAGCTGGGTGACAAGGGACCGGATTTCCTCGTCGCCAATGCGCGCCGATTCGAGATGGCTCAGGTGAGATAGAATGTCATGGTTTTGCCGATGAACATGGACAGCTCCCATCCGATTCAATCGCCCTATCGCAAATTTCAACGAAAGCTCAATCGCATGGCGGGCGTTGTAGAGTATGGGCATCGCTAGGGTATCGCGACTCCCGATCATCTTTTTGTCGAGGAGGGCTGAAACGATTTCGACGGCAGCTTCCATGTATCCATCCACGTAGTTCTGCTCGTCACCCTGGCTCCCGACGCAGGCGTTCCATTCGGGCTCATGGATCACTTCGAAGAACGGATCTGTCGCTGGCGCGACGTTGGTCGCTGCTGCCAAAGCCAAGGTGTCCCCTCCCGCCGCGTGGCCGCGCGTCCGATCGAATGCGGGCTCGCTGGCCAGGCTAAGACGATATTCGAGCACTGCGAACCCGTCGACTTTCCGAAGGGCTTGTGCGATCCCGGAGGGCTAGCATCCGCCTGCTGACGAGACTCGCGGTGGGTCGAGACTCGGCTCAGAATGGCCCGTTTTTCTACTCGGAGCCGGCATGATCCCTCTTCTGTCAGTCGGAGCGAACGAGATCGCGGCGCTATCCGATGCCGACCTTCGCGACTTGGTCGCGCTGCTATGCCGTTTCGAGGCGAGAACTGCGGGGTTCTCGGCTACGTGCGTCAGAGCAGGGGGAAATCAGGATGCGCCGGACGGCGGCCTGGATGTCGTTGTCGAGACGCCGGCCCCTCTGCCGCAGGGCGGCTATCTGGCGCGCTCGCTCGGGGGCTTGCAGGTCAAGAAGCCTGCGCTGGGTGAGGCTGGCATCGCTAACGAGATGCGCCCGAATGGCGTCCTTAGGCCGTCGATTGTCGAGCTGATTGCGGCCGGCGGCGCGTACCTGATCATAAGCTCAGGCGCATCCGTCACGAAGTCCGCCCGTGATGATCGCCGCGCGGCGATGCGCAGCGCCGTCTCGGCCGAGGATCCACAAGGGCGGCTCCATCTTGATTTTTTGGGGCGCGACGAGATCGCCGCGTGGGCGAACGCACACGCAGGCGCGGTGATGTGGATCAAGAGCCGGCTTGGGGCCGCCCCGAGCGGTTGGAAGAGCTATGGCCGGTGGTCGCGCGCGCCCGTCAGCGGTGAGCCATTCTTTGCCGACGCCGACACGACGCTGATTGTCGAGGGCGGCGGCGGGGATCGGCAGCTGCCGCTGATCGAGGGCGTTGAAGTTGTGCGCCAGCGCCTGAGGCAGCGGGGAAGGGTGGCTCGCCTTGTCGGATTGTCCGGGACGGGCAAGACGCGTTTCGCCGAGGCGTTGTTCGATCCCGGTGTCGGCGCCGACGCGCTGTGTGAAGACGATGTCATCTACGCCGATATTGGCGCCGACCCGCAACCTTCGCCGCTTGCGCTGATCGAGCAGCTCAAGGCGGCGGTCTCCGAAGTAGTTGTCGTGATCGACAACTGCCCGCCCAATCTGCACAATTCTCTCGCGCAGGCCGTGCATGCTCACGGCTCTCGGCTGCGTCTCCTGACCATTGAGTATGATGTCCGCGCGGACCAACCGGAGGAGACTGACGTCTTCCGGCTCGTCGGACTGTCTGATGCCGTTCTGGAGCGGCTTCTCCGGTCCCGCCACGCGCATCTAAGCGACGTCGATCGGCGCCGGCTCGCGGAGATTTCGGACGGCAACGCTCGCGTTGCTCTGGCGCTGGCCGATGCGATCGGGCGTGATGTCGACGCGTCGGCCCTGACCAACGACGACCTCATCAACCGCCTGTTCCATCAGCGACATGTTCCAGACGCGGCGCTCCTCGCCGCTGCTCAGACTGTTTCGATGGTTTACAGCTTTGACGGCGAGACGATCACGGTCGACAGCGAGCTCGCAGCCCTGGCACAGCTGGGCAACAACACGTCGGCGGATCTGTTCGCGCGCGTCGCCGACCTCGGCGATAGGGATCTGATCCAATCCCGCTCGAAATGGCGGGCCTTCCTTCCGCACCCGCTTGCCAATCACCTCGCGAAAAAGAAGATCGACCGGACGCCTGATGACGCGCTGCTTGCGTTCGCGGGCTCTGCGCCTGCTCGGCTCGTGACATCCTTCTGCAGGCGGCTCGGCTATCTTCATGATCACCTCCGGGCCGCGACGCTCAGCGCGCGCCTGATTGGCGAGATGAGGGAAGACGACACGATGTCCCGCGAACGTCTTGGGTATCTCGCGCCCTCGGCGCCAGAGGCGGCGCTCGGTCGCATTCAGGTCATCCTGCGGAAAGCGGATGGCGAGCATTTCGGCTTCAACGGCAATCTCACCGGCCTCATCCACGGGCTCGCATATGAGCCGGTCTGGTTCGAGCGCTGTGTTCAGACGCTGGTGGCGTGGAAGCGGGCCACCAAAACGTCAGGCGGGTGGCGGGATGGCGACATCTTCCAGGGTCTCTTCTGGCTGCATCTCTCCGGCACCCGCGCCCCGGTCACCCTGCGGATCGAAGTTGCGGAACGCCTGGCGTCATCGGATGACCCCGACGACCAAGCTGCGGCGCTCAATGCGCTGCACGAACTCCTGCATTCAGGCCAATTCTCGAGTGGCCGCGAATTCAGCTTCGGGATGCGCCGCCGCGACTTCGGCTGGCAGCCCACGACCTATGGCGACACAGCGGCTTGGTATGCAGCCGCGATTGCTTTCGCTTGTCGGCTCATCGCGCGCGGCGATGACATCGGGCGGCGCGCCCAGGACATGCTTGCCACCGAGCTGCCGTCGCTGCTTGCCGTGCCATTCGTCGCCGAACACGCTTTGGCGGCAGCACGGACACTGTTCAGCAAAGGCTATTGGCCGGCCGGCTGGCGCGCGCTTCGCGTCGCTGCGAAGTCCGACGAGGAAGAGCTGGGCGAAGACGTGAGAGCGGAGGTCTTGGCGCTTCTGTCGGAGCGGGCGCCGGCGACGCTTGAAGATCGCCTCGATGTCGTGGCGGGCGCCGACGAATGGTCCTATCTGGACGTCGCCGACGATGACGACGAGGAGGGTGACGGCGCCTCCCAGAGCGCCGCGCCGAATGGCAGCGATGCAGTCAGGCGCTACCATCGCGCAAATGCCGCTGCGGTCGCGCTTGGCGAGGAGCTTGCCGCTGACCCGGCCACGCTGGAGCGAGTGCTTCCGCGCCTTGCGGCGGGAAGATTCGGGCGGGCGAACCAAGTCGGAACAGGGCTCATGCAGGGAGCCTCGTCTCCTTCCGCGATGTGGCGTCAATTGGCGCAGGCCTTCAAGGACGTGCCGCGCGACAAGGCGGACGACTCCATGCTGTGCGGGGCGGTCCGTGCGCTCAGCGCCCGCTCACGCGGGGATGTGGATGCGGTGCTCGATGCCGTAGCTGCTGATCCCGCGCTTGCCCAGCTGTTGCCGACCTTGCAGCGCTACGCGGGGCTCGACAGCCGCGGGGTCGACCGCCTCGTCGCGGCCCTCGCTGGCGCGATCACACCGGTCCAGCGCTTCCGCGCGCTGATCGGCATCTCCACCGATGATGGTCTGCGTCCTAACCGTATCGCGGATCTCACTGTTGCGCTTGGTAGCGCCCAGGGCGGCCACGACATCGCGATCGAGATTGTGGAGATAGCCCTGAGATTCGAGAAGGCGGACCCGTCGCCCGAACTACTCCAGGCAGGCGCCGAACTACTTGCTGCGAATCCGTTCTCGGCCAAGCCCAACAACGTGGCGGCGAACCGTTTTGCTGATCTCGCTCGGCGGGTTCTCAAAGCCGATGCGTATGTCGATCTTGCCTATGACCTCATGGCGCGCCTTGTGCGCGCACGCATGGAACGGCGAGCCTACGGGCACGAATGGCGCAAGTATGCGCAGGCGATCGTCAAGGCCAGGCCCTGTCGTGCGCTCGATGCGCTGCTTCTCGACGGCGAGTTGGGCAAAGCGCTTGAGGACCTCGTCCGCGAAGGTTTTGACCATCGCGAGGATCTGCTGCAGGGCATCGATTTGCCGGCGATCATCGCCTGGGCAGAGGCCGATCCTAGTAAGCGGTTTGCCGTGTTGGCCAAATTTGCTCCGCTCATGGCCCTGCCGGCGAACGATCATGGCGACAATGATGAATTGTCGCAGCTCCATCCGGTCATGATCGCGCTCATCGACAGAGCGCCCGACAAAGCTCCCGTGCTGGCGGCGATTCAGCGGAATTTTTATCCTCGGGGCGTTTTCTCTGGCCCTTTGTCCAGCATTTTTCGTCGCCGTCGTGATGGCGTCGCTGCGCTGGCATCGCATGCCCATCCGGACGTCCGCGCTTGGGCTGCCAGCGCGGTGAGGCAGCTTGAGGCGAACATCGCCGACGCAGCGGCACGCGAAGAGCGGGTCGACCGCCGGGAACAGCGGTTCGAATAGCGGCGTGGTGACGGGTGTGATCGCGTGACAGGACGGCCGCCAATCAAGGCGACCCGCTCTTGTGGCCGGGCTCCAGGCTGCGTCCCGAGCCAAGAGGTCTTGGCTCTCCGGGTTACAATCCCTGTCGCGGCGGAGCGTCTGACATTTGCGGTCTGATCCTGGCCTTGATGAGCGCGGCTTCTAGGGCGGGGATGTCCGCGTCGGGTGAAAGGAGACTCGCTTCAATCGTCCCGTCGCTCATTGCCTCCTGGACATCGAAGGCCAGCTGCAAGCTTGGCGGGAAGGTCAGGATCGATCCGTTCGCCAGACGGAATTGACCCATGCCTATTGCCGAGAGAGCAACGCGGAACTCATCCTCGCTCGCGTACGCCCGGTCTTTGATAAACGTGTACCGGACCGGGTTCGGGAAGACGTCGAGGTTCTCGCGCGCAAAAGACCGATCCACGTACTCAACCATCGCCGAATTGACCGAGAAAAGTTGAGTGCATCGCTGGCCATTGACCATGAGCGCAGACGTTTCGCCCGCGACCGTCCGATTGATCCGGGCGCGAAGTTTCTCGGCGTCGAATACGAAAGCAATCTTTCCACGTGATCCGCCGGTCCCGTAGTTTTCCCAGATGTGATCCGAGTTGCTTGCGGCGAAACATGAGGCATAAGTTCGACCGCGCGCACGGGCGTAATAGTCCGCAATCGAGAAGTCGGGACTTTTCTCGAATGTCGTTGCAGCATTGATTCCGCGGTCCTGCGGAAGTTGCGCCCCGTCCTCTGCGTCTGCTCCAGGAAAATCGCGATATCCGTCGACCCGGTTGAAGTGGAGATAGCCGCCTTCGATCGAGTTTATCGCATGCTCGAGTTTCATGACCTTGTAGATTTTCAGCCCTGGACGGGGTGCGATCAGCAGTGGCGCATGTCCCTCGGCGTGCCCACGGATCAGCTCTGCCGGCCATGCGCCTGCGCTTGTCTCACCCTGCTCAGGGGTCGTCGAGGCCATCGCCGTGCGCCGCTCCTCGTCTTGCGTCCATTCTAGCACAGTCATTGCCCGCGTTTGTCTAGAGGAGCCCCAGGCTGATCTTCCTGGTTCCGGGCGGAGCCCCCGGGGACACGTTTGCTTGTGACGCCCATCACGCGTCCGGCGCATGCCCGCTCAAGGGGCCGAGGCTTCGCGCCCCCAAGGGAGGAGGGGGGCGCTGCAGGCCGCACCAACCCCTTGCGCGGTCACCGCTGCGCTTGCTTTCCGGCCGCTTCCGAGGGGCGTCGCAAACGCGACCCCGGCGGGGCTGATCCCGCGGGATCACAAGGAAGAGCATCATGGACCGCGCATCATTCGAACTCATCGGCAATGTCGGCAAACTCGAGATCAGACCGATCAAGGGTGACAGACAACTCGCCATCATCTCGCTCGCCACCTCCGAACGCTGGAAAGCTGAGGGCGGCGACTGGAACGAGAAGACCTACTGGCATCGCGTCGTGGTGTTCGCGCCCGCGAAGGTCGCATTGATCGAGAAGGCCGTGCAGATGGGCACGCGTCTCCGGCTCGTCGGTCAGGTGCGTCCGAGCTCCTGGGAAGATGAGCGCGGCCAGAAGCGCTACTCGATCGAGTTCGTCGTCACCGGTTTCGGCGAGGTCGAGATTCTCGCGCGCGGGAAGCCGAAGGCGGAAGCTGCTTCCGAGGAAGCGCCTGCGGGCGAAGAGGCCCCCAAGGCCAAGCGCAGGAAGGCTGCGTGATGCGCCAGACCGGCCGCGCAAGCGGCCGGTCCCCATCTCGTCAATCATTTCATTTCGCAGGAAACTCTCATGTCATCCGCTGCATCGACTGCGCTCAAGGCGCAGGACCTCGACCAGTTCACAGGAAGCGAAACTTTCTATCGTCATCCATTGTCCGCTGGATGCGTCTATACTGAAGGCGTCCAGCATCTTGCCGAAGCCGGATCAGCCTACTGGCTGCTCGACGCAATCCTCTGTCCTCAGCCGCACGTTCCCGTGCTCCGTGCTGCTGAGTTCCAGGTGTGGACGCTGACCGTCGGTCAGGATCGTTCGGCCACGTTGATCTGCACCGACGGCGACGACGAGCAACTCTACGTCCATCCGATACCGTGGACTGACTTCCCGCTCGACACCGTGACGCTCTGGTTCGCCAACCGGACCCTCTATCTGCCAAGCGAACACTGAACTCTGACCGCAAGTCAGCGGCCGGCGGCATCGCCGCCGGCTTGTCGCTCTTCTCATCATTTCAAACTCTCAAGGAGGTCGTCATGACCGCCACCGCGAACGTGCAATCTCTCCACGACACCGTGACCGCCCGCATCATCTCGGAACTCGAGGCTGGACGTTTCCCATGGGTGCAACCCTGGGCCTCGTCGGGCGGGACCCCGCTTGGACTTCCGCAGAATGCTTCAACAGGCCGGACCTATTCCGGGGTCAACATCCTGCTGCTCTGGTTCGCCGCCATCGAGCAGGGCAGGCCGTCGCAACGCTGGCTCACCTTCAAACAGGCGCTCGCGCTTGGTGGATGTGTGCGCAAAGGCGAGAAGGGGACGATGGTCGTCTACGCCGACACGTTTGTCCCCAAGGCTGAGCAGGAGAAGGCGAGCGCATCTGGGGAGGATGCTCGCCGAGTCGGCTTTCTCAAGCGGTTCACGGTCTTTCACGTCGATCAATGCGATGGGCTTGCCATGGACCCCGATGCCGCGCCGCTTCCGGGACGGACCGAGGTCCTGCCGCACGTCGAAGCCGTCATCGCGGCGACCAAGGCTGACATCAGGATCGGTGGCGAGATGGCGTTCTATTCGCCCTCGCACGACTTCATCCAGGTCCCGCCACAGGAAGCCTATTTCGAGCCGATCAATTGGTATCGGACGAAGCTGCACGAGCTGGGTCACTGGACGGGACATGTCTCACGTCTCGATCGAAACTTCTCGGGCCGGCATGGCGGCGAGGCTTATGCGCGGGAGGAACTCGTCGCCGAACTATGCTCCGCGTTCCTGTGCGCCGAACTGGGTGTCGCGCCGACCGTCCGACATGCGGACTATCTGGGCTCCTGGCTTCAGGTCCTGAAGGGCGACAACCGGGCAATCTTTCAGGCTGCGTCCATGGCGTCCAAGGCGGCTGACTTTGTCATGGGACGCCGTGAAGCTGGCCGTGTTCAGAACGGCGCCGCTGAAATCCGACTGGAATCAGCGGCTTGAAAGAAAGCCGCTAATCGCAACGGACTTTTCGTCTTTCATGTGGAAAAATGTCAGAAGATGATCTATATATCTGACACTATGGAGACGTCAGATGACGGTGTCGAAGGCCATTCTTGAGTTCCTGAAGCCGCGCAAGCGGGGTGAGCCCGTTTGCGCCAAGCAACTGCTTCACCTCGGCAATCGCGCCGCCGTGGACCAGGCTTTGGCGCGCCTTGTCCGGCGGAAGAAGCTCGTGCGCGTGTCACGGGGCTTCTACGCCGTTCCCGTGGAAAGCCGGTTCGGTCTCCTGCCGCCCAATGCAGGGGAGGCGATGGAAGCTATCGCGCGTCAGAAGGGCGAGCAGATCGCGCCTGCAGGCGCTGCTGTCGCCAACGCCTTCGGCCTGACGACGCAGGTGCCTTTGCGCCGGACCTACGTGACAAGCGGACGGACTCGCACGCTTAAGGTGTCAGGCGAGACAATCGAGCTGCGCCATGCTCCCCCGTTGGCCGAGAACGCGCGCCATGAGAGACTGCTGCGGGCGATCGAATGGTTGGGACCGGATGGTGTTGAACAAGCCAGAGCCATGCTTCTCACGCTCACGCCAGACGAGCGGCGGACCCTCGCGCGACGCGCGGCGGGCATGCCGACCTGGATGGCGGCGGCGGTAAGCGAAGCAGCCTATGCCGGACAGCATCTTCAGTCTCAGCGCGCGTGATAGGGCGGACTTCTTCCAGGCCGCGGTCGCACGCGTCGGCCGTAACGCCATCCTGCTGGAGAAGGACGTCTGGGTCGTGTGGGCGCTGCGGGCTCTCTTCGAGGACCCCATCGGCGCCCACCTCGTCTTCAAGGGCGGCACATCCCTGTCCAAGGCTCACCGGCTGATCGAGCGGTTCTCTGAGGACGTCGATCTGACATACGACATCCGGGAGCTGGCTGCGGACCTCTTGCCACGCGGAGAGGGGGGCGAGGTGCTCGACATCCCGGAGACGCGCAGCCAGATCCGGCGGGTCAGCGAAGCCATCCGCAATGAGTTGCTGCCTGCCTGGGTCAGCGGGACGGTCGCACCCATCATTCGGGCGCGACTTGCGCGAGATGGGGCCCAGGCGGCGGTCGAGATCGATGGCTGCAATCTCAGCATACGGTACGCCCAGCAGGA
Source organism: Hyphomonadaceae bacterium (assembly GCA_041398245.1). GTDB lineage: Bacteria > Pseudomonadota > Alphaproteobacteria > Caulobacterales > Hyphomonadaceae > UBA7672. Next base: position 49,293 of record JAWKVC010000005.1, read on the forward strand.
CCATGGGCAGGTCAAATCCGCCGTGCTCCTGGAATTTGGCGCTCGCGCCACGGGAGAGCCTGCAGACTTCCACGACATCGCCTGTGACAGCGCGGCGGCTGGCCTGGACATCGACCTTCCAACAGCGCGGGCCAGGGTCATGAAGGCCGAGCGGACGTTCTGGGAGAAGGCGACGGCGGTGCATGTTTTCTGCCGCAGTGGCGACCCCGTCGGTGATCACAAGGCGCGCCACTGGTATGATCTGGAGCGGCTGGACGCCAACGGCGTCGCCCCGCGCGCGATTGCGGACGCAGGCCTCGCTGCGCAGGTTGCCACGCACAAGACAGCCTTCTTCCGCGAGCGCGACCAGGCAGGCGCGTGGATCGACTATCATGGCGCCGTTGGGGGCGGGCTGCAGCTCGTGCCAGTGGGGCCGCATCTCTCAGAGCTTGAGGCGGACTATGCGGCGATGCAGGCCGATGGGCTGCTGCCAGAGGGAGCGCTCACCTTCGCCAGGCTCATGGCGCGCTGCGGCGAGATCGAGCGGGCGGCCAACGCGGCGAGGTGAGCGGAGCGCCGGAGGCGGGAGGGTACCAGTGCTCCGCCGTTGCGCGTGTGGGCGCCACACAACCGGGGCCAGGAACGAGAGCAGGGAGTCGGAGAGCGTCTGGCGGTCACGCTCGGTCCCGCCGCCCAAGCGCGGCTCCTTCGGGCGCGACCCTGCGGGCGCTCCGCGCCGCCAGACACTCGACGGCGCTTCCCGCCATGCAGCACCGGAAAGATCCGGTGCGCAGGCTCCTTGCAGCCTTCATTTTGGTCGGCCGCCCTGACGGTCGGCGTGGACGTGACTGTCCATGCACACCGTTTCCGATTTCGTGCGGAACGGGAATTGGTTGCTCAGGTCATTGCAGTGTGCCGGGCGTGATGGATCGCCTCAAGGGACGACGGGGCCCCACCATTTTTTTGGCGGAAGGGCCAAAAAAATCGTGACCCCCATCGCCGCTGCGCGGTCGCGCCTGGGCGCGATCCCTTGACCCGCTCCATCACGCCCGCCCGCCGGCATCGTCCTTCAAACACAGGAGACGACGATGTTCACGAAGACCTTCACGATCGAGCGCCACATCGAGGAACTGCGTGCCGAATTGCGCGGAACAGCGGATGTCGAGGAGGCGCGCACGATCAAGGCCGAGCTGGACGCCATGCTTCTGGTCGCCGGTGACCTCAAGCGCGAGAACGAGATGATGGCCTGACGCGGGCGCGGCGAGAGCGACGCTTGTCGCTCTCGTTGCTGTCGTTCCCCAGCTGGCTGGCCTCGCATGCAGTGGCGTGCGGCAAAGTGAGAGCGTGCGGCGGATTGCGGTAGCGGGGTGGATAGCTTGCGGGGTGAGGTGGGTGGGGAGGGTGCGGTGGAATGCAAGATAAAGCACGTGCCGTGCTGCGGGCCTTAAGGCCCTGTCTGCACATAGTTCTTTGCACCGTGGATTAGCGCAACGCTTGCAGTGCCTCCGCCGCGTTTAGTTGTGAGGGTGCAAGCGGTGGAAATCGCCACGCTGCCAATGATGATGTTCGTCATCATGGCGACGCGCGACAACGAATTCGAACCGAGGCTTGGCAAGCCGCCCGCTGACAGGGCGCCGAAGCTCAAGGGGGTACGCGCCGCCGTGCGGCAGGCGACGCGCCAGCCTCGCGCCTCCGGTCCCAAACCCCGTCAGCCAAGCGTGCGGGCACACTTCGCCAAAGGGTCGGCTGGTCGAACACGGCAGCCGTCTGTGGCCGCCCGGCGCGTGGTCGTGAAGATGCGATACGCTGCCAATGGCGGCGGGCGGGCGGCGCCCCTGCGGGCGCACGTCGCCTACCTCTCTCGCGAAGGGGCGCAGCGCGGACGCTCGCCCGAGGTCGCCGCCGATTCGAAGCCTGAAGATCCCACACGGTCAGTCGACTATCTGACGCGCGAGGAAGCCGGCGGATCAATCCACTTCGCATTCTACGATCGGGCGAGTGACACGGTCGACGCGAAATCGATTACCGCGGGCTGGTCGGAAGACCCTCGGCACTTCCGGATGATCGTCAGCGCCGAAGACGGCGCAGCGCTTGGCGACCTCCGGCCCTTCATCCGGGAGGTCATGGCCGGGCTTGAAGCCAGGCTCGGAACCCGGCTCCAATGGCTGGCCGTCGATCATCACGACACCGACAATCCCCACACCCACGTCCTTATCCGGGGACGGCGGCCCGACGGCCAGGAGCTGTTCATTCCATCCCGGCTGATCTCCTCGGGTATCCGGGAGCAGGCGCAGGAAATCGTCACGCGGGTTCTGGGACCGCGGCTCGGCGTTGACCTGGTTCAGGAGCGGTTTGCCGACATCAGCCGGATGGCAGTGACGCCCCTCGACCGCGAGTTGGCGGCGGCCGCTCGCGCCGGGGCCATCATGCCGACCAGACCGGATCTGATCGCCCGGCTGGAGCGGCTGGAGGGATGGGGTCTGGCCGAACGGGGGACGGACGGTTGGCGTCTCGACGGCGGCCTGGCGACGCGGCTCCGGGCCATGGCCGCGCATGAGGATGTGGTGCGAACGGTTGCGTCAGTGCAGCCGGGCAGGGAGCCACGCCTTGTCCTTGAAGCCGATCGCGATACTCCCGTCATCGGGGAACTCGTCCATCTCGGCCCCGTCGATGAAATCGGCGATCAGTTCCTGGCCGTCGTCGAAACCGGTAGCGGGGAACTCCGCTATGCACGGTTTGAGCGTCCGCAGGATCTCGCTGTCCTCGGCGGCGCCGAACCGGGGGCAATCGTCAGCTTTGAGCCAAACGTAGCGACGGTCCGTGCCTCGGATCAGGCTGTCGCTCGGATCGCCGCGAGCAGCGGTGGTATCTACTCCACGCGAATCCACGGTGAGCTGGAGCCTAACGTCGATCACCGGCTCGTTGCCGCCAACGTTCGCAGGCTCGAGGTCATGCGGCGCATGGGGCTGGTTCAGCGGTCGGGGAATGGCGAGTTCATCGTTGGCCGCGACCACCTCGCGAACGCGATGGCGTTCGAGGAGCGGATGGTTCGCAGGGCGCCGTTCTCGGCGCAGGTCGCGAGCTACTGGTCGTTGAGCGAGCAGGTCGAAGCGAGAGCGCCGACACATCTGGATCGGGTTCTGGTAGGCGATGCCGAGGGTCCCTCGGGCGAGGCCAGGATCGCGCGTGAGTTCGAGCAGGCGCTCCAGCAACGGCGTCTGTTCCTCGTCGAGCAGGGATGGATGGCGCCGCATGAGGCAGCGCCATCCAGACAGGCGATGCAGCGGCTGGCTCAACTCGAATTGACGAACCGCGCGAGGGTGCTGTCGGGCGAACTAGGCGTGCCGGTGCTGATCTACGACGCGCACCGGGTGTCAGGCGTCTATGCGCGCAGGATCGATCTAGCGCAGGGGCGTATGGCGCTGATTGTCGGCGAACGGCAGGCCAGCCTTGTGCCGTGGCGGCCAGCACTCGAGAGGTTTGCGGGCAGGGAAGTTGAAGGTGTGATGCGCGGAGGAGCGCTCTCATGGTCATTAGCACAGGCGAGGGGATTAGGGCTTGGGCTGTAAGGGCCTCGCGAGTCCAGACACGCCACAGGCGCGTACCGTCGGATGAAACCAACAACCTTAAGAACTGAAGTTGGAAGACTGGAGTGAGACCAGATGAGCCAGACTTGGACAGAAGGGGAAGCCGGGTTCTCTCAGCGCGGGATAGCCGCACCGTGATTCCACGGTTTTTGCCATGGCAGGCTGAATCCAGTGGTTCTTACGAAGCGGGCATGAGTTGTTGAGCTGGGAATATTCGCAATGTCACGTCGATCGAAGAACTCTCTTACGCCAACGCTGCAGCCGGATTTGTTTTCGTTCGCTGGATATGTTTCGCGAAGCCCAGACCAGCACGCTCGTCTGGCGCCAGCCGCAGAAGTCTGGTTTCCGCCTCCGGCTGCGCCAGTCACGCCAGTCGGGTCAAAGCCGCCAGGGCAAACCTCTGGGCGAGCAACACTTTCCGAGTCTGCACTACGCACCATCGACCTGTCCGACATGCCAGACTATCCCAGCTCCGATCAGGAACTCGTCGATCGTACCATCTCTGCGCTCCCGCCGAACCGGATGTGGTTCACCTATGCGGATATCAGAGAGTCGTTCGGCATCTCACGAGCGACGGTTGCGCGGAGGGTGAAGGGCGGCCTGGTGCCGGGGATCAGGTTCAAGGGCACCAGCGTGGTGGAGGATGGACCGGTGCGTCGGTTCGACCGTGGTCAACTTCGGTGGCTTCTGCTTGCGGTGCGTTCGCGAAACTAGACCCGAAAATTCGTGGGCAAGTGTCTCACGCCAACTCAATCCAGCCCGTTCTAGCGCGGGCTGATTGTGGGTTGGCATGTGGGTTAGATGGCGCGGGCTTGCCGTGGTCGTATTATTTGTGCAGATTCAGCCTGTTGGAAAAACCGCTGGCGGAGAGGGTGAGATTCGAACTCACGGTACCCGTGAAGGTACAACGGTTTTCGAGACCGTCCCAATCGACCACTCTGGCACCTCTCCGCGGGACGCGGCGATATAGCATCGCAAGCGCTAATGACAAGACAATGCTGGGAATTTGTGACGCGTGCGCCGGATTGCCGCTAACCCCCCGTTTCAACTGACAAAATCCGGCGCTGTTGCACGCAGGCGAAGAGATTTTCGAGGCTGGAGTCGCGCGATCTCAGCCGTTAGCGGGGAGGCGTGCGGCCGGTCCGTTCGGGAGGGGGTGGCGACAATGCTTGGCTGGCGCTCAGGTATTGGCTGGCGCGATCTGGCCATCGTCGGCGAGGGGGATGACATCGACGGCCTGCGTGCTCGATTGACCGCCCGACGTACGCACCACGCCGCGCACCGGAGCAACATCGCCATAGTCGCGCCCGTACGCGACGACGATGTGCTGGTCTTTCACCACAAGGCCGTTGGTTGGATCATACTCCATCCAGCCGAGTTCCCGGCCGCACCAGGCCCGAACCCATGCGTGCATCGCATCCGCTCCCTCAAGACGCTCTTCGCCCGGCGGGGGTTGTGTGCGCAGGAAGCCGCTGACGTAGGCTGCCGGAATGCCGATCGCGCGCAGGCATGCGATCATGATGTGGCTGAAATCCTGGCATACGCCGTGACGACGAAGGAAGGCCTCTTCGGGCGGCGTATCGACATTGGTTGAACCCGGGTCGAACTTGATGTCGCGATCCAGAGCCTTTCCGATCGCTTCGACGATCTTCCATGTCGTCATTTGCGGTTCGATCTGCGCGCGTGCATATGCCTCGAATTCTGGCAGGACTCTCACGCGCGGCGAATTCGCGAGGAAATGGTGCGGCGAGTCGTTCGTCAGCAACCGCACCGCGGCGATGTCGTTGGGCAAATCCGCGAGCATCGGTGATGTATCCACCCGCGCAGGCGGAAGCCGCCGTTCAACGCGTGCGCGCACCTTGAACTCGATGGCGGCGTGCGGAGCCCGGAACGCCACTTCGACGGCCGTGTTGCCGAAGAAATCCGGTCGTGGCGCGCGCTCATCCGGCTCTGGCGTGATGTCGAGCAGCGATGCCGTCACGCGCTGAATCTCACTGTCGGCTGGTGTCAGATAGAGCACGTGCCGGCTGCCGGCCACGGGCCGGTCGTACTCGTACTGGATGCGGAGGACGATATCGTAGAGCATGTCTCAGCGCAGGTATGCCGCAGTCAGGAGATCAGATAGGTGGCGCAATTCGGCGCGCAGGCTGTCCAGGCTGGTTGTATCCAGTTTTTCGGGCTCAGAGACAGCAATGTCGGCGTGCAGTTTCAGGATCGCCCGCGACAGCTCCGACATTCCGCCTCCTTCCTGCGCGCCGGGCAGGAAGTTGACCTGATCCTTCATCTCGCTCAGCTGATAGAGGATGGAACGTGGATTGTTAGCGTCGCATGCAAGCAGATCGACCACAGTCGGCCGGCTGGTGGCCACGGCGAACAGGCGGCGGTGAGTCAGCACGCTGTCGCCGATCTCCACTACCAGATCGAGCGCGCCTTCAGGCGCTGCCTCTTCGCCAAACCAGGCAAGCGCTTCCGCCATGTTGGCCGCCCGTTCGAGCGCGCGCCCGATTGTCAGGAAACGCCACCCCGCGAAGCGATACATGTTTTCATGCACGAGTCCGGCGAAGCCGGTCACCTGATGGAGCAGACGTCCGAGCGCGCGCGCCGCAGCGTGGCCGGGCGCGACGTTCGAGAGTTCAAGAGGCGCGCTCGACGCGAGATCGTTAAGCGCGGCCCAGCCATCGATGGAGAAGCGGTCGCGCACATGGCTGGCGCTGACCGTAGCGGCGCTGATGGACGCCAACACTTCGCTCGAAACATCGTGCGCCGGGTCATTGCCGTGAAAGCCGGGGAAATCGCGCGCATGGGCAAGAAGCGGCGTGTCCTCACGGCCGCTTTCGGCGAGGCGGGCATGCCAGGCTCTCAGTGTCCGGATCAAGCCTTCGGCACGCTCGATATAGCGGCCCATCCAGAACAGGTTGTCGGCAGCCCGGCTTGGCAACTCGGCCTGACGCGCCCGGTGATAGCGGGCGGTGGGCGAGGGCAGCAGCGTTTCGCTTCGGACGGGCTTGTCGGACAGAACCCACACATCGGCCACGGAGCCGCCCCGTTGCATCGCGATGGCGGTTGCGTCCTGCGACCATCCGATGCGCGCATATCCGCCGGGCATGGCGCGCCAGCCGCGCGACGTGCGGGCCAGGAAGACACGCAGGCTCATTGGCCGCGGCGCCAGCTGGCCATTGACCATGGCTGGCGTCGTCGAAAGCGTGACCGCTTCCTGTCCGACCAGCATTGCACCGCGCCGCTCGAGAAGATCGGCGACGCCTTCCTCGCGCTGCGCCAGCGTTGTTCCGAGGCGCGTCGTGTCTTCCGAGTCGAACAACATGCGTGTCGATAACGCCTCGCCGATCATCATCCTGTCGGCATTGGCGAGGACGTGGGCGCGTTCGGTTTCCTGCCCGCACCACCACGTTGCAATGTTCGGCATCTTCAGCGGTTCGCCAAGGATGGCCTGCGCAATGCGCGGCATGAAGGCGAGCAGCGCACGTGTTTCCAGAATGCCCGAGCCCAGAGCGTTGACGACAGCAAGCTGCCCGCGCCGCACAGCTTCCACCAATCCCGGCACGCCAAGTCGCGAATGTTCGTTCAGCTCCAGCGGATCGGCGAAGGCGCCGTCGATCCGGCGCCACAGCACGCTGACAGATTCGAGGCCGGATATTGTCCGCACCATCAGCTGGCCATCGCGGACCGTCAGGTCCTCACCCTCCAGCAACATGAAGCCGAGATATCGTGCGATGTAGGCGTGCTCGAAATAGGTATCGTTGAGCCGCCCCGGCGTCAGGATGCCGACCCGGCTTTCGGTGTCGCCGCGTAGATCGTTCATGGTGTCGCGGAAAGCGCGGAAGAAGCCGGCAAGCCGATGGATATTGGCCTGGGCATAGTGATCCGCGAACACGCGCGCCGTCGCCACACGGTTCTCGAGCGCAAAGCCGGCGCCAGACGGGGCCTGCACGCGGTCACCCAGAACCCACCATTGGCCGTCTGGCCCGCGTGCAATTTCGAATGCGATGAAGTGGAGGAAACGTCCCGAGCGAGGACGCACGCCAACCAGAGGTCGCAGCCACTCCGGCGACATCGCGACCAGTGAGGGCGGCAAATGCCCTTCTGCAACGAGGCGCTGGTCGCCGTAGAGATCCGCGATGATCGTTTCCAGCAGATCGGCGCGCTGGATCAGACCATCGGCAATCGCCGCCCACTCGGTCTCGTGGATGATCACGGGGATGTGGCTCAGCGGCCAGGCGCGTTCAGCCTGTTCGGCGCCATATTGACGGAAGAAGACGCCGGCATCGCGCAGGTACTGGTCGCCCTGCTCGATACGCAGCGCGATGTCATCCGGAGACAGCCGGGCCATGTCGGCCATGAAATTGCGCCATGCTGGTCGCACCGCGCCGGATGCGTCGAGCAATTCATCCGACACCCCCGGCAGGGTGTGATACCCTGACAGGAGCCGCGCAACCGCGTCGGGCTCGGTGTTTGGTTGCGGGGACGACACGTCAGCCTCTTCAGATGCCCAGATCAGAGTCCCGGCGGCCGCCTGAGATCCAGAGTGAACGGAAACTCTGGATGCGGCGATTCGGTTCCAAGCTGATACATTCCCGGCGAATGTCCATGGCCTTCAAACCGGGCCAGACGCCGCGCCTCGGCTTCGTTTCCGTTGACCGGGAAGGTGTCGTAGTTGCGCCCGCCCGGATGGGCCACGTGGTAGACGCATCCCCCGAGCGCTCGCCCTGTCCAGCTGTCGAAAATGTCGAAGGTGAGCGGCGCATTGACGGGCAGAACCGGATGAAGCGACTCGGGTGGTTTCCACGCCTTGTAGCGTACGCCTGCGACAGCTTCACCATTGCCGACATGCGTCAGAGGCATCGGGCGCCGGTTGCACGCCACGCGGTAGCGTCCGGGATCGCCCGCGGTCAGTTTCACCTGCAACCGTTCGACTGAAGAGTCGGCGTAACGGACAGTGCCGCCGATCGCTCCCGTTTCGCCCAGCACATGCCAGGGCTCCAGCGCCTGCCGGACTTCCAGTTTTGCCCCATCAATCTCGATCTCGCCGCAGAACGGGAAGCGGAATTCGAGTTGGGCCTCATACCAGTCCGGCCGCAGGTCGAAACCATGCGCAGAAAGATCGCGCAGCACTTCGAGAAAGTCCTGCCACACAAAATGCGGCAGCATGAAGCGGTCGTGCAGCGTCGTGCCCCATCGCACGAGGCTGCCCGTGATCGGGCGTTGCCACAGCCGCGCGATTATCGCGCGCACGAGCACCTGCTGGGCAAGCGACATGCGCGCGTCCGGCGGCATTTCGAAACCGCGAAATTCGACCAGACCGAGCCGTCCTGTCGGTCCATCGGGAGAGTACAGCTTGTCGATGCAGATCTCGGTGCGATGCGTGTTGCCGGACACATCAACCAGCAGGTTGCGCAGCAATCGGTCCACTAACCAGGGCGGAACCTCGGGCCCGGCGCCCGGGGGCTGGATTTGCGACAACGCGATTTCAAGTTCGTAAAGCGCATCGTGCCGCGCTTCGTCGATGCGCGGCGCCTGGCTGGTCGGGCCGATGAACAGGCCGGAGAACAGATAGGATAGCGATGGCCGGTTCTGCCACATCAGCAGCAGGCTCTTGAGAACGTCCGGCCGCCGGAGGAACGGACTGTCGAGCGGCGTAGCGCCGCCCACAACGACATGGTTGCCGCCGCCTGTGCCGGTGTGGCGACCATCAATCATGAACTTGTCGCAGCCCAGGCGCGATTGCCGGGCTTCCTCGTACAGCGCCTGCGTGTTGTTCACGCACTCGCGCCACGTTGCGGCCGGGTGGATGTTGACCTCGATGACGCCGGGGTCGGGCGTGACCCGCATGACGTTGATGCGATGATCGACAGGCGGCGGATAGCCCTCGATATGGACCGTCAGACCCAGCTCCGCGGCGGATTGTTCGACCTGCGCCAGCAGTTCGAGATAGTCCTCGATCCGCTCGGTAGGCGGCATGAACACGTTGAGCCGCCCATCGCGTGGTTCAACGCTCATGGCCGTGCGAACAGCGTCGCTGCTGTCCAGTATCTGTTCGATCTGTTCCTGCGACGGCGACTCCACCGCCGAAGCGGAAGCCACCTGTTGTGTCCGGCCTTCATCCGGCGCGTAGTCAGGGAGGTCGCCCCGCGGCGCGCTTGGATCGGCCGGATGCAGATAAGGATAGAGCTGCGGCGGCACGTAGGGGAGGGAGCCGAGCGGCAGGCGGAAGCCAACCGGACTGTCTCCGGGCACCAGATAAAGATGTTCGCGCCGCAGCTTCCACTTTTCCGACTTCCAGCGTTTCTTTTTGGACGCCTTCGCCTGCCAGGCCTGAACGGGCAGGACATAGCCTGACGGCTGGTCGAGCCCGCGTCCAAACACGCGCGCGAAGCGCAGGCGCTCTTCGGGATCCTTGAGTTTCGAGTCCGCCGGCGTGACGTTTTCCGGCAGCCGGCCTTCCTTCAGCATCCAGTCCGCCGGATCCTCATAAGCCGCGACGACGTAGCCTTCGCCGAGACCCAGACCGCTGGCCACTGACTCCAGCAGCGCGCCCGCATCGCTTGCTGTCGCCTTCGTGTCGACGGTTTCGCTGGCGATGAGATCGGCGTTGCGCCAGATCGGCTTGCCGTCCTTCCGCCAGTAGAGGCTGAACGTCCACCGCGGCAGGCTTTCGCCCGGATACCATTTTCCTTGCCCGTAGTGCAGAAAGCCGCCCGGCGCGAACCGGTCGCGCAGCCTGCGGATCAGCGTATCCGCCAGCGCCCGCTTCTGCGGCCCGACGGCTTCGGTGTTCCACTCAGCGCTCTGGAAGTCATCGATCGACACGAAGGTCGGCTCGCCGCCCATGGTCAGGCGCACGTCGCCCGCCTTCAGCGCCGCGTCGACTTTCTCTCCCAAGGCATCCAGCGCAGCCCAGCTATCGTCCGAGAACGGTTTGGTGATGCGGGGATGCTCGGCGACGCGTTTCACCTGCATGTCGAAGTCGAACGAGACATTCGCAATGCCTGTGAACCCACCCGAAATCGGCGCCGCGTTGCGATAATGCGGCGTGGCCGACAGCGGGATATGGCTCTCGCCCGTCAGAAGTCCCGACGTTGGATCAAGGCCGATCCATCCGGCGCCCGGGAGATAGACTTCGCACCAGGCATGAAGATCCGTGAAGTCGTGGTCGGTCCCCGGCGGCCCATCGAGCGAAACAAGATCCGGCTTCAGCTGGATCAGGTAGCCGGATACGAACCGCGTGGCGAAACCGAGATGGCGAAGAATGTTGGCGAGCAACCAGCTTGAGTCGCGGCATGAGCCGGACGCTTTCTCGAACGTCTCCTCAGGCGCCTGCACGCCAGCTTCCATCCGGATGAGATACTTGATCTCGTTCGACAGGCGCTGGTTGAGGTTCACCAGCAGTTCAACCGTGCGCTTCGTCTCGCGCGGAATGCTGGCGACGAACTTCTTCACCAGCGGCGTCATGGGCTCAGGCTTCCGATAGATCGCGAGGTCTTCTGCGATGGTGTCGGGGTATTCGAACGGCCAGTGCTCCGCCGACTCTTCCACGAAGAAGTCGAACGGATTGTAGATCGTCATGTCAGCGACGAGATCGACCTCGATCTTCAGCTCGCGCACCGGCTCTGGAAACACAAAGCGCGCCAGCCAGTTGCCGTAGGGATCCTGTTGGTGGTTCACGAAGTGCCCGCCGGGGCTCACCTTCAGCGAGTGCGAGATCACACGCGTCCGCGAGTGCGGGGCGGGGCGCAACCGTATGATCTGTGGCCCCAACACGACGGGCTGGTCATACCTGTAGTGGGTCAGGTGATAGATGCTGGCCTTGATCGACATGAGGCGCAGCGTTCCACAAACCGCGGATGACCGCCACGGTTTTCCCGGGGCCGTTCAGGCGGTTGCTTAATTCTGCGGCGCCGGTCGATGCGTCGCTTCTATTGCGGCAGGCCTGCTTCCACGAACCTGGCGAGGGCGTCGAGCTGGTCTTCCGAATAAGCCCCGCCCATCGGCGGCATGATATCCGTCGGCGCGATCTTGCCTTTGACGATCTTTTCCTTGACCGCGGCCTGATCGAGCCCGGCCGTCAGGGCGACGCCCATCTGCGTGCCGGCGCCTGTCGGGCCGTGACACATCGCGCAGGTCTGCGCGTAGGCGGCGCGACCGGCGGCCATGATATCTGCCGCGGGTGCGGCGGCAGGCGCAGCTGCCGGGGCCGGCGTCACAGCGGCTTCAGGCGCCGGTGTATCGGTGGGCGTCGAGGCCAGCGAATCCGTCGTGTTCTCGGCGGCCGGGCCGCTTGGCCCGGAAGGCTCGGCGATATCGGTCGCGGCTGGCGTTTCCGGCGCGGGGCCCTCCTCAGCGGCTGGGGTGCAGGCGGCCGCCAATGCAACAGCGGCGGTCGTCAGAAGAACAGTGCGGAATTTCACGTCAGCCCTCATGTTTGTCCCGTCCGGGAGGCAGCGCCGGTTAGCCCTGCCGGATAGCCCGGCGCTGGCTGCACGGCGAATGAATTGATGGCAAGTCCCCTGGTGCCGGTCGGCTTATGCCATGGATTCCGGCAGCTTCCGACTGGGCCGCGTGCGAGACAGCTACTTCCGCTGCGTCTGTGGCGCGCCGGTCTCACAGCCGCGTCTCAAAGGCCCGGTTGGCGTCCTTCCGGGAACGGAAGGACATGCAGGCCGCTCGAGCGCCCCGCGTCCTTCATCAGCCTGGCCAGTGTTGTCGCCCGGAATGCGCCGCGCCAGCTATCGCCGTGGAAGATACCGACGCGCGATGCGCTCTCGAGCGTTCGCATCGGCGTCACGTCTTCCACCACCATCAAGCGTGGTCCAGGTTCCTGGCAGGCAAGCACGCAGCTCAGCAACGCCATCGGGTCGAATGCCGCGACCAGCACGGTCTCGTCTCTCCAGCTGCGCAGCAATGCTGACAGGCCGTAGGCTTCCGCTACCGAGCGGCCGTCGTGGAAGAATACCTGTTCCGACATCAGCGGATTGACGCTGGGCGCCTGTGATCCGTTGCGCGCGCGGATCACAGGAAGTGTGCGCCGGCGCGTGTGCGCAATCGTCCAGCCGAGCCTGCGCCCCGCTGACAGGAGATTGCGCGCCGCGGTCATCGCAGCCGGATCCGGCTCACAGCCGGGGATGGCATCGGCCTGCAGGTCGATGCAGAGAAGTCTGCACGGGAGGCTGGTCATGTCGGTCAGGCCACCGCTGGTCGCGCAGCTGAACGGTCAAGAACGTTCTCGTGGTCCCACTCGCCCTCGGGCCGCATCACCACATAGGGATCGGTATCCACCGTGATGGCGTCAGCCCGGACCGGCAGAACACGCTGGCACTCGACATATTCATAGTCCGAGAAGCGGAAATCGGAGCGTCCCTCGCGCGGCAGGAAGCCGAGCTGCTTCCAGAACGGCGCCAGACGCTTCTGGATATAGCCGATCGCCAGCGTGTAACCCTTGCGGCTGATGACATCGACCGCGGTCTCGATCATCAACTTCACGACGGCGCCGCCGCGCACATGCTTCATCACGCAGACGCGCTCGATCTTCGCGAAGTTTGCGAACCAGCGCACGCGCAGGGTCGCAACCGGTTCTCCGCGCAGGTAGGCGATCAGGTGCAGCGACGACAGGTCGTTGTTGTCGAACTCTTCGTCATACGGGCAGTCCTGTTCCGCAAGGAACACGGAAGACCTGATCGCCACGACTTTCATGAATTCGGCGAGGTCGCGCACGATCTCGACCGACAGGTCGTTGCGCTGATGATTGCTGCTGACGCTCATCATGCGATGGGCTCCATAAGCGAGCAGCAGCGCCAGAAAAGGTGCGGCGTGTCATCGAACGGGAAGAAACCGAGATGGCGCATGATTTTTGCGCCGGCTTCCGTGGAGTCGCGCCCGAAGAAGGGGAGGTCCGAAAAATGCGTGTCGATCAGGGTCCGCAGGCCCAGCACCAGCGCGCCGCGGCTCACCTGATCCTTGCCCGCGTAGCACCAGCAGTAAAAGCCGGCGAGCGGCTCGCCCAGCCGCGCAACCCAGGCCGGATCGATTTTTGCTGCGTCAAACGTGTTATCGACCAGCGCGGCGACGCCAGCGGACGTCAGCGCCAGTGGCGCAAGAAACCCCGTCACTGCTCCCTTGCGGCGGACAACCCAGATGGATGCGCCTGTCATCGCATCGACACGCTTGATTTCCTCAAGCGATGCCAGCCCGGGTCCGAGCTCAGACGTGGCGAGCTCATGCACAGCTTCATAGTCGGCGTCGGTCTCGGCATGTGTCAGGCGCACAGAGGCCATCATCGCTTCAGACGCGCCGCGCGCGTACTGCGGATGCCTGCGCTCGCCGCCAAGCGACTTGAGCTGTGCGCGTGAGTTCCACATCAGCGCCGCCATCACCAAACACTCGTGTCGTTAATCTCTTGCTAACCATTCAACACAAACTGGAAGCTGGCGCCATCTCAATTCAGGCAGAACGGGTATGACGACCAGGGAAGGGACCGAGCGGCTTGTCCGCGAACTGGTCGACTGGTCCGACCTTCGCACATTCTATGCTGTTGCAACTGCTGGCTCGATGAATGCAGCTGCAGAACAGTTGGGTGTTACTCAGTCCGCTATTTCAAAACGTCTTGGACAACTCGAGCACAGACTTGGCGCTCGTCTGCTCGAACGTTCGCCTTCAGGCATTCAGCTGACTGAAGCAGGTGCAGAAGCGCTTGATCATGTCACCACCATGATGCGCGCAAGTCTTTCGCTGGAGAACACGCTCAAGGGACTTGAGGCGAAGGCGGAGGGCGAAGTCAAAATCTGGTCGAATGACGGAGTACTTGCCTACTGCATTGCGCCAAGTCTCTCCGACTTTCTTGCGGCCAATCCTGGGTTAAGGCTGATGCTTCAGTCCGACCGGAATCTGCCGAAGCAGGGGCAGGGCTATGCTGACGTGGTGGTCGGCTTCGATCAGCCGCACCAGGCCGACACGATATCATTCCCGGTTGCGACGCTTCACTACTGCGTCTTCTCGAGCCGGAGCTACATCGAGACCTATGGGTCTCCCTCCGGGCCGCTCGATGTGGCTCATCATCGTGTCCTGAATCACATGATGTACGGCGAGAATCCGGGCTGGAAGGACAAGACGGCCCAGATTGCCGGCCTTATCGAACCCACCATTCTGACCGATTGCAGCGCATCATTGCTGCAGGCGACCGCCGCCGGGGCGGGAATATCGGTTATGCCCAGTTATGCGGCGCGGCTGGACTCCCGCCTGGTGGCGCTGCCCATCCCCCCGCTGGCCTCGGTCAAGGTCTGGCTGAGCTTCCATGAGAGCGCGCGGAGAACCCCGCGCGTGCGCTCCGTGGTCACCTGGATGCGGGAACTCTTCGATCGTCGCCGGAATCCGTGGTTCCGCGAGGAGTATGTGCCGCCGAGCCTGTTCGAATCCGCCGTCTGGCAGGACGAACGCGCGGCGTGAGGCCGCAATAGCCGTTACAAACTGCGACCAATATCGCCCAGAAAACTCCACATTTGGCGGCCGATGTTGGGTTCGAGGACGCCGCCTGGCAGCCCGCCGGCCCGGCCCGCTTTCTGCGCGGCGCCCAGACCTTGCACATCATGGCTCCGAACCAATCTTAGGCTCCCGATGGTTCGGTGCTGACACGGAGAGTGACATGAATCGTGGAACAGTTATCGGCGCAGTCGGCGGTTTGATCGGCGGGGTGAGCCTTGGCGCGCTCGCCCTTGCTTCACCGTCCTTCGCGCTCTTTTCCAGCCACAACAGCTCGCTGGCCGCCCCGATGGCCGCGCAGGTTGGGGCGGCGACCGCCGCGACCCAGCAAACCCGGTGGGGTTCCCTTCCCAATCTTGCCGATCTGGTCGAGGCCGTATCCCCGGCGGTCGTGCAGATCGAGGTGCGGCAGGCCTCGCCCATCCAGCGGATGTCCGGCCCGCAGGGCAATCCCTTCGCCGGCACGCCTTTTCAGGATTTCTTCCAGTTCGGCCCCGGACAGGGATTTGGTCCCGGGCAGGGCGGCGGCGAGGCGCCTGACCGGCGCGGCTCCGGCTCCGGCTTCTTCATCGAAGGCGGCTACATTGTCACCAACAACCACGTGGTCGAGGACGCGAAGAGCCTGACGGTCGTTATGCAGGACGGCCGCGAACTGACCGCGACGGTGGTTGGAACCGACCCGAGGACCGACCTTGCGGTCGTGAAGGTCGATGGCTCCGGTCTGCCCAAAGGATTGCCGTGGGGCGATAGCGATCACGCGCGGCCAGGCGACAACGTCTTCGCGATCGGTGCGCCCTTCGGATTGCAGAACACGGTTACGGCGGGGATCGTCTCAGCCCGCGGCCGCGACATTCGCTCGGGATCCTACGACGATTACATCCAGGTCGATGCGCCCATCAACCAGGGCAACAGCGGCGGTCCGCTGTTCGACCAGTCGGGCGCTGTTATCGGCGTGAACTCTGCGATCTACACGCCCAGCGGTGGGAACGTGGGGATCGGCTTCTCGATCCCGTCCGAACTTGCCCGGGGCATCGTCCAGCAGATCATCACCAACGGTTCGGTCCAGCGGGGCTGGCTCGGTGTTGGCATTGCTCCGGTAACGCCGGAAATCGCCGCCAGCCTGAACCTGTCGACTCCCAAAGGCGCAATGGTCAATCAGGTCACCGATGGCAGCCCGGCCTCCAAGGCTGGCCTGCGCGAAGGCGACGTGATCCTGCGTTATGGCGACCGGGATATCGCTCACGTTCAGGACCTCACGCGCGCCGTGGCTGACACAAGGGCGGGCTCCGCTCAGGACATGCGTATCCTGCGTGAGGGTCGGGAACAGACCGTCCGCGTCACGATCGCCAAGCTGAAGGACGAAGCTGAACCCAAGCCGGTTCTTGCGAGCGCCACGACGCCGGGCGCGGCCAATGCGACCTCGCTGGCGGAACTTGGCCTTGATCTCATCGCCCGCGACGGTTCCGTCGAGATCACCGGCGTGAAGGTCAATTCGCACGCCGCCGATGTCGGCCTCCGCGCCGGCGACAAGGTGGTGAAAGTGAACCAGGACTCGCCGTCGACGCCAGAAAGCGTCCGCAAGGCGGTGGATAGCGCCCGCAAGCAGGGACGCACTGCCGTCCTGCTTCAGGTGGAACGCGACAGCCAGCGCTTCTTCGTCGGCATCCCGATCGGCGAGAGCTGATCTTCCTCCCCAGGACCGCCCAACTGGAGGCCCGGACCCGCAAGGTCCGGGCTTCTTGCGTCCGGACCCCGGCCTGTCCGGTGATTAATTCGCCGCACCCCTCAGAAAGCCCTGCAAACGTGGGGTGCGCCCATGCAGGGCGGCAGGTTTTGCCTACCCTTTCTTAACCACTGGTTTGCGAGGGTTAACGGCCAAAAACCATAACCTGCATGGAGAAACAGGCATGAACGGCCTGGAAGTTCTCGACTTCGGGCGTGACGCCCTCTGGACGACGGTCTGGATGTGCGCCCCCGCCATGATCGCCGGCCTTGTCGTCGGCCTGACCATCGCCTTCTTCCAGGCGCTGACCCAGATCCAGGAGATGACCCTGGTCTTCGTGCCGAAGATCATCGCGATCTTCGCAGCCCTGCTGATCTTCCTGCCGCTGATGGGCGCCCTGCTGGGCGGCTTCGCCGAGCAGGTCTTCACCCGCATTTCCGAGTTCTGAGGAGGCGCAGTCCTTGGATTGGCTCAACCAATACGCATGGATCGGGGCGCTGCTGTTCGCGCGCCTCGGCGCCGTGCTGATGGTTGCGCCTGTCTGGGGCGAGCAGGCGGTTCCGGCGACCATGCGGTTGGCGCTCGCCGTACTCGTTACCGCGGCGCTTGCTCCGGCGCTTGCAGCTAACGCGCCTCCCGCGCCGGCCAGCATCCCTGGCGCCATTCCGTTGCTGATCGGCGAAATCCTGGTCGGCCTCATTCTCGGCCTCGGCGCGCGGTTGATGATGGGCGCGTTGCAGGTCGCCGGCGCTGCTGCCGGCATTGCATCCGGCCTTGGCTTTGCCCAGCAGATCGATCCGGTCGCGAGCCAGCCCGCCGCCGTCTTCTCCGGCTTCTTCTCGCTTCTGGGCCTCGTGCTGATCCTGTCGGTGGGTCTGCATCGCGTGATGATCGAAGCGGCCGCTGACAGCTATACGATCTTCCCGGCCGGCGGTCTGCCGCCCATCGGCGATGCAACACAGTTCGTGATCGACGCTGTCTCCAATTCCTTCCGGCTCGGCATCCAGATCGCAGCGCCGGTTCTGATCTTCTCGCTGATCTTCAACATCGCGCTCGGTCTCGTGTCGCGTCTGATCCCGCAGGTCCAGGTGTTCATGACGGCGCTGCCGCTGTCAGTAACGCTTGGCCTTGCCGTGGTCGCGTTGGGCCTTGGCGGCGGCATGATGGTCTGGCTCGACGCGATGGAGACGCAGATGCGTCTCTTCACGACGCAATAGGAGAGCGCCGTGGCCGAGGAGCAGGACAACAGCCAGAAGACAGAAGATCCAACCCAGCGAAGGCTGGAAGAGGCGCGCAAGAAAGGCGACATCGCCAAGAGCCTCGATGTTCCGGTCTGGTTCCTTATCCTTGCGACAGCCGCGATCATGGCGGGCTCCGGTCCGCTGGCCAGCATGATTGCCGATCCATTGATCCGTATCCTCGATCACCCGCACGCCTTCCGCTTGCAGGATGGCGGCGCACTGGAACTAATGAGCCAGTTGCTGCTCTCGCTGCTCATTCCGCTCATCATTATCTTCGGCGCGATCGCAGCCGCCGGCGTGCTGGGCCATCTGATCCAGCACCGTCCGCTGTGGACGGGCGAGAAAATGAAGCCCGATCTGTCCAAGCTGTCGCCCGGCAAAGGGCTCCAACGCATGTTCGGATCGCAGGGGTGGGTGAACCTGCTCAAGTCGATCCTCAAGATGGCGGCCGTGACGGCGGCGATGATCTATGCCGTCTGGCCGGAAGCGACCGCGATCTCGGAATCGAGCCAGCTTGAACCCGGCGGCCTCCTCGCCATGACGCAGTCAATCGCCGGACGCCTTCTGATCGCAGCCATCGTCGTCATCGGCATCATCGCGGCAATGGATTTCGTCTGGCAGCGCTGGAGCTTCATGCAGCGCATGCGCATGTCGCGCCGTGATATCCGCGAGGAAACGAAACAGCAGGAAGGCGATCCGCATGTCCGCGCCCGCCTGCGTCAGATCCGTCTCGAGCGGTCCCGCAAGCGCATGATGCAAAACGTGCCGAAGTCCACGGTGGTCATCACCAACCCGACCCACTACTCGGTCGCGTTGCGCTATGATCCGGACAAGGACGCTGCGCCGATCTGCATGGCCAAGGGCGTCGATGATGTCGCCCTGCGCATCCGCGAGACGGCGAAAGAGCACAACATCCCGATCGTGGAGAACGTACCGCTCGCCCGCGCCCTGTTCGCCTCGGTCGAGGTCGAGGAGTCGATCCCGCGCGAGCATTTCGAGGCCGTCGCCAAGGTCATCGGCTTCGTCATGAACACCGCGAAGGGGAGGGCCCGATAATGTCTGGCAGCCCCATGCACAGGCTTCTCCACAGCATCCTGAAGACGATTCGGGCCCGAAACATTGACTCGGTAACGGCCGGCTTCGGCCGGAAGGCGGGCCAAGGGATTCAAAACACGGCACAATCCGAACGGATTGCGACGGGGATTCCCTCAAAGAGTCAGATCGTTACCATGCCCGTGGGGCTGACCCGCAGGCCAGCGAATCACCTCAATACTGACCGACTCATCAGCGGAATAGCCGTCCATGTCTGAGCCCAACGATCACAACGACGACGAAAAGGTCGAGACGCCGGAACCGGCTCCGCGAAAGGGGTTTGACTGGATCCAGCTGTCCTTCTGGGCGGCGCTGGTCGTCGCGGGTGGCGCGGCGGGCATGGCGATCACGTGGAGTGACGCGGTTGGCCCGGCCGGCGCGGTGCTGGTCATTGCGCTGGGCGCCATGGCGCTGGTGCTGGTCATGTGGGCCGTCAGGGGCGCGGGCCGCCGGCTTGGCGTCTTCCCCGAGCGCGGCGCCGCTGAAGCTGCCGCGCAATCAACCAAGCGCCATCTCTGGCTCGAGGCGATTACCGAACCGGCGCTGATCTCGGATCGTGGCGGCGCCAGTGTCGCGGCCAATGCGGCCTATCTCGAACTGTCGCAGCTGGCGCATGAGGTGGGCGACAGCGCCCATGCGCCGTCCGTGGACCGCCTGTTCTCGTCCAATCCGGGCATGGCCGCTCCGATCTATCGCCTGTCCAAGGCGGCGAAGATGGGTATCGCCCGTTCGGAGCTTCTGCCGGCGCTTCTCTTTGGCGACGCGCATCATCCGGTGCAGTTCGAAGCCAGCGTTGCTCCGCTGGGCAAGACGCGCGCCCTCTGGCGTCTGCGTCGCGTCGAAGGCGTTGTTCAGACGGCTGGCTCGGTCGATGCGCGCGCCCTCTATGTCGAGGACGCGCCGATCGGCTTCTTCTCGGCCCGTCGCGATGGCCGTGTGGTCTACCTCAACAGTACGCTGCGCCAGATGCTCGGCCTGCCGGATGGCGACAATGCGCTGCGTCTTGAGGACATCATGCGCCCCGAAGGGCTGAAGCTGATGAAGCGTGACGTGCGCGGCTCGGCCAGCCAGCGCGCCGAGGTTGTGCTCCGCGCCCGCGATGGCGTCGAGACGAACGCGACGTTGATCACATCCTGGTCCGGCAAGGGCGCCGAAGCGCTTACACGGTCGATCGTCTATATCGCCAGCGCCGCCGAACAGCAGTTACGCCGTGCGCCCGTCCCCAACGCCGCGAGCGCTCCTGCCGAGGCTCGCGCCCCGGCTCGCCCCGACGACACCATGTTCTCGGACGCGCCGTTCGGCGTGGTGCGGCTCGACGGCGAGGGTGTCGAGAGCGCCGTGATGCTCGACGCCAACCGCACACTGGTCGAGATGACCGGCGGCCGCGCCCAGCCGGGTAAGCGTTTCGCCGATCTCTTCATTGCCGATCAGGGAACGGCTGCGCTCGCCGAACAGCTTTCGAAAGCGCTCGATGGCGCCGTCAATTTCAAGCTCGCAGGCGAAGGCCAGAAGTCCGTCGACGTCTATGTGGTCTTGGATCGTCAGGGCCGTCCGTCGAGCGCCTATGTCATCGACACGACCGAGAAGAAGCAACTCGAACAGCGCCTTGCCCAGGGCGAGAAGCTGCAGGCGCTGGGCAAGATGGCTGGCGGTCTCGCGCACGAGTTCAACAACATGCTGGCCGGCATCATTCTCAATGTCGACAAGCTGCAGATCCGCCACCCTCCGGGCGATCCGACCTATTTCGAGCTGAAGTCGATCAATGAGTTCGCGTCGCGTGGCGCGCAGCTGGTCCGCACCATGCTGGCCTTCACACGCCGTCAGGTCTTCCGCCCGGAAGTCTTCGACGTCACCGACGCGTTGTCGGACTACTACGTCCTTCTCCGCGACATCATCGACGAACGGATCAAGCTGGATGTGGTCCACGGCCGCGACCTGCCGCGCATCAAGGCGGACAAGGGCCAGCTCGAAACCGCGATTACCAATCTCTGCACCAACGCGCGCGATGCGATGATCGAGAAAAGCGGCGGCGGCCGTCTCGTCATTCGTACCTCGCGCTCGGATGCGGCGGCTGCCCGCAAGGACGGCTTCACCCACGTCACCGATGGTGACTATGTGCTGATCGAAGTCGTTGATGATGGCGGCGGTATTCCGCCGGAAATCATGGAGAAGATCTTCGAGCCTTTCTTCACGACCAAGGCGGAAGGCAAGGGCACCGGTCTCGGCCTCGCCACCGTCTATGGCATCGTGAAGCAGCTCGGCGGCTTCATCTATCCGGTCTCGAAAGTCGGCCGCGGCACGACGTTCAAGATCTTCCTGCCAGCCTGGGATGGCATTGAAGAACAGGCTCCGGCCGCCGCTGGCGTGCTCGAAGCGCCGCCGGAAGTCATCGTGGTCAACTCGACGCCGGCCAAGAGTGGCGACCTCGCTGGCCGTGGCTCGATCCTGCTGGTCGAGGACGAGGACGGCGTGCGCGGCATCGCCGCCCAACTGCTCGCGTCGTTCGGCTATCAGGTCATCGAGGCGAGCGACGGCGAAAAGGCGCTGGAGATCATCAAGGAACAGGCCGGTTCGATCGACCTCCTGATCTCTGACGTCGTCATGCCCGGCATGGACGGGCCCGCGCTTCTCAAGGAAGCACGTCCGTGGCTCCAGAAAACACGTGTGATGTTCATCTCGGGCTATGCCGAGCGGGATCTCGCGAAGACGCTGGAAGATGACCGGGCCATCAGCTTCCTGCCCAAACCGTTCACCCTGCGCCAGCTGGCCGAACGCGTTCAGCAGGAGCTGAAGGAAGCGGCCTGACGATCCCAACACAACGACTCAAACAGGAACGCCTCCCTCAATCGAGGGAGGCGTTCTCCATTCTGGCGTCTGACAAAGGCCTAGCCTCGCAGCGTCGCACCGGTTCCCTTGGCGACGGACTTCACGATCGCCTGCGCCACCGTCTCGATCTGCTCGTCGGTCATGGCGGCTCCGCGCGGTTGCAGCGTCACTTCCACGGCAATCGACTTCTTGCCTTCGCCAATGCTGGCGCCGCGATAGACGTCGAACACCCGCGCGGCCGTCACCAGTTTCGGATCGCCCTTGAGCGCCAGCCGCACGATATCGCCAGCCGGAACCTTCTCTTCCACCACGAAGGCGAAGTCGCGCTTCACCGGCGTCTGGTCCGCCTTGTCCAGCACGGGCCGTGTCTTGGTCGGCTTTGCTTTCGGCTGAGGCAAGGCGTCCAACGAAAGTTCAATGGCGATCACCGGCCCGTCGACTCGCAAGGCTTTCAGGAAGGCCGGATGCAGCTCGCCGAAGCTTGCGACGATCTGCTTCGGCCCCAGCCGCAGCGTCGCCGCGCGGCCGGGATGCCAGTGAGCGCCTTCCGGCGCGCCGACCTGGAACTTGTCCGGCGACTGGTCCAGCGCGCTGAGAATCGCAAACAGGTCGGCCTTCGCCGAATAGGCGTTGTAGGGCGCAGGCGGACCCTGCCAGTCTCGGCCTTTCGCGGCTTTGACGACCGCTGCGACCTGCGTGCGTTGATCTTCCGGCTTGTCGCCCGGATAGACCGGCCCCGCTTCGAACAGACGCACATCGTCGGCGCCATGGTCAGCATTGCGCTGCGCGCCCTGCGCCAGGTTCGCCAGCATGGAGGGCCGCATGTAGTCGAGGTCCGACGCGATGGGATTGTCGATGGTCAGCGCCGGCTGAAGGTTGTTGGCCCCGCCGATCATCAACGCCGCCTTTTCGTGGTGCATGAAGCTCCACGTCACGGTTTCGAGGAAGCCGCGCGCCGCCATCACCCGCCGCGCTGCGCGTACGCGGTTCTGCAGCGGCGTCACCACGACGCCAAGGCTCGCCGGCGCTGGAAGCTTTTCTTCCGGCAGCTTGTCATAACCCTCAATGCGGATCAGTTCCTCGACGATGTCGGCTGAACCTTCCACATCCGGCCGCCATGACGGGACCTTCAGCTTCCACACCTTGCCGTCCGACTTCTCGCCTTTTTGGCCCGGGGTCTCGAAGCCCAGCGCATGCAGAATGTCCGTCATGCGCTTGTGAGGCATATCGATGCCGGTCAGGCGCAGCATGTCGCGCAGCTGGAAATCGACCGGCTTGGGCCCCTCCGGAACCTTGCCAGCGATAATGACCTCCGAAGCCTCCCCCCCGCAGACCTCAAGGATCAGCTTTGTCGCCAGCTCGATGCCATCGACGCAGGAATGCGGGTCGATGCCGCGCTCGTTGCGGAAGCGGGCGTCGGAGATGATGCCGGTCGTGCGGCCCGTCCGCGCTGTGCGGTTGGCGTCGAAGTATGCGCTCTCGATGAACACGTCTGTGGTGTCGATGGAGCAGCCTGTGCTTTCGCCGCCCATCACGCCGCCAAGGCCGATGGCGCCGGAATCGTCGCCGATCACGCACATCTCCGAAAGATCGGAATACCTCTTACCGTCGAGTCCAACGAACGAGTCGCTCGATGCGCCCAGACGCGCCCGCACGTCCCCTTTCAGCTTGGCCGCATCATAGACGTGCAGCGGCCGGCAGCGGTCGAACGAGATGTAGTTGGTCACATCGACCAGCATGTTCTTCGGATTGATGCCGATGGCCTTGAGCCGCTTCTGCATCCAGTCCGGCGATTGCCTGTTCTTCACGCCGCGGATCAGCCGGCCTGCGAACACGGGGCATGCTTCCGGCGCGTCGATCCTGACCTTCACCGGGCAGGGGAATTTGCCGGGGGTCGTCTCGACCTTCGGCGCCTTGAACTTGCCGAGGCCCTTCGCGCCGAGATCGCGCGCAATGCCGAGAACGCCCAGCCAGTCGGGCCGGTTCGGCGTCACCTCGAAATCGATCACTGTGTCGAGCGCAAGCGCGTCGGCGACGGGCGATCCCACTTTCAGGTCATCGGGGAGTTCGATGATGCCGCCATCGGCGATGGCTTTCTCTTCATCAAGGCCCAGCGCCTGCGCACGCGGATACCAGTCCTCGAAGCGCGCTACACGCAGACGGAAGGGGTCCTCGTCGGTCTCCATTTCGCCGCCTGAGCACAGCATACCGTTGGAAACGACGCCGCGCACAGGCTTCGGAACCAGCGTGATGCCGGAGCCGGGGATGTAGGCGCCGATGGGCGCATAGGCCGTCACCAGACCCGGTCGCGCATTGAGCCCGCCACAGACAATTTCCTTCATGCCGTCGATCGTCTCGACCTGACAGACCTGCAGCTTGTCGGCGTTGGGATGCTGCTTGGCGGAAACGATGCGGCAGACGGTGAACTGCTTCAGAGCTTCCCTCGGATCATGCGCCTCTTCAACCTCGAGGCCCGCCATGGTCATGGCGTCGAGGATTTCCGGCAGACTCGCCGTTGTCTCGAGATAGTCCTTCAGCCACGGGAGGGTGAATTTCACGACAGACCTCCAGTGACGGTCGGCAGCAGCCATGGCTTGAAGCCGTAGTGCCTGATCCAGTCGACGTCGGCTTCGAAATAGGGACGCAAGTCGGGCATGCCGTACTTCAGCATCGCCAGACGATCGACGCCGAGACCGAAGGCGAAGCCCTGATATTTCTCGGGATCGATATTGCAGGCTTTCAGCACGTTGGGATGCACCATCCCGCAGCCGAGAATCTCCAGCCAGTCATTGCCTTCGCCGACCTTGATCTCGCCGCCCGAACGATCGCAGCGGATATCCATCTCCGCGCTCGGCTCGGTGAACGGGAAGAAGTGCGGGCGAAAGCGCGACTGCGTCGTCGGCACTTCGAAGAAACGCGAGAACGCCTCGGTGAGGCAGGTCTTCAGATGTCCCATATGCACGCTCTCATCCACCACCAGACCTTCGATCTGGTGGAACATCGGCGTGTGGGTCGCGTCCCAGTCCTTGCGATAGACCCGGCCGGGAATGATCACGCGGATCGGCGGCTTCTGCGACAGCATCGTCCTGATCTGCACGGGCGAGGTATGCGTACGCAGCAGCTTCCGCGCGCCGTCGGCGCCGGGCTTCATGAAGAACGTGTCGTGCATCTCGCGCGCCGGATGGCCCGGCGGGAAGTTGAGCGCGGTGAAGTTATGGAAGTCATCCTCGATGTCCGGCCCTTCGGCGACGGCAAAGCCCATGTCGGCGAAGATCGCGGCGAGTTCTTCGAACACCTGCATGACAGGATGCAGCGCGCCCACCGGCTCATAGCGTGGCGGCAGCGTAAGATCTTCGCGCTCGGCTTCGAGTCGCTTGTTGAGCGCGGCCATTTCGAGATCGGCCTTGCGCGCTGCGATGGCGGCGGTCAGCCGGTCCTTCAGTCCGTTGAGCGCCGGGCCGGCGACCTGACGCTGCTCCGGGCTCATCCCGCCGAGCTCGCGCATCAGCAGCGAGACGCGGCCCTTCTTGCCAAGCTCGGCGACGCGGATCGCTTCCAACGCCGCTTCGTCGGACGCCGAGGCGATCGCCTTGCCGGCGTCCGCCTCGATCTCTTGAACCTGTTGTTCGATTGCCATCTTGGACTCGTGCGTCTTCTTGAGGTCGCACGGGGCCAAAGTCCGCCCCGCACAGCGCGGTCGGAACTAGCGGAGAAAAGCGTCGGAGAGAACTCTGGCGATTAAGCCAGCGCCGCCCGGGCCTTCTCCACCAGGGCGGTAAACGCAGCCGGTTCGTTCATCGCGAGGTCGGCCATGACCTTGCGGTCAACGCCGAGACCGGCCTTGGTGAGGCCGTCGATGAAGCGGGAGTAGGTGAGGTTGGCGTCAACCGTACGCACGGCCGCGTTGATGCGCTGGATCCAGAGCGAGCGGAAATTGCGCTTCTTCTGCTTGCGGCCCTTGTAGGCGTTGACGCCGGCCTTGACGACAGCGGCCTGGGCGGTGCGGAAGGTGTTCTTGCGGCGGCCATAATAGCCTTTGGCGGCCTTGATGACCTTGCGGTGACGGGCGTGGGCCGGAACTCGGCCGCGAGCGCGTGGCATGGGAAAACTCCGTTATCTGATCAGGTTGGGTGCGCTACGAGGCGTTACTTGACGCCGTAGGGCAGGAACTTCTTCACGATGCGCGGCGTGTCCGCTTCGGACACGACTTCTGTACCGCGGTTGGTGCGGATGTACTTCGCATTGTGGCTGATCAGTCGGTGGCGCTTGCCGGCGACGCCGTGCTTGAGCTTGCCCGACGCGGTTTGCGAGAACCGCTTGGAAGCGGCCTGCTTGGTCTTCATCTTCGGCATTTCATGTCTCCTGTGGCGACAGTCCGACCCGAAAATTCCGAATGGAATCAACGGCGCGACGCCTGAAAAAGTCCCGGGAGGCATGCCATTAGCCTGTCCGGTCCTGTGGAAGGCGGGGTTTATACGCGGGAAGACCGGAAAATCAAGGCGCGAAGCCGGGTCCGGCTAGTTGAGCCCCTTTGCCGTGCTCAGCACGAGGTCGGCGGGCGGCCGCTTCTGATAGGCCTCCTCGTAGAGCTTGGCCTTCACTGTCCCGTCCTTTGCGATGAACAGGATGATCGGGTGCGGGATGCCGTTGAAGCGCGGGCTGTTGTTGACGCCCTCATTGCGGATGCCGAAGGCGTCGATCGCTTTCGATCCCGGGTCGGTCATCAGCTTGTAGGTGAGACCATTGGCTTTCGAGAAGTCCGTGAGAATCTGCTCTGGGTCATACGACACGCCGACCACGGGCCAGCCCAGACCTTCGAGTTCAGCCGCCACGGAATTGAGGTTCTTCAGTTGCCCCTTGCAGAAAGGGCACCAGTCGGCCGAGCGGAAGAAGACCAGTGTCACGCCCTTGTCGCCCGAGATCGATGTCAGCGTCTGGCTCGCGCCATTCGTGTCGACGACGTCAAAAGCCGGGACTTTTGCGCCAACCTTTGGGCCCAGCTCCATACCGGCGGGAACCTGGGCCAACGCCGGCATGGCGATGGAAGCGGTTGGCGCAGTCGCCAGAACGAGGGCAGCGATCAGCTTCTTCATTCCGGCAACTCCTGAGCTTGCATGGGTCACGTCCTTGTCGCCCTACGTATCAGGACCGGCAAGGGTTACAGGTCAGGTGCAGCGGAAGCCCGTGATGGTGTCGTTTGCGTCAATGTCGATGTTCAACCGGTCCGGCCGGAAGTCCATCGTCACCTGCGAGCCGGGCCGGATGTAACGGACGCCGGGACCTTCTGGTGGGACGCCCTCGGATGTGATCGGCTTGCCGACAAGATCAGCGTATTGCGCCGCGCCGCAGGCATCTGGCGGCGGATTGGTCGGGTCGACGCCCGGCGGGGCCGGGTTCGGCTCCGGCACGGGCTCTCCGGCGGCGACCGGCTCGGAGCCTCCGGCTGCGGGGTCACTGGAGGGGGAGCACGCCATCAGCGCAGCCCCGGCGAAAATCGCGAGCAAAGCATGTTTCATGCAGGAGAAACTAAACTGCTTGCGGGGCGCTTCAAGTGAACCTTCAGCCAGCCTTCCAGCGGCTCAAAAGAGGGAAGGCGGACTATTCCTCGCAGGCGGACTTCAACGCCAACGCACTGAACGTGGGATCGCGCCCATCCAGCAGCATGATGAGGTCTGGCTCGCTCTCGTCTTCAAGATAGGAGCGGATGTCGGCCACTTGGTGTTCGACGCAGTATTTCTGCCGGGCGGCTGGATCGAGCGAGGCCTTGAGCAGGCTGTTGAATTCAACTTCGCCATCGCCGCGCCCGTACTGCTCGATGATGTCGCGGATGATCTGATCCAGCGCAGCGGTTCGCTGCAACCATTGGCCATCATCCTTCAGCCGGATGACCTCATAGCCCGCGGGAAATTCGGGCTGGCTTCCGCTGGCGATCTTCTCCGCCACCAACGGCAGTTGGCCTTCATGCTTCACCTCACCCTTGTGGCGCACCTGAACGGTGAAGCCCCAGGGGCCTTCGCCATGCACGCCCGGCGGCAGCACCCAGATGAAATGCTGTTTGCGCGGATCGAAATTGGCGGCGATCGACGTGAAGTCGGGGACGTCGCCGGTGGCCTGCTGCTGGATCGAGCTATTCGCAGGCGGCTGTGGCGTCACATGCGCGGGTTCGCCGTTCGCATCATAGGGCGCCGTCTGAAGCGAGACTCCGCCGCCCGAAGGTGGCTGAGCATCTGCGCCTGCGATGCCGGCTGCGCCGCATCCGCAGACATGAAAAAGCGCCAGCGCGCAAAGACCTGTCTTTACGCGCATGGCGCTTCTCCTGTTCCGGTAGGCTGAGCCGCCCTAGCGCGGCGACAGCACCATCACCATCTGCCGGCCTTCGAGCTTGGGCTCGGATTCCACCTTCGCGACGTCTGCGAATTCCGCCTTCACCTTGGCCAGCAATTCCATGCCGAGGTGCTGGTGGGCCATCTCGCGACCGCGGAAGCGCATGGTGATCTTCACCTTGTCGCCTTCCTCGAAGAAGCGGCGGATGGAGCGGCCCTTCACCTCGTAGTCGTGCTTGTCGATGTTCGGACGAAGCTTGATTTCCTTGAGGTCGGCGGACTTCTGCTTCTTGCGCGCCTCGGCCTTCTTCTTCTGTTCGGCGAAGCGCTGCTTTCCGTAGTCCGTGATCTTTACGACGGGCGGTTCGTTGTCGGGCGCAACCTCGACAAGGTCCAGCCCGGCTTCGCGGGCGGCGTCGAGAGCGGCTTCCAGAGGCATCTCACCCTGTTTTTCGCCCTTCTCGTCGATGAGAAGGACACGCGGCGCACGGATCTCGTCATTGACCCGTGGACCGTCTTTCTTGGGCGGCGGAGCCGCTTGCGGACGCTGAGCGATAGGTCTTCTCCCTGGTGGCTAATGAGGCCGGAAATATGCCTGTTCCGGCGCAAATGTTCAAGAATCGGAACCGCCCGCAAGCGCCTGTTCGGAGCTGGCGGCAGTTTCCTGTGGCGCCGGGTCATCAGATTCCGGCTCTTGTTCGGGTTTCGGCGGCGGCAGCATTTCGGGCGGCAGCACGCCAAGCCGGAAGGCGGCCTGTTTCGCATCGTACACGCTGATGCCATCCAGCGAGGGCGCGTAGAGGATCATCATGGCGCCACCGCGCGGGGCCGCCCGGCCGAGCCGGGTGTGCGGGTCCCAGACGGTCCGCATTTCCTGCTGCATTGTGTCGGTCCAGTCCTGGGCGAACAGGCAGACCCCCGGCGTCCGGGCCGCGGCGGCCAGATGCATCGGTCCTGTGTCTCCGCCAATCGCGAGTTCCGCCCGCTGGGACAGGGTCGCGAGTTGGAACAGGTCGGTCCGTCCCACCAGATTCTTGGCGCGTGGTTCCTTGCGGATGATCTGGGCGCCGATATCGCCCTCGGCCTTGCCGCCCAGAACAACCGGCGTGATTCCGCCATCCGCCAGCCATTGGGCGATCTCGACAAAGCGGCCGACCGGCCAGCGCTTTTCAGGATGTTCCGCCGACGAGCCGGGGATCAGCAGGGCGTAGGGGCCGTTGAGGCTGAAGAAGGCGGGCTGGAAACGGGGCGGATCGCGGAAGGCCGGCCGGATCCAGTCTACGCTGGGCAGCACGTCTTGGCCGATGATCCAGCCGCTGGGATCGCCCGGCGGCTTGGGACTCAACCCTGCATGGTGCAGCTGTTCCGCCAGCCTGTCGAAATTATGCATGTTGGCGCGGTCGGGATTCATGTGCTGGTGGGACGCGCCCTTGGCGTGCCCCGACCACAGCGGCTTCTTCCCCGTCAGCCCCATGTAGTACTGCGCGGTCCGGTCATTGTTCTGGAAGTCGTAGACCATGTCGTAGCCTGCCGAACGCAGGCGGCGGATAAGATCGCCCTTGCCCTTCAGATCGCGCGGGCGCCCATCGGCTTCGACGATATCGAAATACGGACAGGCCTTGGCGAAGGCTTCGAACGGTTCCGTGGTCAGCAGGGTGATCCGGGCCGAAGGATGCGTCGCCCGCACGACGCGCATGGCCCCCAGCGCCTGCATGAAATCGCCCATCGCCCCGAGCTTGATGACAAGCACGCGGCGCAGCGTATCGCCCGGATTGGGCGGCGGAATATAGTCAGGCGGCGCACTCATGGGGACTGGTCCATTAGCCCTTCATAGACCGCAAGCGTCGCCTTCTGAAGCGCCGATGTCGTAAAGCGCTGAGTTACCCGCACCAGGGCTTTTGCGCCCATTTCCCTGCGCCCGGCTTCACCCATGGCGAGCAGACGCGCCATCGCCGCCGCCAGCGCCTCCGGATCCCGTGGCGGAACGATCAGCCCCGTTTCGCCGTCGACAATGATTTCCCGCTGGGCCCCGATGCTCGATCCGACCGATGGTAGACCCAGCGCGCCGGCTTCGGCGGCGACCCGGCCAAACGCCTCCGGTTCGTTCGACGGAGCGATCACGATATCGGCGAGAGAGAAGGCGGCCGGCATGTCATCACAATGACCCACCCTGCGGACGCGTCCGTCAAGTGCGTTGGCCGAGATCATTTCCTCGATCTCGCCGACATAATCGAGCCGGCCCTGATGATCGCCCACGAACAGCATGGTCCAGGGCTGGTCAGTCTGCTTCGTCAGCAGCGCCGCCGCCTTGATGGCTTCGCGATGCCCCTTCCAGCCCGTCAGCCGGGCCGGCAGCATGATAACGGCGCCATCTTTCTGGTCGAGCCGCCAGGCCTTGCGCAGCGCATGCCGGCGCAGGTCGGACACTGCGTCCTGCGCAAACCGCGATGTGTCGACGCCACGATGGATGGTGATGATCCGGCTGGCCGCTTCGGGATGCTCCTTGCGGACGTGCGCGGCGGTGTAGTCGGAATTGGCGATCACCTTGTCGCCGCGCGCCATCACCGAATTGTACCAGCGTTTCAGCCCCGACTTCGCATTGTAGACGCCGTGATAGGTCGTCACGAAAGGAAGCTTTATCCGTTTCGCCGCCCAGTAGGCGCTCCATCCCGGCGCGCGGCTGCGCGCGTGGATGAGTTTCACATTCCGCTCGCGTGCAATGCGCGCCAGCACGCTGGCGTTCAGCCACACGGTCAGCGGGTTCTTGCTCGCCAGCGCATCAATGCGGATCAGTTCTCCGCCAACGCGCGTCAGTTCGCCTTCCATGCGTCCGCCGACGCTGGCGACAAGCGGCACGGCGCCAGCGGCGACAAGCGCCTCGGCCACCTCGATGGTCGTCCGCTCTGCGCCGCCTGCGCCCAGATGCGGAATAACCTGCAGGATCGTGGCCCCTTTCAGCGCCAAGCGTCGCGACTCCATTTGATATGGTTCCCGCGCGCTCCTTAGTCTCTTTTCATCCCGGCGCAAACCGACCAGAACGGCGGGCATGACCCAGTCTCCGCCTGAATTCCTCGATCATGACAGCATCCGGCTCGCCTACCGGCGCAGTTCCGCCTCGCCCGCCCATGCCGACGCGCGCCACGCCAGCGTGGTCTGGCTCGGCGGTTTCCATTCCGACATGCTGGGCGAGAAGGCGACCTTGCTGCATGAAGCCGTCGCCGCGTCGGTCCGCGCCTATGTCCGGTTCGACTATCTCGGGCATGGCGAAAGCGGTGGCGCGTTCGCCGAGGGCACAATCGGCCGGTGGCGCTCAGACGCGCTGGCGGTCATCGACAACCTTACGCAAGGTCCGCTGGTTCTGGTTGGCTCGTCGATGGGCGGCTGGATGTCGCTCCTCTGCGCGCTGGCCCGGCCGGAACGGGTGAAGGCGCTGGTGCTCCTCGCGCCTGCGCCGGACTTCACGGACAAGCTGATGTGGGCCTCGTTCGACGACAGCCAGAAGCGTCAGATCATGGAACAGGGCCACTGGACGCGGCCCTCGCCCTACGACCCCGCCGGCTATCCGATTACCAAAATGCTGATCGAGGAGGGCAGGGACTGGAACATCCTCGACGCCGAAATCCCCCTCGATATCCCCGTCCGCATCCTTCACGGCGGTCTCGATGCGGATGTGCCGTGGACGCATTCGCTTGATCTCGCCGACAAGCTTCGCACGCGTGATGTGGTGTGGACGCTGATCAAGGACGGCGATCACCGCCTGTCCCGGCCACAGGACATCACACGCATGATCGCGACTGTGCTGGCGACGGTGGAGCAGGTCGAGAACGTGCCCGAGTGAAATGGGAGAAATCGCTGGTTTCAGTCAGATCACGCGGGCGAGCATGGGGCCCATTACCGTTTGAGACCCCGCATGTCTGTGTGTAAAGTGCGGTATGTGGCGCCCCATGAAGACGAGCAATTCGAGGGAGTTGTATGATGCGCATCAAAGGTCTTCATCATAGCGCATACCGGTGCCGCGACTCTGAGGAGACCCGGAAGTTCTTCGAGGATTTCCTCGGCCTGCCGTTGGTCAACGCCTTTGAGATCGGCGTCACGAAGAGCGGGCGCGCGGCCAAGGTGCTGCATTCCTTCTACGCGATGAGCGATGGATCGTGCCTCGCCTTTTTCGAAGAACCGGGCGAGCCGTTCGAGTTCAGACCCCAACGCGATTTCGATCTGCACATTGCGCTGGAAGTACCCCACGCTGATCTTCAGCAGTGGCTCACGAAGGGGAAGGACGCCGGGATCGAGTGCCGGGGCATCTCCGATCACGGGATGGTCGATTCAATCTATTTCCGCGATCCCAACGGTTACGTGATTGAGCTCGCGGGCAAGCGACCCGATCACGACGCGATGATGGATCCAGCCGTCAACAAAGCGCGCCAACATCTCGACAAATGGCAAGCGGAGAAAGCCGCCTAGACGCCCGGATCGCTGCAAACCGACGAAGGTCGGAGTCGCTCCAATCTGGTCATAGAGCCATCACACAGGATGGCGGCTGGAAATCGCCGAGTACGGTCAGTGGCTAGCCTCATAATCTGGTCCTGTCAGGTTAAGGTCACGATTGGCTTTGCGATGAACATTCACTGCGGCCAACACGTGAGAACGCGCCGTCTTTATTGAAGCCGATCTTCTACTGTTACTTGCCAACTTTGTTTAGGTGATCGCTGAATTGTAGCGCTGACCTGACAGTATCCTTGCACCCACTCACGGAACCATCGATGCGCCTTACCCAGATTTCCTGCCCGCTTCTCGCCGTCCTGCTGGCTGCGCCTGCTCACGCAGCAATCGACGGCAAGGTCGCGGGACTTAACGAGACCACCTTCGCCGCGCTCGCGGCGGTGAAGCAACGCAACCCTGGTAGCCTGACCGAGCGCGATGCGAAGGAACTCGCCACCGCTATCATGGCAGACGAAGTGGTGGATGAGTTGGAAAGGGACCTGCTCGAGGAAATGACCCAGAGCCAGTTCCGCAACATCACCGTGACGCCCGCTGGCGATACCTCCCGCTCGGTGATGACTTTCCCTACAGTGGGCAACGCCAAGAGGGTGCTTCTGGGCGCGCTCAACCCGCAGTTAGACCTTGATGTCGCCTGGACCCAGGACGCTGGCGGTTGGAGGGATATGATCATCGAGTTCAAGAAGAGCCCCGAGCAGGAAACGCGGGTTGTTGCATTCGTTCAGGGCAAGCTCGCGGGCCAATGGGAAGCGAGCAATGTGGGCAACGGCTTCAAGCCACTCCGCGATCTGATCGCTAGACTCTACGGTTATTCAAATTCTGCGGGGGCGGACACCAACACGGGACGGACGATCCTGTACCGGGCGATGGAGCAGCTGGACCACAGCATTTCCGACGGGGTGCCTGATTTCCTCTACAACTGGACACGGCCGAGCTGATATTTGAGAGTGAAGGAATGCGCTTGATCAATGTTCGCGCATGACTTGGCGCCTATGTGTTGCCACTTGGCAGGCAGCCTGGCCGTCGCGAATGGGCCAATTCCCGCCCCTCAGCTGGCAACCATTCTGGCAAGGCAATCCGCCAATCCTTCGCGATACGTCGCAAACGCCGGTCGCCAGCCGAACGTCGCTTTCGCCTTCGCGTTCGAGACGCGTTTGCACTCCGCATAGAAACGCCGCGCCGCCTCCGACAGCCCCGCCTGTTCGAAAGCTACCGCAGGCGGTGGCTCGACGCCCAGCAATCCCGCCGCATACGCCAGCACCTCATCCGCAGGCGTTGGCTCGTCGTCGCAGACGTTGAACACTTCTCCGCGCTTGACCCGCGTTATCGCCAGCTCCAGCAGCGCCGCCAGGTCGGTCACATGAATGCGCGAGAACACCTGTCCCGCCTTCACGATCCGCCGCGCGCCCGGCTCGCGCACGCGCTCAATGGCGGATCGGCCCGGCCCGTAGAGTCCCGGCAAGCGG
Source organism: Hyphomonadaceae bacterium (assembly GCA_041398245.1). Classification (GTDB taxonomy): domain Bacteria; phylum Pseudomonadota; class Alphaproteobacteria; order Caulobacterales; family Hyphomonadaceae; genus UBA7672. The sequence continues at coordinate 83,514 of JAWKVC010000005.1, forward strand.
AATACCATCGCGCCCAATGACAGCCACTGCTCCTCCGCCCGCGCCCGGTTTGTCGCCTCGCGGCTCAGCGGCTTTACTGGCGTTTCCTCGAACGCCCATCCGCCCTGAAGGTCGCCGTAGGCGCCTGTTGTCGAGAGATAGGAAAGCGAGCGCGCCGATCCTGCCCCGGCCTGGAAGGTGCGGAACACCGGGCATCCTTCCGCATCCGGCGGAACGGAGACCAGCCAGTCGGCGCCGCGCGGCGGGCTCACTCCTTCGCCCGGCCAGATTGGCACGTCCCAGCCGCGTTCGCGCAGGGGAGCCGCGCTGTCCTCGCTGCGAACGGTTCCCGCGCACGATACGCCCTGCGCCGCCAGCCGCTCGGCCAGGAAGCCTGCGACATAGCCGAAGCCAAACGCGAAGAGCTGTGTGGAGGCCATGATCCTGCCGGTTGTTCCCCCGGCTTATGGACCAAGGCCAGCCACACAGCCAACCGCGTCTGATCAGGGCGCCTCTCTTTCGAGGAAGGCGCAGACGCTGGATCGCTATTGCGGATAGATCATGCCGACGGTGAGGTTGGCCGGCGCAGTTCCCATGGTAAAGCTGGTCAGGTCGAAGGTCGGCGCGGCGCGCAGCGTCTCGCCGTTGATCATCGCCCAGCCTTCCTTCGGCATGCCGTTCGCGGCCAGGGCCATCGTGCCGTCCCGGTCTTCGTCGTGCAGTACCGAGAGCGAATAGGCGCCCGGCGCGACATCCGGGATTGTCACTGTGACCGTGCCGTCTTTCGCGGGCGAGGCGGTCTTTACGCCGTAGGAGCCGCGCGGCTGCAGGTACTCATCCTTCGTTTGCAAGGCGACAAGGATGTCGCCCCCGCGGGCGTGGACACCGTTGATGGTCACGTGGACATCTTCGGCCAGGGCGGGGGCGGCAACGGCGAGGGCAAGCACGGCGGAGGTCAGAAGGCGCTTCATTTTGCATCTCCAAGAGTACTTTGTATTAGAAAGTACTCTTGATGTACGCCTACTTTCGGGTGCTGTAAAGCCTGACCCTGCGAATTTCGGCGACTGCCCTTCGGGCCTTGGAATTGGCGCATTCGGCGGCATGTTTCCGGCCTCGGGGTGTCCCGGCCGGAGTTGTTTGATGCGTGCTGTTGTTCTGATTGCCCTGCTGGCCGCCGCAGCGCCTGCGGCCCTGGCCCAGAGCGAACAGCAGAAGCTGCAGCAGTGCCTCGACGAGATCGACCGGGACCCGGAAGCCGCCTATCAGGACGGGCTCACCTGGCTCTCGCGCGGCAATGTTCCCGCTGCGCGCCACTGCACCGCGCTCGCCTTGATCGCTTTGGGCGAAGAGGCGGAAGGCGCAGCCCGGCTGGAACAGCTTGCCAATGCGCCAGACGCCGGCGGCATCGAGGCGCGCGGCGTCTATCTCGCCCAGTCAGGCAATGCATGGCTGCTCGCCGGCCTGCCGGATGAGGCCATCGTCACGCTGACCAATGCGATGAAGCTGCGTCCCTCGGACGGCGAACTCTACAAGGACCGTGCCCGCGCCCATGTGCTGAAGAAGCGCTGGGCCGAGGCGGCGAAGGATCTCGATACAGCCATCGTCATGTCCGCCGGCGACGCGGAAGCGTACCGCCTGCGCGGCCTCTCGCGGCTGAAGCAGAACCAGCTCACCGAGGCATGGTCGGATGTCGAAACGGCGATGCAGCTCGCGCCGACCGATGTGAAGGTGCTCGTGCTGCGCGGCGACGTGCGCGAGGCGATGCGCCTGCAGGGTCTGGAAGATCCCGCCGGTCTCGACCAGGCGCTGAAACCCCGCACACGCATCGTGGGGAACTAGCGCGGCTCAGGGGCCGACGACGCACGTGTCCAGCTTGTCGCGCTTCACCATCGCCATCAGCGACTGCACCTGCGTGTTGCGCCGCCCCGTCGCGTAGGGGCCATCGACGCGGATGCGGTTGGGATTGGGCAGAACGGCCGCCAGCGCCGCCGCCTGTTTCGGCGTCAGGTCCCTGGCCGAAACGCCGAACCGTTCCTGCGCCGCCTGTTCGGCACCGAAGATGCCATCGCCCCATTCGGCGACATTGAGGTAGGTTTCCATGATTCGGGGCTTGGACCACATCCATTCGACCTCAACGGTGAAATAGGCTTCCAGTCCCTTCCGGAACCAGCCGCCGCCATTCCACAGAAAGACGTTCTTGGCGGTCTGCTGGCTGATGGTCGAGGCGCCGCGCACCCGGCCGCCGCGTTCGGCCTCCGCCAGCGCCTTGTCGATTTCCTTCATGTCGAAGCCGTTATGGCTGCAGAAATTCTGGTCCTCGGTCGCGATCACAGCGCGCACGAGGTGAGGGGACATGTCCTTCAGGTCCACCCATTTCGAGCGCACTTCCGTTCCGCTCATGGCCACGCCAGCCATGTTCAGCGTCGGCGGCGGTCCGGTCCAGCCGATCGCAAAGACGGCGAGCGTGCTCAACGCCAGGAAGCCAACTATTCCGATGACGGACCATTTCGCGACGCCAACAAGGATGCGGCGCCAGAGCGGCTTCGCGTTGTTGTACGGGTCGCCCTGCGCGGTCATGCCGGCGCGCCAGCGGCCTATACCGCCGCCGGAGCTGGAAGGTTCATTCGGAATCGCGCCGGCGTTGTCGGGCGCGGCGTCGGCCTGCGGCGGGCTATCCGGCTTGTCTTCCAGCATCCCATTCCTCAAGCACTGCGGGATCTGACTCGACGGGGCGTCGGGCAAGGCGTTCAGACTCGAAGGCGGTTGGAGACAGCTGACCCAGCGCCCACGCGGCTGCGCCGCGAACCAGCGGCGAACCATCGTCCAAGGTCTGGATACACAAGTCCGCAAGCGCCTGCGACCCCGAATTTCCAATCGCGATCATCACGTTGCGGATAAGTCTGTCGCGGCCGATCCGCTTGATAGGCGAACCGGCGAACACCTCGCGAAAGGCGGCGTCATCAAGCTGCGCCAGCTCGGCCAGAAGCGGCGCGATCAGTTCGGCTCTGGGATGAAATGCAGTTTCCCGCGCCGTTGCGGCGAACTTGTTCCACGGGCAGACGGCAAGGCAATCGTCGCAGCCATAGATGCGGTTGCCCATCGCCTTGCGGAACTCGCGCGGGATCGGTCCCTTGTGCTCGATCGTGAGGTAGGAAATGCACCGCCGTGCATCGAGCCGGTAGGGCGCCGGGAAGGCGCGGGTGGGGCAGATGTCGAGGCAGGCGCTGCACGTCCCACAGGAATCCTCCGCCGGTGCATCCGGCCTCAGATCCGCATCGGTCAGCATTGCACCGAGGAACAGCCACGAACCCTTTTCACGACTTACGAGGTTGGTGTGCTTGCCCTGCCAGCCCACGCCGGCGCGTTCGGCCAGCGGCTTTTCCATCAGGGGCGCTGTGTCGACAAAGATTTTGACGTCGACGCCATTCTCCAGTGCAAAGGCAGACGCCAGCTGCTTCAGCTTGCGCTTCATCAGGTCGTGATAGTCGGCGTTCCGGGCATAGACAGAAATCGCCCCGTGCTCCCGGTGTCCAAGCGTTTCCAGCGGGTCGCGGCCCGGCCCGTAGTTCAGCCCGACCACCAGAGCGGATCTGGCTTCCGGCCACATCGCGGTGGGATGTTTCCGGCGCTCGGTCGTTTCGGCCATCCAGCCCATGTCGCCATGCCAGCCCTGCGCGACGAAATCGGCCAGCCGCTCGCCCGCCGTCCAGGCTTCATCGGCCCGGGCGATCCGTGCGACATCGAAGCCGAGCGCCTTCGCCCGCTCCTTAAGCTGCTCTTCAAGCCTCATGATCTACGCGATCTAGCATGACGCATCGCGAGGGGCTTCCCTTTCCTTGCCCAATGATTAGGCAGGTGTGACCGGCTTCCGGCAGAGCCCGTCATGGCGCTTTCGCGGGACGGTGTGGTCCGGCTAGGACTGGGGTTGCATGTACAACGAGATGTTCGCAGACGACGGATCGATCCGGGCCCCCTACGAAAAGGTGTCCGAATGGGTCAACGCCACCGGGGTCGATCGTCTCAAGCTGCGGCAGAGCGAGGCCGAGGCGATCTTCCGCAAGATCGGCATCACCTTCGCCGTCTATGGCGAGGGGGGCGATCCCGAACGCCTTATCCCGTTCGACCTCATCCCGCGCGTGTTCGGGGCCGCCGAATGGCGCAAGCTGTCACGCGGCATCCGCCAACGGTCCCGCGCGCTCAACGCCTTTCTTTATGATGTCTATCACCGCGGCGAGATCCTGCGCGCCGGCGTGATCCCGGAGGAACTCGTCTATCAGAACGAAGCCTTCCTGCCGGAAATGGTCGGTGTCGATCCGCCCGGCCGCGTCTACAGCCACATTGTCGGCGTCGACATCGTGCGTACCGATGGCGACAGGTTCCAGGTTCTCGAAGATAACTGCCGCACGCCCTCCGGCGTCTCCTACATGCTGGAGAACCGCGAGATCATGATGCGGATGTTTCCGCAGCTCTTCCACGCGGGCTTTGTCGAAAGCGTCGATTCGTACCCGTCCATGCTCAAGAAGACGCTGGAGGAAGTTGCGCCCATCAAGTGCGATGACGATCCGACCGTCGTGCTGCTGACGCCAGGCTCGCTGAACTCAGCCTACTACGAGCACTCCTTCCTCGCCGACCTCATGGGCATCGAACTGGTCGAGCCGCAGGATCTGTTCGTCGAGAGCGGACTTTGCTGGATGCGCACCACGCGCGGGCCGCAGCGCGTTGACGTAATCTATCGGCGTATCGACGACACCTATATCGATCCGCTGACCTTCAAGGCCGACTCGCTGCTGGGCGTGCCGGGCCTGTTCAATGTCTATCGCTCCGGCGGCGTTACGCTGTGTTCCGCGCCGGGGGCGGGGGTTGCGGACGACAAGGCGATCTACGTCTTCGTCCCCGACATGATCAAATTCTATCTCGGCGAGAAGCCCATCCTCGAAAACGTGCCAACCTGGCGCTGCGCCTCGCCGGACGGGCTCAAATATGTGCTCGACAATCTCAAAGACCTTGTCGTGAAGCGCGTGCACGGCTCCGGCGGCTACGGCATGCTGATCGGGCCCCACGCGACGCGCAAGGAGATCGACGCTTTCCGCGCCAAGATCAAGGCATCGCCCTCCGAGTTCATCGCCCAGCCCACGCTGGAGCTTTCGACCGCGCCGATCCTTGGCGGCGAAGGCGTCGAGGAACGCCATGTCGACTTCCGGCCATTCTGTCTGGTCGGCAAGGAGATACGGTTGACGCCCGGCGGCCTGACGCGCGTCGCGCTCAAGAAGGGGTCGCTGGTCGTCAACTCCTCGCAGGGCGGCGGCGTCAAAGACACCTGGATTCTGGCGGATTGATCCCATGTTGAGCCGCACAGCCGAAAACCTGTTCTGGATGGGCCGCTACATGGAGCGGGCCGACGCCACAGCGCGCCTCATCGAGATGGGCTATCGCATGGCGATGTTGCCCGGATCGAACGAGATGGAAGAATGGCGCTCCGTCGCTGCGGCGTCCGGCTCCGCGCCGGACATCGCGGAAGATGCAAACCTCACGGCGTCCGCCGTGGTGCAACGCCTGCTTCTGGACCTCGATAACCGTTCCTCGATCCGGTCCTGCCTGACATCGGCGCGCGCCAATGGCCGCGCCATCCGCACGGCGCTGACACAGGACATGTGGGAAGCGCTGAACGATGGCTGGCGGCAGCTTGGCCAGATGGATGCCGAAACGGCGCTCAAGAACCTGCCGGCGCTGCTGGAATGGACCAAGAACCGCACAGCCGCTTTCCGCGGTGCATCGGAAATCTCGCTTCTGCGCAATGACGGCTATTTCTTCCTGCGCATGGGCGGCCTGATCGAGCGCGCCGACATGACGCTGCGCCTGCTCGACGTGAAATACTATGTCCTCCTGCCCGAAACCGATGTCGTCGGTGGCGGACGTGACTATCATCAGTGGACCAGCGTGCTGCGCGCCACATCGGCGCTCCGCGCCTATCACCACGTCTACAAGGGTGACTATACGCCGTGGGGCATCGCCGATTTCCTGATCCTCAACAGCATTTTCCCGCGCTCGGTCTCGTTCTGCTATCGCTCGATCAAGCGTTTCCTCGACGATCTTGCTGATCTCTATGGCGAGAAGAGTTCGCCGCAGCTTGTTGCCAGCGACATGGTGGACCGGCTCGACAGGATCGGCATCGAGGAGCTGTTCCAGAGCGGGCTTCACGAATTCGTCTCGGACGCCATTGGCACAACGCGGCAGTTGTCGAGCGAGATCAGCAAGGCCTATCACTTTTAACCGTCATGCGTCTTACAGTCCGCCACGCCACCACCTACACCTACGATCCGCCAGCCGAGCGGTGCGCCCTGCGGCTGCGCCTGTTCCCGCCATCATTCGATAGTCAGCGCGTCAAATCCTGGTCCGTTAGCGTCAATGGCCACGCCTTGCCCGCCTTGCTCTCCACGGCCACTGGAGACCGCGAGGCGATCTGGACCTGCCAGTCTCCGGGCGAGGAGGTCGCCATTGTCGCTGAGGGCGAGATCGAAACGGCGGATACAGCGGGCGTTGTGCGTGGCCTGCGCGAAACCGTCCGTCCGGCGATCTTCCTGCGTCCAACGCTGCTGACGGAGTCCGACAAGAGGATTGAGGCGCTGGCCGCCGGCATCTCCGGCGCAAGCCCGCTCGACAGGATGCACAGCCTCTTCAACGCCGTTGCGGATGCGATCGACTATCGTCCCGGCGAAACGTCGTCGCACACGACAGCGGCGCAGGCCCTGAAGGCCGGCAAGGGCGTCTGCCAGGATCACGCGCACGTCTTCATCAGCGCGGCCCGCAGCTTGAAAGTACCGGCTCGCTATGTCGTCGGCTATCTGCTCGCTCCTGAGGAGAAACTCACCGAAACCCACGCGTGGGCGGAGGCGTTTGTCCCGGATATCGGTTGGGTTGGCTTCGATCCGGCCAATCGGTTGTGCCCTACCGACCGCTATGTTCGCCTCGGGTGCGGGCTTGATGCGGCCGACGCTGCCCCGATCCGGGGCAGTGTCAATGGTACGCCAAGGGAGCGGCTTAGCGCCTCGGTCGACATTGCCGAGACGCAGGTGCAGACTCAGAATCAGAGCGGGCAGGGGCAGACCCAGCAATAGCGGGTCGGCCTACGCCACCGGGGAACGGGATAGAGCATGACGTATTGCGTTGGCCTCAAACTGAAGGCTGGCCTCGTCCTTCTGTCGGATACCCGCACCAATGCGGGCGTCGACAATATCGCCCGCTTCCGCAAGATGTTCGTGTTCGAACAGCCCGGCGAGCGCGTCGTGACGCTTATGTGCGCGGGCAATCTCGGTATCACCCAGGGCGTCGTCACCAAGCTGGAAACGGATATCAAGCTTTCGCGGGTGGATCCCGAGGTCGAAAGCCTCATGACCTGCGAGTCGCTCTATCGCGGCGCGCAGATCGTCGGCGAGGCGATGCGCGAGGTGCAGAAACGCGACCGCGCCGATATCGAAGCGCAGGGCTCGGCGGCCGACGCCACCATCATCATGGCGGGACAGCGCAAGGGCGGCGAACTTCGTCTGTTCCTTGTCTATACGGCCGGAAATTTCATAGAGGCGTATGACGACACGCCCTATCTGCAGATCGGCGAGCACAAGTATGGCAAGCCGATCCTCGACCGGGTGATCAGGCCGGAAACGTCGATCGATGATGCCGTGAAGGCGGTTCTTGTCTCGATGGATTCGACGCTGCGTTCGAACCTGTCGGTCGGCATGCCGCTCGATCTCTGCATCATCCCGGCGAACGAATATCGCGCCAAGATACAGCGTATCGAGCATGATCATCCGGAATTCCGGCAGATCAGCGATTCCTGGGCGGAATCGCTGAGGCACGCATTCGCGGCCTTGCCGTCGATCAAGTTCTAGCGCTATTTCTTCGCGCGAGCTGTTGTGGCCTTGCTCTTCTTCGCGGTAGCGCGCTCGCCGGCGATCTCCAGATTCTGCGCAATGCGGGCCTTCACGATCCTGCGGATCAGCGCGGCCGGGATCGGCTTCTCCGGCGTGAACTGGATCGTGCCTTTCGAGGTCGAATAGCCCTCAAGCGCGTCCGCATGTTCGGCGATCAGGGTGGCGCTCATCGGAAAGAAGCTGAGATGCTTCGCGAATGCGCCGAAAGCGACCAGATTGCCGTTCAGCTTGAATGTGGGCATGCTATAGGAAATGGCTTCTTCCGCGCCCGGCGCGGCTGCGTGGATCTGCCCGCGCAGCTTGTCGAGCGCCGCCCGCTGTTTCGGGTCCAGCCGCGACATCCATGCATCGATTGTCTTCGCCGGCGGCGCGTTCCTCATTTGCCATCCGGCGCGATGATCGGGCGGGCATCTTCCCAGCGATAGGGATAGACATCCGGCTTCACATAAACCTCGGTCGTGAACTTGAACGGGTATTTCATCCCGCTGGGATAGATCAGCTCGACGAAGTAGGCGGCGAAGCCCTCCACGGGCTGCGCGATATTGCCGACATAGGTTCCGTCAGCCTGCGGTTGCAGCGGGCTCGATGTGAAGGCCGACGGGCCGATCGAGTCGACGCGGAAATCGCGCGCTTTCGGGTTCGCACCCTGCCACAGCAGCACCCGGGATGGCTTCACCGGTCCCGGATTCACAACCAGCGCGCCATCGTCCCGCACCGTCCAGCTGTATTCGGGAATCGCGCGGTTCCGGATGACGCTGTCATACCAGGCCGTCATGCTTTCATTGATGTCGGTGCCGGAGGTCGAGTGCTTGGAGTTGGGCAGCATGCGCAGCTGCTTCTGCGCCGGCAGCAGGTGGTAGGAGAACTTCGTGTTGTCGGGCGGGAAGTATTCATCGCCCACCGCATTGATGATGTATTTCGGGATCTTCATGCGCGGGCGGCCGCGATAATTCAGCGGATCCTCGATCGTGTTCACGGCCGTCAGGCGCGGCCCGCCGATCTCGAACGGGATCAGCTTGTGATTCACATAGTCGTAGAGCGCGGGCGAAAAATATCCCATCGTCTCCCAATGATGGCGTGTGGTCGCGTCGACATCGAGCACGTTGATCACGATCGGGATCATGCCGACCACGCGATCGTCGGTCAGGCCGACCAGCCAGCTTGTCCAGCCGCGCTTGGATCCGCCCGCCACGACGAAACCGTCGATCTTCTTCTGGCCCCCATCTGCGCCGGCCATGAATTGCTGGATCGCCGTCATCGCGGCGGTTCCGCTCTTCACCATTGGCAGGCGAAGCAGCGCCTCGGGATTCTTGTCCGGCTCATAGCGCGCCTGCAGATAGGCGATGATGTCGTCCTCGGTGCGCGCGACGTTTTCACTGCCGGGGAAGTTGATCGGCTGGTTGGGAACCTGGCCGAGCTCCGCAATGACGGAGCCGGTATCCAGCGCCATCTGGGCGAAGCGCTCGTTCGGGCCGGCAGGCGCCGTCTGCAGGTTGTTGCCGCCGCCGATGTAGAGGAAGGCCTTGTCGCTGGTCAGCTGATCCGGAATCGTAACCGTCAGCCAGTGCTTCCAGGTGGAGCGGCTGACCTGATCCTGCGTAAGCCAAGTCTGCGACGTTAGGTCGATGACCGCCCCGTGATAGCCATCGCCCTTGAAGGTCTTCTCGACTTTCCACGTGAAACTTGGATCAGGCCGCGCAACATAGGCGTCCAGCACATTCTGTGGATTGGGCGGCGGAAGCGGGGGAGCGGCTGGTCCGGTCGCGCATGAGGCGACGACGCCAAGCGCCAGCGCGAATCCAAGGCTGCGGATGAATTTCATGTCTCGCTCCCGTGGCCTGTGTCCGGCCTTTCGGGGAGTGGAGCGCGGGAGCGCCCAGGATGCAAGGCTAACGATGGGGCAATCGATCCTGCGCCGCGCTAGCCGCGAGCATTGCCGCGTATTCTGAACGCATACGGCTTTCATCGGCTGTGTCGGCGACGTGCAATATCAACTTGTGGTCAAGTGTGACGCCGTCTGAGCTCAAGCCTGCGTTGAACTCGCAGTAGAAGAACGCCTCCTGCAGCGATTCGTGTTCATGCCACGTCGTCATCACGAGGGCATCATCGCCTGTCTGGAGCTTGCTGGCAGGTATTGTTGACCAGTCGACGCTGTCGTCCCACGCGCCGCATTCGATGCCCCACGCCATCATGTAGAGGCAGCCGCTCGCTACGATCCAGTCGCTCACGGCGGACCGCCAGTCGGCGGATACGTCAGCCTCGATGACGACGACGACGCGGCACGGTTGGGGCCTGGGGACGGCGGGCAATGCCTGACCCGGCTGCAGATGCAGGTAGTGCAGGTCGCGTGCGTCGCCCATGACCCCTTGTACGGCTAGACCCCCGTGACTTCGCCGGCCTGCGCTTCGGACTTCAGCCATGCCATGAAGGTGCGCGCCAGTTTCGAGGGCGTGCGCCATTTCGGGTAGACGATCCAGTACGCGAATTCGAGGTCCGATGCTCCATCGGCGAACGGCGCGATCAACCGGCCGCGCTCGAGATCGCCTGAAGCGATCGCATACTTGGCCAGCGCCACGCCGCGCCCGGCCGCGGCGGCTTCCACCACCAGCGAGGACTGCGTGAAGCGCGGCCCGCGGTTGGAATCCACCGTCGTCACGCCGCGCGCCTTCAGCCATGAATTCCAGTCAGGCCGCGAAGGATCGTTCTCCGGGCTCTCGTCATGCAGCAGGACGTGATGCGCAAGGTCGGCGGGAGACCTGAGCGGATGCGGTCCCTCCATCAGTTCGGGCGAACAGACCGGCAGCACCGACTCCGACATGATCTTTTCCGCCCGCAGGCCCTCATAGATGCCCTTGCCGTAACGCAGGGCGAGGTCGATGTCGGAATGGTTGAAGTCCGTCATGGCGAGGTCGGCGGAGATCCAGACTTCCGCTTCCGGGTTCAGCGCCTGGAACTTCTCCAGCCGGGGCGCCAGCCATTTGGCGGCGAAGGAAGGCGCCGAGGAGATCATCAACCGGTCGCGCCGGGCGGGCGCCCGCATGTGGTGGACAGCCTCGGCCATCATCTCGAACGCGTTGGTCAGGAGGGGCAGGGCCGCCTGCCCGGCGTCGGTCAGCAGCACCTGCCGGCCGGTACGGCGGAACAAGGGAGCCCCGGCGAATTCCTCTAGCTGGCGTATCTGTTGGGAGATCGCCCCCGGCGTCACATTGAGTTCTTCGGCTGCCCGGGTGAAGGACAGGTGGCGTGCGGCTGCTTCGAACGCGCGTAGGGCGTTGAGGGCTGGGAGGCGTTCTTCCTGGGCCATTTGCTCTCGGTTTTTCAGGGACTTCCGGGTGGTAAGGGTGACTAATGCTTGGGCTTAGGAATGGTCCATTGCGTTGCCTCTGGCATCCGGCCATTTGCCGTCGTGAGGACAAGCGCTTGGGACCATCCCGGGCATCCCGTGCCATATATGCGCGGGCGTGAGAAAAACTAAAGGGCGAAGAGATGGCCGGCCCGTCCGGACCGACGAAAAATTCTCAGGGGGGTCATGTCGTGCTGGTGGGGGCCGGTCCGGGTGATCCCGACCTGCTGACCGTCCGGGCGCTGCGCGAGATCCAGGCGGCTGACGTGGTGTTCGCGGACCGGTTGGTCGGCAAGGGCATCATGGAGCTGATCCCGGAAAGCGCCGAGATCGTCCATGTCGGCAAATCCAAGGGCGAGCATTCCGTCCCGCAGGATGAAATCCATCGCCGCATGATCGCAGCGGCCGGCGCCGGCAAGCGCGTCGTGCGTCTCAAGGGCGGCGATCCCTTCATCTTCGGCCGTGGCGGCGAAGAGGTTGAGGCGTTGCGCGCCGCCGGCGTGACGGTCGATGTCGTGCCGGGGATTTCCTCCGCGCTGGGCGCTGCCGCCGCCGTGCAGGTTCCGCTGACCCATCGCGACGTCGCCCAATCCGTGACCTTCGTCACGGGACACGCCGCGCTGGGCCGCGAGCCCGATCTGGACTGGACGGCGCTGGCGCGGCCCAACCAGACCGTCGTCGTATTCATGGGCGTCGGCACGGCGGGCACGATCGCCGCGCGCCTGATCGCCGCCGGACGCGAGCCGTCGACCCCCATCGCCATTGTCGAGAACGCAACACGCGCGAACCAGATCGCTGTGTTCGGCTCGCTCGATCGCGCGGCCGAGCTGATTCAGGAGGCGGGCATTCAGGGCCCGGCCCTCCTCGTCATCGGCGAGGTTGTGGCCATTGCGAACGGTGCGGTCTCTGCCCGGGAACCGGCGAAGGCGAACGCCAAGCCCTCGCTGGCCGAACTCTGGAGGTTGCTGTCGTGAGCTCCGAACGTCCCAAGCTTGCGCCGGATACGCCCAAGGTCATCACCGCCTGGCTCTCGACAACCGGGCGCGTGGTCTATCTGACCGCCGACCGCAACTGGTCCGAAGATCTCGCTGACGCCGAAGTGCTCACGGGCGTCGGCGCCAACGACGTCCTTGTCTGGGCCTCGAAGGACCAGACGCGCGTCACCGATCCCTACTTCATGCAGGTGTCACCGGACGGAAAGGTTGCAGGGCGCGAGACAATCCGCGAAACCATCCGCGCACAGGGGCCGACCAATCATCCGATGTTCGGCAAACAGGCGGGGAACAACTGATGCCGAATCGTCCGATCAGCAAGCTTACGCTCTATGGCGACTCCATCTCGGGCAACTGCCTGAAGACGAAATGGACCGCCGAATATCTCGATATCGATCACGACTGGGTCGAGATCAGCGTGGTTGAGGGCGGCACGCGATCGGACGCCTTCATGACCATGAACCCGTCAGGTCAGGTGCCGGTGATGCGCCTGCCCGACGGACGCATCCTGCCGCAGTCGAACGCCATCATCCTCTATCTCGCCGAGACGGCGGGGCCGAATGATCTCATCCCGACCGATCCGTTCGAGAAGGCGAAGATGATGAGCTGGCTGTTCTGGGAACAGTACAGCCACGAGCCCTACATCGCGGTTCGCCGCTTCCGTAAGAAGTTCATGAATCTGACGGACGAGGAGCTCGATCCCCAGCTTCTGGCGCGTGGCCGCCGCGCGCTGGGCGTGATGGAGTTGCAGCTCACCTTCTCGAACTATTTCGTCGGCGACAGCCTGACGCTCGCTGACGTCGCACTCGTCGCCTACACGCGCCTGGCGGACGAGGGCGGCTTCGATCTTTCCGAATTCCCCAATGTGCAGCGCTGGATCGCCCGGGTCGAAAGCGACCTTGGCATCGGGCATGCGAAACAGGCCGCTTAGGCAAAGAACTGGCTGATGTACCGTTACGACGAATTTGACGACACGCTTGTCCGCGAACGCGCAAAGCAGTTCCGCGGGCAGGTGGAGCGTCGGCTGAAGGGCGAGTTGAAGGAGGAGCACTTCAAGCCGCTTCGCCTGCAGAACGGCGTCTATCTGCAGCTGCATGCCTACATGCTGCGTGTCGCGATTCCCTATGGCCAGCTGAACGCCCGCAAGCTGCGCCAACTCGCCATGATCGCGGATGCGTACGACAAGGGCTATGGCCATTTCACGACGCGCCAGAACATCCAGTACAACTGGATCAAGCTGGCCGACATGCCGGACGTCCTCGACGCGCTGGCGGACGTCGAGATGCACGCCATCCAGACCAGCGGCAACTGCATCCGGAACGTGACGTCAGACCATCTCGCCGGCGCCAATCTCGACGAGATCGAGGACCCACGCCCATGGTGCGAGATCATCCGCCAGTGGTCGACCTTCCATCCGGAATTCTCGAGTCTGCCGCGCAAATTCAAGATCGCGGTGACGGCCGCCGCGACCGACCGCGCGGCCGTGCGCGTGCACGATATCGGCCTGCACATGAAGAAGAACGCCGCAGGTAAGGTTGGCTTTGAATTCATCGTCGGCGGCGGGCTCGGCCGCACGCCGTATGTCGGGCTCACCGTGCGCGACTGGATCGCGAAGGAAGACCTGCTCAGCTATCTCGAAGCCAATATGCGCGTCTACAACCGCTACGGCCGACGGGACAACAAGTACAAGGCGCGCATCAAGATCCTGGTCAATGAACTGGGCCTTGATGAATACCGCCGCGAAGTCGAGGAAGAATTCGCAGCGCAAAATACGTGGGAGAAGGTCGTCCTTCCGCAGGAAGAGATCGACCGCATCGCGGCCTATTTCGCGCCGCCGCAATTCGAGAAGCTGCCGGCTGTGTCTGCTTTGCTGGATGCCGCCATCGCGGCTGATCCTGCCTTCGCGCGCTGGACGCGGAACAATCTGCGGCCACACCGGGCGCCGGGTTATGCGTCGGTTCATATCGCGCTGAAGAACCAGGGCGTCGCTCCGGGCGACGCCACGTCCGATCAGATGCGCGCCATCGCTGACATCGGTGAGCGCTACGGCCTCGACGACATCCGCGTCGCGCACGAACAGGACATCGTCCTTCCGCATGTGAAGTTGGACGACGTGCCGGCGGTCTACGCCGCGCTGAAGGCGGCGGGCCTGCACGCGTCGAACGCCGGGCTTGGCTCGGATATCATCGCATGCCCCGGCCTCGACTACTGCAACCTTTCCAACGCCCGCTCGATCTCGCTCGCCAACGAAATCCAGGCCGTATTCGCTGATCCCGAGTTCGAGGACGATGTCGGCACGCTGCACGTGAACGTGTCGGGCTGCATCAACGCCTGCGGCCACCATCATGTCGGCCACATCGGCATTCTCGGCGTCGACAAGAAGGGCGAGGAATTCTACCAGGTGCTGTTTGGCGGCCGGGCGGACGAGAAGGCCGCGATCGCGACGATCCAGGGCCCGGGCCTGAAGCACGAGGAAGTCGCGCCGGCGATCCGCCGCGTGATCGGCAGGTATCTCGAACTGCGCTCCGCGAAATCCGAGAAGTTCATCGACACCATGACGCGTGTTGGCCAGGCCCCGTTCAAGGAGGCGCTCTATGCCTCTGCTTAAGGACGGCAGGATTATCGACGATGTCTGGGCTTTCGTGGAAGACGGCCACGAACTGTCTCCCGGCGGCTGCGTCACGGTTTCGTTCGGCCGCTTCCTGTCGGAGCACGATCAGCTGCTGCACCGCAATCGCACCGTCGGCGTGCGCCTCAGCAATTCGGATGATCCGAACCTGCTCGCGCCGCATCTCGAGAACATCCACCTCGTCGAACTGGAGTTCCCGAAATACGTCGACGGCCGCGCCTTCAGCCAGGCGCAGCTGCTGCGCCGCCGTCACGGCTATCGCGGCGAGATCCGGGCGACGGGACAGGTGCTGCGTGACCAGCTGCGCCTGATGATCCGCTGCGGCTTCGACGCGATGGTCATCGACGAGCCGGACGCAGAAGCCGTCTACGCCGCGTCCGCTGGCGAGTTCTCCGAATTCTATCAGGCCACCGCCGATACCGCCGAAACCATTTTCGAAAAGCGCCAGCGCGCAAGACAGGCGAAAGCTGCCGAATGAGTGCCCTAGCCATGAGCATCGAAACACCCGACCAGAAGGTGGAACGCCTTAACGCAGACCTGCGGGGCAAGAGCGCGCAGGAGATCATCCGCGCCGCCCTCAACGAGTTCGGCCGGCGGCTTACCTATGTCTCGTCGTTTGGCGCCGAGAGCGCCGCCATGCTCGGTCTGATTTCCGAAGTCGATCCCGCCATGCCGATCGTGTTCATCGACACCGGCATGCACTTTCACCAGACGCTGCAATACCGCGACACGCTGCGCGATGTGCTGAAGCTTACCGACATCCGCACCTTCCATCCGGTGAAGGAGGAGGTGAAAGCGGTCGATCCCAAGGGGGTGCTCAACAAGACCGACCCCGACGCCTGCTGCGAAGTGCGCAAGGTGCGTCCGCTGACGCCCGCGCTGGAGGGCTTCGAGGCCTGGATCACGGGCCGCAAGCGCTTCCATGGCGGCGGGCGCGTGCGCCTGCCGGTGGTCGAGCATTCCGAAGGCCGCTTCAAGATCAACCCGCTGTTCGAATGGACCGCGGAAGATGTCGAGCGGTATTTCGGACAACGCAACCTGCCGCGCCACCCGCTGGTCGCGGATGGCTATCCGTCCATCGGCTGCTGGCCCTGCACGGTCCGGCCGATCGACCCCAATGACGTGAGGTCAGGGCGCTGGGTCGGCTTCAAGAAGGAAGAGTGCGGCCTGCACCTGGAACGGCAGGAACGCCCCCGCGTATTCTGAACTTTAGGCAAGACTGACTGCGATGCCTGCCGCCCGCAGCTTGCGGGTGGGCAGCCGCTGGTCCATTTGGTAAACACCCGGCGGCGAGGGGTTTTGCGCCCGCAAGAGGCGCGGCCGCAGCGGGCGAAGGGTGATATTGCATGTCGATCTGGTGGCTTATCCCAGCATTTGTCGGCCTCGTCGGCATACTGATGCTGGTCGGCGGCGTGGCCCGCGTGTTCAAGGCGGAGCTGGGCGGCGGCATCCTGCGCGTGCTGTTCGGCGGCCTGACGCTGGCGGGGGCCGCGATCATCGGGCTGGTGGGCCTCAACCTGCAGACCTATGCACAGCTGTCCAAGGAATGGCCGGCCGGCATCCTCACCATCAAGAAGGGCGCTGGCGAGTATGACTGGATCGCGACGGTCGACCTGGTCGACGACGGCAAGCCGCGCAACCAGCCGGTCGATTATCAGGTGACGGGCGAGGAAGTCTTCGTCGGCGGGCCGATCGTGACGTTCAAGCCATGGGCCAATGTTGTCGGCATGGACGCCATCTTCCGCGCCGAGACGGTGCGCGGCGGCTACTTCGACGCCAACTGCACCAACACCTACAATCCGCGCGTCGAGACCCTCGACAATCCGTCCAGCAAGGGTCTGCTCGAATCCATTTCGGAAGCCTGGAAGTTCGCGGCTGCGCGCGAAGTCGCGCACAACACGCTCAGCGGCCAGCCGCTCGGCGACGGCGCCGTCTACGACATCATGGTGACGCAGGACGCCGTCATGCTGAAACCGCAAGAAGGCAATCAGGTCGCGCAGAACCTGCAGCAGCAGGCGATCGACCGCCGCAGCAAGCTGCAATGCGATCCGGTGACGACGCCGGTGCAGACGCCCTCGGGCGAGGTCGAGTATCGCGCGCCCGGCGCTTCGCCGGACGCCGCGCCGCCCGCGACCGTGACACCGCAATCTGCTCCGGCAGTTCCGCGATCCGCTCCGGCGCCGGCCGATCCGGATCTGATCCAGCCGCAGGTGCTGCCGCAGAACCCGCCGGCCCAGCAGCAGTAAGGCTCAGCGCCCCTCGCCGATATCGGCAAGCGCCCAGTCGGCGAAGGTCGCGAGGTTGCCGCCCGTGAACAGGAAGCCGCGGACGCCGGCGGCCTGTGCGGCTTCCATGTCGGCCTGCTTGTCGCCGATCATGAAGGAGCGTTCCTTGATGACCGGAAAGTCCGTCATCGCGCGGATCAGCATGCCCGGCTTCGGCTTGCGGTCGAAACTGTCCTTGCGATAGCGCGGGATCGTGCCGTCTTCATGGTAGGGGCAATGATAGACCCGGTCGATGTGCGCGCCGGTCTTTGCCAGCTCTTCCGTCATCCAGTCGTGCAGCGTCTGCATCTGCTCTTCGGTGTAGTAGCCGCGTGCAATGCCTGACTGGTTGGTGACAACGAACACCCACCATCCCATGTCGTTGAAGCGGCGGATCACATCCTGCGCGCCCTCGATCCAGTCGAAGTCCTCGACCCGATAGATGTAGTTCCTGTCGACGTTGATGACGCCGTCGCGGTCGAGGAACAGGGCGGGGCGTGGCGCAGCCATGTCAGGCAGTTTGCGGCGTGGCTGATGTCTCGGGCGGGGCTGTATCTTCCGGCGGCGCCTCGCCGGGCGGATCCTCCGGCTGGTCCTCGATCTTGGGCGCGACGGCCAGCCCGCGCGTCAGCGGCAGCAGGGAGATCGCGCAGATGATCGCGGCGAGCCCGAAGGCGGCGCCGGGGAAGAACACCGGCGCCTGTGGCGAGGTGAAGTAGTGGAAGGTCTGCGTCAGCATCAGCGGCGCAAAGATGTTGGTCAGCGACTGCACGCTGGCGATGGCGCCCTGAAGCTCGCCCTGTGCATTCCGGGGCGTACGCACCGACATGATCTGGTTGATCGACGGGCCGAGCACGCCTGCCAGTGCTCCGAAGGGAATGATGACGAACACCATCCAGCCTTCGCGGGCCATCGAGTAGGCCGCAAAGGTGAGCGCGCAGATCACGAAGCCGAACACGGCCATGCGCGTCGGGCCGAAGCGTTTGATCAGCATGCCGGTGAGCCCGCCCTGCACGACGGCGGAGCCGACGCCCACCGCGACGAGCGCCATGCCGATCATGCCTTCGTTCCAGCCAAAGGCGACGCCGGCGAAATAGTTGAAGGTCGCCGGATAGACCCAGTGCGCAACGTTGAAGAGGCCCAGCGCCAGCATGAACCAGGCCAGGAAGGGCACGTGCATCAGGTGCTTGAACGTGCCGAATGCGTTGGCGCGGCGCCACTCGAAGCGGCGGCGGTGCTCCTTGCCCAGCGATTCCGGCAGGACGAACAGGCCGTAGCAGAAGTTGAGCGCGGCTAGCCCGGCTGAAGCAAAGAAGGGCAGGCGCGGATCGAACTGGCCGAGATAGCCGCCGATCGCCGGGCCAAGGATGAAGCCGAGGCCGAACGCCATGCCCAGCATGCCGAAGGCCGCGCCGCGCGCTTTCGGCTCGGTGACGTCCGCAATGTAGGCGGCGGCGGTCGAGTGCGTCGCGCCGGAAACGCCGGAGAGCACGCGGCCGAGGAAAAGCAGCCATACCGTGTGCGCAAGACCCATGATCACAAAGTCGATGGCCAGCATGCCCATCGAGACCAGAAGCACCGGACGCCGGCCGAACCGGTCGGAGAGACCGCCGAGGACGGGCGCCATGAGGAAATTCATCACGGCGTAGACCGTCGTGATGTAGCCGCCCCAGGGCGCGGCGTCCGACAGCATCGTTTCGAGTGGTGCGAGGTTGCCGGCGGTCGCCATGGCCCTGGCCTGCAAGACGGCGTCCTTGCCGTTCAGCAGTTCGGCGACGAGGTAGGGCATCGACGGCATGATGACGGCGAAGGCCATCATGTCGATGAACACAGTCACGATGATGAAGAGGAATGCGTTCTTGCCGGGCTTCCGGGAGGGCGGCGCGGTCTTCAGGGCGTCAGCAGCGGACATGTCCGGCTCCGGAGAAGGCCCAGCGCGGATACGCGGGCGGGAAAGGGCAGTCAATCACAGGCAGACCCGGAAATCGTTGACGCCAGACTCCTGAGGCGCCGGAGGCCCGCCTTCCACTGTTCGCCCTGGAGCTCGTTGGTCCGGACCAGCGGGAAGCCGTGGCGGGCCACATGGGCCTGCGGGACGCTGTCCCAGCCGCGATGCTCCACGGTGATGCACGTTTCCTCGCCCACGGGCTCGAAACGGATTTCAACTTCCGTCGCGTGCTCGGGGCCAAAGCTCGCCATGCGCCAGTCGACGACGAGGCGCTCGCCCGGCGTCCAGGCGCGCACCGGACCGATCTCGAAAACCTTGCCGTTCGGCAGCTTTTCCACCAGACGCCCCGGCGCATCTCCGGCGGGCGGCTCGAAGGCGAGTTGGCCGGGGCTTCGCGGCGTGAAGAGAAAGGCCGGGCTGTTCGCCCACCATTCGCCGATGTCCTGCGTGAAGATGTCGAACGCCTGCACGGGCGAGCAGGGCACGCGGATCGAGACGAGCACGCGCGAGGTCATGCGCCCTTCCGTTTTTCGACATGCGCCGCGAAAGCCGCAAGCTGTTGGGTCCATCCCTGTTCGGCCTTCGCGAGCCAGTCCTTCAGGTCGCCGAGCCGGCGGCTGTTGAGCGCGTAGACACGCACACGCGCATCCGTTTCCGGGTGATGATCGACAACGAGCCCGGCGGACTTCAGCTCCTTGAGATGACGGCTCATGGCAGGCGCGGCGAGGCCAAGACGTTCGGCCAGCTCGCCGGCGCGATGCGGCCCCTTGCCCAGAAGTTCGATCGCGCGCCGCCGCGCCGGATCGGCGAGCGCCGCGAACAGAACGTCCACATCAGGTTTGCGGCGTGCATTCATTGAGGATGCGCCTTCAGGAGTTTCTTCGACGCGGCGTTGCGCCAGGCCATCCACAACGCGCTCCGCGCGGTCGCCGCATCGGCATGCTTCGGATAGAACCATGTCGCGCCGCGAAGGCCCCAGCCGCCCGGTACGGGCGCGAAGGCCTTTGGTTCGGCTGCGCAGAGCATCTGCTGCTGCTCGCTTGTCAGCTTGAGATAGGCCGCTTCGCCCGGACGCACGGCGGGCGAGGCGAAGATCCCGCCGGCGACACGCAAGTCAGCGCCGCCCTGATGAGCGCCTTCCGTCACGTCTGGCAGGCTCATGGCCAGCTTCAGGAAGGCGGCGGGCGTCACCGATCGCCGCCCTCGCGCATGTAGGTGGTTTTGAGGCCCGGCGAGTTCCTGTCCCACTGATCGGGCGTCAGGTCCTCGACAGTCTGGGAGAACGTCCAGATATGGCCTTCGGGGTCGCGCGCGCGATAGGTGCGGTCGCCATAGAACTGGGTCTCCGGCGCCGCGATGATGTCCGCCCCCGCGGCGCGGGCGCGTTCGCAATGCGCGTCGAGATCCTCGTTGAGATGCAGGTGAACGGTCTGGGTGCATTTGCCGCCGATCGATTTCGGCGAGCGGTGATCCTCCGACCATTCCGTCCCGACCATGATGCGGCCTTCGCCATGCGCCATCTGGCTGTGGGCGAGATTGCCCTGCTCATCCTCGATCAGCATGTCGAGTTCGAAGCCGAAAGCGTCGCGCAGGAAATCGAGCATCGGGCGGGGGTTCTGGTAGAACAGGGCGGGCGTGATCGTCGGATGTTGGGCCATGCAACGGCTCCTGTTTTTCAGATCGGAAATATTTCTATAATTATGAAACTAATACGTCAAGCCGGAATGCGGGTGAGTCGGGTTCCGCGCGGCTGCATTGGGACGGCATGGACGGCTCGCCAAGCCCCGCGAGTGCGGCTAGACTCGCGGCGAGGCGGTTGGTTCGGGAAGGGGCATGCATGCACAGGCGGGCGATATTGACGGCAAGGCTTCTGGCGCTTGCAGTTTCCGCCGTCGTGCCTGTTGTCGCCGCGGCCGCCGCAGCGCAAGCCCAGGGAGCCAGCATGCTTGACCAGCGCCTCTTCGGAACGTGGGTCAATGAAAAGCAGATCAACAGCCCCGGCGGAGCGGGCGGGTTTGCCTCCTTCTCCACCGTCATGACGATGGAGCTGCATCCGGACGGCACGATCCGGCAGCTGACGCAGTCCGTCGGCGGCGGCGGCGACTGGTCGTCGAACAGCGGGGCGCGCCTCGATTTCGAGGGCAACTGGCGCGCCAGCAATGGCACGCTTCTGGTCGTCGGCATGGGTCTTCCGGACTACACGCCGGCGGCGACCTACAGCTTTTCCGGCGAGTATCTCGTTACGCAGAGCGATATGGGCCGGCTGATCTGGCAGAAACGATAAGGAGGGCGACATGGCGGGAGTTGCAAGACGGTTTGTTGTCGGCGCGGTGCTGGCGCTGGCTGCGATGGCGGCGAGCGCGCCGGCCTTCGCCGATCCCTTCCAGATCTTCGTCAAGACGCTGACCGGCAAGACGATCACGCTTGAAGTCGAAAGCAACGACACGATCCTCGTCGTGAAAGAAGGGATCCAGAACAAGGAAGGCATTCCGCCCGAACAGCAGCGCCTGATCTTCGCAGGAAAGCAGCTGGAAGATGGGCGCACGCTGGCCGACTACAACGTGCAGAAGGAATCGACACTGCATCTTGTGCTTCGCCTGCGCGGGAACTGATGTCCGCAGCGCAGAGGTTCAGCTGGAAGCCGGCCCTGATGGGCGCGCGCTACGAGGTGCGCGCGGACGAAGCGGGTGTTGAGGCGACGCGCGGATCGAAGACGCAGAAGGTGCGCTATGCCGACGTGACCGGCGGGCGGTTTCTCGAAATCGCGATGCGGACGTCGTCGACCTCGCTGGTCCTGCTGCACCGGAACGGCAAGTTCGTGATCAACCATGGCGGGCTGGCGCGCGAGGCGGCGCACAGCGAGGATGCGCGCGGGTTTGTTGCGGCCTGCATCGCCATTCTGGAAGGACTGGCCACCGCCAGGCCCGGCGCCGAGATCGCCATGGGCGGCGGCGCGGGCATACGCTGGACAATGGCGATCCTCGGCGTGCTGATGGCCGGCATGGGCGCACTGCTGGCCATCGTTCCGTTCGCGCAGGGCGGCGTCGATGGCGAAGGCGTGATGGTGGTCATCATGGCCATCGTCATCGCGCTCGGCGGGCTTGGCCTTGCCGCGCGTTACAATCCGCTGCGCAAGCCGCCAGCCATCAAGGCTACCGATCTGGCGACGGCGCTGCGGACCTTCCTGCCGCAGGACTGAGGTGGTCAGCTCGCCTTCGCGAGCGCGAGCGGCACATGTTCCGGCCGCAGCGACAGCGTCGATTGCGGGAACGGGATGGTGATGCCGGCCTTGTCGAGCGCCGCCTTCGCCGCGAAGGCGACCTCATCGAAGGACGAGCGCTGTTCGGCCGGCTGGCTGCCCGTCCACCACAGCATCTGGAAGTCGATCGACGAGGCGCCGAAGCTGATGCACTGCACGGCGCGTTCGAGCGCCGTATCAATCGTCTTGCAGCTGTCGAGCGCCTCCTTGAGGACGCGGCGGGCGGTCGGCAGGTCAGTGGCGTAGTCGACGCCGATGATCAGTTCCTGGCGGATATGGTTGCGGTCGGTCTGGATGCGCAGCGGGTTCTGGAACAGGAAGGCGTTGGGGACGATCACCAGCTCGCCATCGACGCGGCGGACATGGGTTTCGCGGATCCAGATATTCTCGATGCGGCCATAGACGCCTTCGCATTCAATGACGTCGCCGATCTGCATCTTCTCGCGACCGAGGATGATGACGCCGGCGAGGAAGTTCTCGAACACATCCTTGAAGGCGAAGCCGATGGCGACAGAGGTGAGGCCGAGGCCCGCGATGAACTGCGCCGGCGTGACGGACGGCACCACGATCACGATGGCGATGGCGACGCCGACCAGCCAGGTGGCGATGCCGATGAGGTTGGTGGCGAGCGTGATCAGCGCATGCCGGACCTTGGTGCGCTGCATCACGCGGCGGATGACCGCGCGAAGGATCCGCCCGACCAGCAATGTCAGGACCAGGATGATCACCGCGATGACCATCTGCGGAACGCTTGCGAAGAAGCCCTCCACAATGGATTCGAGCGAATCCATCACGATCTGTAGGGGATTGAGATTCACGGCGCGCCTCCCTGTTCTGCCTGGCCCGGGTCAGCAGGGTTGCAGCGGGGAAGCGCGGTGTCGAGGTCGGCGCTAGATCAGGTGGATGTCGGCGAAGGAGACCTGGCGGCCGCCGGCGGCGTTGATGCGCGCGATATCGGCGCAGGAGCAGGCCTTGAGGTTGTCGATGATCAGGCAGGCGTGGCTTTCGTGGGCGAGAGCGGCGGCGGCTTCGAGCTCCTCGATGGAAAACTCGCCAGCGTTGATGCGGACCCTGCCTTCGTCACGGAGCGAACGCGCGCATTCCTGGAACGACATGATGACCGGCCTGTCCTCTGCAACGCCGCGAATCGCGCGGCTACATGTTCATCAACGCAGAGATTGGGGCGAAAACGTGCGGGGACGCATTACGATGCAGTTACATCCGTCCCCAAGCCGCCCGTTGAGTCAGGATGAGGCGCCCTGGCCACGCCCTGACTCATCCTTGGGCAGGCCGGGCGCCGCGGCCCGGCGCTAGCGTTGCGGCGGCGTGCGGATGCCGGCGCGGGCGAGGCGTTGCTGGTTGCGGAGCCAGTTGGGAATGCCGCTGGGCGAGAAGCCCTTGGGATCGAGCAGGACCGGGCCGGTGCGCGTGGGCGCGACCACGCCGATGCTGGCCGCCTTTTCGATACGCGCGGTCTGGGCGGCGAGAGTGAGCGCGCGGCGGGCGAGGCCGTCTGCGACGGCGATGTTGCCTGCGCGGGCGGCGCGGCGCGCCTCGGCCTGCAGGCGGCGGATGCGGGGCGGCGCTTTCGATGCGTGTTTCTTCGGCGGGGCGGATGGCTGTGTCATGCAGATTTCCTGTGTCGGGGGGGGGCGCAGCGCCGCGATCGCACGGGCGATGCGCCCTGCGGGATCGGATGGTTGCGTGGCCCATTGGATCAATGGAGGGCCGGGGACGCGGGATCGCCCGCGTGATGTGGCAGTCCGTTGGGGTCGTAAACGCGATAATCCCGCGTCCCCGCAATCGACTTGTCGCCAGCCTCGAACAGGAGGCTTTTCACCTCCCTGACGTTGTAGCGCCAGCGGCGTGCGGGCGGGCCAAGTCCGTGGCCTGTCCCGGCTCGCAGGCGGCGCCTCCCGAGGGAAGACGCCGGATGCAAGAGCCTCACGCTCGATCGCATCGCCGCCGCGCCGTTGGACAGATGTACCGGCCGCCCTCCCTGCGGAGACGATGCGCGCATTATCCGTCAGGCCGGGAGGGGTGGGGACAATTTTTGTTGGTCCCAAGTGGATTCAAGGCGCTGCGCGCGAAAAGGTGTGGGAGAAGCTTTTCGGTAGCGTGCGTCTGTCTGCCAACCCACGTCTGTGATCCCGTCGGTAATGCGAAACAAGCCGAGTCGGAAGCCCCCGCAAGGCCATTGTGCTTTCACAATGGGTTCCGGCTCTCCGCTTCGCTGCGTCTGGGATGTCAGGCGGAGGGGGCAGCAGTCGTCATACCTCGCCGAGCTGTCGCGCGAGCATGCGCGGACATTGACGCGTCCAAAATGGACATATAAACGTCCAATATGAACACGGAGATGTCCGATGACGGTTCCTTTGGCAACTGCGTTTTGGAACAATAAAGGAGGGACAGGCAAGACGAGCTTGGCATTCCAAGCGATCTGCACCTTCGCCAAGAATCACCCGAAAGAGAGGGTGCTTGTGGTTGACGTATGTCCACAGGCCAATCTGTCGGAACTGCTTCTTGGCGGCCTAGAGGGCGGCGGAAGTAAGAACCTCATTCAAATCCAAGGCGGCTCCATTCGAAAGACGATCGGCGGCTACTTTCAAAGTCGGCTGCCAAAGCCATACGATCCCACCGGAATTGTGCCGCACAACTTCATCACGTTGCCTTCAAAGTTTAACGCGAACATTCCGAAGAACATTGACTTGCTGGCCGGCGATCCTCTGCTCGAGCTCCAAGCAAATGCAATGTCAACGCTTGCGAACAACCAGATTCCTGGCACTGACACTTGGATCAGCATCGTAAGTTGGTTGAAAGATTTTGTCGCGGCAACCGGCTCAGACTACGACTACATTTTCGTGGATTCCAATCCAAGCTTCTCCATTTATACTCAGGTGGCGATCGCCGCTGTGGATCGAGTTGTGTTGCCCGTTATGGCCGACGACTCGTCTAGGCGAGCAATCCAAAACGCTTTCTCGCTCATTTATGGCTTGAAGTTACCATCGGACATTTATTCTCAGCATATGTTTGCAACGCGGATGCAGGCAGGAAAGTTGCCCATTCCGAAGATCCATATGATTATCAAGAATCGAATTACCCAGTACATGGGGGCCGCATCTGGGTATCGTGCTGTCTTGGACAGCATCGATGCTGACATTGCTGATCTGGTAAAGCAGCAGCCGGAGCTGATGACTTTCAAAAAGGTCAAAGATGGAGTGATTGAGATCCGCGACTTCCAAACAACGGGAGTCGTCGCCTTTGCGCGCGGAACGCCCTTTTATGCGCTACGGCCTGGAAAGCTCATCGTTGGCGGTAGGCGAATTGCCGTTGATGGGCTCCAGATTGCCGATCGCCAAAAAGAAATCGAGTCGTTGGCCAAAAGTCTTATTTAGCGATGTGCGATTGCGGGACGGACGCCAGCAAGGCGGCAGTGTTGATTCTGGTGGCCAGGAAGGATTCTAGTCAATTCCTTCCCGCTTCTGGCCGCTCTCGCTGACGTAGAGCTCCTTCCCGACTTCCGCGAACTTCGCGCTCATCTCCTGCATTCCGCGCTCAGCTTCGCTGAGCGCAGCCCCCTTCGTCTCGCCGCTTTGCGGCGAGCTACTTCCCCCGGCTTTGCCGGGGGCAGAAAAGGCTGGGTCGTTCAGCTTGCTCGCATACTCGCGGACATCCGCCGTGATCTTCATCGAGCAGAATTTCGGGCCGCACATGGAGCAGAAGTGGGCGACCTTGTGGGCGTCCTTCGGCAGGGTGGCGTCGTGGAATTTCTGCGCGGTTTCGGGGTCGAGCGAGAGGTTGAACTGGTCTTCCCAGCGGAATTCGAAGCGCGCGCGGGAGAGGGCGTCGTCGCGCAGCTTCGCGGCGGGATGGCCCTTGGCGAGGTCGGCGGCGTGGGCGGCGATCTTGTAGGTGATGACGCCGGCCTTCACATCGTCGCGGTCGGGCAGGCCGAGATGTTCCTTCGGCGTGACGTAGCAGAGCATGGCCGTGCCGAACCAGCCGATCTGGGCGAGCGCCGATGGCTGACGTGATGTGATCATAGCCGGGCGCGATGTCGGTGGTGAGCGGCCCGAGCGTGTAGAACGGCGCCTCGCCGCAGAGGGCGAGCTGCTTCTCCATGTTCACCTTGATCTTGTGCATCGGCACGTGGCCGGGGCCTTCGATCATCACCTGGCAGCCCTTGTCCCACGCGACTTTCGTGAGTTCGCCGAGCGTTTCGAGTTCGGCGAATTGCGCGCGGTCGTTGGCGTCGGCGATGGAGCCGGGGCGCAGGCCGTCGCCCAGCGAGAAGGAGACGTCGTACGCCGCCATGATATCGCAGATCTCGTCGAAGCGTTCGTAGAGGAACGACTCCTTGTGGCGCGAGAGCATCCAGCGCGCCATGATCGAGCCGCCGCGGCTGACAATGCCGGTGACGCGCTTGGCGGTGAGGTGGATGTAGGCGAGGCGCACGCCGGCGTGGATGGTGAAATAGTCGACGCCCTGTTCGCACTGTTCGATCAGCGTGTCCCTGAACACGGACCAGTCGAGCTTGTCGGGATCGCCGCCGACTTTTTCCAGCGCCTGGTAGATCGGCACGGTGCCGATGGGGACGGGCGCGTTGCGCACGATCCAGTCGCGGATGTTGTGGATGTTTCTTCCCGTGCTCAGGTCCATGACTGTGTCGGCGCCCCAGCGGATCGCCCACACCAGCTTCTCGACTTCCTCTTCGACGGAGGAGGTGACGGCGGAGTTGCCGATATTGGCGTTGATCTTCACCAGGAAGTTGCGGCCGATGATGACGGGCTCAAGCTCCGGGTGGTTGATGTTGGCCGGGATGATGGCGCGGCCGCGCGCGATCTCGCTGCGCACGAACTCCGGGGTGATGAAGGCGGGGATGTCCGCGCCGAAATCCTCGCCATCGGCGCGACGGTCTTCGGCGCCGTCGAGCATGGCCTCGCGGCAGAGGTTTTCGCGGTGGGCGACATAGGCCATTTCGGCGGTGATGATCCCGGCGCGGGCGTATTGCAGTTGTGTGAGCGGCTTGCCGGGTTTCGCGCGGAGCGGCTGGCGCAGGTTAGGAAATTGCGTGACGAGTTTGTCGCCCGTGACATGGCCGTTGTCTTCCGGCTTCACATGGCGGCCCTCATACGCCTCGGCGTCGCCGCGCGCGGCGATCCATGGCGTGCGGATGCGCGGCAGGCCTTCGTGCACGTCGATGGAAACGGCGGGATCGGTGTAGGGGCCGGTGGTGTCGTAGACGCGGACGGGCGGTTCGTTCGCGGTCGGGTGCACGCTGATCTCGCGCCAAGGCACGCGCACATCGGGGAAGCCGGGCGCGGATGAATAGCGCTTCTCGCTCGCGGGCAGCGGGCCGGTGGTGACGCGGAAGGGCTCCAGCGCTTTGGGATCGATGTGCTTGTTCATGGGCGGCTCCGCTGGGAGTCATGACGGAGAGAGGGGGCGCGAACATTCCCGTCCCTTCGCCGGCATGACCCGGATCAGGTTCTAAGGGTGCTCGCTCGCGCTTGAGCCGATCTCAGCGGACATGCGCCCGCGCCCCTCGGATGGCGCGCAGCATACGCCGCGCGGGCTCCGATACAAGGGCGGGGACGGCGGGTCGCTATCCGGCTGCGGCGGGCTGTGGAAAGGTCTCCTCGATCACGGCCTTGGCTTCGAGCGGGCGGTCGAGATGTTCCATGGCGAAGACGCGCTCTTCCTGCGGATCGTCGCGCCGCAGGACGTAGACGTCCGGCGTGCGGCGGCGACCGCCGGCGATGACGCCATCGACGTCCGCCGCCGGCATTTCATCGACGAGCGCGCCGTCGCGATCGAGCGCGATCAGGCGCTGCGCCGTGATCGCGAAATGGGTGGCGGGCGAGAGTTTCTCGGCCATGCGCCGGAACGCCCAGAGCGACAGGGCCAGCATGGCCAGCGCAAACACGAGATAGAGGGGCGTGAAAGCGGCGAGCAGAGAGGGTTTGGCGGTGACGATCAGCAGGGAGTCGATGAAGCGGATGCCGAGCAGCAGGGCGATCAGGAAGGCGGCGAGGCCGGTCGCGCCGAACAGAAGGCGGCGTCGGCCGATATCGGCCTTGCGCAGGGCGAGCGAGGCCGACGCGGTCCACACCAGCGTCTCGCCGGGCGCAAGATGCGGCGACCACATATCGGCGGAGGCTGCACTCACTTCGTGTGATCCTCGATGGGCGCGGTGATGCCGAGGGTGGAGCGGATCTTCTCGGCCAGTTCGAGGGGCTGCTTCGCGTTGAACAGCACGAAGGGCGGATAGGCGTGTAGCTTCTGCGAACCGCGATTGAGGCGGATGTGGCCGCGCGCTTTCGTGCCGGTGACGACGATGGGATGCGGCTCGAACATCTGGCCGTCGGCGCGGCCTTCGCCGCCTTCGAGCACGACCCATGTCGCCATCGGGCGCATCATGTCGGCGGAGACGACACGGCGCGTCGTCAGCATCGCGACCTGACGTGAAGGCGTGGAGGAGGATTGCCAGAAGAACCAGACCACACGCAGGAGGAGAAGGCCGCCAAGCACCCAGGCGACCCAGTTGAAGGCCGGGCGATCACCCTGCAGCATCAGTACGATCAGCAGGCCGACAGCGACGGCCAGCAGGCCAAGGCGGATGAGCAGGCCGCGGTTCAGCGCGCCGAATGCATGGCCGGATCCCTGACCCTGCCAGATCACATGCTCGTCCTTCTGCAGGTGACCGCGCAGGCCCGGATAGAGCTTCTCGACCGGAATGGCGCCGGGCGCCGCGGGCGTTTCTGTAACAGGCGTTTCGGTCACTCTGGTCTCCGGTCCCAACTCCGACAGGACGCCCGCCTCCCTCGCACGCATGCGAGAATAATGCATCCCCCGGGCGCGACAAGAATTGGCGCGTCGCGATTGGCCTAGATCAGCCCGGGCAACCCTGCCAGTGGCGGGTAATGGCGTCGCGCCAGGCGGCTTCGCCCTCCTCACCCGGCGAGACCTTCACCAGCTTCAGCATGAAGTTTGTATAGCCGGGATGGTTGGGCAGGCCGAAGCGCGCCTCGATGACATGACCGAACGTGGCGTCGGTGATGAGTTCGCCGCCGCGGTCGCCGGCGCGCACATCCTCGAACGCCGGGCCCGAGATGCGGAAATGGTTCTTCGCGCCCGCATCCGAGCTGTAGAGGAATTTTGCCTTCACCGCGCCGAGGATGCGCAGGACCGGCGCGTTTTCCTCCGGCCACGCAAGGGCGAAGCCGAACGAGAAGTCCTTGGTTGCGCGCGGGCCGAACAGGGCGAATTCGGAGAGATCGAAATCGTAGATACGCCAGGGCGGCGGCGGGGCGTCGAACACGACGGGTTCAGCATCGGGATCGCCGAGACGCACGTTGAGCGTGCGGGGATTGTCGTGGAAATCCATCCATGCCTGCGGCAGCTGGGTGGCGTCGCGCTGCAGCCGGCCGCCGACAAAGCCGGTCGGTTCGGTGGTTGCGGGGTCCGAACCGGGTTCGCTGAAACGGGCGGTGACATAGGCCGCGCTGGTGCAGGGTTCAACCATCTTGGCGACGTGCAGTTCGGTGGGACTGACGACGTGAACGAAGATGCGTTCGGGCATCGATCCGTCCTGGTTGGAGCGGACATAGGCGAGCGTCGTGCCCACGGGATGATAGCGTGCGGCTGGCGCGGGCGCCGTTGCAGCGCCGGCGTCGCGATCCGACTGGCGCGGTACGAGCGGCAGGAAGAAGCTGAAAATGCCGGTGAGGATCACGCACGCGACCGACACCAGAAGCCGCAGGCGCAGCTGGCGCTGGAGTTCAAGCTCCTCGGCGGAGGCGTCGCGCGTCCAGAACGCCGTCGCGAACATGTTGGTCATGACGAGGCGCGGTCGCGGCAGGTCCGGCTTGCGGATGCGCTCGATCCGGTAGGACAGGCGGATGGCGAGAATCCAGAACCCAAGCGCTGTCAGCGCAAGCAGGCCCATGAGGATGAGCAGGGCAAGAACCATGACATGTTGTGGGGCCAGACAGGGCGGCGCGTCCAGAGCGGCGCCTCAAAGTTCCTTCGGCGGGGCGTGGGCGTCGATCTGGATCCAGGTCTGTTCGGAGAAGGCGAGGAGATCGCCGGCCTCGTTGAACAGGGCTGAGCCGGCGAAGTGCTTGCGGCGATCCTGCGCCGTGCGCCAGGCGATCACGACAAGCGTCTGATCGGCGTGCGGACGCGACAGGATGCGCGCCGACATGCGGCCGAGCAGGATGGGTTCGGCGTCGAGCGCGAAGGCGCCGGGACAATCGAGCGCGGCCCAGATGAATTCCGGCGCGACAAGTCCGGAGGCGTCGCCAAGATCGGGCGTCGGCTGCCAGGGCGCGGCGACAATGGGGAAGAGATTGGGGTTCTCGACGCCCGCCGGGTCCTTGAGCCAGTCCGGAAAGATGCGCAGGCCATCGCCCTCGGCGCGGGCCGGGCCGCAGACGAAGCAGTGCGGCAGGACGTGATCCTCCGCACCACGATAGGTCTGCGAGGCGACGCGCGCGGCGGCAAGGCCGGGCGAGGTCGCGTCGGGCGTTGCAAGACGCGTTGGCCGGGCTGTCATGATCAGCACGGGCGGATCGCCGGCGGAGAGCACCTCAACGCCGTCATCCTTTGGCTGGATGCGGAGGTCTTCCTCCAGCGGGATCGGCGCGCGCAGCGTGACCTCGACAGCCTCGGCCGTGGGGAAGTGCTGCGCGACAAGGCCGGCCGTATAGCCGCCATTGCCGGAATCGTGCGGACCGTTGAAGCGGCGGGCGATGCGGAAGGTTGCAGTCATGCGGCGCATGATGGGGGGCTTTGCCCGCGATGACCAGACGGGGAAGCCCGTCTGGCGCTTGACGCGCGCGTCTGGCAGGGAGGACAAAACGTGGAGTCAACAACATGAAGCGATTGGCGATTGCAGCGGCGGTGCTGGCGAGCGCGTGCCAGAGCGCGGCGCCGGCGCCGGATACGGTCCAGGCGGGCGAGGCCATTGTGCTCGGTCGTTCGTATGCAATCGAGTCGCAGGCGCTGGGCGAGACCCGGCGCATCAATATCTATCTGCCGCCGGGATACGGCGAGGGTGCGGCGTCGTATCCGGTGCTCTACCTGATCGATGGCGGCGTGGATCAGGATTTTGTCCACATCGCCGGCCTGTCGCAGCACGCAACGATCAGCGCCAGCTTCCGCGAGATGATCGTGGTGGGCGTCGAGACGATCGACCGGCGGCGCGAGCTGACGTTTCCGGCGACGCACGATGTGAGCCTGCGCACCGACTATCCGACGCATGGCGACAGCGCGAAGTTCCGGGCGTTCATTGCGGATGAAGTGAAGCTATGGGTGGAAAGCCGCTATCGCACCGACGGGTACGATGCGGTGATCGGCGAGTCGCTGGCGGGTCTGTTCGTGGCGGAGACCTTCCTGCGCCAGCCGGACCTGTTCGATGGCTATGTCGCGATCGATCCGAGCCTGTGGTGGGACAATGGCGCCCTGGCGACCGAAGCGCGGGCGCTGCTCGCCGCGCAACCGGATGGCGAGCGGACGTTCTACGTCGCGGTCGCCCACGGCGTTCCGGCGATGCGGCTGGGGCAGACGGTCCTGTCGCAGGCGATCAAGACAACGGCCAAACCGGGCGTGAGCTTCACCTACGAGATCATGGACGATGAAGAGCACTCCACGATCTATCACCGCGCGGCGCTGAAGGGGCTGCGGATCGTGTTCGCCAATTCGCCCGAAGCGGAGAAGTAGACCTCAGCCTTCGACGGCGTGGCCGGCTTCGCGCCACGATGTTGTGTACGATCCGGCGCCTGAAAGAAGCCGCCGGCGATGTTATCTCCGCGCCGAAATCCGAGGACCATCATGTCGAACGAGCGCTACGCAATCGATACCTAGCTCGTCTCTCCAGTGGAGAGGCGTGGGCCTCTCCTTGTGTCTCTTCTGATGACCCTGGATGGCTCCGCCGCCCAGGGTTTTTTCATGCCCGCATGCGCGGGCGCCATGTCGGAAGGAGCACGCCATGTGTCGTGCACTGACAATCAACGCCGCCTGCAGCATGCGCGAGCATGCGTGCGAATACGCACGCGTGGCGGATCGACAGGGTTAGTCCCCAGCACGTGATTTCCAACCGTTTCAGGCGGAGCCGGAGGTTCCGCCGACCAGAATTGGCGCGCCAAGCCAATGGCCGTCCGCACTCTGTCTGATCAGCAGAATGCGGCGGCGCTCATAGCACTTGAAAGGACACGCTATGAAAATCCATGTGAATGTCGGCACCATCGGTCATGTCGACCACGGCAAGACGACGCTGACAGCGGCGATCACGCAGGTGATGGCCCCGAAGCACGGCGGTCAGGCCCTGTCGTTCGACCAGATCGACAGGGCGCCGGAAGAGAAGGCCCGCGGCATCACCATCAATACGTCGCATGTGCAGTACGAGTCTGAAATCCGGCATTACGCGCACATCGATTGCCCCGGTCACGCCGACTATGTGAAGAACATGATCACCGGCGCGTCCCAGATGGACGGCGCGATCCTGCTTGTCGATGGCACGAAAGGCGCCGCGAAGCAGACGATCGAGCACGTGCTGCTGGCGCGGCAGGTGAACGTGAAGCACATGGTCGTGTTCGTCAACAAGATGGACATGCTCGCGCCGGACGAGCGCGAAGACATGAAGGCGTTGATCGAGATGGAGACCGGCGCGCTGCTCGCAGCGCACGGGTACACCGATGCGGCTTTCGTGTTCGGCAGCGCGCTGAAGGCGATCGAGGCCGTGCGCCGTGGCGATACGAATGGCGAGGACGTGCAGTGCATCCACGAGCTGGTGAAGGCGCTCGATGAGCGGATTCCTGATCCGGTCCGTGACTATGCAAGCCCGTTCCTCATGCCCATCGAGGCCGTGCACACCATCCCAGGACGCGGCACTGTCGTGTCCGGACGGGTCGAACGCGGCGTCCTGAAAGTGGGCGATGCGGTCGAGATCATCGGTCTCGACAATGACGGGGCCGACGTGACCGTGACCGGCACGCAGGCCTTCCGGAAGGACATTCCGGAGGCGCGTGCAGGGATGAACGTTGGTCTGCTGCTGCGTGGTCTCAAGCGGGACGACGTGCAGCGCGGCCAGGTTCTGTCGGCGCCGGGCGTGATCAAGGCCCGCACGAAAGGGCGGGCGCAGATCTTCGTTCTGACGGCTGAAGAAGGCGGACGCCATACGCCGTTCGCGGGTGGGTATCGCCCGCAATTCTTCTTCGGTGTGACGGACGTGACCGGCGTGATCGTCGTTGACGAAAGCAGGGTGGTGAACCCCGGCGACCGTGCGGACGTAAGCTTCGTGCTTGCCAAGCCGGTTGGCTTCGAGCCGGGCGTCCGGTTTGCGATGCGTGAAGGCGGCAGGACCGTCGGCGCAGGCATCGTGACGGAGGTTGCCTAGTTCTATCACCGGGCTCCCGGTCCGGTAATGCCGGGCCGGGAGTTCAGTCTTCCAGCATAGTCTGCAGCTTTAGGACGGTGTTCCAGTTGCGGGCGGTGTAGGGGCCGAGCTTCTTCGGCAGGAGCAGTTTCGACTGGCCGATGCTGTCGCCATAGTCGATGTAGATGTCGCGGCCGACGGCTTTGAGTTGTTCGCCCTTGTCCCATTTTTCACGGAACGACTTCATGTAGGCGGCAAGCAACGCTGCATCCGGCGCGGCCTTGCCGATCGCGACGACGAGGTGGGCGGGATCCTCCTTCGCCTTCTTCGGGAACGGGTTTGCCTTGATGATGGCGGCCCAGTCCTGCGGGTTGCGGACCATGACTTCGGAGAAGAGGCCGAAGGTTTTATCGATCATGGCTTCAAGGGCTGCTTCGAGCTTCGCGTCGGCTGTCGTCTTCGTTTCGAAAACCAGATTGCCGCTGGCCACGAGCGTACGGCAGTTCTCGTAACCCAGCGCTTCGGCGCCTTCGCGCAGTTCCTTCATCGTGACCTTGCGGCCGCCGACATTCACGGCGCGAAGGAGGGCGATATAGCGCGTCACGTCAGCCGCTTGCGCATTTCGACGAGGTGAAAGTCGCGGGTCGTCTCGCCCGACGTTTCGCTGAAGGGGAAGGGCAGCACCGCGCCGCTGAGATGATAGCCGCGGCGCTGATACCAGCCGATCAGTTCGGTGCGCAGGTTGATGACCGTCATCACCATCTCGTTCGCGCCCCAGAGCTCCTGGACGCAGCGTTCGGCTTCGGTGATGACCAGCTTGCCAAGGCCGGCGCCTTGAGCGCCGGGGTCGAGCGCGAACATGCCGAAATAGGCGGCGTTGGTCGTCGTGTTGGGCAGACGCTCCAGTCCCTGCAACAGGCAGCAAGCAGCGATTCTGCCGTCGATGTCGGCGACGAGAAAACGCGAGTCCTCACGCGCGATGAGGGCGGAGACTTCCGAGAGGCTGGTGCGCGGTCCCTTGAGCAGGTGCGCTTCGGACGCCCACGAGCCGGCGGTTTCCGGGCCGCGATAGGCGCGCTCGATCAGTTCGACCAGATAGGGCGCATCGGCCTGACGCGCATACCGGAAAGTCGGACCTGCTGCAGATGGCGCGGACATGGACGGGCTCCTGAGCTTCGCTAATCCATGGCGGACAGGGGAAGGTCAAGACTCTGGTCCTTGCCAGTGTACGGCGCGGGGCGTTTGATCAGCGCGGGAAGGAGACCGGGAAGGAGACAACGCCATGAGCCATCAATCTGTCATGAAGGCTGCAGCGCTCGCGGCGATGACGTGCGGCTTCGGCCCGGCGGCGTCGGCGCAGCAGCATTTGCCGCCCGATCCGGTGTTCTGTGATCCGGCGAGCCATCCGCAGGATGCGGTGACGGCCGCGCCCTATTCGCATCACGTCATGTACGAGGACGAGCATGTGCGCGTCTTGGAGATAAGCCTGCCGCCCGGCGCGCGCGAGCCGGTGCATGTGCATGCGCTGCCGAGCGTGATCTATGGCGAAACGGGCGGCGAGGGCGGGGCGAAATTCCTCTATACCGAATACCGCTGGATGAATGGCGAGTTCATTGAGGTCGCGCAGAACGAGGTGGAGCCGACGCCGGGAACGCGTGCGGTGTGGACGGGCCCCGAGGGGCCGCATGCGATCACCAATATCGGTCCCGTCGGCGTCAGGTTCACGCGCATCGAGATCAAGCCGGAAAGCTGTGCGCGCTGAGCGCTATTGCGCCTTCACGAAGCGCTCGCCCGTGCCCGGCATGAAGACCGGCGGCAGCGGCCCGACCACGCCCTGCAGGAAGGTGAGGTTCGTTTCGATCGTCAGCGCCCGGCGCACCTCCAGCGCAGCCTGCAGCGCCGCATAGTCAGGACCGTCGCCGCCCATGGCGGCGGCATCGCGCGTGGCGGCCCAGTGATCGACGCTGGCGTAGCGGGTGGCAAGGTAGACTTCGTCATAGTCGGGCGAGGCTTCGGCGGCGCCGGGCGCCGGGATCACCTGCCACATGCCGATAATGCGCGCGCCGATCTTCTCGAAATAGGGCCAGACGCCGTCCTGCGACGCCTTCAGGAATTGCGGGAAGGTCCCCTTCTTGATCTTCCAGTAGCGGACGGTCGTGATCTCCTGGCCCGGGATGGGCGAGACGTTGCGTGCGGGCCCGCGGGAGTCCGCGGCGTCCACATTCATCTTGCCGACATTGGCGCCGGGCGGCTGCGCGACGGCCGGCGACTGCGCGCAGGCGACAAGCATCAGGGCGGGTAGAAGCAGGGCGAGGCGGCGCATGCGGGCTCCATTGGCGAACGTGGCGGCGCGCAGCCTAGGCAGGAACACAGGCGGCGGCAAACAGGACCAGCGATTGCACTGCAGCATGACAAGGCGGGCCGGAAGCACAGGCACGGTGCAGGACTTGTTTCGGCCGGCGCCGACCACATCTCGGCTGAGGGCCAAGCTCTCAACACGCCCTTAATGGCGGGCTGATAGCCTGTCCGGACCTCACACCCTGCCGGGCCTGCGACATGAATTTTCTCGACGGCCTCAAGAGCGACTGGATCTACATCAACGGCTTTCGCCGCATCGTCGGCGCCATCAGCAAGTTCGATCCCGATGCGGAGTACACGCTGGCGGATGCGATGGAGGAGGCGGTCGATGATCATTCCGACCGCGTCTTCATCTCGTTCGAAGGGCAGGAGATCACCTATGCCGACTTCGAGGCGCGGGCGAACAGGTTTGCGCACTGGGGCCAGAGCGTCGGCCTGAAGGCGGGCGACACCATCGCGCTCTTCATGGAAAACCGGCCGGACTATATCGCCTTCTGGTTCGGCATGGCCAAGCTGGCGGTGCGGACGGCGCTGATCAACTACAACCTCTCCGGCGCGGGTCTTGCCCACTGCATGAATGTGGTGGACTGCAAGGCCATCCTGATGAACCCGGAGCTGGCGGGGAATTTCGCTTCGGCGCGGGATCAGGTGAAGTTGCCGGTCGGCGCTTTTGTGCTGGGCGGGCCGGCGGAGGGTCTGACGCAGATCGACGACGCGGTGAACCAGGCGGCGCCCGGCCGGCCGGATCGATCGGTGCGCGCGGGCGTGAAGGGCGGCGAGGTCGCGCTCTACATCTATACGTCCGGCACGACCGGCCTGCCCAAGGCGGCGAAGATCACAGGCGTGCGGGCGCGCGGCCTGATGCGCGTGTTCAAGGACGCCACCGAGGCGAACCACAATGAGCGCATCCTGCTGACGCTGCCGCTCTATCATGCGACGGGCGGCATGTGCGGCGTGGGCACGGCGCTGAATGCGGGGGCATGTCTGATCCTGCGGCGAAAGTTCTCGGCCTCGCACTTCTGGCAGGAAGCGATCGACAACAACGCGACCATGCTGGTCTATATCGGCGAACTGGGCCGCTACCTGATGAACCAGCCGCCGAGTTCGCTGGAGAAGAGCCACCACATCACCAAGGGCTTCGGCAACGGCCTGCGCGCGGATGTGTGGGAGGAGTTCGTCGAGCGGACTGGCATCAAGCGGCTGGTCGAGTTCTACGGTTCGACCGAAGGCAATGTGAACTTCTTCAATCTCGATGGAAAGATCGGCGCGGTGGGGCGCATTCCGCGTCTGTTGCGCGCGCGGCTGCCGGCCCGGATCATCCGCTTTGATGTCGAGACGGAACAGCCGATCCGCGGGCCGGACGGGTTCTGCATGGAAGCCGCGCCGGACGAGGTGGGCGAGGCGGTCGGGCCGATCACATCTGAGCCGCGCCAGCGATTCGACGGCTACAATGACCAGAAGCAGTCGCAGAAGAAGATCCTGACCGATGTCTTCGTGAAGGGCGACCGGTGGTTCCGCACCGGCGACCTTATGAAGATGGACAAGGACGGCTACATCTACTTCGTCGACCGCATCGGCGACACGTTCAGGTGGAAGGGCGAGAACGTCTCGACCAGCGAAGTGGAGATCGCGATCTCGTCGCTGAAGGGCGTCACGCACGCGATTGTCTATGGCGTATCTGTCGCCGGCTATGACGGCCGCGCGGGCATGGCGGCGATCTCCCCGCGCGAGGGCGTCGATCTCAAGGCGCTCTACGCTCATGTGGCGCAACACCTGCCGTCCTATGCACGGCCGATCTTTGTGCGTTTCCAGGCCGAGGCGGAAACGACCGGCACGCTGAAATACCGCAAGGTCGATCTGGTGAAGGACGGGTTCGATCCGATGAACACCAGCGACCCGATGTTCGTCGCGGACAATGAGCGCCAGACCTACATTCCGATCACGCCCGACGTGCACCGGGACATTGTGAGCGGCAAGATCCGGCTTTGAGGGCGGCGGCCTGCCGCCGCCCTCGTTTCAGCTCCACAGGTCGCCGAGCGCGAGTTGCTCGACGAAGCCCGGGCCGGGCTGGTGGCAATAGGTCGTGCCGTTCGCCCAGTCATCGAGGCG
Source organism: Hyphomonadaceae bacterium (assembly GCA_041398245.1). Lineage (GTDB taxonomy): Bacteria > Pseudomonadota > Alphaproteobacteria > Caulobacterales > Hyphomonadaceae > UBA7672. Next base: position 121,700 of record JAWKVC010000005.1, read on the forward strand.
CGAGACCAGCGTTTGCACGGACGGGCCCGTGCGGGCGCCGGCCGCCTCGACGATGCGGACCAGCTCGCGCAGGACCGGCTCGTCGAGGTCGACATTGTCGACCGCCTTGGCTTCCGACAGACGCCAGCCGGCGACGTCCCAGTTGAGCGCGACAGCCGCCGAAACCTCGCCGCGCCAGACATAGACCGCCATGCGGCCCTCCGCGATGCGCTGGGCGTGATCGGCCAGGCAGTTGCGGAATTCCAGCGCCAGCGATTCGAGCTGCTTGCGCAGCATGACGCGCTTGAACGGCTCGGGCAGGACAGGCGCGGGGTCTGCCGGGCGGAAGGCGTCCGGCGTCAGGTCCTCGATCGCACGGCGGAAAAGCGCATTCGCTGCGCCTCCGGAGCCCCAGCGGCGGGCGAGGCGCGCCGCGGCGTCCGGAGACCGCATGCGAACCGCGATGCTGAAGGCGCGGGCGAGGTCCATGGCTGCGGCCTCGGACGGCAGGACGCGAACAACCGGCGCGCTGCGCAACGCAGGCGGCAGCGCCGCGATCGGCGCGAACGCCGCCGGACGCACGTCATCGAGGTGGCGCAGCGCTTCGTTCGCCATCGGCTCGGCGCGGAGCTCCATGAAGGTGGCGTAGTCGGCTATGCGCCAGAGTTGCTCGCCCGCCTTGGAAAGGGCGCGCATCAGGCCGATGTAGTGAACGCCCGCGATGGCGTCGGCCACGAGAACGTCACGCTGGAATTCGACCAGATGCCGGAGCCGGGAGGGGGACAGCTCGCGTGCGGCATGACCGGACAGGAGGATCGCTGCCGCATGACGGCGCGCCGCCGGCAGGGCGAAGAACTCGCCATGCGGCGCTGGCCACACGCGCGCCACCGCGTCGGCGAACTCGCCGGCGATGAACGCCAGAAGCGGCGTTGCGGTGTGCGACCGCTGGGCCGCACGGTGGATGAACTGCGCGACCATGGCCGCGTCACTCCTCTCGACATGCGCCTGCGATCCCGCGCGTTGGAGCGGGACAGGCGGAACGCGCGCTGCATCATGCAGACGTGCGCTGGTTCAGGTTCACGAGGTCAGACGCTTCCGAGCCATTGCCCGGGGCGCCGACCGGCCCCCGTGCTCAAACACAGGGGCGAGCTGATGGGATTCAGTCGCCGCATTGGTCGCTGTGGCTCCATACGTGTGCGGGAGAGTGTCCCCCGACACGCGACCGTCTGACGCAAGATTCGGGCGTCATTTGGGCGGTCGCGAAAATCGGGTCAGAAAAATCGCATCAGGCGGAAAGTGTCAGGGCGCTGCGATCTTCGGAGGATCAAAGCGGATCATAGCGGGGACGCCAGCGCCCTTGAACCACGTCAGCACCGCCTCGCCGATGCGCGGGTCGGCTTCGTAGATGTTGTGGCCGCCGTTCTCGACAATCAGACGCGCGCCATTGGCGAAACCCGCAACCGTGGCGGCGGCTTCGGCAGGGTAGGTGCGTCCGTCGAGCGTGCCCGAGATGAAAAGCGTCGGGACATCCGACTCGAAGGGGGCGCGGAAGTCCGCGCCCAGATCGATCTGCGGGCGGATGCCCGCAACATGCGGCATGGGAAAGTTGAGTGCATCGCCAAGAAGGCCTGTCTCGAACTCCTTGTTGAGGCGCGCCATGCGCGCGGGCGATATGCCGGACGCAAGATCCATGGCTTCCGGCATGCCGGCGAAGGTCGGCGGACCATCGAAGAACTGACCGTAGAGAATCTGCGCGGCCTGCGTGTACTTGCCGGCGTCGAGTGCAGCGTAGAACAATGGCAGGCGGCGCACGCTGCCGGGATCGGAGACCATGCCCGAGGCGAGGAGCTGCACGGCAAAGCCGTCGAAGGTGAGCGTGACCGGCGCTGATGCGCCCTGAGGCGTGAAGCTGGCCGACGCCGGCGTCTGGTTGAGCTTCTGGTGAACGCGGCGCATCAGGCCGGCGAGATCGGGATAGGCCGCCTTCGCCGCCGGGTCGGCGTCGATGACAGCCTGCACGCGCGCGAAGTAGGCGTCGGTCTCCGACGGGAGCTTCACCGTTTCGTCCAGCCCTTCAATGCCGGCGAGCACGGCGCGGGCGACCGATTGCGGATGATATTTCATGACCGCAAGGCCGAGATGGGAGCCGTAGCTGATGCCCCACAGATTGACCTTCTCGACCCCGAGCGCGCGTCGCAGGTCATCGATGTCGTGGGCGCTTTCGAGCGTTGTGTATCCATCGATGTCGACGCCGTTTTCCTCCCACCAGTCGAAGCAGTGTGGCAGCTCGGTCCGGTAGAAGGCGATGATGGCGTCACGCGTCAGCGGCGTTTCGACAGTCGGCGCCGACGGCGCGGTGCAGACAGGCGGACGCTGTGACAGGCCTGTGCCGCGTTGATCGAAGGCGATGACGTCGGCGACCTCGCGCAACGCCATGAACAGCGGGAAGCGCGGACCACGCGCCGTGCCCGAACCTGACCCGCCGGGACCGCCGGCAAGATAGATGATGGGCGGGCCGGGATTCGGCGAGGTCGACGGGAAGCGGACGAAGGACAGATCGATCATTCGCGAGTCGGGATTGGCGCGGTTTTCCGGAACCTGGAATGTGCCGCGCTGCGCCTCGACCTTGGCGCCGCTCATCGGGATGAACTCGTAAGGCGCATACGCGATTACGGGCGGCGGCGCGGGCGGGGCCATTGGCGCTGGCGAAGGGTTGGCCGCGCAGGCGGCGAACAGGGCCAGAAAAGCCGGAACTGCAAACAGTCTGCGCATGGTTTCCTCGCGTGGGCCGGCTGGAGACTAGATGATTAGTTTATCGATAGTCAATAAAAATCCGGAGGCGCTTCGGGTCCTGCGAAGGTCTGATAGGAGGAAGCGATGACCACGCCATTCCGGCCTGAACGCGCAATCCTCGAACTCGACAGCCGCTTTCACAGCGAGGTCGAGCCGGCGGATTTTCCGACGCATGCTATCCGCTGGCGCAACCAGCGCTGGGCCGGGCATGTCGGGCTTGGCGGCTTGAGCGACGCGGAATGGATCGATCACTTCGGAAGGTTCGCCGCGCTTGAAGGCTCGCTCGGAAAGCCGTTGGCGCTGGCCTATCACGGCCACCAGTTCCAATCGTACAATCCCAACATCGGCGATGGACGCGGCTTCCTGTTCGCGCAACTGCGCGACGATGCCGGGCGGCTGCTGGATCTTGGCACCAAGGGATCGGGACAGACGCCCTGGTCGCGCACGGGCGACGGACGGCTGACGCTGAAGGGCGGCGTGCGCGAGGTGCTTGCAGCCGGCCTGCTTGAGGCGCTGGGCGTCTACACCTCGAAAGCGTTCTCGCTGATCGAGACGGGCGAACAGCTCTATCGTGGCGATGAACCATCGCCGACGCGCTCATCGGTTCTTGTGCGGCTATCGCATAGCCATATTCGCATCGGCACATTCCAGCGGCTGGCCTATGCGGGCGACGCCGATGGCGTGGGCAAGCTGACCGAATACTGCATCCGCCACTATCATCCCACAGCGCAGGGCGCCGACATGGAGGCGTCGGCGGCGGGTCTGCTGCGCGAGGTGACGGCGGCGACAGCGGAGCTTGCCGCGCAATGGATGGCGGCGGGCTTTGTCCATGGCGTGCTCAACTCCGACAACATGGTGGTGACGGGCGAGAGCTTCGATTACGGGCCGTGGCGTTTCCTGCCGTATTCCGATCCGAGTTTCGTCGCGGCCTATTTCGATGAGACGGGACTCTATGCGTTCGGGCGGCAACCTTCCGCTGCGCTGTGGAACCTGTCGCAGCTGGCGTCTTCGTTGACGCTGGTCGCTGGCGTGCCCGCGCTCGAAGCCGAGCTTGCGAAATTCGAGGGACTCTATCGCGACGCGTTCCGGCGCCGTGTGCTGGCCGCGCTGGGTCTCAAGCCGAAAGGCGAGGAGGCGGACCTTGCGCTGTTCAAGGCGTTCTTCACCTGGATGGGCGAGACGCGGGCGAAGTGGCCGCAAGTCTTCTTCGACTGGTTCGGCGGTGCCGCCAGCGAGGCGCGGGCCGACGCCGGACCGCTCGGATCGCTCTATCGTGCGCCGGCGTTCGGGCCTGTGCGGGCGGCGCTCCTTGGCCATGAGCCCGACCAGCCCGAGCGGCTGGCGCACGCCTATTTCAAAGGTGCTGAACCCGTCTCGCTGCTGATCGACGAGGTCGAGGCGATCTGGGAGCCGATCGCGGCGTGTGACGACTGGAGCGCCTTCAACGCCTGCATGAGCCGGATCGAAATGGCGCGACAAGCACGTTTTCCGTCTTAGGTTAAGGTCAAAAACTCCCACGAATCCCGTGGCCTGTGCGACGAAACAGGCCCGAAAATCGTCCCGGACCTACGGGTTTGTTAACTCTTGTCCGGTGTAACTGACGTCCGGGAAATTCCACGGGCGTTTCGGGCTGATGACGTCGACACCGCTACCATTGGGTTCTGGATCGCCTCCGGAGGTGATCGAGAAATGCGTCGCGAGCGCGACCGAGCATTTCATGAACGCGGCGTCGGAAGCCTTCGCCCTGATCGATCAGGAAGGCCGCGTTGTCCGCGCCAACATCGCCTATCGCCGTCTGACCGGTCCGGCCGGCGGGGCGCACGATGCATCTATCCTGTCCTATATTGACGCCGACAAGCGCGAGGCCGCGCGCGAGACGCTGCGTAGCCTCAATGACAAGTCGCCGATCCGCAACATGCAGATGCGGTTTCGCATCGGCGGCGAGACGCGTCTGATCGATGCAGAGGTTTCGTGGCTGGACGATGCCGGCCTGATCTCCTTCGTCGGGCGCGATGTGACGCGTCAGGATCTGCTGGAGCGCGAACGGCAGGAAACCGCGATGGCGCGCGATGCCGTTGAGCAGGTGGGCGATATCGGCCACTGGCGCGCCGGACGCGACTTCAAGCTGAACTGTTCGCCGGGCGCCTCGCGCATTCTGGGTCTTGATCCGGCGGCGCCGCCGTTGGTGCTGACCGATCTGGTCGAGATGATCGCCCCGGAAGACCGCGAAACAGTCGTGATGGCGGCGCGCGAAGCCTTCGAGAAACGCAAGCCGGTGAAGCAGACATTCCGCCTGCGCCGCGCCGACGGCACGACGCGCATGATCCGCGTCGCCGGCGCGCCGTCCATCGATGCGCGTGGACAGGTCGAGGCGATGCACGGCGTCGTGGTCGACAAGTCCGACAGCCACGCGGCGCTGCAGGCAGCGCTGAATGCGGACTCAACTGTTCGCCGGTTTGTGCAGGCCGCGCCGATGTCGATCTGCATGTGTGACAACGAATTGCGCGTGATGATGGCGAGCGCCAGCTGGATCGCCGAGCACGGGCTGACCGAGGATGAGGTGCTCGGCCGCAACATCTACGAGATTCAGTCCTGGGTTCCCGAGAAATGGCGGGCCATGCATCGCCGCGTCCTGCGCGGCGAGGCGATGAGCCATGAGAGCGATCCCTATGACAGCCCGCGCGGCGGACAGCGCTGGCTGAAATGGTCGGCGGCGCCCTGGTATCACGGCGACGGGCAGATCGGCGGCATCATCGCCGTGCATGAGGATGTGACGGCGCTGGTCAAGGCGCAGCACGAGGTCGAGAGTTCGAAGGAGCGCATGGCGTTCGGCATGTCGCTGACCCAGATGATGATCTGGGAACTCGATTTCGAAATGCGCGAGACGTACATTGAGGGCGACTGGAAGCATTTCTTCCCGCAGCGGCCGACCTTCGATTCCCTGACCGGCGGCGACAGCTGGATCCATCAGGCCGACCGCGAAATGCTGGCCAACAAGTGGCGCACGCACTTGGCCGGCGGCGCCCCATACACCACAGAATACCGTGTGATCTTCGCGGATGGCCGGGAGATCTGGCACGCAGCGTCGGTCCGCATTCTCAAGACGGTAAAAGGTTCGCCCGCGCGCGCCTTCGCCGTGATCCAGGACATTACCGCGCGCAAGCACATCGAGCTCAAGGCGATGGAAGCCGAGCAGCGCGCGCTGGTGGCCGCAGCGGCCAAGTCCGACTTCCTCTCCAACATGAGCCACGAGATCCGGACGCCGCTGAACGGCGTGCTGGCGGTCTCCGAAGTGCTGGCGCGCACCGAACTGGACGAGCGTCAGGGCGAGATGGTTCGCCTGATCTCCACCTCCGGCAGGACGCTGCTGCGCGTGATGGATGATCTTGTCGAGTTCTCGCGTCTCGAAGGCGACGAGATCAGCTTCGACGTGCGGCCGTTCGAACTGGAAGAGGCGCTGCGCAACACGTGCGAGGCGGCGCGCACGCGCGCCGAGGCCAAGGGCCTGCGGTTCGACAGCTTCATTTCGGCCAGCTGCGATGGCGTGTTCCGCGCCGATCCGGTGCGGATCGGTCAGGTGCTCGGCAACCTGCTCAACAATGCGGTCAAGTTCACCGATCAGGGCCATATCAGCGTTTCGGCTGGCGTCGAGGAATTGCCCGATGGCAAAACGCAACTGCGCATGACCGTGAACGACACCGGCGTCGGCTTTGCGCCGGAACTGGCCGACCGCATCTTCGAACGCTTCGAACAGGCCGATATCTCGACCTCGCGCAAGTATGGCGGGCTTGGCCTTGGCCTGTCGATCGTGAAGCGTCTGGTCGAATTGATGGACGGCCAGGTGTCGGCGAAGTCGAAGCAGGGCGAAGGATCGACCTTCGAGGCCGTCATCCCGATCTCGCGCGACCGCATTGCCGCTCTCGGCGCGTTGACGACGGTGGAGGTCGAGGATTTCGACACCGAAACCAGCATCGAGAACCTCCGGCTGCTGGTCGCGGAAGACAATCCGATGAACCGCCGCGTGGTGGAGCTGCTGCTGGCGCAGAGCGGCCTGCACATCACCTTCGCGGAAAACGGCAAGGAAGCCGTCGAGAAGTTCTCGGCCGGAAAGTTCGATCTGGTCCTCATGGATCTGCAGATGCCGATCATGGGCGGTCTTGCCGCCATGCGCGCCATCCGCGAATGGGAAAAGACGAATGGCCGCCAGCCGACGCCCATGCTCGCCGTTTCGGCCAACGCCACGGACGATCACGTGCTGGAAGCCAAGGAAGCCGGCGCCGACGATCACGTCGCCAAGCCGATCGTGCGCGAAACGCTGTTCGAGGCGATTGCGCGCTATGCCCGCAAGGACGGTCAGGCCGCCGCCGCTACAGGTGGCGATGATTTCGATCTCGATGATCTCGACATAGCAGTCTGATCGAGACTGGCTGTTCTACGCGCCGAAATAGTAGCGGAAGAAATCGCCGACGCCGCCGGGGGCGTACACGCCCAGCATGATGAGGCCGAGCGTCAGCACGTGCAGGGCGGTGATCAGCGCCGTCACCATAACAAAGCCCGGCTTGTAGGTCTTGTGGCGCAGCACGTGCTGCGCCAGCAGGCCGCCGATGATGCCGAAAGCGAGGTCGGCGAGGTGGAGCTTGCGTTCCGGCGCGCGCCATTCGCGCTTTTCGGCGGCGCGCTTGTCGGCCTGGTAGAACATCCACGAAGCGATGCCGCCGATGATGTAGAGGAGGCCGACCCAGACGGGAAACCGCCCCAGCATGATGTCGTTGCCGAGGAGCACGATGATCGTGGCCGCAGCGGCCGTGCGCACCGAGATCTGGCGGAAGCCGGACTGCGGTTCGCGCGCGGGCGCGAGAGCGGCTGTCGCCGACGCCGGCTGGGCGACGATGGCGGGGGCTTCGACGGGGGCAGGCGCGGGCGCCGGCGGCGGCGGGGGCGGCGCCATGATCCGCACCTTTATGGCCGCGGGCCTGCCGCTCGCGCCTTCGCCGATTTCATAGCTCAGCTTGTCGCCCGGTTTGGGGCGATCAACGCTGCGCCCGATCGATTTCATGTGCACATAGATCTTGGACCCGTCCGGGCGGCGGATGAAGCCGAACCCCCGGGCGTCGTGCCAGTCCTCGAGTATGCCTTTTTCGCGGGCCACCCGAGTTAGCTAGCGCTACTTGTTTGCACGGTTCCTAACGAGATCATCGACCACCGCAGGATCAGCCAGCGTAGACGTGTCGCCAAGGTTCCCGAAATCGTTTTCCGCGATCTTGCGCAGAATACGGCGCATGATCTTGCCGGAACGCGTCTTCGGCAGGCCCGGAGCGAATTGTATGACATCAGGTGTCGCAATCGGCCCGATCTCCCGGCGAACCCAGTTGACCAGTTCCTTGCGCAGCTCGTCACTCGGGGCATCCCCAGCCATCAGCGAGATATAGGCGTAGATGCCCTGACCCTTGATGTTGTGCGGATAGCCGACGACAGCCGCCTCCGCCACTTTCGGATGCGCAACGAGCGCGCTTTCGACTTCGGCCGTGCCAAGCCGGTGGCCGGACACGTTGATCACGTCGTCGACGCGGCCGGTGATCCAGTAATAGCCGTCCTCGTCCCGGCGGCAGCCATCTCCGGTGAAATACTTCCCGGGATAGGTGCGGAAATAGGTGTCCACGAAGCGCTTGTGGTCGCCATAGACCGTGCGCATCTGGCCGGGCCATGAGTCGAGGATGCAGAGATTGCCGGCGGTCGCGCCCTCAAGCACCTCGCCTTTGTCGTCGACCAGTTGCGGCCGGATCGAGAAGAAAGGCTTGGCCGCCGAGCCGGGCTTCAACGCGTGCGCGCCGGGCAGCGGCGTCATCAGGGTCGCGCCGGTTTCGGTCTGCCACCACGTGTCCACGATGGGGCAGCGGTTCTCGCCGACGACGCGGTAATACCATTCCCACGCTTCCGGATTGATCGGTTCGCCCACCGAGCCCATCAGGCGCAGCGACTTGCGCGAGGTGGAGGTAACGAATTCATCGCCGGCGCCCATCAGCGATCGCAGCGCCGTGGGCGCGGTGTAGAAGATGTTGACGCTGTGCTTGTCGACTGTCTTCCAGAAGCGGGAGGCGTCCGGCCATGTGGGAACGCCCTCGAACATCAGCGTGGTCGCGCCGTTCGCAAGCGGTCCATAGACGACGTAGGAATGGCCGGTGACCCAGCCGACATCGGCCGTGCACCAGAACACTTCGCCGGGCTTGTAGTCGAAGACGATCTCGTGGGTCATCGAGGCCCACACGAGATAGCCGCCGGTCGTGTGCAGCACGCCCTTGGGCTTTCCGGTGGAGCCCGAGGTGTAGAGGATGAAGAGCGGATCTTCCGCGCTCATCTCCTCCGGCTCGCATTCATCCGTCTCGTCCTTGGCCAAGACGGCGTAGTATTCGTCGCGCCCCGCCTTCAGCGGGATGTTGGCGCCGGTGCGCTTGACGACGATCACGGACTGGACCGGCGAGCGGTCGCCGAGATGGTCGATGGCGACATCGACATTGGTTTTCAGCGGGATCGCCTTCCCGCCGCGCACGCCTTCATCCGCGGTGATGATGCAGGTCGAGCCGCAATCCTCGATGCGGCCAGCGAGCGAATCCGGCGAGAAGCCGCCGAAGACGATCGAGTGAATGGCGCCGATGCGCGCGCAGGCCAGCATGGCGTAGGCCGCTTCGAGGATCATCGGCAGGTAGATGGTGACGCGATCGCCTTTCTTGACGCCTTGCGACTTCAGCACGTTGGCGAAGCGGCAGACTTCCGAATAGAGCTCGGCGTAGGAAATCCGGCGCGAGACCGAAGGATCATCGCCCTCGAAAATGATCGCAGTGGCGTCGGCCTTGTGGGGCAGGTGGCGGTCGATGCAGTTGACCGAGACATTGAGCGTGCCGTCCTCGAACCATTTCACATGCAGGTCGGCAGGATCGTTGGTCTTCGAGATGTCCCAATTGACGTTCTTGACCTTGGTGTAGGGCCGCATCCAGCGCAGGCGCTTGCCGTGCTCGCGCCAGAAAGCCTCGGGGTCGGCGACCGAGGCCGCGTACATCGCTTCGTATTTGGCGGCGTCCACATGGGCCTTGGCCGCGAATTCGGGCGGCACAGGATACATGTGGGCTTCCGACATCAGGGCTTCTCCCGGTTGGCGCCTCTGGCGGGCGCTACTGACTGGATGGTTCAGTTACAAATCTAGATGTAGCGCCTCCGCGGGCAAAGGCGCAAATTTTCGACGACAGCCCGGGCCCGGTCGCGCCGGGCGCGTGCCGCATGGCGGCATTTCCGGGAGTCTTCGCTCGATGGCCGGGGCTACTCGTCGTCAGATTGCTCGTTCAGCATCTTGCGCGCAATCCGGTTCGCCTCGCGGTTGGCCGACGGCGCATCGCCGGACGTCTCGTAGAGCGCAACAAGATAGTCGAGATCCCACTGGGTCATGCGCATGGCCCGATCGCCCGCCGCATTGGTGAACAAGTTCAGGATGCTGGGGAACTCCCGTGTATTGGCCTGGGCCTCGAGCTGGGCGAGCGAGACCATCGCGACATAGTCGGACAGCGCGCCAAGGGTGACCGAGCCGATCTGGGTCGTGTCCAGAATGATCAGCACGTGGGACATTTCCTGACGCACATTGCTCTCCAGGCGTCCGGACCCCCGCACACGCACGGAGGCTCCGCGTTCGTAGGGCAGGCCGGTATCGCTCATCACGGTCTGCGTGACGTGCCACCAGCGCACCGGCGCGTCTGATGTCTGGAAGACCCGGAGCGCCTCCGAGCCCAGATTGGTGCCGTCGGTCTGGACCGGCCTGAATTTCTGGAAGTGATCGGCCACCAGCCGCTCCGCCAGTGCATCGCCATCATCGCTGGCCATGATGAGGACGTTCGGCGTGCAGCCGGGCTCCCCCGGTTCAAGCCCTACCGCCAGCGCGACGAGGGAGACCTGGTCGATCAGCTTCTGCGCGAATGCCGGCGCGATGTTGTAGGACCCGACGCAGATGACGCGATCCCAGCGGGCGAGGTTGCTCCCCTTCGGGGCCGCGCCGATCGTGTCGACGAAGTCGCTCACCGCGTCTTCGAGCTTCCGGCCCTCGACAACGACCTTGTCCTTCGACTCCTGCTGTTCCGTCTGCGCCAGAGCGGGCGTCGCCAGGGCGGCGGCCAATACGGTTGCGAGAGCAAACCTGCGTATCATGGGCGCGGCTCCAAAGCATTCAACCAGCAAGGGACGGGAAGGCCATTCAGGCCCTCATGGCTCTGGAGGTTGCCCGTAGGTTGAGCCCCTGTCGATGGCGTTGAGATTGCCCAGGATCAAGGCGGCGGCCCCGCCATCGTCGGATGCATCAGGATGGTCGGCAGCGCCGGAGCCCCTGAGCAGAAGTCACACAACGGCTTCTCTCCGCCCGGGTTATGCTGTCAACTGACAGGACGACTGTAACGGGAAGCGATCACATGGGCGCAGCGGCGAGCAAGGCAGGCAAGGCGACGGAGCATTTCGATGTGCTGATCGTCGGCGCAGGGATTTCGGGGATCGGCGCCGCCTTTCACCTGAAGGATCAGATGCCCGGAACCAGCTTCGCCGTGCTCGAAACGCAGGACAGCTTCGGCGGAACCTGGATCACCCACAAATATCCCGGCATCCGGTCGGACAGCGACCTTCACACCTTCGGCTATCGCTTCAAGCCGTGGGTCGGGCCGCCGATCGCGTCGGCGGCCGAGATTCTGAAATACATGGAGGATGTGATCGAGGAGAACGGCCTCGCGCGTCACATCCGCTACGGCCACGCGATCACCAAGGCGGAATGGTCGAGCAAGGACAATCTCTGGACCATCGAAGCCGTGCGGACATCCGACGGCAAGACGGTCGTCATTTCCGCCAACTTCCTCTGGATGTGCCAGGGCTATTACCGTCACCAGAAAGGCTACACGCCTGACTGGCCGGGCATGGATGCCTTCAAGGGAACCATCGTCCACCCGCAGACCTGGCCGGAGGATCTCGACTACAAGGGCAAGCGGATGATCGTCATCGGCTCGGGCGCGACGGCCGCGACGCTGGTGCCAGCTGTGGCGAACGACACGGCGCATGTCACCATGCTGCAGCGCTCGCCCACCTATTTCATCCCCGGCCGCAACGCGATCGAGATCGCGGAACAGCTACGGGCGCTGGATGTGGACGAAGCATGGATCCATGAAATCACGCGCCGGCAGATCCTGAAGATGCAGGATGAGTTCACGCGTCGCTCGAAGGAAGAGCCGGACGCGGTGAAGGACGAGTTGCTGGCGGCGGTGAAGCTGTTCCTCGGCGAGGATTTCGATATCGAGACGCACTTCACGCCGAAATACCGCCCCTGGCGCCAACGTATCGCCTTCATTCCGGACGGAGACCTGTTCCAGGGCATCGCGGCGGGCAAGGCCTCGGTGGTCACCGACGAGATCGACCGTTTCACCGAGAAGGGCATCCTCCTCAAATCCGGCAAGGAGCTGGAAGCCGACATCATCGTCACGGCGACAGGCTTTGATCTCAACGTGCTGGGCGACATCGCCTTCAGCATCGATGGCGAGCCGCTGGCCTTCCACGAGACGACGACCTTCCGCGGCATGATGTTCACCGGCGTGCCCAACATGGTGTGGGTGTTCGGCTATTTCCGCGCGAGCTGGACGCTGCGCGTCGACATCGTCGCCGACTTTGTCGTGCGCCTGCTGAAGCACATGAAGAAGCGCGGCGCCAAGCGTGTCGAAGTTGCTGTACCCGCGCGGCTGAAGGACATGAAGCTGTCGAGCTGGATCGATCCGGAAGACTTCAATCCCGGCTATGTCATGCGCGGCATGCACCTGTTGCCCAAGCGCGGCGACCATCGCGACTGGCAGCACACGCAGGACTACTGGCACGAGAAGGACGAGATGCCGAAGATCAACCTCGACGGCGACGAGTTCATCTACGACCGTGCGATGGCGGAAGCCTAGCCCACGAACGCCTTCTCGATGACGAACTCACCGGGATCGGCGTTCGAGCCTTCGCGCAAGCCGGCCTTTTCCGCCAGCGCCTTGATGTCCGTCAGCATGTCCATCGAGCCGCAGACCATCACGCGGTCATTGGCCGGATCGAGCGGCGGCACGCCGAGGTCGGAGAACAGTTGACCATCTTCGATGCAGGTCGTGATGCGCTTCTGGTTGGGCCAGGGTTCACGCGTCACCGTGGTGTAGTGGACGAGGCGGCTTGCGAACTCGCCGCACAGCGGATCGTCGGGCAGCGCGGCGACCAGTTCCTGGCCATAGGCCAGCTCGCCAACCTGCCGGCAGGTGTGGGTCAGGATCACTTGGTCGAACCGGGCATAGGTATCCGGGTCGCGGATGATCGAGGCGAAGGGCGCGATGCCCGTGCCGGTCGAGAACAGGTAGAGGCGCTTGCCAGCCGTGAGGGCGTCATGCACCAGCGTGCCGGTCGACTTGCGGCCGAGCAGCACCTTGTCGCCGGACTGGATCAGCTGGAGCTTCGAGGTGAGCGGCCCGTCCGGCACCTTGATCGAGAAGAATTCGAGTTCCTCGTCCCAGCTCGGGCTGGCGATGGAGTAGGCGCGCAGCAACGGTTTGCCGGTCGGGCCGGTCAGGCCGATCATCACGAACTCGCCGGAGCGGAAGCGGAAGGCGCCGGGCCGTGTGATGCGGAAGGCGAACATCCGGTCGGTGTAGTGCTTCACCGAGAGGACGGTCTCCTCGGTCGGCGCGTTCGGCGATTTCGCCATTTCGGCGGGCTTGTCGGCGGCTTGGGTCATGGCGGTCCGTGGGGCGTCCCGGAGGCTGTCGGAGGCCCCCATCCGGGCCCGATTGTCGCGGGTTGGAGCTAGGGGGTCAGGCCGTCAAAATCAACTAATGCCAACGTTTAGCACCGAAGGCGGGCCGGGAAACTGAGGCGAGTGGCCGCCGCCTTATTCTCGCCTGCCACGCCTATTTGATACTGTATCTCTCGGAACGTACCTACTATGCCGGCAATTCGCGCCGGCGGGTGCGGACAGCTATGGAGGCCCGAGGACACTTGCCGCGTCTGCTCAGCATCATGCTCGGGGCGATCGCCCTGATCGCGGCGGTCGTCGGCATCCGGTCGCTCATGCCGGATGGGGATTCCAACCCCAACGTGACCGCCGACCGTATCCCGACCCTGGACAAGGCGTTGCCGGATGCGCCCGGCCAGCATGCCGGAACTGTGGTGTTCGTGCGCTCCAGCGCCGAGAACCGGACGCTCTATCTGTCGCTCGGCGGGCGCAGCGAGGCCGAGATCGGCGAGGTCGCGTTCGGGGCGGCTGGCAAGGTGACGGCTACGCCCGTGAAAGAGGGCGAGGTCGTTGAGGCCGGAACGCTGATCTGCGGGCTCGATGTCGACGGCGCCGGCGCTAAGGTGAAACAGGCCGAAGCCGTCGCCTCCCGCAAGCGCGAGGCCTACAACAGCGCCCAGACCCGGCTGGCTAATGGCTGGGTGTCGGAAGCGTGGGTCAAGGCCGCCAAGAGCGAGCTGGACGAGGCGCAGGCCGCGCTGGAAGTCGCGCGCAACGAGTTCAACCGGATGCAGGCCGTGGCGCCGTTCCGTGGCGTGCTGGAGAAGAAGGTGGCGACGCCGGGCCAGTTCGTCAGCTTGGGATCGCCGTGCGGAACGGTGGTGCGTCTCGATCCGATCAGCTTTGTCGCCGGCGCCAGCGAGCGGCAGGCGACGCAGATCCTGCAGGACGCGCCGGTGCGCGTGCGGCTTCCGAGCGGAACCGAAGTGGCGGGCGCGGTGAGCTATGTCTCGCGGGTTGCTGATCCGCGCTCGCGCAACTTCCTCGTCAAGGTCGCGGCGCCCAATCCCGGCAACCGGATTCCGGTCGGCCGCACGGCCGAACTGAAGATCGACATCGGCCCCGGCAAGGCCCACCGCGTCAGCCCGAAACTGCTGACCACGGACGAGCAGGGTCGCATCGGCATCCGCTATCTCGACGTCGGCGGCGTGGTGAGCTTTGCGCCGGCGGACATCGTCGAAGAGAGCGCAGATGTCGCGTGGGTGACAGGCCTGCCGGACGATGCGCAGCTGGTGGCGGAAGGGCAGGACAATGTGCGTCCCGGGATGCGCGTGACGCCTGTGATCCGTGAGGACGCGACGCCGGCCAGCGGCGGCTGAAGCTGCGCTAGGGCTCGCGCTGGGTTGCGTAGGTCGCTTCGAATTCCGGCGTGCGCTCGGCAGGATGATAGCCGGACGCAAGATAGAGCTTCAGCTTGCGTTCGCGCGTCGGCCCCAGCCGGATGTTGAGGTAGCCCTCTTCCTCAATGGTCGTGAAATCCTGACGGATCATCGCGCGGAAGCCCTCGCCGCTGCTGGCAATGAGGACGCGGCCGTCCTCGCCCTCCCGCAGCTTGCCTTCCTCTTCAGCATGGCTGCGCGGCGCGGCGCCGCGTTGCCAGGCGCGGACGGGGACAAGGTCCTTGTTGCGGCCGTAATAGTCGAGGCCATGCCAGAGCTCGCGATCATCGACCATGATGACCGTGGCGTTGAGTTCGCTGGCCCGGACAGACAGCTGCGCCACCGTATCCTTCCAGCCGCGCACGCCCTTCATCGTGCTGGAGGCGCGCGTGGCGTCCGCCAGCGGCGGGACCAGCCACATGACGCTGAACAGGACGCCGATCACGGTGTTCACCGCGACGCCGCCCTTGATCCACGGGCCGGCCTTGTGGCGGCCGGAGGGACGGCCGAAGACGCGATCGATCCAGCAGGCGACGAGCACGCTGGCGCCGGGATAGGCGCTGGCGGCCCAGTTGGCGTGGGCGCGTGACATAATCTCCTGGACCATGATCACCAGCAGCGGCGGGGCGACGAAGCAGAGCAGCCAGAACTCGCGCGTCGAGGTCCATTTGTCCTTCCGGCCGATGATCAGCGCGAAACCAGCCAGCAGGAGAAGGATCAGGACAGGGCCGAACACCGCGGCCTGATCGGCGATGTAGCCAAACACGTGAAGCAGATCGAAGCCGGCTTCGCCAAGGTTGGCGTTATCCGCCGTATGGCTGACGGTGGCGAAGTCGTTGGCGACGTTCCAGATCAGGTTGGGCGCGAGCACGACCAGCGAGGCGGCGACAAGCACTGCGCCCGAAACGGAGAGCAGCGCCTTGCGCATGTCGCGGTCGATCACGGCGGCGAGCGCCGCGCCGCCATAGAGATAGAGCGCCGCATACTTGCCCAGCATGGCGAGGCCGATGCAGGCGCCGGCGAGAATGGCGTGGCTGAAGGTCGGCTCCTCACGGAAGCGCCAGAGATAGTAGAGCGCCACCGCCGAGACGGGCAGGAGCATGGCGTCCGTCGTTATGAGCGCGGACGAGAGGAAGATCGCCGGCATCAGGAGGTAGATGGCCGCCGACCATGCGCCGATCCGGCGATCGAAGGCGCGGCTGCCCAGCAGGTAGAGGAAGAACCCGCCGATCCCGTGGAGGATGGGCGCGAAGAAGCGGATCGCCCATTCGCTGTCGCCGAACATGGCGGTGGATGCGGCGATCACCCAGGCGATCAGCGGCGGCTTGGAGTAGTAGCCAAAGTCCAGCGTGCGGGACCAGCGCCAGTACTGCGCCTCATCCGGCGAGATCTCGAGCGGGGAGGCGA
The DNA here is from genome assembly GCA_041398245.1 of Hyphomonadaceae bacterium. GTDB lineage: Bacteria > Pseudomonadota > Alphaproteobacteria > Caulobacterales > Hyphomonadaceae > UBA7672. The sequence continues at coordinate 138,080 of JAWKVC010000005.1, forward strand.
TGACGATGCCGACGCGAATCGCAACCAGGAGTGCGATCAGGGCTGCGACCAGGCCTGTCGGATTGTTTCGCCAGAGATTCTTCAGTGTCTGCATCACGCCTGCTCGCCCCCCAACGGAGGCGCGGACCCTACAGGCGACCGCCGGGCTGCAGAAGCCTTTCCTGACGTAGCGCGAGGCCAACGGACGGCGCCGTCGCGTTGCGCTGGAGCGCGCCGTGGCGCCACGGCCACAACGGGTCCGGAAAAATGGACTCATTCCGGGCTGGCGCGCCCGAAACTGAGGCGTCCCACATCACCCGGTTGGGGTGTTGCTTGCCAACACTGCGGCGTATCGGGGTTCCGCTAAGTCGTATGCGGACGATTACGGGCAAATGCCGCAGTGCGGAAATTGGTCGAAGTATCAAGGCGGGATCGTGCGGTGCAGCAATCCACAGCCTGTGCAGAAACGGTCAACCGATAGCGCGTGTAGCGCCCGCGACGCACGATCCTTGCGCAAAACGTCGCACGAAGTGGGTGGCGAGCGCGTCAATAAACATTCATACGCCGGTCATTGAGCACATGCAGCCGACAGGCTATCGGCGCGGTGAAATTTGGAGGCGGTAGAGTCGCCGTCCTCCGGTGGTCGAGGGGTGAATATGATCAGCTTCAAGAAACTGGCCGGCGGCGTAGCGTTTGTCGCTCTTTCCGCGGCACTGGCGCCGGTGGCGTTCGCGCAGGTTACGACTTCGGGCGTACGTGGAACGGTGACGACTGCCGATGGCGCGCCGGTGGGCGACGCCACGGTGACGATCCAGGATACGCGCACCGGCCTGTCGCGTACGGTGATGTCGACGCCGACTGGTTCCTTCGACGTTCGTGGCCTCAACGTTGGCGGCCCGTATACGGTCTCCGTCTCCAAGTCGGGCCAGCAGCCCACTCAGGTCACCGACGTCTATCTCGACCTTGGTTCGACGACCGATCTGAACCTCGCCTTCTCGGGCGAAGCTGCAACCGATGTTATCGTCATCACGGCCGCTCAGGCTGGCGCGGCCCCGATCGCCGTCGGCCCGGCCGCGGTGTTCAACCTTGAAACGCTCGAGAGCCAACCGGCCTCGAACCGCGACATCAAGGACATCATCCGCCAGGATCCCCGCATCCACCTCGACTTCGCTTCCGGCGGCGGCGACGGCTCGAACGGCGTGCAGTGCGGCGGTCAACACCCGCGCTTCAACGCCCTGACCGTCGATGGCGTCCGCCTGAGCGACGACTTCGGCCTCAACACCAACGGCTATCCGACCGAGCGCATCCCGTTCTCGTACGACTCAATCAGCCAGGTTTCGGTCGAACTCGCCCCGTTTGACGTGCAGTATGGCGGCTTCACGGCGTGCAACATCAACGCAGTGACCAAGTCGGGCACCAACGAGTTCCACGGCAGCGCCTTCTTCGACTACACGGACGACAGCCTCTACGGCGACAGCACCGACGGCATCGCTCGCGATCTCGGCTCGTTCGAAGAGAAGCGCTACGGCGTTAGCATCGGCGGTCCGATCATTCCGGACACGCTGTTCTTCTTTGGCGCCTACGAGAAACTGGAAGGCGCGAACATCTTCGGTCGCGGCCCTGCTGACGCCGGCATTACGCAGGCGGAATGGGACCAGATCATCAACATTGCCGAGACCCAGTATGGCTACGTCTCGGGCGGCCTGCCGACCTCCAAGGCCGTCGAAGATGAGAAGTTCTTCGGCAAGATCGACTGGAACATCAACGACCGTCACCGCGCGGCGTTCACCTATACCTACAATGACGGCTTCAACTTCTCGCCGTCGGACAACTCGTCGACCCAGCTTTCGGATGGCAACCACTACTACGAGCGTGGCGCCAAGGCCGAAGCCTACACCGCCTCGCTGTATTCCGACTGGACCGACAACTTCTCGACCGAAGTGCGGGTTTCGTACCTCGACCTGGCGAACCGCCAGATCCCAGTTGCCGGCCCCGATTTCGGCGAAATTCAGGTCAACGTTGGCCCGACGACCGTCTATCTGGGCGCCGACGACAGCCGTCAGAGCAACGTGCTGTCCTACAACACGCTGTCGGCCAAGATCGCCGGCAGCTACCGTGTGGACAACCACACGTTTACGGGTGGCTACGAGCGTCAGGAACTCGATATCTTCAACCTGTTCCTGCAGGAAACGCAGGGCGAATGGCGCTTCTCCAACATCGCCAACTTCGCTTCGGGCGACTTCAACTACTTTGAGTACTCCAACTCGATCGGCACCAACGATCCAAACGACTCGGCCGCGAACTTCGGCTACACCGTCAACACGGCCTATCTGCAGGACGAATGGGACGTTGATGACAGGCTGAGCCTGGTCGGCGGTCTGCGCCTGGAATGGTACGAGACGTCGGACCAGCCGCGTCTCAACCAGAACTTCCTGAACACCTACGGCTTCCAGAACAACGAGACGATGGATGGCAAGAGCATCCTGCAGCCTCGCTTCGCGTTCACCTATGACGTGACCGACGACATCGTTGTCCGCGGCGGCCTGGGTCTCTTCTCAGGCGGCAACCCCAACGTGTGGATGTCGAACAACTACTCTAACGATGGCGTTTCGGCGGCCGACTTCATCTGCCGCGATGCGAACCGCTGCAACTTCCCGGGCATCGTGACGCTCGCCAACCCGGCCCAGCCGAACCTCAGCGACTTCACCTATCCGGGCTCCGGCAACCCGTTCTACGAAGTCCCGCAGGAAGGCATCGACTACATCGCCGGCGCTAGCGCCGTGGGATCGGTCAACGCGCTTGATCCGGACTTCGAGATCCCGTCGCAGTGGAAACTGGCCCTCGGCACGACCATCAACTACGACAGCGACATTCCGTGGATCGGCGACGCCTGGACGCTCAATGCGGACCTGCTTCTGACCGAAGCCAAGGAAGCCGCCACGGTCGTTCCGCTCGGCTACACGCTGACGCGCTTCACGGCTGATGGCCGTCCGATCTACGGCGGCAACACGCGCGACTTCATGCTGACCAACACCGAGAAGAAGCCGTTCTCGCAGGTCGTGTCGTTCGCCCTGTCGAAGGAAACCGACTTCGGTCTCGATTGGACGCTGGGCTACGCTTATACGAACGCCCGTGACGTCAACCCGATGACGTCTTCGGTCGCGTTCTCGAACTTCTCGAACTACGTGACGCGCGATCCGCTCAACGCCTCGCTCGCCACATCGGATTATGAGACGACGCACCGGATCACGCTCAACATGAACTATGATCTGGATTGGGCCCCCGACTGGTCGACCCGGTTCTCGCTGTTCGGTTTCGCTGTGGAAGGCGCGCCGTACAGCTACGTGATCGGCTCCACGACCTTCGGCAACACCAGCGTGTTTGAATCGGCATTCTCCAGCCGTCGTCAGCTCGCCTACATCCCGACGGACATCAACGATCCGAACATCGCGCCGACCTCGAACGCTGCGGCCGTCAGCGCCCTGATGGACTTCATCAACAGCAACGATGATCTGTCCGACTACAAGGGCGGCATTGCTCCGCGGAACATCGCGAACGACGACTGGTATTCGCGGTTCGACCTGAAGATCACGCAGACCTTCCCGGGCTTCCTTGAAGGGGACAAGCTCGAGGGCTTCCTGCTGATCGAGAACCTCGGCAACCTGCTGAACGATGGCTGGGGCATCCAGCGCGAGCATGGCTTCCCGGGCAACGCCACCCTCTACGGCGTTTCCAGCATCGACGCCCAGGGCCGCTACGTGATTTCGTCCTTCAACCCCGCCGCAGACAACGACTCGATCATCGTCGGTTCGTCGCTCTGGAACGTGCGCGTGGGCATGAAGTACGAGTTCTAGTCGCTCGAACCATTCCAACCGGAGAGAGGCGGCCTTGCGGCCGCCTCTTTTCTTTTGGGCGGGCGGGACCATATGGGCACGCTTGCGCCCGGGTCTTGTTCCCGGGCCAGCAGGTGCTAGAGCGGCGAACCATGAACGACATGATCCTGCATCCTCCGGCCGAATGGGGCCCGCACAGCGCCATCTGGACGGCCTGGCCGGCGGACGAGAACCTGTGGCTAGACAATCTCGACCCGGCGCAGGCGGAGGTGGCCGCCATGGTCCGTGCGCTCGCCGCGCCGGGGCCGGATGGCCGCTCGGGCGACACGATGAAGGTGTTGGTCAATGGCCCGGTCGCCATGCTGTCGGCGCAGCGCGCCATCGGTGATGTGGCCGAGCTGATCGAGGCGAAGTACGGCGATATCTGGCTGCGCGATACCGGCCCGGTCTTCTATTCGGCGGACCGCTGCGCCCTGTTCACCTTCAATGGCTGGGGCGGGAAGTATGTGCTCGAGCATGACGACACGGTCGGCGCCTTTGTCGCCATCGAGGCCGGGGCGGACGCCACGCGCTGGCATCGCGTGCTGGAAGGCGGCGCGGTCGACTGGGACGGGGAGGGCACGATCCTCACAACAAAGGAATGCCTGCTCAATCCCAACCGCAATCCGCTGATGACGTTCGAGGATGTGCAGCGCCTGCTGGGCGATGCGCTGGGCGCGCGCGTGGTGATCTGGATCGAGCGCGGCCTCCTGAACGACCACACGGACGGCCATGTCGACAACATAGCGCGCTTCCTCGCGCCGGGCGTTGTCGCATGTCAGGCGCCGGCGGATGCGGACGATCCCAACACCGAACGGCTGAACGAGATCGCGGACTTCCTGAAGGCGCAGCGCGATGCGCGCGGTCGGATGCTGCAGGTTGTGCGCATTCCCTCGCCGGGCCGGGTCGAGAACGAGGATGGCGAGATTGTTCCCGCCAGCCACATGAACTTCCTGATCGGCAACGCCACCGTGGTCGTGCCGACCTACGGCACGCCGACGGCGCAGGCCGCTGTCGATGCCCTGAAGCCATTCTTCCCGGGCCGCCATGTTGTCGGCCTGCCGTCGCGCCATATCCTCTCGGGCGGCGGCTCGTTCCACTGTATCACGCAGCAGCAACCGGCATAAGGAGGCGACGATGTCCCGCAAGATCACGCTTGCCGTCCTACAATCCGCGCTGAGCGACGACGTCGAGACGAATATCACGCGCGTGTCCGACATGGTGCGCGAGGCGGCCGCCAAGGGCGCGGACGTGATCCTGCCGTCCGAGCTGTTCGAAGGGCACTACTTCTGCACCTCGCAGGAGGAGGAGAACTTCGCACGCGCCCATCCCTGGCGCGAAAGCCCTGCCGTGAAGGCGATGGCGAAGCTCGCCGGCGAGCTTGGCGTCGTCATCCCTGTGTCGATCTTCGAGAAGGCCGGCCCCGCCTACTTCAACTCGGTTGTCATCGCGGATGCGGATGGGTCGCTGCTCGGCGTCTATCGCAAGTCGCATATCCCAGACGGTCCGGGCTATCAGGAAAAATACTATTTCCGTCCGGGTGATACGGGCTTCCGCGTGTGGGATACGAAGAAGGGCCGCATCGGCGTCGGCATCTGCTGGGACCAGTGGTATCCCGAATGCGCGCGCGCCATGGTGCTGCAGGGCGCGGACGTTCTGCTTTATCCCACCGCTATCGGCTCCGAACCGCATGACGCCAGCCTCGATACGGCCGCGCGCTGGCGCCGCGCCATGCTGGGCCACGCCGTCTCGAACGTGACGCCCGTCGCCGCCGCCAACCGCGTCGGCGCCGAGAACGGCCAGCTCTTCTACGGCACGTCCTTCATCTCCGACCATACGGGCGAGATCCTGGGCGACCTCGACCGCAAGGAAGAGGGCGTCGTCGTCGCAACCGTGGATATGGACGAGGTCGATCGCGCCCGCGCCGCATGGGGCTTCTTCCGCGACCGCCGCACGGATCTCTATGGCCCGCTGGTCAACCCGCTGAGCGAGAAGGGCTGACGCCGTTCGATGACCCGCGCGCTTGTCTTCGACTCGGGCGTGGGCGGGCTCACCATCGTCGATGCGCTGCGCAAGGCGGCGCCGGACTGGGTGGTCGACTATGCCGCCGACAGCGGCTTCTTTCCCTATGGCGTGAAGACGGACGAGGAGTTGCGCACGCGGCTGCCGGGTCTGTGCGCCACGCTGGTGGAGGCGGCGAAACCAGATGTGCTGGTCATCGCCTGCAACACAGCCTCGACGCTCTCGCTGGCCGACATACGCGCGCGGGTGAGCGCGCCGGTGGTCGGCACTGTACCGGCGATCAAGCCGGCCGCTGAGCAGACCCGAACAGGCGTCATCGGCATCCTGGCGACGCCGGGCACGGTGCGCCGCGCCTATCTGGATGATCTCGAACGCCAGTTTGCAGCGGGCAAGACGGTGATTCGGCGCGGCTCGGCCGGACTGGTCGATATCGCCGAGCGGGCGGTGCGCGGCCAGCCGGTGGACCAGGAGCAGGTCGCCTACGCCGTGAAGCCGCTGTTCGATCCGCCGGACGGCCCGCGAATCGACATTGTCGTGCTGGCCTGCACGCATTTCCCGCTGATCCGCGAGGCGATCGCTGCGGCATGTCCGCCGGGCGTTACGCTGATCGACACCGGCGAAGCCGTGGCGCGGCAGGCGATGCGTGTCGCGCCTGTGACGCATACGGCGGGCGAGGCGGTTGCCTATGTGACAGGCGGCGCCGCAAACCGGGCCGCCATGCAGCCGGCTTTTGCCCGTTTCGGCTATCACGCCATCGAAATCATTGACGCCTAGCCCCGCGGCGCCGTCCAATCGCGCCCGGGAGCCCAGCCATGGCCGACGCCCGCACAGGCGCCAAAGCGATAAACCTCGCCCTGCAGGGCGGCGGGTCGCATGGCGCGTTTTCCTGGGGGGTGCTCGACCGGCTTCTCGAAGACCCGCGCATCGAGATCGAGGGGATCACCGGCGCCTCTGCCGGTGCGATGAACGCCGTGGCGTTGGCCGCTGGTTTCGCCGAGGGCGACCGGGAGGAGGCGCGCGCGTCGCTGCGGCGCTTCTGGACCGGCGTCCTCGACGAGGCGCGCACCAGCCCGCTGCGCCGTTCGCCGATCGAGGCGATGCTGGGCGGCTGGAATCTCGACGCCTCGCCCCTGTTCGTGATGTTCGACCTCGTGACGCGGGTGGCGAGCCCCTACGACTTCAACCCGTTCAACGTGAACCCGTTGCGGGATCTGGTCACGCAGCTGGTTGATTTCGAGCGCGTGCGGAAGTCGCCGATGAAGGTCTATATCTCCGCCACCAATGTGGAGACCGGCCGTGCGCAGGTGTGGGACAAGCGCGTGCTGACGGCGGACCATGTGATGGCGTCGGCCTGCTTGCCGTGGCTGTTCCAGGCGGTGGAGATCGATGGCTTGCCCTACTGGGATGGCGGCTTCACCGGCAATCCGGCCCTTTGGCCGCTGTTCGACAACTGCGCGTCGGACGATGTGGTGCTGGTGCAGATCAATCCGATCCGCAGGCCGGGCGCGCCGACAACCGCGCGCGACATCATCAACCGCATCAACGAGATCACGTTCAACGCCTCGCTCCTGCGCGATCTGCGTGCGGTCGATTTCGTGACGCGCCTGATCGAGGCCGGCCGGCTGGACGGCACAGGCTATCGCCGCATGCTGATGCACGCGATCGCCGACGAGGATTCGCTCGCCGAACTTGGGGCCTCCTCCAAATTCAATGTCGAGCCCGGCTTCATCGACATGCTGTTCGCCAAGGGGCGGGATGCGGCGGAGATGTGGCTGCGCACCAGTTTCCGCCATGTCGGGCAGCGCTCGACGGTCAATGTCCGCCGCCTGTTCCAGGGCGAGGAAGATGCGCTGGATGGCGGCCAGCTGAAGCCGCCGCGCCGCAAGCCGCGCGCCGCGGAATAGCTACAGGAAGTCGATCTCGCGCGGATCGCCGCCTTCCCAGGCGCGCTGGATTTCGGCCGCGAGGAAAAGACCGCCGACGGCAAGAATGGTGAGGCCATCGCGGGCGGCGCGCGCCCGCGCAAGGCGCGCAGCCTCGACCGTGTCGGCGGCGACGGTGACGTCGCTGGCGATGGCGCGGAAGATATCCTCGAACTGGTCTGTCGCCGCGCCCGCCTTGAATGCGCGGGTCAGGATGAAATGGTCAAACCGCCCGGCGACTGTGCGTGCGATGGCGGCGACTTCCTTGCTGCCCGAAACGCCGAAGACGACGAGCGTCCTTTCACGCGGGGTGAATTCGAGGAATGTCCGCGTGACCGCGTCCACGGCGCAGGGCGTATGGCCGACATCGATCCAGAGATCGGGCTTCATCGCCACCTGCTGCAGACGCCCCGGCCATGTCGTTTCGCCAAGTGCGCCCAGCATCGCTTCGCGTGATGCGGACCGGGGCGTCGCCTGCTGGTCAAGCCAGACCTCGGCTGCGCGCAGGGCGGTCACGGCGTTGTCGACCTGGTGGCGTCCGGCAAGACGCAGCATCACGGGTTGATCCGCCTCCGGTGCATCACTGGCGGGGCCGTAGGTGAAATGCGCGCCGCCCGCATCGTTGAGCACGGCGCCCAGCCGGCGGCCTTCAAGCGCGGGCAGCAGCGTCTTGTCCGACAGGCCGGCGAAGGCCGCGAGTCGCACGGACAGATGCGTGGGAATCGATGGCGACAGCACCACACAGGCGCCCGGAGCGGCGGCGTCGACCTTGTCGTAGGCGATCAGTTCCTCGGTCGAGCCGAGGAGTTCGGTGTGCTCCAGCTCGATCGACGTCAGCACAGAGATGTTGGCGCGAACCGTGCGGATCGGATCATAGCGGCCGCCGATGCCCGCCTCCCACACAATGGCGTCGGGCCGTTCTTCCCTGAACCAGAGCAGGGCGGTCAGAAACAGGAATTCGAAGGCGCCGATATGATCGCCTTCGGGCAGCGTCGCGTTGAACGCCGCCACCGTGGCGGCGTGGCGATCAAGCGCGTCCTGCGAGATCATGTCTGACCCGATCGTGAAGCGCTCGCGGACATCGAACAGGTGAGGCGAGGTAAAGCAGCCGACGCGAAGGCCCGCCGTTCCGAGCGCTGACGTGAGGAAGCGCGCAGTCGAGCCCTTGCCGTTGGTTCCTGTGACCGCGATGGACCGGCGTGCAAGCTCGGCGCGGTCAATGCCGTGCGTGTCCATGAACCGCGCGACGCGGTGCAGGCCGATGCCGTCGCCGAATTTGGAAAGGCCGAACATCAGCTACCCAGACATTCTTCGTACATGCTTGTCCAGATCGCCTGGATCAGGTCGCTGCGGCCGGCCAGCTCCAGCGTGCGCAGGCCGGGATTGCCGTTGACCTCGATGACCACGAGGTCGGAAAAATCACCGGCGGGCGACCGGTCGAACAGGTCGACCGCGCCGATCCGGAGGCCGATGGCCCCGAAAGCCGCAATCGCAAGCCGGGCAAGCGCCGGCGGCGCCTGGTCCGAGACATGCTCGACGTCGCCCGCTGCAGACAGATTGCGCCGGCCGGGAAGGGCGACATGCTCGCCTTCTGCTGGAACCTCGTCGGGGGAGCGGCCGGCGAGCCTGGTCGCGGACACGCCGGGCGCCAGCGCCGCCGCATCACGCGCGGCGACCAGCTGCGCCAGCGTCGAGCGACCATCACCGATAATTTCCGGCAGTCGTTTGGCGGCGTGGAAAACCACGCGGCCATCCTGCACGAACACGCGATGCTCGGCGCCACCGATGACGGGTTCCACGAGGAAGCTTTCATGCAGCGGCGCGATGCGCGCGACATAGGCGCGAAGCGCGTCGGCGTCGGCGATGATCTCCGCGAAGTCGCCGCGCGATCCATGGTTGGGCTTGCAGAACACCGGGAAGCCCAGTTCGCGTGCGAAGGCGATCGCATCGTCCGCTTCGCGTCCGGCCTCGCGGAAAGCCGCACGCAGCTTGTGGGCGAAGAACACGCCGCCGGGAATGACGGGCAGGCCGCAGGCCGCAAGCACGGCCTTGGTATGCGCCTTGTCGCGCGAGATCGTCCATCCGACCGCGCTGTTCACGGGATAGGCGCAGACGCCGCCTCCGCCGCCCAGCACGCTGCGTCCGCCGCGCGAGACGCGCCAGAGATAGCCGCGGCCGCCGTCGAGATCCTCGAACGAGGCGCCGATGGCGGCGGCGGCCTCGCGCGCATATCGCGTGAATTCGGGTTGCGGCATGGGATATCCGGCGCGAGTCTCAACGCGCGGCGAATACACGCTTGCGCTGTCTGACGCAAAGCGCTGTCGCGTGCAGGCTGCTACCGGGTGTTACCAGATGCGCACGCGCTGGCTGGGCGCGAGATAGAGCCGGTCGGCCGGTTCCACGCCAAAGGCGGCGTACCAGGCGTCCATGTTCCGGACGACGCCGTTGACCCGGTAGCGGCTTGGGGAATGGCTGTCGCCATCCAGCATGGCGCGGGCGATCTCGTCGCGCACCTTGTCGCGATAGCTGGCGGCGTAGGCGATAAAGAAACGCTGGTCGCCGGTCAGCCCGTCGATCACGGGCGCGTCCTTGCCGCCGAGCGACAGCTTGTAGGCGGCATAGGCGATCTCCAGGCCGGAAAGGTCGCCGATGTTTTCGCCCAGCGTGCCGAGGCCGTTCACGCAGGCATCCTTGAACGGACAATAGTTGTTGAACTGGCGGATCAGGCGGCGTGACTTGGCGAGAAAGCGTCCATCGGTCTCCTCGGTCCACCAGTTGAACGTGCGCCCCGTGCCGTCGAACTGGCGGCCCTGATCGTCGAAGCCATGGCTCATCTCGTGGCCGATGACGGCGCCGATGCCGCCATAGTTCACGGCCGCGTCCGCATCCGGATCGAAGAAGGGCGGCTTCAGGATGCCGGCCGGCAGGACGAAGGTGTTCGCCAGCGGATTGTAGAACGCGTTGACGACGTGGGCGTGGGTCGGCCAGCGGGTGCGGTCGACCGGCTGGTGAAGATCGGCCTGCTGGTCGCGCCATTCGAAATCGTAGGATGCGTAGATGTTCTCCGCGAGCTTGCCAGGCTCGATCTTGAGCCCGCTGAAGTCCCGCCACTTGTCGGGATAGCCGACCATGCCGGTCAGGGCCGCGAGCTTGCCCAGCGCCGCCGCCCGCGTTTCATCGTCCATCCAGTCGAGCGAGCGCATGCGCGTCTCGAACGCCGTGCGGATATTGGCGACAATCGCATCGACCCGCGCCTTGTCCTCCGGAGGGAAGTGCTTCTGCACGTAGATCTGCGCCACGGCGTCGCCGAGCGCTGAATTGACGATGCCGACGGCGAACTGCCAGCGTTCCGGCTGTTCCGTGACGCCGGAGAGCTGTCGCGAATAGAAATCGAAGCTTGCGTCCGCAAAGGCCTTGGGGAGATAGGCCGCCATGTCGCTGGCGATGCTGAACTCCATCCAGAGCTTCCAGTCATCAAGCGGGATGTCGTGGACAAGTTGCGCCAGATCCGTGATGGCGGTCTGGTCCAGCACGACAAACAGTTCGCCGCCGGACATGCCGGCTTCCTCGAGGAACAGGTCCCAGCCGAACGCAGGCGCGAACGCCTTGAGCTGGTCGAACGACATTGTGCGCATCGCTTCATCGGCACTGAGCGAACGATCCTCGTCGACATGCGCTTTGGCGATGGCCTCCTCGAGGGCGTAGATGCGTTGCGCGCCGCCTTCAGGATCGCGCTCGCCGATCAGACGGAGAATGGTCGCGATATAGTCGTGATAGCCCTTTTGCAGGCTGACCATGTCGGGCGAGCTGTCGAGATAATAGCCCCGATGCGGCATGTTGAGGCCGGCCTGCGAGAACCAGATGGCGTTGCGGTCTGGATCAGCCGGGCTGGGCGCGACGCCTGCGCCGATGGGCGAGTTGTAGCCGATGACGCCCATGAGCCGCATCAGATCCTCGACCGACGTCACGGCCCTGATCCGCGCAAGATGCGGCTGCAGCGGGGCGATGCCTCTGGCCTCGATGGCCGCTTCGTCCATGGCGGAGGTATAGAGGTCGGCGATCTTCTGCTCGATCGTCCCCGGCGCCGGTTTCAAGGCGACGATCTCCTCGATCATCGTTCTGACGTCGGCATCGGACTTTTCCGTCAGCTCTTCGGCGGCGCCGATCGACACCTTGTCCGGCGGCAGATTGTTCGCCGCCAGCCAGTCCTTGTTGACGTACTGATAGAAATCGTCGCCCGGCTCGTAGTTGCGGCTGGCGCGCGGTTGGCTCTTGAGGCTGAATCCCTGCGGCAGCTCGCGGAGCGACGGAGCTGTCAGCGAGGGTGGCGTAACGGTGGCCGGATCGACTGTCGCCGTCGCGCAGGACGTCGCGGCCAGCAGGGATAAGGCGCCGAACGCGCTGGCGAGGCGTCTGGTCAGGCTTGCGGACAAGGCGTTTTCCTCTTGGTCTGGCCCGAGTCTTGACTGTGGGCCCGCGAAGTCAAGCGCCAGACGCGGAACGGCCGCCGTTTCCGGGGAAACAGCGGCCGCAACACGAGAACCCGTTCTCAGGTTTTACCAGATGCGCACGCGGTTTTCCGGCGCGATGTACATCTTGTCGCCTTCCTTCACATCGAACGCCGTATACCAGGCGTCGATGTTCGGCACGACGCCGTTGACGCGGAATTCCGGCGGCGAGTGCGGATCGACCTGCAGCAGCTGGCGCGCCATTTCCTCGCGCGACATCGCACGCCACACCTGCGCCCACGACAGGAAGAAGCGCTGGTCGCCGGTCAGGCCGCCGAGCACCGGAGCTTCCTTGCCGCCAAGCGATTGCTTGTAGGCGGTGTAGGCCATGATGAGGCCGCCGAGATCGCCGATATTCTCGCCGGTCGTCAGCTTGCCGCTGATGCAGGCGTCGGGATACGGGCAGTACTTGTCGTACTGCGCATTCAGCGCTTCGGTCTTGGACTTGAACTGGCTCTTGGTGTCGGCCGTCCACCAGTCGCGCTGCACGCCCATGTCGTCAAAGGCCGAGCCCTGGTCGTCGAAGCCGTGGCCGATCTCGTGACCGATCACGGCGCCGATGGCGCCATAGTTGACCGCCGCGTCCGCATGCACGTCGAAGAAGGGCGGCTGCAGGATGCCGGCCGGGAAGGTGATCTGGTTCATCAGCGGATTGTAGGACGCGTTCACGGTCTGCGCGTTCATGTCCCACTCTTCGCGATCAACCGGACCGTTCATCCGGGCGATCTGGCGGTTCCATTCGAACTTGCGTGCGTTCATCACGTTCTCGAACAGTTTCGCCTTGTCGATCTCAAGGGCGGCATAGTCGCGCCACTTGTTGGGATAGCCGACGCGGACCTCGAAATTGGCGAGCTTCTTCAGCGCTTCGGCGCGGGTCGGCTCGTCCATCCACTGCAGGGTTTCAAGACGGGACTTCAATGCCGAGTTGAGGTTGCCGACCAGCTCTTCCATCTTCGCCTTGTTTTCCGGCGGGAAGAACTTCGCGGCGTAAGCCTCGCCCAGGGCTTCGCCCATATTGTTGTCGAGCAGGCTGACGCCGCGCTTCCAGCGCTCGCGCTTGGCGGGCGTGCCGGCCAGCGTCTTGCCGAAGAAGTCGAAGTTGGCGTCATCGAACGCCTTGGTCAGATAGTTCGCGTTGTCGGACGCGATGTGGAAGGTGAGGTAGGTCTTCCATGCAACGATCGGCTGGGTGTCGATCAGCTTGGCGCCGGCGGTGACGGCCGTGTCGCCATAGGCGACCATGTTCGTCAGCTTGGGAATGCCGGCGTCGGCCGCGAAGGCTTCGATGTCGAGGTTGGGGACGACCTTCTTGAAGGCTTCCACGTCCATCGCCTTGAAGGCCTTGTCCGGCACGCGCATTTCTTCCGGCGTCCAGTGGCCCTTGGCGATCTCGGTCTCGAACTTGATCACCGTGTCCGCCGAGGCGGCCGGGTTGGCGTCGCCCAGCAGTTCGAACACCTTCGTCACGTACGCCTTGTAGGCGGTGCGGATCTGGTCGTTCTTCTCGGAGGCTTCGAGATAGTAGTCGCGATCCGGCATGCCGAGGCCGGACTGGATCGCCCAGACGGCATAGCGCTTCGGATCAGCCGTGTCGGCTTCGATGCCGATGCCGAACGGCGCGGTCGCCCACGGCTGGGAGATCACTTTCAGCAGGCTGGCGCGATCGGAGATGCCGTTGATCTGATCGATATAGGGCTTCAGCGGCTCGACGCCGCGTGTCTCCAGCGTGGCTTCGTCCATCCACGAAGCGAAGAAGTCGGCGGCCTTGGCGACATTGCTGCCGGCGGTCGGCGGGTTGGCGGCGAACCCGTCGATGATCGTCTTGACGTCGGCTTCCGATTTCTCACGCAGTTCGTCGAACGAGCCATAGCGGGCCTTGTCGTCCGGCATGGTGAAGGTCGCCAGCCAGTGGCCGTTGGCGAAGCGGAAGAAGTCATCGCCAGCCTTCACCGTTTCGTCGCGGTTGGTGAGATCGATGCCGAACTCGCCGAGCACGGGGTTCGGCGCTTCGGCGGCCGGTTCGCCGGAGCAGGCGGCAAGAAGGGCGGCCGCGGACGCGGCAAGAAGCAGGGACATTCGCATTTAGGGCGCCTCTGGAAAGATTTCTCGCCAGTCTGGCTGGCTACGCGCACCGTTTGTCCCAGTGTTTCGGGGTAGTCAACGTAATTTATCGCAAAACAATAAATCCAGCTGCAGTGACACGCCAAAAGCAAGACAAATCAGTGTTCGCAGCGTAAACCCGCGCCATGGATGGTTCAGGTTCGCAGAGCAAGAAGCCGGTCGCCGAAGCCTCGCGGCAGCGTGGCCGCGCGCGCGATATGGCCGCCCTGTCGGTTGTGGCCGGCATCGCCCTCGCGGCTCTCGTCATCACCGGACAGGCGAGCTGGGGCGGCGCGCTGTTCGTCATGGTTGTGCTGGTGCTGTTCTGCAGCCTCTGGTTCTACGGCACGGTCGATCCGGCGCTGACGGCGGACAAGGACGAGGCGAGCGCCGCGGCCGAGGAAGCGCGGGCGCGCGCGGCGCAGGAGCGGCTGTTCCGCCACGACCTGATCGAGGCGCTGGCGGAACCAGCCATGTTCATCGATGCGCAGGGCAAGGTGGAATCGGCCAATGCGGCGGCGCGCCGGCAGTTCCGCTTCGTCGGCGCCGATCCGGTGCTCAGCGCTGTGGTGCGGCGGCCCGAACTGCTCGACGCCGTGACGGCGGTGCGCAATGGCGATGGCCCGCAGCTTTTCGAATTCGTCGAGCGCGCGGACACGGACCGCTATTTCTCGTGCGTGGCCTCGCCGCTCGGCAAGGGCGTGCTGGTGAGCATGCACGACATCACCGACATCAAGCGCGCCGAGTTCGCGCGTGTCGACTTCCTCGCCAATGCGAGCCACGAGTTGCGCACGCCGCTGACATCCCTGTCTGGCTTCATCGAGACTTTGCGCGGGCCCGCGCGCGACGATGCCGACGCGCGTGAGCGCTTTCTGGAAATCATGCAGGGGCAGGCCGACCGGATGCGCCGTCTGATCAGCGATCTTCTCTCGCTGTCGCGGATCGAACTGGTCGAGCACAGGCCGCCCGAGGGCAAGTCGGATCTCGCCGATGTCGTGCGCGAAGTGGTCGATGCGATGGAGCCGGTCGCGGCCGAGCGCGGCGTGCGCGTCGACCTGCATGGCGCCGATGATACCGTCATCGTTACAGGCGTGCGCGACGAGCTTTCGCAGGTCGTGCAGAACCTCGTCGACAACGCCGTGAAGTATTCCGAGGCCGGCGGCGTCGTGCATGTCGATCTTGCTGCGGGTCTGGCGCGGGACGACGCCGTCGCGCGGGCTGGCCGGCAGTGGGCCGAGGCCGGGCACATGTCGATCGTGGCCTCGCCGGGCCAGGCGCGCGACAGGTCGGTGGCGCTGCGCGTGACTGACGCGGGGCCGGGCATCGAGCGGCAATACCTGCCGCGCCTGTCGGAGCGCTTCTATCGCGTCGACCCCGGCCGCGGGCTTCGGCCGGGCACCGGCCTTGGCCTTGCGATCGTGAAGCACGTCGTGCAGCGCCACCGCGGCGAGTTCCTCGTCGAGAGCGAACCCGGCCGCGGCTCCGCTTTTGGTGTTGTGCTGCCGATGGCTACGTAGTCCAGTTCGAAAAGTCAGTTTCGGCGAGGCGGGATAGCTGACGGGCGGATCAAGCCATGAAGGGCGTTGCGCCATGACGACAGGTTTGAAGCGGGCGGGAAACCGGCGGTGGATCGCGGCGATGATGTTTGCGGGCGCGGCCATGCTGGCGGCCTGCACGACGGGCCCCGTGGCGGGCCAGGATGCATCGCCCGTAGCGCAAGCGGCCACGACCATAGCCGAGCAGGCGAAATTCGAGCAGGACCGCAAGGCGATTCTCGCCCAGACCGGCGACTATCGCGTGCGCTTCGACTTCTTCGAGACGGTCTCGTTCCTGAAGGACTATCGCATCACCGAGCCGGACCGCTCGGGCGGCTATGAAGTCGTGCGCGTGATCGAAGACACCGGCGACTTCATCAGTATCCAGCACATCCTGGTGGTCGAATCGGGCGAGGACAAATTCCCGATCAAGCACTGGCGCCAGGACTGGCGCTACGAACCCGAAAGCGTCCTCGTCTTCATCGGCGGCAATGCGTGGGAGAACCGCGTGATCCCTGAAGCGGAGCGGAAAGGAAAATGGTCGCAGACGGTCTATCAGGTCGAGGATTCGCCGCGCTATGGCGCGCTCGGCGCATGGACGCACGAGAATGGCGTCTCCGCCTGGACGCCGCCGGCTGAGTTGCGTCCGTTGCCGCGCCGCGAGGCGACCAAGCGCGACGACTACTACGCCGTGCTGGCGGTCAATCGCCACGCGATCACATGGGATGGCTGGGTGCACGAGCAGGACAACTCCAAGCTCGCGATGATTGACGGCAAGCCGCAGCTGATCGCGCGCGAGCAGGGCGTGAACACGTATCGCCACTATGCCGATTTCGATGAGACCGTCGCGCTCGACTACTGGGACGCCACGAAGAACTTCTGGGCGGCGGTGCGCGCCGAATGGTCGGCGTTCGAAAAGCCCGGCACGACGTTTGGCCTGACGATCAAGGGCGAGCCCGAGCCGCTTTACATGCCGCTGCTTGATCTCGCGGACAAAATCCAGGCGGGCGAGACCACGACAGACGCCGCCGTCGTCGAAGCCCGGAAGGTGATCGCTAGGTTCACCACCCACGATGTCGGAACGCTCGAACAGCGCCTCGCCAAGGACGTCGCCTCGCGCTGAGAAGGCCCTGAAAGCCCAATGAAAACGGGCCGGAGCGCGAGCTCCGGCCCGTTCTGCGTGTGGCGGGTCCGAATGGCCGGGATGCCGTCGCCGGGGAGACGAGATGGCGCCGCGGCCCAGCAGACCGCCTACAGCAGATGCTGTTCCGCTTCGTCGCGGTGTTTCTTGAGATACTTCATGAAAGGCGTGCCCCCCGTGCCGACGTCGGTGTCGTTGCCGGCGGAGTCCTTCGACTGTTTCGCGATGTAGCTCGCCGCGTATTCGAGATGGCGGGTGCGGAAACGCGCGAGGCTGCGCACGCAGATATTGTAGAGCTCACGCAGGTTGGCGTCGCCCGCGCCCTGCACGAAGGCGCGCAGGGTCGACATCGCGCGCACGCGATCGACAAAGGTGCGGTGCGCGGGCGGACGATAGATGTGCAGCTCGTCGAGGAAGGTGCGCAGCGGGTCGGCGGCGTGACCGATGCCGAGCAGCGCATCCATCGACGGCACGATGGTCGATTGCGACCCGGTCTGGCCGCGGAAGGCCTGCGGCCGTCCGCCGGTTTCGGCGACGCCTTCATAGACCAGTCCTTCGCCCAGCGCGGGGTTGTCCTTCCAGCCATGGATGTAGGGCCGCACGCGGTGGAAATAGATGTAGGGATCGCAGCGCTCCGGCATGCGATCGAATATGGCGTTCACATCGTCCCAGACCGTGTTGCAACGTTCGAGGCTGGCCGCGACCGCCGAAGTATCGCCGGTGTTCACCGCGTCGATGATCGCCGGGATCTCGGCCAGCATCTCGCCGGCGCGCGCCTCGATGGCGACATGCACGAGCACGAACCACGCCTCGTCCTGTCCGGCGAGGAAGTTCTGGATCATCCAGATATTGTCGAGGCTGATCGGGCCCGAGCGATCGAGCCGGTCCCAGTTGTCGAGCACATAGGCCGAGTAAGGCAGCAGGGGCTGCTGGCCGAGCCGCTTGGCCAGCGCCCAGACCGGAACCGCCAGCGGCGCCGGCAGGGCGGCGGGGGCTTCCGGCTCGCCCCAGACATAGGCCTGCACCATGAAGGAAGAGCGGACCATGGCGGTGCGCAGCTGCGCATCCGTCGCCTCCGCGCAGAAGGTCCGGAGGTCGAGAACCGGCAGGTCGGCGAGGTGGCGGCGAATGCGGCCGGTCAGCAGCGTCCGGGGTAGATCGCGGGCCGCTTCCTCGGGCGCGGCCAGCTCCGAGGGAAGCTCGACGCTCGCGGCATCATAGGAGCAAAGAAAGCCCCTGTTTTTGCTCATGTCGTGGTCGGAAAGCCTCAGAACGTCCGGCATTCGGTGATTCCCTGCCACAATCCGGCGAAAGCGGGCAGAAACCACGCCTGACAGGGGGTGTAAATCCGGACCCCGGAAGGCTCCCTAAGGGAAACCCAGGCCTTTTTCACAGGCAGGACGGCAGATTTGGCTGTGTCCGCGGCGCCAACACATCGTGTCGCGGCGAGTCGTGGAGACTTTTTCGCAGGACTGTCACAATAGGCCCCTACATGACCGGTGAGTAGCGGCGGCTGGGCGTCATATGTTCGTGCGAATGGCTCTTTCGAGCCGCTCCGGGGCTGGAGCGGGGCCATTCACGGGTCATGAGAAGCGCCGGAGGGGGATATGAGCCGGATGGACCCGATGCCTCCCCTGCGCATGGAAACCCATGTCGCCGCCAAGTCGTCTGTCCCGCCGGCGCCCGCCAAGATCAGCGCCCGTACGGTTTCCGTCTTCTACGGTGAGAAACAGGCCCTGTTCGACGTGTCGCTCGATATGCCGGGCAAGTCGGTCACCGCGCTGATCGGCCCGTCAGGCTGCGGCAAGTCCACCTTCCTGCGCTCGATCAACCGGATGAACGACACCATCCCGAACTGCCGCGTGACCGGCGAGATCGAGATCGACGGCCAGGACATCAACGACGCTGCCATCGACCCGGTTCTCCTGCGGGCGCAGGTGGGCATGGTGTTCCAGAAGCCGAACCCGTTCCCCAAGTCGATCTTCGACAATGTGGCCTATGGCGTGCGCCTGCATGGCCTCGCGCCCTCGCGCGACCAGCTGAAGGACATTGTCGAATCCGCCCTGCGCAAGGCCGGCCTGTGGGACGAAGTGAAGGACCGGCTGACCGCCTCGGGCGTCAGCCTCTCCGGCGGCCAGCAACAGCGTCTGGTCATCGCGCGCGCCATCGCCGTCAATCCAGAGATCATCCTGATGGACGAGCCGTGCTCGGCGCTCGATCCCATCGCCACGGCGAAGGTCGAGGAACTGATCGACGAGCTGAAGGCGAATTACTGCATTGTTATCGTCACCCACTCCATGGCCCAGGCGGCCCGGGTGTCGCAGCAGACGGCGTTTTTCCACCTTGGCAAGCTGGTCGAGACCGGCCCCACCGAGGCGATTTTCACAAACCCAAGTGACTCGCGGACCCAGGACTACATCACCGGGCGTTTCGGATAGGCGCGGACGCCTGTACACTCCCGGTGAGGAGACCAAGGCATGACAGAACATACAGTCAGGGCTTTTTCGCAGGACCTGGAGGAGCTTTCAGGCGATCTCGCCCGTATGGGCGGGCTGGCCGAGGACATGCTGTCGGACGCGATCCTTGCGATCGCGAACCGCGATCTCGTGCTGGCCGAAACGGTCGTTGCGCGTGATCCGCAGATCGACAACCTGCAGATCGAGGTCGAGAAGAAGATCCTTCGTCTCCTCGCGCTTCGCCAGCCGCTGGCGCGCGACCTGCGCCAGACCATTTCCGCCCTCAAGATCGCGACCGAACTCGAGCGTATCGGCGACCTAGCCAAGAGCATCGCCAAGCGCGTGAAGCTGGTGGAAACCGTTGATGCGCCAACCGCGCTCAAGGGCGTCGCCCGCATGGGCCGTCTGGTCACCGCGCAGCTGAAGCGCGTGCTGGACGCCTACACGGCGCAGGAAACCGACGCCGCCAACCGCGTCTGGATACGCGACGAGGAAGTGGACGAGCACTATCAGTCGCTCTTCCGCGAAGTCGTGACCTACATGATCGAGGACCCGCGCACGATCTCCGCCTGTGCGCATCTTCTTTTCGTCGCCAAGAACCTCGAGCGTATCGGCGACCATTGCACGAACATCGCCGAGGAAATCCACTTCCTCGTCACCGGCGAACAGCTCCCCGTCGAAAGGCCGAAAGTCGATGCCCTCAACAGCAACTGAACTTGAGCGTCCAGCCATGCGTCCCGCCGCCGCCACGCGGCCCTATGCGCTGATCGTCGAAGACGAGGCCGCGCTGGTCGAACTGATCCGCTACAATCTCGTCAAGGAGGGCTACGAAGTCGCCACCGCGACGGATGGCGAAGAGGCCCTGCTGCTGATCGAGGAAAGGCAGCCCGATATCGTCCTGCTCGACTGGATGCTGCCGAAGCTGGCCGGCATCGAGGTCGCCCGCCGCCTGCGCTCGAAAGCGCAGACGCGCAACCTGCCGATCATCATGCTGACCGCGCGCACCGAGGAAAGCGACCGCATCCGCGGCCTCGACATCGGAGCCGACGACTACATGACCAAGCCCTTCTCGATGTCGGAGCTGACGGCCCGCATCCGCGCCGTGATGCGCCGCATCCGTCCGGCCCTTGCCGAGGATGTCGTCGTGGTCGGCGATATCTCGATGGACCGCGCCGCCCACAAGGTCACGCGCGGCGGCATCGACATCCATCTCGGGCCGACGGAGTTCCGCCTGCTCGACTACTTCATCCAGCATCCAGGCCGCGTGTTCAGCCGCGAACAGCTGCTCGATGCGGTGTGGGGCTCGGACGTCTATGTCGAGACGCGCACGGTCGATGTGCACATCGGCCGCCTGCGCAAGGCGCTGGCAAAGGGCGGACAGGAAGATCCGATCCGCACCGTGCGCTCGGCCGGCTACGCGCTGAACGTCTAGGTCGCGTCGATCTCCGAGGCGAACCATTCGAGCAGGCGACGCTCGAACCTCTGCGACTCGTAGAATGCGATGCCGCCTTCATTATCGGTTTCGGTCGCCACCCACACATAGGTGCAGCCGCGTTCGCGTCCCCACGCGATCAGCGCGCGGATCATCCCGCTTGCGATGCCGCGCCGCTGATGGCCGGGCGCGGTCCCCAGATTGTCGATATAGAGGTCCGAGGCGCGGTCGGGCTGCAGGTGAACATTGCCGCGGATCTGGCCGATCACGACGCCCGCCTCCACGGCCACGAACATGGCGTGATTGGCGTCAGCCAGAAACGCAGCCAGCCTTTCAGGTTGCATCTCCTCGTCGAACACATCCGCCGCGACCCGGTCGAGCAGGTGGGTGTTCGCGGGCGTGATGTGGCGGATGGCGAACGTCATGACGAGTCCCCGGGTCTTGCCGCGAATCTAGGCGGACAATCCATCACTGTCATTCCGGCTCTGCGCGGCTTCGCCGCCGGGCCGGAATGACGCCTCGGCCAAGCCGGATGACAAGCCGGGTGAGGGGGCCTAAAGGCTGCGCAGACCAGCCGGAGCCCGCCCATGATTCCCCGCTATTCCCGCCCCGAGATGACGGCGATCTGGGAGCCCCAGAGCCGCTACGCGATCTGGCTGGAAATCGAGACGCTGGCCGCCGAGGCGATGGCCGAGCTGGGGATGATCCCGAAAGAAGTTCCGAAAGCCGTGCGGGCGCGCGGCGGCTTCAATGTCGAACGCATTGACGAGATCGAGCGCGAGGTGAAGCACGACGTCATCGCCTTCCTCACCTCGGTCGCCGAGCATGTCGGCGAGGAAGCGCGCTTCCTCCATCTCGGCATGACGTCGTCGGACGTGCTGGACACCTGCCTCGCCGTGCAGCTGCAGCGCGCCAGCGACATCCTGCTGAAGGACATGGACCGCGTGCTGGCCGCGCTGAAGAAGCGCGCCTTCGAACACAAGCTGACGCCGACCATCGGCCGCAGCCACGGCATCCACGCCGAGCCGACGACTTTCGGCGTTAAGCTGGCCGGCTTCCACGCTGAAGTGGCGCGCGGGAAGAAGCGGCTCGAAGCGGCGCGGGAGGAGATCTCGACCTGCGCTATCTCCGGCGCCGTGGGCACGTTCGCCAATATCGATCCGCGCATCGAGGAGATGGTCGCCGCGAAGCTCGGCCTCGCCGTCGAGCCGGTTTCCACGCAGGTGATCCCGCGCGACAGGCATGCCGCCTTCTTCGCGGCGCTCGGCGTCATCGCCTCCTCGATCGAGCGTATCGCCACCGAGATTCGCCACCTGCAGCGCACCGAAGTGCTGGAAGCCGAGGAATTTTTCTCCGAAGGGCAGAAAGGCTCGTCGGCGATGCCCCACAAGCGCAATCCTGTGCTGACGGAAAACCTCACCGGCCTTGCGCGGCTGGTGCGGTCGTCGGTCGTGCCCGCCATGGAAAACGTCGCCCTCTGGCACGAGCGCGACATCTCGCATTCCAGCGTCGAGCGCGGCATCGCGCCGGACGCCACCATCCATCTCGATTTCGCACTCAACCGCCTCGCCGGCGTGATCGAGAACCTGCTGATCTATCCGGACAACATGGCCGCCAATTTGGGCAAGCTCGGCGGCCTGCACAATTCGCAGCGCGTCCTGCTGGCGCTGGTGGAAAAGGGCGCCTCCCGCGAGGACGCCTACCGCCTCGTCCAGCGCAATGCGATGAAGGTGTGGCGCGACGCCAACCGCAAGGACGGCGACTTCCTGCGCAATCTCGAAACCGACGCCGATGTCACCAAGCTGCTCACCAAAGCCGAACTCGGCGAGATGTTCGACCTCGGCTACCACTTCAAGGCGGTCGACGTGATCTTCGAACGGGTGTTCGGCGAAGCCTGAACAAAACATGGGCCGGAGCCCCACCCGGACTCCGGCCCAAGGCCATGATGGCGGAGCAGCTCGGCGCGAGGGGTCGTGCGCCGCTGCTCCAACCGGACCCCTGCGCGCGAGGGGGGACATCTGGCGCGACCGCGTCGGAGGAGCGGACGGCACGGGCCCGGTCGGGACCAGGCCAGCGGGGGCTGACCCTCAGCACACAGATTGACCGGCAAGCGCTAACGAAGGCGCCTCCGCCAGCAATACTGTTTGACGAAAGGTATTCACCATGCCGGCGGCACGGGGCGTTCCGCCTTGGGACGCGTGCATGAAAAACCCCGCCGGCAGGCCGTTGGCCGGGCGGCGGGGCAATTCGCGTGGTGAATCTGAATAGCTGACGAGTCGGCTATTTCTTCTCGGCTTTGACCTGCTCGATGGCCGTGTCCATCAGCTCGGTCATCTGCCGCTGCAGCTGATGGTCGCTGATGTCGACGCCGGCGGCGTCCAGGTCGCCTTTGACCTTACGGAATACGTCTTCGTCGCCGGGGGCCTCGAAGTCGGCCTTGACCACTTCGGTGGCGTAGGCGGCGGCGGCTTCACCGGTCTTGCCCAGCTTTTCAGCAGCCCAGAGCCCCAGAAGCTTGTTCCGGCGGGCGTTCGCCTTGAAGCGAAGCTCCTGATCCAGGGCGAATTTGCCTTCTTCAGCCCGTTCACGCTTGTCGAAACCGCTCACACATCGTCTCCCTGGGGTCGCTTGCGCCCCGTGCCTGTCACGTCGATATAGCCACTCGAAAGGGCTGAAAACACCCCCGCGACGACGCCGGACGCGACGCCACGCCACGGATGGGCTAGGAACCACTTTCCTACACGAGTCGGGGGCGGAAGCAGCCGCTTTCCGGCCCAGGAGACGTTAGAATGGCCAAGCGCCGGAAAATCTACGAAGGCAAGGCGAAGATCCTCTACGAGGGTCCCGAACCGGGCACGCTCATCCAGTATTTCAAGGACGATGCGACCGCCTTCAACAACGAGAAACGCGCCGTGCTGGATGGCAAGGGCGTGCTCAACAACCGCATCTCCGAATTCGTCATGATGCAGCTCAACCAGATCGGGCTGCCGACCCACTTCCTGAAGCGTATCAACATGCGCGAGCAGCTGATCCGCGAAGTGGAGATCATCCCGCTTGAAGTGATCTGCCGCAATGTCGCGGCCGGCTCGCTGTCCAAGCGGCTCGGCATCGAGGAGGGCACGCCGCTGCCGCGTTCGATCATCGAGTTCTGCTACAAGAAGGACGAACTCGGCGATCCCATGGTCACCGAGGAACACATCACGGCGTTCAACTGGGCGACCCACCAGGAGATCGACGACATCCTGGCGATGACGCTGCGTATCAACGACTTCCTCACCGGCCTGTTCGCCGGGGCGCAGATCAAGCTGGTCGACTTCAAGGTCGAATACGGCCGCCTCTATGAGGGCGAGATGGTGCGCACGGTGCTCGCCGACGAGATCAGCCCGGACAGCTGCCGCCTGTGGGACATGTCGACCGGCGAGAAGCTGGACAAGGACCGCTTCCGCCGCGATCTCGGCGGCGTCACCGAGGCCTATGCCGAGGTTGCGCGGCGGCTTGGAATCATCAAGGAAGCGGGCGGGGCGGAGATCCTCTCCTTCTCCGGCAAATAGGCGGTCCCATGAAAGCCAGGGTGCATGTCTCGCTGAAATCCGGCGTCCTCGATCCGCAGGGCAAGGCCGTGGGCGATGCGTTGGGCCGGCTGGGCTTCAACGAGGTTGCCGGCGTACGCGTCGGCAAGACGATCGAGATCGAGCTTGCCGACGGCCTGTCCAAGGAACAGGCGCAGGCCCGCGTGAAGGAAATGTGCGAGAAGCTGCTCGCGAACACGGTCGTCGAGCGCTACGCGATCGAGATCGCCTGAGGCCGGCCGGCCTAAGACTACTTCGTCTTTTCAGCCGAGTCCGAAACCGCCTTGCCGGCGGCCTGAACGTCCTTGCCGAGGCCTTCGATCGTGTTGCAGGCCGCCGCCAGCAGCGGCGCGGCGATCATGACAGCGAGGAGAAGTTTGCGCATTCGGCGCCCCTGGTTCCAGTATCCTGAGCCTTGAAGATGACCGCTGGCGCAGCGCCGCGCAAGGGCCCGCCCTACGGTACGGCGTCTTATTGGGGCGGGGGCGCTTCGGTGAACACGGTGTCGAACAGGCCGTCGAACAGGCTCGCGCCAAAAGTCGTTACATGGTTGGAGTCGGCATAGATCGAGCGATCCATCCGGACGAGATCGCACGTCGTCCGGTTGCACAGCACAGGTTCGGAATCCAGCACCCTCACGCCCGCTTCCGCCAGCACCCGGTCCACGCGCACGAGCAGCCGGCGATGCGTCTCGGCGTCCAGCGGACTGACGCCCGGCGCGCCAAGCCAGTAAGCGAGACCCAGCTGCTTGGCCGGCGCCAGCGAAGGTTCGGGCAGGGGGCGCAGCACGACCAGCTCGCGCTTGCCGAGCAGCGCGCGCGTCGCGGCGAAGCCCTTGGCCAGCATGGCGGCGTTCTCGTCCTGTGAGGACGACTGGCGGCCTTCGAAAGTCAGGTATTGCTGCGCGTCGGATGGATCGTTTGGTTTCTCGATGTACCAGGCGAGCCGGCCGATCAGGACGACCTGACCGATATCCGGCTGGCTGGCGATATAGGCCAACGCCGCTTTCACGAACGCCTCGCAGTCAACATCGCCCCTGATGCGGTTGAGGCCGGCCAGCGGCGGGCAGCCATTCCGCGTGAAGACGAGCCCGCGCGCGCCATGAGCCGCGGCGGCGCGCGACAAGGACGGCCACAGGACATCGCCATGGCTGTCGCCGATGATGGCGAAGGTCGGTTTCACCGCCGCGTCGTCTACGCCTGCATGGCACACATCGCCCGAGCGAGCCTGTTCGACCGAGCGTTGGTTGCAGAAGGTCGAACTCTCCGGCCAGTCATGGCGCGCGATGTCGTAGTCCAGGACCGTCGCTGTAACGCGCTCCGGAATGCCGTCCCTGACGGCGATGAAGGCGAAGGCTGCCGCCGCAGTCAGGCTGCCAAGCACGCCGGCGGCGACAGGTTTCAGCGGCCGCGGGCGACCCGTGCGGCCCGAAGGACGGCGGAAGGGCTGCTCGATGAAACGCCACGACGCCACGGCCGCCAGGAAGCTGAGCGCAAACAGCGCGATGCGGGGCGCCACGGGCTGAGGATCAAAGCCGAGATAGTGATAGATGACGATGATCGGCCAGTGCCAGAGATACCACGAGTAGGACACCTTCCCGACGAAGGCGATCGGCTTCCAGGCCAGAAGCCGCCCGGCCATGCCGCCGCCTGCATTGGATGCATGGAGTATCATCACGGCGCCCCCGACCGGCAGCAGCGCGGTGGGGCCGGGAAATGGCGTTGCATGCGTATAGAGCACGCATGCGAGAAAGATCATGACGAGTCCCGCGACACCCATGATGCTGGCCAGTTGCGAGCCGCGCCTGGGCCTCGGCGCAAGCGCGAGCAGACTCCCTGCCAGCAATTCCCACGCGCGCGAGGGCAGAAGGTAGAACGTCACCTGCGGATCAAAGCTGATCGCATAGGCGCTCCATGCCAGTGAGCCGGCGGCGAGCACGATAATCGCCGGCAACAGCCAGCGTGGCCGCCAGCGACCGAGCACCACGACAATCACCGGCAGGACGATGTAGAATTGCTCTTCCACAGCCAGCGACCAGGTGTGGATCAGCGGCGATTGTGAGGCTTCCTGGAAGAAGTAGTTGATCTCGAGGTTGAAGAAGAAGTTGGACGAGAAAAGCGCGGCGAAGAAACCGGCGCGGCCAAGGTCGTTGAAGTCCGATGGCAGCATCACGAACCAGGCCACGGCCAGTGTGAAGGCCAGCATGACGAACAGCGCGGGAAGCAGCCGGCGGAACCGTCGCTCGTAGAAGGTCAGGAAGGTGAAGCTTCCGGCCTTCACCTCGTCATGGACGATGCTAGTGATCAGGAAGCCGGAGATGACGAAGAACACGTCAACGCCGACGAATCCTCCACTGATGGCTGGAAAGCCATAGTGATAGAGCACGACCGCGAGCACAGCGACGGCGCGCAGGCCGTCGATCTCGCCCCTGTAGACCATGGATGGGGTCCCCCACGCGGCCTCGCAATTCCGCGCCGCGCGAAGATATCCACGTCCATGGCCGGATCAATATGACTGAGAAAACAATGGTCGCCTGCGGCGCGAGCAGCATCCGAAACAAGTCGTGCGGATTAGAAGGCGCCCAACTATTCGGGCTGACGCAGCGGCGGCGGATCGTCCGTAAGCGGAGGCTGGCATTCGGGACCGGTGGGTGTCCGGCCATGTGCATCGGGCGCGCAGGCGGGGGCGTCGCCCGTCTTCGAGCCGCCCTGCAGGTCGGACGCGGTGTCCGACATCGCGCCGCCCAGCGCCTGCAGATCCTGGCCGACGCCGGACATCATGTTGCAGCCGCCCAGCGTCATCGCGAGCGCCGCCATGAGGATCACGCCCCTGTTCATGAAATCCCTCCGTCGAGCCATGGCCTCACTCCCTCCGCCCGGAATCAGGCGAAAATCGGGTTACGTTTTACGACGGTCGTGTTCGCCTGACTCAGGTCTTCTGCTGGTCGCCGGCGACCCGGTGCTCGACCGTCAGCGGCCGGCAGACCAGATCATCGCTTGCCTGATAGACAATCGCGGGCGCCACCTGTTTCAGCGCGTATTCGTCGGCTGCGGCGTTGCCGCTCGACTGCAGCACCTTGGCGCTCTTCACTGTGCCATTGCCGCTCGAACAGACATCCAGCACGGTTTCATAGGTGGTTACGGTTGCGCAGCCGCCGGCGGCGAGGCCGGCAAGGGCGGCGAGGGACAAAATGGCCCGCATGGAGATCCCCTTCCAATTCGTCGGCAAACGGTAGCCTACCCGCCGCGCCGGTCAACGCCCCGCCGCTCACGCCCTCGCGACTCGGGGCGAAACCTGCTAGAGGCGCGCGCAAGGCCAGCCGGCCCCCGAAAACCGCAAGAACGCCCATGAAATCTGCTGTCATCGTCTTTCCCGGCTCCAACTGCGACCGCGACGCCCAGACCGCCCTGCGGCAGGTGACGGGCGCCGAACCGGCGATGGTCTGGCACAAGGACGCTGTCATCCCGGACGGGGTGGACCTGATCGTCCTGCCCGGCGGGTTCTCCTATGGTGATTATCTCCGCTCGGGCGCCATGGCGGCGGCCTCGCCGATTGGCGACGCCGTGCGCGCACACGCCGCCCGCGGCGGTTACGTCCTCGCCATCTGCAACGGCTTCCAGGTGGCGACCGAGATGGGCCTGCTGCCCGGCGCGCTCCTGCGCAACGCCTCGCTCAACTTCGTCTGCCGGCCACAGCCTCTCGCCATCGCAGCCAACTCCTCGGCTTTCACCGCCGCCTACAAGGGCCAGCGCGAAGTCTCTTTCCCGATCGCACACCATGACGGCAACTACTTTGCCGACGCGGCCACGCTCGACCGGCTGGAAGGCGAGGGCCGGGTCGCCTTCCGCTATGTCGGCAATCCCAACGGATCGGCGCGCGACATCGCCGGCATCCTGTCGGAGAATGGCCGCGTGCTTGGCATGATGCCCCACCCGGAGCGCGCCATGGCGGGCCAGGAAGGCGGCAATGACGGCGTGAAGCTGTTCGAAAGCGTGCTCGCCGCCGCCTGATCGGGCCAAGCGGTTTGAGCCAGACAGGTTGGGCCAGATCGCCGCACGGGTTGCCGCGGCCTGGGCCATGCTTATATTAGAATCGTTCTAATATGGAGGTTCGGATGGCTATTGAAATCGGCATCGAGACGAAGGCCCGGAAAAAGGTCGTGGGCGCGCTGGAGCAGGTGCTCGCGGATACCTACGGCCTCTACAGCAAGACCCACGGCTATCACTGGAACGTCGAAGGCCCGATGTTCAACACGCTGCATCTGATGTTCGAGACGCAGTACAATGATCTGTGGACCTCGCTTGATCTGATCGCCGAGCGCATCCGCTCGCTGGGCGAGTACGCTCCCTATGGCGGCCAGATCGGCGCCAAGTCGCGCATCCCCGCCGACGACGGCGTGCCGGGCGCTGAAGCCATGATCGCCAATCTCGTCGACGGCAACGAGCAACTCGTGCGCTCCGCGCGCGAGGCGCTGAAGGCCGCCGAGGAAGCGGGCGACCAGGCCACCGCCGATCTGATGACGCAGCGTGTCGCCACCGGCGAAAAGACGGCGTGGATGCTCCGCGCCATGATCACGAAGTAGCGCAAGGCGGCGCTACAGCGTCGGCGTTGCGATCGGCCGGAAGTGCCAGAACTGCTTCGTCGGCTTGCCGTCGCCGGCGACGCGGATCACTTCGCTTTCAACGCCGCCGGCGCCGTCCGTGAAGTAGGCGATGGTCAGCTTGCCATCGGCGCTCTGGAAGGTGATGCGGCCGGGCTCGATGCTCTTCAGCGGCGTGAAGCTCCACTTCATGCCCGAGCGCGTGTTGGCGACGTCGAGCCCGTAGATGCCGTCTTCGTTCGGTCCGATGCGGTGATATTCGGTATAGGCGCGGTCGTTGCCGATGTTCGTCAGCGCCGTTCCGGTGACGACGCCGTTCACGGGTCCGATAAAGGTCTCATAGACCTGCGAGCCATTGTCGTTGGTGTGGACGCGTGCGCCCTGCATCCACGACAGCGAGGCGGCGCCATCGGGCACCATCACAGGCGTCGTCTGTCCCGCGGGCGTTGGCGGTTGCGGTGTCTGCGCGATGGCCGCGCCAACAAGCAATGCGCCCGCGATGAGCGGGCCTGCAATCCGGATCATGCCTGTCTCCCCCGGGCTGTTCCGTTATGTGCCGCAGCCTAGACCCGGGATGGCGTCTGCGCCAACCCCTCAACGCCCGCGCAGCAAGGGCGCCGGATCAGGGCATATCGCCAGCCAGCGTTCCATCTCGCTGCGCCTGCACACGCCGGGATAGTCACCCTTCGCCGCGCCGATCTCGAGCAGCACCTGGAAGTGCAGATGTGGCGGCCAGCCGCCGTTTTCGC
Source organism: Hyphomonadaceae bacterium (assembly GCA_041398245.1). Lineage (GTDB taxonomy): Bacteria > Pseudomonadota > Alphaproteobacteria > Caulobacterales > Hyphomonadaceae > UBA7672. The sequence continues at coordinate 167,965 of JAWKVC010000005.1, forward strand.
GCTTCGTGCCGAACTCCGCGATCTTCTCGCCGGCCATGAAGGCCGCGCCGGGCTTCAGTCCCTGAAGGCTGCCGCGCGAAAGATGGCCATAGAGCGTGTGGAATTTCAGTCCCGGCGCCGGGGTATGTTCGAGAATGATGGTGGGCCCATAATCGCCCGGCTGGTCGTTGATGCGGAAGGAATGCACGCGCGCGTTGAGCGGCGTGATCACTTCCGTTCCCGGCGGTCCGAACACATCAACGCCAAGATGTATCGTGCGTGGCTCCTCGCCCTCGGGCGCGAACAGCGCCTGCGTGTAGACGCTGCGATCCTCGCCATAGCCGCCCGCGCGCAGCGCTTCGCCCGGCTTCACCTCGGCTGCGTCCAGCTTGCCGTGCAGCGCGGCGCCGACGCCGGGCACAACCTCGATCCCGCTCGGGCGGAGTTTCGCGATCCAGTCGGCGTAGGCGGCGGCAGCGCTCATGGCAGCACCGGCGGCTCCGCGCTCCAGCACGCATCGAGCGCCTGGAACGTTTCGCCGAGCCAGTCGCCAAGCGCGCTCACCGCGCCGCCATCGACGGCGTAGTTCTGCGTGTAGTCAGGATCGGTCTGCGGCCAGACCTGCGTCGTCATCCAGAAGCGGACGATCGGCTGATCGCCCTCGCCGCCGGCCATGTCGCGATAGGGTCCATCGCCGGTCAGCTTCGGCGCCAGCACAGGCTCCAGCTTTTCGATCGCCGTCACCAGCGCAGGGCAGCGATCCTGATCGGTCCAGCGCGCCTGGTACTTCGCCGCCCGGCTGTCATCGACATAGCGCGCCGCGAAGAAGGGCGGGGCGGTCTTGCCGGCGTACTCCTGATAGACGCGGCGGATCTCCGCCGGCGTTCTCGCATCGGGCAGAGGCGCGGGTATCCGGTAGAAGGTGATGATGCGGCACGCCGGACCTTTCACGTCGTGATAGGGCTCGGCCTTGAAGCTCGCGCCGCCGAACGGCCCGAACTCATCAAGCGGCTGGGTGCGCGCAGCGAACTCGGTGTTGGCGCAGACGCGTGAATTGGCCTGGGCCGCAGCCGCGGGCGCCAACAGGCCCAGCGCAGCAAGCGCGCCTGCAATCCAGCCAATGCGCATGAAGGCCTCCGGCAATCGTCCAACTTGGTCGGGGACCTTAGCGGGCTGGCCTGCGCCTTCCAGTGTTTTTCAGCAGCCGCTCATCACAGGCTCGACAGGAAGTCGAAGGTCGTGTCGTCGTACCAGTAATCCTTGCGCCGATCGTTTGAGATCATCACGCCGGCATGCCGTCCGAGTTCGCGTCCGTCGGCGGCTGCAATCATCAGCGACGGCATGAATGGCCGGGCCGCTCCCCGGCGCGCCTCCCCGAAATGCTTGACGAACATCTTCTCGGCTTCGGGCGTCGCGCGCGTGTTGTCGATGCCATGCGCATTCAGCCTCTTCAGCAGGGCGCGCGCCTCCGGTAACGGCTTTTCATCGAACGCCTGGATCAGCAGGATGCGCGCCCGTGCGTTCGCCTTGATCAGCCGCTCGGCCATCTGGGCCTCGCCCGATTTCTCGATCAGACAGGGCGTGCACCATGTCGCCCACAGCGCGATGATCGCCGGCCGGCCGTCCATCCAGTCGCCCAAGCTGATCTCGCCATTGCCGGTTTCCAGCATCGCGTTCATCGGCGCGCGGGCCTCCTTTCGCGGCTTGCCCCAGGCCAGATACGCCTCGAATTTCAGGAGCTCTTCGCGCGTCTGCGCATGGGCGGGAAACGCGGCGGCGGCGGCAGCGCCCGCCAGCAGACCTCGTCTCGACAGCCGCATGTCCCCCTCCTGACAACAGGGAGAGACTAGATGCGCCCGTTGACGGATTGAAGCCCCTTACTCGGCGGCGACCTTGGCCTGATGCGGCAGGCCTTCGAGATACTTCTCGGCCTCAAGCGCCGCCATGCAGCCCATCCCCGCCGCCGTCACCGCCTGACGGAAGATATCGTCCGTCACATCGCCCGCGGCATAGACGCCGGGAATCGACGTGGTGGTTGAGCCCGGCGTCGTCTTGAGATAGCCGCCGGGTTTCATCTCGAGCTGGCCTTCGAACAGCTGGGTCTGCGGCGCGTGGCCGATGGCGATGAAGATGCCGTGCACGGGCAGCTCGGTAACGGCGCCTGTCTTTAGGTTTCTCAGCTTGGCCTTGGTCACGCTCAGCGGGCCTTCCTGTCCGATCACGTCGGCCAGCTCCGTGTCCCACACCACATTGACCTTCGGGTTCTTGAACAGCCGGTCTTGCAGGATCTTCTCGGCCCGGAAACTGTCGCGGCGGTGAACCACCGTCACCTTCGATGCGAAATGCGTCAGGTGCAGCGCTTCCTCGACGGCGGTGTTGCCGCCGCCAACCACCACCACTTCCTTGCCGCGATAGAAGAACGCATCGCAGGTGGCGCAGGCGGACACGCCGAAACCCTTGAACTTCGCTTCGCTCTCAAGGCCCAGCCACTTCGCCTGCGCGCCCGTGCAGATGACGAGCACGTCGCAGGTGTAAGTGTCGCCGCTGTCGCCCTTCAGCGTGAAGGGGCGGTTCTTGAGATCAGCCTCGACGATGTGATCCGACACGATCTCCGTGCCGACATGCATGGCCTGCGCCTGCATCTGCTCCATCAGCCATGGGCCCTGGATGACATCGGCGAAGCCCGGATAGTTCTCGACATCCGTGGTGATGGTCAGCTGGCCGCCCGGCTGGATGCCCTGGATCAGCAGCGGCTTGCGCAGCGCCCGCGCGGCATAGATCGCCGCCGTGTAGCCGGCCGGGCCGGAGCCGAGGATGATGATCTGGGAGTGGCGGGTCGTGGTCATGGCTCGGTCCTGTCTTTGACCCTTCCTAACGGGCCAGTCCGGGCCGCGAAATGGGGCATGAAGCGCCGAATCCGCATTCCGGACCCATATTCTGGGGATGCGCGCGCGAACGGAAAAGGCCCGTCCGGACCCCATTGTCTCAGTTGAGATTTTCTAGGGGCCCGGATGCCGCGCCAGCACAAGCCTTACGATCTCGTCCGCCGCCCGCGCGGCCTCGCGGACGGGCTCGTAGCTCCAGGTCTGGAGCGCGCCGGTGAACCAGCGCGCCGCGCCATGGCCGATGAAGCCCTGATGCAGCTTGTCGAAGCGCGGCGAGCCGCCATCAAGCTTCAGGAGATAGACCGGCTTTCCGAAGAAGGCCGGGTCCGCGATCATGTTGGCGCTCTCGCATGTCACCAGCGCAACGTCGCACAGCGACAGGAAGGCGGCGTAGGGGTTGGCCCCGTCGCGCTCCTCGTTCTCCCAGAACACGGCGTTCTCGAGCGTCGAAGCGAGCCGGCGGAAGCGCACGCGCGCCTGCTCGGGCGTGCGCCGCGACACCGTGATCCAGAATGTGCGTCCCCCGGCGAGGCGCTGGATCGCGCCGTCGATGGCGGCGATGTTGGCGTCGCTCATGCGGTGGTTCTTCGAATCCCCGCCGATGGAGACCAGCACCTTCTGCCCCGGCGCAGCGGCCAGCGCCGCGAACTGTGTCTTCGCGTCCGCGATCCGCTGCCGGCTGAACCACACCGGCGGGCCGAGGATGGGAAACACATTCGCGCCGCTCACGCTGTCATGTTCAGGCGGGATGACGAGATCGAATGCGCCCAGCGACACTTTCGGGTTCTGCGTCTGCACCACCAGCGTCCGGCCGCCGGAGAGCTTGCGCATCATCCGCGAATAGGGGATCGACCGCCGCCCCGCCGCGATCCATACATCCGGCCATGGCGGCTTCAGCTGGCTGCGCTGGTCCGCCGGCAGCGCGCTCAGCGGCGATGGCCACAGGTCGGGCCGCAGGGTCAGCTGCCATCCTTGCGGCTGCAGGATCAGCGGCGCGTCGCAATGCGCGGTCGAGTGGATGTGCGCCAGCTTTGCCCGGCGGTCCGGCTCGTCCAGCGCAGCCTTCAGCGCCAGCGTCTGGTTGACGATGCCGGCGCGACCATCCGCAACACACCAGATTGAAGGGCCTGACTTGTCGCCGCTCACGGTTGGGGCATCGCTGTTGTGGCGGTGAACGCAGGTCTACCCCCGCTCGTCCTGACGAAAGTCAGGACCCAGGAACGGTGTGTCCTCAAGAATGGTCCTGAAGCTTCAAGCCGGAACAAGTCTTGTGCTCCGTCCTGGATCCTGACTTTCGTCAGGATGAGCGGGACGGGGTGCGCCAACTTCATCTACACAGTCCTGCTCCGGCGCCGCCCGGGCAAGTGGCGGCCTATTTCCAGGAGATGGAGACGATCTCGAACGATTTGGCGCCGCCGGGCGCAGAAACCTCGGCCGTATCGCCTTCTTCCTTGCCGATCATCGCACGCGCGATCGGCGAGGAGATCGAGATCTTCTTCTCCTTCACGTTCGCCTCGTCGTCGCCGACGATCTTGTAGGTGAAGGTCTCGCCGGTGTCTTCGTCAGTCACCTTCACGGTGGCGCCGAACTTCACGGTCTTGCCGGTCAGGCGCGAGGTGTCGATCACGTCGGCGCGCGCCAGCTTGTCCTCAAGCTCGGCGATGCGGCCCTCGATAAAGGACTGCTTCTCCTTGGCGGCGTGATACTCTGCGTTCTCCGACAGATCGCCATGGCTGCGCGCTTCCGCGATCGCCGAAATGACGTTCGGGCGCTCCTCGGTCTTGAGGGTTTTCAGTTCCGCCTGCAGGGCTTCGAAGCCTTCAGACGTCATGGGAATGCGCTGCATGGGTAGTCCTATGAAAAACACCGCGATGACACGGAATCATCAACCGGGCGGCTGCGGATCGCCCGGTTCAAGAAGATCAAGAGTAGGTCTGAAGTGCGCCGGCTTCAAGCGGGCGTGTTTTCAGCGCGCGGATGGCCTGAACGGCGGCGCGGGCCCCTGAAATTGTTGTGTAATACGGAATACCCTGTGCCAGGGCGGCGCGCCGTATCGAAGCGGAGTCGAGCAGGGACTGCGCGCCTTCGGTGGTGTTGAACACCAGCTGCACCTTGCCGTTTATCAGCGCGTCGACGATGTGCGGCTGGCCTTCGGCCACCTTGTTCACCGGCTGAACCGCGATGCCCTTTTCGGAAAGATACTGAGCGGTTCCGGATGTCGCGATGATCGAGAAGCCAAGCGCGGCGATCTCGCGCGCGGGCTGTTCGATGGCGCCCTTGTCGCGATCCTTCACCGAAATGAACACGCAGCCCGCCGCCGGCAGCGACATGCCCGAAGCGATCTGGCTCTTGAGGTAGGCCGCGTCGAACGAGGTATCGAGGCCCATCACCTCGCCGGTCGAGCGCATCTCCGGTCCCAGCAGCGGATCAACGCCCGGGAAGCGCGAGAACGGGAACACGGCTTCTTTCACCGCCACGCGCTTGCCCGAGATCGGCCCGGCGCCGAGCTTGAAGCCCGCCAGCTTCTCGCCCGCCATCACCTTGGCGGCGATCGCAGCGAACGGCCGGCCCACCGCCTTGGCGACGAACGGCACCGTGCGCGAGGCGCGCGGGTTGGCTTCGAGCACGTAGATCTCGTCATCCTTGACCGCGAACTGCACGTTCATCAGGCCGCGCACATTGAGCGCCATGGCCAGCTTGCGGGCCTGTTCGGACAGGCGGTCCACGATCTCCTTGCCCAGCGTGTAGGGCGGGATCGAACAGGCGCTGTCGCCCGAATGGATGCCGGCTTCCTCGATGTGCTCCATGATGCCGGCGACGTGCGTGTCGGCGCCGTCGCACATGGCGTCCACATCGACCTCGATGGCGTCGGACAGGTAGCGGTCCACCAGAAGCGGCGTGTCGCCGGACACCTGCACGGCCTCGCGCACATAGCGGCGCAGGTCGGCCTCGTCGTGGATGATCTCCATCGCGCGGCCGCCCAGCACGAAGGACGGGCGCAGCATCACCGGATAGCCGATGCGGTTGGCGGCGGCGATGGCTTCCTCGTCCGTGCGGGCGATGGCGCTGGGCGCCTGTTTCAACCCGATCCGGTCGAGCAGCTGCGAGAACAGTTCGCGGTCTTCGGCAAGATCGATCGAGTCCGGCGTCGTGCCGAGGATCGGCGCGCCCGATTTCTTGAGACCCTGCGCCAGCTTCAGCGGCGTCTGCCCGCCGAACTGGACGATCACGCCAAGGAAGTCGCCCGATGTCTGTTCGAGATGGATGATCTCGCTGACGTCTTCCAGCGTCAGCGGCTCGAAGTAGAGACGGTCAGACGTGTCGTAGTCGGTCGAAACCGTTTCCGGGTTGCAGTTGACCATGATGGATTCGATGTCGAGATCCGCCATGGCGAACGCCGCGTGGCAGCAGCAATAGTCGAACTCGATGCCCTGGCCGATACGGTTGGGGCCGCCGCCGAGGATCATCGCCTTGCGGCGCTTGCTTGGTTCGGCTTCGTTCTGCGGCGGGATGGTCTTGCCATCCGGTCCGATCCAGCCGGTTTCATAGGTCGAGTAGAGATAGGGCGTTTTCGCCGCGAACTCCGCCGCGCAGGTGTCGATGCGCTTGTAGACCGGGCGAACGCCCAGCGCATGACGCGCCGCGCGGACTTCCAGTTCCTTCGACCCTGTCAGCTTGGCGAGCCGCACGTCCGAGAAGCCCATCGCCTTGATGCGCGTCCATTCGTCGGCCGTGGTCGGCAAGCCCTCCTTCCGGATACGCGCTTCCTCCGCGATGATCTCGGCGATCTGGCGCAGGAACCATTTGTCGATCTTGGACGCGTTGTGGATCTCGTCCACGCTCAGGCCTTCGCGGAAGGCCTGACCGACATTCAGGAGCCGCTTCTCGGTCGGACGCGAGACAGCCGCGATCAGCGAGGCGCGCTCGCCGCCGCCGGGAATGTCCTGTTCGTCAAAGCCGGCGATGCCGGTCTCCAGCGAGCGCAGCGCCTTCTGCAGCGATTCCTGGAAGGTCCGGCCGATGGCCATCGCCTCCCCGACGGATTTCATCTGCGTGGTCAGGTTGGGATCGGCGCCCTTGTACTTCTCGAACGCGAAGCGCGGGATCTTGGTGACGACATAGTCGATGGTCGGCTCGAACGAAGCCGGCGTCACGCCCGTAATGTCATTGTCCAGTTCGTCCAGCGTGTAGCCCACCGCCAGCTTGGCGGCGACCTTGGCGATCGGGAAGCCCGTCGCCTTCGAGGCCAGCGCCGAGGAACGCGACACGCGTGGGTTCATCTCGATGACGACGAGACGGCCGTTGTCCGGGTTCACGGCGAACTGCACGTTCGATCCGCCGGTCTCAACGCCGATCTCGCGCAGCACGGCGATCGAGGCGTTGCGCATCACCTGGTATTCGCGGTCGGTCAGCGTCAGCGCCGGGGCGACCGTGATGGAATCGCCGGTGTGCACGCCCATCGGGTCGACGTTCTCGATCGAGCAGATGATGATGGCGTTGTCCGCCTTGTCGCGGACCACCTCCATCTCGAATTCTTTCCAGCCCAGCAGGCTCTCGTCGATCAGCACCTGGCTCACCGGTGACATCTGCAGGCCGCGCGAGACGATCTCCTCGAACTCCTGCCGGTTGTAGGCGACGCCGCCGCCAAGTCCGCCCAGCGTGAAGGCCGGTCGCACGATGCAGGGCAGGCCGACGATTTCCATCTGGCGCATGGCCTCGGCGAGGCCGGCCTTGAGATCGTATTCCTTGCGGCCGTCCGCCGTCGTGATCTCGGGTGAGGAGACGATGGCGGCGCGCGGGCTTTCCAGCCCGATCTTGTCCATCGCCTTGCGGAACTTCTCGCGATCTTCCGCCTTCTCGATGGCGTCGGCCTTGGCGCCGATCATCTCGACGCCATGCGCCTTGAGCACGCCCATCTGCTCCAGCTTCAGCGCACAATTCAGCGCCGTCTGCCCGCCCATGGTCGGCAAGAGGGCGTCGGGCTTTTCCTTGGCAATGATCTTGGCGACCATGTCCGGCGTGATCGGCTCGATATAGGTCGCATCCGCCAGTTCCGGGTCTGTCATGATCGTGGCGGGGTTCGAGTTCACCAGGATCACCCGGTAGCCCTCGGACTTCAGCGCCTTGATCGCCTGCACGCCGGAATAGTCGAATTCACACGCCTGGCCAATCACGATCGGCCCGGCGCCGATCACCAGGATGGACTTGATGTCAGTGCGCTTGGGCATGTCACCTGGGGCGTGTCTGGAGCGGTGCTGGGCGGCGGCAAATTGCGGCAGGGTTTATCGGCGGCGACCGGGTGGCGCAACCCTCATCGCAGGCGCGTCCACAGCGTCATCCGGACGCTGGATTTCAGTACTTTTTTACACATCCTGCCGCACAGGCTGTTGCACTCCACGGCAAAGCGCATAGGTCAGCGTCTTACGGTTCGGATGGCGGGACGAGGCCGGTGAAACAGGCATTTCGGGCAGGATTGCGGATCGGACTGCTGGCGGCGTCGGTGGCGGGCATTGCCAGCGCGCAGGATATCGCCAGCAACCAGAAGCCCGAGCCGCCGAACAAGGTGGTCCGGGCTGTTCCTGCGGTGGAACCTGCCGATCTGTCTGGCATGCTGGCGGCCCAGAATCAGGTCCGCGAACGCCTCGGCCTGTCCAGCCTGGCCTGGTCGGCCGATCTGGCCGACGCTTCCCGCGCAACAGCGGCTGACGCCGCCGAAGGCGCCTGTTCCATGGCGTCCACCGGGCGTGCCGTCCGCGGCAAGGACGTCAGCATCTACTGGGCGGCCGGCCTCCGCCGTCTTGGCGGCGAGGATACGGCGCAGGACATTTCACCGTCCTACGTGGTCGCCCAGTGGCGCGCGGGGCAGTCGACCTTTGATGCTGCGACCAGCGCCTGCCGCAACAGCTCCCCGGAATGCGCCGCCTATTCCCGCATTGTCGCGCCAGCCCACCGCGAAGTTGGTTGCGCCCGCCATCTCTGCTCCACCCAGGCGCAGCTCTGGATCTGCGAATACGGGCAGTGACGAATTCTCAGGTGTAGCGCTTGGCCGTCTTCTGGTCGAACCGCGACCCCTCGCCTTTTTCGGCGCCCGCATAGCCGGTGAGGCTGTCGGCCACGAACGGATTGCTCCGCCGCTCCTGTCCGAAGGTGGAGGTCGAACCGTGCCCCGGCACAAAGGTCATGTCGTCGCCCAGCGGCCAAAGCTTGCCGGTGATCGAGTCGATCAGCTGCTGGTGATTGCCACGCGGAAAGTCGGTGCGTCCGATCGAGCCCTGGAACAGCACATCGCCCACGAATGCGATCTTCGCATCCTTGTTGTGGATCACCACATGGCCCGGCGTGTGGCCCGGCGTGTGCGACACGTCGAACTTCACGCCTTCAAACTCCAGCACATCGCCATCCTCGAGATAACGGTCGGGCGTCACATTGCGCAGGCCGTCCAGCCCGTACTTCACGGCTGAGCTTTCGATCTGGTCGAGCCAGAACTGGTCGTCCTTGTGCGGGCCGATCACCGGCGCGCCGGTGCGTTTGCGGATCTCGTCGGCGGCGCCGGCGTGATCGAGATGGCCGTGCGTCAGCCACATCTCCTTCAGCGTCAGGCCGAAATGCTCGAGCGCCCCCATCAGCGTGTCGACATCCCCGCCCGGATCGACCAGCACGGCGTTCTTGGTGGCGGTGTCCCAGACCAGCGAGCAGTTCTGCTGCAGCGGCGTCACCGGCACGATCCGGATCTGGAGACGGGTTTCAGCGTGCTCTGACATGGCCTCTACATGGCCTCCGGCCGCCGCTGGCGCAAGTTTCTTTCATGCCGCGCGACAGGTGTTCCGCCGCCTGCACAGACCTGCGGCGATCAGGATCAATGAAAGTCCGGCGGGGTCAGTGCGTGCGGCGGCGCGGGAAGGCGACCGGCGGATTTTCGGCCAGCGCCTGCTCGCGCAGCGAGGTCAGCGTCAGCCGCGTGTCTTCCAGCCGCTCCAGCTTCGCCGCCAGGCTCTCGACGCCGTTGTAAGCCAGCCGCTTCATCTCGCGGCGGCCGAGGCTCACCGTTTCGAGGATGATGCCCGAGACCAGGCTGATGCATGATAGCACGGCCAGCGTCCCGCACAGGAAGGCGGTCGGGAAGCGTGGCACAAGGCCGGTCGCCATATACTCGATGATGACCGGCGCGCCGAGGATCAGCGCCATCGCCATCACAAGGCCCGAGATCGCGCCAAAGAACATCAGCGGGCGCTCGTCGCGCATCAGCCGGCCGATAGTGGCGAGGATGCGCAGGCCATCCTTGAAGGTCGACAGCTTGGACATCGACCCTTCCGGACGCGAGCCATAAGGCGTCTGCACTTCGGCGGTGATCATGTCGAGCTCAAGCGCGTGCACCGTCAACTCGGTCTCCGTCTCGAAGCCGGAGGCAAGGGCAGGGAAGGATTTCACAAACCGCCGCGAGAAGGCGCGATAGCCCGACAGCATGTCGGTGAAGCGGTCGCCGAACAGCTTCGCGACCAGACCCGTGAGAACGCGATTGCCCAGCCGGTGTCCGGCGCGATAGGCGGCCTTCTCTTCCGTGATGCGGGCGCCCACGACCATATCAGCTTGTGTTTCAATGAGTCGCGAGACCATGCGCGGCGCCGAGGCTGCGTCATAGGTCGCATCGCCGTCCACCATCACATAGGCGTCCGCCTCGATGTCGGCGAACATGCGGCGCACCACATGTCCCTTGCCCTGCAGCGGCTCACGGCGAACGATGGCGCCGGCCTCGCGCGCGACGGTCGCGGTGTTGTCCCATGAATTGTTGTCGTAGACGTAGATGCGCGCATGCGGCAGCGCCACGCGGAACGAGCGGACGACGTCGCCGATCGTCCCCGCCTCGTTGTAGGCCGGGATCAGAACCGCAATGTCGATATGCCGTATCGCTGGCGAAATCTGTTGTCCGACGGCGTGCAGCGCAGCTTCAGCGGCGGCGAGGCGCGCGTGAATATCGGCGGTGTGGTCGATGGAGGACATGGTGCAGCCTGTTCCAGACCGGCACACGCTGCCATGGCGGGATTAAAAAACCGGTTGCGGAAAAGCTTATGAAGTATGAGTCCGACGGAAAGGTTTTGGTGACGGATGAGGCAAGCCCTGTTGCTCAGCGTCGGATCGCGTGACACCGTTTTCGAGGGTCTGGATTGCGCGGTGGGGCGATGACGGCAAGTTCACAGAATCTGAATGCGCTCGGTGCTGCGGCCATGGCGGCGCTGAACCGTGGTGACGCGGCGACTGCGCGCCTTCACTTCGACGAGATTGTCGCCACGGGGCGGGCTCCAGTCGACGCCTGGCTTGGCCTGGCCATCGCTTGCCGCTCATTGGGGGACCAGAGCGCGATGATGGCCGCGCTGGATCGCACGCTTGAACGCGATCAGCATAATCTGCGTGCGTTGCTGATGAAAGCGGATGCTCTGCTGGCGGGCGGCGACCGGCGGACAGCAATCCACTATTATGGCGTGCTGGTCAAGCTGATCCCTGATCCCGCGATGCTGCCGCCGGAAGCTGCGCGCGAGATAAAGCGTGCGCATGATGCGCACGCGCGTCTTAGCGGCGAGATCTTCGCCCACATGCAGCAATCGCTCTCCGCTTCCGGCTATAAGCGGGAGCTGGCGAGTTCGCGCTTCACGCAATCTCTGGCGCTGCTGTCCGGGCAGGCGCAGCGCTATGAGCAGCAACCGCGTTCCTATTATTTCCCCGAACTCCCCACGATCGGGTTCTACGATCGCGCGGCGTTTCCGTGGCTCGACGCTATCGAGGCAGCGACGGCCGACATCAGGAACGAACTGCGCGGCCTTCTGGAGACACCGCAGGTGTTCGCGCCGTATATCGAAGCCGAGGCCAACGCGCTGGTCGACCGCTCGCATAACCTGCTGGACAGTCCAGACTGGACGGCGGTTTACGTCTGGAAGGATGGGGCTCCGGTCGCAGATATCGCCGCGCGGTGCCCCCGGACCGTGGAAGCAATGAACCATGCGCCGCTGGAGCAGGTGAAGGGACGCGCGCCTTTCGTGCTGTTCTCGAAGCTGACGCCCGGCGCGTGGATCAAGCCGCACACGGGCTTTCTCAACACACGGCTGGTCTGTCACCTTCCGCTGATCGTTCCGGACGGCTGCTGGTTCAGGGTGGGCAGCGAGGTAAGGCGGTGGGAGGAGGGCAGGGGCTTTGCCTTCAACGACACGATCGAGCACGAGGCGCGCAATGAGGGGACCGGCACCCGTACCGTGTTGATCTTCAATATCTGGCGGCCTGAGCTGTCTATCGAAGAGCGCGGGCTTGTGGCGGCGTTGCTCGAAAGCATGGACACGCTGTGACGGTTCAGCCCTTCCGCTCCGCCATCATCTTCGCGAAGCGCTCGAACAGGTAGAACGAGTCCTGCGGGCCGGGGCTGGCTTCCGGGTGGTGCTGCACCGAGATGATCGGCTTGCCTGCAACCGAAAGCCCGCAATTCGTGCCGTCGAACAGCGAGCGATGGCTCTCCTCGACGCCCGCCGGCAGCGTCTCCACATCCACCGTGAAGCCATGGTTCATCGACACGATCTCGACCTTGCCCGTGGTGAAGTCCTTCACCGGATGGTTTGCGCCATGGTGGCCCTGCGGCATCTTCTTGGTCTTCGCGCCCAGCGCCAGCGCCAGCATCTGGTGGCCGAGGCAGATGCCGAGAATCGGCACGCCTGATGCGATCAGCTTCTGGATCTCCGGCCCGGCATACTGCGCCGTCGCCGCCGGATCGCCCGGACCATTGGACAGCACAACGCCATCGGGCTTCAGCGCAAGGATGTCCTCGGCCTTTGTCTTGGCGGGCACCACCGTCACCTTCGCGCCCACGGCGGCGAGGTTGCGCAGGATGTTCTTCTTCACGCCGAAATCCATCAGCACGACGTGATATTTCGGCGCCTTCAGATCGACGAAGCCCTCACCCAGCGTCCACAGCCCGTCCGTCGAGTCGAAGCGCTGGCCCGACGTGACGTTGATCGCCAGGTCGGCGTTCTCGACGCCCTTCCATGTACGCGCAGCCTCGACCAGCGCCTTGGCGTCGATCTTTCCGTCCGGCGCGTGGGCGATGGCGGCCTTCGGCATGCCCAACTCGCGGATGCGCCGCGTCAGCGCCCGCGTGTCCACGCCCGACAGGCCGATGATGTTGCGCGAGGCGAGCCAGTCGCCGAGCTGATCCGCCGCGCGCCAGTTCGACGGCAGAGTCGGCGGCGCCTTGAACACCGCGCCGCGCGCGGCCGCCTTGCCTTGCGCCGAGCTTTCTTCCTGATCGTCGGCGTTGGCGCCGACATTGCCGATGTGCGGGAAGGTGAACAGCACGATCTGTTCAGCGTAGCTCGGGTCGGTCAGGATTTCCTGATAGCCCGTCATCGCCGTGTTGAAGCACAGCTCGCCCGCCGCGGTCCCTGTCGCGCCATGGCCTTCGCCCCAGAAAATGGTTCCGTCCTCGAGGGCGATGGCGCCTGTGGCTTGTTGGGTCATCTGCGCCTCCGTGCGGGGCCGCGCGACTCGGGAAACCCGCCGCGCAAACGGGCGCTAAGTAGGGGGGTGGGCAGGGGGCGTCAAGCAGACAGTCTGCGACCCGTTCACCAGTCCATGACGTTGATCGCTCGCGCGATCCAGTTGCGGAACAACGGGATCGCCGCTGTCGCCACGCCGCTGACCAAGCCGGCCGCCAGAGCAGCAGCCAGCACCAGGTCCTGATTGACGGGGGCAATGGTGGTCATGAACGCCCCGGCGAGCACGGCTGCCGCCACGCCGCCGACGATAAAGGCGCCGACATACGCCTTGGCGATGTCCATCTGACTTGGCCTGCTGCGTTCGCCCATCGGTCAAATCATGTGGGACACGCCGGAAGCTGGCAAGCCTGCCGACCTCAACCCGTCCAGCGTGTCGCCTTCGCGGAAATGTTCGGCCGCTGGCGCTCCACCGGCTGGTCCCTGGCGGTCCCGAGATAGATGTAGCCCGCGATCTGCTCGTGACCCGAAAGGCCCAGTGCGGCCTGCACATGCCCGTCATAGGCGGCGTCTTCCGTGATCCAAACGCCGGCCCAGCCCATGGCCTGCGAGGCGATCAGGATGTTCTGGCACAGCGCGCCGGCCGACAGCTGCTGCTCCCACACCGGCGTCTTCTTGGGATCGTGCACCGGCGAGGACACCACGCACAGGATCACCGGCGCGCGGAAAGGCAGCGCCCGCTCCGCCGCCAGCTTCTCGGGATCGGCGTCCGGCTCCCGCAAATGCCGCGCCGCCGCCAGCACTTCGCCGAACAGCGCCCGCGCCTCGCCCGCGATGATCAGCACGCGCCACGGCTCAAGCTTGCGATGATCCGGCACGCGCATCGCGAGGCGCAGCATGGCGTCGATGTCGTCGGCCGACGGCCCGGGCTCCGTCAGCGCCGCAACCGGCGTCGACCGGCGCAGCGCCATCAGGCTCAGCGTCTCCTGCGACGGATGGTTCGGCGCCAACGGCGCGCCGAGCTCCGGATTTTGCGGGAGATCGGCCTTGATCGGCATGCCTAGTGATCTTCTCCCGGTGCGTGCTCGTGGCTCTCCTCGGCCGGCGCGGCGGGCTGCGCCGGCGCCTCGCCGCCAGCCAACGCCGCATCGACCGCGATCTTCACCGCCGACCAGTCGGAGTCGGCGAGCTTCACGCCATTGACCAGGAAGGTCGGCGTCGAGTTGACGCCCTTCTGGCGCGCATCGGCGCCGACATCATTCACGCGGCGGATATTGGCCGGCTCGTCGACACAGGTGTTCACCTGCGCCTCGCTCAGGTTGAACTTGGCGCCCAGGTTTCTGAGCGCCGGCATGGCGTCGCCCGACTGGGCCGCCGCGACCATGTCGTTCTGCGTCGCGAAGGCTTCGTCCAGCACGCTGAAGAAATCGTCCGGTCCGGTGCAGCGCGCGATCGAGAAGATCGCCGCGTCGATGGCGCCGTGGATCGCAAACTCGCGGAACACGAACTTGATCTTGCCGGTCTCGACATAGTCGCGCTTCACCTCCGGCCAGAACAGGTCATGCCAGCGCTTGCAGCCGGGGCAGGTGGGCGAGCCGTATTCGGTCACGGTCACCTTGGCGTCGGCCGGGCCCATGAAGGCGTCGCCCTCGACCAGCACGATCTTCTCCCGGCCGGCGGGCCCGCCGCAGGCAGCGAGGGATACCGCGGCCAGCGAGGCGGCAAGCGTGGCGGCGAAGGACTTCAGGAACATAGGCGGCTCCGCAAATTTTGGCCGGAACCTAGTGGGTAGAGGTTGCGCTGGCCAGTGGGCAATGGGCCGCCCGCAAACGGCGAAAATGGGGCGGGCTTTTCATTCCCCCGCCGATTGCCTACTGCCTGTGGGCCGTCCTTCCGCATAGCCGCCCGCAGAGTCGCCCATGACCGACGCACCCAAGCCCTGGCGCATCAAGTCTGCGCGAACCGTGTTCAACAACCGGTGGGTGATGCTGCGCGAGTACGAAACCGTCGCGCCGACGGGGGCGGATGCAACCTACGGCCTCGTCCATCTTCACAACCTCGCCATCGGAATCCTGCCGATCGATACGGACGGCGCGACCATCCTCGTTGGCCAGCAGCGCTTCCCCTCGGGCCGCTATTCATGGGAGCTGCCCGAAGGCGGCGGCCCGCAGGATCTTCCCCCGCTCGAAAGCGCCCGCCGCGAGCTGTCGGAAGAAGCAGGACTCAAGGCCGAGCACTGGCTGCCGCTGATCGAGGACGCCCATCTCTCCAACTCGATCACGGACGAGCGGGCCTATGCCTTCCTCGCCTGGGGCCTCTCCCCGGATCAGACATTTGCGAAGGACAGTTCAGAGGAACTATCCGTTCGAAGAGTTCCGTTCGCAGAAGCCGTCAAAATGGCGGTCTCCGGCGAGATCACCGACGGATTCTCCCTTGTCATGCTTCTCAAGGCTGACCATCTGCTCCGGACCGGGGCATTGCCCCAGGAGCTGGCCAGCCTCATGCTCGCCGGCGCCTGAACCGGGTCGGACGAGACCCGATGGAGGATGACATGGCGGACGGACGCTCCCCCCTCACCGAGGCTATCGGCTATGCCGGCAAGCCCGCTCCGGTCTGGCAGAAGTTGCGCTTCGATGCGCAACAGGCCGCCCAGCAGGAGCCCGCGCTCGCGAGCTATCTCAACGCCACCGTACTGAACCATGGCAGCTTTGCCGAAGCGCTCAGCTATCAACTCGCGCAGAAGGCCGGCGGACCCGAACTGAATGCGCTGGCGATCCGCGAGATCTGCGAGGAAGCCTATCGCAACGACCCGTCGATTATCGCAGCTGCCGAGCGCGACCTGCAGGCCGTGCTCGATCGCGACCCGGCGACGCGCTCAACGCTGCAACCCTTCCTGTTCTTCAAGGGCTTTCTTGCGCTGCAGACGCATCGCACCAGCCACTGGCTGTGGGGGCAGGGCCGCGAGACGCTGGCCTTCTTCCTCCAGTCGCGCACATCAGAACTCTACGCCGTCGATATCCACCCCGCCGCGCCGGTCGGCTCGGGCGTGTTCATCGACCATGCGACCGGCATCGTGATTGGCGAAACGGCGCGCGTTGGCGACGATGTCTCGATGCTGCACGGCGTAACGCTGGGCGGCACCGGCAAGGTCCACGCCGACCGCCATCCGAAGATCGGCAATGGCGTGCTGCTCGGCGCCGGCGCGAAAGTGCTTGGCAACATCAGGATCGGCGACGAAGCGCGCGTGGGCTCGGGCTCCGTCGTGCTCAGCGATGTGCCGCCGCGTTGCTCGGTTGCCGGCGTGCCGGCCAAGCCTGTGGGCGGAGCCTGTATGAAGCCCGCCCAGACCATGGATCAGAAATTCGACGCGGGCCTCTAGAGGCTGGCGCTCAGTAGTAGGCTGGCGTCCGGCGTGCGCGGGCTTCGCGGCTCGCACGTTCGTGTAATGCTGCCGGCGACAGGTCCTTTTCGCCCCACGCTGCGCCGCACGTGGTGCTCGCGCTGCCAATTGCCCTGTCTCCAGCAAGGTTCAACATGCCGGCGTTTGCTGCATGGAGCGACTGGATGGCGCTGCAACCGGTCGCGTTCGCCGCAACCTGTTGAGGCGATGTCGATGCGCACGCCGCCGCGAGCGCAGCAGCCGTCAGGCAAAGAACAGCATTTTTCATTGGCAAACCTCCCAACCGGTTCGCAAGCACCCTAACGGGTCCGGCGGTCCAGCGCCACCCGCTGATCGGGCCCGGAACCGCAATTACGCCGATGGCGTCAGCCTTTTCGCGGTCGCGCTGGGTCAGGGTTGGCGCCGGACCGGTAGGCGGCTAAGTCTCCGCCCGAAAGCCGAGGAGCCGCCCCGATGAACCCTGAAACGATCAAGCGCATCGAGGCTTATCTCAAGCGCTCGCTGAACCCGAACATCGTGCTGATGGCGCGCCCGCGCGTGACCGACAGCGTCGAGGTCCAGATCAATGGCGAGCATGTCGGCCTCGTGTACCTCATCGAGGATGAGGGCGAAACGAGCTACCAGCTCGAAATGACCATCCTCCAGGAAGACCTGGAAGACTGATGCGCGCCGGCGCGTCGCGTCGAAGCCTGCTCGCGGCACTCGTCATCGCTTGCGCACTCACCGTCGGCGCCTGCGTCGTCGCGGCGTCAGAGTCCGTTGCCAATGACGTTGCTGTGGTCGAGCCCGCACCCATCGAGGCCGACCCGGCGGCGCTGGGCGAGCGCCTCTATCAGGAACGCTGCGCCACCTGTCACGACGCCGGCCGCGCGCCGCCGCGTGCGCAGATCGCCGCCAACTCACCGCAGGAAATCCTCGAAGCGCTGGACACCGGGTTCATGGCGTCCGTCGCCATGTTCATGTCGGAGCGGGAAAAGACGATCCTCGCCAACCATCTAAGCCAGCCGCCAACCCGCTAGCGGTTCGCTGGCCGGGCACGCCGAATTGTCCCCAGCGGCATTGTTCCTGTCACGCGGCCGGTCTAGCTTGACGCCGTCAAGACAATAACGATGGAGGGACTGTCCATGATGCGTGCGTTGATTCTCGGCGCGTCTTTCGCTGCGCTGGCCGCCGGATGCCAGACCGGCATGGCGCCGGCGGATACATCGACATCCATGACAACGGCATCCACGGCGATGGCCGAAGCGCCCGCCGCGATGCCGGCCAAAGCCGCTGTCGCCATCGAAAGCAAGTTCGCCACCAGCGCCGACGGCACCAAGATCCATTATGTCGCCTCGGGCAAGGGGCGGCTCGTCGTCGCGCTGCACGGCTTCCCGGATTTCTCCGGCTCGTGGGACAAGCTCGCGCCGGTGCTGAACGACGCCTATCGCTTCGTGGCGCTCGACACGCGCGGCTACAATCTCTCGGGTCAGCCGGAAGGCGTCGCCAACTACGCCATGCCGAAACTCGTCGAGGATGTGCAGGCGGTTATCAAGGCCGAGGGTTATGACAAGGCGACCGTGATCGGCCACGACTGGGGCGCCGCCATCGCGTGGAACTACGCCTTCTCCCATCCCGAAACGCTTGAGCGGCTGGTGATCATGTCTGTGCCGCACCCGGCCAACATGGGCCGTCAGCTCAAGGCCGCGCCGGACAATTCCAACTATGCGCGCAACTTCCAGAAGGAAGGTTCGGAAAACAACCTGACCGCCGAAGGCCTCGCCGGCTGGGTTCGCGATCCGGCGGAGAAGGCGAAATATGTCGAGGCGTTCAAACGCTCCAGCTTCGCCGGCATGATGAACTACTATCGCGCCAACTATCCCACGGCGCCCGATCCGAACGCGCCGGCGCCGAGCTTCCCGAAGATCAACGTCCCGACGCTGGTGATCCACGGCATGAAGGATACGGCGCTGCTCTCCATGGGCCACAACGATACGTGGGACCAAATCAGCAAGGACACGACCCTGCTGATGGTGCCTGACGCCAACCACTTCGTGCAGCACGACGCCGCCAAGCTCGTGAACGGCACGATCCGGTCCTGGCTTGATCTGCATCCTGTGATGTAGCTGACGGCCTGCGCGCCGCGCATCTTTCCGGCGGAGGTTGAAACCTCCGCCGGCATTGGGCTTTATGCCTGCTCGACTAAATGGGGCTCTAGGGTTGGAGCAGCCGCCAGTTGACCGAGCAGCCGAAGTCTCAGCAACAAGCTGATGCTGCGCCGACGGGCAAGCGTTCGCCTGTCCACGGGCTCGCACGCCTGGCATGGCGGGCGCTCTATCCCGCCCGTGCTGTTGTGGTCTTCGTGTGGATGCGATCCGCGTGGCGGATCAAGCTTGCCTTGAACGTCGCGAAGACAGCCGCGTTCCGCGTCTGGCAGGGAGGTGCGCGTCTATTCGGTCGCAGGGTCTACTTCCTGTCGGACGTGAAGAAGATCTCGATGCTCAGTGTTCCGGTGCTCAAACGCCTTAGGCAGGCGGGCGCCGAAGGCGAGGGCGGCATCCTTGAGGTTGGCCCGTACGTTGGGGGATCCACGATTGCCTTCGCCCTGGGCCACATGGGGCGGCGCAAGCATGTCGTGGTCGAAGTCGGCGGCAAGAGCGACAATCCACACGTGCCATCCTCGGATATCATCCACGACCTCAGGCAGAACCTGAAACGCTTCGGTTGCGAGAAGTGGGTCACCATCGTCGAGGGCTGGAGCAATGACCCCAAGGTCATCGGCCCCGCCATGGAGATAACGGGACCGATCGGCATCTTCTTCTTTGACGCCAACGGCGAAGTCGCCGAACAGCTGTCGATCTCCGCCAAACACTTCCGCGACGATTGCGTCATCATCCTTGATGATCTCGTCGGCGATCATGGCAAGGCGGAGATGGTTGCGCCTGTCGTCGAACGTCTTGAGAAGGCAGGCGCGCTCATCGATGGCGAGATGGTCGAAGGCACATGGTTCGGGCGGCTTGGCCCTGTTGACCGTGCGGTTTTTCAACACTTCCGGCACGAGAGCGGCAGCGCGTGGCTAATGCCTGCGCCAGATCCCGCAAACTGGCGTGTCCAACTGTTCGAAGACGACAAGCCAATCGGTCCGCGCGATTCGCTCCATGCAGATATCCGCGCTCATGGGCTTGGCGCTTGGTCACATTGGGATTTTGGCGGCGTGCCTCGGGTGCTCTTTTCAACGTCCGACAATTCAGATCCCAACACGAATGGCCGCCGCTACCGTCTGGATGCAACGCCGATCGCCACGACTTCATCCCGCGTCTGAGAGGTTTGCGTCGCGTCGCTCTGGCGGCCGCTCGCGTGCAAAAAAGCAAGACGCGAAAAATATAAATTTGCGCACCCGCGGCCCGATTGACTTGGTACCGGCCCGGAGCGACCTCTCGCGCGTCCGGTGAGCAACCTGCGTGGGTCGCTCCGGGGCAGGCGGGGACAATCTTGGTCGCGGTAAGATGGTTCGCCAGACGGGCGGGGCTGGCGGTTAGACTTGTCTACATGAAAGCCCGGGAAGGTCTCGAGACCTCCTACTGGCAGGCTTACAGCTTCATTCGCGCAACGCCGTCGAGCGTCAGGCGCGCCGTTGCGGAGCTGGCGTCAGCGCCGCCCCGGTTCGCCCACTGGATCGGGCGGGCATTGACCCCGCTCCCGCCGCAGTCCGCGCGCGCGGAGGCGCCGGCCCGGCCTCGCTATGTCGATCTGACCGAGATCCGGACCTTCTCCATGCTGGACGTCGAGGTTCTGCGTGCGCTGCGGAAGGCTGCGAAGCGCGGGAAAGGCGGCATATTCGATGTCGGCCCCTATATCGGCGGATCCACCGCCGCCATGGCGCTGGGACATCGCGGTCGTCGCAGGCACGTGGTCATCGAGGCCGGCGGCGCCTATCCCGACCAGCCGCATCTGCCATCCCTGGACATCATCGCGGATCTCAAGCGCAACCTCACGCGGTTTGATCTGCTTGAGCATGTCAGCATCTATCAGGGCTGGAGCGATGATCCGGCGATCTACGAACCGGCCATCAAGGAACTGGGCTCGATCGGACTGTTCTTCTTCGACGCCAACGGCGCCGTCGCCGAGCAGTTGTCCCTCTGCGCGCCCTACATGGACGAGAACTGCACCGTCATTCTCGACGACATCAACGCCGATCAGGCCAAGGCCGCATCGGTCGTCCCGGCCCTGAAGCGGCTGATCGCGAAAGGCGCGCTCATCGAGGACAGGATCATTCAGGGGACATGGTTCGGCCGGCTCGGCAAAGCTGATCGTACGGCCTTCGCCCACTACGTCCCCGAAACGGGTCATGCCTGGCAGACGCCCGCGCCCGATCCCGCTCACTGGCGCGTCGAGCTGTTCGAGAATGGCAAGCCGCTTGGTCCTGCGGAGGCTCTCCACGAGGACATTCGCCGCACAGGCAAGGGCGCCTGGTCACACTGGAATTTCGGCGGCGTGCCGCGCGTGCTCTTCTCGACGTCGGACAATTCCGATCCCAACGAGAACGGCCGCAGGTACGAGCTGAAGGTCTATCCGCTGGCGGCGTCCGCGCCGGCCCGGAAATGAAAAGGCGGAGCAGGCATCGCCGGCTCCGCCCGAATTCTGTCGGCCGGTAAGCCGGCCCCGTCCTACGACAGCGCCTTGGTCGCGGCGGCGAGCGCCTTGCCGAACTCGTCATCGCCCGCCTTGCCGGCCAGCTGTTCGGTGAGGATCGCGGTCGCGGCGCGCGAGGCGGTCTCCACGGCGGCGACCTTCACATCGCGGATCGCATCCGATTCCGCGCGGGCGATCCGCTCTTCCGCCATCTTCTCGCGCGCGGCGATGCGGGCGGTGAGGGCGGTCTCGGCGGCGGCGGCCAGTTGTTCGGCTTCGCGGTGGGCGGCCTCGACGATGCCTTTGGCCTCGGTCTCGGCTTCAGCCGCGCGCTTCTGCACTTCGGCAAGCTTGGCTTCGGCTTCCTTGCGCAGCGCTTCGGCGGCGGTGAGTTCGGAGGTGATCTTCTCGGCGCGGGCGTCGAGCGACTTGGTCACTGTGCCCGGCACTTTCATGTAGAGAATGATGCCGAAGAAGATGATCAGGCCGACAAGGGCCCAGAAAGCGGGATCGTTCAGATCGGCCTGCCACAGGCCGAAGTCGAACACCGGCAGTTGTCCGGCGTGCGTGTCGGCGGCGTGTTCGAGAACTTCGACAGTGTGCTCTTCCACCTCAGCTGCCCGTCGTGCTGGAGAGGGCGCTGGGACAGCGCTCTTCACGGCGGCAGGCGCGGGGCTTCACGCCGGTCAGCCGTTCCGCGATGGCGGCGGCGGCCTCTCGGCCGGCCGAGACGACGGTCATCGCCCCTGGCGCAGGTTTGCAATCCGCGTGCTCCGCCTGGCAGGCGGGCGTTAAACTCGGCCTCCTTCGCGGCGGTGGCTTGGGCGGTCTTCGCGTCGGCTTCAGCCTTGGCCTTCGACGCCGTGTCGCGCGCATTGGCGCGGGCGGCGGCGATCTGGGTCTCGAACTGTTTCACCGACTCGTCGGCCTTGGCCGAAAGGGCGGCGGCTTTCGCGACGTCCGCCTTGATGGCGCCGTCGCGATTTTCCATCGCCTGTCTGATCTTCGGGAGGAAGACGTAGGCGGCCGCGATGTAGAGGACCGCAAAGGTCACGACCAGCCAGAAGACCTGGGAGATCCCAAGGTCGCCGATCTGGTCGAACGGGGGGAAACCCCCGCCGGATGCGTGCTCTGCCGTCTCGGTCGCCACGTCGTTATCTCCCGAAGGGGGTAGAGGTTAGACCGCGAAGATCAGGATGAGGGCGACGGCGAAGCCGAAGATGCCCAGAGCTTCCGTCACGGCGAAGCCGAAGATCAGGTTGCCGAACTGCGCGGGCGCAGCCGACGGATTGCGCATCGCGCCGTCGAGGTAGGAGGCGAAGATGTTGCCCACGCCGATGGCGGCGCCGAGCATGGCGAGGCAGGCGAGGCCGGCGCCGACGTAGTTGAGACCTTCCATTGTGTTCTCCTTCGGAAGTCAGTCGTTGGTGATCAGTGCGCCTCGCCCAGTGCGTCGTTGAGATAGACGCAGGTGAGCATGGCGAACACGTAGGCCTGGAGGAAAGCCACCAGGAACTCGAGCGCCGTCACACCAACGATAAGAGGCATCACAAGGAGGCCGCCCATCAACATTCCCAATCCGCCCAGCGCAACCGCCAGCGACGGTACGAAGCCCGCGAACACCTTCAGGGCCACGTGTCCGCCCAGCATGTTGGCGAACAGACGCATCCCGAGGCTGATCGGCCGGGACAGGAAGGAGATGATCTCGATCGGTGTAACGATGAAGAGAAGCGCCACGGGCACGCCCGACGGCACGAAAATCTTGAAGAAGCCGAAGCCCTTTTTGATCAGGCCAACGACGATGACGAGGCTGATCGTGAACAGCGCCATGAAGCCGGTCACGGCGATATGGCTGGTGGTCGTGAACCAGTACGGCATCATGCCGACGATGTTCGCGACGAAAATGAACGAGAAGAGCGTGAAGACCAGCGGGATGAAGGGCTTGCCCGGAGCGTGGTTCACATCCTTCACGATGCCGGCGATGAAGCTGTACCAGATCTCGCCCAGCGACTGCATGCGCCCGGGAACGGTCTTCATCCCCGCCGTCGCCAGCGCCAGCACGAGGATAAGCAGCAGAACGCCGATCACCATCCACAGGGCCGACGTCGTGAACGACACGTCGAAGCCGCCGATGTTCAGATCGAACAGCTTCGAGATGTGAAACTGGTGCATCGGGTCGGTGGAGACCATCATGCGCTGTCGCCTTCGCCCTTGTCCGTCTTGGCCGCGTCCGCCGCGTCCTGGTTGGCCTTCATCGCGGTCGCAACAACATTCCGCACGCCGGCCACGAACCCGAGCATGAGGCAGATCAGGACGCCCCAAGGTGAAACCTTGAACAGGGCGTCTATCCCCAAACCCAGGACCACTCCCACAATGACGGCGGCCGCGAAGTCCGACGCCATGCGGAAACCGGCGCCCATTCCCTTGCCCGTCGCCATCTGGCTGGGGCGCTCCCGCGCGTCGATCTTCGCCTGGGCCTCGGCGATCCGCTTGTTCAGATCGTCTTCGCCCATGTCGAACGTCCGCGTGGGAAGGGAAAAAGTCCGGCCCTGCGTGCGCCAAAACCCCGGAAATCCGATAGAAAACCAAGGCCTCGCCGCGCGCGAAGCTATATGGGCCGATCCGAGTCCAGTCAAGCAATTGTCACGCCGAATTCGGCTCGTAACTGATTGATTCAAGGCGACATTTCGAGAAGCGAAAACGCCGCAGCCAAGCCGCCCCGCCCGGCGCCGCCCGATCCGGCCCCGCCTAGTGCCAGCCGAAGGCCAGCGACCCCAGCGTCAGCACGATCTCGAAGGCGATCAGTGCGATGATGGCGATCTCCAGCCGCCGGCTGGTGTAGGCGTCCGCCACTTCCGAGATCGCCCGCGCCGTTTCCTCGATCACCTGCACCTTGCGGGCAAGGCCCCGGCCGCGCTCGGGCAGCTCGTATTCCTCGCTCAGCCGGTTGTGCAGCCGCTGCAGGTCCGGCCGGTCCCACAGGATATCCGGCTTCTCGCCCACCTCGACCCGGCCCACCATGCGGTGCTGCGCCAGCAGCGCCCCGCCCAGCAGTTTCAGCGCCTCGTTCGACTTCAGCCAACGCCCGCCCGTGCGCTCCAGCTCCTTGGCGAACGGCTCCAGCTGTTCGAACACGCCGACGATCCGCTGCTCATCGCGCGCCAGAACAACGCTTTTGGCCAGCGCGTCGGCCATCACCAGAAACCGCTCCACCGAAAAATCGTTCAGGATGAAGACGCCGTCCTGCGGCGGCGTCTCGGCCTGTGGGTCGCCCAGCGTCGCAATCGCGGTTTCCTTCTCGACCGTTTCAAACGGTCCGGTCACCGCATGGCGCACGGCGTCGGGTACGGTCGTGCCGCTGACGCCTTCCGGCTCCGCGATCACCACGGCCCCGAAGCGGAACACCGCAATGCGCACGCCATCCTCGCGCACGCAGATGCGCGGCGCCTGCATCACCGTATGAAAGCCTTCAAGCGACAGCTTGCGCGTGTCGATCCGCTCGCCGAGCAGATGGCTGGTCACGCGATAGGTCTGGGTTGGGGTTGTCACGCATCGCTCCGACGCTTTGATCTGCGCAGCGATAACCGAATTTGCGTTCACACGGGAGAGGTCACCCCTTGAGCGAAGCGTAGGTGGCCTGAAGCAGCCCGAAGCCGCGAGGGTCGCCAAGCAGACCGGATTCCATGCGGTTCATGACGTAGGAGACGCAGAGGTGCTCGTCGGGATCGACGACGACAGTTGAGCCGCCATAACCGCCCCAGTAGGCGATGCGCTCGCTCGGGCCGAGCGGGAAGTCGCGTGAGGAGAGGCCATATCCCATGCCGAACACGATTGGCAGGCCGAGAACCAGATCCTCCGTGGCGGATTGCGTCTCGAAGATTCGTGCTGCGCCAGCCTCCGAGAGGATCGTCCTGCCGAAGGCTGATCCACCGTTCGCCATGGGCGTCTGGGCGCGGACGATGCTGCGAGCATTGCCATGGCCGTTTGCAGCGGGAATTTCGGCGGCGCGCCAGGCGCGTGTGCGGGTTGCGCCGACATCGACGGCTGGGTTGGCGAAGGTGCGCGCGGCAATCGAGCCGTCATCGGAGACTGGCACGCCCTCAGCCGGCGGGATCAGATCTGCAACTCGGGGTTCAGCGCTTTCGGGCGTTCCGATGTGGAAATCCGCGCCGAGCGGTTCTGCGATTTCCTGACGGAAGAAGTCGCCAAGTGTCTGGCCGGTCACGCGGCGCACGATCTCGCCGATGAGGTGGCCCTGCGTGAGCGCGTGATAGCCCGACTGTGTCCCCGGCTCCCACCACGGCGCCTGACGGGCGAGTGCTTGCGTCATCCAGTCCCAGTCGTAGAGCGCATCACCCTCGACGCGCTCGTCCATGCCCGAGAGGCCTGCAGTATGGCTGAGGAAGTGACGAACCTCGACGCCGGCTTTTCCGTTCTGCGCAAAGTCTGGCCAGTATTTCGAGGCAGGCGCCGCGAGATCCACCTCGCCGCGATCAGCCAGCAGGAGCAGGGACATTGCGGCCATTGTCTTTGTGCTTGACCAGACGTTGACGAGCGTGTCTTCGCGCCAGGGCATGGTGCGTTCGGCATCAAGATGGCCGCCCCAAAGATCGACGACGAATCTGCCTTCGTGCGTGACCGCCACGGAGGCGCCGACATCTGCGTTCCTTGCGAAATTCGTCTCGAAAGCAGCCCTGACAGGTTCGAAGCGCGGGTCGCAGAAGCCATTGATCGGTACGGTCATGCAGCAGCCAACCGCTCTGCCGCCTGCAGGTCAACAGAAACAAGCCGCGACACGCCGCGCTCCTGCATGGTCACGCCGAACAGCCGGTCCATGCGCGACATGGTGACGGCGTTGTGCGTGATGATGATGAAGCGCGTTTCGGTGCGCGTGCGCATCTCCTCCAGCAGCCGGCAGAAGCGATCGACGTTCGCGTCGTCCAGCGGCGCGTCTACCTCGTCCAGCACGCAGATCGGGGCAGGGCGCGACAGGAACACCGCGAAGATCAGCGCCGTCGCCGTCAGCGCCTGTTCACCGCCCGACATCAGCGACAACTGTCCCAGCCGTTTCCCCGGCGGCGAGGCGAAGATCTCCAGCCCCGCATCCAGCGGATCGTCGCTCTCCGTCAGCCGCAGCTCGGCATGCCCGCCGCCGAACAGCGCGGTGAACAGCGATCCGAAATGCGAATTCACCAGCTGGAACGCATCCAGCAGGCGCTGGCGCCCGTCCATGTTCAGCGCATCGATCCCTTCGCGCAGCCGCCCGATCGCCGCCGTCAGGTCATCGCGTTCCTCGATCTGAAAGCCCATGCGCTTGGAGATTTCGGTCAACTGCTCGTCCGCTTCCATGTTGACCGCGCCAAGCTGGTCGCGTTCGCGGCGCAGCTGCGCCAGCCGCGTGTCCAGCACGTGCGCATCATGCGCGCCGCTGTCATTCTCGGCTGTATCGCCCTCGCCGAACTCCTCCCGCGCGGCCTTCGCCGCCGCAAGGATCGCGGCCACCCGCGCTTCCAGCTCGTCCAGCTCCTGCTCGAACGCCGCGCGCACCTGTTCGGCGATCTCGGCCTCGCGCCGCACCGCGGCCTCCAGCCGTGCCTCGGCCCGCACCAGCATCTCCCGCGCCTGCGCCGATCCATCGCGCGCGGCGCGCGAAGCCATCTCCGCATCGCGCAGCGCGCCTTCGGCTTCGGCAAGCGTATCCGCCGCTTCCCGCCGCGCCGCTTCCGCCGCCTCGGAGCTATTCGCCAGCTCGTCCATCCTCGTCTGCAACGCCGCCGGCTGATCCTTCGTGCCGGCCAGCCGCGTGCGCGCCTCGGCCAGATCGCGCGCAATCGTCGTCAGCCGCGCCGACGCCTCGGATGTACGCGCCAGCCATTCGTCGCGATCATGTGTCAGCGCCAGCCGCTGCGCCGCCGCGCGTTCCATGTCGCGCAGGAAAGCGTCCAGCGCCGCCGCTGCGCTGCGTTCGGCGTCGCGCGCGCCTTTCGCCTTGCCGGCCAGCAGGATCAGGATTTCGCGATCCCGGTCCGAAGGCGCTGCCCCCAGCGCCGACTTCGCCTGCGCCAGCGCAGCCGCCGCGATGTCGCGCTCGGCCGTCAGCCTTTGCGCCGTTTCCTTCAGCGCCGCGCCACGCAGCGACAGCCGCTCCACATCCTGCTCCGCGCGGATCGCCGCCTCGTGCGCCTGCGCCGCCGCCCGCGTCAGCTCGGGCACATTCTTCCGCGCGGCCATCAGCGTGACTTCAGCATCGGTCAGTTGTTGCGACGCCTTGTTGCGCGCCTCGGCCGCCGCGTCGCGCTCCTTCGCCGCCGCCGCGATCTCGGGAACCAGCGCCGTGCGCCGCGCCCGCTGTTCCAGCTTCTCGGCGGATGTCAGCGGCGCTTCGGCCTTGCGCACGAAACCGTCCCAGCGCCACAGATCGCCCTCGCGGCTCACCAGGCTCTGCCCCGGCAGAAGCCGTGTCACCAGCGCCGGCCCCTGCGTGCGTTCCACCAACCCGCACTGCGTCAGCCGCGCGTGCAGCTCCGCCGGCGCCTCGACCAGATCGCTCAGCGGCGTTGCGCCCTCGGGCAGGCGCGCACCGATATCGCCATGCGTTCCCGACCAGTGCACCGGCGAGGCCGTGTCCGCCGGCGCATCGAGATCATCGTCCAGCGCCGCCGCCATCGCGCGCTCAAAGCCCGGCGCCTTCACGCCGTCCATCACTGGCGGCGCAGCCGTCGCCGCCACCTGCCGCAGCAGCCGGTCGAGACCTTTGAGTTCAGCCTCCAGCTCCCCAACCTTGCGTTCAGCCGCCAGAAGCGGCGGCGTCAGCCTTGCCTCCAGCGCCCGCGCCTCATCCACCGCGCGCATCGCCGCGGCGAGGGTGGATTGCGCCGCCCGCGCCTTCGCTTCGGCGTCGGCATGGCGCGCCCGCGCGTGCTTCAGCGCGGCGTCGAGCGTGGCGGCGTCGCCGATCGCCGCCAGTTCCTGCTGCGCCTTCGCCAGATCGGCGGACAGACGCGCATAACGCTCGTCTTCGCGCCGCACAGCCGCCTGGGCCGCAGCCGCTTCGGCCTCCGCCCGCGCGAGCGCGGCGCGGCGCTGGTCGGCTTCCTGCTCGAAGGTCTGCAGGTCCGCCATGGCCGCATCGACCGCCGCCGACAGTTCGGCCTCGCGCTTCGCCTGCGCCGCAGCATCTTCCGGCGGCAGTGCGTCAAGCCCGGCCTTCGCGCGCTCGGCCCGCGCCTGCGCATCGTCGCGCTGCACGGTCTCGCGCGTCGTCTCCTCGATCAGGCGTGTGATGTCCCGCTCCAGCCGCGCCACGGCTTCTTTCGCCGCATCGCGCTCGGCTTCGATCCGCGCCAGCTGCAGCTTGATCACGCCGAGCTTGCCCGCCGCCTCGGCCTCGGCCGCGCGCAACGGTTCCAGACCCGCGCGCGCTTCCAATTCCGCCGCCGTGCTCCTCGCGGTTGTGGAAACAGCTTTCTGCTCCTCGGCCCGGGCCGTCTCCAGCGCCTTGTGCGCCTCCGCCGTCTCGACGACAGCTCCACGCCAGCGCGCCGCGCCGAGTCTGGCTTCCAGCGCCGCGATCTCTTCCGACAGCGCGCGGTACTTCCGGGCCTTGCTCGCCTGCCGCTTCAGCGAGTTCGCCTGCCGCTCCACCTCGGCCATGATGTCGTTCAGCTTGGCGAGGTTCTCGTCCGCCGCCTTCAGCTTCAGCTCGGCCTCGTGCCGGCGCGCGGCGAGACCGCCAATGCCGGCCGCCTCCGAGGATCCGGCGGCGGTTCTGCGGCTTGGCCCCGATCAGCCTGCTGATCTGTCCCTGCCGCACCAGCGCCGGCGAGTTGGCGCTGGTCGAGGCGTCCGCGAACAGAAGCTGCACGTCCTTGGCGCGCACTGTCCGCCCGTTGATGCGATAGCTCGATCCCGCCCCCCGGCGCAGCAGGCGGCGGATCTCGATAACATCCTCATCGTTGAACTCCGCCGGCGCGCCCCGGTCGCGATTGTCCAGCAGCAGCGTGACCTCGGCCATCTCGCGCGCCGGCCGCGCATCGGTGCCGGAAAAGATCAGGTCGTCCATCTCCCCGCCGCGCATCGCCCGCGCCGAGGTCGCCCCCATCGCCCAGCGCAGCGCTTCCAGCAGGTTGGACTTGCCGCAGCCATTGGGTCCGACAATGCCGGTGAGGCCTTCCTCGATCGGCACGTCGACCGGATCGACGAAGGACTTGAAGCCCGCGATTTTGAGGCCGGTGAGGTGCAAGCCGTTTCCCGTTTCGCCCCAGAAATCGGGCTTTTGGCCCCCTTACGGGCCGCTGGGGCAGGGGTCAATGGCCGTCGCCGGAAGGGGGAGACGCCGCCTTCGCGAGGGCTGCATCCAGTTGCGCCGACAGGTCCTCCAGCGTCTCCAGCTCCAGCTTGCGGCCGTCGATGGCGAAGCTGGGCGTGCCGGTGATCTCGGCCGGCGCCGCTTGGGCGCCCGCCCGCGTGTGTGCGAGGATCGCCTCATCATCGATGCAGCTGCCCACCTCATCATTGTCGAGGCCATGCATCTTGCCCACGCCGCGCAGTTCCTGCTGCAGCTGCCAGGGATTGCGCGCCGCCGAGATCAGCGTGCGCTGCGCGTCGAACAGCGTCGCGATCACGTCGAAATACTTGTCCTCGCCCGCGCAGCGCGCCAGCGCCTCGCCCGCCATGGCGATCGCCACGGGCTGCGTCGGCATCATCACGAAGCGCAGCTTCACCTTGCCGGTGTCGATGTATTTCGCCTTGAGGTCGGGGAAGACCTGCTGGTGGAACGCCAGGCAATGGCCGCAGGTGGTTGAGGCGTACTCCACCAGCGCTACCGGCGCATCGGGATTTCCCAGCACCGCATCGCCGAGGAAAGGCGAAATCGCTACCGTTTCGTAGGGCTCCGGCGCGCGCGCTTCCTCGCAGGCGGCAAGCGCAAGGCCCAGCACGGCGACGATGGCGCGAAGCTTCATGCTATTGCGCGGGCGCCTCGGTCGCGGGGGCTGCGCCTTCGGCCGGCGCGGCGTCCGGGTTCAGCTTGGCCTCGATGGCGGCCTTCACGCCCTCATAGGTGATGTCCTTGAGCAGCTTGCCATCCACGAAGATGGTCGGCGTCAGGCGTCCCTGCACGGTCGGGTCGGCCGCTTTCAGTTCCTGTTCGCCCCGGTCGCCGGACTTCACGATCGCCTCGCGCAGGGCGGGCGTGTGGTCCATGCAGGTCACGGCCTCGTCCCACGTCATGCCGTGCTTGGTCACGATGTCGGAAAGAACGGTCGCCGCCTTGCCATCGCGCGCCGATTCCATGATGTCCATGAATTTGCCGAAGAACTCATCGACCAGAACATGGTGCAGCTCCGGGCCCTTGCAGCGCGTGATCGTGGCCAGCGTGATGTCGAACGCCTGCGGGTCGATCGACATGTCGCGATAGATGTACCGCAGCTTGCCGGTGTCGATGTATTCGCGCTTGATGCGTGGATAGACCTGACGCGCGAAATCGCGGCAGTGCGAGCAGGAGAGCGAGGCGTATTCCACCATCTCCACCGGCGCATCGGCCGCGCCCTGCGGCGCATCGCCCAGCACCGGATCAACCGGCACGGGCTTGAAATCGGTCTGCGGTCCGGCGCTCTCGCCGCCGCAGGCGGCCAGCACGGCCATCGCCATGACGCCGGCGGCCAGGCCTCCGGCGCGGCGAATGAGAGATCCATTGATCGCGAACGTCATGGGCAGCCTTCCTCAACACTTGGCCCGGTTTTGGCCAAACCCGCCGCGGCGGTCAACAAACGCGTTCGCGAAGGCGTTATCAGCGGGTGTAGGCGGGATTACGACTTTCTCATCCCCGTCAGAACAGCCTCGCCCAGCCCCGTCAGCGCCTTGCGCAGCGGATTGTCCTTCACCGGCGTCAGGCGTTTCACCAGATCGGCGCGCTGTTCCGGCGTCAGCGGTTTGGGGATCACCAGCGCCAGCTGTTTCGGCGGCGCGGTCTGCACGATCTTCAGGGATTTGATCTTCGATCCCGAGGCAAGGTTCACCCGCTCGAGGATATGATCCTTCGCATGCTGGATGATCGGCGCCGCCGCCGATGGCGCGCGCAGGTGCAGGACGCCGCCGCCCTTGCCCCTGGAGACGCGCACCGGCTCCGTCACCGCCGCCAGCTTCAGCCCCACAATCTCCGACCAGCGCGACTTCAGCGTCTCCGGCGCCGGCCCGGCATCCTTCAGGATCGGCCGCAGCGCCCTGTTCAGCGCCACGCCCATGGGCTTGGCCGGACGATAGACCGGAACGGCATGCACGGCCGCGAGGCGCTGTTCCGCCTCCCGCTCCTTCTCGCGCGCTTCCCAGTCAGTGGTCATGTGGGACTACTAGGCCGAAGCGGGCAGAAAGAACATGCCCGAAACCGCAAGGCCGCCGCCAATCAGCGCGAGCAGGACGCCCAGCAGGAAGATGATGTTGAACGCCTGCCGGTAGGATTTTGTCCCACCCTTCCTGTCGGACAGTTTTGCAAGGCGCACGTCCTCGATCTGCAGACGTTCGCTAACCAGTTCGTCGATCTTGTCGTGCGCCCGCTCGGCAATCTTGACCAGTTCGGCCACCCTGCGGTCCAGCGACTTGAAGGCGTAGGTCAGCACCAGCAGCACAACCGAGATCGCAATGGCGAACGGATAGAGCCGCGCCTCCAGCGCCGAGGCGAATCCCGCAACCGCCGCCGCGATCAGCACAACGTAGAAGTTGAACAGCTGCAGCCTCTGCTCGGCGTGGACCTTGAACCATTCCTGCGCGCGGCAGGCGGCGATATCGATCGCCTTCTCGTAGGAGAGGTTCTCGCTCATCCAACCCTCCGTACAGCCGCGCCATCCGTCCCGCGCCAGCTTGCCAGCAATCGCGTTTCGTCGGAATGGCCATTTGCTCACCAATCAGGGGACAGGCCCCGACCGGGATTCATGGCCGCTAACAGCCTGAAAAGATTACTCACCGCTGTGGATCGCTGGTACCGGCGGCACGGGCGCCAGCTTCCCTGGCGCATCGGCCCGGCCGAACGCGACGCGGGCGTAAAGCCCGATCCCTATCTCGTCTGGCTGTCGGAAGTGATGCTGCAACAGACGACAATTCCCCATGCCACGCCGTACTTTGAAGCCTTCCGCACGCGCTGGCCAACGGTGCAGCAGCTCGCAAAAGCCAGCTGGGATGATGTCTCCGCCGCCTGGGCCGGACTTGGCTACTACTCCCGCGCGCGTAATCTCCACGCCTGTGCAAAAGCCGTTGCGGAGCAGGGCGCCTATCCACAGGACGCGGCGAGCCTCCGCGTGCTGCCCGGCATCGGTCCCTACACGTCCGCCGCCATCGCTTCGATCGCCTTCGACGAACGCATCACGCCGGTCGACGGCAATATCGAGCGCGTTGTCTCGCGCCTCTACGCCGTCGGGTCGGATGGAACCGAGACCGGCTGGCGCGCCGCCAAGCAGGTGATCGCCGCGAAGGCGCAGGAGATGGCGCACGCTCTCCCGCACGATCAGCGCGCCGGCGATCTGGCGCAGGCGCTGATGGATCTTGGCGCCACGGTCTGCACGCCGCGCGGGCCCAACTGCGCCATGTGCCCGGTGTGGGATTTCTGCGAGGCGCGCAAGCTCGGCGAACAGGAGCGCTATCCCGTCAAGGCCGAGAAGAAGGCAACGCCAACGCGCCACGGCGCCGCCTTCGTGCTGGTGCGCGGCGAGACCGTGCTGCTGATCCGGCGTCCGCCCTCAGGCCTCCTGGGCGGCATGATGATGCCGCCGACCAGCGCCTGGCTGGAGCAGCAGACGGATGATCCGCTGGCCGAGGCGCCCGGCGGCTTCGCGTGGGAGCACATCGGCGAGGTGCGCCATGTCTTCACGCATTTCGCGCTCAGGCTCGCCGTCTATCGCGCCGAAGCCGGCCCCCGCGCGAATGTGGACGGCGAATGGCTGACGCACGCCGACGCACTGGCCGCGCTCCCCACCGTCGGCCGCAAGGCCGTCGCGCTTGGGTTGGGCGGCGCGAAGACGAAACGCTGAGCCGGATCTATCCCCCCAACACCCCCGAATACTTCGCGCGCAGGACCTTCTTGTCGATCTTGCCCGTCGCCGTCAGCGGCACAGGCGCGAAGATCACCTTGTCGGGCTTCCACCATTTCACGATGTGCGGCTCCAGATAGGTCTGCACCGCCTC
Source organism: Hyphomonadaceae bacterium (assembly GCA_041398245.1). GTDB lineage: Bacteria > Pseudomonadota > Alphaproteobacteria > Caulobacterales > Hyphomonadaceae > UBA7672. The sequence goes on from JAWKVC010000005.1 coordinate 201,483, forward strand.
TTCGGTCAGCTCCTCGCCCTCATGGCATTCGATCACCAGCACGGGCCGCTCTTCCCATTTGGGATGTGGCACGCCGATCACGGCGGCGATCTTCACGCCGGGACATCCCACCGCGAAATTCTCGAGATCGATCGAGGAGATCCATTCCCCGCCCGACTTGATCACGTCCTTCTTGCGGTCGGTGATGCGCATGAAGCCGGCTGCATCGATGGTGGCGATGTCGCCGGTGTCGAACCAGCCATTCTCATCCGTCGCGTCGAGGTCCTTCCGGAAATAGCGCCGGATCGTCCACGGCCCCTTCACCAGCAGCGCGCCGGAGCTTTCCCCGTCCCACGGCAGGTCCGTGCCGTCCTCGTCCACGATCTTCAGCTCGATGCCGAACTGCAGGCGGCCCTGCCGCGTCCAGATCGCCTCGTCCATCGCCTCTTCGCCGGCTTCGGCCAGCTCCGGCGTCGGCGTCGCGATCACGCCCAGCGGGCAGGTCTCGGTCATGCCCCAGATCTGCAGCACGCGAACGCCGTATTTCTTCTTGAATGTCTCGGCCATGGCGCGCGGCACGGCCGATCCGCCGATCACCACGCGCTTGAGATTGCCCGGTGTCTCGCCCGTCTTCTCGAGATACGACAGATACATCGTCCAGATCGTCGGCACGCCGCCCGAGAACGTCACGCCTTCCTTGACGATCAGCTCCTGCAGGCTCGCGCCATCCATCTTGTCGCACGGCATCACCAGCTTGCAGCCATTGATCGGCGCGGCAAACGGCAGGCCCCAGGCGGTGGCGTGATAGAGCGAGGAGCAGGGCATCACAACGTCGAACGCATCGAACCCGAACGCGCTCGCCAGCCCCGAGGCCATCGCATGCAGCACAACCGCGCGATGCGAATAGAGCACGCCCTTGGGATCGCCCGTCGTGCCGGAGGTGTAGCACAGGAACGCGCCGAGATTTTCCTCAACCGTCGGCCAGGCGAAGTCCGTGCTCTCCTTGTCCAGCAGGCACTCATAGCTCACGGCATTGACCGGTCCCGGCGTCAGGCGCGCCTCGTCCGACAGCATCACATAGGTCTTCACTGTCTTGAGATGCGGCGCGATCCGCTCGACCACAGCCGCAAAGTTCCGGTCGAACAGCAGCACCGAGCTTTCAGCGTGGTTGATCGTGTAGATGATCTGGTCATCGAACAGACGCGGATTGGCCGTGTGCAGCACCGCGCCAATCCCCGGCACGGCGTAGAACAGCTCGAAATGCCGGTGCGTGTTCCAGGCCAGACTCGACACCCGGTCGCCATGTTGTACGCCCAGCCGCTTCAGCGCGTTCGCAGCCTGTCCGGCGCGGCGATAGGCGTCGGCATACGTGTAGCGCCAGATGGGTTCGTCCACGAGGCGCGAGACGATCTGGCGCTTGGCATGCGCCGTCGCCGCGAACTTCAGGATATCGATAATCTGCAGCGGCGGCGTCTGCATCAGGCCGGCGGTCATGGTCGCACCCCGTCGTTTGAATCAACGATAGGCTAGCGCCCAAATTCCGTCAGTGGAATTGCTTTCCGCGCTCCGTCTTGCGGTTACTTCGACAGGCGCAGCAGCGAGATCGAGCGGGCGATCGAGCTGAAGGCCGCGCTCAGCTCTTCCCCTGTCGCCGCCAGATAGGCGTGATCTTCCGATGTCGCGCAGCGCTGCAGGAAGTCGCCGCCGCTGCCGCTCAGCCCGCTGCCGAAGCCCACCGTATAGATCGTGATGTGGCGGGCCTTGATGGCGTCGCACAGGCTGTCCGCCTGATCGAACGGCGCGCCATTCTCGGCGTTGCAGTTGATGCGGTCCGACAGAGCTGGAAATGCCATAGTCGCTTGGACGACAGGCCGTTGCAGTAGGCTGTGTTGAAATCGCCGTCCGTCATCAGCACCAGAACTGAGCGACGTCCTCCTGCGTGTAGGCCATCGGCCGGTTCTCTTCTGCCGGCCACAGCGAGCCCCAGTTGGGCGACAGCATGTACCAGCCCCACGCCAGACCGATCTGCCCGGCCGTCGAATCGTCGGTGTCGAGATCGGTGATCTTGGTCTTCAGGTCCTCGCGCGCGGTCGTCAGCGGCTCGAACGCGCCATAGCTTCGGCATCCCGAAAAGCTGCCGCTGGCGTAGACGCGGCCCACAAGGGCCGTTGTCGGCCCAACTTCCGTGTAGGCTTCGCCGCCCGTCCGTTCCGACACGCAGTCGCTGATCTCGCGGATCGCCGTCCGGTTGGACGCCGAGGTGAAGCGATAATAGTGGCAGCCCTCTTCAAGGCACCATGATTTGCCGCCGCCGGTATAGGAGCTATAGGATGGGCCCTCGCTGCCTTCCAGGAAGAAGGTCGCGCCGGACACCTGCTTCACGCGCCAGGAATCCGAGCCGCTGGTGTTGATCCCCATGCCGCGCACATCGGTGATGTAGACCCAGTCGCCATCCGAAAGCCCGTGGCCGTTCGCCGTGACCTGCACCTCGCATGCCTCGACGAGGCAGCGCTGCGCCGTGCCGGACCGGCTGTAGTCCGACATGCCCGGTCCCCATGAATCTTCCAACACGTACGTGTTGCTGGTCCGGTCCTTGACGGTCCAGCTCTCGCCATCGCCATTGTTGATCTGCGTCATGCCCTGCACGCCGCTGACGAAGATGACATTGCCGTCCGAAAAGCCGTGCGAGGACGAGGTGACCTGCACCTCGCATGTGTCCAGCAGGCACTTCTCCACCGTCCCGCGCGAGTCGTAGCGGCTGTACGACGACGACCGCACATAATTGTTTGTGTTGTAGTCGCGCAGCTTGAAGGTGTCGCGCGTGGCGTCATCCACGCGATAGACATTGCCGTTCACCTGCCGCATGCCGCGCACGCCGGAAATGTAAACGACATCGCCATCCGAAAAGCCGTGCCGGCTGGCGGTCACAACGGCCTGGCTCGCCCGCGTGATATCCGAGATCGAGGCGTCGCTGCCATCGCGCCATTCGGCGTCGGTGATGCTGTGCGCATAGCCGGATTTCCATTGCGCGTCGGTGATCGAAACGCCGCCGCGGATCGTGCCGCGCACGTCGTCGGCATAATCGCCCGCGTAGACGTTCGCGCCGTAAGACACCAGCGCCAGCTTGGAGAAGTAGGGCGTCTGGTCGTCCGTCACCACGATGTCGACCAGATCCTTCGCCGCCGCTTTGAGGTCGGTCATGCGCTGGCCGTTCATCGACTCGGTCGTGTCCAGCACCAGCGCGACTTCCACATTGGTGCCGCCGCGCCGCACTTCGGATTCGGCGGAAACGGTTACGGTCGGAATGCCGACGATGGCCATGAAGAACGTGTCGATATCGACCTCGCCCCGCACCGTCATCACATCATCGCCGGGGTCGAATTCAATGCGCACGCTGCCGGGCTCGGCATTGCCGAAGTTCTGATCGACGAAGCGGCGCGCTACACCCCGCAGGGTGGCCTCGTCGTCGGAAATGGTGGAGCCGGCCGCCAGCGCGGCGGCGTCGAGCGCGGCGGACAATTCGAACCGGGCGAGGAAGGCGCGGCCGCCATCGATGGCGACGCCGGTGCACGCGAACATCGGAACAGCCATCAGCGCGAACTGCATGGCGAACGCCCCGCGGCGATCAGAGAAGAAGCGCCGCAAAAGACGTTTCATCGCTCAGCTTCCTGTTTCTGTTTTGCCCCCTTGGCCGCAATGCGACCGGGCAGGCGGCCTCGTGCGGCCGACCGGTTCTCCGTGCTGTGATGAGGGTCTTATGCGGGCGTCAGGCTTAATATTTCGCTGACCGAAATGATAAATCCGGCCGAAACGGCCCCGACGAAAGCGGCCACGCCGCCTTCACCAGGACCGCAACCGGCAGCAACTGATCGGGCGCCTTCGGAGGGTCAGGCGCAGGTCAGCGTATCGCCGCCTTCACGGCAGCCGCCGTGATCGGGATGTGGCGCAGGCGCGCGCCTACCGCATTGAAGATGGCGTTGCCGATCGCCGGGCCAACCACCGTCGTCGCAGGTTCTCCAAGGCCCACCGGCGCCTCGCTGCTGTCGACGAAGGTGATGTCCAGCTCCGGCGTGTCGTTGATGCGCAGCGGCGTGTAGGCGCCAAGGTTCAGCGCCTTCACATTGCCCTTCTCGAACTCGGTGCCCTCGTGCAGCGCCAGCGACAGGCCCCATAGCGAGGCCCCCTGCATCTGCGCCAGCGCGCCATCGGGATCCACCACCGTGCCGGCGTCCGCCACCAGCGTCAGCTTCTCCACCTTCACCCGGCCCGTGCCGCGGTCGACATTGACGCGCGCCACGCAGGCGACCCAGGTCGGCATGTCGCGTTCCTGTCCGAACGAGGTCGCAAGGCCAAGGCCCGTGCCCGCCGGAAGCGGCTGGCCCCAGCCCGCCTTTTCCGCCGCCAGCTTCACGACATTGGCCTGCCGCGATGCGCCGCCGACAGAGTTCGGCGCCGTCCCCGCATTGGCGCCTTCGGCGCGCAACAGGTTCAGCCTGAACTGCACCGGATCGGCATTCAGCTTGTGCGCCGCCTCATCCATGAAGCTTTCCAGCGCCCAGTTGGTGAAGCCTGGTCCCACCGAGCGCAGCCAGCCCGGCCGGAAGGTCTTGTTGGCGAGATCGTTGGAAACCGCCCGCACCTTGTGCGCGCCCACCGTGTACCAGTGGTTGGCGCCATTGATGGCGAAGGGGTCGAACGGCTTGTTGTCCTCGCCCGGCGGCATGAAGAACGGCGCCATCACTTCGGTCGGCCAGCCGCACGCGACATGCTGCTCCATGCCGATGACGTTGTTGTCCTTGTCGAACGCCATCCGCATCTTCTGCACCGAGGGCGAGCGCACCGAGTCGAACTTGGAGTCGCTCTCGCGCGACAGCACCATCTTCACCGGCTTGCCCACGGCCTTGGCCGCCAGCGCTGCAGCGACGGCATAGTCGCCGTTCAGCCTGCGGCCGAAGCCGCCGCCCAGCATGTAGGTCTTCATCACGATGTCGGTGTCCGGAACCTCCAGCGCCGCCGCCAGCCATGGCAGCACAAGGCTCTGCCACTGGTTGCCGGTGTGGATCTCCCACTTGCCGTCCTTCTCCAGTGCCAGCGCGTTTACCGGCTCCATGGCGAAGTGCAGGGCGGTCGCCGTCGTATACTCGGCCTCCAGCGTCGCCTTCGCGGCGCGGAACACCGGCGCCGTATTGGTGTTGCCCGTCGCCAACACCACGCCCTTGCTCGCATCGTTGATCAGCTTGCGGGAATGATCCTGGATCTGCTTCTCGGACACATCCATCGTGTCGGTCGGCTGGTATTCCAGCGTTACGGCGTCAGCCGCCTTCTTTGCCGCCCACCAGCTGTCGGCGATCACCACGGCCCAGCCGGGGACGGTGTTCGACTTGTCCTGCAGCACGACGGTCTGGATATAGCCTTTGATGTCCTTGGCCGGCCCGTCGATCACATAGTTGACCTGGCCGCCATTCCGCGTCGGCGGAATGATGGGATAGCCGTAGACCATCCCCTCGACCTTGGCGTCGATGCCGTACTTGGCCGTGCCACTGGTCTTGGCCACGACATCCAGCGACGTCACCGGCTTGCCGATCAGCTTGCGCTGATCCACCGGCTTCACCGGCAGATCCTTCACCTCGTCATCGGTGAAGGTCTTGGAAAGCGCGCCGCGACGGACGAGATCCTTGTAGGAGATCTTCTTGTCGCCCGAGACGACCTCGCCATTGCTGGCCGAACAGGTCGCCGCATCGACGCCCAGCTCCTTGGCGCCCGCTTCGATCAGCGCCGCGCGGCCCGCCGCGCCCGCCTTCGAATAGAGCGGATAGGTCTGCCAGACGGACCATGATCCGCCGGTGACCATCAGGCCCCATTTCGGATCGCTGTCGACGTGATTGATGCGCACGTCTTCCCACTTGGCTTCCAGCTCGTCGGCGAGGATGCGCGCCAGCGATGTGCCGACATGCTGGCCCATCTCGGCGCGGATGATGTTCACCGTCACGATGCCATTGGCGTCGATCGCATACCACTGGATCGGCTCATAGGCGGGGGCGTTGGGATCGCCCGTCTCGCACGCGGTCAGGAACGAGAAGGCGACGCCGGTTCCGGCCGCCGCAACAAGGAAGCCGCGGCGCGACAGGGCGAAGGAAGCTGCTTCGGATTTTGCAAGGCGTGTCACGTGATCAGCCCCCCTTCATCGCGGTCGCGGCCTGCCGAACGGCGGCGCGGATACGTGTGTACGTCATGCAGCGGCACAGATTGCCGCTCATCTGCGCGTCGATGTCCGCATCGGTGATGTCGGGATTGTCCTTCAGCACGGCCGCAGCCTGCATGATCTGGCCGGACTGGCAGTAGCCGCATTGCGGCACCTGCAACTCCTGCCATGCCTTCTGCACCGGATGCTCGCCCTTGGGATCGAGGCCTTCGATGGTCGTGACCTCCGCGCCTTCAACCGCGCTCACGGGCGTGATGCAGGAGCGCTGCGCCTTGCCGTTGAGATGCACGGTGCACGCCCCGCACATCGCGATGCCGCAACCGAACTTGGTGCCGGTGAGGCCGATCTCGTCGCGGATCACCCACAGCAAGGGCGTGTCGGGTTCAGCCTCCGACGTCACCTTCTTTCCATTGAGTGTGAAACTCGTCATGCGCAGCACCCTCCACCTGCAGACGGCTGGCGCGCGCAAGCGCGGATGCGCCGTCCATTTGCTGCATGTTTGACGGTTGGAACGAACTGTCCAGCGGGGACAATTTCCTCGCAGCGGCGAGGAAATCCTGTGTGCGCTGCAAATTCCCCAGCACCCAGAAGGGTCTGCATTACCCGCTATGTTTTCACGCGTATAACGAAATTTTTCTTCGCGAATGGTTCGCAGCGATGCGTGATCGCGCGACGATGCAAACCTCGCGGAAGGAGTGAGGAATGCTCGACCATATCGGACTCAAGGTCACCAGCCTCGCGCGTGCGAAGGCGTTCTACGATCAGGCGCTCGCGCCGCTCGGCGTCACGGCGGTATTCGAGGTCCCGGCCGAGGAAACCGGCAGCACCGGCTACATTGGTTATGGCGATGGCCCGAAGCCCTATTTCTGGATCAACGAACAGCCCCGCGCGACCGAGCTGATTCACGTCGCCTTCGCCGCCGACAGCCGCGCGAAGGTCGACGCCTTCTACAAGGCCGCCATGGCTGCAGGCGGGCGCGACAACGGTCCGCCGGGTCTGCGACCGCTTTATCATCCCGGATATTACGGCGCGTTCGTGATCGATCCTGACGGCCACAACATCGAAGCCGTCTGCCACGCGCCGGAGTGAACGCGGCGCCTGAAACGACAAACGCGGATGCCGGGGCATCCGCGTTCGGAAGTCATGCGATGTCTGCTTCGGCCTAGTGCGCCGGAGCTTCCGGAGCAGGCGTCGCGGGGGCTTCGCCTTCGGCCGGCGGCGTTGCGCCATCGGCGGGCGCGCCTTCCGCCGGAGGTTCGCTCTCGGACGGCGTTTCGGTCTGCGGCGGCAGCGGTTCGGGAAGCGGAACGCTCTCGCTGCCCAGCGTGCGCAGGTAGGCGATGAGGTTCATGCGGTCGGTGAGGCCGGTGATGCGGCTGTTGATGCCGGCGAAGTTCATCGCCGTGCCCGGGGCAAAGCCCTTCGGACGCTCGATGAAGTGATCCAGCTTCTCATAGGTCCAGTTGCCTTCGAGCTCGGACAGCGAACCCGGGCCGGTCGAGTACTTGAACGTGCCGTGCGAACCGATGTCGCGGCCCAGCACGCCCCACAGGTTCGGGCCCTGATTGTCGGGGCCGCCCTCTTCGAAGGTGTGGCACTGCACGCATTTCTTGTGCTGCGCCTCGCCCTTCACGATGTCGGCCGCAGCCAGCAGAAGGCCGTAGTCGCGCGGACCCTCGACGGCCGTTTCGCCGCCGCCAGCCGCTTCCTCGACCGCGACGTGATAGCCGGCGAACTCGTGTTCCTCGTGGTGGAACATGGCGTGCGAGGCCTCGTTGAGACCGATCACCGCCAGGGCCGTGCCCAGGACGCAGAATGCGATCTTGTTGAAGCCGAGATCACTCATGGCCTGTTGCCCCTCTTGCCGGGCGCCCGAAAGGCTAGAATCGCGCCCGCACGCGCGGGGCTTTCTGGCATTTTACCGGGGGTGCGGCAATTGGAGAAAGTCCGGCGAAATGACGCATCGGGCCGGGCCCCCTGACACGGGCTAACCCCCTCTGGCTGTTGCTATCTTCCGTTAGGGCGGGGCATAGAGGCTAGCATGAGCAAGATCGCCTTTCAGGGAGAGCTGGGCGCCAACTCCCACATCGCCTGCCGCGAGGTTCACCCGGACTTCGAACCCCTGCCGTGCGCGACATTCGAGGATGTCTTCCAGGCCGCCGCCTCCGGCGAGGCGGACCTCGCCATGATCCCTGTGGAAAACTCGATCGCCGGCCGCGTAGCCGACATCCATCATCTCCTGCCCACCTCGCCGCTGCAGATCATCGCCGAACACTTCATGCCGATCCGATTCCAGCTTATGGGCCTGCCGGGCGCAAAGCTGGCGGACATCAAGGCCGCCCACAGCCACATCATGGGCCTTGGCCAGTGCCGCAACTTCCTGCGCGCCCGGGGCATCATCTCGAAGACCACGGGCGACACCGCCGGCGCGGCGCGCGAGGTGCGCGATCTTGGCGATCCCACCCAGGCCGCCATCGCCCCGCGCCTTGCTGCAGAGGTCTATGGCCTCGACATCCTCGCCGAGAACATCGAGGACGCTGCCCACAACACCACGCGGTTCGTGATCATGAGCCGCGATGCGCAACAGCCCGATTTCGAGCCGGGCAAGACGTGGGTCACGGCCTTCGTCTTCCGCG
>JAWKVC010000006.1:0-198176 GCA_041398245.1 Hyphomonadaceae bacterium
GGCAGGGGCTGAAGGGATCGATGCGCGGAATAGTCGACGGCATCTACCGTCATCCGGTCAAAGGGCTGACGCCAGAACCGATGAACGCTGTCCGTCTGGAGGCCGGCGTTCATTTTCCGGGCGACCGAAGCTACGCCATCGAGGTCGGGCCGTCTGGCTTCGATCCGGCAAACCCGAAACATATCTCGAAACAGCGGTTCACGGTCCTCGCGCGCTTTCCGGCGCTGGCGCGGATCAAGACCCGGCTGGACGATGAGACCGGCGTCTTTCATGTCGGCGACGCGCATGGATTCGGCGTCGAGACGCGGCTCGATACGGACGACGGACGCGCACAGCTGGAGCGCTTCCTGCAGGCCTTTCTGGGCGAAGACGCGCCGGGCAAGCTGCGCGTGCTGGAAAGCCCACCGGGTCATCGCTTCATGGATCACCCGCAGGGCTTCATCTCGGTGATCAATCTCGCCAGCATCCGCTCCGTGGCGCTGGCGATCGGACAACCCGTCGACCCGCTGCGTTTCCGCGCCAACATCTATGTCGACGGTCTGAAGCCTTGGGCCGAAGATGACTGGATCGCTGGTGCGGCCGTGAAGCTCGGAAACGCGGAACTGTCGGTCTTCAAGCCAATCGTGCGCTGCGTCGCGACGCACGTGAACCTCGATACCGGCGAACGCGACATCGACATGGTCGATATGCTGCGCCAGAACTTCGGACGCGACACGCTGGGCACGTATTTCTCGATTGCCGCCGGCGGCGGAGTCAGTGTCGGCGACGCACTCGAAGGCTGAGCCTACCAGTGCGGCGGCGGTGGCTCGTCGCCCGGGTCCGGCCCGATCGCCATCTCCGCGCTGGCCATGCGATCGCTCAGGCGTTCGATCTCCCGCTTCAGCCGGTCGATATCCTTCCACTGGGCGGTGATGGTCTGGTTCAGATCCTCGATCATGCGCTCCTGGTGGGCGATGCGGATTTCGAGGGCGTCAATACGAGCGGTGTCCATGGTGGCGTTATGCCTGCATCGCCGGCCATGCTAAAGCCCCGCGCATGAACCTTCATTGCACCTGGCGCGACATGATGCGCGAGGCGGCCCAGCGCCTTGCCGCCGCCGGCGTCGAGGGCGCGCTGCGCGATGTGCGGTTGCTGCTGGCGCATGCCTTGGGCGTTGAACCGGTCGACGTCATCCTGCGCGAGATGGACGCGATCGATCCGGTGACGCTGAACGCTTTCGAGCAATTCGTCAGACGGCGGGAGCAGGGCGAGCCCGTCTCCCGCATCCGTGGCTGGCGCGAGTTTCTCGGCCGCCGCTTTGTGATCTCGCCCGCCGTTCTTGATCCTCGCCCCGAGACCGAACTTCTTGTCGTTGAAGGCGTAAAGCGCCTGCCGCCCGGCGGCCGCGTGCTTGATCTGGGAACAGGATCCGGCTGCATCCTTGTGTCGGTCCTGGCCGAGCGCGCGGATGCAAGCGGGGTTGGCGTCGATCTTTCGGAAGAGGCGATCGCCGTCGCCGGCAAGAATGCCGATGCGCTTGGCGTCGGCCAACGCGCCAGCATCGTCCAGCGAAGCTTTGCGGAGGCTCAGGATGGCTGGTTCGATCTCGTCCTGTCCAATCCGCCCTACATCGCGGCGGCGGAGGTTGCGACGCTTGCGAAGGATGTCCGCGACTTCGATCCGGTGATGGCGCTGAGCCCCGGCGAGGATGCGCTGGAAGCCTATCGGATGATCCTGAAGGGAATGCCGGGCTGGCTTAAGCCGGCAGGATGGCTCGGCGTTGAGGTCGGCGCAGGACAGGCTGCTGATGTCTCGGGCTTGATGTCAGCGGCGGGTCTTGAAGACGTCGCTGTGTTTGACGATCTAGCGGGTATCCCCCGCGCGGTCTTCGGTCGCAGGGGGTAGTGCCCCTTAACGTGTGCCGTGTCGTCTGGAAATCGTTGACGAAATCACTTGGCGTGGTGCATCAAACGGGCTAGCTTCCAAATTGACGGGCTGCAGGCGATTCCTGGCTTAAGTGCCGGTAACCAAGCCAAGCGTCCGGTTGGGTCTGTAAATGACAGACCGAAACTCCGTCCAATTGGGGCGATAGACATACTCTGAAGATCAGGGATGGTTTCATGAAGCGTCAGCGGGGGCGCGGGCGTAAGCCCGGCGGCGGTGGTGGTGGCAACCACAACCACGGCAACCGATCGCTCGAGAGCAACGGCCCGGATGTAAAAATCCGGGGCACGGCCGCGCAGATATACGAGAAGTACTCCCAGTACGCGCGCGACGCCCAGTCGGGCGGCGACCGTGTGAAGTACGAGAATTACCTCCAGCACGCCGAGCACTATTATCGTGTGATGGCTGCAACGATGCCGCGTGAGCGCCTGCTGCAACAGCAGAATGGCGAAGGCGGGATCATGCCGGGTCAGCCGGTGGTTGAAGGCGCTAGTGTTCCGGGCGGCGAAGGCGGGGTTCCCGCTGGCGACCAGCCCGAAGCCGTCAAGGCGATGCACGACGCCAGCGATGACGATGGCGACGATGACGACGCCAGCGATGAAGGCGATGACGCCGCGACCGAAGAGGTTGAGGCTGAAGCCGGAGCATCCGACGAGGATCGGGGCGATCAGGGTGAACGCGGGGGTCGCAATCGCCGCCGTCGCGGACGCCGCCGTCCGCAGGACGGGCAAGGCGGCGATCGCCAGGGCGGGAGCGATCCAGAGGCCCGTTCGGCGCTGGATAGTCTTGCCCGCAAGCAGGGCGCGCTGACCGGCGGTTGATCGCCGGAAAGCCGACAGGTTGAGACGAGCCGCGCATCACCTGCGCGGCCCGCTTTCGTTCAGGCGTCAGGTTTGTTGTTTGCCTTGAGCGCGTCGATCTCCTCGCGCAGCCGCTCGATGTGCAGTTCGCGCTCCAGCGTTTCCTCGGCCGACAGATAGCGGCGGAACTTCACCAGCACCCAGCAGCTGTAGGCTGCCGCAACGGCCAGCAGCAGGAGGAAGACCGCAAGTCCATAATCGCCGGCTGCAAGACTGCCCTGCGCCGCAACAAGGAAGAGCAGGGCGAACAGGGCGTTTCCGCCGATGCAGGCGATCTGGGCATGAAGGGGCATGTCTGATCCTCTCGGCCGTGCCGGCCGGGCAAATAGCGTCACACCCTAACGCAGATTTGACGGCGGACGGCAGACCGAAGCATATTTGGGCGCCGGTTTGGGAGGGGGCTATGGCGGCAGTGATTGCTGTCATCGGTGCGGTTGTCGGCGGCATTGCCTTCTGGTGGTGGCGCGCGCAGCAGGTGAAGGGCGCAGCAGAAAGCGTGATCGATGCAGCCGGCAAGGCGCGCGGCATGATCAGTCGCGCCCGTTTCCGCCACCGCGCCGGACAGTCCGTTCTATCCGGCGTCGACTCTCCCGGCATGGCGGCGGCGACATTGCTCTACAGTCTCGCCGCCCTGCGCCGGCCGGTTGCGCTGGCGGACGAGCAGCAGATCGACCAGATGCTCGAGGCCATCTGCCAGATGAACGCGAAGGACCGCGAGGATTCGCTGTCCTTTGCGGCGTGGGCCTCGGGGCAGGTCGCGGACACCAACGACATTGTTCGCCGTTTCATGCCGATCTGGACGGGATCGCTGGACGCTGCACAGCGTCGTGAACTCGTCGGCATGGCGAGCGTCATTGCAAAGGCGCATGGCGAACCGACCGATGCGCAGGCCAGCGTCATACGCCGCTTGCGCGAAGGCTTGATAGGCGGCTAGGGCTCTCAGCCCATCGTGAAGGCGCAGAGCTTGTTGCCGTCGAGATCACGGAAATAGGCGCCATAGAAACCGCCGCCGCGATCACCCGGCGCGCCTTCGTCCGTGCCGCCGAGCGACAGCGCCTTGGCGTGCACTTCGTTGACCTTCTCGGCATTGGGACAGCGCAGCGCGATCATGTTGCCATTGCCGCAATGCTGCGTCTTTCCATCATACGGCGCCGTCACGCCGAACAGCGGGCCCTGTGCGAAGCCATAAAGCTGGCCGTTCGCCGTTTCCATCACACGGCGACCGCCAAGGTCGGCGAACAACGCATCATAGAAGGCCAGCGCCTTGCCGAGATCCTTGGTTCCGATCGTGGTGTAGCCGATCATGGGTGCATCCTTCCCTGCGCTGGCAGGGAAGGAATCACGTCACCCGCAGCGAAGCAAGATCACATCCCGGTCGCGTAGAAGGCGCAGAGCTTGTTGCCATCGAGATCGCGGAAATAGCCGGCGTAGAAATTGTCGCTGCGCGGGCCGGCCGGTCCTTCATCCCTGGCGCCAAGCTTGATGGCCGCATCGTAGACTTCGTGGACCTTTTCCTTGGACGGCATCTGCAGCGCGATCATCGTGCCATTGCCCCAGGTCGCGGCTTCCTTGTTGTAGGGCTGGCCGACGCCGAGCATGGCGCTCGCCCGCATCGGTGCCGAACACGGTTGATACGCCAAAGTCCATCATGCGCTTGCCGCCGATCGGGGCCAGCAGCTTGTCGTAGAATTCGAGCGCCTTCTCATACTGGTTTGTGCCGAGCATGGCGTAGCCGATCATGGGGAAGTCCCTCCGTTTGTGTTCAAACGAAGATCGCGCCGCTCCGTGACCGGCGCAAGACAGGCCGGCTGCGCTGCTGACAAGGCGTTGGCGGCAGGATCACCCGCTGAAGGCGCGTGTGATCCTGAGGAAGGTCGCCGGGGCGGGAAGAGGCGAGGTGCACGGTGCCGACGCCACGACAACGCCACTGCGGATGAACTCGACCGCACCGCCCGATGCGCAGATGCTCTGGACGCGATCATAGAGCGCGCTGGCGTCGGTGAAGACGTTGAGGCCAGCCACGGCGTCGAAGTCCTTGTCGCCATTCAGCGGGCCGCACCTGTCGCCCGTGTCGAGCGTGATGTGCGTCTCAAAAGTCGTGAAGCCGCGCTGACCTTTGCAATGCTGACCCAGCACATGCATCAGCGCCGCGGCGCGATCCTCGTCGGGGTTTCTGCCTTCGGTCATCTGGGCGCCATAGCCGCGCATGGCGTTGGCGAAGGCGGCCCAGCGATCCGGACCCGACTGGTTCAGCAGAATGTTGGCCGCGCCTGCCGCCGCCGACGGCGTCAGACGGACAGCGTCGTCGAGCGAATATTTTCCATTCTTGCCGCGTGCATCCGCGATCATGGCTTTCCACTGCCACAGCACGTCGCGTCCGCCCGTTGAATACGAACGTAGGCCGGCATCCCAAGCCCATTGCAGCACCACGCCGCAGGCATAGGGAGCCGTGCCGAATTGCAGTTTGCTGGCCGTCTTCAGCGTTTCGCTTTCGCCCAGCGCCGATTGGCATTCACCAAGGTTCTGGTTGAGTTTCGCAACGAACGACGGGTCTTCCGGTTTCGCAGACGAATTGAGGACGAGCATCGCCGCATAGCTGGCGCCGCCCTCGTGCAACCACGGAAACCTGGCGTCGTCCGCAGAATCCGCGATGCCGCCATTCCAGAAATGGAAGATCTCGTGCGCCAGCAGTTCGCGGACCTGGTTTGCGCTGGCCGGATCCTCCTTGAGCCATGCATTGCCGTAGAAGCGGACGGACATCATGGAGCCGGGTGTCACGTCTCCGCGCACGGAATTGGATGTATCGTCGGGATAGACGCTGATGATGATCGCCGGCGCGGAATCCAGCTTCACGTCCAGCCGCTTCTCGAAGAATGCGGCGGCCGTATTGGCTGCGGACAGGATTTCCTTGTGCAGCCAGGCCGGCGTTGACGGGGCGACCGCCACATTCGTCGCGCCGCTTTCAACCAGTCTGGACGGACCGACAAAGATCCAGCCGTCCAACGTCAGCTTGTCATCCTTGTCGGTCGGACCCAGCAACACCCAGCCGTCCGGCAGGTTGTAGCTGACCTCATAGGGCTGGCCGCTTGTCTCCGGCGGCAGGAGTTGCGGCGCATAGATCAGCCAGCCGTCGCCAATGGCGGACAATGCCGGATAGATGCGATCGCGCTGTTGGGTGTCCGGCTTCAGGTCGATCTCGAACACACGCAGGCCATCGCCTAGCGCGACATGGTTCCGTTCGAGATGAGCGCCCGGCGTGGGCGTGCTCCACGTATCGGTGCGGATGTCGCTGGCGTTGTCGCGCAAAGCGAAGATCTTCGCGACGCCGGGCAGGGCGTAGCGGGCGCGTACGCCGCCGGCTGCGGGAACGATGTTGATCTGCACGGGCTGGACGCCGGCAGGCGCGGCGACGGCGGCCGGATCCGCAGGCGGCTTCTGCTGGACGACTGCGCATGCGCTGGCGAGAAGGCCGAGGCAGGCGCCGACACCGGCCACAAACATGCGCATGATCCGCTCCCCGCAAGGCAGAAGGCCCGCCCTTACAAGAGCGGGCCTTCGCCGATGATAACCGCAGTTTCCTATTCGAACAGCTTCGCCCAGCGGGGCTTCTTGCGGTTCTTCCACACGCCGCGGTGATAAGCGTCCGAACCAATCAGCGGCACGACCGTGGAGGCTTCGGCAAAGACCATCTGTTCATAGGTGGTCTGCACCTTGCCCCAGGAGGCGGCCTCTTTCAGGGTCGAGGACGAACAGGCGCCGTCACGCACGTCGGCGACCGTGATCTGCACAGCGTATTTGTGCATTTCGGCTTCGACGCCGAGGATCTCGGCGCACACGACCGTGTCCTGAGCGAAGTTCTTCGGCACGCCGCCGCCGACCATGAACAGGCCGGTGGAGCCCGCTGCGATCTTGATGTCGGTCAGTTCGCGGAAATCCGCGACGGCGTCGATCATCATGTACGGCTTCTTCGCCTTGGCGCGATCCTTCTGGTGCTTGACCAGACCGAAGCCAGCGGACGAGTCGACGAAGGCTGGGCAGAAGATCGGAACGCCTTCCTCGTAGGCGGTCTGGATCAGCGAGCCTTTCTTCCTGGCGTTGCCGGCGGCCAGCCATTTGCCCATCTCGTGGATGAACTCGCGGGACGAATAGCCGCGCGGCTCAAGCGACTCCGCGATCTCGTAGATCGTGTGGTCGCACGCCTGCAGTTCTTCCTCGTCGATGTAGGTGTCGTAGATGCGGTCGATGTAGTTATCGCGCAGGACGTTATCGTCTACCGAGCTGGCGGCCTGGTAATGCTTGAAGCCGAGCGCTTCGAAGAAGTCCATGTCGACGATCGAGGCGCCGGTGGCGACGACGCAGTCGATCATGCCGTACTTCACCATGTCGCGGTAAACGTGCATGCAGCCGCCCGCCGACGTCGAGCCGGCGAGGATCAGCCAGGTCGAGCAGCCTTTCTCGCGCAGCGCCATGTCGAAGATATCGGCTGCGCGCGCAGTGTCGCGCGAGGAGAACGACATCTTGCGCATCGAGTCGATGATTGGGCGCGCGTCATAGGAGGCGATGTCGACATGCTCGACCGTCTTCGACAGCAGCTGCGCCTTGGCGTTGTTGCGCTTCTTGGCGACAGCCTTGACCGGCGCGGCCTTGGCGGAGGAGGTCTTGGTGGATTTGGTTGCCATGGGAGAACGTCTCCAGGGATGAGGACGTCAGAAGGCGACGGCCAGCCTTGGTTTCCCGGTACTGGGTTTGGCGGGGGATATAGCAGTGTGCGGACGGAATTAAATAGCCGAAGCGCAAGGCACGTCATGAACAGAAAAGCGCGGGCCGGGGTTCATTCGGCCCGCGCTTCTGTTTTGTAACAGTTTGACTACCGCACGACCTTCAGGCGGCGCGGTGACTTGCGGGCCGGGCGGCGCGCGGCGGAGGCGGCGCGCTTTTCGACCACGGCGTACATCGATGTCCACGGCAGGTCCTCGACCGAGACGGTTTCCGTCTCGCCAAAGCCGTTGAACCGCGTCTGCATCGCGACGCCATAGGCGCCGAGCATGCCGAACTCGATATAGTCGCCTTCGCGGATGTCCGCCGGCAGCTGGAACGGTCCTTCCATGGCGTCCAGCGAGTCGCAGGTCGGGCCGTAGAGCTTGAAGCCCTGCTGCACGCCTTCGAACTCGCCATCCGGACGGTGGGCCTTCACGGGGAAGGGCCACTTGCAGTGGGCGGCGTCGAACAGGTTGCCATAGCTGCCATCGTTGATGTGCAGCGCGCCGTCCTTCACCAGCTCGACGCGGGCGAGAATGGAGGTCGATTCGGCGACCAGCGCACGGCCGGGCTCGCACCACAGCCGGGCGTTCATCGCCACCGGCATCTGCTCGAACACCTCCTTGATGACCTTGGCGTAGAGTTCAAGGTCCGGAGGCGTCATGCCCGGATAGGCGGACGGGAAGCCGCCGCCGACATCCACGACATCGACGATAACGCCGGCTTCGCGGATCAGCCGCGAAGCCAGGTCCATCGCGTCACGGAACGCGGACGGGCTCATGCATTGCGAGCCGACGTGGAAGGACACGCCGAGATTGTCGGCGAACCCACGCGCCTTGCGCAGCAGCGAGGGCGCTTCCGCTTCGCTGACGCCGAACTTGTGCGACAGCGCGTAGACTGCGTCAGCATTGTTCACCGCCAGCCGCACGACGAGCGTCAGGTCGTCGGCGCGCTGTGTGGCGGCGACGATCTTTTCCAGCTCGGCTTCGCAATCTAGCGAGAAGACGCGCACGCCATGCTCGAAATAGGCCCGTTCGATCGCCTTGCGCGATTTCACGGGATGCATGAACGCCATCTTCGCATCCGGATAGAGGGACGCGATGAGCTTGATCTCTTCTTCCGAAGCGACATCGAACCAGCGGAGGCCCGTCGCGTACATCGCGTCGAGCGCCCACGGCGAAGGGTTCGCCTTTACTGCGTAAAGAACTTCGCCCGGAAAGTTATCCCTGAACCAAGTAGCCGCTATCGAAACCCGTTCCGGCCGCACGCATGCAACCGGCTTTTCAGGGAGTCGTTCCCGGACCAGGTCCAGGGGCGTATGGAACGTGAGCAATTCACGTACACCCCTGTTAGTTGTTGAACCCAATCCGGCGTTAGTACGGATCTTTGACTCGTTAAGTCTGCCTCTCAACCCGCACACGTCATCCAAACCCCACCTCCTTTGGAGGAGCCCTTCTTTTGAAGGGCGGGTTCCTTTCAGTGGGAACCCTTGGGAAGTTCAGACGCCACGTGGAATCAAGGCGCAGAGCCTCGAGCCGATGTCCGCCGGCGCGATGTATATAGGTCCATAGGTCCCCCCTGTAAATAAAATCTTGCGGGCCTTCAGGGGGTTGTAAACAGTCGTTCAGATTGGCCCACAATCGGTTGTGTGACAGTTGCTCGCCGCGGGCGCGCCGGCCGCCGAGGGGGCGATTCGGCTTCTCGCGCTGCGATTTGGGCCGCACGATGGGCGGAGTGGAGCATCACGGATGGCGGTTTCCCCGGTAGCTGTCTCGGCCGAGATCAGGTTGCCCGACTGGCTGACGGCGATGCCATTGCCACCCGCGCCGGCCTCGGACGAAACCTGCATGGCCTTTGCTGTCGCGGCGGCGGCCGAAAACGTCGCACGCGGCACGGGCGGTCCGTTCGGCGCGGTGGTGCGCGATGACGCCAGCGGCGAGGTGATCGGCGTCGGTGTCAATCTCGCCGTGCCCAGCGGCAATCCGGTGCTGCATGCTGAAACGGTGGCGATCTCGCTGGCCGGCTCCCGGCTGGAGGCCGCCGGCGGGCTGACGCTCTTCACGTCGTGCGAGCCCTGCATCATGTGCCTCGGCGCCGCCCACTGGGCCAGCATTCGCCGGATTGTCTCCGCCGCCAGCCGGAAGGATGCCGAAGCGGTGGGTTTCAGCGAGGGCGCGGGCACGCCGCAGCTCCGGTCCGAAATGGCGGCCCGTGGCGTCGTCTTCGAGGATGGCCTTCTGCGGGAAGGAAGCTCGACCGTGCTGCGCACCTACATCGATCGGGGCGGTGTGATCTACGGACCGCGCTGATCGGGCACGTTTGGCCCGGCATTCGGCCTCATGGGTCGATTCTTATTGCTTCTCGATATGCGCCCCCTACAGTGCCGCTACGCAGTTCAAGGGGAAGAGAATGATCAGAAGCCGCAAGATGCTGACGCTTGGCGCCGCGATGGCCGCCATCCTGACTGCCTCGGGCTGCGCGGCTGACGGCCCGACCGCCGGCGTCTATGCCGCTCCCATGATCCCGGCCGCGGCGCCAGAGCAGGCCGCCGCCCCAACACGCGACCCGGTGGTCGATCAGATCGCCGGCATGGATTTCGACATCCCCTACACCAAGTACGTGCTCCAGAACGGTCTCACGCTGATTGTCCATGAGGACACCAAGACCCCGACGGTCACGGCGCATCTGATCTATCATGTCGGTTCGAAGAACGAGCCCAAGGGTCGCTCGGGCTTCGCCCACCTGTTCGAGCACCTGATGTTCAACGGCTCGCAGCACTTCAACGATGATTTCTTCAAGGCGACGCAGCAGTTCGGCGCCACCAACCAGAACGGCTCCACCAACACGGATCGCACCAACTACTACCAGACGGTGCCCAAGGATGCGCTCGATTCCATCCTGTGGCTGGAGTCAGATCGCATGGGCTATCTCCTCGGCGCAGTCGATCAAGCGCGCCTCGATGAACAGCGCGGCGTCGTCCAGAACGAGAAGCGGCAGGGCGAAAACCAGCCCTACGGTCAGGTGTTCAACCACATCGTCGCGGCGACCTATCCGGAGGAACATCCCTACGGCCACACCGTGATCGGATCGATGGACGATCTCAACGCGGCCTCGATGGCTGACGTGCAGGACTGGTTCAAGACGTGGTACGGCCCCTCCAACGCCATCCTCGTGCTCGCCGGCGACATCAAGCCTGAGGAAGCGAAGGCGAAAGTCGAGAAGTATTTCGGGGAAATTCCCCCCGGTCCGCCGCAGGCTCAACCGAAAGCCTGGGTCCCGCCGCTGGCGCCAAACCAGCGCGAGGTTCTCTACGATCGCGTCGCCCAGCCGCGTATCTACATCACCTGGAACGTGCCGCAGCTTGGCAATCCGGATGGCGAACTGCTGGACCATGTCGCCTCCGCGCTCGGCGGCGACCGGAACGCCCGCCTCACCAAGCGGCTGGTCTATGACGAGCAGGTTGCGACCAGCGTCGTCGTCGGCAATCCGCAGAGCGAGATCGCCGGACAGTTCCGCGTGATCGTGACGGCCAAGCCCGACGCTGATCTTGCCAAGATCGAGCAGGCCGTCTCGGAAGAGATTGCCAAGATCGTCGCCACAGGTCCGACACAGGCCGAGATCGACAAGAATGTGGTGCAGACTGTTTCCGGCATCATCTCCAGCCTCGAAAGCACGTCCAGCAAGGCGGCCCAGCTTGCGCAGTGGGAAATGATCGCGGGCGAGCCCAGCGGCTGGCGCGACTCGCTCGATCGCCTTGAAGCGGCGACGCCCGCCTCGGTGCGTGCAGCCGCCGCCAGATGGCTCACGGGTGGTTCCTATACGCTTACGGTGATGCCGTTCGGCAATCCGAAAGCATTCACCGCCGCGGTTGACCGCTCCAAGCTGCCGCTGCCGGGCGCTATCGCCGACGCTGAATTCCCCGCCTATCAGACCGCCACGCTCTCCAACGGCATGAAGGTCTACCTGGTCGAACGGCATGATGCGCCGCAGGTCAGCGTTTCGATGTCGATCGACACCGGCTATCCGGCCGACCAGTCAACCATCCGCAACGGCCTTGGCGGCGTTACCGCCAACATGCTGGATGAGGGGACGACGACGCGGTCCGCACTCGAGATCGCCAACGAGATCGATAGCCTCGGCGCCTATCTCGGCACGGGCGGCGGGGGAGAGCAGTCCGCCGTCGAATTCAGCGCGCTGACGCCGACTGTCGACCGCGTGATGGCGATCTGGGCCGACGTGCTGCGCCATCCGTCGTTCGATAAGGCCGACTTCGCGCGCATCCAGTCGCAGACCATCCAGAGCCTGCAGCAGCAGATGAACAATCCCGGCGCGATCGGCCAGCGCGTGCTGCAGCGAGTTCTCTGGGGCGACGATCATCCGTATGGTCGTCTCGTCTCGACGGACAATATCGCAGCTCTGACACCGGCTGACGCCGCTGCCTTCCACAAGGGCTGGTACGGCCCCAACAATGCGACGCTCTACGTCGTTGGCGACACCACGCTGGCGGAGATCACGCCCAAGCTGGAAGCCGCGCTCGCCGGATGGACCGATGCGCCCAACACGCGCAAGCAGGTCGCCAACGGTCACCGTCCGAACAAGCCCGCCGTCTACATCGTCGACCGCCCGGACTCCGTGCAGTCGATGATCCTCGTGGGCTCGGTCCAGCCGCCACGCAATCCGGCCGACGACACGCGCGTCGCGGCGTTCAATGCGCTGTTCGGCGGCAACTTCGACAGCCGGGTCAACATGAACCTGCGCGAGGACAAGGGCTGGTCCTATGGCGCACGCTCGTCGATCGGCGGCGGCCTCGGTCCGCGCACCTTCCTGATCTCGGCGCCTGTCCAGACCGACCAGACCAAGGGCGCGCTGGCGGAACTGCGCAAGGAGTTGACGGACGTCGTCGGGCGCCGTCCGCCCAGCACGGCCGAACTCAATACCGTGCGCACGAACACGCTTCTGGGCATGGCCAGCCGCTGGGAAACCTCAGGCGCGGTCCTCAACTCGCTCGAGGACATTCACGATTTCAACCTGCCTGCGGATTATTGGGCCAAGTACGCGGACACCTACCGGACCGCGACGCCGGCCGAGATCGAGGCGATGGCCAAACGCATCATCCCTGACCAGAACCATGTCTGGGTCATCGTGGGCGATCGCGCCAAGATCGAGAAGGGCGTTCGTGAGTTGAATATCGGCGACGTTCACATCGTCGACGCGGATGGCAATCCCGTCGACTAGGCCGGTCAGCGTACGCTGATCTCGATCATTCCGGCTTCGGCCAGGGCGGGCGGCAGTTCGCTGCTCGCCCAGGTCTGGCCGGGTTTCAGCGGTATCGACAGGGTTGCGCCGCCGGCGCCTGTGATCACCACGGTGTGGCGCGCCTGCCGTTCAGCGTCGCTGGCGGCAGGATGCAGACGTACCTGGATCCGGTCGCGTGTCTGCTCGAACGACTCGATCGGTCCGCTGACTTCAACCTTGCGCAGCACGCCGGCTTCTCCTGCCTCCGGCCACAGCGCTGTCAGGATTGCTGGCGTGGCGGCGAGCAGGAGTCCCCCGGCGATCATGAGTGGCTTGGTCATGCGGTCTCGCTCAGGTTCCGACACTGGACTCTCGTCAGACGCGCAAGATGCGTGCCTGCAGGAGAGCCCGGTCAGGGTTAACGGCCAAGTCGGTCTGTCGTGGATACGCGCCAAATGGCTGCGGGTTTCGGGAACCGCGTCCTAGTCGGCCTTTGTGGGTGAATTCGCTGCAGGCCGGGCCGCTGCCGCCTCCTGCGTTCCCGTCGGGTCGCCGGGCCTCGGTTTGCGCCGTCGCAGGCGTAGCGCATGGCGCAGCTTGGCCAGCCGTTTCCAGAAGCGGCGCCGTTCCGGGACGGGTAGCGGTTCAAGATTGTTGATGAACTGCTCGGCGCAGGCCCGCCAGGAATAGGTCTCGGCGTATTCGCGCGTGCGCTCGCGCGAACAGGCCAGCGCCGCGTGGCAGGCTGTGGCGAGATCGTCGTTCACCGCACCCGCTCCGGTATCCGGAATGATGTCGCGCGGTCCCGGCACATTGTAGCCCGCCACCGGCGTTCCCGCCGCCATTGCTTCTAGGATCACGAGGCCAAACGTATCGGTCAGGCTCGGGAAGACGAAGCAGTCGGCGTTGGCGAAACAGGCCGCCAGGTCTTCGCCCTGTTTCACGCCGAGAAAGTGAGCGTCCGGATGCTTCACCTTCAGCGCTTCCATCTGCGGGCCGTCGCCGACCACAACCTTGGTGCCTTCGAGCGGCGTTTCGAGGAAAGCCGCGATATTTTTCTCAACCGCCACCCGGCCGACATTGAGCCAGATTGGCGTCTTCATCCCCTTGAACGGCCCGCGGTCTTCCTGGCGCTTGCTGGGATGGAAGAGGTCGGTGTCGACCCCGCGCGACCACGGCACGATGTTCTTGAACCGGCGGTCTTGCAGTTCGTCGCGCATGGATGGCGTAGCGACCATTACGCGGCCCGAATACCTGTGGAATTCGCGGACGTACATGTAGCCCATCCAGTTGGGCAGGAAGAAAAAGCGCGCCGAGATGTATTCGGGAAAGCGCGTGTGATACGCGGTCGTGTAGGGAAACTTGTGACGGAGGCAGACGGCGCGCGCCGCCCATCCAAGCGGCCCTTCCGTCGCGATGTGAACCGCGTCGGGCTCGAATTCCAGGAACCGTTCCTCGATCACCTTCTTTGCGCCGAAGGCCAGCTTGATCTCGGAATAGGTGGGCAGGGGGATGGTCTTGAAACCGTTCGGCGAGACGATGTCCCACGTGTGGCCCAATTGTTCGCATTCGCTGATGACGCGCTTCATCGTGCGCACCACGCCGTTGACCTGCGGGTCCCAGGCATCGGTTACAAGCATGATGCGCATGATAGGGGCGCGTGTCCTCTTCGGGCGTGGCCGGTTGCTTCGGCTGACGTTTGATAACGGGCCGGGACGGGTTACGTCCATGGTTGGTTGAGAATATGGCGACACGGGCGATTCGCGCGCCGTGCCGCCGGGTCAGGTCACAGAGACGGCTTGGAACATGACAGGGCAGAAGACGTCCGAACTGCTTTCTCCGGACACGCTTGACGCTGGAAAATACGAGGACGAAGCCAGCCGCATCGCGGAGATGCTGGCGAGCCCGGCGCTGGATGCGGCCGAGCGCCGCGCCGCCGCCGCCGCCGCCCGCGACATCGTGGTCAAGGCGCGCGCCGAGACGCAGCACTCAGGCGTCATGGAAAGCTTCCTCGAGGAGTTCGGCCTGTCGAACCCGGAAGGCCTTGCGCTGATGTGCCTGGCAGAGGCGCTTCTGCGTGTGCCCGACGCCGACACCGCCGACGCGCTGATCGCGGAGAAGATCGCATCCGGCGACTGGGGCGATCACAACGGCAAATCGGACTCGCTGCTGGTCAACGCCTCCACCTGGGGCCTGATGCTGACCGGCCGCATCATCCGTCCGGCGGAAGACGCTGGCCAGAATCCTGCCGGCTTCGTGTCCCGCATGGTGCGAGAGGCCGGCGAGCCGGTAATCCGGGCGGCGATGATGCAGGCCATGCGCATCATGGGTGGCCAGTTCGTCATGGGCCGTTCCATCGGAGAGGCGCTGAAGCGCGGCCAGCGCAATGTGAAGCGTGGCGAGGCCGCCTCCCATTCGTTCGACATGCTGGGCGAGGGCGCGCGCACCATGGCGGATGCCCGCCGCTATTTCGAAAGCTACGCCAATGCCATCGGTTCCGTCGGCAAGGCGAAGACCGGCGCTTCGCCCGAGACCGCCGACGGGATTTCCGTGAAGCTGTCCGCGCTGCATCCCGCCTATCGCGCCGTGCAGGGCGAACGCGTACACCGCGAACTCTATCCCATGGTGGCTGAACTCGCGAAGCTCGCGGCGACACACAACATCAACTTCACGCTCGACGCTGAAGAAGCCGACCGCCTCGCCCTGTCTCTGTCGTTGCTGGAGCGACTCTGCCGCGAGACGGATACAGCCGGATGGACTGGTCTCGGGCTCGCCGTTCAGGCCTATCAGAAGCGCGGCGAACAGGTGGTCGGCTGGCTGGGCAATCTTGCGCGTTCAACCAGCCGCCGCCTGATGGTGCGGCTCGTGAAGGGCGCCTATTGGGATTCGGAGATCAAGCGCGCGCAGGTTGATGGCCAGCCGGACTATCCGGTGTTTACGACCAAGCAGGCGACCGATGTCTCCTATCTCACCTGCGCCGATGCCTTGCTGCGCTCTGGCCCGCCGATCTATCCCCAATTCGCGACGCACAACGCCCACTCGCTGGCTTCCATCGAGCTGATGGCGACGCGCGCTGGCCGCGAGGATTACGAGTTCCAGCGCCTGCACGGCATGGGCGGCCCGCTCTACAAGGCGGCGGGGTGCGAGCGCTCGGTGCGTATCTACGCCCCTGTCGGCGCCCACCAGGATCTGTTGCCTTATCTTGTCCGCCGCCTTCTGGAGAACGGCGCCAACACGTCCTTCGTCCATTCCTTCCTCGACGATGATGTGCCGGCCGAGCGCATCGCCTCGGATCCCTATACGCTGCTGTCGGCCTCGCCTGCGCGCCATCCGCGCATTCCGACCCCGCCCAACCTCTACGGGCAGGAACGGCTCAATTCGAGCGGTCTCGACTTCAGCCAGAAGGCCGTGCGCGAGCGCATCGCCGCAACCATTGCTAAGCAGGATGCGCTGGGCGCGATGGCGGCGGGATCGATCGTCTCGGGCAAGGTCGTTGGCTCCGCGCCTGAACAGGCCAAGGCGCCGGCCGATCATGTCCGCGTCGTTGCGCGCATCAGTTCGGCGTCCGAGGCGGATGTCGATGCCGCCTATGCCGCCGCGTCCGCCTTCCAGCCGGACTGGAACGCCATCGGCGGCCCCAAACGTGCGGACATCCTCGAAGCGATGGCCAATGCGATGGAGCAGGACGCCGACCGGCTCATCGCCATCCTCGCGCGCGAAGGCGGCAAGACGCTGGATGACTGCATCGCTGAGGTTCGCGAGGCAGTCGACTTCTGCCGCTACTACGCGCTCGAGGCCGACCAGAAATTCCGCGGCGTCGAGGCGCTGCCGGGCCCGGCCGGCGAGACCAATGGTCTGGAGATGATGGGCCGCGGCGTGTTCGTCTGCATCTCGCCATGGAACTTCCCGCTCGCTATCTTCACGGGTCAGATCGCTGGCGCGCTGGCTGCCGGCAACACCGTGCTGGCGAAGCCGGCGGAACAGACGCCGCTGATCGCCTTCGAGGCTGTGAAGCTGTTCCACAAGGCCGGGCTGCCGGCCGATGCGCTGCATCTCCTGCTGGGCGATGGCAAGGTCGGCGCATGGCTGACGGCGGATGCGCGCTGTGGCGGCGTCGCCTTCACGGGCTCGACCGAAGTCGCTCGCATCATCAACCGAACGCTGGCTGTGAAGGATGGCCCCATCGTTCCGTTGATTGCGGAAACCGGCGGCCTCAACGCCATGTTCTGCGACACGACCGCCCTGCGCGAGCAGGTCGTCGACGATGTCGTCATGTCGGCCTTCCGCTCGGCCGGGCAGCGTTGCTCAGCTCTGCGTCTCCTGTTCCTGCCGCATGAGACGGCAGACGAAACCATCGCCATGATCAAGGGCGCCATGGAGGTGCTGACGATCGGCGATCCCGCCGATGCGGCGACCGACATAGGTCCGATCATCGACGCCGAGGCGCGCGGATTGCTTGATGCTCATCTCGAACGCATGAAGCCGGTCGTGAAGACCTGGCAGCGGGATATCGGCGCCCTGCACGAGAAGGGAACGTTCTTCGGTCCCGCCATCATCGAACTCGACTCGCTCGACCAGATCGACCGCGAGGTGTTCGGGCCGATCCTGCATGTCATCCGATACGACACCGACGATATCGAAACCGTCGGCGCGGCCCTCTCCGCCAAGGGCTATGGCCTCACGCTCGGCGTGCACTCACGGCTTGAAGGTTTCGCCGACACGGTGAAGGCCTGCGTGCGTGCGGGCAATGTCTATGTGAACCGTTCCATCATCGGCGCGGTCGTCGGCGTCCAGCCCTTCGGCGGCTCGGGTCTGTCGGGCACCGGCCCCAAGGCTGGCGGCCCGCACTATGTCGCCCGCTTTGCAACCGAGCGCGCCATCACCGTGAACATCGCCGCACAGGGCGGCGATCCCACGCTGCTGAATCTCTGATTCAGCCCTTCGGCGACAATCGCCAGATTTCACCGTTGGCGTCGTCGGTCAGGATGTAGAGCAGCCCGTCGGGACCCTGGCGAACATCGCGTATGCGCTTGCACCTGTCGCGCAGGAGCTTCTCCTCGCCGACAACACGTCCGTCCTCCATCTTCAGGCGGATCAGTTGCATGCCGGACAGCCCGCCGGCGAAGACATCGCCGCGCCAGTCCGGGAAGGCGCTCCCCGAATAGATGGTCATCCCCGACAGTGCGACCGAAGGCGTCCAGAAATAGACGGGCTGTTCCAGCCCCTCCTTCTGCGTGAGGCCTCCGTTCAGGAGTTTGCCGTCATTGTCCCGGCCGTAGGAGATCAGCGGAAACCCGTAATTGCGACCCGCCTGAACCCGGTTGAGTTCATCACCACCGCGCGGCTCGTTCTCGATTGTCCAGATCGCGCCGCTCTGCGGGTGTATCGCCATGCCCTGCGGATCGCGGAAGCCGAACGCCCACACAGACGCATCGGCGCTCCTGTTCGCAATGAAGGGATTGTCTCCCGGAATTGAGCCGTTGGGATTCAAGCGCAGCATCTTGCCATTTGGGTTGGCGAGGTTCTGCACGGACACATAGGGCGTGATGATATCTGCGGTGTGGATGTAGAGTCGACCGTCCGCTGCCTGCACAATGCGGCGCGGTACCATGCCTGCCGCCTGTTTGAGGACTGTGTAGTCGGTCAACGTCTTTTCGTCCGCCGACAGTTTCGCGCTGACGATGTATCCGGTCAGGCCCTGACCTTCCGGCGTCGTGACGAAAGCGAGATAGAGTGTCCTGTTGCTGGCAAAGCCGCGGTCGAGCAGCACATCGTGCATCCCGAACAACCGGATCGCGTTCTTGATCGGCGGCGTGCCGCTCACAGGCGTCGATGTCGCGCCATCCGCCGACACAACCCGCAGGCCTTCGCCCCGGGTGGTCACAAGGAAATTGCCCGATGGCAGGAATTGCAACGCCCACGGGTTCGGTAGGCCGGAGGCTACGACATCGAGCTTGAAATTGTCGGACGTGGGCAGGCGCGTCGCGCGGGTCTGATCGGGATAGAGCGGGGTTGGGCGATAGTCGTCGCCGGCATTGCGGGGAACGCCACAGGCCTCCAGCGACAGCTGGTCTTCCTCGTATGTCATGGCGAGTTGTTCGGGCGTCGGCTTGGGCGCAATCTGGGCAAGCGTGGAGGGTGTGAGAAGCGGCGCAGTCAGTACCGAGGCCGCAAGCAGCACAGCCAGACGTCTCATGGTGGGCTCCTCTCCCTCGATCAGCTAAAAGCATTGCACATTTCGGCTGCGCGTACACTGATCCACAGGTGATTCCACTTGGGGCCTGACCTTGGGCATTTTCGCAATGGGCAGACGGGGTGTTGTGGATTTAGCTCGCGGTCAGTCCGTGAGTGTCGCCGTTGCGTGCGCGGTTGTGGCCGTTGGGCTGGTTTCAGTTTCCCCCGCGGCTGGAATGCTGTCCCGACTGGGCACGCTGGGCTTCGGTTTGTTTCTTGGTGCGGTTGCTATTCTGGTTAGGTCTGCGCGCGATCAGGCGGCGCCCAAGCGTGACAGGTCCGAGTCTGGGTGGCCGCACGAAGGCGCTTTGCTGCTTGGCGCCGCTCTTCTCTATACCGCAGTAGCATGCTGCACGTTTGCTTGCTTGGCCGTCGCGAGGGCCGTCGCCGATCCTGTACCGATTACGCTGGCAGGCATACTGTTGCTTGGGAATGCGATGTTCGGATTCTTCGCCCTGATGTCCTACCGTCAGAGAGTGCGGGATTGATTTGAAGGCGCTGCATCGCGCCGCACTTCAAGACCGCGCGAAGCCGGACTAGAAGCAGTCTACGGCATGTCCCCGGAGAAGCAGGGCCTTGCCTTCGGGAAGGGCGGGCGCCTTGGGTGACATACCCCAACGTGGATCATCGGCCGTGGTCGAGGCGGACGAGGCCTACGACCAGTTCGTTCGCGACAACCTGAAGCGGAACTATATCGGTCACTTCCTGCACGGCATGCTGGGGATGACCGGCTTCCGGCTGGTCAACACCCCCACCTTCGTGCCGGCCTACATCCACTCGATTTCCGGCTCCGATTTCTGGGTCGGCATCGGCACCAGCCTCCAGCAGTTGGGCGGCATCGTCTCGCCAATCGTCGGGGCCTCGCAGGTCGAGCACCGCAAGCGCATTCTGCCGGTGTCAGTGACGCTCGGCTTCCTGATGCGCTTGCAGATCCTGGGTCTTGCGATCTCGGGTTGGTTCCTTGCCGGGCCCCCCGCATTGGTGTTTGCATTGCTGTTCCTGTTCCTGCTCGGCGTGTTTCAGGGCCGCAGCGCGTCGCTTTCCAGCCTCGCCAAGGTGATCCCCATCCGCCTGCGTGCAATGGCTGCAGGCCTGGCGTAATCTGATTGGCGGGTTCGGTCGCCGCCCTGTTATCGTACTTCGCCGGCACGTGGCTCGTCGCCAATCATGTCTGGGGCAACGGCTACGCCACCACGTTCTTCGTTTCTTTCGTTCTGACCAGCCTCGGCCTCTCCGCGCTCCAGATCACGATGCGCGAGCCGAGCCGCCGACAGTGCGCGAGCGCAGCGGCTGCGCGACCGCGTGAAGCGATTTTCCGGCGCTCATCCGCGAGGATAGCGGCTTGCCCGGTTCATGCTGGCGCACCTTCGTGATGTGGGGCTGGTCGCATCGCCCAGCCCTTCCTGTTTCTGTATGCAACGTCAGAATTGCATCGGCTGAAGCGGATCCCGCCCGCTTCGGCGTGACGCTGGCCATCCTGTCCCTTCGCCTATATGGGCGCTGACACGTGACAAACTCCGATCTGGGTTATCTGTCCGACCGCCAGGGTTTCCAAGGTTCGACTTTCGTGTTCTCGACTATACTCAACATCATCGGTGTCGCCGCCATGATGTTCGGAAACTCGATCGAGACTTCGCCTTCGCCTTCTTCCTCATTGGCGCGGGGCCAGTCCGGTTTCCAGATGTCGACCACCAACACCGTTCTGGAATATGGCCACCCGCATGACGCCGATGCGCATGGCCCTGTCGAACACGGCCGAAGGCGGTTATGCGCTCGGCAATACGTTGCTCGGGAGCCGGTCTCGCGTCGTGCTGTGGGGCTATGAAGCGTCGCTATGGGCCTCGATGGCGTCAATGGCGGTGGCGCTGGCCATTTCAGTCTGGAAAATGGACGAGCCGCGCCGCCGGCGCTAGCGGTCCGTCTCTCCGGAAGGTGCCTGTTTCCGCCGTCGCTGGTCCGCAGACTCCAAAAGACCCATCAGCTCGTCGGCTGGAGTTTCCTCGACCGGAAAGGCCTCGCGTAGCGGCGCTCCGTATGTGCGCGTCCACCGCATGGCAAATGCTCGTCCCGGTTGGCTTCGTCCTTCGGACATCGTTGCAGGCTCGTCGGAAGTTTCAGGTATCGGGTCCTAGACGCTTTTCCGGTCGCTAGGTTCCATCGCCGTGCCTGCTTGCCGCAGCTTCCCTGCGGTCCAAGACGAAAACGGCGCGATTCCCTAAGGAACCGCGCCGTCTCGTTCACAAAGTCCGGGTGATTACTTGATCTTGGCGAGTTCGGCGTCGAGCGCCGCGAGCTTCTCGTCCGAGAAGATGTCCGGCGCGTAGCCTTTGACGTCCTGCAGGGTCATCTCGCGGGCCGCGTCGAGCTGCGGGTTGTCGGCGACTTCGGGGAAAGCCTTGATGAAGGCTGCCTTGGCTTCCTCATTGTCGAGGATTGCGCCGATCGTCGACGATGTGGTGGAGAATTTCGGCGCATCCTGGGCGAGGGCGGCCGGAGAAAGGGCCACGGCAAACGCTGCGGCGACGACAAGCTTGCGGAACATCTATCTCTCCATTTGGCCGCCATACGGGTCGGCCGGTCGGGAGTCTCATACAGGAGGGCAGAGGAAACCGTCCAGTACCCTTCGCAGTAACGGTTGCGTATCAGCCTTTGTAGGCCGAGCCACGACCGTCCTTCTTGCGGGCGTCCATGTCGGCCAGCAGCACGTCGATCCGGCCGATCAGCTTGTTGATGTCGCCGTTGTTGTTGTTCAGGAAACCGACGAATTGGGCCTGCTGTTCCTGGGCCAGCCACAGGATCGACCCGCCGAGCTCGATGCCGACGTCGCGGACGCGATAGGTCTTGCCGTCGTTGGACAGGAGCACGTCCCAGAACACCTTGGTGTCCTTGCCGGTCTCCGAGCTCTTGATGACCGACTCGACCGTCGAGCGCTGCGGGCCGTCATCCTTCGAGCCGGTCACGCGCAGGGTCTCGCCGCGGAACTGGTCGAAGTGAACCTGGTAGACCTCAAGCGCGTAGGTTTCGAACTTGTCATAGTAGCGCTTGAACTCGGCATCATTCAGCGAGCGCGCCTTCACGCCGATCACGCGTTTGGCGATCGCTTCCATGTTGGCGAACTGGTTCATGTACTGGCCGAACTTGGTCTCGCGCTGGGCCGGCGTCAGCGTCCTGTCGTTCAGCACGCCCAGCACGACGTCGGCGTTCGCCTGCACGAAGCTCTCCGACTTCTTGTCGGCGAAAGCTGCTGGCGCAGCGGCGGCCAGCACGACGGCGGCGGCGATGAGGCGGAACAGTTTCATGGAGCCCTCCACGCGATCTCTTTCGGATCACCCGTTCAAAAATCTAGTTCGTCTTCGTCTAGTTCTGAGGCGTCATTCGGATCATCGTAGGGAATTCCGATGTCCGCGGCCCTTGTGCGGCCATACAAGCGCCTAACTGTGGTATAGGGCTCGACCTGCCGATCGAGTTCATCGGTCGCTCCAGCGCGCCTTCGCGCGCATCGATACCCCACAATGCAAACGTTCCGGCGCGGATCGCATCGTCGTTCTCGAATTCCGGGTACTCCAGCGGGTTGAGCGCGAGATCGCCGCCCAGCCCCGTCAGGTCGCGCGGGTTGGTTGGTCCAATGAAGGGCAGCACAAGGAACGGGCCGGACTCGACGCCCCATGTTCCCAGCGTCTGGCCGAAGTCTTCCTTGGTCCGCTGGATGCCCATGACCGAGGCCGGATCGAAAATGCCGGCGATGCCGATGGTCGAATTGATCACGAAACGACTCACCGTGGCGCCCGCGTCCGGAATCTTGCCCTGCAGGACGTGGTTCACGGCGGTCAGCGGCTCGCCAAGATTAGCCGAGAAATTGCCGACGCCCTCACGGATCGGTTCATTGGTCACGGCGCGATAGCCCTCGGCGATCGGCTTGATGACGGCGCGGTCCACGCCGTCATTGAAGGCGAACATCTGCCGGTTGAAATCCTCATACGGATCGTCCGGGTTCGGCCCGGCTGTCAGGCAGCCTGACAGGGCCATGGCGGCGAACGCGGGCAGGGCGCGGGGCAGCAGGTGTACGGCCTTCTTCATTTCGGGATGCTCCCACGACGCGGCTGGATATGATGGCCTCGGCAAGCCTGATCAACCTTCAGGCTCAGCTTCGCGTGCTAATCTTGTCGGAATACGAGCATGGACCGGGCCATAAGGGCCTGACGTGCGCCAGAACGGGATATTGTTGCACGGAAACCACGGCTTGTGGGGGATATAAGGATATGTTTATATCATTATATGGATCCCGCGAGCCTCTCTGATCTGGTTCTGGAGCTCCGCGCCGCCGGCGAGGCGACGCGGGCGCGCATCCTGATTTTGCTGTCCCACGGCGAATTGTCGGTCGGTGAACTGGCCCAGGTGCTCAACCAGAGCCAGCCTCGCCTTTCGCGCCACCTCAAATTCCTTACTGGCGCAGGACTTGTCGAGCGTCTGCCCGAAGGCGCCTGGGTTTTCTATCGCCTGCCGGGCGAAGGGCGCAGGCGGGCGCTTGTCGATGCGCTGGTCAGCTCCGTCGATCCGGCCGACCCCGAAGTCCAGCGTGACCTTGTCCGCCTGCGCGAGGTGAAGACCGAACGGGTTGCCGCCGCTGACGCCTACTTCGCCCGCGTCGCGGACCATTGGGACGAACTGCGCGCGCTGCACTATTCCGAGGATGAAATCGAGAAGGCGGTGCTTGCCGCCGCCGGGCCGGGACCGTTCGATCTTGTGGTCGACTTCGGCACGGGCACCGGCCGCATGCTGGCGCTGTTCGCTGCCCTCGCCCGCCGTGTCGAAGGCATCGACCTGTCGCACCAGATGCTCACCGTCGCCCGCTCCAAGCTTGAAGCCGCGAAAGCGGCAAACGCATTCGTGCGCCATGGCGATGCGACCGCGACGCCCTATCCGGACAGTTGCGCCAGCCTCGTCATCATCCATCAGGTGCTGCATTTCCTCGACGATCCCTCACGCGCCCTGCGCGAGGCGGCGCGCGTACTGCAGCCCGGCGGTCGTGTCATCGTCGTCGACTTTGCGCCGCATACCCATGAACACCTGCGCGAGCAGCACGCCCATCGCAGGCTGGGCGTCAGCGAGGCCGACCTCGCCGGATGGAGCGAGAAGGCCGGCTTTGAACAAAGCTTCTCCCGCACGTTCGATGCCCCGAACGGCGAGAAGGGAATATCGGTGATGGTGTGGGCGGCTGATGTCGCCAAGTCCGCCAGGAGGTCTGCCGCATGAGCAAAACGCCAAGCGTCTCCTTTGAATTCTTCCCACCCAAGACGCCGGACATGGAGGCCAAGCTGTGGGACTCGGTGCGCCGGCTTGAGCCGGTGAAGCCGTCCTATGTGTCCGTCACCTACGGCGCCGGCGGTTCCACGCGCGAGCGCACACACGGCATCGTCAAGCGTATGGTCGAGGAAACCAGCCTCAAGCCGGCCGGGCACATCACCTGCGTCGCGGCGACAAAGGATGAAATCGATCAGGTGCTGAAGGGCTACTGGAGCGCTGGCGTGAAGCGGATCGTCGCCCTGCGCGGCGACCCCACCACCGGCATCGGCACGAAGTATGAGCCGCATCCGGGCGGCTACGCCTACGCCAGCGATCTTATCGCCGGCGCCCGCAAGATCGCGGACTTCGACATTTCCGTCGGTTGCTATCCTGAGGTCCACCCGCAGGCGCCGTCGCTGAAAGCGGAGGTCGACAATCTGAAGCGCAAGTTCGACGCCGGCGCGACGCGGGCGATCACGCAGTTCTTCTTCTATCCCGATGTATTCTTCAAATTCCTCGATCAGGCCCGCGCCGCCGGCATCACCCAGCCCATCGTTCCGGGCATCATGCTGCAATCCAATTTCAAGGGCCTGCAGCGCATGGCCGATCTCTGTAACACCGCCGTCCCGCATCGCATCGCCGAACTCTATGACGGGCTCGATCACGATCCGGAAACGCGCGACCTTGTCACCGCGCATGTCGCCGCCGATCTCTGCCACCGTCTGGCGGAGCAGGGCGTCGACCATTTCCACTTCTACACGATGAACAGGGCTGGCCTGTCGCTGTCGACCTGCCGCCTGCTGGGCATCAAGCCGGAGATCCGCCAATGACCCGCGCAGATCGCATCGCCAAACTGAAGGCCGCCGCCAAGGACCA
This sequence comes from Hyphomonadaceae bacterium, assembly GCA_041398245.1. GTDB lineage: Bacteria > Pseudomonadota > Alphaproteobacteria > Caulobacterales > Hyphomonadaceae > UBA7672. The sequence goes on from JAWKVC010000006.1 coordinate 25,170, forward strand.
CATCCTGATCCTCGACGGATCGTGGGGCGTGATGTTCCAGAAGATGGGCCTCACCGAGGAGGACTATCGCGGCGAGCGCTTCAGGGACCATCAGGGCCAGATGAAAGGCAACAACGATATCCTGTGTCTCACGCGGCCGGATCTCGTGGCGCAGCTCCACACCATGTATTTCGAGGCCGGCGCCGACATTTCGGAAACCAACACCTTCTCCGCAACGGTGATCGCCCAGGACGACTACAAGCTCGATGCAAAAGCGGTGTGGGACATCAACTATGAAGGCGCCCGGATCGGGCGCGAAGTGGCCGACGCCTTTACGGCGAAAGAGCCGGAGAAGCCACGTTTCCTCGCCGGTTCGATGGGGCCGCTCAACAAGATGCTGTCCATGTCGTCAGACGTGAACGATCCCGGCGCGCGCTCGGTCGACTTCGACGAGGTGTACAACGCCTATCGCGATCAGGTGAAAGCCCTCAACGAGGGCGGGGTAGACCTCTACCTGATCGAGACGATCACCGACACGCTCAACTGCAAGGCCGCGATCAAGGCGATCATGGACCTTGAGGCTGAAGGTCTGGAGAAGCTGCCGATCTGGATTTCGGGAACGATTACCGATCGATCCGGCCGCACGCTCTCTGGCCAGACGACCGAAGCGTTCTGGAATTCGGTCAAGCACGCCAAGCCGTTTGCTGTCGGCTTCAACTGCGCGCTGGGCGCCGACCTCATGCGTCCGTTCATCGCCGAGATGGCCCGCGTGGCCGACACGCTGGTCGCCGCCTATCCGAACGCCGGCCTGCCCAACGAAATGGGCCAGTATGATGAAAAGCCCGAGCAGACGGCGCATTCGGTCGAGGAATGGGCGAAGGAGGGTCTGGTCAACATCCTTGGCGGCTGCTGCGGCACGACGCCGGATCACATCCGCCATGTCGCCGAGCATGTGAAGGGCGTGAAGCCGCGCCAGCCGCCCATCCGCGACAAGGCCCTGCGTCTTGCCGGGCTCGAACCGTTCGAGCTGGCATGAGCGAAGCGTTCGCGCCATTTGCCGATCCACAGGCCGTAGCGCGCTATGCGGAAGCAACCGCGCGGCTTGTTCCTGGATTTGCCAGTCTGCAGCGAATGGCCGCCGTGCTGCTGGCCGAACGCGCTCCAGCCAATGCGCGCGTTCTCGTGCTTGGCGCGGGCGGCGGGTTGGAGCTGAAGGCATTCGCGGACGCGCAGCCCGGCTGGACCTTCGATGGCGTCGATCCTTCTGTAGAGATGCTGGCGCTGGCTGAGCAGACGCTTGGTCCACTCAGGGAGCGCGTGCACCTACATGAGGGTTACATCGATATCGCGCCGGACGGACCGTTCGACGCCGCAGCCTGCCTGCTGACGTTGCACTTCACTGATCCCGAGGAGCGTCTGCGCACACTTGCTGAATTGCATCGCCGCCTGAGGCCGGGCGCGCCGTTCGTCGCAGCGCATCACAGCTTCCCGCAAAATGAGCGCGCCCTGTGGCTGTCTCGCTGTGAGGCGTTTGCCGTTGCATCCGGCGTAGATCCCGAAAAGGCCGCAAGGGGACGCGAAGCCGTTGACGCACGCCTTCCAATCCTGTCGCCTGAGGCCGATGTTGAAATCATGCGTCAGGCTGGCTTCTCGGGAATCACGCAGATCTATGCTGCATTGACGTTCCGCGGCTGGGTCGCAACAGCGTAGGAAAGCGGACATGGCCAAGTTCTATGACCAGCTGGAAGACAAGCATCTCGCTTTCATCAAGGCGCAGAAGATGTTCTTCGTCGCCACCGCGCCGCTTTCGGACGCGGGTCGCGTGAACCTCAGCCCCAAAGGCTATGACTCGTTCCGCGTCATCGGACCCAACCGCGTCGCCTACGCCGATCTCGGCGGCTCGGGCGCAGAGACGCTGGCGCATGTGCGCGAGAACGGCCGCATTACCTTCATGTTCTGCGCCTATGAGGGCGCAGCGAACATCATGCGCCTTTATGGCCGCGGGCAGGTGATGCAGTTCAATGATCCGGGCTTCGCCGAAGAAATCGCGAAATTCCCGCCAGGCCATGAGCGTGCGCGCGATATCATCTTCGCGGATATCACGCAGGTGCAGGACAGCTGCGGCTGGGGCGTTCCCTTCTACGAGTTCAAGGGCCAGCGCGACCAGCTCACGCGCTACATCGAGAACCGGCCCGTCGAGGAATGGCATGAAAGCCGCCTCGAAAAAAATGCGAAGAGCATAGACGGCTTGCCGGGTATGATCCGCCCGAAGGCTGCGGAGTAGAGTTCAGTGACCCAATCCACCGCGACCTTCATCAACATTGGCGAGCGCACGAACGTCACCGGCTCGGCGGCGTTCAAGAAGCTGATCGTCGAGGGCAGGTATGCCGAGGCGGTCGATGTCGCGCGTCAGCAGGTGCAGAACGGCGCCCAGATCATCGACGTCAACATGGATGAAGGCCTGCTCGATTCGAAGCTGGCCATGCGCACCTTCCTGCGCCTCATCGCAGCCGAGCCCGATATCGCGCGCGTGCCGATCATGGTGGATTCGTCCAAATGGGATGTGATCGAGGAAGGCCTCAAGAACGTCCAGGGCAAGGCCATCGTCAACTCGATCTCGATGAAGGAGGGCGAGAAGCCTTTCCTCGAACAGGCGCGCAAGGCGATGAGCTATGGCGCCGCCGTGGTTGTGATGGCCTTTGACGAGCAGGGCCAGGCCGAAACGGCGCAGCGCAAGTTCGATATCTCGAAGCGCGCTTATGATCTTCTGGTCGGCATCGGCTTCCCGCCGGAAGACATCATCTTTGACCCGAACATCTTCGCGGTCGCAACCGGTATCGAAGAGCACAACAACTACGCCGTCGACTTCTTCGAGGGCGTCCGCCTCATCAAGCAGAACCTGCCTTACGCGCGGACGTCCGGGGGTCTTTCCAACGTCTCCTTCTCTTTCCGCGGCAACGAGCCCGTACGCCGCGCCATGCACTCGGTCTTTCTCTATCATGCCATCAAGCTTGGCTTCGATATGGCGATCGTGAACGCCGGCCAGCTCGACATCTATGACAATATCGACCCGGAGCTACGGGAGCGTGTCGAAGACGTGATCCTCAACCGCCGTCCCGATGCGACAGACCGCCTGCTGGAGATCGCCGAGAAGTTCCGGGGGCAGAAGGGTGTCGAGAAGAAGGTCGATCTTTCGTGGCGCGAGAAGCCGGTGAAGGATCGCCTTGCCCACGCCCTCGTCAGCGGCATCACCGAATTCATTGTCGAAGACACGGAAGCCGCGCGCCTTGAGGCCGAACGCCCGCTGCATGTCATCGAAGGCCCGCTGATGGATGGCATGAACATCGTCGGCGATCTCTTTGGCGCCGGTAAGATGTTCCTGCCGCAGGTGGTGAAATCCGCGCGCGTGATGAAGGCCGCCGTCGCCCATCTGCTGCCCTTCATGGAGGAAGAAAAGCAGCGCACCGGCATGGCCGACAAGTCCAACGGCGTCGTCGTGATGGCGACCGTGAAGGGCGACGTGCACGATATCGGCAAGAACATTGTCGGCGTTGTCCTGCAGTGCAACGGCTACAAGGTGATCGATCTCGGCGTGATGGTGCCCGCCGAGAAGATTCTCGAAACCGCCGCCAATGAGAACGCCGACATGATCGGCCTCTCCGGCCTGATCACGCCCTCGCTCGACGAGATGGTCTACTTCGCAACCGAGATGGAGCGGCGCGGCGTGCGTAAGCCGCTGCTGATCGGCGGCGCCACGACCAGCCCGGCCCACACGGCCATCAAGATCGAGCCGCAATTCACGCAGGCGCCCGTTGTCCACGTGCTAGACGCAAGTCGCGCTGTCGGCGTGGTCAGCCAGCTGATCGGCGACGACACGCGCGATCGCTTCTGGGCCGAGATGAAGGAGAAGTACGCTAAAATCCGCGACTCCCGCTCGGGCGGGCAGGCAAAGGCCCGCGTTGCGATCGGGGACGCCCGCGCCCTGGCGCCGAAGATCGTCTGGGCTGGCTACGCGCCGCCGAAGCCCTCCTTCCTTGGCGTACGCGCGATCGAGGCCGATCTCGCCACGCTCGCGCGCTATATCGACTGGACGCCCTATTTCGCGAGCTGGGATCTCGTCGGCCGCTATCCGATGATCCTCGAAGACGATGTTGTCGGCGAAGCCGCGCAGGCGCTCTGGAAAGATACGCAGGCGATCCTGCAACGCATGATCGGCGAACAGTGGATCAAGGCGAGGGGCGTCGTCGGCTTCTGGCCGGCCAATCAGACGGGCGATGATGTCGTGGTCTGGCAGGACGAGACCCGCAAGACCGAGATCGCGCGTTTCCACATGCTGCGCCAGCAGATGGAAAAGACCAACGAGAAGGGCCAGTTCTCACTGTCGGACTTCATCGCTCCGGAAGGCCGGGACTATCTCGGCGGCTTCGCCGTTACCGCCGGCCATGGCGAACTCGAAAAGGCGAAGGAATTCGTCGACAAGGGCGACGACTATTCCTCCATCATCGTGAAGGCGCTGGCGGACCGCTTTGCCGAAGCCTTCGCCGAGTACCTGCATGAGCAGGTACGTCGCGAGCTATGGGGCTATGCCGCGGACGAAGCGCTCTCGAACGATGATCTCATCGCCGAGAAGTATCAGGGTATTCGCCCCGCGCCGGGCTATCCCTCGCAGCCCGACCACACCGAGAAGAAGACGCTGTTCGATCTTCTCGGCGCCACGGAAAAGGCCGGCATCGAGTTGACGAGCAGCTTTGCGATGAACCCGCCGGCCTCCGTCTCTGGCCTCTATTTCTCGCATCCCGATGCGGTCTATTTCGCGGTCGGCCGCATCGAGAAGGATCAGGTCGAAGACTATGCGAGGCGCAAGGGGTGGGACCTCGCGACGGCCGAACGCTGGCTGCGTCCGATCCTGAACTATTAGCGTTCTAGACGCGGCGGGCCGCCGCATCTTCGCTTGAGGCAGGTCAAGCCGGCCGGATGAGGCAGGCGCACCTTGTCCGTATAAGGACAAGGAAATCCTCCCATGCGTATTGTTCGCTCTCTCATTCTTGCAGCCGGCGCCTTGGCGCTTGCCGGCACGGCTTCCGCTCAGGATCTGCTTCACAACTTCCAGTTCAAGGTCGGCGTCTCCGGCGTTCTGCCGGACGAATCCGCCACCATCTCCACCATCGGCGGCACGGTCGACATCTCGGACGAGTACGTCCCCAGCCTGCAGATCGAATACTTCTTCACCGACAACATATCGGCCGAACTGCTCTGCTGCATGGCGCGCCACGATGTGAAGGCGGTCGGCACGGCGCTGGGCACGGTTGATCTCGGCAAGGTCTCGCATTTCCCGCCGACGCTGACGCTCAAATATCGCTGGACTGACTTCGGCGCCTTCCAGCCCTATGTCGGCGCCGGCGCGAACTACACGCGCTTCTTCGACGAAGAGCTGCCGTCCGGCGGCCCAGTCACAGCGATCCACTATGACTCGAGCTTCGGCGGCGCGCTGCAGGCCGGCTTTGACTACAAGTTCGACGACCATTGGTCGGTCAACGTCGACGTCCGGAAGATCTGGATCAACTCCGACGTCACCCTGCAGGCCGGGCCGGCGACCACCATCAATGCGGACGTCGACATCAACCCGCTCGTTGTGACGGTTGCTACGGGCTACCGGTTCTAGGCGAAGGCGTCGTCGTGAACCGAGGACTGGGGCGGGCGACGGCCCGCCCCTCTTTTTTTCCATGAAGACAAGTCTCTCCAACGCCTTTTGAGAACGGCTTGCATGTTGCGGCCGGATTGGCTGAAGGTGGTTTTCAGAAACGATTCATAATCGAGAAACGTCCGCCCGGCCTCATCTCCGGAAAGCAGGACGAAGGGGGAGAAACGCGTGAAGGGCTTCAAGCGAATACTGGTGCTTGCCGCGAGTTCCTTCGCCCTGGCCGGTGGAGCCATCGCTCAGGATGCGGTCCCGGCTCAGGACGCGGCCGGCGCGCCGGAAGGCATCCAGACATTCGAGCCCACATTCTTTGCGCGCTTCAATCCCGTGACCGCCGAGGACATGGTGCGCCAGCTGCCGGGCTTCACGCTCGACGAGGGACAGGACCTGCGCGGATTCGCCGGAGCCGCAGGCAATGTGCTTATCGATGGTCGGCGCCCCAGCAGCAAGACCAGCCTGAGGGATGAACTCAGCCGCATCGCCGCGCGCGATGTGCTTCGCATTGAGTTGATCCGCGCTTCGGCCGCCGGCGATCTCGACGTGCGCGGCTATACGGAACTCGCAAACGTCGTCCTGAAACCGGCCAGCGAGATGAAGGTCTCGACAACCTTCGCCGCAACGACGCGCTGGTACGAACAGGGCAGGCTCGGCGCCCAGATCGGCGGCACGCGATCGTGGAAGACCGACAATTTCGGTTTCCGTCTCGCTATACAGGGAACAAGCCTCGGCGAGCGCGAGGAAGTCGACGCGACGTTCCGCGACATGCTGGGCGTGGTGACGCGGACGCAGGACGAATTCTATCAGCAGCAGGTCAACGAGCTGCTGATCACCGGCGTCGCCAACTGGACGCCAAGTCCGCGCGATACGTTCAACGCCAACTTCCGTATCCTGCCGCGTTGGTACACGACCAATGCTGCCGCGAGCGCGACCCTTGCGGGTGGCGCGCCACTGGGCGTGATCGCGTTCGACTACGAAGAGAAGGACATCTGGTATGTCGATCTCGGCGGCGACTATGAGCACAAGTTTGACGGCCAGAATGCAGTCAAACTGATTTCGGTGAACCGGCTCGTGAACTGGCGCCCGCAGCAGGTGCTGACGCTCGGCCTGAACCCGCTCATCGCTCCCCAGGTCGATCAGGTCGACGATTCGGAGAACCGTGCGGGAGAACATGTGCTGCGTGGCGTCTGGACAACCAAGCCGGATACGCAGCACACGATCGAACTGGGGCTTGAGGGCGCCTACAACTATCGGCGTGTGAACCGCCAGAGCCTCGTTGGCCCGATTGGCGGTCCCTATGCGCCCGTCGCCATTCCTGTCGCGTCCACAAAGGTGGAAGAAGATCGCGTTGAGGCTTCCATCAACGATGTCTGGCGGATCAGTCAGCAGCTGACGCTTGAAGCCGGATTCAATTATGAATCCTCAACGATCAGCCAGACCATTTCGCAACCTGTCGCGCCGGATGTCGAGCGTGACTTCACCTATTCCAAGCCGCGCGTCGTCGCCACCTGGCAGCCCGGCGCCGAGGACCAGTGGCGCCTGTCGATTGGTCGCGAGGTGTCCCAGCTCGATTTCGGTGACTTCGCCACCGGGCTCAACTCGATCTCGACGCAGGCAAATGTCGGCAATCCTCAGCTCGTGCCGGAGCAGACCTGGAAATCCAGTCTGCAGTGGAAGCGCCAGCTGGGCGAACGCGGTTCGCTGTCGATCACGGGCTTCTACGACGACATCGAAGATACACAGGATCTGATCCAGGTGGCTGGCGTCTGCACCACCCCGGCCCTGACGGCCGGAGCCTGCACAGCGGTGGGCAATATCGGCGACGGCAAGCGGTGGGGCGCGCGTATCGAGGCGACCCTGCCGCTTGACGGGGTCGGCGTCACCGGCGGTCTCCTGAAGCTGAATGTCGGCGCGCAGGATTCCGAAGTCACTGACCCCGTCCTGTTGCAGAAGCGCCAGATTTCGGCGGAACAGGAGTTCGACTGGACGCTCGATTTCCGCCAGGACATGCCTGACATCAAGGTCGCGTGGGGCGCCAAGGTGAACACCGTTGGCCCTCTGCCGAACTATCGTGGTGACCGGCTGGAGACCATTGAACCGAGCGAGCCCAATGTGGATCTGTTCGTCGAGACGACAGCGCTGCTTGGCGGCCTGCTTGTGCGTTTGACGGCGGCTAACCTGCTGGATGTCGAGAAGGAAACGGATCGCCTGTACTACGCGCCGCCGACACGTGTTGAAGCCTTCGACGAATTCCGCTCTTCAACCATGGGCCGCAATGTGACCCTCACGATCGCAGGCGCATTCTAGGCGGCGCCGAGAACGCCGCGCGCCGCTGCGCGGCCCGTGGCGAAACACGCCTGCAAGAGATAGCCGCCGGTCGGCGCTTCCCAGTCGAGCATTTCGCCGGCCACAAAGGTGTGCGGTATCGCTTTGAGCGAATAGTCATCATTGACGCTGTTCCAGCTGATCCCGCCTGCCGTCGATATCGCCCGCTCGATCGGTGCGGCTGCGGTCAGTCGGATCGTGCAGCACTTGATGCGATCGGCGAGATGGTCTGCTTCGGTCGGCAATGCGGCGCCGCCCGCCTGGCGGTCTTCACGGACAAGACCGGCGGCCAGCGGAGAAAGCCCGGCCCTGCGCAACCGGTTCGCCATGGATATCTTGGCGCTGGCGTGGAGGCGCTGCGCAAGCGCATCCATCGGGAGGTCAGGCGCGAGATCGATCGTGACATAAGCGCGTCCCGTCTGCGCGATGAAGTCGCGCAGGGCGGAGGACATTGCATAGATGGCCCCGCCTTCAATTCCCTCGCGCGTGATGATCGCCTCGCCGCGGATGTTGTAGGCGTTGAACCCGCCAGCGAAGATAAACGCCGCCGCCTTGACTGGCTCGCCCGCGAACCGATCACGGAAGACGTCTGACCATTCGACCCGGAAGCCGCTGTTCGATGGCTGCAGCTGCGTGATGCCGACACCGCGCTCTGCAAGCGCCGCCGTCCAGCTTCCATCCGATCCCAGGCGCGGCCAGCTTGCCCCGCCCAACGCCAGAATGGTCGCATCCGGCTGCTCGACATGCACACCAGCCGGCGTCTCGAATGTCAGGCTGTCGCCGTCCCACCCGGTCCAGCGTGAGCGCGTCACGAGCTCCACGTCGAGCCCCGACAGCCGCGCCAACCATGCGCGCAGGAGGGGAGAGGCCTTCATCTGCGTCGGAAAAACGCGGCCGCTCGACCCGACGAAGGTCTCGACGCCCAGACCAGCCGCCCACGCGCGGAGGTCATCCGGCGTGAAAGCGCGTATCGCCGGCTCAAGCTGCCGGCGCGCCGCGCCATACTTGTCGAGGAAAGTTTCCAGCGGCTCCGAATGCGTGAGGTTGAGTCCGCCGCGTCCGGCCAGCAGGAATTTCCGCGCCGGATTTGGCATCCGTTCGTGAATCGCAACGCGCCAGCCGGCCTCGCCGAGCACCTCTGCCGCCGCCAGTCCCGCCGGACCGGCGCCGACGACAATCGCGCGCTTCTGCACCGAGTTGCTCATGGCCGATGCGTGTGAACCAGCTTGGTCAGGCTGACAACACGATCAGGCGTGGTTCCCTTGTGGACCTCGCCTGCCGGGTGCGTTCGATTGCGGCCAGGCGAGGCCTGCCTAGGCTGCTCCTGACGCTTCGGCGTACAGCGTGGAGGGGTGAATGGCGGCGGCGCTCGCAGGTACGTTCGGACGTATCAACCTCTCCTGGATGCGCCTCGAAATCGGCTTGCTGGTCGGCGCGCTGATGATCGGCGCCTGAGCTTCCCTTCCGTCGCCTCTTTTCCCTTCACACATGCGGCCAATGCGCCACATGCAGGTCCGTTAACTTGACTTTGAGGGGTCATGGCCCGATATGCGCCGCGTGTTCGCAAGCCATGATGTGCGCGAACGCTATCGGCGCTCCGGCTGCGTGAGGGTCCTGAGAAGCAGGTCCCGGCCCGTTGAGCGCCCTGAAAAGATCGCATGAACGCCCGCACACGCCGGGCTTTCCCCGGAAGACAGCGCTTCAGGCGAACCCGTGAAAGGCACGGCGGTTCGCTGCTCGCGCACACGAAAGAAATACGTTTGACCCAATTCTCAGACCTTGGCCTCAACGCCTCGATTCTCGCGGCGCTGAACCAGAAGGGCTATACCCAGCCCACTCCGATCCAGCTTTCCGCTATCCCCGGCGTTATGGCCGGCCGCGACCTTCTCGGCATCGCCCAGACCGGCACCGGCAAGACCGCCGCCTTCGCGCTTCCCATCCTCCATCGCCTCGCTGCGAACCGGAAAGCCGCGCCCAAGCGCGGCTGCCGCGCTCTGGTGCTTTCGCCGACGCGTGAGCTTGCCTCGCAGATCGCCGATCAGTTCCGCGCCTATGGCGCCGAGCTTGGCTTCTCGGTCGCCACCGTGTTCGGCGGCGTCGGCCACAACCCGCAGCGTCAGGCGCTCGCCCGCGGCGTCGATGTTCTCGTCGCCGCCCCCGGCCGTCTGCTCGATCACCTTGGTGAGAAGGACGCCGACCTCTCGAAGCTCGAGATCTTCGTGCTCGACGAGGCCGACCAGATGCTCGACATGGGCTTCATCGATCCGATCCGCCGCATCGTGCGTCATCTGCCGGCCCAGCGTCAGAACCTGTTCTTCTCCGCGACCATGCCGTCCGACATCGAGAAGCTGGCGAACGACCTGCTCACCGATCCGCTGAAGGTTTCTGTAACGCCGCCCGCCACCACGGTCGAGCGCATCAACCAGCAGGTTGTCTTCGTTGAAGCCAACCGCAAGCGCGGCCTGCTCACGGAGCTTTTCTCCAATCCGTCCTTCTCCCGCGTTCTTGTCTTCACGCGCACCAAGCGCGGCGCTGACAAGGTTGCGCGTATCCTCGATGGCGGCGGGGTTCCCTCCGCCGCGATCCACGGAAACAAGAGCCAGGCCCAGCGCGAGAAATCACTGGCCGCCTTCAAGGACGGCAAGGTGCGCGCACTGGTCGCCACCGATATCGCCGCCCGCGGCATCGACATCTCGTCGGTGAGCCACGTCGTGCAGTTCGAACTGCCTGAGGTTCCCGAACAGTATGTCCACCGCATCGGCCGCACGGCCCGCGCCGGCAAGGATGGGTCCGCTGTCGCCTTCTGCGCCGAGGATGAACGCCCGCTGCTGCGCGACATCGAGCGCGTGACGCGCCAGAAGATCCCGTCATCCGACCGCCGCAACGATCCGATCCTGGCGCAGCTCTCGGCCAATGCGAACATGGAAGCCAAGCGCGGCGCAAAGGCCGAACCGCATGGTGATCCGCAGCCGCGCCGTCAGGATATGCGCGAAGCCCGCGAAGGCGTGGAAGACGCACGTCGTGGCCGGCGCCGCAGGCGCGGCAAGGGAGGGCAGGGCGCACAGCACCAGGCTCCCGCGCGCAACGCCAAAGGCGGCGCACACGCTCAGGCTCACGGCAAGAAACGCCCCGGCAAAAAGAAGCCGGTTCAACAGGCTTCGCGCCGCGATGTGATGAATGTCGCCGCCGGCAAACCTTCAGGTCCGGTGATGGCCGCCGCCGACCTGATGAAGCACCTGTCCTCGCAGCACTAGCCCGCAAACACAGCCCCAAAAAAGCAATCGCCGCCGGCCCCTGAGGGCGGCGGCGACGCTTCCACCCGGCGGGGGGACGTGGGGGGACTAGATCGCCGGGTCTGGAACCTGTGGGGCGCGATATCTGCGCCGGATTTACTCCCGGAACCGCGTGCGGTTCCCTGTTGCTGACATGTGGGGGCCATCGCGGCGATTCCAAGGCCCTTACGACATGCCGATTGCGCCATGGCGCCGCATGTGGTCATAGAACGCCAGCATGAGCATCTGGTCACAATTGTCCTCGCTCGCGCGCCGCGCATTCGAGGACGACGCTGCGCCGGGAACCGAAGTCGGCGCGGCCAACTGCGGACCGGATCCGAACGATATTGAATTCACAGCGGCTGTTGTTGGTCTTGGCGCCAAGCTCGCCAAGGCCGACGGTCTTGTAACGATCGACGAGGTCGCCGCCTTCTCGCGCGTGTTCCGCACCGCGCCGGGCGATGAGCCCGCCATGCGCAGGGTTTTTGATATCGCGCGACAGACCGTGCTCGGCTACGAATCCTACGCAAGGCGGATCGGCAAACGATATCGTGATCGTCCGTGCCTGCTCGAAGGCGTGCTCGACGGCCTGTTCCAGATCGCTGCGTCCGATGGCGCGATCACGGGTGACGAACTCGACTATCTCAAGAGCGTCTCGGATCTGTTCGAATTCAACGACGACACCTTTCGCCGCATCAAGGCCGCCCACATGGGGCCGGACGCCGACGATCCCTACCTCGTGCTGGGCGTCGCCCACGAAGCCACGTTCGAGGAGATCCGCGCCGCCTATCGCCGCCTGATGCGCGAGAACCATCCTGACACCATCACCGGAGCCAAATCCGCCCCGCGCGAATATGAGCCGGTGGCGCACGAGAAATCGGCGGCGATCACCACCGCCTATGCACGTATCCGTGCGGAGCGCGGTTTTCTCACACGCGCAGATTGACTTTCGCCGGTTCGGGCGCACTTTTCTTCTCAGGAGGCAGCCCCGACATGACCGAGACGTTTGGCCAGCCCGATATTGGCTCGCGGATCGTTGCCGCATTCCAGCGATTCTTCGGTTTTCTCGGAAAGGCCGGTTTCGGCGTATTTCTCGTAGCCGCCGCCATCTTCACCCTGTTCGCCGCTACCTTCATCGGCCTGATGCTGGCGATTGCCGCCGTATTCCTCAGCTTCGCCCGCCCGCGCCGCCGCGCGACCCGTGGGGACGAGGACGGTGCGCCGCAGACGCTTGAAGCGCGCCGCACGGCCGACGGCTGGGTGATCGAGCTCTAAGCGCTGCCTTCCTCCAGACCAGCGCCAAAGCGCCCCCTCGCCAACCGCGCGCGGTTGGCTAACCTGCGCTAACTCCTCCCGATTCCCGATCGTTCATGAAGCCTGCGGACTTCGCCCTGCTTGTCGCCGTGTGCCTGTTCTGGGCGCTCAACCTTGTCGTCACCCGCTGGACGGTGACGGAGGGCGGCGTGCCGCCGATCTTTTTCGCTGGCGTTCGCGTCGCCCTGCTGGCGCTTGTCCTGTCGCCCTTCCTGCTGCCCGCGCCGCGCCAGATCGGCATCATGTTCCTGATCGCCATGGGCATGGCCGGCATTCATTTTGGTCTCCTCTTCCTCGGCCTCGCCACCTCCACGGCAGGCGTCGCCGCCGTGATGGGGCAGCTCGGCGTGCCCTTCACCACAATCCTCTCCGTCATCTTCCTGGGCGAGCGCGTGGGCGTCTGGCGCACAACCGGCATTGTGCTGGCTTTCGCCGGCGTCATGATCATCGTCTTCGATCCCGGCCAGTTCACGCTCACCATCGGCATCATCTACCTGACGGGCGCGGCCTTCGTCGGCGCTGTCTCCAACATCCTGATGAAGCGCATCGATCCGATGCCGGCGATGCGCCTGCAGGCCTGGATCGGCCTGTTCTCCATTGCGCCCCTGATGGCCACGTCGTTCCTGATCGAGACCAACCATGCGATCGCCTACGCCGCGCTCGACTGGCGGGTCTATCTTGCGAGCGCCTTCGCCGTCGGCGGCGTTTCCATCTTCGCGCACGGCAGCTTCTATCGTCTGATCAAGCGCTATGAGGTGACGCTCCTGTCCCCGCTTACGCTGATGACGCCGGTGATGGGCGTTGTTCTCGGCGTGGTGCTGCTGGGGGAGGGCGTCACCTGGAACATGATCATCGGCGGGGTCATCGCGCTCGCCGGCGTCGCCGTTATTGGCATGCGCCGCAACCGCCGCTTCCCTCAGGCCGCGGTTGGCGACAAGATCGGCCAATGAGTCTGTCCCTGATCGAGGCCCCAAGCCCCAATTTCAACGAGCGGCTTCACCCGCTTGATATGCTGGTCCTGCACTATACCGGCATGCCGGATGGCCTTTCGGCGCTCGCCCGCATGCGCGAGGACAAGGAGCCGCGCGTCTCCGCCCACTACATGGTGGAGGAAGACGGCCGCATTTTCGCGCTGGTGCCGGAAGACAAGCGCGCCTGGCATGCCGGGCGCTCCTCATGGCAGGGCGATGAGGATCTCAACTCCCGCTCGATCGGCATCGAGATCGTCAATCCCGGTCATGAATGGGGCTATCGTCCGTTTCCGGACGCGCAGATCGCCGCCGTCATCGACCTCTGCCACGGAATTCTCGCGCGCTGGCCGATTCCGCAGAACCGCATAGTCGCGCATTCAGATATCGCGCCCGATCGCAAGGAAGACCCCGGTGAACTCTTTCCCTGGAAGCGCCTTTCTGACGCCGGCATCGGTCTGTGGCCGCAACCCGTCCGCCCCGAACCGTGGATGATGCATGGCGCTGCAACTGGAGATGCAGGTCTCACGGTGAAAAATCATCAGCGCGATCTGGCGACTATCGGCTACGCGCTTGACGTCTCCGGCGCCTATGATGACGCGACCGCCGCTGTTGTCCGCGCCTTCCAGCGCCGTTGGCGCCCCGTGCGCGTTACGGGGCAGGGCGACACCGAAACCATTGCGCTGGCGCACGAAGTTGCGCGTCTGTCACAGCTTGTGACGGAACCGTAGTGTGACAGAAACGCTAATTCCCCGTTCACCTTTGAGCATGCATGATCTCAACGGGTGGAACGGAGTCGGCCATGCCTTCCGGAGCCTTGCATCGCACTGTCTACCTCAGCACGGCTGTTGGCGTGCTCCGGGCGGACGAACTTGACCGGATCTGGCTGCGCGCCAAGGCGACGAATGCAGCGGCTGGCATCACGGGCCTCATGCTCTTCCATCAAGGTGTATTCCTGCAGGTGCTTGAAGGCCCTGCCGCTGGCGTCGCCAGCCTGATGGAGCGCCTCCGCCGCGACCGGCGTCACGCTGGCATCGTCATCCTCGAGACGGGACCGATTCGCGAGCGCGCGTTTGACGGTTCGCCCATGCACTTCGTCGCTGCGCGAAACCTGTCGGCTGGCGAGAAGCAGGCCTTTGCCGACCTGCATCGTGCGGTCACGGCGCGGCCATTCATGATCGGTCCGCCCGCTCCGGGCGCTGACAATGGCCTCTCCCGTTTCCTGGCGTCCTTCAGTCCCCGGACGGCTTGAGCGTCCCTAGGGGCAGCGCTGACACGCTCCGTCATTTCGTGTCAGTGTCCGCCCCGCAATGAACGACGTCTTCGCCGCCATCGAACAGTCGCCCTTTTCCATCTGGATGAGGGAAGACTTCTACGCCTATTTCATCGCCCTGATCTTCCACTCGATCGGCATGGCGCTTCTGATCGGCGGGGGCGTGGTTATCTCCCTGCGCGTGATGGGCCTTGCCTCGCAGGCGAGGCTCGAACGCTTCGCAGGGTTCTTTCCTGCCATGTGGGCAGGGGCAGGGCTTGCTGTCGTCTCGGGCCTGGCGCTGCTTGCCGCCTATCCCGCAAAGGCGCTCACCAATCCCGTGTTCGGCTTCAAGTTTGCGTCGCTGATCGCCGCAAGCCTCATCGTGCGGTGGATGGCGCGCCGCTTCTTCCCGATGGAGGCCGCGGGCGAACCGCTGCCGCCATGGTCGCGCTGGCTTGGCGCGCTGACGCTTGTCCTCTGGCTTGGCGGCGTCGTCTTCGGCAAGCTGCTGCTTCACACCGCCACAGTTCTGATGGTGTCGTGATGGATCCGATCTTCAACCCTGACGCCATCGAACAGTGGGCGAAGGATGTTGGCATCTTCGGCGTGATGAACTCGCAATGGGGCTGGCCCATTGCGGAAATCATCCACTTCTTCGGCATTTGCTTCCTGATCGGAACGGTCGGCATGTTCGATCTGCGCATGATGGGTCTGGCCCGCGGCGTCAGCATGAAAGCGCTGCATCGCCTCGTGCCGTTCGGGGTCGCGGGCTATCTCCTCTGCGCAACCACCGGCTTCATGTTCATCGTCAGCGCACCCGGCCAGTATCTCTATAATCCCGCCATCCAGACCAAGCTCTCCCTCATGGCGCTCGCCGGGATCAACATGGCGGTATTCTATCTGACGACGTCGCGGGCCATCAGCGCGCTTGAGCCCGAGGAACCGGCGCCCATGCGCGCGCGCCTCATCGGCTTCATTTCGCTGGCCTGCTGGCTTGGCGTCATCACGGCGGGCAGGCTGGTTACCTTCTATCGCCCGCCGGAATTCTGGTGCCTCTGGTGCGCGCCCGCCTAACCGGGTCGCTTTGCTTCCAGCGCCGCAATTTCCTTGTCCAGATCGCCAATGCGCTTGCGCAGCACCGGCACGGACGCCGCATCGCCCGTGCCCTCGGCCAGGCTCAGCTCCTGAACCAGCCGCGACCGGTCACGGCGGAGTTTGCGAATGGGGGACTGCTTTGACATGGCGCCTGCATATCAAAGCTCACAGCCGTCTCACAGAGGCCAGCGCAACAATCGCAAATCGCCGGATTGGCGCCTCTGCTACCAGCCGCCGCCGCCGCCCCCTCCGCCGCCGCCGCCCGAGAAGCCGCCACCGCCTCCGCCCGAAGAGCTTGAGCTTTGGGGCAGGGCGCTGGAGACGCCGGTCGCCATGCTGGCCACAAGCGCGCTGTTGAGGCTTGAAAGGGAACGTCCGCCGCTGGAAGAGAAACGCGTCCAGCCCGGGTTGTAGCTTTCAGCCTCCTTTGGAAGCAGCCGCTCGAAATGGCGCGTCCATGGCCGCTCGACGCCGAGCGCGACGGCATAGGGCAGGAAAGTCTCGTACCGTTCCTTGGTCATTGGCGGCGGCGCTTTGCCGCCAACCTCAACCGCATTGAGCTGCAGTTTCTCGGCCGTCTCCATGTAAAGCCGGAAGCCCTCGATCTCGGTGCGCACTTGTTGCCCTTTGGGCGTCGGCGCGGGCATCAGGTAGAGGAACAGCAGGTTGAGCCCTGCCAGCGCCAGCACGGCTGCGGTGTGCCAGACAGTCCATACCGTCGCCAGCTTTATGGCGGCGACCATGCCTATCGCGGTCAGTACGAGACCGGCCACCGTATAGACCGCATTCCACCGGAAATACGCGGCGCCATATTTGTTGGACAGCGCCTTGCGGAAGGTGGTGTAGGCTGCTGTGAAGCTGGAATCGTATCTGGCGCCGATCGACTTGTGAGTCTGGCCGCCGAAAATCCCTCGCTCAAGCGCTGTGTCCTCGGTCATCAGGCCCGTCGCAGCGCCCTTGTCCGGCGTCCAGGTGAGGTCAGTGACCTTCTTGTCCGACGCATCGATCGAGATGCGCCCTTTCACGGCGAGATTCATCAGCGTCGCGATCAGCGCCTGATGCTGCCGCAGCCCGCGATAGTAGATGTGATGCGCAGCCGCCGGAGAATAGCCCTTGGGAGGTTCATAACGCGGGAACACCGGCCCCTTGGGCGGATCGCGCCCGACACGGTCGAAGCTCCGCAGGAAGAACCAGAACAGCACAAGAAACGATCCGCCGAGAATCGTAAGCGAGCCATTGCGTTGCCACCAGAGCCAGGCTTCATCCGCAGCGGATGGCGGATCGATCAGCCCCTTGGCGATGCGGACCGATACGGTGAGGCCTTCGCGCGCTTGCAGCTCACGCGTTGTCTCGAACACAAGCGCTTCGCCCTGTCTGGAATAGGCGTAATCCGTTCCCGGGCTGCCGAGATATCCGGTGAAAGCGTCAACCCCGAGCACATCCGCGTCGGGCGACAGGACCACGCTGGCTTCGGCCGACCGGATCGGAAAGAGCCAGAAATTGCCGGTTGCGTTCCAGTAGATTTCGTCATGGTCGTCGAAATACCGCACCTGATTCCGCACGCGATAGCGAATCTCGTAGGTGTACGGGCCGGGATCAAGGAACACGTCCTCACTCCCGATGCGGATGCGAAAGGCGTTGCCGTCGGTCTCGGTCTCGTAGGGCTCGCGCTGGCCGTCGCGCAAGACCTCGATCACGTCGTAGGTATAGGGAAGCCTGGCGCTGTCGCTCTCGAAGTAGCGGGGCAGGTCTCGGAAGATGCCGCGCCGGATCGAGGCGCCTTCAGCCTCGACGGCAATCCGTTCGGTGACGACGATGTCTGCATTCGTCTCGACCGCAATCGTGACATCGAAGCGCGTGATCGCTTCTTCAGCGATGGCGGGCTGAATGGAAAGAAAACCAAGCAGCGCCAGAAGGAAGATGCGCAGCCGTATCATGTCGACGCCAACTTCACCTGAGGCAGCACACGCTCCACCGGTTCGATCTCGAAATAGGGACGCGTCGAGAAGCCCGCCACACCCGCGACCAGGCTTGCCGGAAAGGTCTGCACCAGCGTGTTCAGTTCGCGAACGGCACCGTTGTAGAAGCGCCGCGACATCTCGATCTGGTTCTCGGTCTCAACCAGCTCCTTCTGCAGCGCCGCGAAACTCTCATTGGCCTTGAGATCGGGATAGGCTTCGGCCAGCGCGATCAGCCGCGCGACAGGCTTCGACAGCTCGCTTTCGGCCGCGCCCCGCCGCTCGGGGTCCTCGCCTGCGTCTTCGGTCAGCGCGCGTTTCTCGGTCACCTCTTCCAGCGTCTCGCGCTCATGGCTGGCATAACCGCCAACGATCTCGACAAGGCGCGGGACAAGATCCGACCGGCGTTTGAGCTGCACGTCGATATCGGCCCAGCCATTATTGACCATCTGCCACCGGCCGACGAGCACGTTGTAAAGCCAGATAATGGCCGCCGCGACAAGCACGGCCACGCCGATGAGGATGTAATAGAGCATCGCAGATTCCGCCTCCGCCCGCCGGACCTTGCCGCGATATCGCTGCGAACGGAAGACCATGGCCATCGCACGTTGCGTAAGCCGCCATCGCTGGGCTGCGGCGTGCCCTATTCGGAAGGCAAGCGTGCTGACGCCGGATGTCAGCAGGCTGATCGCCGGCCGCTTGCGCAAGTCCGGCCGCGGTGAAAGCCTCCGTTCCATGTCGCCTGCCGCCACACTCAACGTCACTGACCCGAAGCAGCTTGCGCGCGCCGTGAAGGCGCTTGCGAAGTCCTGCGACGTGATCGGTGCGGCGCACGAGCGGGTCGGCGTGCCCGAATGGCGCACGCGGCCCGCTGGCTATGCCGGCCTCGCGCGCATCATCGCCTACCAGCAGCTCTCGACGAAGGCCGCCGGCACGATCTGGGGCAGGGTGGAGATGCAGCTAGGAAAGATCACGCCTGCCGCCGTGCTGGCTGCCGACATCGACGGCCTGCGCGCCTGCGGCCTGTCGCGGCCCAAGATCGCGCATATCCGCTCCATCGCCGAGGCGGTCGAGTCCGGCGCGCTTAATCTCCGCCGCGTGGCCCGCGCCAGTGATGCCGACGCCCAGGCCGAGCTTGTCGCCGTGAAAGGCATCGGCCCGTGGACGGCGGATGTCTATCTGATGTTCTGCCTCGGCCGCTGGGATGTCTTTCCGCATGCCGACATCGGCCTTTCCGAGGCCTACCGGATGATCACCGGCCAGCGGAAACGTCATCCGCCTATGAAATTCCTGAAAACAGGAGAGCGCTGGCGGCCCTACAGGGGCGTCGCCGCCCATATGCTGTGGTCCTATATCAACGCCGTCCGCGAGGAACAGCGCGGTGGAGCGTGACCTCCGCGCCTCTCCGGCCCGATGGTTTGCGAGGGGTTAACAGAAGATGACTGGACATGTAGCCGCCCTGTCACGATGTTATGCGAGAGAATCGCTCACCCCGGCTGCTGGAGCCATGTGGCGCAGCTGGGGAACCTGACGGTCCCTGGCGGGTGGCGCTGCCTGATCGTCATAGACGACGGGTACCTGATGACCCAGGTAGTTACACATGCGCCGAACGGGTGGCCTGCCCTCGTTCTCAATGCCGATTTCCGTCCGCTGTCCTACTATCCGCTCTCGCTGTGGCCGTGGCAGGAGGTGGTGAAGTCTGTCTTCCTCGAACGCGTCGATGTGGTCGCGGAATACGACGAGTATGTCCGCTCGCCTTCGCTGACGATGCGGCTGCCGTCGGTCATCGCCCTGCGTGAATTCGTGAAACAGGATCGCCAGCCGGCGTTCACGCGCTTCAACGTCTTCCTGCGCGATGGCTTCAAGTGCGTCTATTGCGGTTCGCCAGAGGACCTGACGTTTGACCACCTGGTTCCTCGCTCCAAGGGCGGGCGCACCAGCTGGGACAACATCGTGGCGGCCTGCAGCCCCTGCAATCTGCGCAAGGGCGGACGCATGGCGCACGAGATCGGCATGCATCCCTCGCACCGGCCGCACCGGCCCACCACGTTCCAGCTGCAGGAGCAGGGGCGCAAATTCCCGCCCAACCACCTGCACGAAACCTGGCTCGACTATCTCTACTGGGATGTCGAACTGGAGACCTAGGCACTCCGGCCCGGGCAAACTTGCCGTCTCCGCTCCAGCAGTCTAAACAGACTGCAAACTGCTCCCACATAAGCAGACAGGAGGAGACCATGCCGATCCGTCCCTTCCGCGCGGCGTTGCTTGCGGCTGCCGCCCTCGCTCTTTGCGCGCCCGCCGTCGCGCAGGACTGGACGCCACCAGAGGAGGCCATGGCGTCGGGCTGGGAGCCCGAGCGCAACGCCATGGGCCAGCCGGACTTCTCCGGCGCGTGGGGCAATGAATCGCTCACGCCGTTCGAACGGCCCGCAAGCATGGGCGCGCGCAAGGTGCTCACGCCCCTGGAAGTTGAGCAGCGCGAGGGCGGGGCTGACAAACGCTGGGCCGCCGCCAATGCGCCGACCGATCCGGGCGAGGGCGTGCCGGACGATGGCCGTACCGGCGGCTACAACTCCTATTGGGTCGGCAACAACAACAGGGTGATGCGCGTCGGCGGCGAGCCGCGCACGTCCCTCGTCACTTTCCCCGAAAGCGGCCGCATCCCGGCGCGCAAGGCAGACGCCCCACCGAAGCAGACCAGCCCGCTGCAGACCATCTTCTTTACGCCCGACGTCGGCGACCTCGATTCCTACGAAGTCCGCTCCGGCGCGGAGCGCTGCATATTCTGGCCAAGTCAGGCCGGCGCGGTCCTGCGCGCAGCCGCCTACAACACCAACTACCAGATCACGCAGGGCACCGAGGCTGTCGCCATCATGGCGGAGACGATCCACGACACCCGCATCATTCGTCTCAACGCAAAGCACAATCCTGCTTCTGCTGTCACGCGTCCGTGGATGGGCGATTCAATCGGATGGTACGAGGGCGACTCGCTGGTGGTGGAGACGATCAACTTCCACCCGGAGCAGTATTTCTTCTACGCCTCCGACCAGCTGAAGGTCACCGAGCGCTTCACGCTCGTTGCTGATGACCGGCTGCTCTATCAGTTCAAGGTCGAGGATCCGCTGGTGTGGGCCGAGCCATGGGGCGGCGAGTACGAATTCAGCCGCTCGCCCGGCGTGTGGGAATACGCCTGCCACGAAGGCAATCACGGCATGTACAATGCGCTGATGATCGGCCGCATGCAGGACGCCGGCTTGATCCCGGCGGACAAGGAGTAGGGTGCGCCGCTATTGCAGCGGCGTTTCTTTCCATCCGTCGCGCGGACGCAGGCCAACGGCGTTGGCCGCGTCCATTTCTTCGCACGCATCCGGCTCCATACTCGATAGCGCCGAATGGATCTTCCATGCGCCATCCAGCTTCACCAACTGGAAGGCGTTGATGCCGCAATGCACGGGCGCGCCATTGTCGAACAGCACGTAGGGCGACCACACCTGCGCGAAAGATCCACGCACATCGACCTTCGGCGACCAGTACATTTCGACAAATGGATCATGGTCGGGCGTCGGCTTCTGGAAATCGCTCGCCGGCATGCGACGCACCGGTCCGGGCGCGCCATCGCGTGTGCGATAGATCGCCAGTCCGCCATCGGATAACTCGATCGACTTCTGCAGATCGCGGTCGCCATTGCCCACCGCCAGCAGGAATGTGTCGATCACGCCCAGCACGGTTTCTGTCTCTGCCGCGCCGCCAGCCGCCTTGTCAGAGGCGACCGGGCTCGCAAACGGCGGCGAGAAGGGCGGAGACAGGCCTGTCGGTTCGCTGGCGCAGGCCGCAAGCCCGGCAAGCAGCATGACGGCAATCGCAGGTTTCATGATGTCGTCTCGTGTTAGCGTGACCCCGCCGCACGCTAGCATTCCACGCTCCGCCGCCAAGCCCCACGCGATCGGCGAAATCGGCGGAGGCCGGTTCTGCGACGCTAGTGTCGTCGGCTGAGGTTGCCATGGGTCTTCAGCAGCAGTCTTGCGCTCCAGGCCAGCGCGAAGATTGTCCACACCACAAGCTGGAATGACGCATCGCCATGCGTATCCGTGCCATTTGCCCGCGTGGCATAGAGCAGCACCATCAGCCACGACACCGCCGAACAGGCCGCAATGAAGTAGATGTTGTTGAAGAGCTTCATGGCCGCCGCCTCCGCTTCATTTCTTTGGCTTGTCAGGCTTGACGCCGATCATCGTGACAAAGCGGCTCAGCTTCCTTGCGTGCGCGACGAGTTGCGTGGCGCCTGAGGGCGTGATGCGCAGCGTCGTGCGCGGTCGCTTGGCTTCGAACGACTTGGCGATCGAAATGTAGCCGGCCGTTTCGAGCTTGCTGAGATGCGCGGAGAGGTTGCCCTGCGTCATCCGCGTCTGGTCCATCAGATAGGTGAAGTCCGCGCTCTCAAGCGCATTCAGCACGGCGAGAATCACAAGCCGGGCGGGTTCGTGAATTGTGCGATCCAGATCAAGTACATCCTGCAGTTCGCGGACGACGGGCTTACTCACCTGCGTCATCTCCGTTCAGCGGGTGGTCGCGCATGAAGCGGACCATCATCACGACGCCGACCAGCAGTACAACCGCTCCGGCCGCCGCGATCAGGGCGCCGGGTTCATCGGTTCCTGCTATCGCCCCGCCTGCGCCAATTGCTATTGCGATGGCGGCGTAGAGTGCGAAGCGTTTTGCGCCGAGTACCAGCCCGGCCAACAAGCCCGCGCCAATCAGCACGTTTGGTATGGCCACGGCCCAGCTTCGAGCATCCGCAACACGCATCCAGTCTGAGCCGCGCGCCATCGCGAAGACGATCGCTGCGATGGCGAGAGCGCCAACGCCGGCGAGCAGCCAGCCGCCAAACATCCGCCGGTTCATCGCTTCGCGGGTCGGCCTGAAACGGGCTTCCGCCATACGCGGCGCAATCAGGCTGTTGCGCCCTGCAATCCAGAGCGGGATCAGCACGGCGGGAAGCGGCGCCGTCCACACGATTCCGCCGGACAGCCAAAGCAATCCCGCGCCGACCAGACCCGCACCGACAACAAGATCCAGCCAGCCGTCGTCGAAGCTGTTGCGGTAAAGTGCGTTCTCAAGCGGCGAAGCCTGCATCGCGATCTCCGTCTCAGCTTCTTTAAGTCTGTATCGCAAACTATACTGCACTGCAAATGAAATATCACCTCCCGTCTGCGCCGGTCTGTCGGCCGGCTTTGATCCCGAGCCGGGGAGGCTGGACATGGCGTCCCGCTCTGGCGCATAGCGTCGCGCCATGTCCGCACTCCCCGAATCCCGCCTGCGCCAGATGATCGACCGGTTCGACCAGGTCGAGGCGCGCATGGGCGTCGCCACTGATCCGAAAGAGATCGTGCAGCTCAGTCGCGACCATTCGGAACTGAAGCGCGTGGCCGAGAAGGCGCGCGAGGTGATGACCTTGCGCGCCCAACTCGCCGAGGCCGAAGCGCTGATCGAGGATGAAGACGCCGACCGCGATCTGGTCAACATGGCGGCTGAGGAGCGCGCCGATATCCGCGAGCGTCTGCCGGGCGTCGAGCGCGAGATGCAGTTGATGCTTCTGCCGCGTGACCGCGACGATGACGGGTCCGCCATCATCGAGGTGCGCGCCGGCACGGGTGGTGACGAGGCCGCCCTGTTCGCGGGCGATCTCTGGCGCATGTACCAGCGCTATGCCTCAAAGCGCGGCTGGCAGGTCGAACTCGTCTCCGCCACGGAGGGCGAGATGGGCGGCTACAAAGAGATCGTCGGCCAGCTCAATGGGTCCGGCGTGTTCGGCCGCATGAAATTCGAAAGCGGTGTCCATCGCGTTCAGCGTGTTCCCGCTACCGAAGCGCAGGGTCGCATCCATACCTCCGCCGCCACCGTCGCCATCCTTCCCGTGCCCGAGGAAGTGAATATCGACGTCAAGGATCAGGACATCCGCATCGACACCTATCGGTCGTCGGGCGCGGGCGGCCAGCACGTCAACAAGACCGACTCGGCCGTGCGCATCACCCACCTGCCGACAGGCATCGTCGTCACCTCGTCGGAAAAATCGCAGCATGAGAACCGCCGCAAGGCGATGGAGCAGCTCAAGATCCGTCTCTACGAGCGCGAGCGTGAGATGAAGGACACGGCCCGCGCCGAAGCGCGCAAGCTGCAGGTCGGTTCCGGCGACCGCTCAGAGCGCATCCGCACCTACAACTTCCCCCAGGGCCGGGTCACCGACCACCGCATCAACAAGACGCTCTACAATCTCGACATCTTCATCGAGGGCGAGATCGACGAAATGCTCGACGCCCTGATCGCCGAGGATCAGGCCGAACGCCTCGCCCAGCTGGAGCAGGGCTGACCGGCGCGGGTATTCGCGGCATGGTGAAGTCTCTCGCCTGCCGATAGAGACCCCACCTGACCTCCCCATAAATGGGGAGGAACCCTGTTGCATCACCGGCCTTCGATGCTGGGTAAGTACGCTCAACAAGGTCCCTCCCCATAAATGGGGAGGACAGGTGAGGACGTCTCTCAACGACACCGTTGCCGGCTCTCGCGCAATGCGCTCTTGATCGCACATGAGCCTCTCTCCAGACCGTATTCCCGTCATCGCCGGCATCGGCGAGATCGCCGACCGCCCGAAAGATGTCACCCAGGCGCTTGAACCTGTCGCGCTGATGGTTGCGGCGGCCCGTCTTGCTGACGCCGAGGCGAGGGGCCTCCTCAGCGAGGTCGACTCCATCGACATCGTCGGCCTCGTCTCATGGCGCTACTCCGATACCGCTGCACTGCTGTGCGAGAAGCTTGGCGTCTCGCCGAAACGCGCCGTCTATGGCCCGGTCGGCGGCGAAAGCCCGATCCGCTACCTGCACGAAGCCGCCCGCCGCATCGCAAACGGCGAGAGCGTCGTCGGTCTTGTCACCGGCGGCGAAGCCCAGCACGCGGTCAATCATGCCAAGCGCGCCGGCGTCGAGCTACCCTGGACGCCCTATGCCGTCGACGCACCCCGTTTCCAGCGCGCGGCCGACTATGTCCATGCGCTCGCGGTAAGACAGGGCGTCGCCTGGCCGATCAACGTCTACCCGCTCTACGATATCGCCAGCGCGCATCACTGGGGCCAGACGCCGGAAGGGGCGCAACAGGAGTCGGCCTTGCTCTGGGCCGCCAACAGCGCCGCAGCCGCCCGCAACCCCTATGCATGGTTGCGCAAGGAGCTGACTCCCGCCGAGATCGCAACGCCGTCCGGCGACAATCGCATGATCTCGTGGCCCTACCCGAAGCGCATGGTCGCCAACCCGAATGTGAATCAGGGCGCTGCGATCATCATCACATCGCTGGCGAAGGCGCGCGCTGCAGGCATTCCAGAGGATCAGCTTGCTTTCATCGGCGCAGGCGCTGTCGCCAACGAGCCGCGTGACTGGCTCACGCGTCCGCAGTTCGTGCAAAGCCATGCACAGGCCGCTGTCCTCAACACCATGCAGCGCCACGCCGGAAGCTTCGACGCCGTCGAGCTCTATTCCTGCTTCCCCGTCGTGCCGAAGCTGGCGCGGCGCACGCTGGGGCTTCCTATGGATCATCCCACCAGCGTCACCGGCGGTCTCAGCTTCTTCGGTGGCCCGCTCAACAACTACATGTCCCACGCGGCCTGTGCGATGGTGCGCAAGGTGAGGGCAGGCACAACGCGCGGTCTGCTCTATGGCCAGGGCGAGTTCGTCACCAAGCATCACGCCCTGATCGTCGGCCGCGAGCCGCAGGCGCGCGACAATCGCGCCGACGCGCTGATCGACATGGGCGCGCAGGCCGCCGCTGATCCCGTGCTCGGTCCACCCGTCCCGATCGATGAAACACCGGACGGCGAGGGGACGCTCGAGACCTTCACCGTACTGTTCGATCCGTCCGGCCAGCCGGCATACGGCGCTGTCATCGCCCGGCTCGATTCGGGCGCCCGAACGCTGGCTCGCGTACCGGCCGACGGCGCCGATGATCTCGCCCTGTTGATGTCGGCTGAGCGGTATCCCGTCGGCCTGCGCGGCCGCCTCCGCACCGATGCGGCGGGCCTGCCGCAATGGCGCGCAAATCACGCATGATCTAACGGGTTATTGTCCCGTTTTGGCTGGCCCCTGTTTGCTAGCGTGCTATCTCATGCGCTGACCCGAGGAGACCGATCATGCGCCTGTACAGCCTCATCGCCGTTCCATTCCTGGCCTTTGCGTTGACCGCCTGCAATGGCGGTTCGACCGATGCCGCAGCGCCCGATCCGGCGGTCGTGAAAGCAGAAGTGGACAAGGCTGTGACTGAGGCTGTCGCCGCCCGCGACGCCGAGGCGACGAAGCTCCATGGCGACGCCGGGCCAGCTGTCTATTTCGTGAATCTGCGTGACGGGCAGACCGTAAGGTCGCCTTTCCGCGTCGTCTTTGGCGTCTACGGAATTGGCGTTGCCCCGGCGCTCACCGACAAACCCAACACGGGCCACCATCATCTGATGATCGACACCGAACTGTCGGATGAAGAAAAGCAGTTCGCTATTCCGAACGACGCCCAGCATCTTCACTTCGGCGGCGGCCAGACGGAAACCGTGCTCGACCTGCCGCCGGGTTCCCACACGCTGCAGCTGGTCTTTGGCGACATGAATCACGAATTGCACAAGCCGACGCCGATCATGTCGGACAAGATCACCATCGTCGTGCAGTAGCGTTAATCCGCGCCGTTCCAGACCTGCCAAAGGCCGCGTGCAACTGCTGAGCAGGCTATCGAAATTTGCGTCTCCGACGCGAATAACGGGAGCGTAATCAACCAAGCGCGGGCCTTTGATACAATTGATTACGGCTTGTCGCGAAGATTCCCGTTTCGGGGAGTCGCGCAGCCGATCCGCGGCGCGTTTCATGCAAGCGACACACACCGGGGGGCGTCTAGCGAGGTGGCCCAATGCCGGGGAAGAGCGCTCTTCAGCGTCGTTATGATCTTGACTGGCTGCGCGTTGGCGCGCTGGGCCTGCTGATCCTTACGCATGTCCTTTATGTCTATCGCACCGTGCCCTGGCGCGTGCACAGCGCGAATGCGGGCATGTGGGGCGATCTCTTTCTTGAAGCCCTGGCGCCCTGGCGCATCTCGCTCGTCTTCTTCATCGCCGGCGCGGCGACGCGCTTCATGCTCGAGCGCAAAGACCTTCCGGGCTTTGTCCAGAATCGCATCTTGCGTCTGGGCGTGCCGTTCGTGATGGCGCTGATCCTGTTCGTCCCGACGATGTCCTACCTCACGGATCCGCATGCGGGCGGGCACAATTACATTGAGTATGTCTTCGATCATGCCTTCCACAATCACAATCTGTTCGGCTTCTGGGTGCCGGATCTCGGCCATGTATGGTTCCTCCCCTATCTGCTGACCTATTCGGTTGCGACAGGGATCGTCTGGAGCCTCGCGCCGAACGCATTCCAGAGCGCGTGCGACCGGGTCGCCCGACAGCCGGTCCTGGTGATTGGCTCCGGGTTGGCGGCCATGTTCATTCTCTCCGATGCGTTCCTGAAGCCTGTCTTCGGTCGCACCGATATGTTTTTGGATGACCCAGCTGGCCACGTGCGGTGCATCCCGCCCTTCCTGCTTGGCGTGATGCTGGTGCGAGCCGATGGCTTCTGGACGCGCCTGAAGGACTCGACCCATTGGCTCTATCCAGCGGCTCTGGGGCTCGGCGTCCTCTCCGTCTCGCTCACCGCTGCCAAGCTGGTTGCGGGGCCAGCGCTTCCGCTTGTGGTCAAGGATTTCGTCAGCGGCCTGTTTGGCGCCACGGCCGTCTTTGCCGTGCTCGCCTTCGGCGCCGCGCGTCTGCAAAGCGAGTCGCCCATCCAGCGTTATTTCGGCGATGCGATCATGCCGATCTATCTGATGCACCAGCCCTTGATCGTCGCCGGTTATCTCTGGGCGGCAAAGGTGGGTCTACCGGGATGGCTGGAGTTCCCACTGGTCCTCGCCGCCGCTTCGCTGATTCCCCTAGCCGTCTATCACTTCGCCATCCGGAAGGCCTGGCCGCTGCGAATCCTGTTCGGTCTCAAGGCGGAGCTGCCGGGCCATAAAAAGAGCTCGCATACCCCGGGAGTTGCGGCCCACACTGGCCGGAGCTGAACGCAGGCGAACCCTTTAAAAACCTTAATCAGAACCGGGCCCCGTCAGCAGCCGGTTAGTCTTGCTTGTGGTTGGCGAACGACCACATCTTGGCTTCATGAACCACCTTCGGACCTTCATCCTGCTGGCGGCGCTGACGGCGCTGTTTGTAGGCGTCGGCTACCTGATCGGCGGTCCGGCGGGGATGATGATCGCGCTGGCGATCGCCCTGATCGGCAACCTGATCAGCTACTGGAACGCCGACAAGATCGTACTATCGATGTACCGCGCGCAGGAGGTTCCCGCGAACCACCCCGACGCGCGCGTGCGCGCCTACGCCAATGATGTACGCGAGATGGCCCAGCGCGCCGGCCTGCCGATCCCGAAGATCACCATCATCGAAAGCGAACAGCCCAACGCCTTCGCCACCGGTCGCGATCCGCAGCACGCAGCCGTCGCCGCGACCACCGGCCTGCTCACCATGCTCGACCGCCGCGAGATCCGCGCTGTGATGGGGCACGAGCTTGCGCATGTGAAGAACCGCGACACGCTGACCATGACGGTAACCGCCACGATTGCCGGCGCCATCTCGGCGCTCGCCAATTTCGCGTTCTTCTTCGGCGGCAATGATCGCGAGCGTCCCGGCGGCTTTCTTGGCGTGATCGCCATTGCGATCCTCGCGCCCATCGCAGCGGGCCTTGTGCAGATGGCGATCAGTCGCGGCCGCGAGTACGAAGCCGACGAGGGTGGAGCGGAGATCTCGGGCGATCCGGCTGCGCTCGCTTCCGCGCTGCAGAAGATCGAAGCCTATGCGCGCGGTGGCCGCGTCAACTTCCAGGCCGAGCGTAACCCGGCCACAGCGCACATGTTCATCATCAATCCGCTGTTGGGTCGCGGCGCCGACAACCTGTTCTCGACGCATCCGACGACGCAGAACCGCGCTGTGGCTCTGGCGCGCCGCTTCGGCGGCCGCTCGACCGTTCCGCCGCCCCAGCCCGAGATCGTCACCTCGACGCGCCGCCGGTCCGCCGGTCCGGGGACCAGCCGACCCGCCGCCGGCCTGGCCCCTGGGGCTGATCGCCTCCTCAGTTCAGCAGAACGGCCAGCAGCAGCCCGTCTCCGCGTGTCAGCAGTTCGAAGCGTTGCCACGCCTCCATGTTCGCCAGCTTGCCGTGCTCCAGATAGGGCGCGATCGACGCCCCCTGGATCAGCAGCACGGCGTTGAGGTCCGGCGGATCGGTGAGGAATTTCCTGATGTTGATGCCCACTTCCGGCGGCGGCCCGCCGAACATGCCGGCCAGCGAATAGGGAACCAGCGCCCGCCCATCGAGGATCTCCTCGATCTCGCCCAGCACGTCCTGCCAGCCCTGCGCCACCTCGTCGGTGATCTCAATGCCGAACGCCGACGACTGCCTGGGATTGGGCAGCCACTCATGATCGCTATCCGTCTCGGCCATCATCTCGGGCCAGAATTTGCGGTTGTGCGCGATCATGTTCTGGAAATGCGCCAGCGCGCGTTTCGTACGCGCTGCATCCGGCTTGCCCTCCATCGCCAGCAGCACCGTCGCGGCTTGATCGATGAAGTCGCGCCCGATGAAGGCATCGCCCAATCCGATATCCACGCCCTTGGCCTTCAAGGCCTCGCGTCCGTCATAGACGGTGCGGATCGCGCTGGTCGGATCGACCGACAGCACCAGCTCGGCTGCCCCGACATCATCTCGACATAAGCCGCCAGCCATTCTGCATCCGCCGTGTCGAAGCGGACCGTCCCGTCGAAATCGTTCCAGTCCGCCTGCGCGCCCATTGCATCGAGCAGGGCGGCAAGCGATCCCCACGCATCGCGCGCGCCATCGCCGTCGACATCGAGCCACACGGCGCCCAGCGGAAGGCTCACCGCAAACTCGCCTGCCGTCGCCGGGCCCAGCGCCTTCGCCGCGCCGGAAAGATGCTCCAGCGCGCGGGTCATCGCGGTTTCGAGAAACGCCGGATCGAAATGCGCTTGTGGGTTGGGCGGCAGGTCCGCGCGCATGCCCGGCACGAATGGGTTGGTTGCGTTGTAGCTCTCATAGCGAACCTGCAGCACCGCCTCGACCGCACGCAGGAAGCGCACCGCGCCGGAGCTCGAACGCCGTCTCCGCATCCTGTGTCCGCGCCGCCAGCGCCAGATCGGCGCGCGCCAGGCCGTCGCTGGCGAGTATCTCGGCGACCGGGCGGCTGTCGGCCGATCCTGGGGCCTGCGCCTGCTGGCATCCCGCCGCCCACAGGCCAGCTGCAAATACGCCCGTCGCCAGCACTGCGCGCTGAATGAATCGCATGGCTCGTTCCATCTCCGTCCCCCTTCGCCGTTGGCCTATCCATATCTTGCGGCGGCGCCGAACGAACCACCCCAAGCGCTGGTGGACTACAAACAAGGGTGCGCCGGGGTTAAATTCATGCTTTGTTCACGAGAACATTTATAGTACAAAGGATGCAACGGGAGCTGGATCGGTCGGAATTGCCCGCCCTTGGCCAGCATGGCAGATGATGGAGACGAACATGGCGGGCGCCGCTCTGAAGCTGGTGGAAGACAAGGGCATGGACAAGCAGAAGGCTCTCGAGACGGCCTTGGGCCAGATCGAGCGCAATTTCGGCAAGGGCTCGATCATGCGCCTTGGCGAACAGAAGGCCATGGATGTGGAGGCGCTCTCCACCGGCTCGCTCAGCCTCGACGTCGCTCTTGGCATTGGCGGCCTGCCGCGCGGCCGCATCGTCGAGATCTACGGTCCGGAAAGCTCGGGCAAGACGACGCTGGCGCTGCACGTGATCGCCGAAGCGCAGAAGAGTGGCGGCGTCGGCGCCTTCGTCGACGCCGAGCACGCGCTTGATCCGGTCTACGCCGCCAAGCTTGGCGTCGATCTCGATGACCTGCTGGTCTCCCAGCCCGATACCGGTGAACAGGCGCTCGAAATCGCCGACACGCTGGTCCGCTCCGGCGCTGTCGACGTGCTGGTGATCGATTCGGTCGCCGCGCTGACGCCACGCGCCGAACTCGAAGGCGAAATGGGCGAATCGCTGCCGGGCCTGCAGGCGCGCCTGATGTCACAGGCCCTGCGCAAGCTCACCGCCTCGGTCTCCAAGTCGAAGACGATGGTGATCTTCATCAACCAGATCCGCATGAAGATCGGCGTCATGTACGGCTCGCCGGAAACCACCACGGGCGGCAACGCGCTGAAATTCTACGCCTCCGTCCGCCTCGACATCCGCCGCATCGGCCAGATCAAGGAACGCGACGAGGTCATCGGCAACCAGACCCGCGTCAAGGTCG
Organism: Hyphomonadaceae bacterium; assembly: GCA_041398245.1. Classification (GTDB taxonomy): domain Bacteria; phylum Pseudomonadota; class Alphaproteobacteria; order Caulobacterales; family Hyphomonadaceae; genus UBA7672. The sequence continues at coordinate 56,436 of JAWKVC010000006.1, forward strand.
TGAAGAACAAGGTCGCCCCGCCGTTCCGGCAGGTCGAGTTCGACATCATCTACGGTGAGGGCATCTCCAAGACGGGCGAGCTGCTCGATCTCGGCGTCAAGGCCAACATTGTCGAGAAATCGGGGTCCTGGTTCTCCTACGGGTCGCAGCGTATCGGTCAGGGACGCGAAAACGCCCGTAAATTCCTCAAGGACAATCCGGCGACCGCCGCCGAGATCGAGGAAGCTGTTCGCAGGAATGCCGGCATCATTGGCGAGAACATGCTCTCGACCGAGGGCGGCGAAGACGGCGACGACGAGTAGCCGCCCGGGCCGTCAGGGCCTTGCGACTGCGGGCGCCGCTACCGCCCCGACTTCCTCCCAAGCGCCCGCCAGAGCGCCGGTCCCCGTGATCGGCGTTCTGGTCGTTTCCGGGCCTGAGCGTCGTACGCGGAGTCCGGGGCTGATCCAGGTGAAATGGGGCGTTCGGGCCTCGCTTGTCGCTGCTGGCCGGCGGCCCTATACCGCCCTGAGGGACCGTGCCGGGCTGGGATAGCTGGCGCTGGATCCCCAACTAACCGGCATGCGCAGTGCCTGACGCCTCATGCAAGGGCGGGGGCTGTGCATCGCCTGAAGGAGCCCGCCTGATGTCGTCCAAGCGTCCGCCCTCGAAAGCCGGCTCGAAGCCGTCGACGCACGCGAGCGTGAACGACATCCGCGCCGCCTTTCTCGGCTATTTCGAGAAGAACGGCCACACCATCAAGCCGTCCTCCTCGCTCGTGCCCCATGGCGACAACACACTGCTGTTCACCAATGCCGGCATGGTGCAGTTCAAGAACATCTTCACCGGCGCCGAGAAGCCCTTCGCCCCGCGCGCAGCCACCTCGCAGAAATGCGTGCGCGCCGGCGGCAAGCACAACGACCTCGACAATGTCGGCTACACCGCGCGCCACCACACCTTCTTCGAGATGCTCGGCAACTTCTCGTTCGGCGATTACTTCAAGGAGCGCGCGATCGAGCACGCCTGGACGCTGGTCACCGGCGAGTACGGCCTGCCGAAGGACAAGCTTCTGGTCACCGTCTATCACGACGATGAAGAGGCGGCCGGCCACTGGAAGAAGATCGCGGGTCTTCCCGACAGCCGCATCATCCGCATCGCCACCAACGACAATTTCTGGATGATGGGCGACACGGGTCCGTGCGGTCCGTGCTCGGAAATCTTCTATGATCACGGCGACCACATTCCCGGCGGCCCCCCCGGCTCGCCGGACGAGGACGGCGACCGGTTCATCGAGATCTGGAACCTCGTCTTCATGCAGTTCGAGCAGTTCAACGATGGCCGGCCGCGCGTGCCGCTGCCCAAGCCGTCGATCGACACCGGCATGGGGCTGGAGCGCATCTCGGCCATCCTGCAGGGCGTTCACTCGAACTACGAGATCGATCTCTTCGCCAATCTCATCGCGGCGGAGGAAGAACTGTACAAGGTGAAGGCGGAGGGCGACCAGCTCGCCTCCTTCCGCGTCATCGCGGATCACCTGCGCGCCTCGTCCTTCCTCATCGCCGATGGCGTCTCGCCGTCCAACGAGGGCAGGGGCTATGTGCTCCGCCGCATCATGCGCCGGGCCATGCGCCATGCGCACATCCTTGGCACGCGCGAGCCCAACATGTTCAAGCTGGTCGGCGCGCTGGCTAAGGAGATGGGCGAAGCCTATCCCGAGCTCAACCGCGCGCGCGATGTAATCGAAAGCGCCTTCAGCCAGGAAGAACAGTCCTTCCAGCGCACGCTGGGCCGTGGCCTTGCCCTGCTCGATGAAGAGACGGCCTCGCTCGGCAAGGACGGCGTCCTCAAAGGCGATGTCGCCTTCAAGCTCTACGACACCTACGGCTTCCCGCTCGATCTCACGCAGGATGTGCTCCGTTCGCGCGGCATGACGGTTGACGAGGCTGGCTACAACGCGGCGATGGAAGAACAGCGCACGCGCAGCCAGCAACATTCGAAATTCGCCGCCGGCGATGCTTCGGGCGAGGTCTGGTTCGCCGTGCGCGATGCCTCCGGCGCCACCAGCTTCCAGGGCTATGACGCGGAAGAAACATCCGGCAGCCTCGTCACCGCGCTTATCGACGGCGCGCAGGCGAAGTCGCTCAAGGCCGGCGACAAGGCCGAACTCGTGTTCGACCAGACGCCCTTCTACGCTGAATCCGGCGGCCAGGCGGGCGACAAGGGCGAGATTTTCTTCCCCGGCGGCGCACGCTTCCGGGTCGATGATGTGCAAAAACGCGCTGGCGATGTCTTCGCCCACGTCGGCGAGATGGTTTCCGGTTCCGCAAAGGTCGGCGACATCGCCGAGCTGAAGATTGACCGTGTGCGCCGCGCGAAGATTCGCGCCAACCATTCCGCCACGCACCTGCTGCATGCCGCGCTCCGCAACCGGCTGGGCAAGCATGTCACGCAGAAGGGCTCGCTGGTCGAAGCCGACTATTTCCGCTTCGACTTCTCGCACACGGCGCCGATGACGCGCGACGAGATCGAGGCCGTCGAGGCTGAGGTCAACGCCGTCATCCGCCAGAACGCCGAAGCGCAGATCAAGGTCATGGCGCCCGACAAGGCGATCGAAGCCGGCGCGATGGCGCTATTCGGCGAGAAGTATGGCGACGAGGTGCGCGTGCTGCGCCTCGGCAATTCCGTCTCGGAAGCCAACGCGCCTTACTCGGTCGAACTCTGCGGCGGCACACATGTCGCGCGCACGGGCGACATCGCCGTGTTCGTCATCACGTCCGAAGGCGGCGTCGCTCAGGGCGTGCGCCGGATCGAGGCGGTCACGGGCGCGGCTGCGCTCGATTTCCTCAAGGCCCGCGCCAATGTCGCGCGCGAGATCGCGGATCAGTTCAAGGTGCCGCTGGCGGATGCGCCCGCGCGCGTCGCCGCGCTGGCCGAACAACGCAAGAAGCTTGAGGCCGAGCTCGCCGACGCCCGCAAGAAACTCGCGATGGGCGGCGGCGGCGCAGCGTCGGGTCCGGAGGAGGTCAACGGCGTCAAGTTTATTGGCAAGATTGTCGATGTGCCCGCCAAGGATCTCAAGGGCCTCGCGGACGAAGCCAAGAAATCCATGGGATCGGGCGTCGCCGTGTTCGTCGCGACGTCTGAAGGCAAGGCCACCGTCGTCGTCGGCGTCACCGAGGATCTGACGAAGCGCTTCCCTGCTGGCGAACTGGTGACAAGGGCGGTGCAGGCTGTCGGCGGCGCCAAGGGCGGCGGTCGGCCCGATATGGCCCAGGGCGGCGGACCCGACGGCGCAAAAGCCGCCGACGCCATCGCCGCCGTCAAGGCTGCGCTCGCGGGCTGACCTGTCTCCAAGGCGCTGGCCGACCCGGAGGGTTTGACGGCTCCGGGCTGGCCCTGCATCCTCGCGCCAGATCGAAGGGAGGATGCTGTGCGCCCGCTTCATGTATTGGTTCTGACCGTCGCGCTAGTCTTTCCCGGCTGCTCTACTCCTCAGCTTCCTGATGCTCCATCAGCGACGCAGGTAGCGCTCTGCTCGCCCGGCGTCTCGCTTGGCAAGGTTGTGATCGCTCCGCTCACGCGTTGGCGCACCGACCAGAAGGAGCCCGAGGTACGCGAGGAAATCGCTCGGAAGGCTATCGAGGCGACCGCGCCTGCGATTACCTGCGCGGCGTCTGTGAAGGTGTTGCCCATTGCGCCGGATACTGCGGCAGCAGACAGTCTTGCTGCCGCCAAGGCCGATGGCGCCGCTACAGCTCTTCTGATCCGCATCGATGAACTCGGTCCCATCGCAATCCTGTCATTTCCCGCGCTCTGGAGCACGTGGAGCGACGTGAAGTTCACGCTCGATGTGGTCGATGTCGCGTCGGGAGAAACACGGCGCAGTATCCCGCATCATCGCCGCAAAGGCGGAGCGTTTGAGATCCGGGGTCTCGATCCGCTGCAAGGCGAAATGGAGCAGGCGCTCAAGGACGTCATTGCCGGAGCAACGGACTAGCGCCAAACAAAAGGCTCGCGGAATTCCTCCCGCGAGCCCTGATGCTTGGTCTGATCTGCGCGATCAGGCCTTCGACATCGCATCCTGGAAGTTGTTCGCGACTTTCTCGATGAAGCCTTCGGTCGTCAGCCACGGCTGATCCGGTCCGATCAGCAGCGACAGGTCCTTGGTCATGAAGCCGGCTTCCACCGTGTCGATCACGGTTTTCTCAAGCACGCTGGCGAACGTGTTGAGCTCGGCATTGTTGTCCAGCTTGGCGCGATGCAGCAGGCCGCGCGTCCAGGCGAAGATCGACGCGACCGAGTTCGTCGAGGTCGACTTGCCCTGCTGGTGTGCGCGGTAGTGGCGCGTCACCGTGCCGTGCGCGGCTTCGGCTTCCACCGTCTTGCCATCCGGCGTCATCAGCACCGAGGTCATCAGGCCCAGCGAGCCATAGCCCTGCGCCACCGTGTCGGACTGCACGTCGCCATCATAGTTCTTGCACGCCCAGACATAGCCGCCGGACCATTTGAGGCACGCGGCCACCATGTCGTCGATGAGGCGGTGCTCATAGGTGCCGCCGAACTCGGCGAACTTGTCCTTGAACTCGGCGTCGAACACTTCCTGGAAGATGTCCTTGAAGCGGCCGTCATAGGCCTTGAGGATCGTGTTCTTGGTCGAGAGGTAGACAGGCCATTTGCGGCTGAGGCCGAAGTTGAGGCACGCACGCGCGAAGTCGCGGATCGACTCGTCGAGGTTGTACATGCCCATGGCGATGCCGGCGCCCGGGAAGTTGAAGACGTCATAGGTCACCGGCGCGCCGCCATCGTCCGGCTGGAACGTCATGGTCAGCTTGCCCTTGCCGGGAACCTTGAAGTCCGTCGCGCGGTACTGGTCGCCGAAGGCGTGGCGGCCGACAACGACGGGCTGGGTCCAGCCCGGAACCAGGCGCGGCACATTCTTCATCACGATCGGCTCGCGGAAAACGACGCCGCCGAGGATGTTGCGGATCGTGCCGTTGGGCGACTTCCACATCTTCTTCAGCTTGAACTCTTCGACGCGTGCTTCGTCCGGCGTGATGGTCGCGCATTTCACGGCGACGCCGTACTTCTTGGTGGCTTCCGCCGAGTCGATCGTCACCTGGTCATCGGTGGCGTCGCGGTTCTCGATCGACAGGTCATAATACTTCAGGTCGATGTCCAGATAGGGCAGGATCAGGCGTTCCTTGATCAGCGCCCAGATGATCCGGGTCATCTCGTCCCCGTCCATCTCGACGACGGGGTTTGCAACCTTGATGACGGCCATGAAGTGCTCCTGAAAGTAGATTCCGGGGGGCTATAGCAGACACGCCCCGATGCACAATGGGCCCTGAGAAAACGGGGCGAAAGCTGATAATATCCCGTCTGAAGGGAGGAAGGCCATGCCCCCGTTTGAACTGCGCGCCATCGACCATATCGTGCTCATTGTCGATGATCTGGAGACCGCCGTGCGCTGGTACGCCGATGTGCTTGGCGCGCAGGAGGAGGGGGATTTGCGCAAGTTCGGCATGGTCCAGCTGAGATGTGGCGCCTCGATGATTGATCTGGTCGACGCAGCCAGCCAGGAAGGGGCCTGGGCGCGGCCGCCCGTTGCTGGCGGCCGGAACATGGATCACCTGTGCCTGGAACTCGGGCCTGTCACGGAAGCGGTGATGCGGGCGCACCTTGAGAGCCATAGTCTCGCCGTGGAAGAAGAAGGCGTCCGTTCCGGCGCGAAGGGCGAGGGCTATTCCTGGTACATACGTGATCCCTGGGATCACCAGATCGAACTCAAGACCGACAAGCTCGCCTAGATGACCCGTCCCTGCTTTGTCCTTGTCGCTCCGCAGATGGGCGAGAACATCGGCGCGGCCGCACGCGTCATGGCCAATTTCGGTCTCACCGATCTTCGCCTCGTCGCGCCGCGCGATGGCTGGCCCAACCCCGCCGCCGAAACCATGAGCGCAGGCGCGCTCCCGGACGTTGTGAAGGTCACGGTATTCGATACGGTCGAGCAGGCCGTTGCGGATTGCGGCCTTGTCTTCGCGACGACTGCGCGGCCGCGCGAGATGGAAAAGCCGGTCGTCGGCGCCAGTGAAGCCGTTGCGCGCATACGCGCGACGCCGGCGCAAGCGGCTGTGCTATTTGGAGCGGAGCGCGCGGGGCTGCCGAATGAAGCGGTAGTCATGGCCGACGCCATTCTTTCCTATCCGGTCAACGCATCCTTCGCCTCACTCAATCTCGCTCAGGCGGTAGCGCTGCTCTCCCACGCCATCGCCGAGGCTGCCGCCGGCGGACCACCACCGGCCTTCGCCGATGCGCTTGATGCCCCGGCGACACGCGAGGAACTGCTCGGCATGATGGAGCATTTCGAGGAAGAGCTGGATCGCGCCGGATTCTTTTTCCCGGACTCGAAGCGGGCGCCGATGGTGCAGAACCTGCGCAACGCCTTCACGCGCGCGGGCTGGACGTCGCAGGAGGTCCGCACCTTCCGGGGCGCCATCAAGGCGCTGGCGATCGGGCGGGGCAAGGCGCGCGTCGTCCGCGAGGACTGATCCGCGATCACTGGCAAAGACGGCTGACTCAGCCGCCGCCCCGGCCTAGGCTCTCATGCGTGCGACGGCCCGATCCTTCAGAACAAGGGGCCGCGTGCGGGTGATAGCCAGGGAAGGCTGCAAGCGCGTTCCCTGCACGCAGGGGACGACACATGATCAAGACGTTATTGGTGGCCGCCATTGCTGGCGGCTCGGGTTTCGCGGGCTGGATCGGCGGAAGCATCTGGCCCGCCCCGCCGGAATGGACGGATGCGGTCAACCGCTCGGCCAACGATCTGCGCGCCAAGGTCAGGCTGTCGGACATCAGTTTCAACGGGCTGCGCGACCTCATGCCGACGGACTCTTTCGATCGCATCAGCAACGACATACGCGATGTCGCCATGGCGGCCGGCGAGATGATCATGGTTGAACGCGACTCCGGCACGCTGGATGAACAGCTCGATAATCTCGCGCTCAGCGAAGCCGAAGCCCTGCCGGAGGGAATGGTTGTCGCCGCGGCTCCGCCACCCGCAACGCCAGCCTCGGCAGAGCCCCAGCAACCGGAAGCCGCGGTCACGCCATCGGTCGTGACGCCAACGGCGCCTGTGCCTGCCGCGCAGGTCGCGACGACTTTTCCATCAACGCTGGAGCTTTGCCCACGCATGACGATCTCGAACGCGCCAGCAAGTCGCGAAGGCGTGGTCAGCGCTTATCACCCTGTCATTCTCGTCAATGACCATCGAATCGCGACTTTCCCGACGCCGGGCGCGTGCCTGTCGTCCGGCTTTGGCGAGCGTAACGACCGGCTGCACAAGGGTCTGGATTTTCATGCCGACTCGGGCGTCACCGTTCTCGCCGGGGGCGACGGCGAGATCGTCGAGCTCAAATACCGTGACGACTATGGCAACATGATCGTCATCGACCATGGCGGCGGCGTCTTCACGCGCTATGCGCACCTCGCATCGTTCAGCCGTGGTCTGATGCCGGGCGTTTCGGTGCGCGCGGGTGAGCCCATCGGCCTGATGGGCAACTCAGCCTCCTACCGGATCCCGATCCATCTGCACTACGAGCTGCTGCTGGGTGACTACAACACGCCCAAGGGATCGTTCGGGCTCGATCCGGCTGATCCGCTCGACTATCCGGCAGCGCCCTAGCAGAACGGCGCCGGGTTGAACCGGCGCCGTCATTCGTTTCCGGCTTTTGCTGACCTACTGCGGCTTCGCGCTCACCGACGCACTGCCCGAAGCCGACACGGAGGCGTCTGCGCCATCCTTGCTCGCGGTCGCGCCGCCCGAGACGGCGGCCCCGCCGCTCGCCTTCACATCGGGCGCAGTGCTCTTCGCCTTGGCTGTTGTTTGCGCGGCTTTCGCCTTGGCGGCCTCGGCGCTTGCCTTGGCCTTGGCGCGGGCCTCGCCGACCTTGTCCTTTGTCGTCCGGGTCACGTCCGTTGCGTCAATCCCGATGCCGGCGGAGCCGTGCCCGCCAATGCCGATTCCCGGCAGCTGACCCTGCGCCGAGCCCTGACCCCCAAGCAGCACCTGAGCGCTGGCGGGAAGAGCGCTGGCTGTCGCAAAGGCGATCACTGAAATCAAAGCGGTACGTTTCATGTCATCATCTCCATGGATCGGCGCTGTGCGCCACATCTGGGAAGGACAACGTCGTTCCTGTGCTCGGGTTCATTCTTCGATGCTGTCGACTTTTGCTGTGCTGGACCTCAGTTGTTTGCATGAATGCTTTGCTCAGCCGGGATTATCCCAAGTTTATCTTGGTCAGCTCCTCATCGGTCTGCCGCAGGGAAATCGGCAGATGGAACTAAGAATCTAGTTGACACCCATATCGATAATCGCGAAAAGCATCCTACCCACCTAAGGAACTAGTTGTTCCGGCGAGCGGTCAGGACGTCGGTTCAGAAGAGACAAGAGCAAAGCGGCGAGAAGACCCGGATCAACCGGACCCGCCCAAAAAGAGAAAAACGCCATGCCGAAGCCACGATCCGACGTTCTGACCGAAGCCGAGCAGCGCATCATGCGCGTGCTCTGGGAGAAGGGGGAGGCGAGCGTGCGCGACGTTACCGACGCGCTCGAAGCGACCTACCCCGTCGCCTACAACACCGTCCTCACCCTCCTGCGGATCCTCACCGACAAGGACTATGTGTCCCCCCGCCAGGATGGACGGGCCTTCATCTACAAGCCCACCGTTTCGCGCGCCGAGGCGCGCACCCGCGCGCTGCGCAAGATGGTTTCGACCTTCTTTGAAGGATCGCCCACCGAGCTGGCGCAACATCTCATCAGAAGCGAGAGCCTCAGCGCCAACGAACTCCAGGCCCTGAAGGACGAACTCGACAGCATCTCCCCGGAGGACGGCAATGAGTGACATGAGCGTGCCGCAGACCCTGATCATCGGCCACCTGTGGCAGAGCGTTGCGCTCGCCGCCGTGCTGGCTGCCGTGCTTATCCTCGGCAAGCGCATGCGGGGATCGACCCGCTACGGCCTTGGCGTCGCTGCTTTCGCGGCGAGCCTTGTCCTGCCGCTGGCTTCCTTCATCCCGGGCGAGACGATCGTTGCGGGGCTTCTCAATCAGCTCAACGCACCCGTCGCGCTGGCCTCTGCCGAAACCACGAAAGTGGAGGTGACAGCCCCGGTCGCGGCGACGGCCGCGCCTGCTGCGCCGGTTGATCCGCTTTTCGTCCAGGCTTCCGCCGGCGATCTCGCACATGCGCCTGTGGCGCCGCTGGCCGCACCTGTCGTTTCCGCTCCTTCGGTCACCATGACGACCGAGACGCAGCCCGTCTCTCTCTTCACGCTGCCCGAACTGCAGCTGCCCGATCTTGGTCTGCCGCTGCTGGCGATCTGGCTCGGCGTCGCCGCCTTCCTGATGTTCCGCACGGGACGTGACCTGGTCGCCGTCGAGCGTCTGGTCGCCCGCGCCCGTCCGGCCGATCTGCCGCCTGCGCTGCAGGCCCGCATGAAGGACGTGCGCGTCGTGGTCAGCCCCGAAGCGCCCGGTCCGATGGCTGCCGGCCTGTTCAAGCCCTGCATCGTGCTGCCGGAATCGATCGCGCTGGCCTCGCCGGGCATGGCTGGCCTGCTCGAACACGAACACGCCCACATCCGCCGCCGCGACATGCTCGCCGCCCTGGGCCAGCGCCTCGCGCTCGCCCTGCTGTGGTGGAGCCCCGCGCTGCACTGGATCAGCCGTCGCATCGATGAAGAGCGCGAAGTGGCGTGCGACGAAGCCGCTGTCGACCGCACCGGCGACGCCAAGGCCTTCGCCCGCTCGCTGACCAAGCAGGCCGAGAACCAGCTGTGGGTGCGCGCGCCGCGCCTCGCTGTCGGCGCGATCGGTCCGCGTTCGCACTTCGGTCGCCGCGTCCGCCGTCTGATCGACATCGCGAAGACCGGCGGATCGCCGGCCAAGTATTCCGGCCGCCTTGCCTTCGCTGGCCTGGCGCTGGCTGTCGGCGTCGCTGCGATGGTCACGCCGCGCTTCACCGCCGAAGCCCAGCCCCCGGCTGATGACGAGCAGGGCGCCGCCGCTCAGTCTGCGGAAGACAAGGCTCGCGCCCAGGGCCGCACCGTCGTCACGCTTGATGGCGACCAGCCCGGCGATGAACAGCGCACGTTCCACTTCTCGCATGATGACCCGGAGTTCGCAGCGATCGGCGCCGAGATCGAAGCCATGATCGCCGAGATCCGTCCGGAGCTCGAAGGCCTGATGGCCGAGTTCACGCCGGAACTGCAGGGTGAGCTTGCTGCGCTCGGAACCGAAATGTCGGCGCTCGGCATCGACATCGCTGGTTCGGTCAGCCAGGAAGTTCTCGCCCAGCTCCCCGACATCATGGACGAGGTGACCCGCGCGCTCGACGAAGCCCGCATCACGCCCGAGATGGCCGCTGAATGGCAACAGCTCAGCGACGCCGAGAAGGAAGACATCCGCCGCGAACTGGCTCAAGCGCGTGACGAAATTCGCCGCGCTATGGGTCCGGAAATGCGGGCGGAGATCCAGGAAGCGCTTGCCGACGCACGCCGCGAACTGGCCGATCATCGCGAAGAGATCGCTGCGGCGATGGCCGAGAGCCGGGTTGGCCTTGATATCGCCCGCGAGGCGCTGGCCGCCGCGCGCGCCGAAATCGCCGCCGCCCGCGAACGGGGAGACTTCAACATCTCCGCCTCGTTCAATGGCGAGGACTTCGGCGCCAATATCGAGCAGACCATCCTCGAGGCCCTGCGCTCCGCCGGCATCCCGGTCGATGACGATGGTGATGTGCCGCGTCCGCTCGATCCGCCGAAGCCGCCGGTTGCGCCCCAACCGCCGCGCTAAGGGCAAGACGCCTACAAAAAGGCCGCCGCTTCACATGGAGCGGCGGCTTTTTTCATTTGAGCACTCCGCCCCGTGCGGTGGAGTTTCAATGACTGCCTGGGACAACGCCAGCGGGCCTCAGCGCCAGCGGACAATGCTCGCCCAGCGTCGTTCCGCCGCCGAACAGGCTGGGGTTGCAGTCATGAACCTGCAGCCAGCCGTCGTAGATCATCTTCCCCGCGACATAGAGAATGATCAGCAGGCCGACATAGGCGATCCAGCGGTGCTTGTGCAGCAGGCGCGCGATGAACGTCGCCGCCACACCCATCAGCAGCACTGAAAGGCCAAGTCCGAACACCAGAATCTCGGGATGCGCATGCGCTGCGCCGGCGACCGCTAGAACGTTGTCCAGCGACATGGACACGTCCGCGATCACGATCTGGATGACAGCATCGCGCAGCGACTTCTTCTTGATCGGGGCGCCGGCGATCGTGCCGTCCTTGTTCAGGTCTTCGCCCTCGAGTGCTTCGGACTCGTCGTTATGGGACGAGCGAAGCTCGCGCCACATCTTCCAGCACACCCACAGCAACAGCACGCCGCCGGCGATCAGAAGGCCGATGATGCCCAGCAGAAGCGTGGTCATCAGTGCGAACAGGATGCGCAGGATGGTGGCGGCGATGATGCCGATCAGGATGGCCTTGCCGCGCTGTTCCTTGGGCAGACCCGCCGCCGCCAGACCGATGACCACCGCGTTGTCCCCGGCCAACACAAGGTCGATCATCACGACCTGAAGAAAGGCCTGAAAGGCTTCCGCAGTAAGGAGATAGTCCACGGGTGCTGCACTCCTGCGGGACGGGCGACCGCCGAAACAAGGCGCTCACCATTGCCATTTGTGACCGGTTTTCAAGAGCAGGCCGCGCCACTATTGCACGAATAATGGAAACCTGATCGTTCCCGCGCGCGCTATATGGAGTCTATCCATCAGCCTTCGGCTTCGTCGACGCTCATGCATCCTGCATCAACCAGTATGCGGATCGCTGGATCGAGCGCGGGGCGGTAACGTTTCCAGCGGGCGAGGGCTGATGTGTAGAGCGGCTGGCGCACCTGCGCTGCGCTGGCGGTTGCGACCGGTGCGGCATTCTCGTGGAAATCGAGGCAGGCCTGTTCGAATGTCAGCCCACAGAAATCGAGCAGGGAACGAACGCCCGGCTCAAAGTCGACCACAAGATCTTCGTACGACACAACGCGGAACCGGTCAGGCGGCAGGGCCTGTTCGAAAGCGCGTACCATGCGGTCGAAAAGCACGAAGTATCTGGCCGTATCCTCCAGACTGAAGGCGTAGGCGTAATAGGAGAACTGTGTCGAGAAGAGCTGGCGATAATTGGCGAGCACGGTGTCCGCCGGATGCCGGCGCATGCAGATCACGCGCGCGTCGGGCAGGGCGCGAAGGATATGCGCCGCCACGAAGACGTTGAGTGGCATCTTGTCCACGAACCGGCCGGTCAGGTTCAGCGTCGCGCGCACCTGCTGCACATAGGCCTCACCCAGCGCAGCTGCGTCGAGGCCGGCGGCGGTGTCCAGCGTTTCGGCATCCAGGACATAGGGAGACGGCGTCTTCGCCATCCGCTTCATCACCAGCGTGAAATCGCTGAGTTCGCCGGCGGATGTCACCTCGCTGTGACTCGATAGGATGCGGTCGACCAGCGTCGTTCCGGTGCGCGGCATGCCGACCACGAAGATCGGCGCCGCTTCCCTGTATCCTGCGGCCGGGGGCAGGCTGGCGCTGCGCATCGCCGCCTGGAACAGCTCGCGGTCAAAGTCCGCCCGATAGGGCTGCGCGGCGCGCCGCTTTGCCTTGCCGCGCTCAAGCCACGCCATCGCTGAAGCAGGATCGCCGATGTCCTCGTACGACTTTGCGAGTGCATGACCGATGTTCAGTCCATCTTCCCAGTCATTGCTGCGCGCAGCGAACGTCGCCTCCAGCGCGGGGATGTCGTTGCTCTCGGGCGTCGCGCGGGTGATCTGGGTCAGGCTCGACCACGCCTGCGCATGGTGCGGCGCCTTGGCGATGCACTTGCGGTAGGCCGCGCGGGCCTCATCGAAGCGGCCGAGGAACTGCAGCGCCGCGCCGAGATTGTAGAACTGGCCGGGCGTGCCCTGGATCGCAGCCGCGCGTTCATAGAACGGCGCCGCGCGCGCATGCATGCCGGCGCGGGTATAGACGACGCCGAGCGTGTCCAGCGATTGTGCGTCACGCGGATCCAGCGCTTCAGAGGCCTCAGCCGCAGCAATTGCATCGGCCCTGCGGTTCAGCGCCGTCAGGTTCTTCGCCTTGAACGCCAGCGCCAGCGCCTTGACCGGGCGAGGCGACAGCCCGGCGGATCTGTCGAGCAGTTCCACCGCCTTGACGTGGTTGCCATGATCCCCGGCGATCACCGCCAGCAACAGGTAGGCTTCCCCCGAATTCGGCGCGGCCTGCAAGACGGCCATGCACGCTGCATGGCCTTCCCGGTACCGGCCTGCCGCCACGTGAGCGCCAGCTGCCGCGAGGGCGCTGGCAAGTTCTCGGGCGCCGGGTTGTGAGGGATTGGGCATCTGGCGATTCAACATGGTTCACTCGCCAGGAAAACCCCCTGTTCCGTAGCCGTGCGCGTTGACTGTGGCGGGGCCGCCGCATCTGATCGCGGTAAGGTCAGGCCTGAAAAGTGGAAGTAACCCATGAACAAGCGATTTCTGAAGTTGTCGTCCAGCACGGCGGTCATGGCGTTTACCGTCATGCATCTCGTGCCTGTGGCGATGGCGCAGCCCGGCCCTGCAGTGGACGACAGTCAACGCGACGTGGTCGTCGTGACGGCGACGCGCCGCGAGGAAGACGTACAGGACACCCCGCTCAACATCGCGGCGGTTGGCGGCGCCCAGATCGAAGAGCAAGGCTTTTCCGACATCGCCGATGTCCTGTCCTACGTGCCGGGCATCAACATAGTCGATCGCGGCGGCCGGCAGGGCAATCCGATCATCGTTCGCGGTCTCAACGCCGACCCGATCGGCCCGGGCGATGGCAACAATGACGGCGGCGGCACTGTCGCCACCTATCTCGGCGAGATTCCGCTCTTCGTCGACTTGAAGCTCAACGACATGCAGCGTGTCGAGGTTCTGCTCGGGCCTCAGGGCACACTCTATGGCGCCGGCACGCTCGGCGGCGCGATTCGCTACATCCCGAACCGGCCAAGCTTCACGGAGGACAGCTTCTCGGTGCGCGCTGAGGCCTATCAGTACTCGGAGGCCGACAGCCTCAGCACGGACGCCGGCTTCACGTTCAACAAGACGGTGACCGACAACTTCGCGATCCGCGGCTCGCTCGACATGCTCAATGACAGCGGCTTCGTCGACCAGCCCTTCCTGGTCCGGCAGGCCGGCGTCTCCGAACCAGACCCGGACTTCAACGATCCGGCAGCGGTTGCGGCCAACCTGCGGCGTGTCGATGATGTCGACACTGAGGAAGTTCTCTCTGGCCGCATCGCGGCGCGCTGGATGCCGTTCGACTGGCTCGATGGCACGCTGACTTATTATTATCAGGACTCGGACATCGGCGGCCGCCGCATTTCCAGTGACCGGGGCGTGATTCCGGTCGGCCGGTATGTGAACACCAAGCGCTTCCTTGAGCCGAACGAAATCAAGAACGAACTCCTCGCGCTCGAAGTCACGGCCGATCTCGGGTTCGCCGAACTCACTTCGGCGACAGGTTTCAGCAAGTACAAGGACCTTGGTCAGCGCGACCAGACTGACCTCCTCATCACGCTGGAGTATTCCTACGAGGCCTTCCCGACCTTCGCGGCCTACACGCGCGAAGAGGGCGAGGAGGAACGCTTCAACGAGGAAATCCGTCTCGTCTCGACGATGGAAGGGCCGCTCAGCTGGATCGTCGGCGCGTTCTACAACGAACTTGATACAGCCAGTTACTCGGCAGAATACACGCCGGGCTACTCAGCCTTCGTGAACACACCGGGATTCGGCCACCCGGACGATCTCGAATACTATGAGCAGGGACGCTCCAATCTGGTCGAGCAGGCCATCTACGGCGAAATCGGTTACGACCTGACGGACAGCCTTACGCTCACCGTGGGGGCACGGGCCTACAAATACGAACTCAAGGAGTTCTCCGCCGTCGATTTCCCGCTCTTTGATGCGGCCTTCGTTGAGCCCGGGCTCGGTGCAATCGGCGACCAGCCCTTCGATCCCACGCTTGGACAGAAGGACGATGGCGTGCTGGGCAAGGTCAACCTTGCCTGGGAGGTGAACCCGGATCTGCTGGTTTATGGCACGGTCAGCCAGGGCTACAGGATCGGCAACTCGAACGGCCTTGGCCCATGTCCGGCCTACGATCCCATGGCCACGCAGGGCGCTTGCGCCCTCGCGCCGGGCCAACAGTACGGCCCCAATCCCGGCGACATCGCCATCCGGGACGAGCGGCAGTATCTGGCCGACAAGACCAACAACTACGAGATCGGCGCCAAGTCCACGTGGCTGGGCGGCGACCTCATCGTCAACACGGCGCTCTACTTCATCGAGTGGGTCGATCCGCAGGTCGCCTCGGCGACGGTCAACGCCTCCATCCCGATCACCGTCAACGCCGATGGCGCGGAGTCGAAGGGCTTCGAGATCTCCGGCAACTGGCAGGTGACCGATGCCTTCAGCGTTCGCGGCAGCTACAGCTTCACGCGATCCGAGCTGACTGCGCCGGTGCCGGATCTGGTGCGCACGATCACCCCGCCGGGCTTCGCCACCGCATTCGAGAACGGTCAGTCGGGCGACCGCCTGCCGGGTTCGCCGGAGAACCAGTTCTCGATGTTCGCCACCTACGAGCAACCCTTCATGGATGGCGAACTGCTCTGGAACTTCGGCTATGCATGGCAGGACGATGTCCTCTCGCGCGCCGGCGGCCGCGGTTCGAGCCTGACGCTCGATGCATACGGGATCGCGAACGCTTCGGTCGTCTATGACGCCGGAGACTGGAAGGCGGCGCTTTTCGCCAACAACCTGTTTGACGAGTTCGCCGAAACGGGCGTCACGGGCACGAGTCTGTTCAACCAGACCATCAACGGCGCCAACGTCCGGTCCTACTATACGAACGTCGCACCGCCGCGCGCCATCGGCGTGCGGTTCAGCTGGGACATCATGTAGGAAGGCCCGGAAGGGCCACCAACAAAAAGCGGCGCGTGGGAGCTTCCCGCGCGCTGCTTCCTTGTTTCGAGATAGTCAGTCTAGCGCTTCGGCTTGGCCGGCTTGGCGGCCGCATCGGCTTCGGCCCAGTCCTTCACCCGCTCACCCATCAGGATGCCGGGCAGGGCGTGGTTGCCTTCATGGCAGGCGTACTCATAGAGGGGCTGGCCGAGCGGGTGGAATTCGTATTCGCCGCCCCACGGCGCGTCCCAGAAGGTTGGGTCTTCAACCGTGAAGGCGTAGTGGACGCGGTCCTCGGCGACGCGCGTGAAGCGCTCGGTCACCTTGAGGTTTTCCCACGAGCCCATGAATTGCTGCGAGCGCGGGATGTTGGTCGTCTCGACCACCAGCGTGTCGCCATCCCACCAGCCGATCGCGTCGCCGAAATAGGGGCGGATGTCGTCCGTACGGTGCTTGGAGTTGAGACGGACGATGCGCGCGTCATGGTTCATCTCGACCGTGATAACGACATAATCGGGCGACTGAACGATCTGGTAGTTGTTGTTGTAGAAGCCATTCGCGAACATCGGCGGGCCGCCATTGCGGCCGAACGAGATGATGCAGCGCTCGCCGGACGACCGGCGCTCATAGCTGTCGTAGGAATTGCTGCCGGCCGGCATCTGCGGCGCGGGCCCGGTGGATGCGCCCGGCTTGCGCGCGGGGGGCATGCCGTTCGCCGTCGTCAGGATGGACGTACGCGGCTCGCCATTGACGCGCATCACAGCGTTGCCCGGATCGAGCCAGCCGCGGTTGTAGCCGCCGACGGCGCCGCCAGCCGCCTGGAACTCAGGACGCGTCACCGACGTCGGCGCGACATAGTCCGCCGGCGCGTTGGGGTCGGTCGGGCGGTTGCCTTCCTCGATCTCGATCTCGACATTGCCTTCCAGCTTCTTGACCTCTTCCTCGGTATAGACGAGGCGGTCGCCCAGACCTGCGGGACGGGTCAGCTGCGTCAGAGAGGCGTTCGACCACACGCCTTCAAGGTCGGGCTGGCCGAAGGACAGGCGCGGCGCCTTGTAGGGCGTTTCGCCGGCTTCCGGCGCGGTCTGCGCGTGCGCTGCGAGGCCGCCCGCGGACAGCGCAGTTCCAAGGATAAGTGCTATTGCAAGACGCACGGCAGGCTCCCGATGTTATGGGCCGCTCTGGGGCGGCATACCGTTCATTCTAAAGCTCCGGCGTTGGCCCCGGCAATGCCGTAGGGGCGCCGTTATCGGTCACAGGGTGGAGAGCAGACCGCCGCGGGTTGACTTTGGGTGGATAATCCTGTTTTTGCCCGCTTCCCCGGCCCACAGGGCCGGGACATGACGGGTGGCGCGCAGCCGCCGTTGAAATCGCGGACGCCATAGGGGCCCCGCCGGAGCGCGCCGAAATTGAGGTATGCATGTCTCGGCGTCATTCCGCCAAGTACAAACTCGACCGCCGCGTTGGTGAAAACGTCTGGGGTCGTCCCAAGTCTCCGATCAACAAGCGCCAGACGCGTCCGGGCCAGCACGGCGCCCGCCGCGCCTCCAAGCCGTCGGACTTCGGCCTGCAGCTGATGGCCAAGCAGAAGCTCAAGGGCTTCTATGGCGACATCACCGAAAAGCAGTTCCGCAAGACCTATGAAGAGGCTTCCCGCCGCACCGGCAACACCGCCGAGTTGCTGGTTGGCCTGCTCGAATCCCGCCTCGACGCGATGGTCTACCGCGCCAAGTTCGCGCCGACGATCTTCGCTGCGCGCCAGTTCGTGAACCACGGCCACGTCACGGTGAACGGCAAGAAGGCGAACATCGCCTCCATGATGCTGAAACCGGGCGACGTCGTTCAGGTTCGGGAAAAATCGCGCAACATGGCCCTTCTCATCGAAGCGATGGGCTCGGCCGAGCGCGAAGTTCCGGAATATGTCGAGGTCGACCAGAAGGCCGCGACCGCAAAGTATGTGCGTATGCCGACCCTGTCGGACATCCCGTACGCGGCCAGGATGGAACCGAACCTCGTGGTCGAATACTACTCGTCGTAAGACGGACCGCATCCAGAACACAGGAAGGGGCGGCGCGGGCAACCGGCCGCCCTTTCGCTTTCAGGCGCGCCGTTCAGGCAGCGACGTAGCGCTGAAGAATATCACGGCGCAAGGCGTTGACCTTCGCCGCTTCGGCATCAGTCAGGAAGAACAAGATCGATGCCTGTCCATTGTCCGCCGCCCAGAAATGCCGGCCATCGTCTAGCGTGACCTCTATGTCGCGGACGAAAGCAGCGACAGCCTGTGGATCGGCCCAGTCATTATCGACTCTTGCGCTAAGAACTCTCTGGCGACCACTCATCGTGTATTTGATCTCGCAGACTTCCGCGTCCAGATCGAAATTATCGGATATCTGCGTTGCAAGTTGCGGGTGACCCGTGGTCCGCAGAATCTCCTTGAATGCCAGCACGTAGTCGCCAGACTCGCTCAGGCATTCCATGTCGAAGTTCCAGCCGCGTTCGCAGAAGGCGCGGCCCCGGGGTTCAGCTTCCACCTCGCTGCCAAACATGAAGAGAATGAGGTTGTAGGGGTCGCTTTCGTAGTCGGCGCGTGGCCAGGATGTCAGAAGTTCGTCGATCGAGCGCCCCGGCGCCATGACCAGTCCGGCAGTTCTGAGGGCGCCGATCTGTGCTTCAAGTGGGACATGCGCGCCTCGCCAGGCGCCAGGCGCAATTGCTGCGGGCGCTGGCGGCGGTTGGGGATCTGGCCTGCGCGTGACCGCTCTTGGGCGCGGCGTGTCAGGCGCAGTCCACTCCTGCTGCGTGCGCCAGGCGCAGAAAGCAGCCGCGACAGCAAAGACCAACGCCAGCCACCATCCCGAGGAGTCGGCTTTGGGGCCGATCGCAATGGAAACAGCCAGGAACCCGATGACGAGAGCCGCCACGCCCCAAGCCAGTGCAAAGATACGGTACATGAAATGTCGGGAGCCAGCTTGCTGCTGAAAAAGCGTTTGCCGTAATCCGGCGGGGGGATCAATCGTGAACGGCTTTCCGAAAGACAAGCGGGATCTTCTGCAGCGTGCGATCCTCTAAAACTGGTTGGTTTCCTTCCCTTGCGCGAGAGAACGTCCAACATCACGCGCCTTAGGCGAAAGGCGGGACACGCGGGGTCTCCGGCGCTAGGCTCGCTCAAAGCCTGGAGTTGCCGATGTCAGATATCCCCTCCATCGAAGCGATCCGGAAGGCCACGCTGGTCGATCCGAAGGAGCGGAAATCATTCGCGCTCAAGGACCGTCCGACCCATGGCGGCCATCTCTTCGACTCGAAGAAGGACGCCAAGGCCTCGATCGAGGACGACGCCGTCGCCATCAACGATCTGCAGGACGCCATGTTCGCCTGCAAGGCCGGCGCGCTGCTGGTCGTGCTGCAGGGCATCGATACGGCCGGCAAGGACGGGACGACCAAGGAGTGTTTCAAATACACCAGCCCGTTGGGCGTGCATGTCCATGCCTTCGGACGCCCGACGGAGATCGAGCTGGCGCACGACTATCTCTGGCGCGTCCATCAGGTCGCGCCGCGCAAGGGCCATATCGCGGTGTTTAACCGCTCCCAGTACGAGGACGTGCTGATCGTGAAAGTGCGCAATCTGGCGCCGCCAAAAATGGTCGAGCAGCGCTACGAGCAGATCAACGCCTTCGAAAAGCTGCTGACCGAGAACGGCACCCGCGTGCTCAAGCTGATGCTGCACGTGTCAAAGGCGGAGCAGGGCGAACGGCTGCGCGAGCGCCTTGAGGTTCCGTCCAAGCGCTGGAAGTTCAACCCGTCGGATCTGGAAGACCGCAAGCTGTGGAATGACTATCAGGCAGCGTACGAGATAATGCTGCAGCGCTGTTCCACTGCGCACGCGCCCTGGCACGTCATTCCTGCTGACAGCCGCTCTCGCCGGGACGCCATTGCCGCGCGGCTGATCCGGGGCGAGCTCGAAGCCATGAAGCCTGCCTACCCGGACCCGGGCTATCGGCCCGAGCACTACACGATCGACTAGCCAGCGCGTTTTTGCTGACCCCGGAAAACGTCAGGGGCGCCGGTTGCCCGGCGCCCCCTCCTTCCTTGGCCCGGGGTTGGGGGGACGGGCCGCGGAAACATCGTTTATCGGCAAGTCCGTTGATTCCAGCAATATCTGATACCGGCACGTACCGCGACAGTCCGACCCACCTGCCGCAGGGGTTTGTTGGCGCCGGAGCACGCCGGAGCGTCTGGAGGGGGCGGCGGTTCCGCGTAGGTCACGCCCGGGACGGTTCCAACTAAACAACCCGTTCATCGCGGGTTCATATCGAAAAACGATATGATGCGATATCGGCAACTCGCCTTCCACCTCCCACACACCCGACCACAGGGGCAGGACATGAAACGAACAGGAACACTTGCGCTCGCAGCAGCTGCGGCGGCGATGCTCGGCGGCTGCGTGATCGTCGATGCGGACGTGCGCGACTATGGCTGGGACGATGACGGCTATGGCTATCTCTACGGCGCCGAGATCAGCGAGCGCTCGCAGGAGATCACCATCCTCGTCCATTCCAACGGCTGCACCGACAAGGGCGATTTCCGCGTCAACATCGATCGCCGCGGCGAGCACCGCTTCGATGTCGGCTTCCGCCGGATGGAGAAGGACTATTGCAAGGCGCTCGTGCCGGAAGGCGCCCGCATGACATGGAGCTATGCCGAACTCGGCCTGCCGCGCGACGCCAGAGTGATGATCGTCAACCAGGTCGGCCGCTAACGCTCGCGAACACTCGGCCCGGCATGCGTACCGGGTCCCGGGAACTCACCCAGCCAGCCTGACTGCGGGCTCCAGACACCTGCCAGGCATCCCGGATCCCGCTCCGGCCTTCCCCGAGGCCGGGGCGGGATGAGTCTGTTCAGCGCGCCCGCACCGAAACATCGCCGCCGGACGACTTGTCGGACATGAATGTTGCAGGCGATCCGAGGAAGCGGACATCGCCGCCGCTGCTGGCCTTTCCGGTCGCCGACATTCTCGCGCCGACATCAATGTCGCCGCCACCGTCCGCTGTGGCCGTGACCGTGTCGCAATCGAACGCCTCGCCATCGATGTCGCCGCCGCCGGACGCTGTCAGCGTTGCCGTCGTACAGCTCCCGGCGATGTCGATATCACCGCCGCCCGAGGCCGAGGCTTCCAGCACGCCGATCTCGGCGCCTGTGAGGTCGATATCGCCTCCGCCCGAAGCGGCAAGCGTCAGCTTCGCGGCCCGCAGCGCCGCCGCAGTGATATCCGCGCCGCCCGAGGCGTCGATCCTCGAAACCGAGGGAGCTGAGACGTTGACGACATAACGCCCGCCCGCGTCGAACCAGAACAGGCCGGACGTCATCCCGATCTTCAGTTCCTGCCCCGCCTGCTCGATGACAATGCGGTCGAGTTTGCCCTCAGGCGCCTCGGACCTGACGGAGAAATCCGGGGCCTGGGACAGCACCACGTCAATGCCGCTGTGGGCGACAATCGCGTCGAAGCCCGAGAAGGAATGCTCGCGCGTTTCGCGCGGGCCGTTGTCCGTCACGACGCATCCGCCCAGCGCGGTCATCGCCGCGGCAGGCAGGATCAACATCCTGGCTTTCATCTGTAAGCCGTCCCTAGCGCGCGCTAACGGAGCCGCCGCTGGACGTGTCGCGTTCCAGCTGGGCCGGGTTGCCGCTGAAGGAGACGCTGGCGCCTGATGAGGCGTTGCCCCGGGCCATGCGCGCCGCGAAGGCGTGAGCGCTGGCGCCGGACGAGGCGTCCACAGTGGCTGTATCACAGTGCAGATCATCGCCATAGAAGCTGGCGCCCGACGATGTATCGAGGTTGAGCGTGGTGCACACGCCGGCCATGCGAACGCTGGCGCCGGAAGAAACGTCAATCTCGACCGCGTCGAGACGCAGCCCCTCGGCGCGCAGGCTGGCGCCGGATGACACGTCGAATTCATTGTAAGCTGGCGCTGAAACCGTCACGCGATAGCGCGGCGTATCGCCGAAGGCAAAGCCCATGGTCGGCTTGCGGCCAATGCGCAGCGTGTCGCCGTTCACCTCGACGATCAGCTTGTCGAAGCTGTCGCCTTCGGTCGCTTCCGCCTTCACATCAAACGGGCCCTGGGCGGCAATCACTTCCACGCCGGCTGAAATGTCGAGCTTCGAGAAGCCTGCATAGGTGTGGCGTTGCGATTCCGAATACGGCTGACCTGTCGCGCCGCCGACAACGCAGCCGCCGAGCGCAACGGAGAGGACAGCGGGAAGAACGAGGAGGGAGCGGTGCATGGGTTTGCCCTTGTCATGCTTGTTGTTTTTTGGCGCAGCCGCACGCGCCGGGCTTCTTGCGCCTCTGACCCAAGCGACCGCAAATCCTTAATAGCTTAGTTTTTATCGAAAAACAATAATAAAGAGTCGCGGTCAGCGAACGACGCTGGCCCACAGGTCGACCTGCTCGCCTGCGTGCACGTTGGCCCTCACAATGTCGCCCGGCTTGAGGTCGGTGTCCTCGAGGAAGACCGAGCCGTCGATCTCCGGCGCGTCCGCCTTCGAGCGACCGACCGCGCCGTCCTCATCCACCTCGTCGATGATCACGTCGATGGTCTGGCCGACCATCGCCTGCGCCCGCGCATCGGCGATTTCGGCCTGCACCGCCATGAAGCGATGCCAGCGCTCCTCCTTCACCTCTTCCGGCACGTGGCCGGGCAGGGCGGCGGACGCCGCGCCGGTGACGTTCTCGTACTTGAAGCAGCCGGCACGCTCGATGCGGGTTTCCTTCATCCACGCCAGCAGGTGTTCGAAGTCTTCCTCGGTCTCGCCCGGGAAACCGACGATGAAGGACGACCGCAGCACAAGCTCGGGAACTTCCGAACGCCATTTCGCGATCCGCTCCGCCGTGCGCTCGATATTGGCCGGCCGCCGCATCTGCTTCAGCACGCCGGGGCTCGAGTGCTGGAACGGGATGTCGAGATAGGGAAGGATGCGCCCGTCCGCCATCATCGGCATCACGTCGTCGACATGCGGATAAGGATAGACATAGTGCAGGCGAACCCACGCGCCGCTCTCGCGTTGCAGCTCGCCTAGCCCTTCGCACAGATCGCGGAACCGCGTCTGCCGTTCCTTGTCGCGCCATGTATACGGCGCATACTTCACATCCAGCCCGTAAGCAGAAGTGTCCTGCGAGATCACGAGGATCTCCTTCACCCCCGCCTTTGTCAGCTGCTCGGCCTCGCGCAGTACTGCATCGATCCGCCGCGAAGCCAGATCGCCCCGCAGGCTCGGAATGATGCAGAACGAACAACGATTGTTGCAGCCTTCGGAAATCTTCAGATAGGCGTAGTGCCTCGGCGTCAGGCGCACGCCGCTCTCCGGCACCAGCGACACGAACGGATGGTCCGGCGCCGGCAGGTGCGTATGCACCGCCGTCATCACCTGCTCGTACTGGTGCGGCCCGGTCACGGCCAGAACGCCCGGATGGCGGTCGGTGATCACATTGGCTTCCGCGCCAAGGCAGCCGGTCACGATCACCTTGCCGTTCTCGTTCAGCGCCTCGCCGATCGCCTCGAGGCTCTCGTCCCGCGCCGAATCCAGGAACCCGCAGGTGTTCACCAGCACAAGGTCCGCGCCCTTGTAGTCCGGCGCGATCTGATACCCCTCCGCGCGCAGGCGCGTGATGATCCGTTCGGAATCGACCAGCGCCTTGGGGCAGCCGAGCGAAACGATGCCGACCTTGGGTTGGGTGATTTTTGTGGATGCGGGGGTGGTTGCCATGGGGCGGCCCTATACCGCCGAAGCCTGTGGATGGCCAGCGGTCCGGTGCGTGCTAACCATGCCGCCCCATCCGGAGCGTTTGTCCCCTGCCAGAACCGACCGAAATCCTGCGTGATGTCTTCGGCCTGTCCGCGTTTCGCGGCCAGCAGGAAGAGGTGGTGCGCCATGTCATCGCCGGCGGCGACGCTGTCGTGCTGTTCCCCACCGGGGCCGGCAAGTCGCTCTGCTATCAGGTGCCCGCCCTCTGCCTTCCCGGCTGCGCTGTCGTCGTCTCGCCGCTGATCGCCCTGATGCGCGACCAGGTGGAGGCGCTGCGTCAGGAGGGCGTCGAGGCCGCCGCCCTCAACTCGTCGCTTTCGCCGGACGAAGCCCGCGCCGTCCGCGACAAGCTGTTTTCCGGCGCGCTCAAACTGCTCTACGTCGCCCCCGAACGCCTGATGACGCCCGGCTTCCAGCAGATGCTGCACGAGGCGCAGATATCCCTCTTCGCCATCGACGAGGCCCATTGCGTCAGCCAGTGGGGCCACGACTTCCGGCCCGAATACCGCCAGCTCTCCCAGATCGCCGACAGCTTTCCCGGTGTGCCCCGCATGGCGCTCACCGCCACGGCCGACCCGCTGACGCGCGACGACATCATCGAGCGGTTGAGATTGAAGGAAGGTCGCGTCTTTGCGTCTTCCTTCGACCGGCCGAACATCTCCTACGCCATCGTCCGCCGCGACAATGGCAAGGACCAGCTGCGCCACTTCCTTGCCCGTCACGCAGGCAAGAGCGGCATCGTCTACTGCCTCTCGCGCAAAAAGGTCGAAGACACGGCGGAATGGCTGAACGACAAGGGCATCCGCGCGCTGGCGTATCACGCCGGAATGGATGCACGCGCCCGTTCCAGAAACCAGGATGCGTTTCTCACCGAAGACAATCTCGCCCTTGTCGCCACCGTCGCCTTCGGCATGGGCATCGACAAGCCGGACGTTCGCTATGTCGCCCATCTCGACATGCCCGGCTCCGTCGAAGCCTACTATCAGGAAACCGGCCGCGCCGGCCGCGATGGCGAACCTTCCGAAGCCTGGATGGCCTACGGCCTCGGCGATGTCGCCCAGCGCAACCGCATGATCGGGCAGGGCGATGCGCCCGAAGAGGTCAAGCGCATCGAACGCACGAAGCTCAACGCGCTCCTCGCCATCTGCGAAACCACATCCTGCCGCCGTCAGGCGATCCTCGCCCATTTCGGCGAAGCTCACCCCGGCAATTGCGGCAATTGCGACAACTGCCGCGCGCCTGCCGAAACATGGGACGCCACTGAAGCCGCCAAGATGGCGCTCTCCGCCATCTACCGCACCGGCCAGTCCTTCGGCGCCGGGCATGTGATCGATGTCCTGCGCGGCAAGACCACCGACAAGGTGATCAGCTTCAGCCACAACAATCTGAGCGTTTTCGACGTCGGCAGGGATATCGACCAGAAGACCTGGCAGTCCGTCTTCCGCCAGCTCGCCGCCATGGGCCTTGTCCGGGTCGATTCCGAATTCGGCGCGCTGAAACTCACTGAAGCCTCACGCCCGGTCCTGCGGGGCGAACAACCGGTCCGCCTCCGCAAGGAAGCCCCGAGGCAGACGAAGAAGGACGCCCGCCGCGAGAAAGCCGCCGCGCTCGGCGAGGAAGCTCACGCCGTCTTCGATGCTCTCCGCGCCGAGCGCGCCCGCATCGCCAAAGAGCAGGGCGTGCCGCCCTACGTCGTTTTCCACGACTCCACCCTTCGCGCCATGGCTGAAGCCCGTCCCACAACGCTCGAAGAAATGGCCAGCCTCCCCGGCGTCGGCCAGGCCAAACTCACTCGCTACGGCGAGAACTTTCTGGCTGTGCTCACGGCCCCCGGTCCGGGCTAGAACGCGCCGCGCTCAGGCCGGCCGCGCTGAACCCCAGACATTGTAGCCGGCAAACCTCGGCGTGCCCGGCAGATACATCCGGTCCGCCTGATC
The DNA here is from genome assembly GCA_041398245.1 of Hyphomonadaceae bacterium. Classification (GTDB taxonomy): domain Bacteria; phylum Pseudomonadota; class Alphaproteobacteria; order Caulobacterales; family Hyphomonadaceae; genus UBA7672. Next base: position 82,163 of record JAWKVC010000006.1, read on the forward strand.
GATCCGCCATCCCGCCGCGCCAATCATCGCCTCGACATCGCGGGTCAGGTGGCATCCGCCCGCCAGCGGCCGCCACACCGGCTCGATCCGTTTCTGCCACTTCGTCACGTCCGCATCCGGCGCCAGCCCGTGCTCGCAGAACAGCAGTCTGCCATCCGGCTTCAGCGCGGATTTCAGCGCCGCCAGCGCCCCGACCGCATCGGGAATGGTGCAGAGCGTGTAGGTCGTCACAATGGTATCGACCGATCCCGGCTCGATCCTGGCGGCCTCGGCCCCGCGCTCCACCCAGTCGAGCGGCAGGCCCTCGGGAACACGCGCCCGCCCGCGCTTCACCATCGCCGCGTCCGGCTCAGCGCGATCACACGCTCGACCTTGTTGCGATCATAAAGCGCGAAGTTGCGCCCGCCGCCCGCGCCGATCTCCAGCACGACGCCGCTGGCCTGCGGGATGATCTTGCGCCGCTGGTACGCGATGGGCTTGGTCCCGCACGCGCAGTCGACGAGCCATGGCGCGATATGGCGCGAATAGATGCCCATCTAGCTTGCTTGCCCCAAGGTGGCGAGCAGATAGGCCGCAAACAGCGCAATCATGATCGCATCCGCCGCCAGCGCGACTTTCGCCTGCCTCTGCATCACGCCTGATCCCAGCATCAGGGCGACGAATGCGATCTTCGTCGCCCCCACCATGATCAACGCCGCGGGCCGTATTTCCGGCGTGAACGCAGCATAGATCAGCAAGCCCCCGCCCGCCGTGATCAGCATCCCCCAATTTCGAATGATGAGGTCGAACTGCCGGCTTTCCGCCGCCTCGCCGAAATAGGCGCGCACGGTGGCACGCGGCGCGAATACCGCCTGGGCCATGCTGGCCGTCAGCAGGCCGCACGCCAGCAAAACCCACTGCATGTTGTCGACAAGAAACCCCACGCCTCGCTCCCCTCATGTCTCTTTTTGGGGAACTTACACGGCCGCGATGGTCAGGTCGATGCGGTCGCCTTCGCCCGCGCATAGACCAGCATGTCCAGAGACGGCGGTTCCTCGCCGGTCAGGATCGACAGGCCGGTGTGCGCCTGTCCGCGATGATGGGTCTGGTGATTGAAGACGTGCAGGAGATCCGGCCACAGCTTTGACGTCACCACGTCCGGCCGCGTCATCATCCGGTAGGTGAAAATCTCCTCGAGCGCGTCCGCCGTCAGTCCATCGACATACGCGATGATGCGCTGGTCTTCCGCTTCGCGCGCCGCGCGCAGTTCGGCTAGGTCATGATGGAGGATCGCGTTGAGCTTTGTCGGATGTTCGCCTGTCCCGGTGAAGCGCTTCATCCACACGCGATCAGCGACCAGAAGATGGTTCAGCGTGCCACCGAGGCTGCCGAAAAACAGGCCGATATCGCGCCAGCGCTGCTCATCGCTCAGTTGCGCCACCGCGTCATAGATGCGGCCGTTGGCCCACGCATTGTATCCGGCCAGATGCTGGAACTGGGCAAGCATGCGATCCTCCACACGAGCGGTGGAGACATAGGGTTCATCGCGCCCGAATGCAAAAAGTCGGGGACACAAAAAAGCGGCGGGCCATGGCCCGCCGCCGATTACAGTTCAGGGAGGAAATATCAGGCCAGAACCTTCTTGAGCGCCGTCGCGCAACGGTCGAGCTCCCAGTCCTCGCCCACGCAGATGCGCGACCAGGTCTCATAGCCCTTCCAGCTGCGGCCGACCTTGACGCCTTCGGCCATCATCTTGGCCGAGAAATCCTTGTTCTGCATGCCGGTGTCGAGGAAGATGAAGTTTGCCTGGCTGTCGGCTGCGTATTTCAGCTTCATCGCGTCGGCCATCGCGATCAGCTTTTCGCGGCCACGCTTCAGGCGCACCTTCTGGTCGGCATAGAAGGTCTTGTCGTCGAGGCTCGCTATCGCGCCCATGACGCCGATATGGTTGATGCCGCCTTGGCGCACCGCGCCCCAGAACGATCCGGCCAGCTCCTTCTTCATCAGCGCATAGCCGACGCGCTGTCCGGCCATGCCGTAGATCTTCGAGAAGGTACGGCAGATGATGACATTGTGCCCGTCGCGCAGCAGGCCGGCCATCACGTTGGCGTCGTAATCATCGCACAGGTCGAGATAGGCCTCGTCGATGAAGGTGACGGCCTGCTTCGGCGCGGCTTCAACGAACGCTTTCAGCGCCACAGGATCGACCATGTTGCCGGTCGGGTTGTTGGGATTGCAGATGTAGGCCGCCTTGGTCTTGGACGACATCTTCGCCGCCATGGCGTTGAGGTCGAATTTCATGCCCTCGGCCATCGGCACTTCAACGACGCTGGCGCCGTACTTCGCAGATGATGACGGCACATTCTCATACGTGGCGACCGATGTGACGAGTTCGCCCTTGTCCTCCCCCATCCAGAGTCCGAAGGCTTGAAGGATCGGGCTGGAGCCGTTCGAGATCACCACCATCTCCGGATCAACGCCCTCGATCGCAGCGATCTTTTTCTGCATGTCGACGGTCGGCTCGTTGGCGTAGCGGTTGCAGCCTGCGATTGCCTTGGCCATCGCCTCCTTGGCCATCGGCGAGGGGCCAAACGGATTTTCGTTGGAATTGAGCAGGGCCGGGCCGCTGGTGTCCGGCGTGGCGGGCGCAGGAGCCGCGACGGCTTCATCGCTCTTGGCGCATCCCGCCGCCAGCGCGGCGGCGCCGACGCCGGCCAGGCCAAGGCCGCGCAGCAGGGCGCGCCGTGACGTGGCGGGTGCATCGATTTTGGGCGTGCCCGCAGGGGTCGCTTCAGGGATTGTGTCGGGGTGTCTCATCGGCCTTGGTCCTCCGGGGATGCGCCAATGGGCGCCAGTCACATGGAGCGCGGGGTCGCGATCAGGCAGGCCCACACCACTCGCGTCGCCCCATCGGCGCGCATTCGCGGGAGAGTCGCAACGGCAATGAGGCTTGTCGGCGCTTTTGGGCCCCCGGCGGCCCCGACCTGCATTGATGAAAGGCGCCCGTTGCCGAATCCCGAGGCGCTCGGGAACCGGGCGCCCGTCCAGCGGGCATGGCGTTCAGCGCCTCAGGGGCGCAAGGACGCGCAGGCGCGGATCGCGCAGCCACAGCCCGCCCCAGACCATGACGCCAAGATAGACGCCGAACAATTCGTGGCTGAACAGGGGATTGTCCACGCGCACATTGGTCGCGATCGCTCCGCCCAGCAGCGCGGTTTCGAGGATCGCGCCCAGCACGGCCGTTTGCGGAACCAGATAGAGCGCTACGCAACCCACCTCGATCAGTCCGATCAACAGGTCGTGGTGCGCGGGCCAGCCGAGCCCGCCCATCGTTTCGCGCACCACGTCGGGCATCAGGAATTTCAGGCTGGCCGAGAACGCAAGAAACGCTCCGACAAGTCCCGCAACGATCCAGCCGCCGATAATCATCTTCCGGCTGTGCGCCGCAGTTTCCGTGGCCATCTCCGCCTCCCTGTTGTTCTCCTAGGACGGACGAGGGGAGGTCGATCCGACGTGGGAGTGGAAGGAATTCAATCGACGACGGTATGGTTGGCGCGTTACCGTTGGCGTGCGCGGGAGGGGACACATGGACGGCGCCGAAGTCTTTGAATACGCCTTGACCGTCGGATGGTATCGCGTGGTTGTGGACGCCCAGGGCGTATCAGTGACGCCGCACCGCAAGAAAGGCGGCGAGTCATTCCCGTCCCGCCATGTCAACTTCGCCGAACTCGACAGGGTTGTCTTGAGACAACGAAGCAACAAGCGAAGACAGTCCGGCGTGGTCCTCCTGAAATCCCGCGGCGGCAAGAATCTCAGCGTCTATGTGTCGGTTTTGCGCAACGGAACGCGGGTCGACGACAGCCGGACCCAGCTCGCAGCCGCTGCGGCCATTCTTCGTCGCATCGGGCCGTCCGCCCAGATCTTCAGGTGGAGACGGATGGTGCAGATCCGGCCTATCTGATCGGCGCGGTCATCGGGGCCGTGATCTCGGTGTTTGTCGGCGGTCTGCTCGATGGCCCCTGGACGACCACCTCGTGGATCGTGCTCGCGGTGATCATCGGTGTCCTGGCATTCGGAATTGTTCGCGGAGGTCTATTCCGGAAGGTGCGCCGGATGACAGTACTCGATGCGATAAGCCGGCTAGAGACGCCCGTATCCGGAATCCTCGCGGCCCAGCCGGCGCATTGAAGTCCCTTGGGCAGTCGCCTGGAGTTGTCGTGTCTCCGGTGTCACGGCGGATATGGCGCACCATCGAGGGGCGGCGGCGCCCGTCGCGGCTATAGCGACTTCACGATCTCTTCCGTCATCTTCTTCGCGTCGCCGAGAAGCATCATCGTGTTCTCGCGGAAGAAGAGCGGGTTCTCGACGCCGGCATAGCCGCTCGCCAGCGACCGCTTGATGAAGAACACCGTCTTGGCGTTCCACACCTTCAGCACCGGCATGCCGTAGATCGGCGAGGCCGTGTTGGTCTCGGCGTCCGGGTTGGTCACGTCGTTCGCGCCGATCACGAAGGCCACATCCGCCTGCGCGAAGGAGGAGTTGATATCCTCCAGCTCGTGCACCTCGTCATAGGGCACCTGCGCCTCGGCCAGCAGCACGTTCATGTGTCCCGGCATGCGGCCCGCCACCGGGTGGATGGCGTATTCGATGTCGACACCTTCGGCCTTCAGCTTCTCGGCCATCTCCTTCAGCGCGTGCTGCGCCTGCGCCACGGCCATGCCGTAGCCCGGCACGATGATGACCTTGCTCGCATTCTTCATGATGAAGGCCGCATCGTCCGCCGAGCCGATCTTCACCGGCTTGGCCGGGCCGCCGCCCGCGCCCGCCGCCGCCGTCTCCCCGCCGAAGCCGCCGAGGATGACCGAGATGAAGCTGCGGTTCATCGCCTTGCACATGATGTAGGAGAGGATCGCGCCCGACGATCCCACCAGCGAACCGGTGATGATCAGCGCGTTGTTCTCGAGCGTGAAGCCCAGCGCCGCCGCCGCCCAGCCCGAATACGAGTTGAGCATCGAGACGACGACCGGCATGTCCGCCCCGCCGATCGGGATGATCAGCGTCACGCCCAGCACCAGCGACAGCACGGTCAGCGCCCAGAACATCCAGGGCTCCGCGCCATTGGTCATCACCATGCCGACGACAAGGCCGATGATCGCGGCGCCGATCAGGATGTTCAGCAGGTGACGGGCCGGAAGGATGATCGGCGCGCCAGACATGTTGCCGTTGAGTTTGAGGAACGCGATCACCGAACCCGTGAAGGTCAGCGCGCCGATGGCGGAGCCAAGCGATAATTCGATCAGGGATTGCAGATGGATGTCGCCGGGCACGCCGATGCCGTAGGATGTCGGCGCATAGAACGCCGCCGCCGCCACCAGCACGGCGGCAAGACCCACCAGCGAGTGGAAGAACGCCACCAGCTGCGGCATCGCCGTCATCTTGATCTTCTGCGCGACAATGCCGCCCGCAATGCCGCCCACGGCTATGCCGCCGATGATGATCCCGATGGTCGCTGCATCAAGCCCGCCGGCAAGTGCGTTGGCGTCCCACAGCATCCACAGCGTGGTGGCGATCGCGATCGCCATGCCGATCATGCCGTTGCGCGCGCCCTTGCGGCTTGTCTCCGGGCTCGACAGGCCACGCAGCGAGAGGATGAAGAGAACGCCCGAGGCGAGATAGAGCAGGGCTGCGATATTCGCGTTCATGTCAGTGGACTTTCCTTGCAGCCTGGATGTCGGCGATCAGCTTCGCGCACTCCGGCGATGGATTGGGGTCCAGCCACGGGTGGCGGAATTCTCCGAGGGGATAGCCGCGATCTTCGGGCTTTTCGCCGCCCACAAAGCATTGAAGCGTGTCTGGCGGATAATCGCGAAGATCGATCCCGTCGTATTGCTCGCAGACCCGATCGAGTGGATCGACACCGATCGCCAGCATCGGCGAGCCTTTGAGCGTGCCGAGCGTCTGGTCGAAGCACTGGCGGACATCATACTTGAAACCGACCGCGCCCAGGTGCGGCAGCGGACCGATAAAGGCCATGGGGCTCGTCGCGACGTGGCCGGCGTAGGTTGCCGGGTCGGACGATTTCAGCTCCGACGTTCCGTTGAAGCCCACGCATCCGCTCATCATGCACCCCGCCAGCCCGATTGAGACTGTCGTGCGCATCATTTTGCCTCCGCCTTCGAAGCGGCCGGCTTCTCTTTCTTCTTGTACATCGCCAGCATGCGGCGCGTGACGAGGAAGCCGCCGAAGATGTTGACGGACGCCAGCGCCACGGCGACGCCGCCCATGCCCTTCGACAGCCACAGGTCGCTCGTCATTCCCTGGCCCGAGCCCGCTGCGGCGGCGATCAGCGCGCCGACGATAATCACCGACGAAATCGCGTTGGTGACGGCCATCAGCGGCGTATGCAGCGCCGGCGTCACCGACCAGACCACATAATAGCCGACGAAGATCGACAGCACGAAGATGGCGAGGCGGAAGGTCAGCCCGTCCGGCTGTTCGGCGCCGGTGGAAGCCAGGGCGGGCGATGCCAGCACAAGCGCGGCAAGGCCGAGAACCGCAAGACGCTTGATCATGGTGCGATCCTTTTCGGGAGCGGTTGGGCTAGGTGTCTTTCAGCGCCGGATGAACAACGGCGCCGTCCTTGGTCAGCACGGCGGCCTTGACGATCTCGTCGTCCCATTTGGGCGAGAAGCCGCCATCCTCGCCGGTCAGCAGCGGCAGCAGCGCCAGCAGGTTGCGCGCGTAGAGCGCGGATGCGTCCGCCGCCACGCGCCCCGGCAGGTTGGTGAAGCCGGCGACCTTGACGCCATTCACGTCGACAATTTCATCCGGCTTCGACAGCGGGCAGTTGCCGCCCTGCGAAACGGCGAGGTCGATGATCACCGAGCCGGGCCGCATCGATTTCACCATCTCCTCGGTCACCAGCACCGGCGCAGGCCGGCCCGGGATCAGCGCGGTGGTGACGACGATGTCCTGCTTGGCGATGTGCGCGGCCACCAGTTCGGCCTGCAGCTTCTGGTATTCCGGCGACATCGGCTTGGCGTAGCCCGCCGCCGTTTCCGCCGCCTTGAATTCCTCGTTCTCGACCGCGATGAACTTCGCGCCGAGCGAGGCGACCTGTTCCTTCGCCGCCGGCCGCACATCGGTCGCCGAAACCACGCCGCCCAGCCGGCGCGCGGTGGCGATGGCCTGCAGGCCCGCAACGCCCGCGCCCATCACGAACACTTTCGCGGCGGCCACGGTGCCCGCCGCCGTCATCATCATCGGCAGCGCCCGGCCATAGATCTGCGATCCCTCGATCACGGCGCGGTAGCCGGCGAGGTTCGCCTGGGACGACAGCACATCCATCGATTGCGCGCGCGTGATGCGCGGCACGAATTCCATCGCCACGGCGGTAATGCCGGCGGCGGCGTACTCGGCGGCTTCCTTCCTGGCGGCGTAGGGCTCGAGCAGGCCGACCAGCGCCGCGCCCTTCGGATAGGTCGCAAGTTCGGCGGCATCCGGCGCGCGCACCTTGAAGACGACGTCCGCGCTCTTGAGCACGTCAGCGGCCGACCCGACCGTCGCGCCGACGGCGGTGTAGTCGTCATCCCGGATGCCGGCGGAAAGGCCCGCGCCTGTCTCGACGGCGACCGTGTGCTTCAGGCCCGCCAGCTTCTTGATGGACTCAGGCGTCGCCGCGACGCGCGTCTCACCGAAGCGGCGTTCCTTCAGGACAGCAATTTTCATGTAGCCCCCTCAAAAACCCCTTGCGCGGGGGCCTAGAGCAGAAGCGAGCCCAGCCAGACGAGGATCTGGATGAAGACGGCGAGAACAGACAGACCAATCACAGTGGCGATCCAGGCGCCGCCCATGCCCATCAGCAGGCCGCACGCGATGCCGAACACGGCAAAACCGATCAGCGCGCCGATCCACGGAACGCCCATCGTCAGCGTGAAAGTGGCGTAGCCCACAACCATCATCACCAGCAGGGACCCCAGGCCGTGAAATGGCCGAAGGCCTTCCACATGCCGCGGCGCGAAGACATATCCATGTAGGCTTCTGTGTGCGCCGGCGGGGTCACGATCGGGCCCTTGTTGGCAGGTTCGGCGTGCGCCATCTCGCGTGATCTCCCAGCGGTTTCAAGGCGAAACGGGTGGGGTGTAGCCGCATCCCAGCCCCATGAAAAGCGGTCAGGGAGCCGCATAGGGGCAAAATTCGCTGGAAAAACCGCACGCGAGGACGTCTGGCGGAACAAGTCGCCCCGATCCGTGGAGTTCTGGAAAGGACCAGGGCGAGGCGTCCGGCCGGGAGGTCCCGGACTAGCCCCCGGCGACCACCCGGTCAGACGTCGAATACCGCCACTCCTGCAGCAGCGTCCGCAGCGCGGCTCCTTCACTGCGGTTCCTTCAGCAGTGTATCTCAGTCACCGCCTGCGAAGTACGGCTCGAAGTCCGAACGATGCGACCGGGCAAAAGCTGCGAGGTTCTCCGGGAAGGTCTCGTCATCGAGCGCTTCCCAGAAGCTGTCGTCAAGCGCGCTCAGTCGTTCGCTGACGCGTTCAGTTTCGATGAAGGCGCGGCGCGCTTCGATGTCGTCCAGCAATGCAGGCGAGGGCAGTAGCGCGATCGCCTGTGCAAGAATGTCGACCGCGTTGTCGCGTTTGAGCAGTCGCAGGCTCTCGACGGCGCATGGCAGCCCGCAGGCCGAATTGCGGAGGTACTGTCGAAGGCCGCCATTGCCCACATCGGCCCAGATCCAGTACGCGCTTGCCGCAAGCTGAAAGGATCTGGGGGACTCCGCTGGCGCGACGTCGAAGACACTCATCATCCACGGGCCAATGTGCTCAAGGAGGTCCCAACCGTCCATCTGGTCGAACCTGTCGGCCGTAAGCTCCAGCTTGCTTGGCCAGTCACCCATTGCTCGTTCCCCCCCAACGGTCCCTACTGCCCGGCCACCACGCGGTCAGACGTCGAATACCGCCATTCCTGCAGCAGCGTCCGCAGCGCCGATACGAACGCCAGCGGCTGGTCCAGCATGATGTGGTGCCGCGCCTCCGGGATCTCGATGAACGGAACCTGCCGGTTCAGCAGGCCGCGCATGTAGTCGCGCACATCGTCCTCCCAGATGATCGACTTCTCGCCCTTGAACAGCGCGATCCTGCACCGCGTCTGCTTCAGCAATTCCTGCGGCGGGCGCGAGACGGAGAAGCGCTGCCAGATCGACGGATCGAACTTCCAGCCCCAGCCTTCGCCGCTTCCATCCGGCAATGGCTTCTTCGCCAGGCTCCAGCGGGCGATGTAGTCCATCACATAGTGGTTCTCGCACGGCTGCGGCGGCGCCAGCCGGAAGCGCGCCAGCGCCGCCTCCAGCGAGGGATAGACCTTGCCGCCGCGCACCGGCGGCGGTCCGCGGCGCGGCCGGTCCGGCGGGTTCACCGGTGAATCGACGATCACGATGCCGCCGAACCGGTCGCCGTACTCTGCGCCGGTCAGGATGGTCACGAAGCCGCCGAATGAATGCGCCACGATGATCGGCTTCTCGGTGTGCGCAAACAGGCCCGCCGCCTCGCATACGGCCAGCTGCTCTTTCGCGAACGTGTCCATCACATACTGCTCGCGCCAGTCCGAATCGCCCATGCCCGAGAAGGTCATGGCGACGACGTGATAGTCCTCGGTCAGGTAGGGCGCGACGAAGTCCCACCAGTGCGCATGCGCGCCATTGCCATGCACCAGCAGAAGCCCCGGCTTCGACGCATCGCCCCAGCTCTGGTAGTGGATGCGCGCGCCGTCGCAGTCGACATAGGCCGTCTCGTAGTGCGTTGCGACGGCTTCCTCGAACCATTTCGGCGCTGGCGGCTGCGCGCCTTTGTAGATGGCCAGCGGACCCTGCTCGGTCGGCATCTCCGCCGGCTGGGACCGGACCAGCTTGTCAGTTTCATTGGCCATGGCGCATCTCCGTCCCGGAGGTCACTAGGCGTCCGCGGCGTTGCGGGCAACCGCCTGCTGACGCAGCCCATATCAAAGGTGGAAAACTCAGCGCCCGGCGGGCGTGAACCAGATCGGCGAGGTCCAGGCCCGCTCCTGGATCGTGGCCGGGATCCGATCCGGGATGGGCAGGCCACGCTTGATCGCCAGCAGTGTCGACCAGCGCGGCGTGGGGATCTCGATCACGCGCGTGTAGTAGACAGAAGGCGTTGCGGGATCGAACTCGGGATCGGTCCACACGGTCGCCAGCTCGGCCGCGCCGATAGTGTTTGTGTAGCTGCCATCCTTCAGGTTCACCGTGTCGCCGACGGGCGGGACCTTGCCGGTTTTGGGATCCGGCTTGCGACCGTCCGATAGCGCAACATCGAAGACCTTCTCGCGATAGTCCGCGCCATCGAGCCAGACTTTCACGATCTGAATGCGATCGAGGCATGCGCCGCCTGGGTCCATTGCGGCCTGCACGGCGAATGTTGGCGCCTTTGCCATGTCGGGTTTGCGCGGCATGTCTCCGCCCATCGGCACGCCCTCGCGATAGGCGGTCGCCGTCCAGCCCTGAGTGTTGACGAGATTGTCGGCGAAATCCCAGCCGCCGAACATCCTCACCCGGATACGTGTGCCGGAGGTCGCAAAGGCTTCTTTCCGGCGCAGGGCCGCGAAGATCGACTCGCGCGAATTCTCCTCCGCCCAGACACCTGTGATCGCGCCGGAGCTGTATTGCAGCGGATCGTTCTCCCGCTGGCCATTGGGGCGCACCACCTTGCTGAGCCCTGTCATGTCCAGGTTCGATCGCGCCTGCTCGCCGTCAGGCAACATCGTCGCGGGATCGATTCCAAGCGCGCCGCTGGCGAATGCATTTTCGTCGCTGGTGCTCAATGCATTATGGAAGTCGGTCGCGCCGACGAAGCCCATCTTGAACGGGTTCACGCCCACGCCGGCCTGCACGACGAGACCGCGGCCCAGCCCCTCGCGTACATAGTTGCCGTGCTGTGTCGCCTCGCTCTGGCCGACATACATGCGCTCCATGATCTCGAATCCGGCGAACTCGTCGTTCTGGGAAAGGCCGGGGACAGTCTCCGACGTTCCCTTGTTCTGCACGATCTCCACAAGCGGCTCGTTGAGCGAGCGCTGCAGGGCGTAGATCGCATCGATCGGCTTGCCGTCGGACATGTGCCAGTCGAAGTCGCGCCCGTCGCTGAGATTGGAGTTGTGCGGAATGGCGAGCACATCCTGTCCGCCGGCGCGCACATTGTTGAGATAGGCCCAGAGATCTTCAGGTTTGGTGGAATCGACCGACGAAAAGGGAACAGGCGCGCCATCGCCGCTGAAGATCACATTGCGATGCATGTGAACGCCGTCGCCTGGCGACGCCGTCCATTCATAGGCGATGAAGGTGGTAAAAACGCCGGGGCGGTTGTGCCTGTTCGCCGCTTGCTGCGTGGCGGTCCACGCGTCGGCCTCTAGCGCCGCATCCCGCAACTGCCCGGCGATCTGGGCGTCGGCGCCGCGGATGGCGGCCGATGCGCGATAGAAAGCCTGCCGGTCGCCAGAGGACAGCTGTTTGGCGAGATCGGTCTTCGAGAACGGGCTGTCCGGCACGTCGATCTGGGCGACAGCCCCAGATATTCGGAATGGTCGGTCACCGCGGCAAAATCCAGCGGCCATCCACGGCGCGCGGGCACCGGTCCTGCTGCGTTGATCCCCTGCTGCCGCTGCGCCTGATAGACGGGAACCATTACCGTTCCGCCGGAAGCGAACACGTATGCGTCCTCCGGGCCGAGCTTCGCGCCGAGCGTCCACGCATCGAACGAGTAGGTGGTGTGCAGATGAAGCTCGCCAAACCAGGCGCGCCGCTCGGTCACCGGTCTGGCGGACGGTTCGGCGACCGGCGGTTGCGACAGCGTCGTCGACGAAGACGGCGGCGCAACCTGTGTCGGCGCACACGACGCCAACGCCAGCGTGGACGAGAGGAGCAGGGCATGCAGACGCAAGACGAACTCCTTCCCGTTCCACAGGCTGGCGGGCGCTCGCCCGCGTTCGCTAGCTCTTCGGCTTCAGCGCGATCATCACATTGCCCGCGCCCTGGCCGAACAGGCCATAACCCGAATTGAGCAGGACGAGGCCGTTGGCCGCGATGATCGATGCGTTGTCGACAGACCCGCCATTGCCCGCAACGCCGTTCAGCGTCGTGAACTCGCGCGCCGTGTCGAACGTCCACACCAGCTTGCCGGTCTTTTTCTCCAGCATGTAGACGCGGCCATCCAGCCCGCCCGTGATGATGTGGTCGCCGATCACCGTCGGCGCGCCCGAGAGGCCAAACAGGCCATTGCAGCGCGGCACGAATTTCTTGCGGGCGTCCGTGCAGTCCGGCGTCACATGGAACTGCCAGTCCATCGACCCGTCATTGAGGTTCACCGCATAGAGGCCCGGCTTGAGATCCGGCGACACGTCCTGGCCGGGGATCGACCGGCCGATATAGCTGATCGGCGCATAGACATGCGTGTCATCCGCCGCGATGCCCCAGTGCACGCCGCCATTCGGGCCGCCGGTGCCGATGTCGCGGCGCCATTCAACCTTGCCGGTATCCGGGTTCATCGCCCACACCGTGCCGGATTTCTGGCCAGCGAGCACAAGCTCCTTGCCGTTCGGGGCCTTGGCGATGATCGTCGAGGCGCCGAAGTCCACGTCCCGGAACACCGTCTCTTCCTTGGTCGGGCAGTTCATCTTGCCGCCCGTCGGCGAGCAGCCAACGTTGAACACGTCATCCGGCGTCGCCTGATGCGTCCACTTGATCGACCCGTCCTTCAGGCTGAACGCTATGAGCGCGTTGGTGTTGTGGTGCGCAGGGGCCGAGTTCGCCTCGCCGGTGCCGACATAAAGCTGCTGGCGCTTGAGGTCGATCGACGGCGAGTTCCACACCGGCGCGCCCGACGGTCCCCAGATCATCTTGCCGTCGCCGCGATCCTTGATCGGCTTGGCCTGCTCCATCGTGTGGCCTTCCCACACGCGCTTGCCCGTCATCGCATCGAGCGCAACGACGCCGCCATGGATCTTGCAGCACTCATAAGTGTCCTGCGCGGCCAGCATGATCTCGTACTGCGAGGAGGGCGCGATCACCTTGTCGCCAACCAGCACAGGCGTGCCGGTCGAGATCGATGTCGGGAAGAGTCCGATATGGCCGGTCCAGAGCTCCTTGCCGGTCATTGCATCGACCTGATGGATGACCCCGGCCATGTCGCCGACCATGACAACCTTCTTGCCGTCCGGCCGCACGCCATACCCCGCGCTGGTCCGCAGCGTCTGGTCAGCCGTGTAGATCCACTGGAGACAGGGCTTCTGGTTATCGGAGATATCGAAGGCGAAGAGACGGTTGTTGCTCTCGCCCACTGGCAGGAACAGCGAGTTCCCCACCACAGCGGCCTGGCTGCGCATGGTGATCGCCTTGGGGAAGGCGATGGTCCACGCCAGCTCCAGCGTCGTCAGGTCCTTGCCGCCAAGGCCCACCTTGGCTGGATCAAGCCGGCGCTGGTTCGACTGGTCGAAGCCGAACGTCGCAACTGTCGGCGCCGCGTCCAGCTTCGGCGTCGCGCGCGAGGCCGGGCACATCATCGCCTGCGTCCACGTCTCCTCCTCGACCTCTGCCTTGCCGAGATAGTTCGAGACGTCGGAGATGTCCTTCGACGACAGGCCGACGGCCTGCGGAATCATGATGCCCGTGATCAGCGAGTTGGTGATGTCGCCCGGCGACAGCTTGGCCAGCGTCTCGCGCGGCGGCGCCTTGGTCGTCTCCGGATTGTCGTGGCACATGGCGCAGCGCGCCTTGTAGATCGCTTCACCCGGATGCGGCCCGCTTGTCTGGGCGACCGGCGTTGGCTGTGTCGCGGGCGGGGCAGGCTGCGCCGCCGCCTGTGGCGCGGCCGGCGTATCAGCGGCTGGCGCATCCGGCGGCGTCATGCAGGACGAGAGCAGCAGCGCCGAAAGCGTCGCGACGGCGGCAGTGCGATGGGTCAGGGCACGAAGCATGGATCAGTCTCCTCCCGCGAAACGCGCCGCGTCTCCTGCACGGCATCGTTAGCTGGCGCGCACCATCCCCCGTCCTTCACGTCAGCGTCAACAGGGAAGGTGGGCGCGCCGAGCCGGGGCTGGCGCATGCAACAATTCGCTCGCTCAGCTTCCTTTCGGCTTGAACGCCAGCAGCATGTTGCCGCCCGCCTGGCCGAACATGCCATAGCCCGAGTTCACCAGAAGCAGGCCGTTCATCGCCGTGATCGAGTTCGAGTCGATCGATCCGCCCTTGCCCTTCACGCCATTGATCCCGTCATACTCCTTCGCGGTCGCGTACGACCATTTCAGCTTCCCGGTCTTCTCGTCGATGACATAGACCGTGCCGTCGAGCCCCGCCGCAACCACAGCGCCGTCGATGATGGCGGGCGCGGTCGAGAACGCCGCTCCGCGCCAGCCGCGCGGACCAACCTGCACGCCGGGAGGCGGCTCGGGATTGAACTGCCACTTGATCGCGCCGGTCTTGGCGTCGAGGGCGTAGAGGCCGGGCTTGATTGTGGGATCGAACTCCCACTCGCCGGGGATCGGCACGCCGACATTCGAGATCGGCGCAAAGACGGTGTCCTGATCAAACGCGATGCCCCAGTGCACGCCGCCCAGCGCGCTGCCCGTGCCCAGCGCCTTGCGCCACACCATCTTGCCGGTATCCGGCTCGAACGCCCACACCGAGCCGGATTTCTGTCCGGCATAGAGCAGCTCCTTGCCGTCGCTGCCCTTGCCGAGGATCACCGAGGCGCCGAAGTCGACATCGCGGTAGACCGTCTCCGGCTTCTTCACGCAGTTCAGCAGATCAGCCTTGGGGTTAGGCCCGCAGCCGGAATTGAAGATGTCGTCCGGCGTTGCGTGGAAACTCCACTTCTCCTTGCCGGTCTTGAGATCAATGGCGATCACCGCATTGGTGTTGGTGTGCGCCGGCGGCGAATTGCTTTCGCCGGTCGCGAAATAGACAAGGCCGCGGCCTTCGTCGACGACCGGCGAATTCCAGATCGGCGCGCCCGAAGGACCCTTCAGCATCTGGCCATCGCCACGATCCCGCAGCGGCTCTGCGTCCGGCATGGTGTCATAACGCCATTGCGTGTCGCCCGTCTTGGGATCGAGCGACAGCACATAGCCATGGTTGGTGCAGCAGTCGTGCTTGTTGTCGGCCGCCACCGAGATCTCGAACTGCGCCACCGGAACGATCACGCGATCCTTCAGAATGCTCGGCGTGCCTGTCGTCATCGAGTGCGAATAGTAGCCGACCGGCTTGGTCCACAGCGCCTTGCCCGTGCGCGGATCAACAGCGTGCACGGTCGAGTCGATCCCGGAGAAGACCAGCAGCGGCGTGCCGTCGGCCAGCACGCCATAGGCGGCGCTGGTGCGCAGCGGCGACTCGCCCGGCGTCGTGTAGACCCACTGCACGCACGGCTTCATCGGGTCCGACAGATCGAAGGCGTACATCTTGCCCGCCTCGGCGACCGGATAGAACAGGTTGTCGCCCACGATCGCGCCCTGCGACCGCATGATGGTCGCATCCGGGAAGGCGATGCTCCACGCCAGTTCGAGATCGCCCATCTGCGCGGCCGTCAGCCCCGCCTGTTGCGCCGTCAGCTTGCGCGTGTTGCGCCAGTCATAGCCGAAGTGGGTCGCAGTCGCCGCATCGGGCCCTTTGAGATCAACGGCCGCGCGCGCGCCCGTGCACATCAGGTTAGGCGTCCAGTCGACCGTCTTCGTCGTGTCGCGGCCAGTGACATAGCTCACCACCGCCGCGCGCTGGTCTGCGGTAAGGCCGGCCGCCATGTCCTTCATCTTGCCGCTGGTCAGCGCGTAGTTGACGAACTGGAAGCTCATGCCTTTGAGGTTGTCGCGCGAGGGCGAACGCGTTGCTTCCGGATTGTCGTGGCACGCCGCGCAGGTCTGCTTGTAGATCATCTCGCCCGGATGAACTGCATCGGCTGCGGCTGTCTGCGTCGCTGGCGGGGCGGGGGCGACCTGAACAGCGGCCGGGGCATCAGTGGCCGGCGTCGCATCCGTCATGGCCTCGGGCGTCGTGCAGGATGCAAGCGCGATCGCGGAGGCGGCAGCCATCGCCGCCAGCATGTGTTTGGCCATCGGAATCCTCCCGAGTTGCGCTGCGTTTGCCGCAGTTGCGCATATTCGGGCCTGACCCTGCACCAGTCGGATCAGCTTGCAAAGCAGGCCGGGGCGCCGGTCGCGGGGATGTGTCCGCGGCGGTTTCGCCGCCTCGCAAGGCTGCTTATGATTGCCGCATGACGGGCTGGAGCATCAACGCCGCCGAGCTTCGCATTCCGCGCCGGTCGCGGTTTGCCGCACACCGGCTGATTGTGGTCGCCGATCCGGCCGGCAACGCCATGCGCCAGCTCAATGGTCTCGCCAGCTGGTATGATCGCGCCAATGGCTGCTGGCGCCACAAGCCGATCGGCTATCTGTGGACCGACCGGTTGCGCGGCTACGACACCAAAACGCATCCGCGCACCTTCATGCCGATCCATGGCGCGACAGGCCCACGCTGGAATCTCGGGCCCGCGGTCGCCTCCGGCGCCGCCCGCGTTCTCGCCGACCATCTTGCGCCTACCGACATCGAGCATCGCCTTGCGCCGGCGTTGGAAGCGATCCGCCGGATCAATGCGTTGAGCGACGGGCCGGAAGGCGGCGCGGGCCTGCCTTATCCCTTCATGGGGTTTGGACGGAATTCGAACTCTTTCTTCTCGACGCTTCTTCACATCATGGGATTCGACGAGCCGCAGTTCGCGGCGTCGGCCTGGATCGTGCCTGGCGCCCGCCGCCATGTGCTGCCCGCCGATATTGTCTCCGACCTTCGCCGTGCGTCGCTCGCGCCGGCCTGACGGGCGCGGAATCGCCACCACGAAATTTCGCACTTGCGGCAAGACCGGAGCGCTCTCCGACTCTCACCCGATTGTGATTCTTCGGACGTTACAGGCGCCGCAGCTTGTTTTTGCGCAGCTGCACAGTTTCGCGAAATCCACGCGCTTTCTCCGTGTCTGCTGCGAATGAGACGGCCCGCTGGTCGACTTTGTCTCACGCAAACGGGCCAGTATTGCGCTCGGAGGGGAGGTCGGTATGTTGCCCGCTGCGTCAGCCCGACGCTTGTTTCCAATCAATCCGCCCGCAGCAGTTTGCGGAGACGGGGACGAACACGTCGCAGGAAACGACAAAAGGTGGTTGGGCAACGGGGAGGAGACATGAACAAGCTCGTATCTGTGATGGCTTTGGCTTGTGCGCTCGGCGCGTGCCAGACGATGCCGGGAGACCCCGCGGCCAGCGATCCGTCGATGGCTGCTGCGCCGAAGGAAATGGCCTGGAAGGCCAAGCGCGGGCCGGACGGCGTCCACCCCGATCTGAACGGCGTGTGGCAGGTGCTGAACACCGCCAACTACAATATCGAGGCGCACCCGGCTTCGGCCGCCCTGCAAATGCGTGAAGGCCCGTACGTGCCTGTGCCGGCGGCTTCGGTCGTTGCGCTCGGCGCCATCGGCGCTGTGCCGGCCGGTATCGGCATCGTCCAGGGCGACGGCAAGATCCCGTACACCGAGGACGCCCTCGCCACCCGCGATGAGAACCGCGCATCGGCAGTCGAACTCGACCCGGAAGTGAAGTGCTACCTGCCGGGCATTCCGCGCGCCAACTACATGGACAAGCCGTTCCAGATCTTCCACTCGGACAAGGCTGTCTTCTTCGCCTATGAATACGCTGGCGCCGTCCGGAACGTGTTCCTGCAGGAGCCGGAAGATCCGCCGCTCGATTCGTGGATGGGCACGTCCTATGGCCACTGGGAAGGCGACACCTTCGTGGTCGAGGTCCGCGGCCTTCTGCAGGACACCTGGCTGGACCGGTCCGGCAACCACCATGGCTATGCGACCAAGGTGGTCGAGCGCTGGACGCCGATCTCCGACTACCACATGCGCTATGAAGCCGAGATCACCGACGAGGACACCTACACCAAGCCGTGGAAGATCTCGTTCGTGCTCTACAAGAAGATCGAGGAAGACGCGCAACTGCAGCAGTTCAAGTGCGTCGAGTTCGTCGAGGAGCTGATGTACGGCCACCTGCGCAAGAACCCGCTGCCGGGTCCGGCGCTGGAACGCGCCAGACGCGAAGCCGAAGAACGTGAGGCTAACCAATAGGATAGCAGCGATTCCGTCGGAGTTTGCGTGCAGCGAACTCCGACGGGTTCTGCTTCCGGCCTCGTTGAAGTTGTTGTGAACGTTCGTGTTGGAGCTGGGTCTTCAGGCGTTGCAGCGGGGAATCCGGGCTGAATCCGGGGAAAAGCGCGGCAAGGCTATCTGCAAAGACCTGTTCCGCCGGGCCAGCGCGACACAGTAGGCGCCTTGAGCCAGCGGGACGACAGCAGTAAAACGAACATAATTTCAGGGGCGCGGTCCCACTCTGTCCATTCGGACAGCCTAGCCCCCAAAATCGCCGGCGGCGCCCACCTGCCGGACTAGGAGGAAGTAGATGAAGACCAAAGCTCGTCTCATTGTCGCGGGAGCTGCGATGGCTGCCCTGACAGCCATCGGCGCCGGCACGGCGGCCTATGCCCACCACGCGTTCGCGGCGGAATTCGACGCCGACAAACCTGTCCTGCTGAAGGGCAAGGTCGATCACGTGGAATGGGTGAACCCCCACACCTGGATCCACATCAACGTTCCGGACGTCGATGGAACCGGCAAGGCCAAGCCGGGCACGACGTACAACTGGGCCATCGAAGGCGGCACGCCGAACACGCTGGTCCGCACGGGCGTCAACAAGAACTCGCTGAAGCCGGGCACGGAAGTCGTGGTCCGCGGCTACCAGTCGAAGGACGCGCTCTGCACGACCGACTGGAAAGGCAAGAAGCTCAAAGTCTCCACCTGCAAGGCCAACGGCCGTGACGTGACCTTCCCGAACGGTTGCAAGCTGTTCGTGGGCTCCTCGGGCACGAACGCTCCGGACGACGGAGCCGATCCGGGTGAAGGCGGTTCATCGAGCAAGTGCGCCGCGCTCTAACGCGGGGCTCCTAGCTGGGCAGACAAAGGGCCCGCCGTTCTCCGGAACGGCGGGCTTTTTTGTTGCGCGGTGAAGCTCACAATCAGAACCCGCCGAGCGCTCCGAACCCGTTCTCCCCCGAAGCAGCCGTCTGGTTCACACGCCAGCGCCGACGTTCCGGATTGAGTGGCGCAAGGCGACCATGCCGCTCCTGTAGGCCTTGACCTCCATGAGATGCAGCAAGACATCGCGGTCGAGGCCCTCAAAAAAGCGGACGCCGTCCCCGATAACCACGGGCAGAATCGAATAGCGGACCTCGTCCGCCAGTCTGCGGCGCAGCACCTCGCCGGCGACAGCGCCGCCTCCTACCACCCAGATGCTGCGGAAATCCGCTTTCAGCCGGTCGTTGAACAGGTGAGCCAGATCGCCCGAGACAAATTCCACGGTGTCGCGCGCTCTCGGCAATGTGCGCGTGGTCAGCACAAACACCGGCTTGTCGCCGTAGGCCCAGCCCAGCCCCTTGGCGTCAAACGCCAGGGCGGTTTCGTAGGTCCGCGACCCCATGACGTAGCAATCGATCGATTTGAGAAACTCCCGCACATAGTCCGGGTCCAGGCTTTCGCCATTCTCATATTCGTCCGGGGTTTCCATCCAGTCGGTGCTGCCGTCAGCCCGGGCGATGAAGCCGTCGAGGCTCGCCGCCATATGGATCGTCACTTTCGACTCTGGCGTCGTCATCCGGTCATCTCCTGACAGGGGCAGCCTAATGCTCGATCAGCTTCAGCGGAAGCATACCCCAACCTCGCTCGTCCTGACGCCCTTCGAGACGCCGCTTTGCGGCGGCTCCTCAGGGTGAGGCGTCAGGACCCAGGGCTGATGACGAACCTTGTTCCGGCCTGGAGCTTCAAGCATGACCAGCCCGCTGGACCGTTCCTGGATTCCGACGTTCGTCGGAATGAGCGGGACAAGGTGAAGCAATTCAACCCCAAAGCGATCCAGCTCCAGCCTGAAGGCGGCGGCAACACGAGCGGGCATGAAAAGGCCCCGGAGGAACGATCCTCCGGGGCCTTTGGTGCTGCCGTCCTGACTGGCGTCAGGCGCCGAAGCCGATCCAGCGGCCGCCGGCGGCGACTGTCACCCAGCAGAGCAGGGAGAACAGCGCCACGAGCTTTGCGGTGGGCGAAGCCTCGTCGGATTTGCCCAGATAGATCTCAACGCCGTAGAGCACCGCCATCACCAGTGTTCCGGCAATGGTGACGTAGTACGAGATCACATCATAGAGTGGATCGAAGGTGTCGAAGCCGACGATCCAGTACATCACGAAGATGCCGCCGAAGAACAGCGTGAACGCGCCGGCTGCAATCCAGCGCGTGCGCACGCCGTAGATCAGAAGCAGGGCATAGCCTGCCGTCACCGGGTGGAAGATGCCCGGCGCCGACACGATGTCGCCATGGAAGACGCCGATCGCGAACAGCCAGAACAGCATCGCAATGCCGCCCGCCACGAGCACGCCGATGGATGCCTTGCCTTCTGACTTGGCCAGCACGTTCGTCACCCCGAAGGAGAAGATGCACGCGCCGATCAGCGACATGATCTTCACGAAGAACGGGACCGACGTGTAGAGGCGGTAGGAGTTCAGCATGCCGATGATCACGCCCGTGACGAGCACGGTGGCGAGACCTGCGATCAGCCAGGGCCGGGTCGAACGCTCGATATCCGGCAGGCTCTGCCCGGTCGGGTTGGCGCCCAGCAGGCGGAGATTGAGCAAGAGGACGGCGCCGCCCATCAGGGCGAGGCCGACCAGGTGCAACGCGCCGAACGGAGCGTAAACGTCCTGCAGCATCGAGACTGGCCAGATCTGGGGCATGCTGCCCACAAAATCCGTGGCGCCGGGGATGTCCTTGAAGAGATCCTGGAAGGTCATGGTGATCAGCCCTCCTGACCGGTCGGTTGCGTTGTGTCAGCGTCGGGCTCCGCCGGAGCCTCCTCGCCGTCTGGCGGCGTATCTGGCGGCATCTCGGTCTCGTCCATGGACGGCTCCTCGTCCATGTACTCCTCGCCCGTCTCGTCGTGGCCCATGTATGAGGCGCACTCCTGGATGGCGTACGAGAATGAGCCCGGCTCGGTCTTTTCGCAGTAGAACCAGTCGTAGGCGATGAAGCGGCCGAAGATGATGATCAGCATCCACGAAGTCAGCGAGATCATGCCTGACAGTTTGACGGCTGTCGGAATGCTCGGCGTGCGGCCGTTCAGATAGACGAACAGGCTCGCACCGGCGACCAGCACCAGCACAATGCGGGTCGTCACCGTCAGGGCGAGGTCCATGCCGGTCATGAAGGGGAAGGTCGCCAGCAGGGCCACGCACGACGCCAGGAAGGCGATCATCGCGGGGCCGCTGCGCTTCGGCGTTTCTCCCTCAGGAATTGTGTCCCACTCCGGCAGGGTCTTCTGCACCTTGAAGTGGAACCACGCGATGTTGATCACGGCGGCGAGCAGGAAGACCATTTTCAGGCGGAACCACAGATTGTGGTAGTACATCACCGGATCACGACCGATGTAAGAGACGACGCCGGTCAGGATCATCACCCCGAAGGACGCCATGGTGATCGGCAGGACCTTCTCGTTCAGCTTTGACAGCGGCACATTCCTGAATGCGACGCCCATCATGCGAAGATCGATCAGCCAGATCGTGCCGGCGAAGAACATGATCGTCAGCACGTGCGTGCCCTCGATGATGTTCCACATGAACAGCGATTGAGCGAGCTGTTGCGACCACGACAGCCCGTCTTCCGTGAAGCGGCCGAGGTCGTCCCTCATCCAGACTACAAGATCGTGTAGCAAAATCTGTCTCTCCCCTGGCGGGCCCCGCAATTACGGTGACCCGGATGTAATCCACAGTGGACCGTAATTTCTGGTCCAAATCTGACGCCGGTCAAAGCATCACATGCTCACTATGAACGGCGTTATTGGTTCGGCTGCGGCGGCGTCCGGTTTGGCAGGTCGGGCAGCTTCGCTGGCGCACCGGGCCCGCCGCCGGAGACGTACCGGTTATGGCAGGCCACGCAGGCCTGGTACATTTCCCCGCCAGCGTCAAAGAAGGCCTGCTTGTCGCGGGCCAGCGCCGTCTCCTGCGCTTTCTTTGCCGCATCATACAGCTGGTGGGCATAATCGACCCAATAGCGTTCGTCGTCGCGCGGCCGGCCGGGCAGCAGCAGCGTGTTGGAGACCTCGGCGAGCGTGAAGGCCGCGCTCTCCGCCGCCGTCCATCCTTCGTCTGTCGTCGGGAACAGTTCGTGGATGCCGTCCTTGTCGATAATCCAGCCCTGCGCGTTCCACACGCCGAAGGCGCTGTAGTCGACGACGTGAGCCATCAGATCCTGCATGTTGGTGTCAGTCCGGAAATCGGCGACGGTCGCGCCGCCCATGCCTTCGACGGGCGCAGAGCCCGATGGGGCGGTGGAAGGTCCTTCCGAATTCGGGGAACATGCGGCCAGCACAAGCGCCGTGGCCAGCGCAATCGTTGAGCGGGTCATCTTCTCTCCCTCGTGCGCGACGATGCCGGCGGCGTATTCGCCTTCTCCAGCCTCAAGGCGCAATGGTTCTCCACCTCGCCATTGGGTAACCCGCTCTCCTGAGGCGTGCCATGGCCGAGGTGTCGCATGCAGTAGACTTTGAACGCGCCTCCGGGGCAAGACCCGTCGCGCGTGGGGCTTTCCACTGTCAGGGGAAGCGCGCTACAGGCATTGCCTGCAAAGGGCCGCGCGAAGCGGTCAGAGCGGGGAGGAAGATCACGCCATGGCCTATATGAGACGCAGCATTCTTGCCGCAGGTGCGGCATTGGCTTTCGCATTTGCGAGCGGTTGCCAGACGGCGCCGACCACGGTCGATCCGATGACGTCGTCGCTCGTTCCCGGCGATGCGGCTGCGCTGGGCTTCGATCCTGCCAAGCTGGGCGAGATCCGGACGGCGCTGAACGAAGACGTGATCAGCGGCAAGATTCCCGGCGCCTACCTGCTCATCGCGCGGCACGGCCAGATCGCCTTCTCGCAGGGCTTCGGCGTCCAGGGTCCGGGGCAGACGACGCCGATGTCGGAAGAAACGATCTTCCGCGTCTTCTCCATGACCAAGCCGATCGTCACCGTGACGGCCATGACGTTGGTCGAGGAAGGCAAGCTCAACGTCGATGATCCAGTGTCCAAATATCTGCCGGAGTATGCGAACCTCACCGTCATTCAGCCCGATGGTTCGAGCAAGCCGGCCCAGAATACCATGCTCGTGCGGCATCTCATGTCCCACACGTCGGGCCTGATCTATGGTTTCATTCAGCCGACCACGCCGCTCGGCAAGATGTATGCGGCGGCCGGCGAGGGCGATCCGAGCAAGACGGCGCGCGAGCAGGCGAAGATCTACGCTGGTCTGCCGCTGACGGCCGAGCCCGGCACGGCCTGGAACTATTCGCGCGCCACGGATGTGCTGGGCGCGGTGATTGAAGTCGCTGGCGGCAAGCCGCTCGACGTGCTGGTGAAGGAGCGCGTCACGGGTCCGCTCGGTATGACGGATACGGCTTTCTTCCAGCCAAAGGAAAAGGCCGGCCGCCTTGCGCAGTCGAAGCACAGCGATCCGCTCTACTACGACTATACGGTCGAGGTTCCCTTCCTGCAGGGCGGCGGCGGCATCTCGTCCACCGCCGAGGACTATCTCCGTTTCGCGGAGATGCTGCGCAATGGCGGCGAGTATCGCGGCGTGCGCATCATCAAGAAGGAAACGCTGGAGCGCATGCGCCAGCCGGAAACCAATGATGCCATCCGCAAGGCCGGCCTGTTCTTCCCGGCCATGGGTCCGGCGGCCGGCTCTATGGAGTTCGGCCTCGGCTTCTCGCTGGTGACGGACGACACCAAGCAGCGTCCCGGCAACGGCACCTTCTCGTGGAACGGCATCGCCGGCACCGAGTTCTGGGTCGATCCCAAGAACGATCTCGTGATGGTGTTCATGATCCAGGACCGTGCGCTGCTCGCCGAATACCAGCGCAAGAACCGCGCATGGATCTACGACGCGCTGGTCAAGCCGTAAGGCATCAAGATCGCTGAGATCGAAAGGGCGGCTCCATCGGGGCCGCCCTTTTTCGTGGGCTCAGCCCGGCGCCTTCGCGCGAACATAGTGCGCCAGCGGGCTCGTCATCAGGCCGTCTGTGCGGCCGGCGAACCAGCGGCGATTGATCTCGCCGCCGTCGAGGTCGTCCCACTCCGCGAAGCCTGCTTCGGTGAGAAGTGCGGCCATGTCTGGCCGGCGGAAGAAGCTGATCCAGGGTTCGCCGATCGCAGCGAGGGCGGCCAGCCGTTCCTGATGCCGCGCCTGAACCGCCGCTGGGAGTTCATCGCGCGGCTCGCCATAGTCGAACACGATCTCGGTTCCGGGCGCCATGCCCGCGACCGCCTTCAGCGTGGCCAATATGGCGTCTCGCGTCAGGTAGACGGTAACCCCCAGCCACGCGAAGACTGCAGGCTTGCCCAGGTCAAAGCCTACGCGGGAGAGGGCGTCGGCCAGCGTTTCCTGTTCGAAGTTGATGGCGACATACGTGGCGCTTGCCGGCGCCGGAATGCCGTTCGACGCCAGACGCTCGCGCTTCCAGCGGCCGCTGTCCGGATTGTCGACTTCGAAGACGCGCAGGCCGGGATGGGGATTGCGATAGGCGAAGGTGTCGAGGCCGGCGCCCAGCAGCACGTACTGATCAACGCCGCGGGCGACCGCCTGCTCAAGCACTGCCTCGGCGAACACGCTACGCCCGACAATCTGCGCACGTAGCGCCAGCGACGCCGTTGCGGTTGCGTGCTTGCGGATCGTGTCCTCGTCCGGCGCATTGGGCGGCGACGGACCGAGTATCCTCGCCGCAAGCGGATCGACGAAAACAAGCGGCCGGTCCACCAGCTGGTGGATCATGCGGTGGGCTGCAGCGGCCATTGCCGTGCGGCTTGGCTTTCCAGGCTCCATCAACCCGCTCCCGGGCGTGCTTTCGGTGCGATAGATCCGTATCGCCTATTCGGCTGGCTTGATCGAGCCCGGCAGCGGCGAAGCCAGCTCTTCCTTCTCAAGCTTGCGTTCGACGTCGCGCGGGCTGCCGGTGCGGCGCGCCAGCAGGGCGTAGGCGGCGGGCACCAGGATCAGCGTCACGAACATAGCGGCGAGAACGCCCGACATGATCACCACGCCGATGGCGGAGCGCGTCTCCGACCCGGCGCCATGGCTGAAGATCAGCGGGATCGCGCCGGCGACCGCCGTCAGCGACGTCATCACGATGGGGCGGAAGCGGGTGAGGGCGGCTTCCTTCAGGGCGGCATGGAATTCCTTGCCCTGGTCCCGCAACTGGTTGGCGAATTCGACGATCAGGATGCCGTTCTTGGCCGCGAGGCCCACCAGCATGATCAGGCCGATCTGCGTGTAGATGTTCAAGGTGTTCCCGGTCAGCCATATGCCGAGCAGGCCGCCTCCCACGGTCGCGGGCACGCACAACATGATGACGAACGGGTGGATCCAGCTTTCGAACTGCGCCGCGAGCACCAGGAACACGACCAGCAGGCCGAAGCCGAACACGAACAGGATCGAGGAACCGGCGCGCTTGTAGTCCAGTGACTGGCCCTTGTAGTCGAACGTCGCTTCATCCGGCAGCACCTGGCGCGCAAGCGCTTCCATCTTGTCGAGCGCTGCGCCCAGCGACACGCCGGGATCGAGGTTGGCGTCGATGGTGATTGCGCGCACGCGGTTGTAGCGGTTCAGCCTGCGCGAGTCGGCCATTGGCTCGACATCGATCAGGTTGGAAAGCGGGATCAGTTCCTGCGTCCGGCTGGAGCGGACATAGATATTCTCGACATCCGAGGGCGTCGACTGTTCGGTGCGCTCGCCTTCGAAGATCACATAGCGTTCTTCGCCGTTCTGGATGAACGTACCGACGCGCTTGGAGCCGAGCATTGTCTGCAGCGTCGAGCCGATCTCCTGCACGGTCACGCCCAGATCGGAGGCGCGGGCGTAGTCCACATTCACGCGGTACTGCTGCTGCGTTTCCTTGTAGTCCCAGTCGATCTGGTTGATGCCTGGATTGTTGGCGTTAAGGGCGTTCAGGAAGATGTCACGCCATTCGACCAGCGTCTCGTAGGACGGACCCTTGAGCACGAACTGTATCGGCTTGCCGCCGCCGGGGCCGCGGCCAAAGCCCGACGGCATGTTGGCGAAAGCGCGCACGCCGGGAATGTCCGACAGTTGTCGGTTTATGTCCTGCAGGATCTCGAAGCCGTTGCGGCGGTGGCCCCACTCGGTCAGCACGACCTGGATCGAGCCGCTGTTGAACCCGCCAGATGCGCCGAAGCCGCCTGGCGCGCGAACCGATATTCCCTCGATCTCTTTTTTCTCGACCAGCGGCAGCAGACGCGCCTCGATCTGGTCAATGAACGGAACCATGTATTCGAAGGACGCGCCTTCCGGCCCGTTGATCATCACCATGAACATGCCGCGGTCTTCGTTCGGCGAGTATTCGCCGGGGATGACCGTGAACAGGTAGTAGCTGCCGCCGAGGATCGCCAGGAAGCCGAGCGCGATGGCGATGGGCCGGCGCACGGTCGCATCGTAGATGGCGCCGTAACCGTTGCGCAGACTCGCGAACGCCCTGTCGACCATCGCGCCGAAGCCGCCATGACCTTTGGCGTGTTCTTCCTCTCGCGACTTCAGGAGTTTCGACGCCATCATCGGCGATATGGTCAGCGCCACCAGCATGGAGAAGGCGATGGCGGCGGCGATGGCGATGGCGAATTCCGTGAACAGACGGCCGACCTGGCCCTGCATGAAGGTGATAGGAACGAATACCGCGATGAGCACCAGTGTCGTCGCCACGACCGCAAAGCCAACCTGCCGCGTGCCGCGATAGGCAGCCACGAGAGGCGTCTCGCCATACTCCTCGATGCGACGGTGAATGTTTTCGAGTACGACGATGGCGTCGTCCACGACGATGCCGATGGCCATGACCAGCGCGAGCAGCGTCAGCATGTTGATGGACAGACCAAGCGCGTAAAGGACAGTGAAGGCGGCGATCAGCGAAATCGGAACCGTGACCGCCGGGATGATGGTTGCCTTGAAGTTGCCGAGGAAGACATAGATCACGCCGACAACCAGCAGAACGGCGATGCCGAGCGTGATGAAGACCTCGTTGATGGCCGCATTGACGAAAGTCGAGCCGTCAAAGCTCACCAATAGTGACATTCCCTCGGGCAGGGTGGCGTTGATCTCCTCAACGCGCGCGCGGGCCACCTTGGCGACTTCCACAACGTTGGCCACGGACTGCTTCACGATGCCGATGCCGACGGTTTCGAGGCCGTTGGCGCGGAAGATGCTGCGGTCCTCTTCGGCGGCGAATTCGACGCGCGCGACATCGCCCAACCGGACGACAACGCCGTCGGCGCCTTTCTTGACCACCAACTGGCGGAATTGCTCGGGCGTGCGGAACGGCCGCTCGATCCGGTTGGTGAAGATGAGATCAGCGGACGTCAGTGAGCCGGCCGGTGATTCCACGTTCTCGCGCCGCACGGCTGTTTCGATGTCGCCGACCGTCAGGCCACGGGCGGCGATTGCGCGGCGATCCAGCCAGACCCGCATGGCCGGCCGGCGCTCGCCGCCGATCATCACGCGGGCGACCCCGTCGATCGAGGAGAAGCGGTCAACCAGGTACCGGTCGGCATAATCGGACAGTTCCAGCGGTGAAAGCTTGTCGCTGGCCAGTCGCATCCAGAGAACGGTTTCCTCTGAGGCGTCAGCTTTCTGCACGTCCGGCGGGTCGGCTTCTTGCGGCAGCATGCGCAAAATGCCGCCGACACGATCGCGAACGTCGTTCGCCGCCGAATCCATGTTCCGCGAGATGTCGAACTCGATCGAAATGCTGGACTGGCCATCCTGACTCGTCGAGTTGATGAAGCGGATGCCCTCAACGCCCGCGATGCGGTCTTCGATGACTTCAGTGATACGGTTTTCGACCACTGTCGCCGATGCGCCGGGATAGCTGGTGCGGATGGAGACGATCGGCGGGTCGATGTCCGGATACTCGCGCAGGGCGAGTCGCGTGAACGACACAAAGCCGATTGCGATTAGCAGAAGACCAATAACGGTCGCGAAGACTGGCCGCTTGATTGAGACATCCGACAGGAGCATTGCGCACGCCTCCGGGCGTTATTGGGCGAGACCGGATTTGTCTGTGGTTCCCTGGCCCGAAGCGATGGCCGCCGGACTGGCGCCGCCGCCTGCTCGCGTGATCCGCACCGGGCCGTTCGGGCGGACTTTCAGCACGCCGTCCGTCACGACCAGATCGCCAGACTCGAGTCCCGCCAGAACTTCCACGACGCCGCGCTCGCGCGTGCCAAGCGTGACCTCGACCTTCTTGGCGACGAAAGGCTCCTTCGATTGATCGACGACGAACACGAAGTTCTTGGCGCCTTCAGCGATCACTGAGATTTCGGAGACGGAGAGCGACGTGCGCGGCTGCGAGGTCAGTTCCACGCTCATCGAGGTGCCGGCCTTCAGTGCGCCGTCCGGATTGGGCAAGGTGGCGCGCACCTTCACCGCGAGCGTGATCGGGTCGACGGCGTTGTCGATGGAGGTCAGCTTGCCGACGAAGATGCGGCCGGGAAGGTCTTTGGTCGTGGCTTTGATCTCAAGGCCCGGGCGCAGCGAGGTCAGGTAGATTGATGGCACGCCAAACTCGAGCCGCATCTGGCTGTCATCGATCAGCGTGGCGACGGCCTGTCCGGGCGAGACATAAGCCCCCAGGCTGATCTGCCGGAATCCAAGCACGCCGCTGAACGGGGCAACCAGAACGCGATCGCGCAGGCGGGCCTGGATCGCACCGACATTGGCGACGGCGGCTTCATAGCTGGATTTGGACCGCTCGAGCTCGAGCTGAGCGATGGCTTCGCCGCTCGCCAGCCGCTGGTTGCGCTCGTAGACCAGCCTGGCGTTGGCTTCGGTGGCGCGCGCGGATTCGAGTAGGGCGCTCTCTTCCTCGTTCACGAGCGTCATCAGCACCTTGCCCTGGGCGACGCGCTGTCCGTCTTCAAAGTAAACGCCGGTCACCCGGTCAGCGGCGTTCGCGGTCAGGACCACCCGCTCGCGCGGTTCCAGCGTGCCCAGCGCTTCGATGCGGCTGGAGAACACTTTGGGCGCCACCTCGACGGCGTCGACTTGCACGGCCGGGGCGCTGCGTCCTCCGCCGGGGCCGCCAGGCCGACCGCCGGGGCTGCCCGGGGCGCTGGCGGACTGGGCGTGCTCGCCGCCACTGCTGTTCATGGTCGCAAAGATTATTCCGCCGACCGCCAGAACCGCGACGGCGACCGCCCCAATAATGAGGTTGCGCTTGGCAAGAACCATCAACGAAGCAACTCCGCCATCACACTACACGCCGCCCGACGGTGCTGCCACCCCGCGCACGGCTGTTGCCGGTTCTCTTACGCGCCTGGCGTGACCGTTGGCCTGCGGCCTGCGGACGCGGATCGGGCAATCCCGATGACGATCTCGCGAGCGAGCGCGCCGGGGTTGCGCAGATTAACAGGAACTGTCTGAACCTTTCGCCGGACCATAGATGCGGGGGCTTGAAATTCGGTCAACGAGGCTGGGGCAAACACTGCATCGCTGACCTTCACTTACACGTGAGGCTGGCGGCTTTTTCGGCAGGTTCCCTCCTCGCCGCCAGGCAGCTTGCCGTCAGACGCCGGCCCGGCCCGCTCTCCCGGGCGAATCCAGTTGACTTGTGTCCGACCAAAAGAGGATGTCCGCAAACTGAGAAGCCCGGCCTTGATCCGCCGTTGGCTGTGGAGGGACCCCCAATGACAGGCTCGAAGTATCCGTCTGCTGTCCGCGCCTTGCTTATGGCCTCGACCGCGATTGCGCTGGCCGGAACGGCCTTCGCTCAGCAACCGCCTGCCGACGGGCAGCCGCCGGAGGAGAGCCGGGACGTCGTCGTCGTCGTCGGAACCCAGATTATCGGCGCGAAGCCGACTGAGGCCTTGCCGGTCACGGTCGTGGGCGAGGAAGACCTCGACGCCATCGCCGCAGCGTCGGGTGATGATCTCTTCCGGTCGATCCCGCAGTTGGGCGACGTCGCCTTCAACACCACCCGCACGATCGGCAGCCTCAACGACGCCCGTGGCGATACGGCTTCGATCAACCTGCGGGCGCTGGGAACAGGCAATACGCTGGTTCTGATCAACGGCCGCCGGATGGTGAATCACCCGGGCACCCAGTCCGAGAACCTCGTGCCGGTCGTGACCGTGAACACCAACTCCATCCCGACCATGGGCGTTCGCCGGGTCGAGGTGCTGCTGGACGGCGCGTCGGCCATCTACGGCGCGGACGCCGTGGCCGGCGTGGTCAACACCGTTCTCAAGGACAATCTCGAAGGTTTCACGCTCGATCTGACCTACGGCAGCGAGGATGGCGCGTCGGCTGACGAATTCACGGCCGCCATGGAATTCGGGATTTCCTCGGACGATGGCCGGACCAACCTGTCTGTCCTGGCGTCCTATTTCACCCGCGATCCGATCTTCGCTCGCGACCGCGATTTCACCTCGAACGCTGACCTGCGCTCGCGTCTGCCGGCGGACTGGGCGTCCGACACGGCCGCGGCCAGCTTCAACAACACGTCGATCACCTCGGCCTGGGGCATTTTCGACAAGTATGCGTCCGGAAATATCGTGGTGAACGGAACCGCGGTCACCAACGGCAACGGCCAGTTCCACATCCAGCCGAACACACTGCCGGGCTGCCTCGCACAGCTCGGAAACGGCATCTGCATCGACGATACCGTCACGCGTGACCAGGACCTGCGCTACAACGTCAACGCCAACGCCACGGTTACCAATGGCGTTGACCGCTACAACATGTTTGCGTTCCTGAACCACGAGTTCGACGGCGGGCTGGAGCTGTTCGCCGAAGCCGGCGTCTACCTGGCGGACTCGGTCGGTTACCGCGAATCCGCTCCGATGCTTGGCGCGGTTCCGATCGTCGTTCCGTCGACCAACTACTACAACCCGTTCGGCGTCGTTGGTTCGCCCAACCGTCTCGCGGGCTATACGGGTGCGCCTCTGGATCTTGTGCTCGGCTCGCTCACGAACACCTCGGCCTATCGCCCGATCGACGCCGGTCCGCGCAAGACCGAGGTTGAAAACCTGTCCTCGCGCGCCCTCATCGGCCTGCGTGGCGACTGGGACGGCTGGAACTGGGAATCGGCGCTGCTGTACTCGTCCGCTTCGACCGAGGACAAAGAAAACCGCATCTCCAATACGCTGTTCCAGCAGGCGCTCGCGCGCTCGACGCCGGACGCCTACAACCCGTTCAATGGCGGCTGCCTCAACGACTTGTCGGCCGGCGACTGCACGCCTAGCCAGATCGCCGCCATCCAGTCCTTCACCGTTCCGGTCTACCGCCGCAACAACACCTCCATCGCTTCGTGGGACTTCAAGATCTCGCGGCCCGACCTGTTCACCATCTGGGCGGGCGATGTCGGCGCGGCCTTCGGCGTCGAAGCGCGCCGCGAGACGTTCAAGGACGACCGCGACCCGCGTCAGGACGGCACCATCATGTTCACCGACATGATCAGCGGCCTGACGACCAACGATCTGCAGGGCAACAACCTGACGCTCGACACCTCGGGCAGCCGCACGGTCCAGTCGGCCTACGCCGAATTCCAGGTCCCGCTGGTCTCGCCCGACATGAACATCCCGCTGGTCCAGTCCGTGGACATGCAGCTGGCCGTTCGCCACGAGAACTTCGACACCTTCGGCGGCGTGACCAAACCGAAGGTGGCGCTGTCCTGGCGGCCGTTCGACATGCTGATGTTCCGCTCGGCCTGGTCGGAAGGCTTCCGCGCGCCCAACCTGCAGCAGCAGTATGAGACGGGCCTTCTGCGCTCGAACAACCGGTCGGACCTGATCCGCTGCGAAGCCGCCGTGCGTCAGGCAATCTTCAACAACACGACCCCGCCGGTGTTCAACACCAACTGCTCGGCCTCGGTGCCCGGTACGGTCCAGGCCGTTACGTCCAACCGCGCCGGCAGCGCCGATCTCGAGCCGGAAGAGTCGACCAACACCACCTTCGGCTTCGTGTTCGAGCCGACCTTCATTCCGCCGGAGTGGGGCACGGTCACCTTCACCGCTGACTGGTGGCGTGTGGAGCAGGAGAATGTCATCGGCATCTTCGGCGACGACAACCATATCCTGCTGGACTATGTCCTGCGCCTCGCTTGCGGCCTCGACGTGTCGGCCGCCGGTTGCACCAACCCCGCCGTGGTCCGCAATGCGCCGGACGCGGATGACATCGCAGCCTTCGCCAACACCGGACTCGCGCCGGTCGGCGACATCATCATGGTCAACGACAACTACCTCAACCTCGACACGCGCACGGTCGAGGGCGTGGACCTGGGCTTCTACTACGAGCTCGACAACACGCCGATCGGCGACTTCTCGTTCCGCATCAACGCGGCCTATCTCGACAAGTTCTTCCAGGACGTGTCGCCGAACGGCCAGATCATCAATGCGGCGGCTGCGGCCGGCGATATTCCGTCAGCGCTGTCTGTCTCCGGTCAGGGCGATCTGGTGCGTGACTTTGGCCGCCCGGAATGGCGCTACACCTCGGCGCTGACCTGGCGCATGAACGAGTGGGGCGCCGGCTGGTTCACCAGCTATGTCGGCGACGTCTATGACGACGGCATCATCAATAGCGGCACCGGTCAGCCCTGGATCATCGAGGACTACCAGACGCACAATCTCTATGTGCAGTACGAGTTCGGCCACGACACAGCCTCGCCGACGCGCGTGCGGCTTGGCATGCGGAACATCTTCGACGAGGTCCCGCCGCTGGCCGATACAAACTACGGCTATCTCGGCGACCTGCATTCGCCGCAAGGCCGCTATGTCTACGCCAATGTGCGGAAGACGTTCTAGGACAGGGCGTTGGCCGCTCATCCCGGCGGGATGGGCGGCCGCCTTTGTCCAGCGCGCTAGAGCTGCATGCCCAGCGCGGTATCCAGCAGCAGATATGCTGACAGGCGCGGCGCTGCGTCTTCCCTGGCGCGGCCGGCAGCCGACAGCACACGCAAGGCGTCCGGCGCTTCGCTGGTGACGAACTCACGCGCGGCGCGCTGAAGCTCCCGATCGGATTCGAGCATGCGGGTCACGCGCTGGATTTCCACCGGCGCCGTCTCGTGCGTGGCGCGGCGGCGTTGGCGCTCGCCCTGGCTCGAGGCGCTGGCGATCCTGCGCAGGTCCGCCGCCTTCACCACGTGCAGGCGCACGCCGGCGCGGTCCAGCCGTTCGATCATCGCGCCGGCCGAGGATTCGCGGGATTGGGCCAGAGGCGGGTCCATGCCGGTCAGCAGGTCGCGCCAGCTATCGTCGCGCTTCGGCTCGGTTTCAAAGAAGAAGTCCGCGACACGTCCGGCTGGCGGGCCGGCGATATCGCTCAGCACAAGCTCTTCGTCATGTGCGCCATCGCCCAGCGCCGGGTCGAGCGCCGGGTCGTCATTGGCGGCTGCGGATGCCGTCGGCTTCGGCGCCGGCGGTTGCGACGGCGTCGTCTCGCGCGCGGCGTAGAGCGGGAAGGGGCGAATTGTGTCCGATGTCGCAGGTTCAGGCTTTGGCTCTGATCTTGGTTCGGGCGCCGGTTGGGCGGGTCGCGGCGCCGGCTCAAGGATCAGGTCGTCGACCGAGGACGTTTCAACGTCATGTTTCATCCGGCCGAGCAGGAGCGAGGCTTTTTCGATCCGGGACCGGGCGCGTTCGAGTCCTTCCTCTGCGGCGTTTGTCGCGCGCGTGGCCGTCTTGAACAGCGTATCGGAAAGCTGGTTGACCCGCTTCTCCGTCTCGTCGGCGTGGGCCCGCGCGGCATGCGCGGCGGCCTTGGTCGTGGCTTCCGCCTGCAGGGCGGCTTCCTTGAGAAGGGTCAGCGACTGGCGGGCGTCTTCCGACGCCTGCGTCGAACGGGTGTGGATTGTCTCGGAGGCTTTCAGCGCCGAACCGATGGCGTCCGACATGGTGTCGCGCAGCGTTTCCGCCGTGGACTTGGTCGCGGCGGCGGCCAGTTCTCCCGCCTTCGTTGCGGCTTCAACCATGCGCGTGGACTGCACGAGTTGTTCATCGAGCCGCATCAGCACGCTGGCGAGGTTCTGGGCCCGCTTGCGACTTTCCGCTCCCATCGTATCGAGTTGGTTGATCCGCTGGGCGAGATGGCCGGCGGTTTCGTTGAGATCGCGCAGACGCTGGTCAAGGGTCGCGTCGGCCTTGTGGACCTGGTCCTGCGCAGCGCGCGTTGCTTCGGACATAAGCTGGGCGTGACGCGGGATTGCTTTCGCCAGCTCGTCGGATTGATTGCGAAGGCTTTCGGAGAGTTGGGCGAGGCTCTGGCGCTCCGCACCCATCTTGCTCACCAGCACTTCGGAGTCGGCGCGAACGATTTCGGCCGCCTTCAATGCCGCCGTGACGCTGGAATCGAATTCGCCCTTCATCGAGTCGAGGCGCGAACGCGTCTCGGCAAGCGCCCGGTTGAAGAGTTGGGTCTGCTGCGCCACGGCCTCGCCAAGGCTGGCCACTTCGTTGCGCGTGGCCTCGGCGGGTTCGAGCAACATGCGGGCGGAGCTCAGCACGACGGCGTTGGCCTCGGCCGAGCGCGCACCTTCGCGGGCCATGATGCCGGCGCAGATCAGGGCAAGGCCCGGCGCGAACAGGGCGGCGAAGCCCCCAGCCAGCACCAGCGGCGGCTGGGCGAGAATGGCGTCGAAACCGATCACCGCGATCAACCAGGCGGCGACGCCGCCCCACAGGATCAGGGCGAGGGCCGCTCCGGCCCATGGCATCCAGGCTCCGGCGTTACGGGCGGCTTCAAGTTGCGCACGCATGCGCGCGGAAGAGTTTCTGCGGTCGGAGAGGTCCGTCATGACGGCAGTTGGTCCGTTCACTGTGGCTACAACGCGCCTGCAAGCAGGCGCGGCAGGGGCTCCGGCCATTTTCCGGAGTTACTGGGCCTGCCCACACAGCGGACCAAATGTGCAGTCCGCGTGCCACGTTGGAAAGGGGGAGGAATCAGCCCGGACGGTTGAATCGTCAGAAGAATCGTAAACGCCAACGGGCGAGAAAATCCGGCAATGGCCGGACGCTACGGCAAAACTGTCGTTAAGACGCCGAAACGGCCTCAGAAAACTTTCTGAAGCTGTTGCTGCTGGACCGGCTTCTCGATCGCGGACTTGGCCGGAATCGGCTGGTCTTTCTGAGGCTTGGGACCCTCGGCGTCGCCAACACCCGTCCAGGCGACGAGAGCCGCAAACACCGCGTCCCGCACGTTGACGATGACTTCAATCATCGGGCGATCCCCTTACCCGCGCTTTGTGAGGCCAAGCTGGTCCTGCATCAAGGCAAAAATTCGGCCTCTGGTTCGATTTCGAGGCCATTGCGTTTCGCGCGCGTCACTTTGCGGGGGATGAAGAAGCCTCAGCGATAGCGCCACAGGCGGTGCGATCCCTGGACGACATAGACTGTGCCATACGCATCGGCGCAGCGCTGGACCTCAATGTCCGCTGGGCGGTTGTACCAATAGCCGAATTCGCGATCCCACCGGCACTGATAGGGCGCGAGACCCCACGGATTGGGTGCTTGCTGGTAGACATAACCGCCATAGCCGTAGGCGCTGCCATAGGGATCGTAGTCGTAGCTGCTATAGCCATAGTCCGGCGTCGACAGCAGGCCATAGAGCGCGCTGCCCACGCCAATGCCCAGCCACCAGTCATCGTCGCGGTAATAGCGGCGGTAGCCATAGCCCCAACCGCCATATCCCCAGTTATTGTTCAAGCTATTGCTGTAGCCGCCGCCGTAATGCCGGTTGCTCCCGCCACGATCATGATCCCGGCCGCGGTCGCCGCCGCGATCCCAGCCCCGGCCGCCGCGGTCCTGGTTCCCACTGCCGCCGTCCCAGCCACGATCATTGCCGCCACGGTGGTCGCGATCCCGGCCGCCATCGCCGCGCTGGGCGAGAGCCGGTTCGGTCGCCACGATCGCTGCTGCGGCAAGCGCGATGACGGCTGAAAGCTTGAGCTGCATGGAACGTCCTCCCCCGCGAGAGCACAAGGAACGGAGTGTCTATCCTTCATCATGACCCCGACATGAACAATCCGTTCAGCGCAGCGGACCGGCAATGTTTACGGCTTGTTTTCCGGCGCAGCGGAGATTCGTCACATGAGCGCGATCCTCGACGTCGATCAGCTGCGGACCATGACCGCCTCGGACGCCGACCTTGCTGTCGAGGCGCTGGGCATTTTCCGGCAGTCGGCGGACCTCTGGGCGCGCATGCTGGACCCGGCTGTGGACGCCGAGTACTGGGCCGACGCAGCTCACGGCATCAAGGGCGCCGCCCGCAGCGTCGGCGCCATGGCGCTGGGCGATGCGTGCGAAACGGCAGAGAAACTGGGCCGTTCTGGAACAGTCAGCGCAGTCGAAGCCGGCGTTGCGATCTCGGCCGTGAAGGACAGGCTGGGGGAGGTGCTCGAAGCCATCGCCCATGTCGAACATCAGCTCACCATGCGCCGCACCTTCGATGGTGTCCGTCTCGGTTGACGCGAGCCGGTGCCATCAGAACACCCAGGTCAGTTCAGTGTAGCCGTAGTAAGCGTCGCCCTGATCGGTGGCGTTTGGCGCGTTCTTCAGAAAGCTGCCTTCGAAGAGCGCGGCGGCTCCAACGGCAAGCCGCAATGCGTCCTTCGCAAGCCATCGCCGGTAGCGGACTTCCAGCTGTTGTCCCACTTCCTTGCCGGACGCACCTGTGGGATCGACCACGCCAGTGTTGCCGAAACGGTCGCTCGCTTCCGCCAGTTCGACATGGCGCAGCATGACCAACGCGTCGGACTCCGTGTCCGGTGCGAC
Source organism: Hyphomonadaceae bacterium (assembly GCA_041398245.1). Lineage (GTDB taxonomy): Bacteria > Pseudomonadota > Alphaproteobacteria > Caulobacterales > Hyphomonadaceae > UBA7672. The sequence continues at coordinate 119,082 of JAWKVC010000006.1, forward strand.
CTCCAGACGAATGCCCGCGGAGGACAGGTTGTTGCGCGAAAGCGCGCCCCAGATGCTTGTTGGCCCAAGTTCGAATGACCGGTCGCCGAACAGCGAGTCGAAACGGCCGCTTCTTGCGTCCAGCGGTGACCCATCGCCCGATGCGAAGTCATAGAGCAACGAGAGGCGCGGCGACCAGGCCATGTCGAGCGTCCGTCCAACCTCCGCGTGCAGCATTGAGGCTTCATGATTCAGATCCGTCACATCAAGCGGCGACGCCGAGGCGCGCAGCGTGCCGGTCTGATGGGCGTACTCGAGATCAAAGTCGAAAGCATCGGGCGCGCGCTGACGGCGAAGGCGGCCGCCAACCGTCAGCAGATCGCGATTGCGCGAAGGCGTGTCTGACGCGTCGCGCTCGTTGAGGGCGAAGACATAAATCTCGCCGCGCGTGTCGTGGGGAAGAGGGCTGTCGATGTGCAGCGCCGTGAAGCTGATATTGCTGAGGTCTGGATTGAAGGCGATCTCGTTGTCCAACTCAGAGGGGCTGTCGGATGGGGCTCGGGTCGTGGGACGGACAGCGAAGGCGGAAACCTTCAGATCATCGGCCGATGTCCAAGCGGCCTGCACGCCGTCAAATGACTGCACTGTGCTTCCGAAATTGGACCGCGCGGTCAGGCGACGCGAGCCGACGTCCATCGCAAACCGCCCCGCCTTGAGACGAAGGCTTGCGGCCGGTGCAAAGGCGTCGCGCTGTGACCATTGCGCGTAGAGTTGAATAGGTTCGATGGCGTCGACCACGCCAGATGCGCCGCCGCCGTCGTTGCCGAACAGAAGTCGCGAGTCGAGGAGTTCGCCGACGAAGGTGAGCGGACCGGCATCGACCTCCAGTTTCAGGAGGGTCCGGATATTGAGAACTTCGTCGCCGCCGGTCCGGCCGGCGACAAACTGGTTGGCGAGTGTCTCGTAGCGCGGACGGATCGAACCGGAGAAACGGACGCCGTCGGGCAGTCCTGACGTTTCCTCGCGTGCTGGCGCGGAGAGCGGGTCGCCAGCGCGGGGCGACTCCTGCCCGTACGCCGGGCAAGGAACGAGCGCGGCAAGGGAATATGCAGCAAGAACAAGGGCGCCCGACTTCGTCATCGCGCGCTTGTGTCATCGTTCTGTCACATAGTCGAGCGGTGATAGGGGAATCCGCAGGGGCCGTTTGGCGCGTTTACTTACTCTATTAAGTCAATGTAGTTTCCAACGAGTCGGACGGGACGCCGTGCCCCGCCACGGCCCTGTCGAAGGCTGGCGCAGCATGATTTCTCAGAAGGCGAAGTACGCGCTCCGGGCGCTGGTCGCGCTGGCCAAGCATCCGGCGGGACAGCCCGTCTTCATCGGCGACATCGCCGAGACGCAGGGGATTCCCAAGAAGTTCCTGGAGCAGATCCTGCTCGAACTGAAGCATCATGGCCTCGTGGCGTCCAAACGCGGAAAAGCCGGTGGTTACGGGCTTTTGCGGCCCGCAGACACGATCTCGTTCGGTGAAGTGCTGCGCATTGTCGATGGTCCTATCGCGCCGCTGCCGTGCCTGTCGAAGATCGCCTACCGCCGCTGCGAGGACTGTAAGGAAGAGGCGTCGTGCGAAGTCCGGCGTGTGTTCGCGCAGGTGGCTGAAGCGACCCGCACCGTGCTGGACCGGACGACCATTGCCGATGCGGTCGGCGCGGACCTGCCGGTTCGTGTCCGTGATCTCGTGGCCTGATCACGGCCCCCTTGTCCGTTTGACAAAGACGACCAGATCACTAGCGTAAAGCTGGTTGGAGGTCCTTCCATGCGCAGGCGACTGATCGCCGCCCTCGTGGCGGGCGCGCTTGGCGCGTGCGGAAGCGCGGCGGACGAAATTGTTCTGCTCAACGCCTCCTTCGACCCGACCGGCGATCTCTACGAGGACTTCAACGCCGCCTTTTCCGCGTCCTATCGCACGCTGGACGGAAAGCGCGTCAGCATCGGCATGTCGCACGCCGGATCGGGCAAGCAGGCGCGGTCTGTCATCGACGGCATGCAGGCCGATGTCGTGACGCTCGCTCTGCAGCGCGACATCGATCTCATCGCCGAGAAGACGGGAAAGATCCCGCAGGATTGGCGCAGTCGGCTGCCCGGCAATTCGGCTCCCTACACGTCGACCATCGTGCTGCTCGTAAGGGGCGGTAATCCCAAGAACATCCGCGACTGGGACGACCTTGTCCGCAAGGGCGTGTCCGTGGTGACGCCAAACCCGAAAACGTCTGGCGGCGCCCGCTGGAACTATCTGGCGGCCTGGGCCTGGGCGGCGCGGCGTTTCGCCGGCGACGAAGCGCGCATGGGCGCTTTTGTCGGCGACATCTATCGCAACGCTGCCAAGCTCGACTCCGGCGCCCGGGGCAGCACGACGACGTTCAGCCGGCAGGGCACGGGCGACGTGTTGATCACCTGGGAGAACGAGGCCTTCCAGCTTCTGGCCGAATCCGGTCCTGGCCAGTTCGAGATGGTCTACCCCTCGCTCTCGATCCGGGCCGAACCGCCGGTCGCGGTCGTGGAGGGCAATGCCAGCCGGCACGGCGCGCTCAAGGCGGCGCAGGACTATCTCGCGTATCTCTATTCGCCGGAAGGGCAGCGCATCATCGCGCGCCATTACTTCCGTCCGTTTGATCCAGGCGCCGCCGATCCGGCCGATCTCGCGCGCTTCCGGCAGATCGAGATGGTGAGCATCGACGATCCGCTGTTCGGCGGATGGAAAGCCGCGCAGGCAAAGCACTTCGACGCCGGCGGCCTGTTCGACCAGATCTACAAGCCGGCGGGATAGGTCGTGAGCAGCGAAGCCTCCACGCGGACACCTGCTGTCAAATGGCGACGGCGCAGCGTTCTACCCGGCTTCGGGCTGAGCCTTGGCTACACCATCGCCTATCTGTCGCTGGTCGTTCTGATCCCGCTGGCGGGGCTGGCGATCAAATCGGCGTCGCTGGGCTGGAGCGAGTTCTGGGCCATCGCCTTTGATCCGCGCGTCGGCGCTGCTCTGCAGCTTTCCTTTGGCGCGGCGCTGGTCGCGGCGGTGGTCAATACGGTATTCGGCGTGCTCGTGGCGTGGGTGCTGGTGCGCTATCGCTTTCCGGGGCGGCGCTGGCTCGATGCTGCTGTCGATCTTCCATTTGCCTTGCCGACCGCAGTCGCCGGCATTGCGCTCGCAACGCTCTATGCGCCCAATGGCGTGTTCGGGTCGTTTCTGGAAGGAACGCTGGGCGTCAAGGTCGGCTTTTCTGCACTCGGCGTCGTCTTCGCGCTGATCTTCGTCGGCCTGCCGTTTGTCGTCCGCACTGTCCAGCCTGTTCTGGAAGAGATCGACCGCGAGACCGAGGAAGCCTCCGCCACGCTGGGCGCCAGGCGCTGGCGCACCGTTACGCGGGTGATCCTGCCGGCGCTGTTTCCTGCGATCCTCACGGGCTTCGCGCTCTCCTTCGCGCGCGGCGTCGGGGAGTATGGCTCGGTGATCTTCATCGCCAACAACCTGCCGTTCGAAAGCGAGATCGCGCCGCTACTGATCGTCATCAAGCTCGACGAGAACAACTATGCCGGCGCAACCGCCATCGCGACGATCATGCTGGTGATCGCGTTCGTGATGCTGTTCGTTGTCAATCTTCTGCAGGCGTGGAGCCGGAAATGGTTCGGCCATGACTGACGTGAACAGGGGAGTCACAAGGCGCAGGGCCGTGATCGGCGAGGGGCCCGTCACGCGTGGCGTGCTGCTGGCCGTGGCGCTTGCGTTTCTTGCGCTGATGCTGATCGCACCGCTGGCGGTAGTGTTCGTAGAAGCCTTCAGCCGTGGCCTTGGCGTCTATGTTCAGGCGCTGACCTCGCCCTACACGCTATCTGCGCTGCAGCTCACCCTGCTGGTCGCCGCCATCGCTGTGCCGGCCAACCTCGTGTTCGGCGTCGCGGCTGCTTGGGCGGTCACCAAGTTCGATTTCAAGGGCAAGGCGCTGCTTCTGACGCTGATCGACCTGCCATTCGCGGTCTCGCCCGTGGTTTCGGGTCTGATCTTTGTGCTACTGTTCGGCGCGGAAAGCGCGCTTGGGCCCTGGCTGGACGACATGGGGATCAAGATCCTGTTCGCCGTGCCGGGCATCGTGATAGCCACGATCTTCATCACCTTTCCCTTCATCGCTCGCGAATTGATCCCGCTGATGGAACAGCAGGGGTCGTCGGAAGAGGAGGCGGCCGTCTCGCTCGGCGCTGGCGGCTGGCGCACTTTCTTTCTCGTCACCCTGCCCAACGTTAAGTGGGGCCTGCTCTATGGTGTTCTGCTGTGCAATGCGCGGGCGATGGGCGAGTTCGGCGCCGTCTCTGTCGTATCGGGTCACATCCGTGGCCAGACCAGCACGCTGCCGCTGCACATCGAGATTCTCTACAATGACAACAAGGCCGCGGCGGCGTTCGCCGTCGCCTCGCTGCTCGCCATGCTGGCGCTGGTGACGCTTGGCGTGAAGACCTTCCTCGAAGCGCGTTTCGCGCATTCGCTTGCCGCCCAGCGGCGTCACTGAGCAAAGCCCATGCAGGTCAGAGCTGTCGACATCTCCAAGAACTACGCAGGCCTCGCGGCGCTGGACAATGTCTCGCTGACGGTTGCGTCCGGCGAGCTTGTGGCGCTGCTGGGGCCATCGGGGTCCGGCAAGACAACGCTGCTGCGCACGATTGCGGGTCTCGAAACGCCCGACACAGGCGTCGTCTATTTCAACGACCGCGACGCCGCCGAAAGCCGCATCCAGGATCGCGGCGTCGGCTTCGTGTTCCAGCACTACGCGCTGTTCAAGCACATGCGCGTGGGCGACAACATCGCCTTCGGCCTGCGCGCCCGGAAGAAGAACCGGTCGCCGGAAGCCGAGATCGAAAAGCGCGTCCTCGAACTGCTGGACCTCGTCCAGCTGTCGGGTCTCGAAAAGCGCTTCCCGTCCCAGCTCTCGGGCGGCCAGCGCCAGCGGGTGGCGCTTGCGCGTGCGCTTGCGATCGAGCCGAGCGTGCTTCTGCTGGACGAACCGTTCGGGGCGCTGGATGCGCGCGTGCGCAAGGACCTGCGCCGCTGGCTGCGCGAAATCCACGACCGCACCGGCCACACAACCCTGTTCGTGACGCACGATCAGGAAGAAGCGCTCGAACTGGCTGACCGCGTCGTCGTGATGAACCGGGGCAGGATCGAACAGTCCGCGACGCCGGACGAAATCTATGACACGCCTGCAACGCCCTTCGTGTTCTCCTTCATCGGCGAGTCGAGCGTCATTCCGGTCACGGTCGGCAATGGTCGCGCCACGCTGGATGAGCGCGTCATCGATCTTGATGTCGGCCAGCTCGCCGACGGGCCTGCGCAGCTCTACCTTCGCCCGGAAGACGTCGCGATGGTGACGGATGGCGGGCCGGGCATTCCGGGTCTGGTCGTCTCCACCCGCCGCATTGGCGGCATGCGGCGCGTCACCATCGAGTGCGGACTGGCGCGCCACCGGATCGAGTTCGACGCCCCCGCAGAGACGCGCATTCAGGATTCGCAGCGCCTTCAGGTCCGCATCATTGGCGGCCGCGTCTATGGCGCGGAGCAGGAGGGCTACGCCACGGAAAAGCTGGTCGCCTCGCCGACCACCGATTTCAAATGGGCCAGGGCCGAAGGCTGGCTGGACCGCTAGCGCGGCCGGCCGGAGGCGGCCAACCCCCTGTTTCCCGTGCGCCCAGCGAACTGCGCAATCACGTCCGTGGGATTTGCGCGGGGCGAAACAAACCGTGTAGGTTCTCCCAAAGTCCGCAAGGGACGATGGCGGCGGGACCAGAGCCAAGGGAGAGACGATCATGTGCGACGAGCATACGGAAGCCAGCAACCAGGAATTCTTCCGCGCAGGCGGCATGTCGCGGCGCAGCGCCATCGGCGCCGGCGCAGCCACGCTTGCGCTCGCCAACCTCGCGACTGTCGAGGCCGAAGCCCAGACGACAAAGCTGCCCGTGGTCGAGATGGAGTTCGACGTCGACACGCCGGACGGCAAGGCTGACGTCCACTTCGCGGTTCCCGCTTTCGGCAAGCATCCCGCCGTCCTCGTGTGGCCGGACATCATGGGCCTGCGCCCGGCCTTCAAGGGCATGGGACGCCGCCTCGCCGAGGCGGGCTATGCCGTGCTGACGATCAACCCGTTCTATCGTCTGGCGCGCGGACAGGTGTTCGACGCCGAGACCGAGAAGTTCTCGGATGCGCCGGTGCGTCAGCGTCTAGTCGGCCTGATGCAGCCGACGGTGAGCGATCCGGAGAACACCCGCAAGGACGCGATCGCGATGTTCGCCTGGCTCGACAAGCACGGGTCGGTCGACACGAAGAAGAAAGCCGGCACGACGGGCTACTGCATGGGCGGTCCTCTCGTGATGCGCACGGCGGGCTATGTGCCCAACCGCATCGGTTGCGGCGCCACCTTCCACGGCGGCGGACTGCTGACAGGCGCGCCGACGAGCCCACACCTGCTGATCCCGCAGATGAAGGCGACCAACATGCTCCATTGCGTGGCGCAGAATGACGACGCGCAGGATGCGACGGTGAAGGACAAGCTGCGCGACGAATACGCCAAGACCCAGATCAAGGCCGAGATTGAGGTCTATCCGGCGCAGCACGGATGGTGCCCGACGGATAGCCAGGTCTATGATGAAACACAGGCCGAGAAGGCGTGGACGCGCCTGCTGGCCAACTTCAAGGCCGGCCTGAAGTAGATACAATCGCGTTGAAGAAACGGAACGCGGTCCGGCTTTGCCGGGCCGCGCTTGCGTTTTGGAGGTGATAAGAATCCAAGGCTACCGCCTGACGAGGCGGTGAAGGAACCCAATGAGCATCATCGCCGCATATACGGCTGCGCCGAACAGGGGGCCATAAAACGCGTACGCGTTCCCCGGTAAAAGCAGACCAAGCGCGAAGGCGCACGCTGCGATCGATGCGGCCACAATGGCGAGTTCGAGCAGACGCCAACCCATCACACTTTGGCTGTAGCCGATGGCAGCGGCCAGACGCAGTCCCTGCCACGGGCCGAGCGCAAAGGCCCACATTATCGGCATCAGCGATAGCCAGCGACACAGGAAGTCCAGCGGCCATCGCTCGCTGCCCTTTGACGTGATCGCTGCACCGACGGCCGCGCAGAGCGGAACGACGACAAAGAACAGCAAGGCCAATGTCCAGCGGAAATCACGCGGTGGCTTGAGTGGCCCGCGTAGTCCCCTCAACCCCTTCAACGCACTAGCTCCGCCACCTCAACGTGCGTGGTTCGATCGGATTGACGAAGGGCCGGCCCTCGGAGCGGGACGCGGCCCATTCCTTCTTCAGCACCTGATACCACTTGGCCTGCACGTCGATGTCGTCGATCCAGAGCATGTTCTTCTGGTAGGCCATGCCCCTGTTCTGCAAGTTCACCATGCGGCCGTCCTGGCCGAGGAATTTCTTCGCGGCCGGAATCAGGATCGGCAGCATCACATCCAGGAACGGTGCGCCCTTCCAGAAGGTGATCTGCGTGATGCGCGTCTTCTTCGGCTGGATCGGCGTCAGGCAAGTCAGCGTGAAGATGCGGGCTTTCTTCGCCTCGACGATTTCCCACCGGAAGCCCGGAATCTGGAAGGCGATCTCGGTCGTCACCTCCGAGCCCATCAGCGCGCGATAGGCCAGCGAATTGCCCGATGGCTGGTGCCGGGCAAGCGCCCAGCCGCGCTCGGCTGGAACGAACGGCTTCTCCTTCAGGCGCAGGCCGGTTGAAGGCGGGCGCCACCACCATTGATTGTGCACGAAGGGCACGTGCGCCGGGTCCATCAGGCCGACGACGGCGTCGTCCATGTGCGCGTTGAAGATCTGGTGCACAATGAATTTCGGATTGACCCCTTCGCCGATGTCGAAGGCGGGCGGCGGCGCAGCCGGCGGGTCCTCGCTGCGTGGATTGTCGGCGACATAGATGAAGATCATGCCGTTGACCTCGTGCACCGGATAGCGGCGCACGCGCACGCGATCCGTCGCGAAATCCTCTGGCGAAGGCAGCGAAGGCATCAGCTTACACTGGCCGTCCGTGCCAAAGCGCCAGCCGTGATACGGGCACTGGATCGTCGGTTCGCCGTCCGTGTCGATCTGACGGCCCGCGGACAACGGCACGAGCCTGTGCGGGCAGATGTCGCGCAGCGCGAACGCCTCGCCCGCCTCGGTGCGGGCCAGCAGCACGGGCTGGCCGAGAATGATGCGGCGGAAATGCTTGCCCGGCTCCAGCGTTTTGGAGGCGCAGGCGAAATACCAGCTGTCGGTCAGCCAGCCTTCGGCGCTGATCCCGGCCGATTTCGTGAGGGTTCCGTCTGCCATGCTTCCGATTGCCGGATGGGAGGATTGTGTCATCAAGGTTATCGGATGAATGTCGCTTTGCGTCGAGCGCGACAAGGGGGAGCAATGGCGCAGAAAAGTCCTGAAGGCCGGATTATCCGTAGGATCCTGCGCGTCAACCATGCTGGCGAGCATGGCGCCGTATCGATCTATTCAGCGCAGATCGCGTGGGCGAGGCGGCGGGCGCCCGACATTCTGGCGTGGCTCGAAGAAACGATTGCTCACGAACAGAAGCATCGGGCGCTGTTCCGGGAGGCGATGCCTGAAAGGGCAGCAAAGCCTTGCCGGCTCATGTCCGTCTGGTCGATTGGCGGCATAGTCCTGGGATGGTTCACTGCGCGGATGGGACGCGCCGGCGTGATGGCGTGCACGGCAGCTGTCGAGCGGACCGTCTACCGGCATCTTGTGGAACAGCAGGCCTTCCTCGAACAGCATGACAGCGCGCTGTTGAACATCGTCGCGGCGGTGCAGTTGGAAGAAGACGGCCATCTGGCGCACGCCGAGGCCAATCTGACTGGCGGCGGCTGGCTGGCGAAGGCGATCTATCCCGTAGTGAGTGCAGCGACGGAGTTCATGATCTTCCTGTCGACGCGTGGGGACAGTCTGCGATTGCGATCCGCCATGAAGGCGCGGGCATGACCAGAGCGGGTGCCAGCAAGGTGGCGAAAAAGCAGAAGACCCCATCGAAGGCGGCCGAGACGATCTCCGGCGCGTGTCTGTGTGGCGGTGTCGTGATCGAGACCGATGTCCCTGTGTTCTGGGCCTGGCATGATCATTCGGAGCCCAGCCGCCGCGCCCACGGCGCCGCGTACGCGACCTATGTCGGCTGCTGGGCCAGCAAGGTGCGGATCGCGAAGGGCGAGGGCCTTGTCACGCGGTATGAGGATCAGGAGCGTGGGCAGACGCGCAGCTTCTGCTCGCGCTGCGGTACGCAGGTCATGTTCACCCGCAAGCGCTCGGCGAAATGGGTGAACATCCCCCGCGCCCTGTTTGGCGACCGCACGGGCCGCGAGGCGAAGTATCACGTCGCCCACGATCAGATGCGGGACTGGGCCTATCTCGGCCAGCCGGTCGGCCCGCTGAAGGGCTATCCCGGCGTCAGCATCGAGAAGACGCGCAGACACCCGCGCGCAAAGTCGCCGACGAATCTGTTCGAGGTGTAGGACGAGGACGCGCCCGCGCTAGTACGCCGGCAGCAGTTCGCTGTGATTGATCAGCAGCGTGGCGCCGCATTCCTGCTCGATGAGATAGGCAGGATCGCGCTTGTTCGCCGGTTGCCGAACCGTCGAGCCATTCATTGTGCGTTCGAGATAATGGGTGAAGACCTTGAGGACGATGCCGTCACTGGGTCTTCCCTGATCAGCCCACCGAACACGCGCGCCGGGCTGGTACGCAACTTTTCGAAGTATCATGTACTGCCTGAACCGAATTGGCCCCCACATGAACCCACTGTCACATAGATGTTGCAGACGGGCAGCGGATGCAAGGCGACAAATGTGCTCGCCTGGAACGCGACTGCAGGTTCTGGCGTATTCGTGAACGATTGGTGAGATGCTGGCCGCGTGGCGGGCCGGAAAATCGCCGAAGCCCTTGAAATATGCGGCCCCGCGGCGCGCAGGGTTTTCCGCAGCGTGATCCCTGTCCGAATGGTCATCGCGGAACCTGCAACCAGGGCAGGGGAACTCCGTTGTCGGGTCAAGGACGGGCGGTCTTGCCGCTGCGTGGGGATTTGACCCGGAAACGAGTAGAGGACTCCGACATGATGAAATCGCTGATCGCCGTTGCGACCATTGCCGTGCTGGCCGCTCCGGTGCTGGCGCAGACGCCGACTGCTCCGCCCAAGTCCAAGTCGATGGTGGAAGAAGCCTTCTCCAAACACGACGCTGACAAGGACGGCACGCTGTCGCTGACCGAAGTGCAAGCCGTCGAGTCGAAAGTCACGCAGGCGGATTTCGACAAGTACGACAGCGACAAGAGCAAGGCCCTGTCTCTGGCCGAGTTCAGCAAGTGGGTTGAAGCAACGATGACAGCGCCGGCTTCGAAGCCGGGCTGATCGGGGAAGACATATGGATGGAAAAGGGCGCGGGAGTGATCCCGCGCCCTTCGTTTTTCCGTCGTCCGGAAGCTGCTCGCGTCAGTGGATCATCACGTTGACGGTGCGGGTCTCCGTAACGGGCGCGTCAGCCTCGGCGCTGTCGTGCTTCTCCAGCTTCACCTTGGCGATGACGCCCGATTTCATTGGCTGCACCTTGATGACGTGATGCACTGTGCCGTCAGGCATGGTCTCGTCGGAGGCGCTGACGATACTGACCTGCGCCGGATCTTCCGGCGTCGCGGTCCAGGTCACGCCTGCAGCCGTCGGCAGATGAATGCTTTCGATTTTCGACGTGTCGGTGTGGAACATGAAGCCGTCCGGCGTTTCATCCGTGTTGGCGTCATCCGCCATGTCCGCGGCCATCATGTCGGAGTCCATCGCGCCGTGGCCTGCATTTGCGTCGGCGGGCATCGTGTCGGCCGCGGGCGTCGTATCTGCAGGCTTTTCGGCTTCACCGCCGCATGCGGCGAGGGCCAGAGCGGAAAGTGACAGGATCGCTGTGCGCATGGTTCGTCTCCTCAGTCGTTTTGACCCGTCTAACCCCTGATCACTTAGGGTGATAGTGGTGATCGGCCATTCGGCTCCAGCCTTTTTTGGTCTTTGCTTCTACAACCCAATGCATTCCGCCGGAATCAGCGGGCCAGAACACCTGCCGCGCCAGCCCTGCGTCCATCTGCGCCTCGAAACAGACGGCCTGCGGATGGATGTCGGAGGCGTCCGCGAGCCGGCCTGAACTCTTCTTGCCGTCATTGGTGTAGGACCAGAATGTGAGCACGCCATCCTTGTCCGGACCGAAGAAACAGGTCTCGCGATAGGATTTCGGTGCGCCCTTCGCCTTGAAGGTCCACTCGGCTTCCAGCCGCACATAGCCGTCGCCGAATTTCTCATAGGCGCGCGTACAGGCGATAGGCCCCATTGGCGTATCCGCCTTCGCCTCCCAGTGGCCAAGAAGCGGCGCCATTGGCCCCAGCTTCCCGCGCCCCTTCTTCCACCCCTGCGCCATCCCGGTCTCCCATCCCTGATATGTCCGGGAAGGAAAGGCCCGCGTGAGGATGAGGTCAATCGGGGCCTAGTCCGTTTTTGTCGCCTTCTGGTCAACGCCGCCCTGATGGAGGACCAGATAGGCGGGCGCATCGCCGGTCGCGGGCGCGAATGTGATCTGCGCATCGACGACCTTGAGAAAGAACTTCGTCGGCGATTCCGCAAAGATCGGAAGCTTCGGCTGACCGGTGACCTGCACGTGAAGCTGGCCGCTTTCCAGCGTGATCGTGAACTTCATCGTGGGCGCGGCGTCCAGCGTGTAGACCCCGACATGGCGCGCAAGCACATCCGGCGGCACGGCAACTTCCACGTGATCGTTCGTCGGCTTCGGCGTCAGCGGGATGGAGGGGTCCATCAGGTGCATGGCGATGTCTTCGGGAATGCCCGTGCGGTTGCCGAGCAGGACGAGACCGACATTGCGCTGGGGATCCATGGCGACAATCGCGCCATAACCGCCCGTGCCGCCGTCGTGATAGATGAAGCTGCCGGCTTTCGTCGTTACGGTGATCCAGCCAAGGCCGATCTTCGCATTGCCGCCGATCGGAAAGCGCGGCTCCTGGGCAAGCCGCATGGCGCGCTCAAGATCGTTCGCCGGCTCGCCAAGATTCGCGGCGAGAAATGTCAGCATGTCGCTGACATCCGAGCGCAGGGCGCCAGCGCCAGGCATGCTGGGAAGATCCCAGTTCGCCGTCGGCGCGCCTTCGGCCGTATGGCCAGTCGCCAGCCGGGCCTTCATCTCCGGCGTCAGTGTGATCGCCGTCGACGTCATCTGCAGCGGATCGAGAATGCGCGAGCGGACAGCTGTCTCGAAGTCCGATCCATTCCGGTAAGCGAGAATCTGGCCCAATACGCCCATGCCGAGATTGGAGTATTCGAACTCCGCACCGGGATCGCGGGGCAGCTCGTAGCTCTGCAGGAAATCGTTCAGCATCTCTCGCGTGTAGGCGGCATAGGGATTCGCCATGTCGACCTTCGACAGATCGAGATTGCCGGGCAGGCGCGGCAGACCGGAATTCTGCTCGGCCAGATTCGCCAGCGTGATCACCTTGCCGTCGCGCGTGGGCAGGTTCATGCCCGGCGGCGCATATTGCTGCGCCGGAACGTCGAGCGAGACTTCGCCCTTCCTCACCATGTCCGCGAGCAGGGTGGTGGTGAAGACTTTCGTTACCGAGCCGATCTCGAACACCGTGTCGGGTCCAAGAGGCGGTCTGTCTTCGCCGGGATCGCCATAGCTCACGATCCGTGTAGAGCCGTCCGCTTCCATCACGCCAAGCACCAGACCCGTCGCGCGCCCGTCGTCCACGCGTGACTTCAGGATCTCCGTCAGGGTCGCATCGTCGGGAAAGGCGGGCGTCTGGGCCATGGCTGCTCCCGTCAGCAAGGCAGCAAGGGCGGCGGGGAGGAGGATGTTTCGCATCAGTCTATGTCCTGTAGCTGTCGATTTCGTCGATGAGGCGCTGCAGACGAGCCGCGGCCACGAGATTGAGGATCACGATCCCGGCGAACACGATCGCGGCGAGACCGGCAACGCCGAGCAGACCCATGCCCCACGTCACAGTTCTCTGCGCCTCTGGCGCGCCAATCCAGAACGCGACAAGCCAGAGCGCAAACCCCGGCACGATCGGACCGATGTACCAGAGCCAGACTGTACGCAGTGCATCCCGCTGACGCGCCAGCTCGGTCCGCTGGAAGTCGGCAAGGCTGGCGGCGCTGGCGTTGGGCGGCAGAGCGGAAGCGCGTGCGAGCCGATGCAGATTCCACATCACCAGCAAAGCGCCGGCGATGATCATCAGGTTGGCGATGGGCCAGAGCGGTGTCGCCGGCGTTGGCCACGTGGCGTACCAGGCGAAGGCGGCGATCACGATGGCGCCGGCGAAATATTCCACCAGATTGCGGCGCTGGATATTCCGCTGGAAGGCGGAAGCCCGCGCCCGCATCTCGTCAGCCGAGATCGTGATTTCTGGCGCCGGCATCGACTGCCACAGCGATTGCAGATCGTCCTTGTGCTGTGCGTTGCTCATGTCTGTTCGCTCGCGCTGAGTCTTTTGGCCAGCACGGCCTTGATGCGGTGAATACGAGTGGCGACCGCGCCGGGGGAAAGACCTGTGATGTCTCCGGTCTCCCTGGCGTCGAGGCCGTCGAGATAGAGCAGCATGACCTGCCGGTCCGGTGGCTTCAGTTGATGGATCAGGGTCATCAGACGGGCCAGCGTATCGTTCTCGGCGTGGGCGTCGTGCGTGGTAAGGGGGTCTGGCGCATCGGCGATGTGATCGAGATCGACCCATTGCGACGTACGTGCGCGCCGGTCCTTCATCACATGGCTGGCGGCCGTGTTGTGTGCGACGCGATAGACCCAGGTGCGCAGGGAAGCGAGGCCGCGATACTGGTCGAAGCTGCGCCACAGCGCGAAGTGGATGTCCTGCAGCAGATCGCGCTGGCGGTCAGCGTCGCGCTCATAGGCACGCGCCAACCGACCCAGCGCAGGGCCGAATTCGGCTGCTGCGCGGGCGTAAAGCTCGTCCTGGCTGAGGCTCGCCGCGTCCATGCCTGTCCCCTGGCCCCTATGGCCTGTTCGGGGAAGATAGTCTCCGGGTCGGCGGGATTTCTTACAGGCCGCGTCTCAGACTTTCACGACTTCCTTGACCGCATAGGTCAGGGGCCGGTCGTCCTCGTCCGTTACGGTGACGTATTCGCCTGTCTTGAACGGGTGGCGGCCCAGCTTGAAGACGGGCTCGTCGTCTTCGGTCGTGCCGGCTTCATAGTCAAAATACCAGTTATCGCCGCGCCGGCGCAACAAACCATCGCGCGGCTCCGGCAGGTCGGGCGAGAAGTGATGCACGGTGCACTTGTCGTGATTGGCCTTCCAGGCAGCCTCGTCGAGCAGCCCGTTGGCGTCGAGCGGAGCGACAAGCGTATAGCCATAGCGGTCATCGCCATTGGCGAATTCGGTGCCGGGGTTGCGCGCAAGGCGCAACGTAATGCGGAAAAGCGCCATGGTCCTGTCCTCCTGTGGCTCGTTGTTCTCTGCCACAGGAGATGGGCCCGAACTTGCGAAAGATCAAATGCCGGAAGGTCTTGATCTGGGTCAGCGCTACCGGCAGCGCGGCGACCTAGTCTGACAAACGATTGGCGGAGAAGGCCATGGCCGCTGCCTAGTCTGGATGCTGTTCTGGTATGTCCGCGCGTCTCGTCGAAGTGATCGTAGCTGATCCTGAGGTGCAGGAAGCGCGCGAGCTGCTTGCGACCTACAGCCGCCGCCTGTGGCAGGAATCCGTTCCCGGCGGCCGGGAAAAGTTTTCCAGCATCGTCATGCCGCAGGATGTTGAGCCGGCACTCGCTGCACTGGGAGATCGCTTCAGTCACTCGCCGGGCTTTTCCGCCGTCGTCGTCCAGCTTGAAGCGGTGGTCCCCGCTCTGGCCGAAGCGGACGGCGAGCCTGTCGCCGGACCAGACGCGCATCGCCCGCAGACGCCCATCGAGCGCTTCCTCAGCCGGGACCGGAGGAGCACCGACGAAATCTACGATGACATCGTGGACGCAACCGCGATCACGCCGATGTACCTTATGACGGTTGTCCTCTCAGCCATCATCGCCGCGCTTGCTATGACGACAGGGCAGACCGCCGTGGTGATTGGAGCGATGGTCATCGCGCCGCTGCTGAGCCCGACGCTTGCGGTCGCCATGGCGGCAACCGTGGGAGACTGGCCGCTCGGGCTCAGAGCGATGCGCACGCTCCTGTTGGGCGCTGGCGTCGTGCTTGTCTCAACCGCCTTGCTTGGCCTGATGCTCGATTTCAATCCCGATACAGCCGAGCTTCACAACCGTACGATTGTCCATCTGGCCGATATCGCGCTGGCGCTTGCGTCGGGCGCGGCCGGCGTTCTTGCGTTGAGCAAGGGCGCGTCGTCATCGCTTGTCGGCGTGATGATTGCCGTTGCACTTGTGCCGCCGCTTTCCGCCGCCGGCCTCTATTTCGGCGGTGGCGAGCCTGTGCTTGGTCTGCGGGCGGTGTTCCTGTTCGCCAACAACCTCGTCTGCATCAACATCGCGGGCATTGCGGCCTTTCTAGTTCAGGGCCTGCCGCCGAAGCGCTGGCGCATTACGGCCGGCATCCTTGGCGTCTGGATCGTCGTGCTGTTGCTGTTCGTCGCCATGATCACGGGCCGGATCGCGCTCGGTATTGCCTGGAGCGGTGAGACATAGACGATGGCTCAGGAAGCGCTGCGCGCTCCTTTAGCGTCGTGCGACAAGCAGTAAATTCGGCCTAGGCGGACGCAGGTCCGGCTTCGAGCACGTCTTCCACCGTGCGTAGACCCGGTTTGGGCGACGTCACCAGCACGGCCATGTTTCCGGGCAGGTGCTTGTTGTCGAGCATCTTCTCGTGCGCGGCGGGGATGTCCGCCCACGGGAAGACTTCCGACATGCACGGATCGAGGCGGCGCTCCAGCATGAGCTGGTTGGCCTGGCTCGCCTGATAGAGGTTGGCGAAGTGCGAACCCTGCACGCGCTTCTGGCGCATCCACAGGAAGCGCGCATCCATGGTGAGGTTGAAGCCCGTTGTGCCGGCGCAGATGACCACCATGCCGCCGCGCTTCACGACGAATACCGAGACCGGCATCGTCGCTTCGCCCGGGTGTTCGAACACGATGTCGACATCCTTGCCGCCGGTGAATTGCCAGATGGCTTTGCCGAACTTGCGGGCTTCCTTCATGTAGTCGTTGAACTCGGGCGAGTTCACTTTCGGAAGCTGGCCCCAGCATTTGAAATTCTTGCGGTTGATGACGCCCTTGGCGCCCATCGACAGCACGAAGTCGGCCTTGTCGTCTTCGGATACGACGCCGATCGCATTGGCGCCGGCGACGGCGCAGAGCTGCACCGCGTACGAGCCGAGGCCGCCCGAGGCGCCCCACACCAGAACGTTCTGCCCCGGGCGCAGGATGTGCGGACGATGGCCGAACAGCATGCGGTAGGCGGTCGCCAGCGTCAGCGTGTAGCAGGCGGACTCTTCCCACGTGAGATGCTTGGGACGCTCCATCAGCTGGCGCGACTGAACGCGGCAGAACTGGGCGAACGAACCGTCCGGCGTCTCGTAGCCCCAGATGCGCTGGCTCGGCGAGAACATCGGGTCGCCGCCATTGCACTCTTCGTCGTCGCCGTCGTCCTGGTTGCAGTGGATGACCACTTCGTCGCCCGGCTTCCAGCGCTTCACGCGCGAGCCGACGGCCCAGACGATGCCGGCCGCGTCCGATCCGGCAATGTGATAGGGTTGCTTGTGCACGTCGAACATCGACACGGGCTCGCCGAGGCCGGCCCAGATGCCGTTGTAGTTGACGCCAGCGGCCATCACGAGAACGAGCACTTCGTCCGACGCGATCTCTGGCGTCGGCACGACCTCAAGCTGCATGGCGGTCTTTGGGCGGCCCTGACGCTCGCGGCGGATCGCCCACGCGTGCATCGTCTTCGGAACGTGGAAGTCAGGCGGAATCTCGCCGACTGCGTACAGGTCTTTCACTTCGCGAGCCGCTGCGCCGTCTGCCACTACTGTCTCTCCCCGCGCCGGTAATCCTCCCCCTGACCCTGTGAGCGTTTCGCGCGCTCGGGCCGAGAGGGGCCGTCAAACGGGCGTCACATTGTCCAAGGAGCGGACGGATTGCAAGCAATCTTGTTGCACTGCAATAGAGAGGCCAGGCGTGTGGCGGCAAGGCTCCGTCGTATTGGCGCAATCAGGCGGGACGTTCTGCCTCAGCCTCCGCCTCGACAGGGGGCAAGGCGTTGCGGGAACCGGGGCAGGACGAGGCATGGCTCGTCGCCTCCACCTGTGGAGCGGAGAACGCAGCCAGCAGGACAAACGCCATCGAGGCGAATCCCGCCCCAAATCCGATCAGCGAACGAGGTGAAAGGCCCATGCCGGTGTCTCCCCATGTCCGCGACAAAGGAGGACACCCGACTGTGGCAAGATCAGGACGATCTGGCCTGCGGGCAATATTGTCCGGCGAGGATTCGGCCCTGTCCCGGCTCTTGCACGATCAGCGCACAGCCATATCCGGCGGCCGGAAGCGCGGCCTTGGGAGACTTTCCGTCTAGCTTCTTCAGCGCCGTCACCAGATGGGCGGAGCGCAGCGACCGGCCATTGTTTTCTCCGCCGCCAACGCGCGTCGACGCTTCCAGCTTGAAGGTCGCGAGATACAGTTCAGCATCAGCGGGCGCGCCTTTGACATCGAAGGAAAGCCCCGCCGCCGTGGCCGTCACGCCGATGCGCACGGCGCCGCGCGCGGATCTCTGCCGGCGTACCAGACCGTTGATCGCATCCTTGTCGAAGCCCACGGTTTCGGCTGCGCCGTCGATCACGGCCTGGGGCGTATAGACCTGCGAGCGGCCCCGGATACGCTGGTTGTAGGCGCGCTGCCGGTCCGTCCAGGCCGAGCTGGAGTAGGGGTCCTTCCACGCCCCAGCTGCCGTCTGCAGCCTGTCCCAGTAATCGACGTGCCATTCCAATGCGATCAGATCGTCCTGGCTGGCGAATTCGTGGAACAGCGCCTCGGCCGGCGGGCAGGACGAACAACTCTGCGAGGTGAACAGCTCGACCACCACCGCGCCATCCGTTGCTGGCTCGGCGAAGGACCGTCCCAGACCTGAAACAACGACAAGGCCGCCGATCGCGAGGGCGGCGGCGGCCGCGCCGGCAAGTGCAGGAAGGGCGAGGCGCATGCGTTCTCTCCTGACGTCCGCATCAAACCAGTTCGCACGACCGGCCCACATGGTTACACATAGTTCCAGGGATGCCACCCGGCATCAGCAAAAGGGTATCACATGGCGCGTCAGGCCTGGCTCAACGGCGTCTACATTGCAGCCGAGGAGGCGAAGATCTCGCCCTTCGACCGGGGCTTCCTGTTCGCCGACGGCGTCTATGAGGTGACGGCCGTGTTCAACGGCCGCCTGGTCGACATGGAGCGGCATCTCGACCGGCTGGAGCGCAGCCTGCGCGAGCTGAAATTCGGCGCCATGCCGGACAGGCAGGAGCTCGAGCAGGTGCATCGCCGTCTGGTGGATCTCAACGGCATCGACGAGGGCTATGTCTACCTGCAGGTGACGCGCGGCGCCTATGGCGGCCGCGATTTTGTCGCGCCGGAGGAGCCGCGGCTCACCATCTTCATGTTCGCCGAAAAGCGCGCGCTGATCGATACGCCGTCGGCCCGCAACGGCCTGCGCGTCGTGACATTGCCCGACATCCGCTGGGCGCGGCGCGACATCAAGTCGGTCGGCCTGCTGGCGCAGGCGATGGCCAAGACCGAAGCGAAACACAAGGGCGCCGACGATGCCTGGCTCGTCGCGCCGGATGGTCTGGTCACCGAAGGCGCCTCGTCCAATGCATGGATCGTCACGAAGGACGGCGAGATCATCACACGCGCCCTGTCGAACATGATCCTGGCGGGCGTCACGCGCCATGCCCTGTTTGATGCGTTGGGCCAGCGCGGGCGAAAGATCACCGAGCGCAGCTTCACGGTGGAAGAGGCCCGCAATGCGGCCGAAGCCTTCGTGACCGCCGCCACGGGTCTGGTGACGCCGGTTGTGGAAATCGACGGCGCGAAGCTGGGCGATGGCAGGCCCGGCAAGGTTACGCGCGAGGTGCAGCGGCTCTACTACACTGCCATCGGCGCGGATGTGGCGAAGGCCGCGCCGTTCGTCGACGAAGGCTGATCAGTTACTTGGCGTACCGCGCAGCAATCGCGTCCCACCGGTCCCTGTGCGGGGAGGCTTTCGCGACGGGCCCGTCATTGGTGAACTCAAGCAGCTGGTCGCTCGCCGCGTCATAGCGCGGCCATGTCGGCAGGCCATCGCCATTGGGATCGCCCGTCTTCGCGAAGTTGACCCAGTAGGCGGTGGCGTAGTCCGCCTGTTTCTGGTCGTTCGCATCGGTCGGATAGGGTGAGGCGGAAAGCGTGTTGAACACATACTGCCGCTCCTGCGCGTGGGGCGTGCCGAGGTATTTGCCTTGCACGGAGGGCGAGAGCACGTCGAAGCGATAAAGGAAGGCCGGGTTGCGCCACGCGGCATGCACCCCGGCAAGGTGGCGCGCGGGCTCGGCGAAGATGATGTCGCCCATGATCCGCGCAGCCATGTCGCCTTCGGTTGGATAGGTCAGCGCCAAAGTGCGCATCTCCGTCAGCTTCGCGCCGATAACGCGCATGAGGGAGTTGTCGATGTCCTCCGGCTTGGCGGGAAACTCGGCGCTGTTGTAGCCGACGAGGTAGGGAACGGCCGCCTCGATCCCCTTGGCGAACGCTTCCGTCACCGTCATCGGGATGATGCGTCCATCGACGATCGGGCCGCCCCCGCCGAAAGTTGAGGGGTCGCCCGCTGCGATGATTGTATCCGCGGGAATGGCGCGAAGGTCGGCGGGCGTCTTCGCATCGACGCCGAGCGACTCGATGAAGGTCTCGCCTTCGGATTCGGCGGAGGGCAGGCCGCGCGGGCTCTTGCGATCCAGATAGACGACATTCTCGCGGCCGGCGCCGGACTGGACGATGGCCTTGTGGAACAGGCCGCGCGCAAGCGGCGAGATCATCAGCTTCTGCACCGCCATGCCGCCCGCGCTCTCGCCGAAGATGGTGACGTTGCCGGGATCGCCGCCAAAGCTCGCGATATTGCGCTTCACCCATTCGAGCGAGGCGATCATGTCGAGCATGCCATAGTTGGCGACGGGGCCGCCGTCCGCTTCCTCGCTCAGCAGCGGATGCGCGAACGACCCGAACCGGCCAAGGCGATAGTTGATCGACACAAGCACGACGCCGCGCTTGGCGAACTCTGTTCCGTCATAGAGGTCCGCGCTGCCCGATCCGTTCACGAAGCCGCCGCCATGGATCCACACCATGACGGGACGTTTTGCATTCGCGGCGAGACCCTGCGTGAACACGTTCAGCGTGAGGCAGTCCTCGCTGGCCGGATACTGGCCGATGCCGTTGTCGGGATTGGGCATCTTCTGCATGCAGATGTCGCCATACTGCGTGGCGTCGCGCACGCCGTTCCAGCTGGCGGCCGGCTGCGGCGGCTTCCAGCGCAGATCGCCAACGGGCGCGGCGGCGTACGGCACGCCCTTGAAGGCGAGCACGCCTCCGGCCTCAAGCGGGCGAAGCTGGCCGTTGACCGTCGTCGCGATCGTCGTGGCGGCATTCCCGTCTGGCGTCGCTGATGGAGCGGCTGTGCAGGCGGCAGCGAAGAGCACAATGCCGAAGGCCAGGCGTTTCATGATCATCTCCCCTTGGTCGGTCTCTTGTCCCGACTTCTTTGCGCTCTGAAAGCGTGCGACGATCACGCATTGGGCGCAAGCGGTCGGGGCGGGGGGAGGCGATGAGCCGTTGGACGATCTGGGTTGCCGCGGCTGTTGCGGTTGCGTTGACGGCCTGTCTTCCGCCAAAGCCCGAGCGACCGGCCAGTGTCCCGGCGGATGCAACGCTTGAATACTGGCCAAAGATTGGATGGGGTTGGAAACTCTGCATTGACGGGCCGAGGGGAAGCGCGCTGCTGTCGTGGAGCAATGGGGGACTGCCGTTCACCCAGCTGCGTCCGGCTAATTGTGAGGTCGCAGGTCGGGACAGGCGCGACTTTTTGCGCGCGGAAGGCTCGGACTATCGGATCGATTTCCTGTTCCCGGCCGGCCCCACGGATTTTTCACTCGATTCCGAGCGACGTACATGTCCGCACACAATTTCCTCCAACGACATCGAAGGGTTCCGGACGACGCTTGAAGCGGTCATCGCATCGGGCAAGCTGACGCCGACGGCCACTGAAGCAATAGCCGGCTTGATGGAAAGGCTAACCGCCATAAGTCCGGAACGCCTGCTGCTTTCGGGCGGCGAGGGGAACTCCGACTTCTGGAGCGTGAGGTGCGCTGTAGCTTCCGAGTGATGTCTCGGCTCCGCGGGGCCAGCGAATCCTCGCCAGGAATTCGAGCCGCCAAACGCGATTTTTGACCCGGATTGCGTTATGCCTTCGAGGCATGTGATTCGGAGGTCGCGATGGGCTGGCGCACCGACATCCTGGGTGAGACATTCACGGCTGTTGATTTCAGCGAGACCGGGTTCTTCGGTCTGCCCTGCGTCTATCTGATGGCGCACATGGAAGGCGGCGACGTCCGCATTCACTATGCGGGACAGACCCACCGGCTCAGCCAGCGCTATGCCGGCCATCATCAACTGGCGGCGGCGAAGGCGCTCGGCGCAACCCATGCGCTGGTGCTGGTCGCGCCCGGCGCCCGCGACCGGCGCGAGTTCGAGACGCTGCTGCGCTGGTACTACCGGCCGCCGCTCAATCTCGAAGAGATTCCAACCCACATGCAGGCGTGGCGGGCGGCCATGCATTTCGGCAAGACCGGGATCGCGGATCTCGCCCGCGCGGCGCATCTCAGCGGTGCGCGCCCACTGCTGCCGGCCTGGACCAACCGGCCGAAGGCGGCGCGGGGCTGACGCGCAACATATTCAGGTGGTTAAGCCCGTGCGGCGGCACGGCCTTGCCGACCCGGCTTGCCACGGCGCGGGGATTGCAGTTTTGTGCCTTCGCAATCGCAGCAAGGGCTCAAGATGGCTGACACCGGAGCGTAATCGTTCCAGCACGATCCGGACCGGCCGTGGATCTTCCGCACCTATGCAGGACATTCCACCGCCGAGGAGTCGAACAAGCTCTACCGGAAGAACCTCGCGAAGGGGCAGACCGGGCTGTCGATCGCCTTCGATCTGCCGACGCAGACCGCCTACGATTCCGATCATGTTCTCGCGCGGGGCGAGGTCGGCAAGGTGGGCGTGCCCATCGGCCACCTCGGCGACATGCGTCAGCTGTTCGACCAGATCAAGGTCGAGGAGATGAACACCTCGATGACGATCAACGCCCCGGCGGCGTGGCTGCTGTCGCTCTATGTCGCGCTGGCGGACGAGCAGGGCGCCGATCGCAAGAAGCTGCAGGGCACGACGCAGAACGACATCATCAAGGAATATCTCTCGCGCGGCACGTATGTGTTTCCGCCCAAGCCCTCGATGCGGCTGATCTCCGACATGGTGAGCTGGTGCTACACCGAAACGCCGAAATGGAATCCCCTCAACGTCTGCAGCTATCACCTGCAGGAAGCCGGCGCGACGCCAGAGCAGGAGCTGGCGTTTGCGCTGGCGACAGCCT
This sequence comes from Hyphomonadaceae bacterium, assembly GCA_041398245.1. Classification (GTDB taxonomy): domain Bacteria; phylum Pseudomonadota; class Alphaproteobacteria; order Caulobacterales; family Hyphomonadaceae; genus UBA7672. The sequence continues at coordinate 141,746 of JAWKVC010000006.1, forward strand.
GCGCCGTGCTCGATACGGTCAAGGCGGGCGGGCAGGTGCCCGACGAAGACTTCACGACCGTCTTCAGCCGCATCTCCTTCTTCGTGAACGCCGGCGTGCGCTTCGTCACCGAGATGTGCAAGATGCGCGCGTTCGTCGATCTCTGGGAAGAGATCGGCCGCGAGCGTTATGGCGTCACCGACGCGCGCGCGTTGCTGTTCCGCTATGGCGTGCAGGTGAACTCGCTGGGCCTCACCGAGCCCCAGCCCGAGAACAACGTCTATCGCATCCTGATCGAGGCGCTTGCCGTCACCCTGTCGAAACGCGCCCGCTGCCGCGCGCTGCAGTTGCCGGCCTGGAACGAGGCGCTCGGCCTGCCGCGCCCATGGGACCAGCAATGGCCGCTGCGTCTGCAACAGATCTCGCCTACGAGACCGACCTCCTCGAATACGAAGACCTGTTCGATGGATCGCACGTCGTGCAGCCAAGACCGAAGCGTTGAAGGATGGCGCGCGCGCGATGCTGACGCAGCTCGACGCCAGTGGCGGCGCCATCGACAATGTCGAGTTCATGAAGAAACAACTGGTCGACAGCCAGCGCGCGCGCCTCAAGGAGATCGAGGCCGGCCGCCAGATCGTCGTCGGCGTCAACCGCTACGAGACAACGGAAGCCAGCCCGCTGTCGGGCGGGGATGGCGCAATCATGGCGACCGACCATGGCGCCGAAAGCCGCCAGATCGCCAAGCTGAAAGCCTGGCGCGCGCAACGCAATGACGAGGCGGTCGCCAATGCGCTGGGCGAGCTGCGCGCGGCGGCGGTCAGCGGCGCGAACATCATGCCGCCCTCCATCGCGGCGGCGAAAGCCGGCGTGACGGTTGGCGAATGGGGCGCAGCCCTGCGCGAGACTTTCGGCGAATACCGTGGCCCCACGGGCGTCGCGCTGGTGATCGAGACCGAAGGCGATGAAGACCTCGAAGCCGTGAAGGGCGAGGTCGAACGCGTCTCGAAGAAGCTCGGCCGCACGCTCACCTATGTGGTCGGCAAGCCGGGGCTCGATGGCCACTCGAACGGCTCCGAACAGATTGCGGCCCGCGCACGGCAGGCCGGCATGAAGGTCGTCTATGAAGGCATCCGCTTCACGCCCGAAGAGATCGTGCAGCAGGCCATCGACAGCGGCGCGCACGTCGTCGGCCTGTCGATCCTGTCGGGCTCCCACCTCGACCTTGTGAAGGAAACCGTTGGCATCCTGCGCGCCAAAGGCCTCGACATCCCTGTCGTCGTCGGCGGCATCATTCCGGATTCGGACGCGATGGCGCTGAAGCAGATGGGCGTTCGCCGCGTCTACACGCCGAAGGACTACAAGATCACCCAGATCATGGGCGATGTGGTCAAGGTCGTCGAGGAAACGCTGAAGGCGGCGGAGTAGCGCCAATCCGATCTCGCAAGACTTAGGCGAAGCGCTGGCTTGCTCCACGTCAAGCGCCTGCGCGCGGCTGCCCGCATAGTGGTCGCCAGCCGAGCGCGCGGAGTCCTGTCATGGCCAAGTCGATCCTGATCCTGCAGGGCCATCCGCATTCCGGAGGTAAACATTTCTGTCACGCACTGGCCGACGCCTACGCTGCTGGCGCCAAGGCCGGCGGCCATCAGGTCAAGCGGCTCGATCTTGCCGCGCTCGACTTTCCGATGCTGCGCGATCCCGCCGACTTCCTGACGGCGGCTCCCGATGCGATCCGCAAGGCGCAGGACATGGTGACCTGGTCGAACCACCTGGTTGTCATCTATCCGCTCTGGCTCGGCACCATGCCGGCGGTGGTGAAGGCCTTCTTCGAACAGCTCGCGCGCAACAATTTCGCCATCGGCGCCAGCGAGAATGGCGGTTGGCCGCGACAGATGCTCAAGGGCCGCTCGGCCCGCGTCATCGTCACAATGGGCATGCCATCCATGGCCTACAAGCTGTTCTTCGGCGCGCATGGCGTGCGCGGCTTTGAAAGCGGCATCCTCGGCATGTCGGGGATCAAGCCTGTGCGCGAAACGCTGATCGGCGGCGCGGCCGGGCTCAGCGAGAAGCAGGCGGCGCAATGGTTCGCCCGCATCAAGGCGCTCGGGGAAAAGGGAGAATAGCCCCGCTGCACGAAGCATGCAGTTGCAGCGTCAAGGCGGTCGGCGTACGCGGCGCGCAACAGGAGTTCGCCGCTTATGCTGACGCCGCAGATCACGTTCGATGACTTCCTGAAGGTTGATGTCCGCGTCGGCGTGGTCATCGGCGCCGAACCTTTTCCCGAAGCGCGCAAGCCCGCGATCAAGCTGCGCATCGATTTCGGGCCGGAGGTCGGCGAGAAGAAATCCTCCGCCCAGATCACGAAATACTATTCGCCTGATCAGCTGGTCGGAAAACGTGTGCTCGCGGTGGTCAATTTCCCGCCGCGCCAGATCGGCAAGTTCATGTCCGAAGTGCTGACGCTCGGCGTGCCCGATGAGGACGGCGAAGTCGTGCTGATTGCGCCGGACAGGGAAACGCCCGTGGGCGGCCGCCTCTTCTAGTCTTCGCTCGAACCCGCAGGCTTGCGGGTGGAGCAGGAGGTCGCCGCCTTCCTGACGGCGCGCAGCTCATTCATCAGCGACATCCAGCGTCCTGCGCCGATGGCGTCGACCAGTTCCGCCTGAACGCGGGACCAGGCCGGCGTCGCCTTGTCCAGCCGGTTGCGGCCTTCAGGCGTCAGGCTCAGCAGACGCTGGCGGCGATCTGTTCCCCGCTGCACGGCGACGAGACCTTCATCCGCCAACGGACGAATGGCGCGCGGAATGCCGGACGCATCCATGCCCAGTACATCTGCGAGCGCGCCGACAGTCATCGGCCCCATGTTTCCCAGCGTCATCATCAGATTGAACTGATGGCCGGTCAGGCCGTGGGGCGCGAGCGCGGGATCATAGGCCGACACGACAGCGCGCGAGACGCGAGCGATATGGCGCAGGATGCAGGCGTCGGGCGAGGTCGCGGTAACAGAACTCGCAGGCGCGGACACGATCTGGTCCGGCCCCCCTCTTCGCGGGGCGAAATGGTCCGCCATGTTCAATTCCGACATTGCCTTGCGGCAATCCTGATCCCGGACCAACGAGTACCGGGCAGGGCCTTGCGCGTCAACGCCGCCCGGCCAGCCACACCCCGAACAGCACCAGCACGCAGCCTGCCAGCTGGAGCTGTGTGAGGGATTCATTGAACAGCGGCCAGGCAACCAGCGCGCCGGTCACCGGCTGGATCAGCAACAGAATGCCTGCGAGCGCGGCGGGTGTTCTGCCCACGCCGGCGACAATCAGGCCCTGTCCCAGAACGTGCGCCACTACGGCCAGCGCCAGCGGCATGACGAACCACGAGGCGTCAGGCGGGACGAGGTTTTCCCCCTTGATCGCCGTGGCCCCTGCGGAAACCACAAAGGTCGCCAGCGTTGACCACAGCAGAACATTCATCGCGGGCATCGTGCGGCGCGCCAGCTTGGCGAAGAAGAGGTAGAGCCCGACCATCACGGCGGCGAGCGTCGCGAGAAGGTCGCCCGTGAGCCCGGATGCGCCGCCATCGGCCGCGCCGCGCGACAGCAGCAGCGCGCCGAACAGGGCGACGCCAAGCGCCCATGGCCAGATGCGTGTCGGCCGCTCGCCCAGCGCAATCCAGGCGACAAGTCCCACCGAGGCGTTGCCCAGATTGACGAGGAAGGTCGCGTTGGCGACCGAGGTCATCACAAGCGAGGCGTGCCAGAAGGCGATGTCGAAGCCGAAGAAGGTCCCGGCCAGCAAGGCCATGGCGGATGGCTTTCCGATCCGTCCGCCGCGCGACCAGATGACGGCGGCGATGAGGGGCAGGGCGAAGGCGAAGCGCCAGAATGCGGTCGCCTGCGGTTCGAACGGCGACAGGCGCAGCCCGATCGGGGCGAAGCCGATAGCCACGGCGCCAGCGGCCATCATCAGGGGTCCGACCCAGGATGGCGTCGGCGACAGCGTGGCGGCAGGCGTGTTCAAGCTGGCAATCCGATGCGGGCGCGAATGTCGGCGGGAGATAGGCCCGATGCGCGCAGGGCCGCAAGCGTTACGGCGCCATCGCGTTTGGCGAAGCGCTTTCCGTCGGGGCCGGTGATCAGCGGATGGTGCAGATAAATCGGAGTCGCCAGGCCGAGCAGGCGCTGGAGCAGCACGTGGATGTGGGTGGAGGCGCGAAGATCCTCGCCGCGGACAATGTGCGTCACGCCCTGCAAGGCGTCGTCGTGAACAACCGAGAGATGATAGCTGGTCGGCGTGTCCTTGCGCGCGAGGATGACATCGCCGAGAGATTCTGGATGCGCCGTTATGATGCGTTCCGCATTCGATCCGGCGTCGCGCTCGGCAAAAACCAATCGCGCGAAGTCTTCGCCTATGAGGTCTTGTGAATATCTGACCGACAGGCGCCAGGCGAAGGCGTCGCCCCGCGCAACGCGCATCTCTTCTTCATCGGCGCTCATCGGACTCGCAGGCCCGCGATAGATCACGCCATCGGGGCCTTCGCCCGCGCCGTGCGGCGCGGACATGGCCTGCTCCATGATTTCACGGCGGGTCAGGAAGCAGCGATAGACGACGCCAAGCGCCTGCAGCTTCGCCAGCGCGGCGGCATAGTCCGCCATGTGATCAGACTGACGCCGCACGGGTTCGGGCCAGTGCAGCCCGAGCCAGGCAAGATCCTCGAAAATGCCGGCCTCGAATTCAGGCCGGCAGCGCCCGCGATCGATGTCCTCGATCCGCAGCAGGAAGTCGCCGCCATGGGTCTCGGCCATCTGATAGGCGAGGATCGCCGAATAAGCATGGCCGAGATGGAGCCGGCCAGTCGGGCTGGGTGCAAAGCGCGTGACGAAACGCACGCCGCCGCCTCCCGTCTGGCTATCGGCTCCGCCGGCTACTTGCTGTGCTCCATACGCACGCCAAGCTGCTGGATCACCTGCGACGGCGACAGCATACCGTTGGCGGCGCCCATGCCGACATTGGCCATCTGGGCGAACGGCATCGGTTGTCCCGGCTGGATCGCGAAGCGCAGCCGGCCGCCCGACTCGAGGAATCCGGCCACCGGCTCAAGCAGACCGCGAACTTCCGGGAACTGGCCGCTGGCCTGCACGGCGAGCGAGCGGATGCCCAGCGCGGCTGTCTCGCGGAGCTGATCGCCGGACATGTCCGACGGTCCGAGGCCCATGTCGAACCCGCCCATCTGCTGGCCCATATCGGCCGCCAGCGCGAAGATCTTCCCGAGGCCGCCATTGTCGGCGAGGTTGATCTCGACGAGCTTCAGCTTCGACTGGTCGGAGAACAGACGCGACAGCGCCTGCATGTTGGCGCGTGAAGGATCGGCCGGGACGAGATCGGTCACCGCCTTGTAGCTCGGGAAGCCGCCTTCGTATTTTGCGTCGACATTGATGAGGCCGTCACCGCCAAGCGACAGGTTGAGGCGGGCATCGCCATTGTCGGCGTTCCAGTTCCAGCCGAACGCGAAGTTCATGCTGGGCTTGGACAGGCCGTGCCGCTTCATCACCTCGACGCCGTCGAGGAAATCCTGGACGCCATAGTCATAGCCGTGGCCGCTGTCGAAACTCTTGGCCAACGAGGCGATGGCTTCGAAGTCGATCGTCACGCCCTTGGCCGAAGCCTGCAGGTCGGTCGGCACCAGCCAGTGGAACTTACGCGCATCGAGCGTCGTCTCGGCCGCAGAGAACATCTGCTTGCCGGCCATTTTCATGGACACGTTCTCCGAGCGCCACAGGCCAAGGCTCCAGAGATCGGTCATGCTCAGCGCCGGCACCTCGCCCTTGGCAAGCTCGCCATAGAACTTGTCCAGACGCAGGTCTTCGAGACCGAAGAAGCCGATGTTGAATTCCATCTGGCGGGGAACGCCCGGCGCGGACGGATCGGCGCCGAGATCGAAGCTGTAGGCGATGTCGCGCGCGTAGGACGCGTCGAGATCGCTGCCGCGCAGGCCGCGCGCGCCGAGGCTCTTGACCGAGTAGAGCGCCGAAATCGTCTGGCCGCCCTCGACCATCTGCATGTCGAAGCGCATGTCGAGCGCCGCGACCGAGTCGATTCCGAACGCGCGCGTCACCGCCAGCACTTCGTCAAGCGCCGCCATCGGCGACAGCGTCATGCCGCCCTGCGACGACGCCGGCGCGACAAACGGCTTCAGGACGATGTCGTCCAGAACGAGCCGGCCATAACTGAAGTCGAACTTCTCCACGCGCGGCGGCGTGTAGTCGTAGTAGTAGTCCGGATCAGGCGCGTAGGTGTCGTCCTGGAAGAACTCCGGCTCGGTGAAGCCCGGCCAGTCGCGAATCGACGGCTCTTCCGGCTGCTGGAACTTGAGCGGATTGGCCGGCTCCTCGATTGGGGCTTCCGCCGGGGCCTCGATGGACGGAGCCGGGATCGCGGGCGGATAGTCATACTGAGAATAGGGCGGGGGCGGAGCAAAGCTGCCGTTCACAAGCTCGGCGACGCCGAAGACGGAAACGTTCTTCGCGTCGATCCGGCGTGCAAGCTTCGCCGTTTCATCCAGCCGCTGGCCCTGCATGCGGGCCTTCAGCAGCTCAACGTCCAGATCCCAGAGGCGGAGTTCGGCGATGCCGAGACCCACCTGCGGCATGTCGGTCGGCGTGACTTTTACATCAGTCAGCACGGTCGCGGCCGTTGCGGCGTCGAAAGTGAGCCCGGCCCAGGTGACCGACACTTCCTTGGGCAGGAGCGCGCGCAGGGACGCGAGATCCGCCGCGGCCGTGGCTTCGCCCTTGATGGTTTCGGATGTCAGCTTGGCGACGTGCGCCTCGACCGATTTGGCGTCGACATCGACGGGGCCCAGCGCGCCGGACCCCTGGCTGCAGGCGCCAAGCCCGACCGCCATCGCAAACGCCGCAAATCCTGCCTTGATCCCACGCATCGCGCCCTCCCTGTAACGCGGGGACAGATAGCGGACGGCGCGACACATGGCGAGCCGCTTGTACAGGCAAAAGCCCGATTTATTTGAATTGTGGGTCTAGTTCTGCGTTCCGCGCAGCGTGTCCCACGAGCGGGTCGGGTTCAACATGGCGCGAAAGTAATCCCGGTTCGCATCGACCAGCGCCTTGGGCATTTCCGGGCCAGCCGCCGCGGTGACTTCCTCGAACTTGCCCTGCACGCCGAGTACGACCATCAGGTTCTGCGTCACGCGGCTGTCGGCGCCGGGCAGGGCGGCGGCCTGGCGCAGTGTCTGTTCGGCAAGACCCGGCTTGCCTTCCAGTGCATAGGACAGACCGAGATTGGACAGGATTTTCGGATTGTCCGGCGAAAGGTCGAGCGCGCGCCGATAATAGTCCTGCGCCGCAGTGTGCTGATCGAGCGAATCCATGGTGACGCCGATGATCGACAGCATGCGCCAGTCGCCCTGACCGGCCAGCTCGGCGCGCGCCAGCGCCATGGCGGCGTCCTGCGCCTTGCCCTGATCGAGCATCGACTGGGCGAAGATCATGGTGAGTTCGACATCGCCGGGTTTGAGCGCCAGCGATTGCGCCGCGATCTCGGCGGCGCGCGGGCCCGAGCCGATGGACCGCAGCACGCGAGCGTATTTCAGCGAGGCTTCGTATTCGTTCGGGTTCTTTTCGTATTCCGCGGCCCAGAACTTGGCTTGCGTCAGCAGGTCCTGCTGTTCGGCGAGCGCGCGTTCCTCCGGCGTTGCAGGCAGGAGCGGGCTTGTCGCGCTGTCGATCAGCGCCAGTTCCTGCTCGGTCGGCGGCGGCGCGGTGGCGCAGGCCGAGGCGAGCGCGGCAAGGCTGAGCGCGGCGGCAAGACGGCTGATGGCGGGCATGGGCTGTCCCCTGAATCCAACCGGAGAATCTTACCGGAAGCTTGACGCCAAGCCGTTCAACGAAGCGTTAATGGGGCTGATTCGATTCCGGGAACCGCCCCATGCACCCTGCCTTTCTTACAGAATCCACGACTGCGATCCCGCTTGTGCCGCTGACAACCAAGGGTCTGGGCCCCTGGACGAAGGATCAGCCGGACAGCGTGAAGCGGCTGGTCGACGCCGCTGCGTTCCGGGCGGATGCGGGCAGGGTGCTGCTCGCGCCCAACGCAAATGGTGAGATCGCGCAGGTTCTGGTGGGGTTGGGGGACGGCGCGGACAACTTCGTATTCGCCTACCTGCCGGGCGCGCTGCCGCCGGGCGACTATGCGCTGGCTGAAGTCCCCGCGGGACTTAACGGCGAAGCGCTGGTGCTTGGCTGGGCCGACGGCGCCTATCGTTTCACGAAATACAAGGCGGGCGACAAGCCGCGCCGTCTTGTGCTTCCGAAGGCGGTCGATGCTGCGGATGTGAGCCGCCAGGCGGAAGCGATCGACTGGCTGCGCGATCTCGTGAACACGCCGCCCTGCGACATGGGACCAGCCGAGATCGCCGCCGAAGCCGAAGCCATGGCGAAAGAGTTTGGCGCGAAGGTCGAGATCACGCTGGGTGCGGCGCTCGAGACCGGCTTTCCGATGGTGCACGCCGTGGGCAAAGGCGCAGAGCGAAGCCGCGCTTCATCGAGATTTCGTGGGGCAAGAAACCGATCCGAAGATCGCCATCGTCGGCAAGGGCGTCGCTTTCGATACCGGCGGTCTCAATCTCAAGACCGGCTCGAACATGGCGCTGATGAAGAAGGACATGGGGGGCGCGGCGCATGCACTCGCGCTTGCGCGTATCATCATGGCGTCGGATCTGCCGGTAAGGCTGATCTGCTGTGTGCCGACCGTCGAGAACGCGATCGGCCCGAAATCCTTCCGGCCGAGCGACATCCTGAAGTCGCGCAAGGGTCTCACCGTGGAGATCGAGGACACGGACGCCGAGGGGCGGCTTATCCTCGCCGATGCATTGACGCGCGCGAGCGAGCACCAGCCGGAACTTATCATCGATTTTGCGACACTGACCGGCGCGGCGCGCGTGGCGCTCGGGCCCGATCTGGCGCCGCTCTATACGGATGACGACGGCCTTGCGGCCGACATGGCCGAAGCGGCCAGGTCGACCGGTGATCCTGTCTGGCGGATGCCGCTGTGGCCCGGATACGAGGGCGGGCTGCGCTCGCTGATCGCCGACATGAAGAACCTCGGCGACGGGCCGATGGGAGGTTCCATCACGGCGGCGCTGTTCCTGAAGGCGTTCGTTTCGGCGCCGAGCTGGGCGCACTTCGACATCTGGGCATGGCGCCCGGCGCGCTATGGTCGGCCAGCAGGCGCAGCAGCATGCGGACTGCGCGCTGTCTGGGGCGCTTTGCGCAAGCGATATGGCCGCTAGTCGGGCAAGTCCGGCGAGGCAATAGCTTCTTTCGATTCATGGACCGAATTTTATCGTTCGGTTCTTCTTGAACCTCGCGCCATTTCGAGCGAGTCTCTTCCCGGGGCTGGCCAATGGAGCTGTCATGGATCGCGCATCCGCGCTTGCCCTACTCAAGGACGTATTGGCGGAAACCGTTCGCGCCGATGGTCCGGATCTCAACGTCAGACAGGCGGCAATTCTCCTGCGAGTTTCGCTGGAGCCGGGCCCGCACACTGTTCGCGGACTTGCCGAGGCGCTTAGCCTGGGCAAACCGGCGGTCAGCCGCGCGCTCGATGCCTTGTCCGGTCTGGGCCTTGCCGTCCGGGTTCCCGACGAAACCGACAGGCGCAGCGTGCTGGTGAAGTCCACCGCGCGCGGGCTTGCCGTGCTCGCGGGTCTGGGCGACCGGGTGATCGCGTGCGAGCGGCAACTGGACCAGAAACCCGCCGCGCAGGCGCTGCGCGCCATGCAGGCGATTTCATCAGGGAGCGATACCGCATCGCATGCCGCCTGACCGCTGGTCGGGCGATGCCCGGCTGACGCTGAAGTCTGTCACGGGGCCGGGGGAAGCGATGCGCGTTTCCGCCGGGTCTGCGGCGCTGCGTCAGAGGCCGGAAGGAGGGGCGGAGCAAATCAACCAGATCCTGTTCGGCGAGCCTGTGCGTGTGTACGCGCAGGACGGCGAATGGGCCTATGTGCAGCTCGGGCTCGATCACTATGTCGGTTGGGTGCGGATCGCGAGCCTGTCGCCGGTGGGGCGGGAGGCGACGCATCGTGTTCGCGTGCTTCGCACTTTCCTCTATGAACGCGCCGACATGAAAAGCCGCCCGTTGCGCGCGATTTCGATGAACGCGCGGATGGCGCTGGGTGAGACAAGCGGGAACTTTGTGGCGGTCGACGGCGGCGGCTGGGTGTTCGCCCGTCACGTGTCGCCGCTGAACGAAACCGAGATCGATTTTGTCGATGTGGCGCAACGCTTTGTCGGATCGCCCTATCTCTGGGGCGGACGCGAAAGCGCAGGCATTGACTGCTCGGGCCTGGTGCAAGTCTCGCTTCAGGCCACCGGGGTCTATCCCCTGCGCGATTCCGACATGCAGGAGCAGACGCTGGGCCTGCCGCATGAACCGGACGCCACGTTCACAAATCTGGAGCGCGGCGATCTCGTGTTCTGGAAGGGCCATGTCGGCATCATGTGCTCGCCGACGACGCTGCTGCACGCCAGCGCGCGCGACATGCATGTTGAGGTCGAGCCGCTGATGCAGGCGGTGGATCGCATCCGGCCGATCGCCGGCGACGTGCGAAGCATCAGGCGATTTGGCTGACCCGCAGAAAAACCGGCCCGCCTGAAAACAGGGCTTTAGCAGCCGGGCGCTTGATTCACGCGAATCAGGTCACAATTGTGGGGAATTGGTCCACAGGATCGGCCAGCCGGGCGCTGGCGCGGGGCGCAGGCCGGGGCTAGCGCCGAAATCGGGCGAGACCACGTTCGGACACACATGCGTTTCCCAGAGGAATTTCTCAATGAACTGAAGTCGCGCGTGCGGCTGTCGGACGTCATTGGGAAAAAGGTCGCGCTGAAGAAGCGCGGCAAGGACTGGGTCGGCCTGTCGCCGTTTTCGAACGAGAAGACGCCCAGCTTCTACGTTCATGACGATCGCGGCTTCTACAAATGCTTTTCCACGCAGAAGGCCGGCGACGCCATTACCTTCCTGCAGGAGACTGAGCGGCTGAGCTTCTCCGAGGCCGTCGAGAAGCTGGCGCGCGACTATGGTCTCGAATTGCCCAAGCAGTCGGCCGAGGAGGAGCGCCAGTATCGCCGCCGGACGACGCTGATCGAATGGGTCGAGAAGGCGTGCGTCTTCTTCGAAGAACAGCTGCGCAAACCGGCGGGCGCGGATGCGCGCGAATATCTGGAGAAGCGGGGCTTCGGGCCGGAGGCGTGGGCGCGCCATCGGATGGGATTTGCGCCTGAAGGCTGGCGCAATCTGTTCGAGCATCTGACGCGTGAGGGCGCCACGCCTGAGGAGCTGATCGAAGCCGGGCTGGTCGTGCAACCCGACACCGAAGGCGGCGACGGCAAGTCCCGCCAGCCCTATGACCGCTTCCGCAATCGCGTGATCTTCCCGATCACGGATACAGGCAACCGCGTTATCGCGTTCGGCGCGCGTACGCTCGAGCCGGACGGAAAACCCAAATATCTCAACTCGTCGGACAGCCCGCTCTTCCACAAGGGCCGCACGCTCTATCGCTACATGGCGGCGCGCGAGGAACTCGCGAAGATCAAGGAAGGGCCGCTGTCGCAGGGCCTGATCGTTACCGAGGGCTATGTCGATGCGATCTCGCTGGCCGAAGCCGGGATCGGCACGGCGGTCGCGCCGCTGGGAACCGCGCTCACCGAGGAGCAGCTGGATCTGCTGTGGCGGGCCGGGCCGGAGCCGATCCTCTGCTTTGATGGCGATGCGGCCGGCATCCGCGCCGCCTGGCGCGCCTGCGACCGTGCGCTGCCGCTGATCGAGCCGGGCAAGAGCCTGTTCTTCGTCCTGTTGCCGGACGGCATGGACCCGGACGACGTGGTCCGCGTGCGCGGCGCTCATGCCATGCGCGAGATGCTGGCCGGCGCGCGACCGCTGGTGGACCTGTTGTGGAGCCGCGAGGTCGACGCCGAACCGCTGGACACGCCCGAGCGCCGGGCCGGTTTCGAGGCGCGGCTTATGAACGCAGTGGCGCTGATCAAGCATCCCGGCGTCCGCAAGGCCTATGAGCGGGAGCTGAAGGATCGCCTCTACTGGCACTCGCGCGGAACGCGAGGATCCGGCGCCGGAGTCGCCCAGGCGGGCGGCCAGGTCGCGGCCCGGAAGGGGGTGTCGCCGGGTCCGACGGGGCTGGCGGGACTTCGGCTGGTCGTGCGGGCGCTGGAGAGCCCACTGCTGATGGAACAGGGGCGGGAAGTGCTGTTCCGGGCCGCGTTTCCGGATCAGGACGTCGCCGCCATCCGAGACGCTGCGTTTTACGTCTATGACAACACCGAAATGCTTGACCGGCATGGTGTTGCGGCCCATTTACGTAGCCTTGGCCGCAAGCGGGCTGTCGAGCTTTTGGAAACCTTCCCTGTGGGGCAACCGATGGACCCTCGGTCGAACGAGGGCCGCGATTGGCTTGACGCAATGGGTCGGTTTCCGGTCGCAAGAACGCTGGTGGCCGAGGTGGAGGCGACGAAGCGGGCTGACGGGGAGGGCGTTGAACTGATGAGCGCCGCCCATCAAGCCCGCATCATGCAGAAGGTGATCGCCCGGCGCAGCGCCAGCCGGTCGGTCGTTGATGAAACGGTGACTTCTCCCGCTCAGGACGGCGTTCAGGAACTCAGGAACGCGCTGGGCGGAATGGGCGCCGCGATGGAGTCTAAACGCTCTGAAGATTGATCTGAAGAACAAGGCGAAGTCCGCGCAGGCTGCAAAAGCCAAGGCGAAAGCGCCAGCGAAGCCCGCTGCGCGCAAGGACAAGCCTGCCGCCAAGCCGCAAGCCGCGAAGGCGGCAGCGCGCAAGGATTCGAAGAAGCCTGCGAAAGCCAAGCCGGTCGCGACATCAAAGCCAGTTGCGGCCAAGGGCCAAACCGCTAAAGCCCCGCCTCCCAAGGCGACTGCGAAAGCGGCTGCGAAGGAAACGCCCGCCAAGGGCGGAAACGACAAGACCGGCACGGCGAAAGCCCAGCCGGCGAAGGTCGAGCCGGCGAACAAGGGCCGGGCTGACAAACAGGGTCTGCGGAGAGACGGAATGGCGAAGGAAGCAGCAGCGAAGCGCAAGTCCGCCCCAGAGGCGTCTGACGGCCCGCTGCTCGATATGAACGACGCCACGGTGAAGAAATTCATCAAGTCGGCGAAAGCGCGTGGATTCGTCACGTATGACGAACTCAACAAGGTTCTCCCCTCGGATCAGAACTCGTCCGAGCAGATCGAGGACATCATGTCCCAGCTCTCCGAGATGGGCATCAACGTCGTCGAATCCGAAGACGATGTAGAAGACAATGATCGCGAGAGCGACAGCGAAGATAGCGATGATGATGGCGAAGGCCGTCCCGCCCGCTCCGGCTCCACCGCGCTGACCACGACGACCAAGGACCGCTATGACCGTACGGACGATCCCGTGCGGATGTACCTGCGCGAGATGGGCTCGGTCGAACTGCTCTCGCGCGAAGGCGAGATTGCGATCGCCAAACGCATTGAGGCTGGCCGTGATGCGATGATCCGCGGCCTGTGCGAAAGCCCGCTGACCTTCGAAGCCATCATGGTCTGGCGCCAGGAATTGGCGGAAGAGCGCGTTCTGCTGCGGGACATCATCGATCTCGAAGCCACTTACGCGGCCGCCCATGGCGGCATCGTCGATAACTCGCAGATCGTGCTGCAGGGCGGCGCGCCGCCGCCGTCGACCCAGCCGATCACCGCCAAGAAGCTCGCCGAGGCCGAGAAGGCCAAGGAGAAAGCCAAACCCGTCCGTCGCCAGCGCGACGAGGACGTGGATGAGGTCGAGCTTGAGCGCCAGAAGCAGGCGGAAGCCGAAGCCGCCGAGGCCGAGGATGATTTCGATGATGGCGGCGCCATGTCGATGTCGGCGATGGAAGCCGAGCTGCGCGAGGGCGTGACCAAGACGCTCGACGCCGTGGCCGAGAACTTCCAGCGCTACCGCAAGCTGCAGGAGCGGCTGGTCTCACGGAAGATCGAGGGCAAGGTCCTCACGCCGAAGGACTTCAAGGAATACGATGAGATTGTCTCCGACATCATCGAGAACCTGAAGACGCTGCATCTCAACAATGCGCGTATCGAAACGCTGGTTGAGCAGCTCTACGAGATCAACAAGAAGCTGATCCAGCTTGAAGGCAAGCTGATGCGTCTTGCCGACCTGCACGGCGTCGGCCGTCAGGACTTCCTCGACAACTATTTCGGCAACGAGCTGAAGCCCGACTGGATGGACAAGGTCGGCGCGCTGTCCAAGCAGTGGAAGAAGTTTGTCACGTCCGAGACGCGCAAGATCAATACGCTGCGCGACGACATCTCCCAGCTTGCGCAGGAGATGGGCGTTCCGATCGACGACTTCCGCCGCATCGTGCAGACGGTGCAGAAGGGCGAGCGTGAAGCCCGTCAGGCGAAGAAGGAAATGGTGGAGGCCAACCTCCGCCTCGTGATCTCGATCGCCAAGAAGTATACGAACCGCGGTCTGCAGTTCCTGGATCTCATCCGGGAAGGCAATATCGGCCTGATGAAGGCGGTCGACAAATTCGAATACCGCCGCGGCTACAGTTCTCGACCTACGCCACATGGTGGATTCGGCAGGCGATCACCCGCTCGATCGCCGACCAGGCGCACCACGATCCGCATCCCGGTGCACATGATCGAGACGATCAACAAGATCGTCCGCACGCAGCGTCAGATGCTGCACGAGATCGGCCGCGAGCCGACGCCGAGAAGAGCTGGCCAGCTGGGTCTGCCGCTGGAGAGATCCACAAGGTCCTGAAGATCGCCAAGGAGCCAATCTCGCTCGAGACGCCGATTGGCGACGACGGCTTCGAACCTCGGCGATTTCATCGAGGACAAGTCGGCGCTGCTGCCGGTGGACGCCGCGATCCAGTCGAACCTGCGCGAAACGACCACCCGTGTGCTCGCCTCGCTCACGCCGCGCGAGGAGCGTGTGCTGCGCATGCGCTTCGGCATCGGCATGAACACCGATCACACGCTGGAGGAAGTCGGTCAGCAGTTCTCGGTGACGCGCGAGCGTATCCGCCAGATCGAGGCGAAGGCCCTGCGCAAGCTGAAGCACCCGTCGCGGTCGCGGAAGCTGCGCTCCTTCCTCGATACCTGATCAGGTCTCTGACGCCGATCAATGCGGGGCCTGCCTGACAAGGGCAGGCTCTTTGCATGAGTGCAGGGCCCGAAGCCTCTCCTGATGAAGATAGCCGCCGCAGGGCGAATGACGATGCTGCGCGCGCCATTCGCTTCCTTGCGATCAAGGCTGCCGTCTTCATCCTTGTGCCGCTGATCGCCGCGATCGTGGCGGTGGTGATCGTGCTCGGCTAGGCGGTTCAGGCCGACGCGGCCTTCAGCGCCTGATCCAGGTCTGCGATCAGGTCGTTCGGGTCCTCGATGCCGATGGACAGGCGCACGACATCCGGCGCGGCGCCGGCGGCGATCTGCTGGTCGGCCGTGAGTTGGCTGTGTGTGGTTGATGCGGAGTGGATTACCAGCGAGCGCGCGTCCCCAAGATTGGCGACATGGCTGAACAGTTTGAGGCTGGAGACGAATTTCAGGCAGGCGTCATAGCCGCCTTTCAGCTGGATCGTGAACAGCGCGCCTGCGCCTTTCGGGCAGATGCGCTCGGCGCGCGCCTTGTAGGGCGAAGAGGCGAGGCCGGGATAGGTCACTTCGCCGATGGCCGGGTGTTTTTCCAGCCATTCGGCGATGATCTGTGCGTTCGCGATATGCTTCGCCATCCGCAGCGACAGCGTCTCGACGCCCATCAGCGTGTAATGCGCCGCCTGTGGGTTCAGTGTCATGCCAAGATCGCGCAGGCCGATGGCGATGCCGTGGAAGGTGAAGGCGAGCGCGCCGAACGTCTCGTGGAATTTGAGCCCGTGATAGGCCGGTTCCGGCTGTGACAGGGAGGGGAATTTGTCGGACGCCGACCAGTCGAACTTGCCGGAATCGACAATGACGCCGCCGGTCACCGTGCCATTGCCGGTGAGATATTTGGTCATCGAATGCACAACCAGCGTGGCGCCGTGTTCGATCGGACGGCACAGCCACGGCGTCGCCGTCGTATTGTCGACGATCAGCGGCAGGCCGGCGGCATCGGCAATCTTCGCGATGGCGTCGAGGTCGGTGATGTAGCCGCCGGGATTGGCGATGGTCTCGCAGAAGATCGCGCGGGTGTCGCCGTCTATGGCGGCCTTCACGGCGTCGATATCATCGAAATCAACGAACTTTGCGGACCAGCCGAAGCGTTTGATGGTCTGGCTGAACTGGGTGATCGTCCCGCCATAGAGGCGGTTCGACGAGACGATGTTGCGACCCGGGCCCATCAGGGGGAACAGCGCCATGATTTGCGCCGCATGGCCCGACGAGCAGCACACGGCGCCGGCCCCGCCTTCCAGCGTGGCGATGCGTGTCTGCAGCGCTGCGACGGTGGGGTTGGTCAGGCGCGAATAGATATAGCCGACTTCCCTGAGCCCGAAGAGCGCAGCGGCGTGAGCGGCATCGCGGAAAACGAAGGCTGTGGACTGATAGATCGGCACCTGCCGCGCGCCGGTTGCCGTATCAGGCGCGGCGCCGCCATGGATCTGCAGCGTGTCGAAGCCCTGAGTGTCGCTCATGCCGTGTTTTCTCCCGCGTCGTTTCTCTTTTTTGTTTCTGGCGCAGCCTACCGCAGGCCGTCAAACGTTCCATCGCACACGCGTGGATCGCCGGTCTGGTAGCCGCGCCGCAGCCATTCCATGCGCTGTGCTGACGAGCCATGGGTGAAGGCTTCCGGGACCACGCGTCCGCCCTGACGGCGCTGCAGTGTATCGTCGCCAATCGCATTGGCGGCCTTGAGACCGGCCTCGAGATCGCCCGGCTCGAACGCCACTTCGCCGTTGGACACCACAGGCGCATTCGCCGCCCACACGCCGGCATAGCAATCCGCCTGAAGCTCCAGCGCGACCGAATAACGGTTGCCTTCTTCCTGGCTCATCGAGCGCTGCGCCTGCTGGACCTGCTGCGAGGCGCCCGTGAGCACCTGGATGTGATGGCCGATCTCGTGCGCGAGGACGTAGGCGCGGGCCGATTCCGCGCTGCCGGCGCCGAGGTCCTCCATTTGCCGCCAGAAGGACAGGTCGAGATAGACCTTGCGATCGGACGGACAGTAGAACGGTCCCATCGCCGCCTGGCCATAGCCGCAGGCCGTGCCCGTACCGCCCTCATAGATCACGATGCTGACGGGCGGCGTGTAGGTGTCGCCGAACTGCGCCGCCCAGACGTCATTGATGTTGGCGCTGATCTTGTCGACGAACAGGCCTTCCTCGTCCCCAGGCGTCCCGAACGTGCCCTCGCGCTGGGTCGCGCCGCCGCCCGCGATCTGGTTGGCGATGCCGCTGGCGACATTGGGGTCGATCCCAAGGAAGTAGGCCGCGATGGCGACGATGATCGCGATGCCGCCGCCCCCGGCGGCCAGCGCTCCGCCGCTCATTCCGCGCCGATCCTCAACCCCGCCGCCCGAGCGTCCGCCTCTCCAGCGCATGCGCATATCTCCTGTATCTACCTCGCCAATAGGCCAGAAGGCGGGGCGGAAGGGAAGGTTGCAGACTGGCGGCGGAAAGGGGGAAAAGGCTAAGCTTCTGTCATGCAGACGACCTTCACAATTCCGACGCGCGGGGCCGGGCTGGTCGAGTTCACCGATGCGGTGCGGGCATTCGCGGCCTCATCAGGCGTCACTGACGGCCTGCTCACGCTGTTTGTGCGCCATACGTCCTGTTCGCTGCTGATCCAGGAGAACGCCGATCCGGACGTCCGCAAGGACCTGCAGTCGTTTTTCCGGCGGCTCGCGCCCCCTGCTGATGATCCATCCATGCGATGGATCACGCATCGCACCGAAGGGCCTGACGACATGCCGGCGCATATCAAGGCGGCGGTGCTGCCGACCTCCCTGTCCATCCCCGTAAGCAGCGGCGAGCTTGCTCTCGGGACGTGGCAGGGCGTCTATCTGTTCGAACATCGCGACGCGCCGCATGAGCGGCAGGTCGCGGCGCATCTGGGTTGAGGAGACGAACTGTGGCGCATTCCATCCGGGTCGGCGTGGGCGGCTGGAGCTTCGACCCGTGGGACGAGACGTTCTACCCCTCAGGCCTCTCGAAGGCCAGGCAGCTGCAATACATGAGCCGCCGGCTGACGGCGGTTGAGGTCAACGCCACCTACTATTCCTCCTTCAAGCCTGAGACATTCGCCAGATGGCGCGACGAGACGCCGGACGGCTTTGTCTTCAGCCTGAAGGCGCATCGCTTCTCGACCGTGCGCAAGACGAAGGACGACATGGCGAAGTCGACCGGCATGTTCCTCGACCAGGGCATTACGCAGCTGAAGGACAAGCTTGGGCCGATCAACTGGCAGTTTCCTGGAACGCGAAAATTCGACGCCGACTACTTCGCCGCCTTTCTGTCGGTGCTCCCCAAGGAAAAGGACGGATTGAAGCTGCGCCATGCGCTGGAAGTGCGCGGGCAGGGCTTCGACACACCGGCCTTCCACGATCTGCTGACGAAGCATGGCGCGACCGTCGTCTATGCCGAGGATGATGAATTTCCGAAGGTCCGGCACGACGGGTCCGATTTCGCCGTCGCGCGATTGATGCAATCGCAGGCGGATGAATCTGCGGGCTATACGGCAAAGGAGATTGGCCGCTTCGCGAAGCTGGCGAGCGACTGGTCGAAGAAACAGGACGTCTTCATGTTCTTCATTTCTGGCGCGAAGGAACGGAATCCAGCGGCCGCACTTGCCCTTCAGGAAGCGTTGAAGGTCACACCCGAATTCGATCTCGCAGCGCTTGCCTCGCCGAAGAAGGCTTCCCAAGTGAAGCCGGCTGCACCCAAGAAGGCAGCCGCGAAAACGCCCAAGGCCCCCGCGAAGAAGGCGCCTGCAAAGAAGAAGTGAGCCGCCATGAGGCTGAACCAGGTCACCGTTCCGCTGGTCGACTACGAGGCCAGCAAGAGCTTCTATCTCAAGCTCGGCCTCAGATTGATAGTGGACTCGCCGCCGCGCTACGCCCGATTTGAAATGCCGGAAGGCGGATCGACCTTCTCGATCGAAAAAGTGGATGGTGTGTCGGGCAGTTTATGGCCGCTGATCTGGTTCGAAAGCGACCGGCTCGATGAACTGACAGCCGAGTTGAAAGCGAAAGGCGTCGCCTTCGAGAGCGATCCCGAAGACATGAGCTATCTCTGGCGTGTGGCGACGCTGCGTGATCCGGCCGGCAACATGATCGCGCTCTATCATGCTGGCGAAAATCGCCTGAACCCGCCCTGGCGCGTGACCTAGCTAGCCGAGCTTGTCCCTCAGCCACTGCGTGACCGTCGCGCGTTTCTGGGGCGTTGCCTTGCGCGCCACATCGGAAGCGATGTCGGCGAGCGAGATCGACTTGAGTTCGGCGCGCCAGGCGAGTTCGGCCTTGTTGAAGGCGGCGTGGATTTCACATGGCCTGCGATAGTCGGACTGAGCTCCCGGGCACGGTCCCTGCTGACGGATTTCGGTGCAACGAAAAGCGGTCTCCTGACCCTCGATTGCTTCGAGCACGTCCCACAACGAAATCTCCGAAGCCGGGCGGGCAAGCCTATAGCCGCCGCGCGGACCCCGAACCGATTCAACCACGCCGGCGCGCGCAAGCGCCTGCAGATGCTTGGCCATGTAAGCGGGAGCCAGTTCGTGGAATTCGGCCAGGGCATTGGCCGGAAGGCCAACGCCCTCGGGCAGCGCCGCCAGCAAGGCGCACGCATGGGCCGTCCACTCGACGCCCTCGCTCATCTTCATTCGGTCGCTCCGGCACAATCTCTATTGCGGACATATAACATCCGGATTATATCGGATACAACTTGTCCGAATTCAAGACGGAGCAGTCCCATGCCGGATCCTGCCGGATCGTCCGTGAATATCGTCGGGGGTGGCATCGCCGGCCTTATCGCCGCGGTGCATCTGGGGAGGGCAGGCGCAAGCGTGTCCGTGTTTGAAAGCGCGGGCGCCTTTGGCGGGCGGGCGCGAACGCGCGAGGCGGATGGGTTCTTTCTCAATCAGGGACCCCACGCGCTCTACCGCCGCGGCGCCTTCAGGCGCGAACTCGACAGGCTGGGCATCGGCTATGCGGGCGGCCTGGCCAATCCGCCTCGCCCTCTGGGTCTGTGCCGGGGGCGCATGCACACGCTGCCCGGAAACGTCAGGTCGCTGATCACCACCGGTCTTCTGGGTGTCGCCGACAAGCTTGGCTATGTCCGCGTGCTGAAGGCGATCATGAACGGCGCGACCGGCGCAGGAACATTCGCGCAGTGGATGGATGGCCAGCGGTTGAGTCCGCGCCTTCGCGCGTCGCTGGAGGCGCTGGCGCGCGTGACCAGCTATACGCATGCGCCGGAGATCGTCTCGGCGGCGGCGATGCTCGACCAGATGAGGCTGGGTCTGAAGGGCGTGCTCTACCTTGACTGCGGCTGGTCGGTTCTGGTCGGCCGCCTGATGGATGCGGCACGTGACGCCGGTGTACGCCTGTATGACGGCGCGCGCGTCGAGATTGTCCGGCAGGACGGAAGCCGCTGGCGCATCGAGCTGGCCGATGGAAGCGCTCACGCTTCAGACGCGGTGGTTCTTGCGGTCGGTCCGCAGGTCGCGGCGGCGCTGGCGCCGGGTGTGGCGTCGCTTGCACAGGAAGCCCGCGAGGCGAAGGCGGTCCGCGCCAATACGCTCGATCTTGCTCTGTCAGGTTGGCCGAAGGGCGGACGGGAGTTCGTTCTTGGCATCGACAGGCCGTACTATCTCTCGCTCCATTCGGAGGCGGCGAAGTTGGCGCCGGCCGGTGGAGCGGTGGTTCATCTGGCGCGCTATCTGGCGCCGGATGAAATGCCGGGGCGCGATGCAATCAGCAAACTCGAAGAGCTGGCGGATCAGGCCATTCCGGGCTGGCGCGCGCTCGAAATCAGGCGGCAGGAGCTGCGCGGGATGACGGTCTCCAATGCCATTGTGCGCGCCGACCGGCCGCGCCCGGGCGTCGCGGTGGACAATGCTCCGGGTCTCTTCATCGCGGGCGATTGGGTGGGGACTGAAGGCATGATCGCGGATTGCGCCGCGGCCAGCGCGGCAAAGGCCGCTGAAGCTGCGATGCAGTGGCTAACGCGGGACGTCGCAAAGGCGGCGTAGACGATCAGCCCGAAGGATCGCCGGATGCCGGGGCAGCAGCGACCGGAGCGTTGAAGTTCTTCGGCAGCAACGTCCACCACTGCGGCGACAGCGAGTTCATGCCTTCCGCCCAGGCGCCAGCCTCGGGGCCCGTGCCGACGAAGATATCGCCGCGATTGGGGCCGCGCCGGATGGCGCCGCCCGTATCCTGCGCCACGAGGAGCCGCTGGAAGGGTGCGCCGCGATAGTCGCCTGAGACGAACACGACGGCGCCGTAAGGATGATAGGCCGGATCGACGGCGATCGAGCCCATTGGCGTCAGCGGCACATTGGCCGCGCCCTTGGGACCGGCGGTGTAGTCGGTGACAGCTTCCTCCTGGAAGAAGACATAGGACGGATCGGCATTGAGCGCGGATTTCTGTTCGCCCGGATTCTGATCCAGCCATGTGCGGAAGCCCGCCCATGTTGCGCTGGCGAGGCGGCCGGAATTGCGTAGCGCGCCGAGCGCCGAATTCCACTTGTAGCCATTCTGCGCCGAGAACTGCGCGCGCGCTTCCGTGCCGTCGGTGAAGCGCAAACGGCCCGAGCCCTGGACCTGCAGGTTGTAGACATCGGCCGGATGCGCATAGCCGATGATCTGACCGAGGAAAGGCGTGATCGCTTCCCGCTTGGGATAGGGAACAATGCGATCGCCGTTCACCTTGCCGTTCAGCGTGCGCGGCGCGCCGCGCAGGGTTTCGTTGTCATAGGCTTCGGCAAACGCGCCGAGGTCCACAGTCACCATATCCGGCGGCCGCTTCAGCAGCGGCTCTGAATATTCAGGCGACCACTCGCGGCTGGCGTAGATCACCGGCTCGAAATAGGCGGTGAGCTTGGCTTCGCCAGGACCGGCCACGAACTGCGCTTCGAAATAGTTCTCGAAAAACCAGCGTTCCTGACCCGGCTGGATCACGCCGGCGGCGTCGCAGGCATTGGACCAGTCGCCGACCTTGCCGCCATAGCGGCCGCCGGAGAGCGGAGCCTCAGCGGAGCGCGCGCTCCACGACTGGCACTGGCGTTTGAAGGCCGCGAGCGTGGGCGCCATGTCGGCGTTGGCCCAGCCCGGAATCTGATCAAAGCCGACGGGAATCAGCGCGAAGTCGCTGGGCGGCGTGACCGGCGTGGCGGGCGTCGTGGGGCCGGGCACAGGCGGGCGCGGCTTGGGCGTCGTTCCGGCTGCCGTGACGGGCGCGCGCGTCGAGGCGCATGCGCCAAGCGCCACAGCGAGAGAGAGGCCAAGGATGGCGCGGGTGATCATTCGCGTCTCCGAAATGAATCCGGACTGTCCTGACGGATGGTGACCTTATGGATCACCAAGGGTTAGCGCGAAATTGTGGCGCTGCAATTTCTACTGTGGCTGGCCGGGTTCCAGCGGCCGGACGTTGAATTCATTGCCCGGCTGGCCCGCCGGAACAAGGTCGTAGAACCCCTCGATCTCGACACGGACGATGACCGGGTCCTCCGCATGGTTGCGGAAATACCAGCCGAAAATCCCGTCGATCGGTGCGGTCATGGAACCCTGATCCGAGAGGAGCCGGGCCTTGCGGAACTCGACCACGGTCTGGGCTTCGCCTTCGGGGGGCAGGTCGTGGCCGTGCTGGTCCATCTCGACCGGAACGGTCGCAGGGGAGCCATCGAGATTCGCAACCGACCATTTGTAGAAAATGGTCTGGCCTGGCTTCATGTGGACCTTGTACTCGACGGCCGCCTCCTGCCAGCCGGCTGCGCCGAGTGGTATCTCGACCACGTGCGAGGTCTTTGGAGCGTCGGATGCGAAGGCGAGGGCGGCGCCGGCGCCGCCGAAAGTCTCCGTTTCAGGCGCCCACAGGCGGCCGATGCCTGTGAGCTTGCCGAGGCCAAGCGGATCGACATTGAACTCCGCCGGCATGATCGCGCCGAGCACGATGAGCGCGCCGCCAATGACGCCGCCGCCGGTGATCAGGGCCAGCGTCCTGCCCGACACGTTGAGAGTGACGGGTCCGATTTCCTGTTCCTGGGGCATCATGCGTCTCCGCTGAAGAAGTAGCCTGCGAGTTGCTCGCCGGCCAGCACAACGCCGGCGAAGAAAAGCAGTGCGTTGGCTGTGACCGCGAGGCGGCCAAGGATTTCGTGGTTCGCCACATCGTCATGGCCACGAGGATGAGGGACAAGGCGATCACCTGTCCGATCTCGACGCCGACATTGAATGCAATGAGGTTCTCGAGCAGGCCCTGGCTGTTGAGGCCGAGATCCTGAAGCTTGGTGGCGAGTCCAAGGCCATGGATCAGCCCGAAGCCGCCAACGACAATACGGTTGTCCGGGCTCCAGCCGAGCCTGTGAAAGCCGCCGAGATTGTCGAACGCCTTCCAGCACACCGACAGCCCGATCACCATGTCCACGAGATGTGAGGAGACTCCGAAATCGAACAGCACGCCGAGGATCAGCGTGGTCGAGTGGCCAAGCGAGAACAGCGTGACGTAAACCAGCACGTCGCGCAGGCGGTAGAGGAAGAAGATCACGCCGGTGAGGAAGAGCAGGTGATCGTATCCCGTCACCATGTGCTTGGCGCCGAGATAGAGGAAAGGGAAGGGATCGGGGCCGACAGTCGCCTGCACGAAGGCGGCGTCGCGGCCGCCAATGGCATGTGCGAAGGCGGGCGGCGCGATCAGGCTGAAGGCCAGCACCGCGAAAAGGATGTAGTGCTGTCGCATCGGTCCCGGCGTCAAAGCGTCGGACGGTGGTAGTGGCCCCCGACTTCGGTGGCAACGGGCGCGTGCTCACGTTGCCGTAGCGCCTTGGGGGCGGCCCATTGCCGGTCATCCAAAACCGCCCGCTGACGTATGAAGGGGAAAGGAGCCGCTGGTCATGGAGATCGTGAAAGCCGCGATTGCTGCGGGACTGGTTCTGGCTGTGCTGGACGGGCTCTGGCTTGGGCTGGTCGCCCGGGAGTGGCTGGCCAGACAACTTGGCGGCCGGTTGCGTCAGCCGATCTACTGGCCGGCCGGGATAGCATTCTACCTGATCTATTCGGCAGGACTTGGGTTCTTTGCCGTGACGCCAGCCATGACCGCAGGAGGAGATGTCCTGTCCGCGCTTGGGCTGGGCGCCCTCCTTGGGCTTGTCGCGTATGGAACCTACGATCTTACCAATCTGGCGACGCTGAAGGACTGGCCGAGAACGTTCGCAATGGTCGATCTGGTCTGGGGCGCCGCCGTTTCGGCGGCGTCCGCTGCAGGCGCGGTTCTGATCCTGAAGATGTCCGGCCTGGGCTGATCACTCCTCCCAGCTGAACACGTCCTCGACGCCGACGCCGAATACCTGTGCAATCCGGAAGGCGGCTTCGAGCGAGGGGCCATACTTGCCGGCCTCGATCGCAGCGATGGTCTGGCGCGTCATGCCGATGCGGTCGGCGAGGTCGCTTTGGGTCATCTCGCCATGCTCGAACCGCAAGCGCCGTATCTCATTGGTGATGGGAAGCTTCGCCATCTATCAGGCGCCGCGCCGGTACATGACGATTTGGGCGATGGCGACGGCCGCAGCAGCGAGCAACATCGTAAAGACGCCGAAGTTCACAGTGCGGATGATGACATCGAGAAAATGATCGCCGTGGAAAGGCAGGTGCGTCGCCACGAGCGTCGCCGCCATGCCGAGCATGAGCACGTAATAGCCGACAATGTGAGAGCGCGCATGAATCATCCGCTCGCGTTCGTCGCGCGGCGTGCGTGCGTCTCCCGGGCTGAGCGAAGCAGCGATGAAATAGAAGATGATCTGCGCGGCGACGAAGCCAACGATGCAGATCGCGCCGAGATGGAAGGCTGCCCACGAGTTGGGCGGCACGGCGCCGGACAGTGTTGACCCGTAGTAGGCGGCGAAGAAGAGCAGGATGGTGACCAGCGTGATCCACGCCGTCTTCTCGCGGAAGGGCATATGGCCTCCTGAAAAAGGGGACTCGACTAGATGTACAATATCTTTTACATCATGTTCGATTTTCTTGTCACGGCATTTTGCCGGTCCGGACGCGAATTTTCGCGATTCCGGGAACGACAAGGCATGTCCGCAGGAGACGAGGATGCGCAGCTTCATGATCGCAGCGGCGGTTGCCGCGACAGCCGCATTGGCGCCGGGCGCCTGGGCGCAGCATGGACAGCCGCCGCACGGCGCGCCGTCTGATGGCGGGTCAACCAGTCTGCAGGGCGACACCCGGGCATGGTCCGAAAATCCGCATATGCACGCGTTCTACGACCTCACGAAGGAAACGCTCGGCGCGGGCGCGGCGCCGCTCGACTTCGAGACCTATCGCGAGAAATCGTATGCGATCTTCCGCGACTTCGGCGTGTCGATGGGTGTCGGCGCCGAGGGCATGGTGGACCATCTGAAAGACATTCCCGGCCAGATGGTCGATATCGTGAAAGACGATCCCAGTGTTCTCGACAGCTACGAGAACTTCAGGATCGCCTTGGCCGGGCCGGACTAGGGCGCGCTACTCGTAGCTGCCGCCGGCGTACATCTTCACGAGTTGATGGAGGAACATCCGGCCTTCCATCAGCTGCTTGACGCCGACGCGTTCATTGAGACCGTGCGCCCCCGACGTGTTCGGGTCAGCGAAGATACCGGAGACGCCATAGGTCGGAATGCCGGCCGGCGTCGTGAAGCGGCCATCGGTTGCGCCCGTCGACATTGCCGGGATCACCGGAACGCCCGGCCACATCTTCTCGGTCAGCTGCTCGATCGGGCCGAGGATCTCCGGCGGCAGGGGCGGCGGCGTCATCGGCGTTTCCGGATCCGATTTCAGCGTGACCTTCACAACCGGGTTGGCGATGGCGGCTTCGAGCTTGCTGCGGATTTCTTCCTGCGTGTGGCCGGGGAAAATGCGGCAGTTGACGTTGGCCGTGGCGCGCTGGGGCAGCGCGTTGGGGGCGTGCCCGGCCGAGAGCTGGGTCGCCACACAGGTGGTGCGCAGGGTTGCATTATAACCGGGATTGGCGAGCAGGCGGCGGATGGCGGCGGCGTTCTCGCCGTCGGCGGCATCGCGCATATCCTGACCTTCCTGGCCGGGCGTTATCGCGCCCATGCGTCGGAAGAAATTGCGCGTAGCGTCGTTGAACTCGATGGGAAACTCGTAGGCCTGCACGGCGAGCAATGCCTGACCGAGCTCGTAGATCGCGTTGTCCGGAACGGGACGGGAGGAGTGGCCGCCGGGGTTGGTCACCTCGATCGAGAAGTCCTGGTAAAGCTTCTCGCCAGCCTGCACGCCGTTGTAGAGATATTTTCCGGTCGCCGGATCAATGCGGCCGCCGGCGCCTTCGTTGAGCGCGAAGCCGGCGGAGATCAGATCGAGGTGTTCTTCGGTCATGTACTTCGCGCCGACATACTCGTTGGGGCTCTCTTCCCCGCAGTTGAGCATCAGCTTGATCGTGTGCGCGGGCTTGTAGCCTTCGCGTTTGAAGCGGACCATCGAGTCCGTGAAGATCGCGGCCATCGCCTTGTCGTCGGTCGCACCGCGCGCATAGAAGAAGCCATCTTCTTCCGTCAGCACGAAGGGGTCGCGCACCCAGTCCTCGCGCTTGGCTTCCACCACATCGATATGCGCCATCAGCAGGATCGGCTTGGTGGCGGGGTCGGAGCCGGGAAGGATGGCGACAAGGTTGCCGTCCTGCGGACGGTTCGGCTTGGGGTTCACAAGGATGTGGAGGTCGCTCTCGGGATAGCCGGCGGCGACAAGGCGGGCCTTCATTCGTTCAGCGGCGAGCGTGCATGAGCCGACCGACAGCGTTGTGTTCGTTTCGATCAGCTCCTTGTAGAGGCCGCGGAATTCCGCTTCGTGCGCGCCGGGCTCGCGCGAATAGTCTTCAGCCATGGTCGTCGCGGCGGGCGGCGTGGCGCACGCGGCGAGCGCGAAGACGGAGGCGGCAAGAAGGAAGCGCATGCGGGTGGTCCCCTGAATCTGTCAGGCGACAAGACCATGTCGCGCGCGTAACGCCAAGCGTCGCGTTGGGCGTTTCACGGCCAGGCGGAAATGATTGCCCCGGCTGCCAGCGTTCCGAGCAGCAGGTGGGTCGCATCCATCACCAGAAGACCCGGCTTCTCCGGACTGTAGACGAAGGAATAGAGCCGCGCCGGCAGGACGATGAAGACGAAGACCTCCAGCGAGACGATGAGGCCGGTAGCGAGATTGTCGACGCGCGCCAGCTTCAGGATCAGGGCAAGGCCGATGGCGGTGAGCGCGGGCATGACCCAGGAGATCGCCATCTTCCACATGTGTGGCTGGAGCTGTTCCCTTGTGTAGCCCGACAGCTTCAGCCAGAGCGCAGAGAACACTGCGCCGTAGATGATGAAGCCAATGGCATAGATGGCGATGGCCGCGACCAGAATGGCGAGCCAGTTGTCGCCGACGATCATTCCCTGCGGAGGCATGGTTGTTGTCCCTCGATCCCTGCCGGGGAGATTATGCCTGAATAGTCAGAGAGTCCATTTGGCGTGCCGGAAGGGTCGATTGGACATGCAAAGCAAAAGGCCCGCCGGTGAGGGCGGGCCTTTCCTTGTCTGGTCAGTGAAAGCCTAGAGCTTGCTTGTCAGCTCGGGGACGATCTTGAAGAGATCGCCGACAAGGCCGTAGTCCGCGATCTGGAAGATCGGGGCTTCCTCGTCCTTGTTGATGGCGACGATGATCTTCGAATCCTTCATGCCGGCGAGGTGCTGGATGGCGCCCGAGATGCCGATGGCGATGTAGAGCTCCGGCGCGACGACCTTGCCTGTCTGTCCGACCTGGAAGTCGTTCGGCGCGTAGCCGGCGTCGACCGCGGCGCGCGAGGCGCCCACGCCCGCGCCGAGCTTGTCGGCCAGCGGCAGGATGTACTGGTTGAACTGTTCAGCCGAGGCGAGGGCGCGGCCGCCGGAGACGACGCGCTTGGCCGAGGCGAGTTCGGGACGATCCGACTTCTGCAGTTCCTCGGAGACGAAGGCCGCCTTGAACGGACCGGCCGGCGCCGCGACGGTTTCGACCGAGGCTGAGCCCGTTGCTTCGACGGCCTTGAAGGCCGTACCGCGAACGGTGACGACCTTCTTCGCGTCGGACGACTTCACGGTCATGATCGCGTTGCCGGCGTAGATTGGACGCTCGAAGGTCGAGGAGTCGATCACGGCGGTGATTTCCGAGATCTGCATCACATCGAGCTTGGCGGCGATGCGCGGGGCGACGTTCTTGCCCGTGGTGGTCGCCGGGGCAAAGAAGGCGTCGTAGTTGGCCATCATCGGAACAACCAGCGCTTCGACGGCTTCGGCCAGCGCATGCGAGAAGGCTTCGCCTTCGGCGTGCAGGACCTTGCGGACGCCAGTGAGCTTCGCGGCTTCGGCGGCGGCGGGGCCGGCGTTCTGACCGGCGACCAGCACGTCGATATCGCCGCCGAATGCCTGGGCGGCGGCCACGGTCTTGGCCGTCGCGTCGTTCAGCGAGGCGTTGTTGTGTTCGGCAAAAACAAGAACGGCCATGATCAGATGGCTCCAGCGGCTTTGAGTTTGGCGATCAGCGCATCGACGTCGGCGACTTTCTCGCCGGCTTCGCGCTTCTTCGGCTCGGCGACTTTCACAACGCTGAGGCGCGGGGTGACGTCGACGCCGTAGTCGGCGGGCGACTTGGTGTCGATCGGCTTCTTCTTCGCTTTCATGATGTTCGGCAGCGAAGCGAAGCGCGGCTCGTTGAGACGCAGGTCGGTGGTGACAACCGCCGGCAGATCGAGCGACACGGTCTGGAGGCCGCCATCGACTTCGCGCACGACTTTCAACTTGTCGCCATCCTTGGAGACGCCCGAGGCGAACGTGCCCTGGGCCCAGCCGAGCAGGGCGGCGAGCATCTGGCCTGTCTGATTGGCGTCGTCATCGATGGCCTGCTTGCCGGCGATGACGAGGTCGGGCTTTTCGGCCTCGACGATCTTGGCGAGGATCTTGGCGACGGCCAGCGGTTCAACCGCGACGTCGGTCTGCACCAGGATGCCGCGGTCGGCGCCCATGGCGAGGCCGATGCGGATGGTTTCCTGCGCCTGGGCCGGACCGATCGAGACAAGAACGATCTCACCCGTGACGACGCCTTTCTCCTTCATGCGCACCGCCTCTTCGACGGCGATCTCGCAGAACGGGTTCATCGCCATCTTGATGTTGGCGAGGTCCACGCCCGTGCCATCGGCTTTCACACGCGGGCGGACGTTGGGGTCGATCACCCGCTTGACGGGCACAAGCACCTTCATCGGTGGATTCTCCGGACTCTTCGGTCTTTCTGGGGTCGTTCTGGCGGTCAGGCCGGTTTGCAGCGCCCTCTATGGTGCGCCTGCGAACCAGCGGGATTTCCGGTAGCCGTGACGCGCTCCGGAATCAAGTTTCCCCAGCCGGACAGGGGCAAAAAGCGTCGATTTGGCGCGAATACCCTATGTCCCAGGGGAACATTCATGCCTGACGAAAGGTTTTGGCGTGGATTTCCCCAAGCGTGCGATAGCCTCGGGTTTCGATACCAGCGTGACACCGGGAGCGAGAGCGCCATGGCCGACCCATTCGATGACGCCTTCTACGCGCGTGCGGATGCGCACATTCACCTCTCCAACGACCAGCTGGATGGCGCGACGCGGGAGACGGTGAACGCCTCGATGCTGTTTGCGTCGGCGCGGTTCTGCGCCTGGCTGTCGGCGGGCGGCTACAGCTCGGGTGAGGCGATGGCGGACAAGAAGCAGGAGATCGCCGATTATTTCGTCGACGGTTTCCGGCAGATGCTGGAGGGCAATCTCGATGCGTACATCCGCAATTTCGACGCCTACATGAAGCCGAAGGAGTAAGCGGATGCGAGCGCTTGCATGTGCTTTCCTGCTGGCCGGGTGCGCGACAGGTGCGCCGGCCGCACCGGTCGAGACTGCAGCGAACATCGCACGCGGCCTGGATTGCATGTTCGTCGCGGAAGAAGAAGCCGCGGCGAGCGCCGGCGTGCCGAATGTCACACATGCGGGCGTGCGCCTCGATCCCCAGCCGCCGCCGTCGACCAATCCCGATGACGCCATCGCCGTGCGGGCGAACATCCCGCGCTCGGCCCAGCCGCCACTGACCGCCAGCCAGAAGCGTATCCTGATGTGCGGTTACGAGATGGACGAAGCCAACGCGCGAATGCCGTTTTCGCTGTTCGTCCCGGAGGGCTACGACCCAGCGCGCAAGTGGCCCCTGATTGTCGACCTGCACGGTTCCGGCGTGACGCCGCTGCAGCAGATGCTGTTTGACGGCACAACGGACTTTGCCCAGCGCGACGGTTACATCGTCGTTGCGCCGATGGGATACTCGACCCGCGGCGGCTGGGGCCCGTCACGCGGCAACCCGCAATCGGTGGAGACCGCGGACATGAATCCCGCCACGGGCGCGAAGTGGGCGATCAACGAGTTATCCGAACAGGATGCGATGACCATGCTGGCCATGATGCGCACGACATTCAACATAGATCCTGACCGGATCTATCTGATGGGCCATTCCATGGGTGGGTTTGGCACATTCTTCCTCGGCGCCAAGCACAACACGATCTGGGCAGGCATCGCGCCGATCGCGGGCGGGGGCGTCGGACCGAATGCGCCGGCCGAGCGGCTGAAACAAGTGCCGGTGCTGGTGATGCATGGGGCCGAAGACAATGTTGTGCGCAAGGAAAGCTCGCGGAATTCGGTGCGCGAGCTCCAGAGTGTGGGCGCGCAGCATATCTATCTCGAGTTTCCCGGCCTTGAGCATGAATTCTTCATCCGGCGCGGGCGCGACAATCTGGAGAAGGTGTTCGACTTCTTCAATCTCGTCTCGAAACACACGAACGCCGGTCCGATACCCGACGCACAATGACGCTTGGCCTGTCATGTCCGGCCGCTAGAGTGAGCCGGACAAACGCGGGAGAAGCGCATGGCGGGACGGTTGGCAGGCAAGGTGGCTGTGATCACGGGAGCGGCCAGCGGCATCGGCCGCGCGACCGTGGACTTGTTCATCGCGGAAGGCGCGCGGGTGATCGCCGCCGACGTCCAGGAAGACAAGGGCGCCCAGATCGAGCATGAGCACAAGGACAAGGTACGCTTCGTTCGCTGCGACGTCATGGCGGAAGCCGACATCGCGTCCGCGGTGAAGGCGGCGAAGGACAGTTTCGGCCGGCTCGACATCCTGTTCAACAACGCCGGGACCGGCGGCGCGCGCGAAATGCCGGACGGCGTTACCGCGGAGGGCTTCGACTCCGTGATGCATCTTCATGTCCGCGCGGCGCTGTTCGGCATGAAATACGCAATCCCGATCATGCGCGAGCAGGGCGGCGGCTCGATCATCTCGACGGCGTCCATCGCGGGGCTGCGTACGGGATACGGCCCATTGCTCTATTCCATCGCCAAGGCGGCGATCATTCACATGACCCACGCGGCGGCCGCGCAGCTGGGGCCGGAGAATATCCGCGTGAACTGCATCTGCCCCGGCATGATCGCCACCAACATCTTCGCTGCGTCCTTCGGCATTCCGCGACAGCTTGCCGAGACGCGTATCGACGCGCTTGCGGAGGCGAGCAAGAACACCCAGCCGATTCCGCGCGGCGGACGCGGCAGCGACATTGCGGAGGCTGCACTCTATCTGGGCTCGGATGGCTCCAGCTTTGTGACCGGGCACGCGCTTGTCGTTGATGGCGGGATCACGCTGGGCCCGAACGATGCAGCGCGATTTGCGACATTCGCTCCCGTGTTTGGCGCGCTGGGCGTTGATGCGGAACAGCTGGCGGCGATCTTCAATCCGCCCAAGGCAGACTGATCGGCGCGCGCGCCACGGAATTGCCACGCCCGCGCGGGTTGTTCGCGGCGGCCAAAGGCGCCACATCAGGCCCATGGTTGCCGATTTCTTCAAGCGCATGCTGCGGGCGTCCGAACCGGCGGAACTGCGCCAGGACGATGCCCGCGCAGCGATCACGGCGGTGCTGGTGATGGCGGCGCGCGCCGATGGGGTCTACGATGAGGCCGAGCGCGAGGTTGTCGACAAGGCGCTGATGCAAC
Organism: Hyphomonadaceae bacterium; assembly: GCA_041398245.1. Classification (GTDB taxonomy): domain Bacteria; phylum Pseudomonadota; class Alphaproteobacteria; order Caulobacterales; family Hyphomonadaceae; genus UBA7672. The sequence goes on from JAWKVC010000006.1 coordinate 173,973, forward strand.
GCTTTGCGCTGGGGATGGAGGATGCCCGGGCCTTGCGCGCGCAGGGCGAGGAAGCCGAGTCCGAGTCGATCGACATCTATCAGTTCACGAAAGCGATCCGGACTGCGATCCCGCATGAGGACAGGATCGCGATCGTCGAGGCGCTGTGGTCCGTCGTGCTGGCCGATGGCGAGCGCGATCCGCACGAGGACTCGCTGATGCGGCAGCTTGTGGACCGCCTGGGCCTGTCGCCAATGGACTCAGCGCTGGCGCGTCAGAAGGTGCAAGGCCACGGCAGCATCAGCGGGATGTGAGCCGCTTAGTCGCCGCTGGCGTTGCCTGCCGGGGTGGCGGCGAGCAGCAGGTCGCCCATGCGGAACCAGTCGGTCTTCGGAAGACCCAGCTGGTAGTCGAGCCAGGTCGGCATGATCTTGCCGGCGCGTGAACCGCGCGTGTTCGACAGGATGACAATGCCCGTCTTCTGCTCGGGCAGCCATGCGATCTGCGAGACGAAGCCCTCGACGCTGCCGGAATGCGTCATCAGCTTGTGTCCGGCATATATGTAGGTGCGCCAGCCAAGGCCGTAGGACGTTTTGGTCACCGGCGTTTTCAGGGCGCGCTGGCGCGCGGACTCCGGCGGCGTGTCGACGCGGCTGCGATGCGCCTCCTCGAGCACGGCCCAGGACAGCACGTCAGGCCGTCCGCCCATCTGCGCAATCAACCATTTGCTGAGATCGCTGATCGAGGCGTTCATGCCGCCAGCGGCGGGGACCCGGTAGTACGGTTCAGTCACCGGAACGGAGACCCAGCCATCCCCGGCGCGCCGGTGGGGGTGGGCCCAGTTGCCCGTCGCCATCAGGCCGTTGCGGCCGAGCGAGGCGGTGGTCATGCCGAGCGGCTTCAGGATGCGGTCCTGCAGTTCGTCTTCATAGGCGCGGCCGGTTTCCTTCGTGATCGCATCGGCGATGATGTTGAAGGTGGTGTTCTGGTAGGTGAAGCAGGTGCCGGGCTTGCAGGTCGATTTCACCGATCCGTACTTAGCGAGGATGTCTTTCGGCGGTGTGCCGGCTTCAAGCAGGTTGTCATAGGCGTAGGGCGGCAGGCCGGTGCGATGTGAGAGCACATCCTCCAGCGTAACGGCCTGCGTGTCCGCTGCGCTGCGCAGCTTGAACTGCGGCGCGTAGGCGATCGCCCTGGTCTGCAGGTCGAGCTTGCCTTCCGACTGTTCCAGCGCGGCAAGCGTGCCAGCGAAACCCTTGGACAGCGAGGCAAGGCGGAAGACAGTGTCGGGCGTAACCTTCTGCGTACCGCCCGCTTCGGTGACGCCATAGGTACGTATGAGAACGATCTTGTCCTCTTTCACCACGGCGACGGCGAGGCCGACAAAGTCCGGCGCGGTGGCGGCGTTATCGAGCTCGGACGCGAAATCGAGCAGCGCCTGATATTCGCGGGTCGCCTGCGCTTCGGCCGGCGCAGCCAGCGGAGCGGCAAGGCCAAGGGCGAGCGCAACAAGAAGGGAACGGCGTTTCAACAAGACCCCCGACTGGGCGGACGGCGCGGCAGCGGCAAATCACCTCTGCCGGGCAATCCTTGAGGAAACAAGTTAACGGCGAACTAGGCGGGAATTTGTCAGATACCTGACGAGCTGGCGAGCGTTTCGCGCACCGCCATCAGCACTTTTCCGAGAAGATTCTGGCCCTGCCAGCTGGCGGGATCCTGCGCGGCCGGGTCATCGATCGCCAGCCCGATGCCCCAGATGAAATCCTTGGGGTTGGCTTCGGCCAGGAGGGAGTCGCCAGTTTCCAGAAGGCGGCGGCGTAACCCCGCATTCTGGCCGAATTTTGCGAGATTGCCGGCCGTCACGATGGCGACCTTCCGCCCGTCCCACGTTTCGCCGACGAAACCAGCAACGCGCCCGCCCATCATCTTGTGCTCGTGCGGGCTGTCGGATCGCATGATGCGTTCAGCCATCGCGTCATCGCCGAAGAGCCGCGCCTTTTCGGCGTGCATGTATTGCTCGGCGCAGATGTAGTCGCGGCCATCCACGCTGAACCGCGCGGCGTGGAACTGGCTGAACGGGCCCTTCATGAAGAGATGGACCGCTTGCATCGGCTTGCTAGCGATTGGCGCCGGGAACCCAGAGCACGTCGCTGGCGCCGTTTTCGTTGGCGCGGCGGGCGGCGACGAACAGGAAGTCCGACAGGCGGTTGGCGTAGGCCAGCGCCGGGGTCGAAACGACCTCGCCCGGCGTTGCGGCGAGCTGGGCGACCAGCCGTTCGGCGCGGCGCGAAACGGCGCGCGCGACGTGCAGGTGCGCCGCGAGAGCCGAGCCGCCCGGCAGGATGAAGCTGTTGAGCGGCGGGATCGCCGCGTTCATCTGGTCGATCTCGGTTTCAAGGCGCGTCACCTGCGCTTCGACAATGCGAAGCGGCGTCCAGCCGAGCGGCTTGTCGCGTTCGGGCGTTGCAAGGTCAGCCCCCAGATCGAAGAGATCGTTCTGGATGCGGCCCAGCATGGCGTCGAGCTCCGCGTCATCTCCGGCATGAAGCCGCGCGACGCCGATGGCCGAGTTGGTTTCATCGACCGCGCCATAGCTCTCGACTCGGATATTCCATTTTTCAACGCGTTCGCCCGTGGCGAGGCCGGTCGTGCCGTCGTCACCGGTGCGTGTGTAGATCTTGTTCAGGACAACCATGGCGCAGGTTCGCACCGGGCCGCATCAGTGGTCAATGCAGGCTAGGGCAGGACCGCATAGGCCTCGTAACGGGCGGTAATGGGCGATGCCAGCACATCCAGCGACGGCAGGGGCACGCGCAGGTAGGGAAGGCGCTGTTTCGCCGGCGCCGTTGCACGCGGGGCGATACGCCAACCGCGCAGGTCCGGCGCCGAGTTCAGAAGCGCATCGACGGCGGCGTCCGCGCCGGACAGCGTGAGGCAGCAGTGGCCATCGGCTGAACGGGAGACGTCGGCTTCGAGCGTGGAATCGACCCGCTTGATGCGGTCATTGAGGCCGGCGATCACCCATTCCGCGTCGGCTTCGCCGCGGGACAGCGCTTCAAGTGCGTTGGCGACGCCCTGGGCTTCAGCGGCAAACCATGTCCAGAACCGCTTCGGATTCGAATCGATGCCGCGCCGTCCCAGCATGCCCACACTCCTGCCGCTCATCCGGCCCGAGCATCCTCGCAGGGACTGTTTCAGGCTTGGATAATCCGATCAGGTGAATTTCACCGATCCAACCCGAACCTGCGATGAACACAGGTCCGCCAGCGTGACGGGATGATGAAACCGGACCGTCGGTCAGATCAGCGGAAGGCGCCCGCGACGGCTCCGAGCGCAACCAGCAGGATGATCGCGATGAACTGCACCAGTACGCGCAGGCGCATCAGCTTGTTGGAGCGGGAGCGGGCCTGATCGTCGTTGCGCACCAGGTTCACGACGCCGAAGGCCAGAACCACGAATACCGCGCCAATGGCGACGTAGACGCCGTAGGAGAGCCAGAGTTCCATTTGTCAAATGTAGTCCCGAAAGCCCCGTTACGCCATGGTGGGGCTGTGCGGCCGTTTAGCGGCTTCCGTCCGGCGCGAAACGCTCATCCGTCCACACCAGATCGTCAAAAGCCATGGCGCCGCGTAATTCGCCCACAGCCGACCGGATGGCGTTGTCCCCGCAGCCGACGCGGTAGTTCAGCGTCTTCTGGCGGCCGGCGGCGGTCCGCCAGGTAATGCTGACCACCGGCGGACCCGGCTGGCAGGAAGGCAGGGAGCTTTCCGTCTGCTGGGGCGACAGGGTCCAGAAGGATATCTCTTCCAGCGCAGCGACGGCGCGCGTCCACGCGGACTCATCCAGCAAGCCTTCATGGACGCCCGGCGATTTCACGAACCGCTCCGCATGAAGAACGTAGGATCCATCCGGGCGGAGGGTCGTCGCATAGACGGGGCAGGTCGCCTCGCATGCGCCTTCGCTGAGCACAATGACCGGGTCGTCCTTCTGGGCGGCGATGACGCCTTGTTCCGCCTGCGAACAAGCGCAGGCGGCAAGGGCGAGCAGGCTTGCGAGCGACGTACGGAAGCGTCCAGTCATGGCTGTGAATCTAGATTGCTTCGCCAGCCCTGACGAGAGCGACCGAGCGGTATCGCCGGACCGCTAGGGTTTGCGGAACCGGAACAGGAACTGGTCCGTATGCCGGCGCAGATCGGGCGCGAAGGGCGACTTGGTGCGGTCATCCTCCGGATTGGCCAGCACATCGCTCTTGTCGACATAAACGAAACCAGCCGTCTTGGCTGCTTCAAGCACATGAGCCGGATCGATCCGGTGCAGCGTCTGGGCCGACGTCTTGGCGGGCGTGCCGGCGACTGCGGCGTGGTCCATGGCGATGAACTCGCCGCCCGGCTTTAGCACGCGCGCGATCTCGGTGAATGATTTGGCCGGATCACCCAGACCATCCGTGTCCTTTGGCGTGTACCAGACTTCATGCGGGCCGAGAATCCAGAGGACCTTGTCGACCGAGCCGTCCGCCGCTTCGAGCTTGTCGAAGTGGGTCTTGGTGATGACGGCGTTGGGCAGCTGTCCGCCATCGACGCGCGCCTGATAGGCCGGATCGCCATAGGCGAATTCCGGCGGGTACTGAACGATCAGCTTGCCTTCCGGACCGATGGCCTTCGAGATGATGTAGGAATACCAGCCGCGGCCGCCTTCCATTTCGAGCACCGTGTCGCCCGGACGGAGACCGGCGAAGGCCAGCACTTCGGATGGCTTGCGCGCGGCGTCGTCCTTGGCGTCATCAGCCGGCCGCGATGCATCGGTGAGGATGGCCGCATAATCGGCGACAGCCAGCGGCGGCGGCCCTGCTGGCGTGGTGGCGCAGCCAAAGGCCAGCAGCAGGGCGGCGCCCGCTGTCAGCAATGTCGTCGTTTTCATTCCGTCTCCTCCCGAGAGATGTCTTGTCCGGTATTTATCAGGGCTTGCGATAACGCAGCAGGAACTGGTCGGTCTTGCCCTGTACTGCGGGGTCGAACACGCCCTTGGAATGATCATCGGCCGGATTGGCGAGGAGGGCGCTTTCCTCTTCGAGCACAAACCCGGCTGCGGCGATCATCGGCTTGACGATAGCGGGGTCGATCCGGTGTAGATCGTTGCCGGATGTCGCGGGCGCCCCCGGAGTCGCGACATGGTCCATCACGATGAAATAGCCGCCCGGCTTGAGAATGCGCGCGGCTTCCTTGAAGGCGCCTTCGACTGTGCCCATCGGAACATTGCCGCACGCCGCCTTGCACCACATCTCGTGCGGACCCTGGAACCACGTCACGACATCGACCGAACCATCGGCGGCTTCCAGCTTGTCGAAGACCGACCACGACACTTTCACATTCGCGAGGCGGTTGTCCTTGAGGCGTGCATCCAGCGCTTCCTTGTAGAAGCGCTCAAACTCCTTGGGGCTCTGCATGGTGACGGCGCCGGACGCGCCGACCGCGCGCGAGAACAGCTCGGTATAGTAGCCAGCGCCCGCTTCCATCTCGAACACGGTCTTGCCTGGCCCGATTCGCGAGAAGGCGAGGACGTCAGCCGGCTTGCGGACGGCGTCGCGCTCGTAATCGGCGGACATGCGGCCGGCGGCGGACACGGTTGTGGCGTAGTCGGCGGCGCTCGGCGCCGTCATGCAGCCAGTGGCGCCAAATGCAAGCGCCGCGAGAAGGGCCGGAAGCGCGTGGGAGCGGATTCTCATTACTTGTCTCCATTCCGGGCGGTCCGCGCCCGGCCGTCGCGACCATACACCGGGGCGCGGGCAGGGAAAGCGGTCGCAAACCGGGCAGTAACTGGGATCGTCAAGACAAAGCGCGCTGGTTCACCTCACGGAAGGGTTCCGCGAGGGGCCTGCGAGAGCTACATTGCGAAACAGGAGACGCGATCAGCGATAGACGCGCCCGCCACAGGAGGATTTGCCATGCGGATGCTGAAGCCCGCCCTTGCCGCCATTGCCATCGCTCTCATGTCCGCCCCGGCTTACGCCGACGACGTGCCGCGCGCCGCCGATGGCAAGCCGGATCTCACCGGTATCTGGACCAACGCCTCGCTGACGCCGCTCTCGCGCGCGCCGGGGCAGAAGTCGCTTGTGGTGACGGAAGCTGAAGCGACGAAGATCGCCGCTGGCACCGGCCTCGCCGGCATCTCGGCTGATGACCCCGACTTCAATGACTCCGGCTATTCGGATCCCAACAAGGGCGCGCCGGAAAAGGGCGGCGCCGATTTCGGACTCAAGGGCTATGACAAGTTCTGGGTGCAGCCTGGCGAGAAGCTCGCTTTCGTGAAGGGCGAGTGGCGCACGTCAAACATTGTCGAACCGGCCAGCGGCCAGCTTCCCTACAAGGATCCTGCCGGGCAGATGAAGCGCCAGATGGAAGGCTTCCGCGTCTACATGACCGGCAATGCGCCGTATGAGGGGCCCGAGGAGCCGACCCTTTCCGAGCGCTGCCTTATCGGCTTCGGCCAGACTGGCGGCCCGGGCATGCTCAGCGTCCTTTACAACAACAACTATCAGTTCGTGCAGACGCCCGAACACATGCTCATCCTCGTCGAGATGGCGCATGACGCGCGCATCGTGCCGATCTTCGCAAATGCGGAGGAGGCGCGGCGTAGCCATCGGCCGGCGGCCATCAAGCCCTGGCTCGGCGACACGGTCGGTTGGTGGGAAGGCGACACGTTCGTGATGGAGACGCGCAACATCAATCCGCTGCAGGCGGGAGAACAGTCATTCCCGGTCTCGGCCAAGGGCGTGGTGACGGAACGTCTGACGCGAACAGGCGAAAAGGACATTTTCTACGAGTTCTCGGTCGATGATCCTGAGACCTACACCCAGCCCTGGCGCGCCGAACTGGCATTCTATCCGTCGGACGGCTGGTATGAGTACGCCTGCCATGAAGGCAATCACGGCATGATCGGCATCCTCGCCGGCGCCCGTGAGCGGGAGCGGAACGCTGCAACCGCGAAGGCTTCACGCTAACCGTCCTGAACGACCAGGCGAACGACCGAACAACAGGGCCGCAAGGTCTCCCGCCGCGGGATGACCCCTGCGGCCCTGATCTTGGGAAAGAGCAAGGAAAGACCGGATCATGGCGCTTGGCCTCTATGACGCGACTGTCGCGCTGTTTCTCCAGACGCTGGGCGCAATGGACGGCTTCCTGAAGCGCGGCCTCGCGCACTGCGAAGACAATAACATCGACACCCACACGATCATCGAGACACGGCTTTTCGACGATATGCTGCCGTTCCGGTATCAGGTTCAGGCCTCGATCGGGCATTCGGTTGCGGCGATCGAGGGTGTGAAGGCCGGCCTCTATAAGCCGCCCTATGGCGATCCGGGCGCTGACTATGCAGCCCTTCAGGCGGCGGTGACGCAGGCGCTGGACAAGCTGAAAAGCTACACGCCTGACGAGATCAACGCGCTCGAAGGCAAGGACGTGATCTTCGCGCTCGGTGATCGCCAGATGCCATTCCTGGCCGAAGGCTTCCTGCTCACCTTCTCACTGGCGAACTTCCACTTCCACGCGACCACCGCGTACGACATCCTGCGGTCCAAGGGCGTGCCGCTTGGCAAGCGCGACTATCTCGGCCGTCTCAAGCTGAAGACCTGAGCGCGCTGGCTCAGCGGAAGAGGGCGAGGTCGACCGCTTCGCCCATCACCCGGTAGCCAGCATCGTTCGGATGCAGCCAGTCGCCGGACTGCAGATCCGCCTTCATGCGACGTGGATTAGCGGCATCGCGCATCGCGGCGTCGAAATCAATGAAGCCGTCTACTTCATCTGTCGAGCGGATCCAGGCATTGAGCTCCTGCCGCACGGCCTCACCCGCTTCGTGGAAATAGCGGGCGCCTTCATAGGGCAGCAGCGTCGCGAAATAGACCTTGATGCCGTGGGCATGCGCCCGTGCGATCAACTGACGATAGCCGGCGCGAAGATCGTCAGCCGAGGGCGGCGCAGCAGCGCCCATGCCGATGTCGTTGATGCCTTCCAGAACGACCATCCAGCCGGCGTTCGGAACCGTCAGCACGTCGCGATCAAACCGGGCAAGGGCGCTTTCGCCGAAAATGGGCAGCTGCTGCGACAGGATGCGATTGCCGGCGATCGCCTGGTTGGAGACGCCGCGCTGCTGACCCGCAGCGACAAGCCGCTCCGCCAGAACATCTGGCCAGCGGCGGTTGGCGCCGGACGTCGACGACGTGCCATCCGTGATGGAATCGCCAAAGGCGATGATCGTACGCGGCGCCGGCGTCTGTACGTCCACGGCCGAAATGAAGGCGCGGTTGCCCAGAGTCTCCTTCGTCTCGAAGCCACTCCTGGTGAAATCGCCTGGACCGGAGATCTCGGCGTTTGCGATGCCCGCGAAATGGCACGTACACGGACCGGTGGTCTTGGGCAGGTAGAGGCTGATCGACAGCTGCTGCAGCGGCGCGGCGTCGAGCGCGATGGGGTCGCTCAGCAGCGGAGCGCCCGGCGGGATCACGGCTGTGCTCGCGCCGGAAAAGGTAATCGCAACGGGCGGGCCAGACGGTTTGCCGTCCTCGCCTGCGAGCGACACGGTCGCTGCGCCGATTTCGAGGGGGTTTTCGCCATATTCATTGGTGAACCGGATGCGGATGGCTGTTCCGCCCTCGCTGAGCCTGATCGCCTGCCGGACTGTCTGGTTCTCGAAACTGCGGCCGCCCGCCGGGGGAAGGGTTGGCGATGCGCCCCAGCTGCCGGCCCATCCGGGCGCGGGCGTCGAAGCCATCGGCTGGGTGACGCAGCCAGCCAGAGCAAGCGCAAACAGGACTGCAGACAGGCGTTTCATCCGTTCTCCCCTTTTTTGGCGGCCATCCTATCCGGGCGCTCGCCATCCGCCAGCCTGTGGATGATCGACGGGATCGAACGCGGAAAATCGGCTTTTCACGCCGCATTTACGCGGGCTCTGCAGGTCTGTAGGACTTGAAGCGATCCCCCATGGCGCTCAGATGAGAAGCCTACGGGGCGGGAAAGGTGCGTTCTGCGTAATGAGCTGGCTGAAGAAGCTTTATCCGTTCAATGCGGAGCAGACCGTCAACATCGCCAGCGAGTTCGGCCCGCTCGTGGCCATGTTCGTGGTCAACGCCATCACCGGCAATATCGAGGATGGAACCTGGGCGCTGCTGATCGGCACGGGCGTCGCCATGATCGCGATGCTGTGGGTGCTGAAGCGGTTGCCTGTGTTCCCGCTTCTGGCGTCGGCGATCACGGTCATCTTCGGCATCCTCACCCTTGTGACCCACAATCCGATGTGGGTGCAGATCAAGGTGACGTTGTTCAACGCCGCGTTCGCGATCTTCCTGTTTGCCGGCCTGATGATGAAGAAGAACTTCTTCAAGTACATCATGGAAGGCACCTTCCACTACACGCAGAAGGGGTGGGACCAGTTCACCTGGAGCTTCGCGTGGTTCTTCGTGGCGACGGCTGTCGCCAATGAGGCGGTGCGCCTCACCTTCGCGCAGGATCAGATCTACAACATTCTCGGCTTCCAGATGGACGGCGTGAATGTGTGGATCATGTTCAAGGTCGCGATCATCATGCCGGCGAGCGGCCTCTACGTGTTCCTGCTGACCCGCATGATGCAGAAGCACCGCCTGCCTGATCCTAATGAAGAGGGCGACCGCAAGGACGCGGTGGCTGCCGCCTGTTTCTGGCGTGCCTGTGGCGCACAAGAAGTCGGCTCAGGGACGCGAGCCCGGCGGGCTGAGCGTCTGTTCTTTGATCTGAATCAACCTGCGCGGTCTGGCGTCTGCCTTGGTGGCGGCAGGAGCATGAGCGCATGAGTACAGCCCGCCACGGCGAACAATCCGCGTTCGAACGCATCGGCGGCCGGGAGGGGCTAAACCGCTTGGCCGCGCGCTTCTACGAGACCATGTCGGCGCGGCCGGAAGCAGCCGGCATCCGGGCCATGCACAAGAATGATCTTGGACCTGTTGCCGAAAGCCTCGGCGAATTCCTGATGGGATGGATCGGCGGGCCACGCGACTGGTTCATGCGGCCGGGCCGACCCTGCATCATGAGCCTGCATCGCGCGCTGTCCATTGGCGAAAGCGAGCGCGACCAATGGCTCGTCTGCATGAAGCAGGCGCTCGCCGACACGGTTACTGACGAAGCGCTGCGGTTTGAACTGGAGCCCGCCTTCTTTCGCATCGCAGATGCGATGCGGACCCGATAGGCGTCAGGCGCTGGCCGGCACAGCCAGAATAAGCACGATAAACGCGATGATCACGCCGACAGCATAGATCGAAGCGTCGATCGAATGGCGCTTGCGCGCCGCCATCACGGTCGCCTGAATGCACTGCAGGGCGTAGTAGCCGACGAATGCCTTCGAGGCGTAGACAATGATCTCGTAGATGTCTGCGATCCAGATGATCGCAATCGCGGCGGTCGCTGTGAGGATATTGCCCACCTTCACCGAAACGCGCTTGCCGGTCGCCTCGGAGAGAAGGCCGCCCGCGCCATTGGTGTCGGCAATGGCGGCCGAGGACTGCGAGGCCAGCGCGGTCAGGATGATCATCGGCGCGATGATGCCGCCGAGCGGCGCGAGGATGTCGATGATCGCCGTTTCGCCGCCCTCGGCGGGCAACTGGTTCTGGAAGAAGCGCGTGGCGAGAAGGATGAAGCTCGCATAGATCGCGGTCGACAGCCATTGCGCCCAGCGCATGGTGCGGATTCGCGTTTCTGCATCGTATTCCTCGCCGAGATAGCGCGATGTCTCGAAGCCCTGGACGAGGATAACGAGGCCCAGCACGATCTGGAGTTCATTGAGGCCGCGTGGATGCTCCAGCGCCGGCCACGCAAAGGTTCCCGCCGCCATCGCAAAGATCGAGCTCCCGACAAGGGCGAAGATGACCGCGAAGATGAGGCCGAGCTTCAGGCCGACCGTGTAGGCGGCAAGACGTTCCAGCTCGCGCAGGCCGCCGATTCCGCCGACAGCGCCGAGCGTCGCGATCACCGCGGTCGCCACCCAGCGGCTCAAGGTTGGGTCTGTGATGTTGACGAGGCGCAGCCCGAACGAGGCGAACAGGCTCAGATAGTAAGCGACCGAGATGAAGTAAGCGACTGCGAGGACGGCCTCGCTTAACCGCTCGATCGTTCGCGTGGGGATATCCGCAGTTTCGCGCAGCACCGGTTCGACATGTCTGATGTTGTAGCGGATGGCTGCGCCGAAGAGGTAGGCGACCCCGCAGAGCGACAACATCGCCAGCCAGGCCTGCTGGCCCGTCGCATCAGCGAGAATAGGCCCGGCAATCAGGAAGCCCGATCCGATGATGGAGGCGAGCGGCGTTATGGTTGCACGCCAGAGGCGCGCGCGCGCGAGACGCGGGTGGAGCAGGACAATGCAGCAAACGATCGCGACGCTTGCGATCACGATGTCAGCTAACAATACCAGCCCTCGCTTCGTCTGACCTCGACCCGGACCTAGTCGTCCATCGGTTCGTGGTCCTCGTCGTCCTCGGAGGCGTGGGCCTTGCCGATCGCCGCACGGACACGCTCGTCCAGTTTCTGCCCGTCCAGAATCACCTTGTTGAAGTGAACATCGTGGACGACATCTCTGGACAAGGTGAAGTCGCCGGCGTTTTCGATGTAGATCACCAGCTTGTCGCCGATTACTTCGCGTACGGACCCGATGGTCACATCGCCATCGTGCAGAAAGACAGGCAGGTCCCTTCGGATCGGCTCGGACATGGCGCGGCTCCTGGCTCCCCTGTTATCTAGGGCGTCCAGCGGCCATGCGCCAGTTCTTTGAAGCTCAGTTCTTCGCGCCGATGAACTCGTCGATGGTCCTGCGGGCGATGACCATGGCCTGAACCTCGCCCGCGCCCTCGAAGATGTTGAGGATGCGCGCGTCGCACAGCACGCGGCTGATCGGATATTCAAGCGCAAAGCCATTACCGCCGTGAACCTGCAGCGCGTTGTCGGCCGCGCCCCATGCGATGCGGGCGGCCAGCATTTTGGCGAGGCCGGCCTCAAGATCGCAACGCTTGCCTTCATCCTTCTGACGCGCCGAGAAATAGGTGAGCTGGCGCACGCCGACGAGTTCGGCGGCCATCATCACCAGTTTGTCTGAGCTGCGCGGGAAGTCGAAGATCTGGCGGCCAAACTGCGTGCGCTCCAGCGTGTATTTCAGGCCAAGCTCGAACGCACATTGCGCCACGCCGATCGCGCGGGCGGCCGTCTGGATGCGCGCGCCTTCGAACGTGGTCATCAGGTGCTTGAAGCCCTGACCCTCGACTTCGCCGAGCAGGTTTTCGAGCGGCACTTCGAAGCCGTCGAAACCGATCTCGTATTCCTTCATGCCGCGATAGCCGAGCACTTCGATCTCGCCGCCCGTCATGCCCTTGGCGGGGAAGGGGTCAGCATCGGTCCCGCGCGGCTTCTCGCAGATGAACATGGAGAGGCCGGAGAAATTGTTGGTGTCCGGGATCGACCGAGCCAGCACCGTCATCAGGTCGGCGCGGGCGGCGTGCGTGATCCAGGTCTTGTTGCCCGTGATCTTCCAGTTGTCGCCGTCCTTCGCGGCGCGCGTGCGCAGCGAGCCGAGGTCGGAGCCGGTGTTGGGTTCGGTGAAGACGGCTGTTGGCAGGATTTCGCCCGATGCGATGCCGGGCAGATATTTTTCCTGCTGCGCCCGCGTCCCGCCATTGAGCAGGAGTTCAGCCGCGATTTCCGAACGCGTGCCCAGCGAGCCGACACCGATATAGGCGCGGGAGAGTTCTTCCGAGACGACGCACATCGACGTCTTGCCGAGGCCGAGGCCGCCGAATTCTTCGGGGATAGTCAGGCCGAACACGCCCATCTCACCCATCTGCTTGACGACGCTGTCGGGGATCAGTTCGTCCTTCATGTGCCATTCGTGAGCGTAGGGTTCGACAACATCCTTGCCGAACTTGCGGAACTGGTCGCGGATCTGTTCGAACGTGTCTTCAAGGCCGGTGTATTCCACCGTCGCCTTGCCGCTTTCGAGGAAGGCGCGAACGTGTTTCGCGGCCGCGAGGCGCGCGGCTGGGGTGTTGCCGCTCATGACCAGCTTCGTGATCGCCGGCGTAAACAGCTTCTGCATGATCGCCTGGTCGTGCGTCATGTCGATCGGGCGGACGATCTCGACCTGCGTCATCGGCAGGCCGCCGATCAGTTGCGAGAGATATTCGCCAAACAGGATCTGGGTCAGCAGCTGTTCGATCTCGCCGAACTTGCCTTCTTCCGCGATCCGGTCGGCCCAGTGGGCGGTTTCCTTGAGTGTCTCGACATAGGTCAGCACCCAGGCAAGGCCGTGCGTGGCGCGCTGTTCCTCATCGATCCTGCGGCGGTCGACCTTGCCCCCGGGGGCGACGCTGGCGGCGACGGCGCGGCGAAGCTCGAGAAAATAGGCCTCGGCGTCGGACGCCGCCTGGCGAACCGTTGCCCTGAGGTCCGAAATCACGACGCTGTCCGCCATCCTCATCCACTCCCGTTTCGACACGTTTCCCGTAGCCGATTGCGGCGTTGCAGCAAAGATCATGTCGTCCCGACAACACAACCGCGTGTTTCCGGGTGAATCCCGCCCCGGACGCCGATTTGGCTGGCTTGATCGGGCAGGCGCCGTCCGTCACAACCGCTGACAGGCGAAATCTGCGGCAACAGACCGCGCACGCCAGGCGGAGGAGAAAACCCATGACGATCGCCCGGATAAAAGCTGCGATGCTGGCGTCTGTCGCGTTTGCGCTGGCGGGCGCCGGGGCTGCGCACGCCCAATCGGGCGCGCCGGGCTATGCGCCACCGAAGACCTCGTGGGGTGTGCCCGATCTGCAGGGCTTCTGGAGCAATGCGTCGATCACCGACATGCAGCGCTCGCCCGAGTATCCAAACCTCGTCATGTCCGAAGAAGAAGTCGCGCGGATGGAAGGCGATGACTACTACAACAATCGCACGCGCGAAGACGCCAAGCCCAACCGGCCCGAGGACGTCAAACTGCTGGACGGCACCGACCTCCTGTCCGGTGGCGGTTACAATGCGTTCTGGGTCGATCAGGGCAGCCACGTTGCGCGCGTGAAGGGCACGCCGCGATCGTCCTGGATCGTGGAGCCCGCCAATGGCCGCATCCCGCGCATCGGCGCCAGCGCGCCTCAGGCGCCGAGACCGGCTGCGCGTCCTACGGGCGCTGCCTCTGCAAGCGGCACCGTTCAGGGTCCGGGCGCCGTGAACCGCAACGCCGGCGGCGGCTATGGCAGCTATGACAACCCGGAAACGCGGCCTATGGGCGAACGCTGCATCATCGGCTTCGGCAACACTGGCGGGCCGGTGATGACCAATGTGCTCTACAACAACACCTACCAGATCGTGCAGTCGCCGACGCACGCGATGATCCTGGTGGAGATGGTGCACGATGCGCGCATCATTCCGATCTTCGACAGCGCGGAAGCCGCGCGCGCCAGCTATCGCCCCGACGTGATCCAGCAATGGCTGGGTGACTCGGTCGGCTGGTATGAGGGCGACTCGCTGGTGGTGGAGACGCGCAACGTCAATCCGCAACAGCGCGGCTATGTCTCGAAGTCCGGCAAGCTGATCGAGCGCTTCACGCGCTGGGATGACAATCAGATCGTCTACGAGTTCACCGTCGAGGATCCCTCCCAATATACCAGCGCCTGGAAGGGCGAGATGGCGTTCAACGCCTCGAAAGAGCCGTCCTATGAATACGCCTGCCACGAAGGCAACCACGCGATGTACGGCATTCTCGCCGGCGCCCGCGAGAAGGAGCGGACCGGCGAGGTCGTTGCGGCGAACGCTGATGAGGAAGGCCGCTAGCGGCAGCCTTCCTCCAGCGGTCTAGGCAGCCTTCACGAGGCCTTCGGCGACCAGCGCGGCCTGCACCGCCGGGCGCGTAGCGACCCGTTTCTGGAAGGCCATGAGGTTCGGGAACGCCGACAGATCGATCTGAAGCGCGTTGGCCCAGTTGGTGACGGTGAACAGATAGGCGTCGACCGTCGCGAACGTCTCACCGGTCAGGTAGGCGCGGCCATCCGACAGAAGCGTTTCGATCAGAACATAGCGCATCTTGAGACGATCGATCGTCGCCTTGCGCGCATCGTCGGTGATCGCAGGATTGAACAGCGAGCCGTAGGTCTTATGGATTTCGGTCGAGATGTAGACTCCAAGCTCATCCTGCTTCAGGCGCGCCTTCGTACCGTGCGCGGGCGCCAGCTTGGTTTCCGGCCTCTGGTCGGCGACATAGCCGTGCAGCACGACATTCTCGGTAACGACATCGCCATCATCGAGGCGAAGGGCGGGAACATAACCTTTCGGATTGAGGGCCAGGAAATCCTCGCCATGCTCGGTTTTCTTGTCGCGGCCGACTCGTTCCAGATCGAACGGAATACCTGCTTCGCGCAGCAGGATATGCGTCGCCAGCGAACAGGCGCCGGGCATGTAGTAGAGTTTCATGGAGGTCTCCCTTGTCCGTAGAAGAGGAATTAGGGCGCTCGATTACATTTGGAAACCATGTTCCCATGTGTTACCAAAGAAAAATGCGTAACCGGCAGGTAACCAGGGGAGCAACTGGTAATGCCCTTGAAGATGCGCAAGAGCCCTGTGCGCCCCCATCCTGAAGCCTGCCCGATCGGAACCTGTATGGATCTGATCGGCGGCGCATGGACGCCAAACATCATCTGGTATCTGTCCGGCGGCGCGCGCCGTTTTTCCGAACTGCGCGAAGACGTGAAGCCGATCTCCGCCAAGATGCTGTCCACCCGCCTCAAGGAGATGGAAGCGATCGGCATCGTCGACCGTACGGTCGTCGATACGTCGCCGCCGTCGGTCGAATATTCGCTGACGCTGCTTGGCCGCGATCTCGTTCCGGCGATCGAGGCGATTGCGCGCGTCGGCTACAAGCTGAAGCGCGAGCAGGCCAAAAAGCGCGTGAGCATCGCACGCTGAGGTTTGCCGCCGTCGCGCCGTGTGCTACAGATCCACATCGATACCAGTCAGTATCAATAAGGATTTGAGAGGCACGACATGCGGACCTGTCTGGGGCTGGTTTCGATTCTGGTTCTTGGCGCTTGTCAGACCGCGCCGGTCGCGACCGGGCAGACGCCGCCCGCATCTGCGCCGGTCCTGCCCGGCTCGATGGATACGAGCGATCCCACGACCAACCTGTCGGTCGTGCAGATCGCGCCGGGGCTGCGCTATGTCATCGGACGCAACGTCTCGTCGAACACCATCGTGCTCGATACATCCGAAGGCGCTGTGATCATCGACACATCGCGCCCGCCCGCCTCGCGCGCGCACTTCGACACCTTGCAGAAGGCCGGCGTGACCAGGGCGTCCTACGTGATCCTGACACATGGTCATGGCGATCACACGGGCGGGGTCGGTCTGTGGAAGAGTGTCGGCGCCAAGGTTGTCGCGCAGGAGGAGTTCACCGAGTTTCTCGCCTACCAGCGCATGCTGGGCGGCTTCTTCGGCCTCAGGAACGCAGCCCAGTTCCAGTTCGCCGGTCAGGGTGGGGCGGCTGCTCCGCCGGCAAGCGCTCAGATGATGGCGGCTGTGGCGGCGCAGGCGAACAGCATCACGCCCGACATCACCTTCCGCGATACAATGGATCTGGATGTCGGCGGCGTGAAGCTGCAGCTGATCCACACGCCCGGCGAAACGCCGGATCACCTGACAGTCTGGGTCCCCAGCCTGAAGGCGGCGATGATCGGCGACAATTTCTACGAATCGTTCCCCAACATGTACACGCTGCGCGGTACGCGCCCGCGCTGGCCGCTCGACTACATCAATTCGCTGAACAAGGTGCTGTCGCTCGAGCCCGAGATTGTCGTGCCAAGTCACGGCCCGGCGATTGTTGGCAAGGACAACGTCAAGGCGCAGCTCACGAAGATGCGCGACGCCATCGTCTATGTGCATGACGCCGTGCTGGCCGGCATGAATGCAGGCAAGGACGTTCATACGCTGATGGAGGAGATCAAGCTGCCGCCCGAACTCGATGTCGGGGAAGGTTATGGCAAGATCTCATGGTCCGTGCGCGGCATCTATGAAGGCTATGCAGGCTGGTTCACCGGCGATCCGGCGGAGATGTTCCCCGAAGGCCGGAACAGCGTGTCGCCGGAGCTGGTGAAGCTGGCCGGCGGACCGAAAGCGATCGCAGGTGAAGCGATGAAGCTCGTCGGCCAAGGCAAGCTGGTCGAGGCGCTGCACATGACCTCGATCGGCATCGAAGGCGCGCCGGGCAACAGGGATGTTCTTCAGGCCCGCGTTGCGGCGTTCGAGGCGCTGATCAAGGCCTCGACCAATCGCAACGAATTTGGCTGGCTCCAGCAGGGATTGGCTCAGGCGAAGAAGGGGCTGGAGTAGTCTACAGCCCCATCTGCGTACGGAACTTCCGGCGAAGAAGGTCGATCGGCGCAAGGCCCTGATCCGACTTGTAGTGCCAGAACGTCCAGCCATTGCAGGAAGGCGCGTTCTGCACATGCGCGCCCATGCGATGGATCGAGCCGGTGGCGTCGCCATTGGCAAGCGATCCATCCGCGCGCACGCGCGCGACATGGCGGTTCTGCGGACAATAGAGGCGGTCGCCGGGGCGAACGAGGCCGTGCTCGACCAGCGCGCCGAAGGGCACGCGCGGCTCGGCCTTCTTGGAGGATTGCACCTCGATGTCCTCGGCGCCGAGAGCGCGAACATTCTCGATGCGGCGGGTGGCGACATCGATATAGTCCTTGTCGCGCTCAAGCCCGATCCAGTGGCGGCCGAGCAGCTTGGCGACGGCGCCTGTCGTGCCCGTGCCGAAGAACGGATCGAGGATCACATCGCCCGGATTGGTCGTGCCAACGATGATGCGGTGGAGCAGGGCCTCGGGCTTCTGCGTTGGATGCGACTTGCGGCCATCCTCGCCCTTGAGGCGCTCGCCGCCTGAGCAGATCGGCATCGTCCACCAGTCGGAACGCATCTGCACGTCGTCGTTTGCCGTCTTCAGCGCATCATAGTTGAACGTGTATTTCTTCTGCTTTTCCGAGCGCGTAGCCCAGATCAGCGTCTCGTGCGCATTGGTCAGGCGTGTGCCCTTGAAGTTGGGCATCGGGTTGGCCTTGTTCCATACGACATCGTTGAGAATCCAGAAGCCGAGATCCTGGATGGCGGCGCCGACGCGGAAGATGTTGTGATAGCTGCCGATGACCCAGATCGCGCCTTCATCCTTGAGGATGCGGCGCGCGGCCTTGAGCCAGGCGCGCGTGAAGGCGTCATAGGCGGCGAAGGAATCGAATTTGTCCCAGTCATTGTTGACCGCGTCGACATGGCTGTTGTCAGGGCGCGTGAGGTCGCCGCCCAGCTGCAGGTTGTAGGGCGGATCAGCGAAGATCAGATCGACGGAATTGGCCGGCAGCGCGTTCATCGACTCGATGCAGTCGCCGACGATGATGCGGTCGAGCGGCAGCGACGGCTTCGACAGAATCTTCGAGGAGGCGGATGCGCCCGCCTTCGATTTCGTGCTCTTCTGAACCTGAGGGTCGATCGTTTTGATCGCCATTTGACTGTCTCACGCAACGCCCGCGACGGACTGAAGCGGTGAGAGTCGCTGACCCGGGTAAATAATGTTTTGAGTCAACATCTTAAGACGGCATTTACCATAACCGGCCGCAAAGGCAGGACAGCAGAGCCAGAGGTTCGCATGCCAGACGACGTTATTTCGCGCAGGCATTTCACTGTGCTCGGCGGAGCAGGGCTTGCGGCCGCCTGTGCATCTGCGGGCGCCAGCGTGATCGTTTCGGATGGCATGCTGACGGCCAGTCCTGTGTCGCCGGCGCAAGATGGCGCTCGCAGCGGCGTGTTCCGCTTCGAGTCGTGGCCACAGCCCTACGGATACATTCCGCCAGACCTCGATCGCACGAAGCCGGCGCCGATGATGCTGCTGCTGCACGGCGGCGGCGGAGGCAGCGACAGGATCCTGCGGGCCTTCACCCAGCTGGCGCGCGACCGCGGCGTCGTTCTGCTGGCGCCGGAAGCGGACAGGCGCACCTGGGATGTCGTCCGCGCATTCCAGTATGGCAGCGAGCCGGCCTTTGGCGCCGATGTCGCGCGGGTCGATGCTTCGCTTAGGCTGATGTTCGGCGAGGTTGTCGTCGATCCGAAGCGCCTTGCAATCGCAGGCATGTCGGACGGCGCGAGCTATGCCCTGTCGCTTGGCCTGCGCAATGGCGGGCTCTTCACCCATATCGCCGCCTTTTCGCCCGGCGGCATCGCGCCGTTTACCGAGCAGCCGACCTCGCGCATCTTCATCTCGCACGGCCGCAGGGACAGCGTTCTGGCTTTCGACAACACAGCCAGTGGCATGGTCGCAGGGCTGAAGGCTGCGGGCGCCGACGTCACTTTTGTGCCCTTCGATGGTGACCATGAACTGCGCCAGCAGGAAATGCGCGCCGCGATGGACTGGTGGCTCGGCGATCAGCCCTGATCGAACAGGCCCATCTGGGCGCCGGTCTCCTTGAGGGTCGGTACGCGGAACAAATCGGTGCGAAAGCCCGCGCCGCGCACGGTGGCGAGTCCCAGACGCCGCGCTGTCCTGTGAAAGCGCGCTGACACGAGTTCCGCATAAGGGCCATCGCCGCGCTGGCGCACCTTCCACTCCGAGCGATAGTCCTCGCCCTTGTGCATCGAGCGCATGAGCGACATCACGCGCTTTGCCCGGTCGGGGTAATGCGTTTCGAGCCATTCGGCGAACAGGCCGGCGATTTCCAGCGGCAGACGCAACATCACATAGCCGGCGCGGGCGGCCCCATGTTCGTGCGCCGCTTCCAGCAGGGCCTCGAGTTCAGGCTCGTTCAGTGCGGGGATGAGCGGCGCTGTCATCGCCGTTACGGGAATGCCTGCGCCCGATAATTCACGCATGGTTTCCAGTCGTCGATGCGGCGCGGCGCAGCGCGGCTCCATCGCGCGCGCCAGCTTCCGGTCGAGGGTCGTGAAGGATATCGCGACCGACACCAGACCCTTCGTCGCCATGGGCGCAAGAATGTCGATATCGCGGGTCACAAGGGCGGACTTGGTGATGAGCGCGGCGGGATGATTGAACTCCGCCAGCACTTCGAGAAGGCCGCGCGTGATGCGCAGCTCCTTCTCCAGCGGCTGGTAGATGTCCGTATCCCCCGCCAGCATGATGAAGCCGGGCTTGTACGTCTTCTTCGACAGCTCGCGCCGCAGCAGGGCAGGCGCGGATGGCTTCACGAAGATCTTGGTTTCAAAATCCAGCCCGGGCGAAAGGCCTCGGTAGGCATGGTTTGGCCGCGCATAGCAATAGATGCAGCCGTGCTCACAGCCCTTGTAGGGATTGATTGTCCGGTCGAAGGAAATGTCCGGCGAAGCGTTGTAGGTGATGATCGTCTTCGGCTTCTCGACGATGGTTTCCGTCTTCAGGGTTTCCGGCTTTTCGTCCGAGTCCCATCCATCATCGAACGGCTCGGCGTACTGGCTCTCGAAGCGCCCGGACGCGTTGGATAACGCGCCGCGCCCGCGCGCCTGGTCCTGCTGGCGCGACCAGTCTGCGCCCTGTGAGCGTGTCTTCCAGTTGGTGCGGGGCGGCATGGCGTGCGGTCGCTGCTGCTGGCAAAGTAACCATCATCTCTTGTGTGAACATATAAAGTACATAGAGCGAACATACCAGAAAAACTGGTCCGTTCAGCACGCATGAGTTGTGGATGTGTCGGGAGCGCCCGCACTTCGACTACAGATTGATGACAGCGCCGGTCGAACCACGAGATATGGTTAACGCACCGCGCCGGCCGCCGTCTCCGTCACTTCATCAGGTGCGTCACGAACCAGCGCGCCGCCGCCTCGGACGAGATCTCGAAGGGCTTGCCCGAATACATCTCGAAGTGGGTGATATCGGGCACCACGATGTATTCCTTGGGCCCCTTCGCATAGTCGAGCGCGGCCTTGCCGGCGCGGTCATTGTTGATGAGCTCGTCATACTGCGCGACGATCACCATGAAGGGCCGCTCGCCGATATTCTTCGCCCATTGCAGCGTGTTGTTCTCGCGGTTGGCCTCGATCATTTCCGAGTCGATCAGCAGCGACCGCGAATAGCCGGTCCAGAGCTCCGAGCCTTGACCTGTGCGGGCGCGCTTGATCGCATCCTCCAACACGGCGCCGGAGTAGTTCATGGGCGGCGTCCCGTCTGGATTGCCATTGATGCCTGGGATCTGGATGGCGATCGCCTTCACACGCGCATCCTGTCCGGCGACCGCGAGCGAGTTGCCGCCAGCATAGCTCGAGCCCCAGACGCCGATGCGGTCCGGATCGACGCCGGGCTCGCCCTGGATGAACGAGATAGCATTGCGATAATCGTCCTGCTGGTCGCGCGCGTCGAGCTTGGTGCGCTTCACCCAGACGGTGGCGTTCTGGATGATGGTGTGGCGGTTCTCGTCCTTCTCCATGCCGCCGCCAAGATCGACAGGCGAGAGCAGGCGGACATTGCCTTCCGAATTGCCCCAGCCGCGATAGTCGATCGCCATGGCGACGAGGCCGTGTTTGGCGAAGGCGGCCGCATATTTCTCGATCGAGACGTGGCTGCCGGCCCAGCCTTGACCCAGCACGATGGCGGGCGTTTTCTTCGCCGGATCGAAGCCTTTCGGATAGAAGATCTTGCCGTAACAGGGCACGCCTTCGGAGTAGTAGACAATCTCCTTCGTCGTGACGCCCTCCGGCATCACATAGGCATAGTCAGACGGACCAAGGCCCTGCTTGGCGACCGGCTTGCCGGTGCGCGGATCGTTGCCGACCGTGGGCGTCGCGGGCTTCGGCGGCGGCGTTGGGATCGCGACGGATTGCTCGACCTTCGGCGGGTTGGCCGACGGCTGTTCCGGATGAACCATCGTCGCGCCTTGCTGCATGAAGGCGAGTGTGACGAGTGAGGCTGCGGCTGTCGTGAGCATTGGCTTTCCTCCCGAGCAACGGCGCTGTTTCCGCGCCTGTTGCGAGGAACGTTAGCCGACGCCGATCAGGGCGCCAATCACGCGCTGCTCATGTCGCCGGAGCCGACCACAACGCCACCGCAAGCAGGATCCAGAAGACCGTCAGGGCAAGATTGCTCAGTGCGAAGATGGAAAGACGGTGGAACACGTTGTTGTAGGTGACATGCACCAGCGTGTGCACGATGCGCAGGCCGACATAGGTCCAGGCGATCGCGACAACCAGATCGGTGACTTGCCCGATCGCGTGCCAGATCATGCAGGCCACGTAGAACAGCACGGGCGCCTCAAGCAGGTTCATCCAGGCGCGATTGGGGACGGAAACGTCAGCCGGGACGCGGGCGGATTCTCCGAAGCGGAAATCCTCCGCCGTGACCCGCTTCGCCGCGGCCGCCCTGAAACGCCGGAATGGAATCAGGAACAGCACCAGCAGGGTCCACAACGCCAGCACGGCGGCAGGCTGAAAGATTGCGGTTGCGGGCATCACCCGTCCCTCCCGTAACATCCGGCAACCTAGCGCTATTGCAGGCCGACGCCAGCGGGCCGCAATTCATGAAACGCGAACCTTGACATGATACTTTTGTCTCATTAAGTCCACGCTGTCCAACAAGGAGAAACAAGATGGGGACCACCCACGAAGGACTGAGCCGGGAAGCCATGGACGCGGCGATGGACCGGCATTTCGGATTTGAGCAGGCTGACGATGTAGCGGGCGTCCTCGCCACGCTGGCCCACGACGCCGAGCACGATATTGTCGGTTGGCCCACCGGGCCGACGCACGGCCGCGAAGCGGCGCGCGGCTTCTACGAAATGCTGTTCGCCGATCTTGCCGACGGCAGGGTCGAAACGATCCGCCGCTATTACGGCGCCGACTTCATGGTCGACGAGTCGAAATGGTCGGGCCGCGCGCCGGGACGTCCGTTTGGCCTCGAGGGGCGCAACCGCCCGCTCGCCTTCCGCCTGCTGCATGTCGTCGAGTTCAGTAGCGATGGCGGTATTCAGCGCGAAAATGTGTGGGTCGATCTCGCATCGATCATTCAGCAATTGCCGCAGACCGCCGAAGGAGTTGCGGCATGACCGCGGCGGCCGCATCAGGCAGAGAAAATCAGAAGCGGCGCACAAGACGCCACCTGCTGGATGCGGCCGCACGCCTGATGCAGCAGGGCGGCAATCCGACGCTGGAAGATGTCGCCGCAGAGGCGCTGGTCTCGCGCGCGACCGTCTACCGCTATTTTCCGTCAGCCGAGGATTTGCTGGCCGAGGTCGCGCTCGATCGCACCGCTCCCCAGGCTGAAAGCCTGTTCGCGGAGGTCGACAGCGCAGATCCCGTGGATCGGCTGGAGCGAGTGGACGCCGCCTTCGACGACATGATTGCCGATAATGAAACGGCGCTGCGCGCATTGATCGTGCGCTCGATGCAGCAACGCATGGCCGGCTCGGATGGCGATCTGCGCCAGAACCGCCGCGCGCCAATGATCGATGCCGCGCTTGCGCCCTCGCGAAAGGCGTTCAAGCCGGCCCAGCTTGCCTTGCTGCGCAGGGCGCTGGCGCTGGTGATCGGTACGGAGTCGATGCTCGCCTTCAAGGACGTGCTCGGCCTGGACAAGGCCGAGACACGCCGCGTGAAGCGATGGATGATTCGCGCGCTTGTGGATGCTGCGCGCAGGTAGCCGGGGCTATTGCCCCGGGATCTGCATGTTCTTCATGGCGTCGTTCATCATCTGACCAACGCACTTCATGCCTTCGTTCATCGCCTGCTCTTGCGAAGGCTTGATCGAGCCTTCCATCACGCCCTTGCACCATTCGGCGCTGCCGGGAGCGGGGCCGCATGCGGCGGCGAGTACTGCGGTCGCGGCGATGAGAGAAAGTGTCTTCAGACGCATAGATAGCCCCCTTGATGAACGTCGTTGGGGAGCCTCGCCTTCCACGCCGCCCCCTGTCAACGCAAAAGGTCATTCGTCGATATCTCGGACTTGCTACAGAGCAGGCCCGCGTCTGATGCCCATCTGGTCGCACAGCGCAGCGATGGCGCGAAGATCATCCCATGCCTTCGCCTTGTCCGCGGGATTGCGCAGCAGATAGGCCGGATGCAGCATCGGAATGGTTGTGATCGGCGCCAGCCCTTCCTGCTCATAGCTCAGCTTGCGGCCACGCAGGCGCATGATGCCATCCTCCCGCCCCAGCATGGCGTGCGTGGCGAACTTGCCGACGGTGAGCAGCAGCTTCGGTTGCTTCAGCTCGATCTGGCGCATCAG
>JAWKVC010000007.1:0-182076 GCA_041398245.1 Hyphomonadaceae bacterium
CATCACCAGCTGGTGCTCGATGATCGGCTTGCCGAACTGTTTCCGCTCGCTGGTGTAGCGTGTCATTTCCTCGACCAGGCGTTCGGCGATGCCGACGCTCAGCGCCGAAATGTGCAGACGCCCGCGATCCAGCACGGACATAGCGACCTTCATGCCTTCGCCTTCCTCGCCGAGGCGATTGGTGATCGGCACGCGCGCATCCTCGAAGATCACGTCGCAGACATTGGCGCCCTGCTGACCCATCTTTTTCTCGGGTTTGCCGATGGTGACGCCGGGCGTGTCGCGCTCGACGATGAACGCCGAAAGCCCCTTGGCGCCCGGCGTGTCCGGGTCGGTGCGCGCCATCACGGTGAAGATCGTCGCCTTGTCGGCGTTGGTGATGAAGCGCTTGGCGCCGTTCAGCACATAGTGATTGCCATCGCGCACGGCCTTCGTCTTTGCGGACCCTGCATCCGATCCGGCCTCCGGTTCGGTCAGCGCGAAACTCGCAACCGCTTCACCGGTCGCCAGCTTTGGAAGCCAGTCGCGCTTCTGGTCTTCGGTGCCGAACATCACGATGCCCTGGCTGCCGATGCCGACATTGGTGCCGAAGGTCGAGCGGAACGCGGGAGACGTGCGCCCCATCTCGAGGATCACCAGCGCTTCTTCTTCCATCGTGAGGCCAAGGCCGCCATAGTCTTCCGAAATCGAAAGCCCGAAGAGACCGAGATCGCGCATCTCCTGCACGATGTTGTCGGGGATCGCATTTGTCTCTGAAACGAGCTGTTCGTTCGGCCGGCAAACCTCGTTGACGAAGCGGCGCACGGTGTCTATCAGCTGCCCGCGCGTCTCCAGATCGAGCGCCATTTCTTCTCTCCCAGCATCTCGCAAGTGCGATGGTCTCTCGCATGTGCGAGAACGATTTATCAACAGGGTCGTCAACAGTTTCCACAGGCTGCGCCGGTTGGCGACAGCGGAATTTCTGTCATGCTGAACCTGTCCAGAGAGGAGACCGTCGCGGGTCGAGCAACTGGATGTCCCCGCTGGTAAGCCCGATTGGACGGGCGCTGAAGAAAGGGGAGCAAACGAGCACCGGAAGTGAGGTTTCGCCGCGCACGGCGGGCTTCACGCCCAAGCGGGATCCAAAACCGCGCGGGGCCCTCGAGAGGGGATATCCGGACACGAGCGTGGCTTCAGCTGCGTGACGACAGGAAAGTGGGACTTGCTCCCAGAGTTCTGTGGTCGGCACACCAAGACGCTCCAGGCTCAGCTTCGCCGGATGGCGTCGAACGGTCGGTCCCTGATCAGGGCCAGAGACCGAAGGACGAACTGGCGGACAACCATGGTGTCGCCCCGGCCCTGCGAGAGCAGAGGCCGGGGTCGCCGTTTCTGGGGCATCGCCAGCGCGTTTCTGCCTCTCCGCGTGGCGAAGATCGTCTCATCCATCGCAGCAGCAGTCAGGGCTTCGACGCCAGACCTCACCTGTCCTCCCCGTTTACGGGGAGGACAGGTGGGGACCTCTATGCCGCGTTCCGGATTCGGCCGAACAGCGGGCTCGCTCCGAAAAATCTTCGCGCACGATCTCAGGTGCTTGCGCAGCTGC
Organism: Hyphomonadaceae bacterium; assembly: GCA_041398245.1. Taxonomy (GTDB): domain Bacteria; phylum Pseudomonadota; class Alphaproteobacteria; order Caulobacterales; family Hyphomonadaceae; genus UBA7672. The sequence goes on from JAWKVC010000007.1 coordinate 1,583, forward strand.
GCACTGTACAACTCCGGCATTCGTGTCCCCACCCCCGTCACCTGCGCGCATACTCCCCCCATCGCATCCGCATGGAGGGCAGCCGATCACTGTCCAGCGGCGCGGATGCGATGTGGTCGAGCGTGAGCCCGGGACTTCGGCTGGACAGCCAAAGCCCGCACGCAGCCGGCGCTACAACGTCAGGGAGGTGAAAAATCTCCTGTTCGAGGCTGGCGAAGAACGATCACGGGGACGCGGGATGCAAGCGCATCCCACCATCTCCCGCACGGCCCATCCTCGCGCGGGCCATCCCGCGTCCCCGGCCCTCCATTACTTGAAGAGGGTAGAACGACAGCATCCAAGGCGGAATATTCCGGCCTGAAAGCGAAGCCGCGCCTGTTCCTCACACTGTCATTCCGGACGCGCGAAGCGCGAGCCGGAACCCAGGAGCGACACACCCCGATCTCACGGCCTCTGGCTTCCCGCTCTCCGCTACGCTCCGGCGGGAATGACAAACGTGGCGTACGGCTCTCACCCGCTAAGGCCGCATCCCGAAGCTGCGCGGCTCCGCCTTCAGCACGCGATAGGCATGATGCACGAACTCGACGACAAGCGGGCGCGTGTCGCGCGGATCGATGATCTCCTCGGCGATGAAGGCTTCCGCCGTCCGGAAGGGCGAGCGCATCGCCTCGAACTTGCGATAGAGCGCCTTCAGCTCCGCCTCGGGATCGTCCGAGGCTTCAAGCTGGCGCTTGTAGGCCGCCTCGATGCCGCCCGCCATCGGCAGCGACCCCCAGTCGCCCGACGGCCAGCAATAGCGCCAGCGCGTCTTCGTCGGATTGAACATCACGCTGCCCGCCAGCCCATACGCCTTGCGGATCACGATCGGCAGGATCGGCGTCTGCGCCTGATAGACCGCCGCCATCGCCCGCACGCCCTTGCGCGTCACGCCGGCGCGCTCGTGCTTCACCCCAACGGCGAAACCGGGGCAGTCGACGAAATGAACCACGGGCAGGTGGAACGTGTCGGCCAGATCGATGTGGCGCACAACCTTGTCGCACGCGTCCGCCGTCCACGCGCCATCGAGGAAGAAGGGATCGCCCGCAATCACCGCGACAGGATGCCCGTCAATGCGCGCAAGGCCGGTCACCACCTGGCGTCCCCACAGCGCCCCGATCTCGAAGAAGCTCGATCCATCGGGCGTCTTGTCGACGACGGCTTCGATGATCCTGCGCGGCATGTAGGGCGTCTTGCCGTCCTTCGGCACGATGTCGATCAGGAAATCCTCGCGGCGCTTCGGATCATCGGTCGGCGGCAGCACCGGCGGCGCCTCGCTGGAGTTCAGCGGCAGGTAGGACAGGAAACGCCGCGCGTGCTCGAACGCCTCGTGCTCGGAGTTCACGACATTGTCGACGACACCATTGCGGCCGTTGATCTCCCAGCCGCCAAGTCCTTCCTTGTCGACATTCTCGCCGATCGCCTTCGCCACGGGCGGTCCAGCGACAAACACCTGCGAGAGCCCCTTCACCATCACTGAGAAATGGCTCGCCGCCACGCGGCCGGCGCCAAGCCCAGCGCAAGGTCCAAGCGCCAGCGAGACAACGGGCGAGCGCTGCATGTTGGCGACCAGCCATTCCCAGGCCGGTGTCGTCGGAATGTAGGTGCGCGGGTTCGTCTCCAGCGATTTCACGCTGCCGCCACCGCCCGTGCCGTCGATCATCCGTACGATCGGCATGCCGTACTCATTGGCCATCTGCTCGGCCATCAGCATCTTGCCGGCGATGGAGGCATCCGACGCCCCGCCGCGCACGGTGAAGTCGTCGCCCAGGATCACAGCCGGCCGGCCGTTCAGAGTCCCGCGGCCGAACACCATCGTGGCGGGCAGGAATTCGGCGATCTGTTCGTCCGGGCCATAGCCAGCCTTGCCAGCGATCTTGCCGACTTCATGGAAGCTGCCGGGGTCCGCGAGGAAGGCGATGCGCTCCCGCACCGTCAGTTTGCCTTGGGAACGCTGGCGCTCCACGCGTTCGCCGCCGCCCATCTGCTCGGCCAGCCGCTCGCGCGCGCGCAGTTCGTCGATATGGCTTTTCCAGCTCATGAGGCCTCCCGTGGACGGAACCCTATCCGCCTCCTTTCGCTACGGCGAGAGCCTCCTGCGCAATTGGAGACGGGCGGGGCGTGTGTTAGCTTCCTCCTGTTGGCGGGAGGTGTCCCATGCGGTTGGGCATCGGGTTGCTGGCCAGTGCGGCGTTCGCTCTGGCCGCGTGTTCTGACGATGGATCCGCGCGGCTTGCCGTCGAATGGGGGTGCGGTCCCATCGACGGTCTTGGCGCGATCCGAGGCGCAGGGACGCCCGACTGGCTGCTGATTGGCGAACTGACGGAAACCCGGGAGACGCCGGCGGCGGTTGCGGACATCGCCTGCAACCTCGCCACGGATCAGCGCCCGCTCTTTGTCGGCCTGACCGAATATCTCGGCGGCGCGACCGACGCGGAAGAACAGATGCTCGCGCGGCTGGATGCGATGATCGCCAAAGGCGCGCCGCTGATCGTCGGGCGGATCAGCTACGAAGATCATCCGTACACGGGCTCCAGCGAATACATGACCGCGAAGGCGCGGGCGCAGGCGCTGATGGCGAAAGTCTCCGCCGCGGGCGCCGAGCGGGCGGTGTTGCTGCTCGCGCGCGCCAACGCCATGGCTCAATCCCTTCCCGGAGCCAAAGACCGCTTCTCGGGTTACGCGCCTATGCCGACATATCTCGAGGGCGCGGTCATCAGCCTGGAGGTCGCGGGCGCTCCCGGCGTGGGCTTGTCCGGCCCCGCTATCCGCATGCATCCCGGGATGCAGGGCGGTTTTCACGGCGAACTCGTGCTCAACCACATGACGCGCCCGATGATCGGGCCGGCTTGGCCGACTGATCAGGAGATCGCGCAAGCCCGGGTTCAGGAAGACGCCCTCGACGCAGCGCGCAGGAAACAGCTCTCCAAAGAGATCCAGCACGATGCGCAAGCGCAGGCGCGGCAATTGCTGGAGAACGACCCGGTCGCGACTCTGTCCCCTCGCGATCCCGCTTTGACGCAGCAGCAGGACCTTCCGCAGGACAAGGCCCAATAGATCGGTTTCTTCAGGCTGGGGCCGGTTGCACTTCACGCCCGGCTGCGCGACAACACCCTGACACCGTCAAAGGAGACAACAGATGGATCTCGCCGCTCTCACCTCGAAGGTTCAGGAAGCGCTGAGCGCTGGCACCGGCTTCGACAAGAAGGTGAAGTTCGATTTCGGCTCGGTCGGCAAGCTGTTCATCGACGGCGCCGCCGGCAAGGCCACCAACGAGGATGCGGCGGCTGACGCCACCGTCTCCGTCGCGTTTGACGATTTCATGAAGCTGGCCCAGGGCGCGCTCGACCCGACCATGGCGTTCATGCAGGGCAAGCTGAAAGTCGCGGGCGACATGGGCGTCGCGATGAAGCTCCAGTCCCTGTTCTCCAAGCTGAAATAACCATGGGTGATGGCGCTCAGCCGGAGGCGGGCCCGCGCGCGGACATGGTCCTCGTGCCGGGCAATCCCCCTCCGGAGGGCGCGGAGATCATCTGGTATCAGGGCGAGGGCGGCATCCGCCTTCGCATGCTGTATGCCCCCGCAACAACGGCCAGCGCCCGCGCGCTGGCCGTCGTCTGTCCGGGGCGCACCGAATCCATCGAAAAATACTTCGAGGTCCAGCGCGACCTGCAGGCGCGGGGCTTCGCCATCGCCTGTTTCGACTGGCCGGGGCAGGGCCTTTCCGACCGGCCGCTGAAGAATCCCATCCGTGGGCACGTCACGACCTTCGATACCTATGTCGATAGCCTTGTGCGTGGGCTCGCCGCGATTGCTGACCGGACGCCGAAGGCGCGCGTCGTCGTCGCCCACTCGATGGGGGGCGCGATCTCGCTCGAAGCGCTGCGAACCGGAAAACTGGAGGCGAAGCTCGCGGCGTTCTCGGCGCCGATGTGGGGCATCCCGGTTCCGCCGCCGCTGCAGCTCTATGCCCGCGGCGCCAACATGTTCGGATTTGGAACCTTCCCTGCCCAGCCGGAGGAAAAGGGCGAGACGTTCGAAGGCAATCCGTTCACGCACGACTTTGAACGCTGGGGTCTTTACCGGCGGCTTGTGACGGCCGAGCCGCGGCTTGCGCTCGGTCAGCCGACGATCGGATGGGTTGTGGCCGCGCTCGACGTCTGCGCCGGTTTCTTCAGGCCCGGCGCGCTCGACCGTGTGAAGAATATGCCGATGCTGGTCGCGACGGCGACGGAAGAGGCGATCGTCGATCCTGCCGCCGCAGCGCGCCTTGCGGCGCTGCTCCCCGGCGCGCGCCACCTCCCGGTTCAGGGCGCGAACCACGAGATCTTCATGGAGACGGACGAACGCCGCGCCGTCTGGTTCGGCGCATTCGATGAGCTTTGCGCGGCCGCAAAGGTCTGAGCCGGCTCAGTAGGCGTCGGGATCGAGCCCCAGCGCTTCCGCCAGCGAGGAGATCGCCTTGTTCTCCTGGGCTTCAACCTTGCCGTCAGCGACGATAGCGGCCTGCGCCATGCGCATGATCAGGGTCTTGCCGTCCGGATCGGTAATCTCCTGACGGATCGCCAGCAGCGCGCCGCCAAAGCTCTGGGCTTCATGCACTTCGCGCGAGGCGACCGTCCACGCATCCGCCGCCTGGAGGTGACCGAACGGGCTCAGCGCCGGTTCCTGCGCGGCGAGGCGCGCGAAGCGCTGCGCTTCGACCGGACTCAACCGACCGTCGGAAAACGACACCATGGCGAAGGCGCGGGCGGCGTTGAGAAGAAGCGTGTTCATCATCTCATTCTGTCCTGTCATTCGGCGGAGCGTCTGAGCGAGATCAAGGCTTCATCAAGAATGCCCCGGCAGCCGGCGGCGACGATCTGTCCGCCTAGCCTGGCCGGTTCTCCACGCCAGTCCGTGACATGGCCGCCGGCGCCTTCGATCACCGGGATCAGCGCGGCGACGTCGTGCGACTTGAGCCCGCTCTCGATCACCATGTCGATCGTTCCCGCCGCCAGCCGCGCATAGGCATAGGCGTCGAGACCATAGCGCGTGAGGCGCGCGGTCGCGCGGACATGCTCGAACGCGCCGCGTTCCGGCGGCGTCAGGATGAAGGGGTCTGTGGTCGACAGGACGGCGTGCGTCAGCTGTTGCAGCCGGCGCGTGACCAGCCGGGCGCGATGACCGCGCACATCCGCATAGGCCTCCGGCTCGCCATCGGTGAGGCCGACATACCGCTCGTCCAGCCAGGGCTGGTCGATCACGCCGAGGATCGGCCGCTCCTCGCGAACGACACCGATCAGCGTCGTCCATGAGGGCAGACCGGCGACAAAGGCGCGGGTGCCGTCGATGGGATCAAGATACCAGGTGAAACCGCTCGCGCCGGGCCTGGAGCCGTATTCCTCGCCCTCAATGGCGTCATCGGGGCGAAGCCTGTCGAGGATTTCGCGCATCGCCCGTTCGGCGGCGCGATCGGCTTCCGTGACGGGGTCATAGCCCTCGTCCGCTTTGTTGTCGGCGATGGTCGCGGAGGACCGGAAATGGGGAAGGGCGGCCTTGCGGGCCGCATCCGCCATTTCATTGGCAATTGGAAGGAGAAACCGGGCGCCGTCCATGGGGCGACCTTTGCCCGCGGGGCGGGCCGGCCGCAAGCTGTCCGGCGGAACGCTATGGCGCCCGGCTCAGGGTGGGCCGGGCGCCAAGGGCGTTGTGGGTAACCTGACCCTTAGGACGCGACAGCGTCGGCCGAGTCGCCTTCCAGCGCCTTGGCCAGGTCGAGAAGGCGGCGGCGCGGACGTTCCGACAGGCGGTAGTAGGCGCGCACCAGCTCCAGCGTTTCCTTCTGTGAAAGGATGTCGCCCGACAGGCGGTCAGCCTGGTCGTTGGCAGGGGCCTGCTTGCCGTCGGCCGCGAGGCCTTCGAAGAAATAGTTGATGTTGACGTTCAGCGCGGTGGCCAGGCTGAACAGCCGGCTCGCCGTGATGCGGTTGGCGCCGCACTCGTATTTCTGGATCTGCTGAAAGCGAACGCCGACCTGGCCAGCCAGGTCCTGCTGGGTCAGGCCCAGCAGCCGGCGACGGCGGCGCAGCCGCTTGCCGACATAGATATCCACATCCGTGGCCATAACTCTTACTCCCACACGCCGGCCCGTACCATTCCAAGACCGTCGGGTGGTTGATCAGCAAAGCGCTTGCCACACTGGCGGGGCGAGTTCCCGGATTGCGTTTGTGCAATGCAGCACAACTAGCTTGCACAAGAACCGGACAATGGCGCCTCAGATCGCGTCAAAACGCGCTTCTGTGGGGGAATCTGCGGAAATTCGCCGCACCTGCGAGATTCAGCCTTGAGTTTTTTGCGGTGCAGCGTAACTAGATCACGTGGCTCTTCGGAGCCGCTGCCCTTATGGGCGTTTCCTCCCTAAACCTTTGGCCGCGCTGGCATCCAGCGCGGCCTTCTTCTTTCCGGCGCCGGCCTCAAGGCCGATCTGGGCGCGCGTGAAGGCGCAGATTTCCTTGGAAATTTCCCCTAGGTCATGCCGCAAGGTCAGGAAGCCGTCGTGCGGCTCGACCGTTGTCTCATCGAGATAAAGTTTCCGCCGCACCTCGATCTGCAGGGCGTGACGGCCGAGTCCCGGCTGGCCATGGGCCAGCGTGGCGAAGCCGCCGGCGTACGGACTGTTCCGGGCCGTGGTGTAACCCCTGTTGCGGAACAGGCTTTCCACCAGATCCGCCAGCCCGGGGGCGCAGGAGGCTCCGAAACGGTCGCCAATAACAATGTCGGGCGAGCGTCCGCCGGGCTCGTTTTCGGCCGGCATGGAGTGGCAATCGACCAGCCAGGCCTGCCCGAACATGGCCTGCGCGCGCTTCAGCAGGGCTTCGAGCGCCCTGTGATAGGGGCGATAGACCTGATCCAGCCGCAGTTCGGCCTCTTCCCGGCGCAGGCGGCGCTCGTAAATGGCCGCGCCATTGTAGGCGACGCGGGGGATGCACCCGAGCCCGGCGTCGACGCGGGGCGAACGTTGCGCGAACCAGCTGGGGGACGGATCCTCGAACATGGCCGGGTCCATCTCGGATTCCGCCCGGTTGAGGTCCACAAAAGCCCGCGCGACCAGACCGCAGATAACTGGCGCGCCCGATTCATGGACGTCGGCCAGCAGACGGTCGACATAGGCGTCCTCGATCCGCCGGAGATCGAGCATGGAAGCCCGGGACGTCTCCAGAAAACCCTTGGGATACAAGCGCCCGGAGTGCGGCGAGGCGAAAACCACCGGCGAGACGACAGCGACCGGCTCTTCGATCGAAAAGGCGAGGGAGGCCCGTTCCGGCGCGCCCTCGCCCGCTTGCGCTTCAGCGTCCCGCGACTGCGGCAACGTTGCGGAAAAGAGCGTCATGCCAGGAAACATCGCGCCATAATTTAGGAGCCCCGCCCGTGGTCAAGGCGTGTTTATCCCCGCTTTACCACGAAGGCTCACAAATCGTACGATTCAACTTGCTGGGTCGAGGTCCTGCAGACGATGGCCAAGATTCTACTCGCCGAGGACGATGACAGCCTCCGGGGCTTTCTCGTCAACGCGCTCAAGCGCGCCGGTCATGTCGTGAAGGATTTCGATGAAGGCCGCACGGCGCTCAAGGCGCTGGAGCGCGAGGTGTTCGACCTTCTGCTGACCGACATCGTCATGCCGGGCCTCGACGGGATCGAACTGGCCCGCCGCGGCGCCGAACTCGATCCGGCCATGAAGATCGTCTTCATCACCGGCTTTGCCGGCGTCGCCCTGTCCGGCAGCGGTCCCCAGCCCTCCGGGGCAAAGGTTCTCTCCAAGCCGTTCCACCTGCGCGAGCTGGTGGAGGAGGTCGAGCGCGTGATGGCCGCCTGAGGCGGGTCCGCCGCAAGGCTGCACGCTTCCGTTGCTCCCTTGATTGCTCCCCTCAATGCTCCATTGACGCGCCCCGCGCTTGGGGGCATTAGACCCGCCTCTCCCGGGCGGGTATGCTCCGGGCGCGATCCAAGGCTGGCCTTCCGGCAAGGAAGGGGCGGTTAGCTCAGCGGTAGAGCACTACCTTGACATGGTAGGGGTCACAGGTTCGATCCCTGTACCGCCCACCAGCCTCAAGCGGAAATCGCGGAACTGAGCAGATTTTTTCCAACCGAGGCGTCGGCATCCCTCCATGCGTCCCTCCGCGTCCGCACGCGTGGTATCCGGTGACGAATTTGGCCCCAGATTCGGTGGGTTAACGTCGGCTGTCCGGCGTCAGCAACTGTCAGACAGGTTGAGGTCTTTCACTAACGGAGGAATTCTGGATCATCGCAGCCCTTGAGGTAGCGAAGATGAGACAGAATTCCGGGCCACGATCGGCCGAGAAGCACGTGAAGGAGATCCGCCGACGGACGCGACGGAAGTTTTCTGCGGAGGAGAAGATCCGCATCGTCCTGGCCGGTCTGCGCGGCGAGGCGTCGATTGCCGAGCTGTGCCGGCGGGAGGGGATTGCCGAGGGCCTCTACTACAGCTGGTCGAAGGAGTTCCTGGAGGCGGGGAAACGGCGTCTGGCCGGCGACACAGCGCGGGAAGCCTCCTCTGGTGAAGTGAAGGACCTGCGCCACGAGATGAGCGCGCTCAAGGAGGCGGTCGCTGACCTCACCCTCGAGAACCGTCTGCTCAAAAAAAGCATGATCGCGGATGGGGACGACCCCGAATGAGGTATCCCGCGTCCGAGAAGCTGGAGATCATCCGCCTGGTCGAGGGCTCGCACCTGCCGGTGAACCGGACTCTGGAGAAGCTGGGCGTCTCCCGGCCGACCTTCTATCGCTGGTGCGATCTCTACCAGCGCTTCGGCGAAGCCGGACTTGAAGACAGGCGCTCCGGCCCAGGTCGCGTGTGGAACCGCATTCCCGACGCGGTGCGCGGCCAGCTCATCGACCTTGCGCTGGAACAGCCCGAGCTCAGTCCGCGCGAGCTCGCCGTCACCTTCACGGACGAGCGCGCCTACTTTGTCTCGGAAGCCAGCGTTTACAGGCTTCTGCGGGCACATGGCCTGATCACCAGCCCGGCGTTCGCCGTGATGAAGGCGGCCGATGCGTTCCACGATAAGACCACCGCGCCCAACCAGCTCTGGCAGACCGACTTCACCTATCTCAAGGTCACTGGCTGGGGTTGGTTCTATCTCTCCACCATCCTCGATGACTTCTCGCGCTACATCATCGCCTGGAAGCTCTGCACCACCATGCGGGCGAACGACGTGACCGCGACAATCGAGCTGGCACTGGAGGCGTCCGGACTCGACGAGAGACCCAGGGCTCATCGGCCGCGGCTGCTATCCGACAACGGCTCGTCCTACATCGCAGGCGATCTGGCTGAATGGCTCGACGACCAAGGCATCGGTCATGTCCGCGGCGCGCCCAACCATCCGCAGACGCAAGGCAAGATCGAGCGCTGGCATCAGACGCTCAAGAACCGCATCTTGCTCGAGAACTACTACCTGCCCGGAGACCTTGAAGCCCAGATCGGCGACTTCGTCAGCTACTACAACCACCGCCGCTACCACGAGAGCCTCGGCAACCTCACGCCCGCCGACGTCTACTCAGGCCGCGGCCACACCATCCTCATGAAACGGGAGGCCATCAAACAGCGCACCTTCGAACAACGCCGCTTGCAGCACGCCAGACGCGCTGCTTAAACACCAACACCAGATGAGCAGAATCCTCCGTTAGGAAACCGCACTCGCTGTCTCAAGTTATCCGACGACGGACAGTGCGCAGATAGCGGTCGCCCATCATGGACCTACGCCCGAGCCGCACTTTCCCGCCGCTGGTATTCTGTCGCGGGACCAGGCCAAGGAAGGCTGAGAACTCCCGCCCGGAAGCGAACATCGACGGGTCGGTGACGCTGGCGGCGAGCGCGGAGGCGGTGACCGGTCCGACGCCGGGGATTGTCGCTAGCCGCTGGCTGGTGTCATTCGCACGATGCCAGGCCAGTAGCCTGCGGTCGAGATCGCAGAGTTGGGCGTCGAGCGAAGCCAGCTGCATGGCCAGCGGTGCAAGCGCATCACGAGCGAGCGGCGGTAGGCTCTCATCGTCATGATCAGCAAGTACATCGAGGAGCGGTCGGAGATTGCGCGCCGGGGCGACCAGACAAAGCTCCGCCATATGGCCGCGGATCGCGCAGATCAGGGCGGTTCGCTGGGAGGTCAGCAGGGAGCGGACGCGGTGCAGCATCAGCGCCGCCTGCTGATCTTCGGTCTTGATCGGCACGAAGCGCATGGATGGCCGGGTCACGGCTTCGCAGATTGCTGCAGCGTCCGCCGCGTCATTTTTCTGTCGTCTGACGTAGGGATTGACATAGGCTGGCGGGATCAATCTCACGTCATGACCCAGTCTGGTCAGCTCGCGTCCCCAATGATGGGCCGTACCGCAGGCCTCAATACCGATGAGACGGGGCCGCAGCCTGCCGAAGAACGTGACCAGATCGCGCCGCTTCAGGGCTTTCTCGACGACCGCCCGGCCAGCTGCGTCAACGGCATGAATCTGGAAAATGCTTTTGGCCAGGTCGACCCCGACGGTGGTAATCTCTTCCGTGGACGGCGCTCCTTGATGATGTGTTCAACGACAATCATCCTGGCACGTTGATGCCGCCGTGAGCGCCGTCCACACCATCTCTGGTGAGGGCCGTGGTTATTGGCCTCCCGGGGACCCCAATGACGCGAATCTCCTACAAACGGCACCGTTTCCCTGCGGCCGTGATTCAGCACACTGTTTGGCTCTACTTCCGCTTCACGCTCAGTCTCCGGGACGTCGAAGAGATGATGGCGCATCGCGGCATCGATGTAAGTTACGAAACGATCCGCGCCTGGACCGTGAAGTTTGGCCCGAAGATCGCGGCCAACTTACGCCGTCGCAAGCTTCCGCCATCTCCACGCTGGCATCTCGACGAGATGGTCTCGAAGATCGCCGGCGAGCATGTGTGGATCTGGCGCGCAGTCGATCATGAAGGCGAGGTGATGGACATAATGGTTCAGAAGCGACGCGATGCTGGAGCGGCGCTTCGATTCCTGCTACGATTGTTGAAGGATTAGAAAATCGAGCCCGAGACCATCGTCACCGACGGATTGCGATCCTATCGTGCGGCGCTCGATCGCTTGGGGCTAGCCGATCGTCATCGACCCGGACGACTGCGCGAGAACAATCGCGCTGAGAACTCGCATCTTTCCATTCGAAGGCGAGAGCGAAAGATGCAGGGGTTCAAGAGCCGGTCATCGGCGCAGCGCTTTCTTGAAACGCATGCCGCTGTCTACAACGCGTTCAACATCCAGCGGCATCTGCTCAGCCGCGGCGCAGTCCGTGTACTGCGAGCACGCTCGGAATCTGTCTGGAACAGGGCGGTCGCGTAGTCCCGACAGGTGCGTCGAAAGCCCAGAAGAATCGTGCTCGGCCAACCTGACAGTTCTCGCCGACACCTTCCTGTCGGCCGTATTCCTCGTCGCAGCCGTCACCTGGAGGGCGTCAATTGAGTATGGAGCCTAGCTCGCTTCGCGGCGTAATGTACGGCTCTCGCGCGCAGGCGCTAGCTATCAATTGGCAAGGCTGCACCATCGCAGGCAAATGATCCAAAATGGGACGCGCGTTCAGGGTCTGAGTGCGGGAAGCGGATATCCGTACGAGCTACTGAGGGGTGATTGCTTCTCGGTTTTCCGAGGCGTGATCAGGATATTTCCGACACATCCTGCGGGCAGCCCACGGCATGCCACTCGGTGGTCTCATGATTGCTTGCAAATGGAAGCGAGCCACCTGCCAACGGCGGGCGGCGGCACTCAACATACGACCAACCGGAGTATGAAGATGATGACGCTTTCTCGAGTCGTTTCGGCAGTTCGCTGGCGTGCAGCCGCTGCAATCGACCGAGCGCATTGGCAGTCGTTCCCTGCGCGAATTCGGCAGGTTTGGTCGCAGGTGAGGGCTGACAACCTCTCATATTCGTCCGACCGGCAGGTTATGCAACTGATCTCGTGTGTTCGAGCGACGGCTCCTGTCAAGCGAAGTGGAGATTTGCTCCCCTGGGCGAAGTGAAGAACTGACCCCCCTCTCACTGCGTAGCTGTGCTGTTAGTTTCGAGCGTCGATCCGGCCTTCTGCAGAAGGCCGGATCGACGCTTTTCGCGAAGCCGATAGCTGTCACCGCGTATGGTGATCACCGTGGAATGGTGGAGCAGCCGATCGAGGATCGCGGTGGCGACGACAGGATCGCCGAACACGCTTCCCCACTCACCCACCGAGCGGTTTGACGTGAGCAGCATCGCGCCTTTCTCGTAGCGTCGCGATACGAGCTGGAAGAACAGGTGCGCTGCGTTGGCCTCGAACGGCAGGTAGCCGAGCTCATCGATGATCAGGAGCTTTGGCCGCGACAGGATTGTCAGCTGTTTGTCCAGCGCGCCGTCAGCATGCGCCTTGGCGAGCATTGCGACCAGCGTCGCGGCCGTGACGAACTGGACGCTGTAGTTCTGCCGGATAGCCTCGCGGCCGAGGGCCACGGCAAGATGAGTTTTGCCCGTGCCAGGCGGCCCCAGGAACAGGACCGCATCGCCATGTGCAATCCAGCGACAGGTCGCCAGATCACGTAGCTGTCCCGGGTCCAGCGACGGCTGCGCCTCGAAGTCGAAGCTGTCGAGCTCTCGAACGAAGGGGAACTGCGCCAGCTTGCTGGACATCGAGATCCGGCGTTCATCGCGCCGCGCGATCTCTCGCGTCACCAGGAACGACAACGCCTCGCGCAACGTCATTTTCGACCGCGCCGCCTCGTCGAGCAGTGTGTCCAGCTGGTCCCGGATCGCTGTCAGCTTGAGCCGGTCGAGTTGAACTAGCAACGTATCCATATCGATGGGCTTCTTCACCAGCCACCCCCGACCAGAGCTTCGTATTCGGCGAGCGGTCGCAGCAACTGCGCTCGTTCCGGCTCGGGCGACTTCGCTGCCCGCACGGCGCCCGACGCGCCCGCCACTCCGACCAGATGCGCCCGGTCGACGATGCGCTGGCGGCGACCCTGGGACAGCGGATGATCAGCGACAATGACGCCGGCATGACGCACGACCACGCGACCACCCAGCACCACGACCTGCACGCTTTCTCCGATCAGCCGCCAGGGCACGGAGTAGCTGTTTGTGTCGAGATCGACGGCGCAGTCGGCCTGAACCTTGCGCACCAGATCCCGCAACTGGCCGAATGGCGCGCGACCGCCCAAGGGCTTCAGCGCGTCCGCCTCCTCACTGAAGCGCTCAGCTGGCGCAATGCCGGTCGTGCCATGGATGCGTTGATCAGCCACCTCACGTGTCCAGTGCTCGAGATGCGCTTCAAACGCCGCCCAGCTGGCGAAGCGCCGTCCCGCAATCGCGTTCCGCTTCACATAGCCAACACCGCGCTCATCCTTACCCTTGGTTCGCGCCCGGTAGGGAGCGCAGGCTCGCGGCTTGAACCCCCAATAGCGGGCGAAGGCGTGCAGCCGCGCGTTGAACCGCACCTCTCGTGTAACAGCGTCATGGTGCTCGACCAGCGCCCTCGCATTGTCGAGCAGCACTTCCTCGGGAACACCGCCGAACGCCAGGAACGCGCCCTCCATGCCGGCGAACCAGTCCGCCTGACGCTCGCGGAGCGAGGCCCGGACATGCACGCGACGCGAGTAGCCCAGCGTCGCCACAAACACGTGGACCCGAACCCGTTCCTCGCCGATCCACACCCGCGCTTCGCCGAAGTCGATCTGCAGCTGACGACCCGGCGCAGTCTCGAACCGTACGGTCGCACGCTTCTGCGCCGCCAACTCCCGGCGCCAGCCCTGCACCCGCAGCTCCACCGATCGCAGGCCGATTACGATCCCGTGCTCGGCTGCAAGCTCCTGGCGAATGACGTCGGCGTTGCCGCCATGCCGGAAAAAGCGCTCGCGCAGCCAATCCTCCAGACCATCGAACGCCGTCCGCCGCTCCGGCTTCCGGAACACAACAGGCCCGCTCTCACGAAGATAGCGCTTCACCGTGTTCCGCGCGCACCCAAACTCCCGCGAAAGACGCTTGGCGCCCCAGCCAAGCTCGTGCAGCCGCTTCATCGCGGCCACCTCCTCGGCATCCAGCATCAACTGCCCCTGCATCGACCTCGCCAATGCAGGACTTTCCCCGACGTCTCTCGTCACTTGAACCTCCTCGCGTCCAATACCCGAGGGGGTCAATTCCTCAGTTCGCTAGGGGGTCAATTTCTCACTTCGCCTGACATCTTGCTCAGGACGGTGGACGAATCTAACAGCCTGTCGAGCGCCCCATGACGAAATCGGCTGCCTTGGACGCCATCGACGCGGCCTGGAATATGGCCCGGTTATCCCCTTGGAGAATTTCCAGCCAGGCGCCGAGGTAGTCCGCATGGCGAACAGTGGGGACGACACCGAGCTCGGCGCAGAGAAAAGCCGAGCAGAGTTCAGCGACGAGTTCCTCACGCGCATAAGCTTGGCTACCATGTCGGCCAGAGAAATCGCGGTTGAGACGCGAAGGGCCGCCTGCCCAATGGCCAGCCTCATGCAAAACGGTCCGGTACCAGTTGATCGGCTCGAAATACGCCTGCTGCGGGGGAACCTGAATGAAGTCGTGGCTTGGCGAGTAGAACGCCATCTCACCGCCGATCCGTATGTCTGCGCCCGTCGCCGCGACAACCGCATCGACATGTGACAACACCTCGGTTCGCCCGGGAAGCGGCGGCGCATCCGCATCAAGTGGAAGCCCGTCGCACTGCTCCACATGGAACACAGTGAAGCGCTTCAGGAAGCCAACGCGGCGGGCATCCTCCCCTGACGCACTCGCCTTCTCCTGCTCGGCTTTCGGAATGAAGGTATCAGCGTAGACAACCATCGTCCCTTTCTCGCCCTTGCGCACATTGCCGCCGAGAGCGAGCGCCTGTTTGAAGGTCAGCCAGCGTTGCGAGGGTCTCCCCTGCTCGATCGCGGCGGACCAGAGCAGAAGAATGTTGATCCCGGAATAGGTTCGTCCGGTCGATGCGTTCTGGGGCAAACCAAGCGGCGTCCCTCCTGATGAAGACGCCCATGGCTGGACCCATGGGAAGCGTCCCTGTTCGAGTTCTGCGATAATCCGGGCGGTGACGGCATCGTGAAGCGATTGCGTATTCGCGATGGCGGTCATGGTGACCTCCTTGAGAATCCGGATTGTTGGAAGAGCGAGACAAGGCCGGCGGCTTGGCGCCGCCGGCCAGGCCGTCAGGCCGCGCGCTTGCGCTTCGGCTTCGGCGCTTCTTCGCCGACGATCACCGGTTCGGATTGTGCGTCAGCCTTCGGCTTGCCGCGTGCGAGGATCTCGACATCACCCAAACCGGTCACCACGAACTCGATGGAGTAGCGGGTCTGGCCGCGCTCATCTTCCCAGGAGCCAGGACGGATCTGTCCAACAAGGCGGAGGCGGGTGCCGACCTGAACGGCTTTCTCGATCAAGGAGACCTTGGCCGGCGCAAAGACGGCAACCCGATGCCA
Organism: Hyphomonadaceae bacterium; assembly: GCA_041398245.1. Taxonomy (GTDB): domain Bacteria; phylum Pseudomonadota; class Alphaproteobacteria; order Caulobacterales; family Hyphomonadaceae; genus UBA7672. The sequence continues at coordinate 17,102 of JAWKVC010000007.1, forward strand.
GTAGGTTTTTTCATTCCAGTCGCCAGACTCGGCCTTCCAGCGTTCGGACGTTGCGAGGGAAACGATGGCGAGGTGTCTGTCGCCTTTGAGCGGCTTGATCTCGAGTTTGCCGACATTGCCGATGAGTTCGAAGGACGCGCGGTCCATGATGATCTTCCTTGTGATCCCGCGGGATCAGCCCCGCCGGGGTCGCGTTTGCGACGCCCCTCAGGAGCGGCCGGAAAGCAAGCGTAGCGGTGACCGCGCAAGGGGTTGGTGCGGCCTGCAGGACCGAAGGTCCGAAGCCTCGGCCCCTTGAGCGGTCATGCGACGGACGCTTGATGGGCGTGACAAGCAAACGTGTCCCTGACCGGTGCATGCACGACGGGCGAGGTTAGATCGTCATGGCCTGGAAGCTGTCGGCGGACTTACGGCAAGGATAGCGACCAACACCGTAGATCGCGCCGGCAAATTGCCGCGTCGATTTTTGTCATATCAGTCTCTCGGCGCTCCGATCGAACGAGAGACGATGGCCTGTTCAAACGCTGGTATTCGGCAATCGACAGGCCCTGCCCCGCGACCGCCCGTGTCTGTCGCTTTACAATCAAAACGGCGTCACAGCTATCCCACGAGGGCTTGAGCGCGCCCTGCTCATCGCCAAACAGATCCTCGATGGTGAAGCGCTAGAGATACCCGAGGAAGCGGCCAAGGCCGTCCTGATGCTGTCGCAGCAAGCATTCGACACGCACAGCAGGATCCAGGGCATTGATCGTGACTTGCAGCGCTGGCATTGCAGCAATGGGCTGTCGCGGCGGCTTGCGACCATCCCCGGCATTGGACCGATCGGGGCCTCTGCCCTCGCAGCCTCATACCAGCCGTCTTAAATTCTGACTCTGGGGGATTCCCGGGTCGAGGCGAGCGTGATTCCTTCGAGCGATTGAGTCGCATGGAGGGAGGCGATGGCGGTTGCGATCGAGCGGGACGAGTTGTCGGCCGGGGAGTTGCGAGCGGCGGCGCGGCGGTCGAAGGACGTGGCTCAGGCTCGGCGTCTGTTGGCGCTCGCGCTGGTGCTGGAAGGGGCGTCGCGGACCGAGGCGGCTGCGGCGGCGGGGATGGACCGCCAGACGCTGCGCGATTGGGTTCACCGCTACAATGAGGAAGGGCTCGAGGGCTTGAGCGACCGGCAGCGGCCGGGCCGGCCCTCGCGGTTGAGCGAGGAGCAGAAGGCCGAGCTGGCCGAACTCGTCGAGGAGGGTCCTGATGTCGCCGTCACCGGCATGGTGCGCTGGCGTTGTGTCGATCTTCAGGGTGAGATCAAGGTGCGCTTTGGCGTCGACCTCTCTGAGCGCCAGGTCGAACGGGTCTTGAAGCAGCTCGACTTCACGCGGCTGTCGGTGCGCCCGCGCCACCCCAAAGCCGACGAAGCCGCGCAAGAGGCGTTTAAAAAAGTTCCCGGCCCTCGTGAAGGCGGCGCTGCCAGCCGAAGCCCAAGACAAGCCGCTGGAGATCTGGTTCCAGGATGAAGCGCGCATCGGCCAGAAGGGAACACTGACGCGCATCTGGGCCAAGCGCGGCTCGCGGCCGCGGGCCCGGCGCGACACCCGCTATGAATGGGCCTATCTGTTCGGCGCGGTCTGTCCTGAACGCGGCGTCGGCGCCGCCCTGGTGCTGCCTCAGGTCAACGCCGAGGCCATGAACCTGCATCTTGAGGAAATCGGCCGCAGCATCGCTCCCGACGCCCACGCCGCCTTGGTGATCGACGGGGCCGGCTGGCACTCCCCGACCGCCATACGTCCGCCGAACAATGTCACGCTCATCTACCTGCCGCCCTACGCGCCCGAGTTGAACCCGGTCGAAAACGTCTGGGAGTTCCTGCGCGCCAACAATCTCGCGCTGCGAATCTACGAGACCTACGACGCCATCGTCGATGCTTGCTGCACCGCCTGGAACAGTCTCATCGCAACGCCGGCCCGCCTCACCTCCATCACACAGCGCAAGTGGGCGACCGCGTCATGATTTGTGGCGGCTGGTATCAGTCACCGATCCCGGTCAGTTCCGCTCGGGTCGCGAGTTCGCCGCCTGGCTTGGCCTCACCCTGCGTCAGAACTCCAGCGGAGGCAGAGAACGTCTCGGGCGCATCACCAAGATGGGAGATCGCTACTTACGCAAATTGTTGTTCGTCGGCATGATGTCGCTTGTCCGGTACGCCAAAAACAAGCTTAAGAGCGTCGATCCGCGCCTGGTTGATCTCCTTGCACGCAAACCAGCTCGACAGGCTGCAACCGCGCACGCCAACAAGACCGCCCGCATCGTCTGGGCTGTCATTCACCCAGAAGGCGACATTTGAAGAGCTTGCGTTTATCTGCCGGCCTGCTCTAGCATCGATACATGCTAGAGATTGCGAGAATCCGCTGATCGTCTCGAACTCACGGGACGCATAGCCGCAACTGTCCGCGACTGCGTTGAGCGCAGTACCATGATCGGTCGCGTAGTTTGGTTCTTTGATAGGTTCTTCAATATGCAGATTAGACAGGAGCGTCCTTCGGACGCTGCGATCATCCGTTTCATTACAGAGTCGGCCTTCAAGGGTTTGCCTCACAGCGATCAAACGGAGAGCAAGATCATTGACGCGTTGAGGGCTGCTGGGGCGTTGACCATTTCGCTGATTGCGATTCAGGGAGGTGAAGTAATCGGCCACGTAGCGTTCTCACCCGTCGCAATCAACGGAAAAATCGACGACTGGTATGGCCTAGGACCTCTGTCAGTCAGGCCAGAGCATCAGAAGAAGGGCGTCGGCCAGGCTCTTGCCCGCGACGGCCTTCACAGGCTCATGTCGATGAAGGCAGCTGGTTGCGTTGTCTATGGCAACCCGAGGTACTATGGTCGCTTTGGATTTGAGAGCGATACAGAACTCTACTATGGCAACGTGCTGTCCGGATATCTTCAGCGCGTAGTTTTCAGCGGCCCTACACCGAGAGGCGAAGTCACCTACCTGTCCGTCATCAGATAATTTGAGACCTGTGGCTGCCTGATGTTCAGGAGGTTCGGCTCATCTGGTTTGAGTTAAGCAGCGGCTCTGGCGTGCTGCAAGCGCCGTAGTTTCATTGTCTTCCTTTTCGTCTTCTCACGTTCAAGCAGGATGGTGTGGCCGCGCCCGGTGTAGACGTCGGCGGGCGTCAGGTTGTTCAGGCTCTCGTGGTAGCGCTGATGATTGTAGTGGCCGACGAACGCGGCGATGTGCGCTTCGAGGTCGCCGGGCAGGAAGTAGTTCTCAAGCAGGATGCGGTTCTTGAGCGTTTGATGCCAGCGTTCGATCTTGCCCTGGGTCTGGGGATGATAGGGCGCACCGCGCGTGTGCGGCATGCCCTTGTCTTCCAGATACTCAGCCAGATCACCCGAGATGTAGCAGGGACCATTGTCAGACAAGAGCCGCGGACGATGCACAACATTGGCGTGGTCGAGTCCGGTTTCTTCGAGCGCCAGGTTCAGCGTATCCTGAACGTCAGTCGCCGCCATGCCGGTGCAGAGCTTCCAGGCGATGATGTATCGCGAGAAGTCGTCCAGGATGGTCGAGAGATAGAACCATCCCCAGCCGATCACTTTCAAGTACGTGAAGTCAGTCTGCCAGAGCTGGTTCGGCGCAGTTGTCTTGTCGGTAAACTCATCGGCGGCTTTCATGACGATGAACGCCGGACTGGTGATGAGGTCATGCGATCGCAGAAGCCTGTAAACACTGGCCTCTGAGACGAAGTAGCAGCGTTCATCCGTGAACGTGACCGCAAGCTCTCGCGGGCTGAGCTCCGGCCGCGCCAGCGCCATTTCCAGCATGTCCCGGCGCACGTGATCGGGGATGCGGTTCCAGATGCGCCCCGGATGGGACGTGCGGTCTTCCAGGCCGACTTCGCCGAAGCGACGATAAAGGTCGTACCAACGATAGAAGGTCGGGCGAGAGACCCCAAGCTGCGCCAGCGTGCGTTTGACCGGCAGGCTCGATTGCTCGACGAGCCGGATGATCTCCAGTTTTTCGGATGCGGGATATCTCATTCTGGGTCGCCCCCATCCGCGATCATGCTTTTTTTGAGCAGGCGGTTCTCCAGAAGGGTCTCGGCGAGCACCTCCTTCAGGTCGCGAGCTTCACGCTTCAAGCTGACGACTTCGCCGGGCGTAGCCTGACGCGCCGTGTCCCCCGACAAGCGCTTCTTGCCGGCCTCCAGGAAGTCCTTCGACCAGTTGTAATAGAGGCTCTCGGCAATCCCTTCGCGCCGACAAAGCTCGGAGATCGAACTCTCTCCGCGCAGGCCGTCGAGCACGATCCGGATCTTCTCTTCAGCCGAAAACTTGCACCGCGTCTGGCGCTTGATCTCTTTGACGTGCCTGTCGGCCGATCCGTTCGGCCCAGTTCTCTGTCTCATCGCGTATCCCTTCAAGGATTACGATGAGCCAAAACACTCCTTTAGCAAAACGCCGCTGTTGTCTCAAAGGCCGTGACGGGGAACACTGCCTTCAGCGATGGGGTCATCGCTATCATCATCACGATCATGGTGCTTGAACTGCGTGCGCCCCAGGGTCACGAGCTACCAGACCTGGCCGCCGCGACGCCGACCTTTTTGAGCTACGCGCTAAGTTTCATCTACGTCGCGCTCTATTGGCTCAATCACCATCACCTCTTGTATGCGGCGGAGCGTGTGAATGGCGCGATCCTGTGGGCCAACATCGTCCTCTTGTTTTTTCTTTCGCTCATGCCGTTCTCGACGGCGTGGCTTGGCGACACACATGGGGCGCGCTGGCCGACCATTGTCTATGGGGCTTCGCTGCTGGCGCCGGCGATCGCGTATTACGTCTTGCAGAGCCTCTTGATCAATGCGCATGGACGAGACCACGCGCTGAAGCGCGCTGTTGGGGGCGATGCTAAGGGAATCGTGTCCTTGCTCATCTACGTCGTCGGCCTCGCCACTGCCGCGCTCGCCGATCCTCTCTGGGCGCAGGCGTGCTTTGCCTTCGTCGCCTTGCTCTGGGTTGTTCCCGACCAGCGCATCGAACGTGAACTTTCCAAGCAGATTGCGCCGGACACGAACTAGCGCTGAACGCTAGCCCCACCCGAGGCTCTTTCGCCCAGGTGATCATCTCCGGTACAGCAGCATGCCGCCCCCCCGCGAACGACACAAATTCCATAAAACTTCACGCAGCGAGACCACCCGCGGTTGACACTCTTCGCTTAAAGTCATGCTTCGTCACAGCAACCAATCACAGATACGCATGTCCAGGCTTGCTCTCAAGAACGCTGCTACGGATCTGGCGAACCTCGCCAAGATCTGCGGCTGCGTGGTCGTTTGCGTTTCCTGTCTCGGCATATTTCGCGCCGCCGCCAGTGGCGCGCTCATAGTGCTTTATTGATCCTTACTGACGCGCTGTAAATTCATCGATTGATTACGCTTGGTCGCTAGCGTGGTCCTGCGGTCGCGTGATCGCGGTGAAATTTTCGCGACATGTCCGCCTCAGCAACATTCGGCATCGAGCGCACTAAGACGCTCAGCGCGCTAGTCGCGCTGTTCACGATCGCCGTGCTTGCATCGACGCCGGTCGACCTCAACGGACAAGTCACGCTCGCAGTTGCAACCGCCTGCGTTTTCGTCACGATGACGTGGGTTCAGCCGGCGGGCGGGCCACTCCGCGTCTTTATCCTGCTGCTCACGCTGTTCACCAGCACGCGCTACATGCTGTGGCGTGCGTCCGAGACGATTCCGTTTTCGGATCCGGTGTCGCTGTTCTTTGCGCTCGCCCTGTTTGGCGCCGAACTCTACGGCTTCGTGATCTTGCTGCTGTCGATGTTCCTTTCGGCGGATGTCGCGGATCGCAGGCCCGTGCCGGCGCCGGTGGGCGCGACAAAATCGCCGACGGTCGACATTCTTATCCCCACCTACAATGAGGATGAACAGTTGCTGGAGGTGACGGTCCGGGCGGCTATGGCGGTCTCCTATCCGGCGGGACGATGCAGCGTCTACCTTCTGGACGATGGTGGCACTGTGGCCAAACGCACTCAGATGGACCCCAGGAAAGCAGCCGAGGCGGAAGAACGGCATCAACGGCTACAGCAGCTCTGCGAGCGGACGGGCGCCACCTATCTCACACGCGAACGCAATGATCACGCCAAGGCGGGAAACATCAACGCCGCGCTGACGCAGACATCCGGCGAGCTGATCCTGATTCTGGACGCTGACCATGTACCCACGGCGGATATCCTGCTTCGCACGGTCGGGTACTTCCTGGCGGACCCCAAACTCTTCCTGGTGCAAACGCCGCACTTCTTCCTCAATCCGGACCCGGTCGAGCGGAACCTCGACACGTTTGACCGGATGCCTAGCGAAAACGAGATGTTCTATTCGGTCATTCAGAAAGGCCTGGATGGCTACAACGCCTCGTTCTTTTGTGGTTCGGCTGCAGTGCTCCGGCGCAAGCACATCATGGAGATCGGGGGAATTCAGGGCGAAACAATCACCGAGGACGCCGAAACCGCACTCGAGCTTCATGCGCGCGGCTATCATAGCGCCTATGTTGCGCGCCCGATGGTGGCTGGACTTTCGCCGGAGACGTTCTCGGGTTTCATCGTCCAGCGCATGCGCTGGGCGCAGGGAATGGCGCAAATCTTTTTGCTCAAGAACCCACTGGTCAAGACTGGGCTGACGCTGGCGCAACGGCTTGGCTATCTCAATTCGTGCTTCTTCTGGTTCTTCTCGCTAGCGCGTATGGCCTTCATCCTCACGCCACTCGTGTACTTGATCTTCGGCATCCAGATCTACGCGGTGGGCGTGGAGTACTTCCTGGCGTATGGTGTGCCGCACGTCATTGGCGCGCTGCTTCTCACCAGCATGCTTTACGGCGGAAGCCGATGGGTGTTCGCCTCGGAACTTTACGAGATCGTCCAGGCCGTGCATTGCTCGGGCGCGATCCTGCGGGTGTTCCGCAATCCCCGCGCGCCGACATTCGACGTGACGCCTAAGGGTGAGTCGCTCGAACGCAACTTCGTCTCGCCGCTGGCGCGGCCGTTCTACATCCTGATCGCGGTTGTCGGTCTTGCGGAAGTGGCGGGCCTTGTCCGCATGCTACTTGAACCTCAGATAGCCGGCTACATCGTCGTCGCACTGCTGTGGAACACTTTCCACCTGTTCCTGCTGATCGGCGCACTTGGCGCGCTCTATGAACGCGCCCAACGCCGCGTGTTCCCGCGCATTGATCGCGCCGCCTCCATCGAACTGTCAGGCGCCTCCGGACGGCTCAGCGTGCGCATGACGGATATCTCGGTTACCGGGATCGGCGTCGTCGCGGACGCACTGTCTGCCGAACAATTGTCGCCTGGCTCAGTGGTGCGCATCGACGCCCGTCTGCTGGGCGCGGCGTCCCACTTCCCGCTCGATCTCTACGTCCAGTCGATCGTTCGTCAAGGCGGCGAAGCGGCCGTCGGCCTCCGGTTCGAACTCAAGACCGCCGCCCAGTGGCGCACCGTCGTGGCGCTTGTCTACTCGCGCAGCCAAAACTGGCGCGCATTCCAGGACAAGCGCGTGAGCTCGCGGGGCGTCATCGGCCAGATCGGCTTCCTCGCGCATCAGGGCGTCACCGGCGCCCTCGATCACCTGACCGTCATTCGCAGCAAAGTTTTTCGCACATGAAACGCCTGTCCCCTTCCCTGCTGATGACGTTTGTCGCCACCGGATGGCTTGTCGCTCCTGCCGGCGCCCAGGACGTCTTCGCACGCAGCGCTCCGCCGAAGGCGGCCACCAGCCGCGATCTCGCGAACGGGACCAGTCAGTTTGCAGCGCCGCTCACGACGCTGCGTGCGCAACAGGGTAGCATGCGTCTTAACGGTGCTTCGGCACGCGAGGATCTCTCATTCGCGCTCGCGCCCCAGGCCGATATCAAGTCCGTCCGACTCGTCCTGCGTCATGCAACCAGCCGCGCCCAAGCCTCCACCAGCGCCCATCTGAGACTTTCGCTGAACAGCCAGTTCGCCGCCCAACTGGACGCGGCGACAGGGCTGACGGGGGCGATGGATTCAGTGTCGATCGTTGGCGGCTTCAAGCCCGGTTTCAACACGCTCGGTTTCGAGGCTGTCCAGCGCTACACGTTTGACTGTCAGGACCCGACGGCGGATGAACTGTGGACGGAGATCGATACTGAACGCTCCAGCCTTGAGGTGAGCTACCAGCGGCGCAAGTTCGCTTGGACTCTCGCCGATCTCGACCGTTTCCTGTCGCCAGGCGTCGGCGGCGTCGAACATCTCACGATCGTTACGGCAGCCGGAGAGCCGCGTCGCGCGCAACTCACCTGGGGCGCCTTGTCGGCCCAAGCCGTCACAAATCGCCTTTCGTTCAAGCTACCCGAAATCTCTCATGCCTCGGCCCGGGCGGTTTCCAGTAGCGTTACGGGATCGCCGGCCCCACGCCTTGCGCTTGCCAACCGCGATACCGACGTCATCATCGTTGGCACGTTCGCGGAAGTGGGAGCCCTGCTGGCGATTGATCCCCGTACAGTGGACAAGGAAGAGGGCTATCTCGCCGTCGGGCCCTCCCCGCTTGATCCAACGCACTTCGTGATCGTGGCGTCCGGTCACACGGACGAAGCTGTCACGCGGGCTGTCCTGGCTCTTGGCGTCACCGGCTTTCCCCTGGCCGACGCCACAAGCATGCAAATCAGCGAACAAGATGCTCCCAGAGGCTTTGCGCTCAGCGCACACGGCCCGCTTCGCACCGGCGCGACCTACACTTTCGAGCAGTTGGGCTTGGCGTCCAAAAGCACAGTCGGTGAGGAATCGGCCGCTTTCGACCTGTCGTTCGAACTGCCGGCCGACTTCTTCGCACGCGAAAAGGATGAGATCATTCTATCGCTGGACTTCGCCTATGGGGCAGGCCTTGAGCCGGGCTCCGTCCTCAATCTCTTCGTGAATGGTATATTCCGCCGCGCCGTGGCGCTGGCCCGGACGGACGGTGAAGCCGCTTCCGGATACGAACTTCGACTGCCGGCGCGCAACTTCCGTCCCGGGCGAAACACCGTTCGCCTCAGCGCCGAACTCGCCCGCGTTCAGGCCGGCGCCTGCGCGACGCGCAACAACAGGAATCTTGCCTTTGTGTTGGACGGATCATCGATGATCCAGGTTCCGAATTCACCCAGCTATGCTGAGCTGCCAAACCTCGCACTCTTGAGCGAGACCGGCTTTCCGTTCTCCGCAGCCTCGACGGCGCCGTTCGCAATCCGGGCGGCCGATCATCGCAGCGAGACGCTGGCAGCCGTGTGGACCCTCGCGGCAAAGCTCGGTCAGACTCATGGGGCGTTGTTTTCCGGCATAGACTTCGACTTTGGGGCCGAGCCGGCCAAAATCCATACGCTGATCGTGGGCGCCCGGCCCGCCGTAAGAAACCTCATCGACGGCCCAATCCGGCTTGCGCTGAACGATCCGAAATTCCCGGACGACATGTCCGGCGCCCATCTTGTGCGCCTGCGTCAACTGTCCGACCTCGGTAGCAGCGGCCTGATCGCGTCGGCGGAAAACGCGTCCCATCGCGGCCAGCTGGTGACAGTTGTAACAGCCCAAACAAGCGAGGCGCTGTTGTCATCCGTGCGTCATCTTGTCGAGCCTACGCACTGGAGTCAGCTAAGGGGCAGCGCCGCGGTTTGGCGCGAAGACCCGTCAACCGTTTCGGTCCAGCCTGTCGGCAAGTCCTTCTTCTCGGGCGACGCTTCGAGCGCCGACCGCGTCGCACTGCAGAATGGGCAATCGCCCTGGCGCTGGGTGCTGACGCTTGGAGGCCTGATTTTCGCCGTCGCCGTGGTTCTGGCCGGCATCGCTCACTACATGCGGCGACGGAACCGGGCACAGTGACGATCCATTTGCCTTTCCTGCGCGGTTTGCGCCAGCTTGTCGTGGTCGCTGTTGCTCTCGCAATCGCGCCGCTAGCTGGCGCGCAGGCCGTAATGGAGGTGAACGTCACGCGCCTCGGGATTCCGGACGAAACGCCTGACGCAGCCCGGTCGCCGGATCAACCGCAAAGGCTTGCACCGGCCTCGCCCGCGAGGGAATCGCTTCGCGCGATATGGAACACGCTGGCGACTGGCGACTGGCACATGGCGGAAACCCAGGTGCTCAGCCTGCGCACGCGCTATCCCGCCTGGCGACCGGATGACAAGCTTTTGGCGGCGATCACCCGGGGCCAGCGTGACAGCGGCCTGCGTGATGCCTTCGCCACCCGGACCTGGACACAGGTGCTCGCGCTCGCGCCGGAAGCGCCCGCATGCGAAGATGACTACGCCATCTGGCTGCGTAGCGAAGCGCTCACCGCCCTCGAACAGCAGAAGCCGCTTCTTGCCTTTCACACCTACCTGTTTGCGACGTGCAGCACGCCAGCACAGCGCTCCACGAACGTCGAGCGTGCGGCGCGCCAGCTGAATCTTGACGGCCTGGATCGGCTGCTGGCTACGGCGACGGCCCCAAACCATTCGCCGCCGGCTCCAGCAGAGCTGGCAACGCTTCGCGACGCGCGGCATGAGGCCCAGTTAAAGCAGGCGATCGCAGGCAAGGCCTGGTCAGACGCGGCGATTCTCGCGTTCGACTCCGGCCGTCATGATCTTGCCCTCACCGCCGGCTGGGCGATCCTGGAATCGGACGCAGCGCTGGCGCGCGCGCTCTTTCACGAGGCAGCCAAGCTCGGTCCAGACCAGGAGGCAAGGCTTGGCGAGGCGCTGGCCGGCTTGCGCCTGAACGATCCCGCACCGGGGCTGGCGCTTCTCGCGCTCGATTCCAACGTCACTCGCCCGGATGATATTCAAACTCGCCAGATCTCCGTCGCTGCGGACGCCCTTGTACTCGCCGCCGCGCAGGCCCGCGCACACAAGGACTGGAACGCGGCCGAGGCGTTCGCTGCGCGCCTGCGCGACCTCGGCGTCGGGTATTCCAGTGATGCCGATCGCATTGTTGGAGAAACACTGCTTGACCGCGCGACCGGCGCTTTCGAAGCGAGACGGTTCCGAGACGCATTGGGATGGGCGCAGCAAGCGTCGGCTTATGCCGGCGTTGCTCGACCCGCACGGATGCGTGAGGCCTGGACACGCCTTGAGCTTGGAGAGGCTCGGTCGGCGGAACTCGCGTTTCGCGATCTCTACGTCCAGTCCGCCGATGCGGAGAGCGCCGAGGGCCTTGTGCTGGCCGCTGCACGCGAGGATCGCCTCGACGAGTTGACGACGCTCGCCAGCGCAGGGCAAGGCCCGCTTGCGCCCGCGCTCGTCAATGGGCAGGCAGACGCCGCGATCGCGCGGAAGGACTTTGCGACAGCGCAACGCCTGGCGCCATCGCGGCATCAACGGCTGGCTGGTGTTGGCGCGCCATGGGTCGAGCAGACAACCACCGCCCGCCTGCCCCGCAACTCAGCAGGCGATGGGCGGTTCGAGGCGCAGGCGGTGCGTGTTTCGACCGGCTTCGCCTACGGCGGGTTCTTGCTGGAAGCCGGCGTTACCGGCCTGGCGCTCGACTCCACCCTTGGCGGCAGGACTGAGCACGCCCTTCCCTATTTCGCCGCAGGCACGGAAGGCGCCATGCGACTGTCTGTCCAGATCGCCGAGGCGCCAGGCCGCGCAATCGGCGGAGCGCCGCTCGTCGCCGAAGCATCCATTGAAAGACGTGCAACGTGGTGGTCCGTGGCAGCGCGCGCCTTCGCCACGCCCAAGGACGACTCGGCGACCTCCCTGGCAGGGCGGCGTGATCCGGCGGGAGGCGCAGGCTGGGGCGCCGTGATCGAGACAGGTCTTGAAGCGCGATCCAGCATCGCGCTTGCCCCCGGGGTGCGCGTTACGGGCGGCGTGCTTGCATCGCGGCTGACAGGATTGAACGTCGCCAACAATGATCGCGTGCGTATCGACATCGGTGGAGCACAGACGCTGGATGCGCCGGGTTTTGACTACATCGCCACCGGCCCGTTCTACCAGTTCGACAGCTATGCAAGGAACACCAACTTCGAGACGCGGGGCCATGGCGGGTACTTCAGCCCTCAGGAGTTCCATCGCGCCGGCTGGTCGCTGAACCTCCAAACCGCCGAGATGCAAGACTGGATGCTGCGCCTGGATGGATCGCTTGCCTATGAGATGACGCGGCAATCTAGCGCCCCTGTCCTGCCCTTGCAGAATCCTTTGGGCGCGCAGTTTGCATCAAGCGCGTCCTCCAGTGTCGCTGGCGCGGTCCGCGCTGAGGCCGCCTATCGCGTCAGCGCGAACTGGACGGTCGGCGGATGGGCCGCCGCCAATGCCTCGACCGCCTACAGCGACGTGCAGCTCGGGCTTTCCTTGCGGTTCACGCCGGAAGGCCGGCGATCCGTTGTAAGCGGCGACTTTGCCGGCCATGGCCGCGGGATCTGGTGACGCCATGCAGCCATCCACCGCCTCGCAACTCTCGCAGCCGCCGCCAACAGCTTTTGTGCGGCGGGTCAGCGATCTTGCCGATCCGAAGCTGATCGGCGCCCTCCGGCGCGCGGGCGGCATCGGCCTGGCGATCGGTTTGGTGGCGCTGTTCGCCGTGATGTCACAGAAGACGCACGAGGTTGACCGGAGCCGGCTCGCGGTCGCCGCACAGTATGGCGCCACGCAGATCGAGGCAATTCTGGCGAGGGCTGAAACCGGCGTCCTCAAGCATCGCGCCGCGCTTGACGCAGCACTTGCCCCAAACGCGACAGACGTGGAACGGCTGGCGGCGCGCCGGGCCATCGTGGAAGCTGCGGCTGACTCACCGATCCTCGGCGCGACCATTCTTGACGCTTCCGGGTCGGTTGAGCTCGATGTCGGCGCGGTCGATGCAACGGGCTTCGGCCCGGTCATCGCGCCCTTCCGGTTTGAAGACGCACGCCGCATCGACCAGCGCGCCCGTCTCATGCCTGCGCCTGAGCGCAACGCACTCCTTCTCGCCATACCGATGGACGCGCCTTCTCCGCGCACGCTGGTTTTGGCGCTTGATGCCAGCGTGTTCACCGACAGTCTCGTGCTTGCGCGCAACACAGCCGCCAAGGCGCCTCTTGCCTTTCTGTCCGACAGGGATGGCCGCCTGATCTTGGCGTCGGGCGCAGACGTCTCGCGAACGCGCGTGGTTGTTCCAGCAATGCCCGCGGAACATCAGTCGATCGAGGACATGGCTGTTTCCGAACTCGCCCGCGAGTCGGACGAGAGCAATTCGGAAATGGCATCTGCGCCGCTCGCAAGCGGACAGCTGGCGGTTCATGTCATCGGCGCAAAAGTCGATGTATGGCGCTTGACTCAGGAGAACTGGCAAGTCTTGGTCGCTGCATTCGCCCCCATGTTGCTGGCGCTGATCCTAGCGGTTTCCATCGTGCAGAATGAATGGCGACGACGCGATCGACGGGCTAACACATCCGCCGATGCCGTAGCGCGAGCGGAGATCGCGGCCGATCTTCTCGATGCTGGCGTCCTCGAATGGCGAATTAGCGACTCAGGCCTTTCGAGCTCCGAGGGCTGGCGCACGCTGTTCGCCGAAGGCGCAGCCGTCGCTGATGAAGACATCTCGAACTGGTTGAGCAGAATCCATCCTGATGACGAGGCTGCCGCGCGCCAAGGCTACCAGAGCTTGCAGGATGGCGAGCGTGACACACTGAGCCAGATGCTACGGGTACGCGGCTCGTCGGGAGCCTACATCAAAGTACAAGAACGAGCGCGCGTGCGCCGCGGTCGAGACGATAAACCGGTCCGGATCGTGATGGTTCATACCTTGGTCCATCGCGATCCGCTGACCGTCCGCGAGTGATCCGGCGCGCTGACAGCTCAACTGAGAGAACTGTCAGGGTAACTGGGTGAGGTTTTGCTGGGCTTTCGGCGAGCTTGCAGCAACTACGCCGCCGCCCTGCTCAAGACAGATTCCGAGCGCGCGCGCAGAATCCACGCGGCGCGATCTCAATGACCGCTAGGGCTCAGGCCAAAGGATCGAAAGCTCAAAGTCAGTATGCGAGTGCGATCGAAAACCTCGAGATGATCCTGAGGAGCCAACCCGTGGTCACGCGCTGGCGGCCTTGGAAATTGGCGTCGGCGCTAGCGCGCTTAATATCGGCTCTAAAACCTTGACCTTTTTGCGCGCGAGCGGCCCGCTATACTCTTGGAAACATGAGGCTGGCAACCAAGACGCGGGTTTTGAAGCGGTTGCGGTCAGCCGTTCAAGCGGTACCCGGCGCCCCGAACTGTCTTGATGACATCGCGCACGCCGGCTGCATCAAGTTTTCTTCTGAGGCGACTAATCGCATGCTCGACGGCCGCAGGAGCAATTTCGTCGCCGCCCATTTGGTCGAGCAGCGATTCGCGACTGAATACGCGCGCTGGTGCTTTCAGGAAAACGGACAACAAGACGATATCCTGGGCCGTTAAATCGATCCCATGACCATCGACCAACGCTTCATGGCGCGTCAGGTCCAGTACCAGGCGACCAAAGGAAAGTGTCCGGGGCAGCGGTTGCTTCGGGCGTCTGAGCAGCGCTCGCGCCCGGGCAAGAAACTCCTCGATCGCGAATGGCTTGGTCATGTAGTCGTCCGCGCCAGAGTCGAGCCCCTGCACGCGATCACCCGTCGCGCCGAGAGCGGTCAGAAACATCGCAGGCGCGATAACCCCTCGCAAACGGAGCATCTTGAGAACACTCAAACCGTCCAGGCCTGGAAGATTCCGATCAAGTACCAGCAAGTCGAAATCACGTGTGAGGGCGAGCTGCAGCGCCTCTTCACCGTTGCTCACGCCGTAAGCTAAGAACGTGTCCTGTTTGAGTCCCGCGAGGATAAACGCCCTCAGCAGGTCATCGTCTTCGGCAACTAGGATGGATCCATTCAAATTTTGATCCCAACGACGGGCTGAGAGGCGTTTGCGAGCATAGCGCGTCAGATTGGCGACAGACAACGCTCGGGATGGCCAATCAGCCCCTAGCCCCGGCCAACCCAGCGTCGTCTTTGTTGAGTACGAGTTATCGTCGGGGAAACGCCGCGTCGCCGGCCGCACCATCGTGATGCGGCCGGCGTTCGTCGTTAGGAGCTAAGCTCGAGTGACGACCGGCAAGAAAGGGCCCCGACCTCGCAAAGCCTGCCAGGTGTTACGAACGGCAGGGTCGCCCGTGAATTGCCGTTCGCTCCTACCCTACTGATCAGGCCGGACCTCGCCCAATCTCAGACATTGGCACTCTCGCGCTCAGAGTCGCCACCTCACAGCAATCAGGCAACGGCGCGCTTCGCGCTCTCCTCGTCCGATGATGCAACTGTAACCGTCGCCAGCTAGGCCTCGACGCTGGCATGCAGGCTCGCGACGAGGGCAAGGCGCTGGGCGACCTCGATCTCGCCGCCAAGAGCGAGCGAATGAAGAACCTCAATGTGTTCGTTGAGAATTCCCAGGTCCGGCGCCTGCCCGGGGCTCAATCTCGAGAAATAGCAGCCGAAAGATCTCGCGGCGTCTCCAAGCAGTGCATCCCCATCCTGATCTGACCGCGTTTCGAGCTTCATGACTGACTGATAGACTTCCCGCAGCTTGTTGTGTTGATCCGGCTCGAGCCGCTTCCGGTACTCGCTCATTTTCTGCACACAAAGCCGAACAGCCGAGCGATTGCCCTCAGCGCTCCACAATGGACCGGCGTCAGGCTCCCTGGTGGGATCCCGCGCGCGTCGCAAGGGGCCCTTGTAGTCCTGCAACATCAGCCGCCTGCGACAGGGACCGACATAGGTCGGACAGTCGACAAACGGGCGCGGTCGTTCGATCACCGACCGGACCCGCGCCATCAGCGTCTGCGTTGTGAAGGGGATCGCGACAATTTCATCCACGCCCACGGTGCGAGCCGCCTCCAGGAATGAACGCGTCGGAGCTTCCGTCGTCAGGATGATGGAGGTTTCGCGCGGCACAAAGTTGTAGCCATTGCGGATTTGACTGGCGAAGCTCAAGCCTGAGAGGCCGGGGAAGTTGGCCGTCATAAGGATGATCCGTGGCCGGTGCCGGTCCACCAGTATGCGAAGGTCCGCCTCGCTTGCGGCCTGTATCAGGTCACGGTGTCCGACGCTGCGAAGAACGTCGCAGATCATACCAAGTGTGTTACGCGCCGCGTCAGCCACCAGTATGCGTGGTGAAATCGCCATTGCCTAAGTCCTGTCCCTCGCGCCGGCGAGGCTCCATCATGAAGCCCGCCCCCCCCCCCCAAATGGTCCGCCCTGCTCGCGATCAATCCTGAACGCCAGTGGTTTAATCGTTCCTAAGCCGAAGACGCATGTCGTAACGGAACGTCGGCACCCTTCACCCAAATTGGGTCGCTTGGCCGAAACTGCCGTGCGAGTCATGACGCTGAATCTATCGAAACAACATTGATTTCGTCGCAAACCGAGGGATCATCTTGCGGCACCTCTTCACAATCCAGACGGCGCGCCGGCTGGGGATGGAGCTGGCGCAGGCGGAGCGCGTATGGCGCCGCGCTCACCCAAACAGCCCAACGCTTGAACCTGACATCGCCATCGTTCGCGCGCTCTATGCGGCGGCGGAGCCGGGCGCATGAACAGGGCGCGATAGTTCGGGCTGGCTGAATGACCGGATAGGGCCCCGGTCCGGCCGTAGGTAATGTTTAGTCCGACTGTCCAAAGACGGGGGGTATTCCGGCCATAGGAATGCGGCCCATTTCGCAGGATTTCACCTTGGAATGAGGTAGAGATCGCCGCCTCCACCGCGTCACATGTGAAGGCATCGGCCTTCGGTCTTGCTGCCCCGGCGACGCCAACTCTCCGCAAGGCAGGGGCGTACCAGATGGCCGGCAGCCCCTGTTGGTTGCAGCCTGAGCAATATCTACTCAGCAGCCACCGCAAAGCTTGTGTCAGCCAACTCGAACTTCCCCGCAGGAACAGGCGTCACAAGTAGATCGGGGAGATACCCAGTTTCCGCGAATGCCTCGCCAACCTTGGTAGCGAGGTCGTCTCGCTTTAGCTTTGCATGCGCCTTCAGCGTTGCCTCCTGCGACGCCCTTGATTGATCGATAACATCCGGCGCCTCGGAAAGCGCTGCAAGGAGGCCGGCCTTTGGCAGACGTGTCCAGTAAGACGCATCCGCCTTCCAGAACTCACGCATATCGAGATCGAGGATCTCCGCCAGTCTGTCGGCCAGTGACTGCCGACGAAGATCTGACGGCGCGCCCTTCTCGTGCATGAGATCGACGGCATCCGCCACGATGACCGCCAGTATCGAGAGAAGTGTTTCGGGAGGCTGCATCAGGCACCAGTCGAGCACCTCGTCCTCATCGTCAGGAACTTGGGCCAGAATTGCATTCCGGGTTTCAACGAGCGCTTCCAGGTCCTCGACATGCGCAGCGCTCGCCGACACTCCGACACCAGACAATTCGCTTCGGAACACGGTCCGCATGATCATCGCTGCAACTGTCACGGCAAGTGCAGTCTCCCGATCACGCGCCAGCAGGAGACGGATCGCGCGTGTACGCGCCAGCGACAAATCGCGGATCACAGACTTTGGGAGACCGCAGGCAGTCTCAGGCTCTGGAGATGCGACCGCCTCGTCATCGACGACGGCGTCATCACCGGTCTCTGCCCTCTCCAGACGTTTGCGGATGTCTTTGATCGTCTTCTCATCGGACTGCCGGACAACGCCCAGTGTGGCATAGGCTTCTCCCTCATGATTGACCGCAATGATCACGCCAGCGTGCGCGATGAGATCCGTGTTCCAGACGCGGGCTGACTGACGCAGTGTTTCGATTGCTCCCGCAAGCGTGTCGCGCGTGTCCCAGCGTGGATCATCCTCGATGCTGTCTTCATCCAGCGCCGCGTCGAGCGCATCCAGTTCGTCACGCAGGCGCGTCAGTTCGGCCTCTTCTTCATCGGTGTGGTCGCGCCATTCAGGCTGAAGGCGCATCACAGCATAGCCGTTGTCGGTACGGCCCTGACCAAGGCTCGTCTCGACCCATCCCCAGCCTTGCGCGATCCAGCTGTCGCGTTCGCCTGCGAGCTTCTGTTCAGCCAGTTCCGCCATCAGTGCCGGATTTTCAACATAGACGGCTTCAGCGTCGAAGAGGTCGCGCAAAACGGCGCCGCCCGCCTGCTCATAGGCTTCAAGCCCGACAAACGCCGCCAGACGATCCGACGCCCGCATGCGCCCTTCCATCAGTCGGGCGCGAACGGATCCCGCATGCGTCACCGGCCGGCCCAGACTCTTGAACACGGCCTCTTGCTGGGCATGGCTCTCAACGAGGCAGAAGGCCCGGGCTGCTTCCAGGCTGACATCCCCGCGTTTCCACGCGGCCTTGATCCTGGGCGACAGTCCCGCGAGCGCCAGGCGCTGGTCGACGTGACGACGGGTTACCCCAAATCGGCGGGCGACATCGTCTGCCGTGGCGCCCTCTGCGACGAGCGCGGCATAGGCATCAACCTCATCCATGGCGTCCATGGCCACCCGCTGCACGTTTTCCGCAAGCGACACCTCGATGCCCTGCTCCGTCGTCACGACATGGCAGGGAATCAGATGATCTTTGGCAATCACCCTCTGCTTGGCCAGTTGTTTGAGAGCGGCGAGACGGCGGCCGCCTGCATCGACTTCGTATTTGTCTCCCTCGGTAGGAACCACGCAGAGATTCTGAAGCAGGCCATGGGCGGCGATCGACGCGGCCAGGGCATCGAGATCGGCCTTGCGATCCTGCTTGCGAACATTGCGCGGCGAAGCGACCAGCTTGTTGAGGGCGATCAGCTGGATGGAGTGAGCTTGAGCAGTCATGAATGAGCTCCTTGAGCATGCCCGATGGCGGAACGCCGGATCGGGGCCGCCTGCGCGACCCGCCTCCCCGGCCTGTCGCATGAGGCCCGCCGCTCAAGGGCGAAGAGCGCCAGCGTCCCTTGAACGGCGGACGCGACAGGCCAAGGCGAGGTCTAGCGTGCAGGCGCCGTGGGCCGGCTTCGACATCCATCGGCTCGACGTATCGCCGACTGTCAGAACGTCAGCAGCAGGTCCGCCCGGCCGACGATCTCGCTTGCCCGTGTCACGCCAAAGTAGCGCCCATCATAGGACCCCGCCGTATCACCCAGCAGGAACACCTGGCCCTCGTTCAAGGAGGTGCACCCCTGCCATGAGGGAAGCGTCTCTCCTGTCGAGTCGTTCGATCTGGCTTGTGCAACGGCCTCATCGTTGACGAAGACCGTACGATCAACGCGACAAACGGAAGCCCCGACCACAGCAACAACGCGCTTGATCAGAAGTTTCCCATTCTGGAGAACGCCTCTGGCGGCGAGGTCAACGGCCAGGTCCTTCGACGGGAGAACAGCGACACGGTCGCCGACAGTCCAGTTGCCGCGCTCGATGCGGTAGAGCCCTCCGGGCGCGCTGGGCGAGAGGTTCCACACGAACTCCGCCGAGCCTGCAGTGACCGGGATAGCGAGCAGGACGACTGCAGCGGCGCCGACAACCGCGAGCAGCCTGCGGCGGGACGCGATCGCGCGAATGGACGGCCACGCCCTCGATGCGTGCGCCGCTGCCTTCATCCTTCGGCGCTCGTGGTTTGGGGACCCGGACGTAGCGGCCGGCCTTCGGCATTCAGAAATGGCGCACGCTCCGGTGTTGCCGGGACTGTATCGTTGGCTGCAACACCAGCCGGCAAGCGACGCTGCGGCGGAACATAGACCTCCCGGAAGCACGGATGGCGGACCGGATCGAAGCACGACCGGATCCAGTGGAGGACGGGCTGGCTGGCCTCCATGCTGCGCACCCGCTCGGTGTAGGTGAGCCAGAACCGCAGCGTTGCGAGCGGCTTGATGTGCGTCAGCGGCGTCAGGCGGTCGTCGAACTGCGAGACATAGCTCGGCAGTGCGGCAATGCCCGCGCCCGATGCGCAGGCTTCCATCAGCACGGTGCCAGCGTCGGTCCCGACCGTGTCTGGCAGGATCGCGCCCCAGGCTGCGGCGGCCTGCCGCCAGCTTTCGGGTTGATATTCGGCGCCGGACAGACGCAGGCACTGATGCGCCTGAAGGTCCGACATGGCGTTCGGCTCACCGTACTGCGCAAGGTAGCTGGGCGCCGCGTAGAGGATGTAGTGCAGCCAGCCCAGCTGGCGCGAGACGAGGTTTGCGGCGGCTGGCTTCTCGAACTGGATGGCGATGTCGCCATCGCCGTCAGCAAGATTTGGCGTCGTCGGCATGACTTTCAGGAACACCCTGGCGTCCGGTTGCAGCGACAGCAGCTCAGGAAGCCGGCGCGCCAGCCAGTAGGTCGCAATCCCTTCGCGCGTGCAGATAACAAGACGGTCCGATATCTTCTCGCTCGCACGTTCGACGATGGCCTGAACCGAGTCGGCCATGCTGCGGGCCGAGCGGAGGATGTCCTCACCAACAGCTGTCAGCTCAAGTCCCCGGTGCGAGCGTTCGAACAGCTGGTGACCCAGCGCCCGTTCGAGTTCATCAAGATCGCTCGACACCTTGGTGTAGCTCCGGCTTAACGCCTTGGCTGCGGCGTTGATGCTGCCTGTGTCAGCCACAGTCTGGAAGACCTTAAGCCTCTCCCAGTCGAGTTTCGCCCCACCCACGTTCGCTCCTTTTCAGCGACCCCATAGCCAAAAAACGGTGAATCGAACCCGCGCCGTTTGCGCCTAAGCCCATGCTCATCAACTTGCTGAGTGCTGCGATGAGCTGGTCCGTCCCCCCGTTAACACCTGTTTTTTGCAACCCACGGACCACGCAGGCTTTTTCCGATTTACTCCGTACCCGGACGGCCTTCAAAGCCGCTGGCCGTGGCGAACTGGATTGCATCCTACTCCCGCAGAGGGCGACTCCGGCAGAAGCGTCTTCGCCGCGCACATTCCGTACCGCCACGACAGCTTCGCGCGTCAGGCAGCATGCCGCTCTTAACGCTCGCCGGGCGACCGGAGTCGTAAACGCATGAGCGCCGGACGCGTCTACTGGGGCCAGATCCTCTGCGTGCTTGCAGCGTTCGCGGCGAGTCTTGTCATCACGACACAATGGACGGCGGAGGCGCTCGGTCATCAGTCACAACTCGGCACGCCGGACCTCACCCTGTTTGGGTATCCCCTTTATGCGCCGTGGAAATTCTTCCTCTGGTGGTATGCCTATGACGCCTATGCGCGCTCCATCTTCGAGACCGGCGCGCTCATCTTCCTTGCCGGCGTCATCATCTCGGTCGCGATCGCGTTCGGGTTCTCACTCTGGCGCGCGCGGGAAGCCAAGGACTCGGTCACCTATGGCAGCGCCCGCTGGGCCACGCCACGCGATGTCCGCAAGCTCAACCTCACCACCGGCGATGGCGTCATCCTGGGCACGCTGGACAACCAGCTCCTGCGGCATGACGGGGATGAGCATGTGCTGGTCATCGCCCCGACCAACACCGGCAAAAGTGTTGGCATTTCGCTGCCCACCGGCCTTGTCTGGCGGCATTCCTACCTGGCCCTCGACCTCAAGGGCGAGAATTGGGCCGTAACCTCCGGCCTCCGCGCAGCTTTCGGCCCGGTCTACAGGTTTGCGCCGACCAAGGCGGACACGCATCGCTACAATCCGCTGACCCAGATCCGCCGTGGCGATGCCGAAGTGCGCGACGCGCAGGTCCTGGCCGACATGCTGGTCGATCCCGAAGGGGCGCTGCGCGAGCGCAGTCACTGGCAGCTGCGCGCGTTCGAACTCCTGGTCGCAACGATCCTCTGGACGCTCTATGCCGAGAAGCAGAAGTCGCTTGCACGCGTCGGGCAGCTGCTGGCCGACCCGGCGCGTCCCGTCCTCGACCTGTTCGACGAGATGCTGCGTCGACCCATCAAGGATGGCGCACCCCATCCCGTTGTCGCGGCCGGCGCGCGTCAACTCCTGGACATGGCGGATGCCGAGCGCTCGGGCGTTGTCTCGACCGCGCTCGGTTTCCTTGCGCTCTATCGTGATCCTCTCCTCGCCCGCGCGACCGAGACGTCTGATTTCACGATTGAGGAGCTGATCAACGGCGAGCGGCCGATCTCGCTCTATCTGGTTGTGCCGCCCGAAGAGATATCCCGTCTCAAGGCGCTGCTGCGCCTGATGATCAACCAGATCCTGAAGCGGCTGACCGAGGTCGCTTCTGAAAACCCCAGCGGTCGTCGCGTCCTCCTGATGCTCGATGAGTTTCCGCAGCTCGGGAAGCTGGATTTCTTCGAGCACGCCCTCGCCTATATCCGCGGCTACAGGATCAAGGCCTGCCTGGTTGCGCAATCGCTCAATCAGCTCGTCCAGACCTATGGCGAGAACACCTCCATTCTCGACAACGCGCATGTGCGCGTCGCCTTCGCCTGCAATGATGAGCGCACCGCCCGGCGTATCTCGGACATGCTGGGCGTTACCACCGAGACGCGCGCCCAGATGAACTATGCCGGCTCGCGCATGGCGCCGTGGCTTGGTCACACCATGGTCTCGCGCCAGGAAGTGCCGCGGTCCTTGCTGACGCCGGGCGAGGTCATGCAGCTTCCGCATGCCGACGCGCTGATCCTGACCGGCGGGGCGCCACCCATTCGCGCGAAGAAAGTGCGCTACTTCGCAGAACCCATCTTCAAGGCGCGCCTCAAGCCGCCTATTGCGTCCCCCCGCCATTCCCCCACCGGCCTCCCCACGGTCTGGTCCGGCCTCATCGCGTCCACGACGCCGCTCCCGCCGTCCTCGCAGTCGACGTCTCTCAAGCGCGCATCCGGTCCCGGCCATACGCACGCCCAGGACCAGAGCGAGCAGTCGCTGCAGCACGCCTTCAACTTTTCAACGCCTGCCGCAGGCGAGGCGACGCAAACGAACGACGCAGCATCGCAGGCAACACCGCCATCGTCCGACGATCTTGGCGCGGCGTTCACGGGGCCGGGCCTCGCGAGAACCGTGTTCGCCTTCAACCCCGAACATTTCGACACGGATGTCTGAGCTCATGCCGCGCGCCAAGATCACCGCCTACATCAACCAGGATCTCGTCGCCGCGATGCGGCGTCTGGCCGTGCATCAGGGTCGCAGTGCGTCAGACGTGCTGGAGGATGCCGTCCATCGCTTCTTCGATGCGACGCGCCAGGAGGGCGAGCACCACGCCCTGATGGCGCGCTTCGACCGGATCATGGCGCGGCTTGCCCTGCTCGAGCAAGGCCAGGAGACGCTCTTCGAGCTGACCGCACACACGACGCGCTTCGTGATGAGTGTCTCGCCCGACATTCCGGAGATGGACAAGGCGGACGTGAATGCGCGCGGGTCGGAGCGCTTCCGCAATGTCATTGCCGCGATGGTGGCCAAGCTCCGCGCGGGCCGCAGCATCCTGCGCGACCAGTTCGGCCCGACCATCGAGCATTCTACTCCCGACTCCCATGTTGGAGCGGCCGCCGAATGAGCAACGCCGTTCCTCAACACGACGCGTCGCGTGGCCATGATCCCTCGCGTGGCCTGGCCATGCTGACCACGGCGCTTGGGCCATCGATCGCCGCCATGCTGGAGGCGCCTGACACGATCGAGGTCATCGCCAATCCGGACGGACGGCTCTGGCTCGAACAGGTCGGCAAGGGACGGATCGCGACCCCGCATCGGCTCGAAGCATCAGAGACCGAGCGCGTCATCCGTCTTGTCGCCACGCTGACCGGCGCCGAGGTCAATCGCGACACGCCGATCGTGTCGGCCGAACTTCCTCCGCGCGGCGAGCGGTTCGAAGGCGTCCTCCCGCCGGTATCGCGCGCGCCCTGCTTTGCGATCCGCAAGCCAGCCGCACGCGTGTTCACGCTAGACGACTATCTGGCGTCGGGCGTCATCACCGCAGAGCAGGCCGCAACCCTCCGGAACGCCATCCGCAGCCACGCCAATATCATGGTCGCGGGCGGTACGGGCTCGGGCAAGACAACTCTCGCCAATGCGCTCCTGCATGAGATCGCCCAGCTTGGCGAGCGCGTGGTCATTCTCGAAGACACACGCGAACTGCAGTGCGCGGCAGAAGATGTGGTCGCTTTGCGGACGCAGCCCGGGTCAGTCTCGCTCTCGGATCTGGTGCGATCCACCCTCCGGCTCCGGCCTGATCGCATTGTGGTCGGCGAGGTGCGAGGTCCCGAAGCCCTCGACCTGCTCAAGGCCTGGAACACGGGTCATCCCGGCGGCATCGCAACCCTTCATGCAAACTCGGCGCAGGCCGCCCTGTCGCGGCTTGAACAGCTCACCATGGAAGTCTGCGAGACGCCGCCGCGGGCGCTGATCGCGGAAGCCATTGATCTCATCGTCTTTGTGGAGCGCGGCGGCCCTGCCGGCCGCCGCATCCCGGAAATCCTCGCGCCGAAGGGCAGATTGCCCGCAGCGCCGGACCCCGCTGCGCGAGGGGGAAGCGCGCTTCAATCTACCAACAGGAGTGAACTATGAGACTGACCAAGACGCTGCGCGCAATGACGCGCGCAGCAACCCTCGGCGCGACCGCCGTCCTCATCAGCGGGGCCGCTCATGCTGCGACCGCAGGCGGCGGCATGCCGTGGGAAGGGCCGCTGACCGCGGTGCTCGATTCCATCACCGGCCCGGTTGCGCGGATCGTTGCCATCCTGATCATCGTGGCGACCGGTCTCACGCTGGCGTTCGGTGATGTCGGCCAGGGCTTCAAGAAGCTCCTGCAGATCCTGTTCGGTCTCGCCATCGCGTTCGCTGCGGCGAGCTTCTTCCTGCCGCTGGTTGGCGGCGGCGGTGCGGTTATTCCGTAGAGGAGAAGCTCAGATGCGCGACACCCGCGATGTTCCAGGATTTGTGGCGCCCGTCCGGCAGGCATTGACCGCTCCCCTCCTCATGGGCGGCGCTCCCCGGTCCTACGCCATCCTCAACGGCACGCTGGCGGCCATCGTCGCCTTTGCCGGAGCCCTCCTCCCCGGGCTCATTCTGGGCATCGCGGGTCATGTGCTCGGCGTCTTCCTCGCCCGGCGCGATCCCGACGCGGTCGAAGTGATGAGCCGCGCCATGCGCATCCCTAATCGCCTCGAGGACTAGCTGGCCCGCGCCACATTCACACGGATACGTCTCATGTGCTCGCTTGCCCCCTACGCCCACACGCCTAATCGCCTTGAGGATTATCTTCCCTGGGCGATGCTGGTTGCGCCCGGTATTGTCCTCAACAAGGACGGCTCCTTCCAGGCGACAGCCCGGTTCCGCGGACCTGATGTTCGATCGTCCACGCCGGAAGAACTGGTCGCGTTCACCGCACGCGCCAACAATGTGTTCCGGCGCCTGGGGCATGGCTGGGCTGTCTATATCGAGGCGGATCGCCGCGAGATCACGGACTATCCTGATGGCGCGTTCGAAGATGATCTTTCGCGTCTCATAGATTCGGAGCGGGCCGCGCAATTTGAACAGACAGGCGCGCAATTCGAGACAGTCCATCACCTCACCCTGCAATGGACGCCGCCGCCGGATGCGCATGCCAAGGCGTCGGCCTTCTTCTTCGAGATCGACCAGAAAAAGGCGGCTTCTGCTCCAGCCCCAGGCAAGACCCGCCAGACGCGGTCAGCGGACAAGCTAGCGAACAGGGACGCGCTCGACCGTCGTGTCGCCCGCGAAGCGCTGGAGACGTTCCAGCGCAGCGTCGCGCAGGCGTTCGGCATGTTCGAGGGCGTCGTCGCCGAGTTCCACAGGCTAAGCGATGACGAGACGCTGTCTTACCTGAAACGCCAGGTCTCGCCGCGACCAACAGCGCTACGCGCGCCTGCCGGCGCGGCCTTCCTTGACGGCGTTCTCTGCGATGCCCCGCTGGTGGGCGGCATGGCGCCAATGCTGGGGAACAAGCATCTGCGTGTCCTCACCATCAAAGGGTTCCCGCCCTTCACCCATCCGGGCGTGCTCGATGATCTCAGCGCCTCGGCCATGACCTGGCGCTGGATGACGCGGTTCGTCTGCCTCGGCCGCGAAGAGGCCGAACGCGAACTCGTCAAATGGCGCCGGCTCTGGTTCTCCAAGCACAAGTCGATGGGCACGCTCATCAAGGAGATGCTGACCAAAGAGGCCGCGACATTTGCCAACCCGGACGCCATCGCAAAATCCGAAGAGGTGGATGAAGCACTGCAGGAGCTGGGCTCCGAACTGATTGGGTTCGGGTTTCTGACCTCGACGCTGGTTGTCCTGGGCGAAACGCCCGAGGAGGCCGACGAAAAACTCCGCAATGCCGAGCGCATCATTGCCTCGCGCGGATTTGTGACCATCGCGGAAAGTCTCAATGCAGTTGAAGCCTGGCTCTCCAGCCTTGCGGGTCACGCTTACGCCAATGTGCGTCACCCGATGGTCTCGACCCTCAACCTCTCCCACATCGCCCCGCTCTCGACAGCGTGGGCGGGGGACGCCCGCAACCGGCATCTCAATGCCCCCGCCCTTGCCGTTGCGCGCACGGACGGATCAACGCCATTCCGGCTGGATCTGCATGTCGGCGATGTTGGTCACACCATGGTTGTGGGTCCCACGGGCGCCGGCAAGTCAGTGCTGCTCTCTTTTCTGGCCCTGCAGTGGCGCAGGTTTGCTGGCTCCAAAGTGTTCGTGTTCGACAAGGGCGGCTCTGCGCGTGCAGCCATGCTCGGCATGGGCGGGACCGCGATCGACCTCGGTGGCAATGGTGTTGCTGCCTTCCAGCCGCTCGCACGCATCGACACGCCACAAGGAAGAGCCGACGCCCTCAACTGGGCAATGACCATCCTCGCGCAGGAAGGACTTGCCGACACACCAGAGGTCAAGGAGCCGGTCTGGTCGGCGCTTGGCAGTCTGATGTCCGCCCCGCCTGAGCAGCGACATCTCACGGGTTTGCGGCTCCTGGTCCAGAACGCGGCCGTGCAGGCAGCGCTCCAGCCTTACACGCAGGAGGGCGCCATGGGGGGCGTGTTCGATGGCGCCGAAGACCGCCTGCCCTTGTCCGACCTTGTCCTGTTCGAGATGGAAGAGATCATGGCGCGGCCGAAAGCTGCCGCGCCTGCCCTGCTCCATCTGTTCGACCGGCTGGAGGAGCAGTTCGATGGCAGCCCCAGCCTGCTCATTCTCGATGAAGCCTGGCTGTTCCTCGATTCGCCGATCTTCGCGGCCCGCATCCGCGAATGGCTCAAGACGCTGCGCAAGAAGAATGTGGCAGTGGTGTTTGCAACCCAGTCACTGGCGGACATTGCAACCAGCAGCATTGCGCCGGCCCTGATCGAGAGCTGCTCGACCCGCATCTACCTGCCGAATGAGCGCGCGTTCGAGCCGCAGCAGCGGCAGGCCTATGAACGGTTCGGGCTCAACGAGACCGAGATCGACCTGATCGCGACGGCCCAGCGCAAGCGGCACTACTACTATGCAAGCCCCAAAGGCCGCCGCCTGTTCGAACTGGCGCTCGGGCCCGTGGCGCTGGCGTTCTGCACGGCTTCCGACCCCGACGCCCGCGCCACGATTGCAGCCCTCGAGCGGCAAGCCTCGTCAACACCGTTCTGGCGACGATTCCTGCGCGCCCGCCAGCTCGCCTGGGTGCTCGACGCAATCGATGGGCCTGAGCGCAGCACCGCCACTTCCTCCCACCGCACACTGGAGACTGTCTGATGTACCGGCCTGCACTTCTTCGCGCTCTCCGCCTCGCACTCGCGTCCATAGCGATGGTTGCGCCGCTGCAGCCCGCAGCCCAGGCGCAGCTCACCGTCTTTGATCCGTCGAACCTCATCCAGAATGCGCTTAACGCGACGCGTGCGCTGGAGCAGATCCGCAACCAGGTCCTGCAGATCACCAACCAGATCCGGCAGCTGGAGAATGACGCGAAGAACCTCACCAGCCTTGGGCGCACCTTTGCGCCCGAGCTCATGAGCCAGCTTGATCAGCTCGACCAGCTCATCAATGCGGCGCGTGGATTAGCGCTCAAGGTGAACGAGACACGGACAGCGCTCGAGACGCTCTATACCGGCGATTATCGCAACACGGATGTCGCGAGCCGCGCACGGTCGGCGGCCCAGCAGATGGACAATGCCCGCTCCGCGCTGCAGTCCTCCCTGCTCCTGCAGGCGCAGACAACCGAACAGCTGCGCAGCGACCAGCGCATCCTGAGCGCGCTGGCGGATGCAAGCGCGAACGCCACCGGCGCGCTGTCGGCGCAGCAGGCCACCAACGAGATCCTGTCGCTGCAGGCCCAACAGGCAATGCGGCTGCAGGCGTTGCTCGTCGCGCAATCACGCGCCGAGGCTCTGGAGCGCGCTCGCGAGATGGAAGTGCTCGCTCAGGCGCGCGCCCAGCACGCGCACTTCTTCGCAGGCGCGCGATCGGCGCACCCCGAAGCGCCGCCCTGGCCCTGAGACCGCAGATCCACGCCACCCTCATACACGCAGCCATCCCAACCAGAGCCACGCGCCATGAACGACTTCTCGGCCATTGACGGGTTTCTGAACACGTTCATCACCTACATCGATTCTGGCTTCGGCCTGATCTCGGGAGATGTAACGTCGCTCGCGGCGATCCTGATCGTGATCGATGTCACGCTGGCGGCGCTGTTCTGGGCCTGGGGCCAGAACGACATCCTCCAGAGCCTCGTCAAGAAGACGCTCTATGTCGGCGCGTTTGCTTTCATCTTCGGCAACTTCGCCACGCTGTCGACGATCGTGTTCGATAGTTTTGCGACGCTTGGGTTGAACGCGTCAGCAGCGACCCTTGCCCCTGCCGACCTCCTCAAACCCGGACTGGTTGCAGCCGAGGGACTTTCGGCTTCCCAGCCGATCTTCGATCATATCGGTACGATTGCGCCGGGCCCGTTCGAGTTCTTCGGCAACCTCACGGAAGTGATCCTGCTCTGCCTTGGCGGCATCATCGTCATTGCCGCGTTCTTCGTCCTGTCGATCCAGCTCTTCGTTCTGGTGGTCGAGTTCAAGATCACGACGTTGGCGGGCTTTGTGCTGGTGCCGTTCGCGTTCTGGAAGCAGACGACTTTCCTGGCCGAACGCGTGCTGGGCAATGTCATCTCATCGGGCATCAAGGTGCTGGTGATCGCAGTCGTGATCGGCATCGGGTCAGGGATGTTCTCGACGCTCCGCACCGCCCTGTCGCCTGACGACATGACGATCGAGCAGGCCTTCTCGGTTGTGCTCGGCTCACTCACCCTGATGGGCCTTGCCATCTTCTGCCCGCGCATTGCGGCCGGTCTCGTCTCCGGCGCACCGCAGCTCTCGGCGGGCGCGGCCGCCGGAACCATGCTCGGCGTCGGTGGAGCTGCTGCAGGAGCGTTCACGGCTGCGCGTGCCGGCGCCAGCGCTGCCGTCGGGGCCACGCGCGCAGCAGCAAACGGCTCGGCGTCCACTGCCGGTGGCCTTCGCGCAGCTACGGCACTTGGCGCGATGCGCACAGGCCTCTCCGGGCCGATCGCTGCGCCGCTCAATGCTGCCGTTGGACTTGGCGCCTCGGCGGCCGGCGGTCTCGGCCAGGCCGCAGGACGTGTCGCCGGACACTTCCGGGCGCGCGGAACGGCAGGCCAGCGCGCTGTCGCTGGCGCGGCCGGCGCGATCACGCCGCCGCCAAGGGCAGCTTCAGCTACCCCATCGGCGTCTCCATCATCCGCCACATCAACGTCTACAGGCGGCCAACCGGCGTGGGCCAACCGGTTCAAGCGCACGCAGGCGATCCGTGAGGGTGTGCTGGTTGCCGCTCACACGCTGAACGCCGGCGACGGTGGCGGCGCCTCCGAAGGCCCCAATCTCAAGCAGAGGGACTGAAACCATGTTCACCGCAACTTCGTCTGGCCGGGGGCGATCCTCGCGCCTCGGCCGGACACCCGAACCCGACACGCCCTACCGGCAGGCCCAGCAGCTCTGGGACAACCGCATGGGCTCATCGCTTGCGCATGCCCGCACCTGGCGGACAGCAGCGTTCGCAAGTCTTGGACTTGCCGGAGCGATGGCGGCAGGCGTGGTGGTGCTGGCCCTTCGCCCTGCCGCCGTACCGTTCGTGATCGAAGCGAACGAGACGGGCGAAGCGAGGCTCGTAGGCCCCGCCACGTCGGCCTACGCGCCGAGCGACGCCCAGCTTTCCTGGCATCTTGCCCGGTTCATCGAGATGATCCGGGGGTTGCCGTCGGACGCTATCGTCGTCCGCCAGAACTGGCTCAGGGCCTATGACTGGACCACGCAGGGCGGCGCGCAGGTGCTGAATGCCATGGCGAAGGAGGATGATCCGTTCGCCAAGGTCGGCAAGCGGACGGTTGCGGTCGAGGTGATCTCGGTCGTGCGCGCCTCGCCTGACAGTTTTCAGCTGCGCTGGCGCGAGAGCACATACGCCAGCGGCACGCTCATCGATGTCGAGCGCTATTCCGGCGTCGCCAGCATCGTGATTGCGCCGTCCTCATCGCCCGAGCAACTCGCGAAAAACCCGCTCGGTCTTTACGTCCACGCCTTCAACTGGTCACGGGATCTCCAGCAATGACACGTCCTCTGTTCGTCTCCGCCTGCCTTGCAGCGCTAACCCTCGCCTCGCCTGCCCTGGCGCAATCATCGCCATCAACAGGGGCCACTTCGATCTCCGCCAACAACGATGCGGCAACACGTGGCCCTGCCGACGCTGCGCTCGTCGGCGCCTTGCATGAGTTCGCCTACGAGCGGGGCGCCCTCTATTCGGTCCAGGCATCGCCGCAGCGGATCACCGACATCGCCCTTGAGCCCGGCGAGACCCTGCTCTCCGTCTCTGCGGGCGACACGACACGATGGATTGTCGGCGACGCGCAGTCCGGTATTGCCGGCAACATCCAGTCCCACATCCTCGTCAAACCGAACGCTGCCAACCTTGCGACCAACCTCGTCATCATGACGGACCGGCGCGTCTATCATGTCGAGCTTAGAGCCACGTCCGGAGCGGCCATGGCGTCTGTCTCCTGGCGCTATCCTGTGGAGATGACGCAGCTAAGCAGTCTCCCACCTGCGCCGCCGCCGGCTGCAGCACCTCCTCCGCCGTCGCCCGCTTTCACGCCGGAGACGCTCAACCTTCGCTACCGCATCGATGGCGACAAGCCGGACTGGCGCCCGCTGTCGGCATTCGATGATGGGAAACAGGTCTATATCGAGATGCCGGACAATCTGATCGAGGCCCCGCCGCTCCATGTGATCGGCGATGAAGGCCTTGAAGCCGTGAACTACCGGATCCGCGGCAAGTACTACATCGTCGACCGCCTGTTCAAAAAGGCGGAGCTCCGTCTTGGCTCCGGCTGGACGCAGAAGCGCGTCACCATCATCCGCCAGACGCCGATCGCCGCGGTGAACACCAGTGGAGGCCCCAATGGCTGATGGTCTGCCGCCCCGTCCTGATGCTGGCGCCGATGAGCCGCCACCGCAGGAGCCTGCAAACCCGACTGAACCGCCGCAGCTTGATGCGATCCGCGTGAAAGGTCCTGGCGCACGCGGACTCAACAAGCCTGCGATCCTCACGGCGGCTGGTGGCGGCGTTGCGGCTGTACTGTTGCTGGCGTCAGGCGCGTTCTCCAGCAATCCCTCCACAAAGCCCGCGACCACCAAACCGATGATGTCGGATCCCGCTCGCCCGGAAATGGCGCAGGGCGCGATCAAGGCCCTGCCGGCGGACTATGCGCAGGCGGCGGCGCTTGAGGCGGCCAAGACACCGGCGCCGTTCGATCAGGCGGGACCGCCACAGCTTGGCCCGCCGCTCCCCGGCGACATCGCGGCGTTTGCGCAGGCGCAACCGGAGCCGGGTGACATGCCGGCTTATGGCAATGACTGGAGCGCACCTACAGCCTACGCGCCGCCTAACGCGCCTGATCCAAAGATCGCAGAAGCTGCTGCGGCAGATCGGGCGGGGATTTTCTTTGCACTTCGGGAGGAACCGCGCAAGGTCGATACACCATCGATGCAGCAAGCAGCCTACCAGACGCCGCAGGGCTCCCCCCCCACCGCCGTGGCGCCTCAACACAGGGATCAACCTGCAGGCGCGGCCCGTAGCGACCGCGCGCTTTTCCCGGGGACAGTCATTACCGCGAGCCTGGTTACTGACCTGAACTCCGAGTCGCCGGGGCCGGTTATCGCGCAGGTGACGCAGACGATCCACGACAGTGCGACCGGTCGCATCGCGCTCATTCCTCAAGGCGCGCGGCTGATGGGCGAGTACAGATCCTCCAGTCGGTACGGCCAGAGCCGTGTCGCGATTATCTGGTCGCGGCTGATCATGCCGAATGGCGACGAAGTGGCGCTGGATGAAACCGCAGCAGATCCGTCAGGAGCAGCTGGGGTCAGTGGCGAGGTCGACAATCACTGGGGAGATGTGTTCGGCGCGGCAGCGCTCGGAACACTGATCAATGTCGGCGTCGCCACCACTGAAGAGCCGCAGCTCACCTATGGCGGCATAGGCGCAATCTCGCGTGATCCCGTTGATGCGGCGATTGCTGATGGCGTTCAGCGCAGCGCAAGCGGCGTTACAAACCGCGTTGTTGATCGGGGACTGGCAATACCACCGACAATACGGGTTGGGGCAGGAACCAGGATCACCGTGATTGTGACGAGGCGGGTTGTCGGACTGGGACCCTGAGTCCGAATCTCGCTCTCATCCTCTCCAGCTGTCTAGAATCATCTGGTCTTCGGCCTCTGTTGGTTGATGCTACACGCGATAGTTCTGGTTTACAGAAGCCCGACTATTCTGTCTGTTGCCACTGTTCCGAGGCGGAAGATCGTTTGGCGTTGGGCCGAGGCCTGCCGCCATGAACGGGCAAGGTCGGACTCCCAGGGGGTCACGATAAGTTCGAACGAGCCGTCAGTCAGGCGGCGGAACATAACGGCCGTGTCGGCATAGATGAAGCCACCCTGCGCGGCTGTGGGTAGGTTCATCCGCTCCATCTTGTTATTGCCATGCCAGGTGAGTCGCCGGTCGTTCCAGACGCGCGCCCCGCTGCGAAGGATGGGCTCACCTATCGTCAAGTTCTGCGGATAGTCGTACTGGTCGAATACGAAGCCGAAGAACCGGTGTCCACCGCGCGGCAGTTCCAGCTGGTTGCTCGATCCGCCCTGCAGGGCCTCGCCGTGAACCCACATGCCGGCACAGTCAGCAGGATTGATCGCCCCGGTTTCAATGGCGACCCGGAACAAGGGCAACGCGGCACCGGCCACCAGTGCCGGCGCTGCTACAGGCTGCGCCTCCTGCTCAATTTCGGGGGGCGCAGGTTGGGCCTGGCGCAGGGCGGTATATGCTGCGAGCAAGTCGTCGGTGAGAGCGGTCGTATCAAAGCGCGCCTTGTCGAAGGCGGAATCGGCTTCGGCACGCGGAACGCCCTGCTGCATCCATGCCGCCTCGGTATTCACGCTAAACCCGCGGCTCGTCAGGTTCGCCGAGCCGATGAGCGCGCTGCATGTTTGGGGATCCGTGCCAAAAACATAAAGCTTGGGATGAAAGGCGCGCTCCGGCATGAGCGACCCCTGCGCCAGCCTCTGTGCTCCCGACACCAGGACCGTGGCGTTTGCCAGCGCGCGCCAATGCTGCAATGCTTGCGGTTCGGTAAGACCGAAATCAAAAGATGTCACAAGTGTCTTGGGCATCGTCGCGAAAGCGGCAGCGCCCACGGCGTTCGCGACGGCGGACAGCAGTATGTTTGCACCGCCAAGCGTGACGTAAGCCGAAGCCACGCGGATATCGACGGCCCCCGCCGTGACGATATCTACGAGAGCGTTGCGCAGGCTCGCCGGTTCCGCGGCATTCTGTACGATCAGCATGTAGGTACCTGCGCCCCGTTGCTGCTCCCACTGGACGACGCGGTGGATGCACCGGCCAGCGCCGACTGCGCCAGCATTTCAAGCTGCGCCAGAAACGGCGATGCTTCGATCAGCGTGCGCAACTTGCGGCGGCGCGCCGTCAGCGCTTTGGCTGGGTCGGCCAGATAAGAATTGGTCGTGCAGTGCCCCTCGGCGAGTAAGGCAATGTCCTTCGCAAGGGACGCGATCTTGCGGTGGTCGCCGTTGCCGGCATCGTACGCAGGCATCATCCTGTAAGGCAGCGTGTGGAGATGCCGTTCACCGAAATCCCCCTTCGGATTAAACGTGAGGGTTGCGTTGGTGAGAACAACGCTGTTGAGCATGCCGATCTGGTACCAGGCCTCGTCCGCGTCCGAAACGACTTTCCAGTAAAGGGTCTGGTCAACGACAAGGTCCTGGGCCTGCGCAACTGGAACGCACGCCGCACAGATGATCTTGCCCCCTGCCCCGGCCAGAATGAGGTACCCGGTCGTCCCGAAGACTTGCTTGGAGAGTTTGCCACGCTCATCGATGCGCTGCTGGAGCGATTTGCCTTTCCCCACTGCTTTAAGCTTCTGGTTGATTGTCGCGAACCGTCGTGCGGTTTGGGTAAAGCCCTGCCTACGGATTTCGGACTCGTCGAGAATGCTCCACGTTCCCGCCGCCGTGCGCAACGCCGGCATAGCCAGAGGCGCGCGATGGAGACCAAGAACGAACGGCAGCAAGTTTTCCGACTGAGCCATGCGATAGAGAAAGCGCGGCGCGACGTGGCCGGGAAAGCGCTCGGCCGCCATCTCCTTTGCGGATTTGATCGTAAAGCCCCATGCGGAAGCGAGGATCGGCGTATCCACACGGTATTCCGGCCCGGCATTCTGGACGATCTCGACGCATACCGCCGTGCGCGGCATAAGATCGGCCCCCTGCTGCGGCAGGTCTGACCCGCCGCCTGCCACGGCCGAGCCGCTGCCCCCTTCGAGCACCCAGGCGCTGCGCGCCGACCCGATAGTGCGAACTGAAAAGCCTACGGCATCCAGCCCCGTATCGGTCGCGACGAAGCCGGCGAACGCTTTCTGCGGAAGCCCGGTAGTGTCTGCTCTCTTGTGTCCTACCAGCGCCGCAGCCGGATACTTGAAGGTGCCAGGCGCGACCTGCCAGACTTCGGCGATGTCGAACGACACGGGACGTTCGCTTGAAAGGAAGTTATGCTGCCGCAGCCGCTCGTGATGATTTCCGTTCAGAACAGTCCCGGGCACGAGACAAGCGATGCAGGCATCCGGCCCGAGATAGCGGTCGATGGCGTGAAGCAGGTGCATCGTCCCCAGCTCAAGATGAAGGAAAGACTGTCCCGCCGGCTGGATCCCGTAGAGTTTCGCTCTGCTCTTCAGCAGCTCTCGGTAGGGATTGTCCGCCAGCCCACTCATAGCGAGCCAAGGCGGATTGGACACAAGTCCGTTGAAGTGGCCGGTCAGGAGACCGGGCCTGTATGTATTTCTCAGTATGAAAGCCCAGATGCCGTTGCGCCCAGCAACCGCAAGTTCAGCCATGCGATGCGCCAGAGGGAAAAGCGCGCTGGAAAGCCGCTTGCAAAGCTCCGGCGGCAATGTGATCCCGAACGCCGCGATCGTGCCGTCGAGAAAGTTGTCCGCGTCCGCCTTGCTGAAGCCCGCGACGGTCCCGCGCCGCTGCGCGTCTCGCGCCTCGTCGTAAGCCCAGTCCACAATTCGGTCGAAAAAATCGCGGTAGGCCGGCTGCACCAGCGCCGTCGGAAGCTGGATGGTCGCGCCGTCGAGGGAAACCGGAATGGTGTCGCTTTCGCCGACCATGGGAACTGACGCGGAAACCGGCGTAACGGCGAACAGCGAGTCCGCGTGATAGACTGGGATGGTGATCGGCTTCTTCGCCGCCTTGATCTCGGCCGACAGGCTGACGACCCATGTCGTCTTCGCGAGGCTGACTGCCAGGGGGTCGATATCAAAGCCAGTTGCAACATCCTCAAGCTGTTCGATCGTGGAAAAGCCGAACCGCTCCCGTGTGGCCTTTATGACTTCTGCGAGCATCGTGCCGGACCCGCAGCACATATCGACGATCCGGGGGCTTTCCCCTTCCGGGAGGCCGTTGATGCAACGGTCGGCAAGCAGGCGGGCGAGCCAGTGCGGGGTCCATTCTTGGCCGAGCAGCTTACGCTGGCTGCGACGGGCGAGTTGTGCCATGAGGCGGCCGAACAAATCCTCTTCAGGATACCAGCTGAAATCGTAAGCGTAGAGATCGCGCTGGAGGTCGCGGGCGACCACGACGAGCGGGTCGATGTAGGACGCGCTGAGAAGCCAGCCGAAATAGTCCTGCTCGACCACATTCTGCAGCTGGAAACTGTCGCGGAAGAATGCGCCGTTCAGGATCCCCTTCAGCTCGTCGGTCGTGCTGAGCAGGGCCTTGCCCGTCAGCACGTTCGCGCTCAGCAGCCTTGCGAGCAGCGTCACGTAGGCTTCATCGACATACTCGGGGGTCCGGAAGGCGCCCACCGGCCCCTCCAGGTGATCGACGAAGCGGGACCAGAGATCGGTCGCCAGGCTCGCCGACGGATCGGTCTTGCGCCCCTCGTCCACCAAGAGCGACAAAGGCCCCGCGCTACCGTTATATGCGGCCGAATCCATGCCAAGATCGGAAGCGAGGAATTCCGCGCGTAGGGGCCGAGACTGTTCTCGCGCCAGGTGCTTCCTAATGAATGCGCCGAGCTGTTCGGCGGAAAGGAGGCTGTCATCGGCCAGCGTCAGTTCGTCAATGACGACGAGCTTGATATCTGCAGCGTTGCAGGCGGACGGATCGACACCTAGAGCAAGCACGGCATCGTAGGCATACCATTCGACCGTATCCGACAGCACGCCCCGGACCGAGGAAACCGGCATGCCTGCGCGGATGAGCCCTGCAGCCTGCTCCTGCACCTGCGCATAGCCGGTGTCGCGCTTGGTAGTCTTGCGCAGGTCGGATTCGTATTCGATCGTGGTTGATCCCACGAGATTGTCTATAAACCTGGACGCGGCCTTGCCCGATCCCGTTCCGACCTTGGTGTGCGCCTCGGTCCCTTCGGTGTAGTTGTTGATCCATGTTTCATGCACGGTGTCGGGGAACATAAGCCGCAACCGCCCCTGAAGCTCGCTGCGCAGGACCGCCTCGACATGGCCCGCGTCTCGCAGCATGCGGCAGCGACCGATGGTTTCACGAATGCGTTGAATGTCAGCTGCCATGTACGGTCCTTTGGCGGGCGGCGCACATGGCCTCGAGTCGGGTGTCGATATCGCGCGTCACCTCTTTGAGGTCGTTCTCATCGCAGCCGGGCAACGCGGCGGCCAGGATGAACATGTCGATCCGGTGCCGGGCTGATGGCACGGCCGCAGCCATCTGTTTTCCGAGTTCGGCGAGTCTCTCGCAGTCCCAGTCGGACAACGGCGGTATCGGTACCTGGCGGATGTGCGTCGCTTCGAGTTTGAGCGCGCCGCCGCCAAGCGGCGTACCGGCAGATTCCATTGCTGCGCGGCACCAGCTGCTATTGAATAGCGCGTAGAGCGCAAGAACTGTCCATCGGCTCTGTTCCGCCCAGAGGGTCGAGAAATTGGCATCGATCAGGATGGGCGGCTGGGTATTGAGCGCGACGGACGGTGTCCCGTGATTGATCCGCGGCGTGAAGATCGCGGGCAGGTGGCGCGCGGTGAACGTCGGCAACATGTACCAGAAGCGCGGAACGTCTCGGCCGTTGGTCGGCCGGCGGACATTGGTGCGTACCGCTGAAAGGTCTGGAATGAACTGTTTTGGCTCTTTGGGATCCGACGCATGCCGGGTAGCCAGCCGCACGAACGATGCGAGTTCGAGCGGCATTACACGCGGCACGGACATGCCCCGCCTGCGGTAAGTCTCCGCCGCTTCCGTGACGATCGGCTGGTCTTCCGGCAGGACCCAGTCCGACAGATCGAGTGCACGTGTCACCGGTAGGTAGCCGCTCGCAAAAGCCATCATATCCGTCTGGCGATGGAGAACGGGCCGTAGCACCGCAGCCGGAACGCGGAAGCGCATCTTCTGAAAGCTCTCGGACGCTTCGACGATAACGGTTTCGTTCTCATACTCGCCGACAAGCGTCACATAGAAAAACCGGTTACAACCCGAGCGCAGGCCCTGACTGACTCGGATGCCCGCCAGTTCAAGCGTTTGGAGGCGCGCCATTGCTACGCCGGGCGGCAGCATATCGCGCAATCCCTCCGGCATCGCCGCAGGTCGTGCCTCCCCAACTGAAAACAGCGGCTGCGCGTCGCGGCGATTTTCGGCGTTCCGAAACCAGCTCTTGCGTTCAAGGCGCTGCTCCAGCGTCAGCCATTCGTCATCCAGCGCAAACGGGCGGCTCTTGATGCTCGGCAAATGCCGGTTCGCCTCGCGCGCCCAGGCTGCGAAATCCCGCTCCGGTTCCGGCCCGGGAAAGGCAGTCCCCACCAGTGACTCTCCGCCCGCCGCCGCTGGCGCCACATGCAACCACGTTGCGGCCGGCAAGGACGTGCGGCCCGATACGGGCGCTTGCGCCTCGTCCCATGAGAGCCGCCGCGCGATCACAAGATGCGTGCGCACCAACGCGTCCGAAAACCAGCCGGGCTGCGTATCAGCGACGATATATTCCAGACGAAACGCGCGCAGCAGAAGGTAGCGCACCACATCGGCATAGTCACGCGAGCGCCAGGTCGCAGGAACAACTAGTGCCAGTCGGCCACCTGGACGCGTCAGCATGGCGGAAAGGAGCCAGGCCGGTACTGATAGATCGGCAAGGCCTGAATATCCTTCTGCGAGTGACTGCCAAAGGGTGCGTTCGCGACCAGTTAAGCGCGCTTCCAAGATCGCGGACAGGCCTTGGCGCACGTCGCCAACACCCGACCCGTTCCCGTTTTGCGACTGGTATCTCACATAGGGGGGGTTGGTAATGACAAGATCGTAGCCGGATACTTCCAGCGCGGCGACGATCGCTGGGTCAAAGGCGCTGCCCTGCATAATGCGGGCAGCAGCGACGGCGCCTTCCGCCTGCAAGGCCGCGGTCCGACGCCCGCAGAAAGCGGCCGTCTCAGGTTCAAGCTCAATACCGTCCAGCAGGCTGAGCCGAGTACCTCGCCCCTGCGCGGTCAATGCGGCCGCGTCAAGCAGGTCCCCGTGCCCAGCCATAGGATCGATCACGGATCGTGCGTCAGGGTCGAGCGCTATGTGCGCGAGCAGTCTGCCTAGCGGCAATCCGGTGAAGAATTGCCCCAGCCGTTTCCGTTGGGCAGCAGGCAGCCCTTGCTCGAAGGATCGCGCTGAGGATCTGATCGCGCGGACCGCGTCAGTCGCCGACACTGCATAAAACTCCCGGCTGAGCTTGTTCCGCATACCAACGGTAGAAAACATCAGCGTCGAGCGGGACTTTTTGATGATGGCTCAGGAAATGCGTTACAAGGCGAGAATACAGCCTCTGCGCCGTCACTTCGGCAGGATCGTGCGTAGCGGTCGCCGTGCGATGAAGAGCGGTCGCGACGGCCCACACAGATTTGTCTACTCCGGTCATGGTTCCGAACTGGATTTCCGCCTTGCGCCGCGGGCCCAACAGGAGGACGGGGTCGCCGCGTACTGCTCCTTCCGTCGTAACCTGTTTGAAGCTGCCCTGCTTCTTATCGAGAACCCCGGCATATTTCACGTCGAAACCAGCATCCTGGTAGGCGCGCTGCAAGGCGTTCCACACTTCAGCGGATGCGGAATGGAACACCATCGTGGCGTTGCCGGATGGCTTCAATATCCGGCGGGCCTCGCTGAACGAGCGGGTAAGTAATTCTCGATAATCGCCGATGGCCTTGCCCTGATCCGGGCTGACGATGGCTTCATCCGTGCGATCGGTGAATGTCCTGAGCCAAGCCTCGTTTATAAAATTGAGTTCGGCATAAGGTATGTTGGCCCCGAAGGGCGGATCCGTGAACACATAATCTATGCTCCCTGACGGCAGCGCGACATCGCAGCTGGAACCGTGGACAACCTCGATCTTGCCGCTGCCTCCGTGAATAATTTCGAATGCCTGTGCAATCGTCTTCAACTTGCGCCGCAATCCCGCAAACAAGTTTTTCTCTACAGGCAAGCCGCTGACGTACAGCACGCCGGGCTGGGCGCTGGTGACGACCAAGTCCCTCTGATCGGTTTTGGCGACCACACGCGTCATGATCGTGCCGTGTGCCGCGTTGTAGCTCAGCAGCCAGAAACGCAGGGCCTCGCGAAGCGCCCCGCGATAAAATTCCACTCGCTCCCACATACGCGCAAATACGATGAGATTGCGCCGCGTGTAAAAATGATGAACGTGTGTAATTCCCTGATGGTAGCCCCTTCTGTATAGATCGCCCCAAGGGATAAGGGCCCTCGGTACGCATGATGGAATCGGTTCGGCCTCTATCTTCTTGATAAGGGTTAGATCAGCGGCAGATGCCGGACGCGACCAGAGCTTTCGGCCCGTGGCTCCATAGACGCGAGCCAAAGTTCGCTTGCGAAGAGCTCGCTCATCGCCGAGCACGTCGTCACACTCGTTGATCGTGACCCGTTCGATTCCATCGAGCGGAGATTTGTGTCGGCACTTCGGACATGAAAAAGTGGATGATATCGTCGCGGGATCGAGTGATACACATGCTTCCCACAACGAGATACCTTTGCGACATTTCGGACACCTCAGAGTGTCGCTCCAGATTAGATGTCGTATTCTCCCTTTTCCGCCCGCTGGATCACGGGCTTCGTACATCCATCCATCCTCATCTTCGCCTGCCGCAAGTACATCTTCGGCGGCCTTCCGGAATTCCACGGGATTAGGTGGATTGGTAAGCGTACGGCCGACAAAAGCGCCAAGCGCCCCCAATTCATAAAGCACCGCATTTCTCATCCCCCATCGAACGCTTAGGCCGAGACGCTTGGCCTCGGCCCGAAGCTCTGCCGTGGGTCTCTCGCAGAGCACGGTCGCAAGACCTGTTGTACCACTGCCTGCGAACCCGTCGAACACGGTGTCGCCGACCTTGGTATGCGTCGCGATATAAAGCGCAATCGCCTCTGGTGAGATTTTCGTTGGGTACGGAAATGCACCGAAAAGAGGACCTGTTCGCTTCGCAGAAAGAGGCTTCTTATACAAAATGTTCAAAGTTGACTCAGACATCCGCGAAGCAGCTTTTTGTTTGCTTTTTTGCGCGGACTGCATGGCCGCTCTTCTGTTTGATATCTTGACTACTGTCACACTTGCTCCGGTGCCGAAGAATGCCCGACTGATGGCTGAGACTTGATGACTTTGGGTGCTCCCCGATGTCGGCTTAGATATTCGTGTATCGCACGCCGAATGACCCAAGAGACTGAGACGTCGCCCTTATCGGCAAGCGCGCTCAACGCGTCGTGGTCACTGGGTGTAACGCTGACTGTGACCCTAGGGCCAAGTTTTTTGGGTCGCTCGCTCATGGCTCGTATAGCTTGTTCTCTTTATGTTCCGATAGTCGACACCGAGTCAGATTGCAACTAAGTGCATCACTTTGAATCATGGGGGAAGGGATTAGGCGGCGCCGTCGGCGCGCCCGGCACGTCACGTGGCACTATCAATTTGAGCACGACTTTTGACCGAGTGGTAATTTGATGGGGCATCTGTCACCAATTTCGCGTGGCCCGGAATCTCGCTGCTCTGCCCGCTGCTCGACCTCTATTGTCGAATTGCCAGTCCCAAATGCGAGGCCATTTGCGCGACCGACCGACAAATCGGAAGCATCGCGAACTTGAGGGGGGAGCAAATGCTCAAGAAGATCATTTCGATCAAGAACGTCGGCCGATTCCGCAACTCGGCAGCATCCGGGAATCCACAGCTTGCCAAGTACACCTTCGTCACCGGTGCGAACGGCTATGGTAAGACGACGCTCTGCGCCATCCTGCGTTCCCTGCAAACCGGCGATCCCGCCCTTATCCTCGGCCGCAAGACCCTTGGCGCGATCGACATGCCGACGATCGAGTTACTGATGGACGCCGGACAAGTCCGCTTCGACGGCACGAAATGGAGCGCGACCAAGCCGGAGATCGCCATCTTCGACGGCGTGTTTGTCGCGGAAAACGTTTACTCAGGCGAGGTCGTAGATATCGAGCACAAGCGCAATCTCTATCGCGTCATCGTGGGTGACGACGGCGTGACCCTCGCGGCGCAGGATGCCGACCTGGCCGCCGAGAGCCGCGCCAAGACCGGCGAGGTCAGCACGGCGGGTAAGGCAATTCAGCCGCATGTGCCGGCTGGCATGAAGCTGGATGCCTTCATTGCCCTCGCGGAGACGGGGGAGATTGCAGCACAGATCGAGGCGCAGGCGCGAATCATGGATGCTCTGCGGCAGGCCGAAGCGCTGCGCGCCCGTCCTGCTCTGTCGGAATTTGCCATTCCGGCGCTACCGGAGGACGTCACTAGCCTACTGGCCCGCACCATCAACGACATTGCACAGGATGCGGAGCAAAGGCTGTCGGCGCACCTGGCTGCGCATAACATGGCGGCCAGCGGCGGCAACTGGATCGTGAACGTTCTCGGTCACGCCGATGATACCTGCCCCTTCTGTGGGCAGGATATTCAGGGCCTTCCGCTCATCGCCGCATTCCGGGCGGTGTTCAGCGAGCGGTACAAGGCGCTGGCCGGAGAGATCGCCGCCATGAGAGCGGGCGTTGCCGGGGACATGGGGGATGCTGTCCTAGCTCGCCTTGGTATCGTCGCGGAGCAGAACAAGGGCGGCGTCGAGTTCTGGCAGAAATATTGCGCGATCGAGGCTCCTGCCCTCGCCTTGCCGGCCGGCGCGGTCGAGGCGATCCGCGCACTGGCCGCCGCGGCGATCGGGCTGCTCGACCTTAAGGCTGCCGTGCCACTCGAATCGATCACGACGGATGACGGTTTCAACGCCGCTCGCGCCACCTATGACAGCGTGGCCGCAGCCATGGAGGCGGCGAATGCCGCTATCCTAGCGGCGAACGTCATCATTGCCGACAAGAAGGCCGTCGCCGATGCCGGCGACCTCAAGGCCGCCGAGGCCGAGCTGACTCGCCTGACGGCGATCCAGACCAGACATCGTGCGGACGTGTCGGACCTTTGTGCCACCTATACCAAAATCTCCGGCGAAAAGGACACTATCGAGACCCGCAAAGAGGCAATCAGGAAGCAGCTCGACGCGCATACGAAGACCGTGGTGAAGCCCTACGAGCGGCGCATCAACGACTACCTGGCCGCGTTCAATGCCGGCTTCACCATCACCGAAACCAAGCACGCTTATCCCGGCGGCGTCGCCACATCGAGCTATCAGCTCGTCATCAACGACACGGCCGTTGAACTGGGCGACAGCAAGACGCGGGGGGATCAGCCGAGCTTCAAGAACACCCTTAGCGCCGGCGACCGCACCACCCTCGCCCTCGCGTTTTTCCTCGCACATCTGGAACGCGATCCGGCATCGTCCGGAAAGCTGGTCGTGTTCGACGACCCATTTAACAGCCAGGACACTTTCCGCCGCCGCCAGACCGTGCATGAAATCATGAAGGTGGCGAAGAAATGCGCCCAGGTAATCGTGCTGTCGCACGACGCCACTTTCCTTAAGCAGGTTTGGGACAAGTCGCCGGCTTCCGAGCGCGTCGCGCTGACGATCGCCAATCACCGCGCCCAAGGCTCGAAAATCATGCCGGTGGACCTGGAGCACGCCTGCCGGGGCCGGACAGCCACTGACATTGACGACCTTCAATCCTATCTCACGACCGGTGCTGGCGGCCTCCTAGATATCATCCGCAAGATGCGCGTCGTCCTCGAAACTCATTGCCGCACGACCTATCCCGGCAGCTTCCTCGCGGATGATTGGCTTGGCGACATGGTACGGAAGATCCGCGAAGGCGGCGACGTGCACCCTGCCCACGCGCTCTACGATGAGCTGGACCAGATCAACGACTACACAAGCCAGTATCACCATGGGGAGAACATGGCCGACGTGACGCCAGATCAGATCGACCCCAGCGAGCTAACAGGATTCACA
The DNA here is from genome assembly GCA_041398245.1 of Hyphomonadaceae bacterium. Taxonomy (GTDB): domain Bacteria; phylum Pseudomonadota; class Alphaproteobacteria; order Caulobacterales; family Hyphomonadaceae; genus UBA7672. The sequence continues at coordinate 60,809 of JAWKVC010000007.1, forward strand.
AAAAGAACTCTGCGCATAGCTAATGCGTTGCAAGCATAGACGGAAATTTCGCGTACGAACCTTAGCCGCGAGCCCGATGTCGGACGCCCCTAAGCAGCGCTTGAAATAGCACTCCTTCGTCGGCCAACAGAGGTGGATCGGTTTCTCTGAACAGTTTCCGGGGTTTGGATGAGTGGATTTCCGCCTCATTGATGCTGCGGCCCGAAGTGGCGAACCGACGCCCGCCGCCCGCCCCCGCGTCAGGGATCGCCGCCCGCCAGGGGCGAGACGCAACCGAAGCGCGGCTCGACGCGGAACGCGCAAGAGCCCGACCGCCTGCGGCGGTGACGCCCAAGTGTTCCGCTCTCCCAACTCCGCCCTCGTCATCCTACGTCGCGCTCCCTCAACCGCTCCCCTGTCCCGCCGACCAACAACCGCCCCCCATCCCCTCACGCCGCCCGTCTCGGTAGCAACCGCCCTGCCCGATGATTGATCTCGGCGACTGCCGCCGTTGCAACCGCAGCCGCGATCGCGCCGTCATGTGCTGACAGCCGCGCCGTCACCGCCGCGAGCCGCTTCTCCTGCACCTGCGCCTGGCGCGCTGATTTCTTCAGCTCATTCTGAAAATGCTCGAGGGGCTTCTTCAGGTCGCGTTCGAACCGCCGAATGTCAGCCGGGCGCATGGGGCTCGCAGGGTTGAACCTGAAACGCTTCTTCAGGTCATCGCGCCACGTACAGAGGCGATCGGCGAGCTGCGGCCCAAATCCCGGCACTGCCAGGATGGCGTCGCGATCGATGTCGCCTGCGCTTTCGATCCCGAACGAGGCAAGCTGGGTGATGCGCGACTGGCCGATGCCGCTCACACTGTCCTTCTGCAGCGGGAATTTCTCGAGGAAGGCTTTCAGCTGGACCTCGCGCGGCGCGTTGGACAGCTGTGTCTGAAGGGAGCGGATATGGCGTATCAGAGTCTTACCCTCCTGCTTGCGTTGCGCGACGAGATCGTCCTCATCCACCTGAGCGATGACAGCCTGCAGATCCTGCCAGCGCAGGTCGCAGACGCGCCGGAGGTCTTCCTGTGTTTTCCGTACGGCGTCGCGTGAAGCTCCTGGCAAGGCGCCGCATAACAACTGGGCAGCAAGGCCCGCCACGATCGCCATCACCGCCATGTCGAGGCTGACAAAGGCAACGAGGCCGAGTGCGATGACGACAGTGACGATGGCGAGGCCCCGCCTTAGCCAGCCAACCAGGCGCGCTGACGTCTGCGGCGGAGGCGCGGCGGTGATTGCGACTTTGAGATCTTGGCTGACGCCGGGCGGCAAGCCAGCGGAACTGGTTGGATAGGGACAAGCCTGTGCTGCCACGGCCTTGATCCGTGCCTGGGCGGTCTCGATACGATTCCACGCGGCCTCGAAGGCCGAGGGATCAAAGCGGTTGAGATCAAGCGCCGACCTGGCGGTGACCGCATTCGGGAAGAAATCGACGCCCGCTTTGTCGAACGCGCACCAGGGACAGGCGTTGAGATGGGCCGGCGTCTGGTGCCGTGGACTGGCGCTGCACGGGCCGAGTTTCTGCACAAAGGCCATCAGCGCCTGATGCCAGGTCAGGGGCGATGGCCGTGGTCCCTTTGCCGCGAAGGCCTGTTCGAACAGGAGAACCAGGTCGGGGCTGACAAGGTCGATGGGCGGAGCGGATGGCGGCGGTCGGAGCAGCGCGCCTGCGGCTGCATAAGCGTAGGCCCGGGCGGCAATGGCGGCGGGGATGTCGGTTGGCGCGCCGGGCACGCGCGGCGCACCTGCAAAAGGGTGACGTCCCATGAACAGGAGTTGGAAGATCAGGACTGCAAGTCCGAATGAATCGTGGTCGCGTGTGCGATCCACGTCCGCCAGCGACACGCCCTGCAGTTCGGGCGGCGTATAGGCGTCGACGCCGACGCCGCAGCGCAGGGTCCGTCCGTCTTTCGTGATCTGGTAACTGTCGCAGTCGATCAGGCGGACGCGGCCATCCTTGCCGACGCGGACCGAGCCATGGTTGACGTCGCCGATGATCACGCCGGCTTCATGGGCGGCATGGAAGGCGGCTGCGAGGTTGGCGGCGACATGTATGAGGAAGCGCCAGTCGGCGCGGGGGAGTTTCTCGCGGCGATCGCGGGGGCTGTAGACGGCATGAATGTCGAAGGGCTCGGCTGCCTTCTGCATCACGAACCCGGCGATGGCGCCGCCGGGGCCCGCAATCAGCGCCTGCGGCCACGCGGCCTGGGCGCCAAGGCCCAGCGTGTCAGCCAAGACCATGGCGCGAAGCTTGTCTGCCGCCCGGCCTGCGAGCGGCTTGTGGTAGAGCTTGATCGCGCGCTGGCCATCGAGGGCCTCATAGACGACGCCTTCGCCGCCTTCTCCCAGCTTGACCCCGGCGTCGATGACGCCGCCATCACTCAGGCTGTAGCGCACGTCTCGGTCTCCCGTGCAGCTAGCTTGACGGTCTCGCGAAGGCAGGTCGCGAGGATCAGCGTGCGATCATCATCCGAGCGTGCCGCGATCTGGGGCGTGGCGAGATAGCCAGCGAGATGATCGCACAAGGCGTCGTCCAGACCGGGTTCGGTTGCGCGGCGAACAGGCGGAAACATCTGCTCGAAGAACTGGCCGACGACGTGTCGCTCCGGCTGGGTCCGGATCAGGAGGTTTTCCAGACCGTCGGTGAACAGGGCGATCTCTGCCGGCGGATTTGTCATGACCGCGATGCTGGCGCGGCCGAGGGCGTCCTCCTCGGTGAGGAAGGATGTCTCGTTGGCATATTCGCCCTTCTGGGGCTCGAACATCCAGGCCCAGCTGCCGGGCTCATCGCCTGCAATGACGATGGCGCCATCGCCAATCTGAGCGAATGCGGCCGTTCGAGGCCCGATGACGGCGCCCAGAAGCGTGCAGGCGAAATCGCGGATTGGCGCCTGCGCAAGGCCTGCCTCAACGGCGAGGGCCACGCGCGCGGCGCCGAGACAGTCGCGCACGACGTCGTCGGTCATGCCAAGCTCTGTGCTGAGGCAGCGCGCCGCAGCATCAGAAAAGGCGGCAACGGCGCAGGCGGAACCCGCCTGCGCCCTGCCCGCCGTTCCCGCCCCATCGGAAACAGCAAGGATCAGCCAGGGCTCGCCCCGGAAGGTGTGAAGACGGACGGTCCATGCATCCTCGCAGGGACGGCCATCGGCAATGTGACGTTCACCGACCGTGGCGGCCGCAGCGACGCTCCAGCGCGACATGGCTCAGACCTCGGCCCAGCCGGTCGGCGCCGGCAGCGCCACGCGTTCGGTCGTTTTCGAGCGTGAGACGCTCTTGAGCGAGTTGGAGAGCCAGCGGAACAGTTCGGCAAAGCGCAAGCCCTTGAGCTTGATCGGTTCGCGGACGGCGATCTGCGAGAGCGTCTCCATGTCTGCGCCGTCGACGGCCACAGCGAACAGCGAGAAGGCGTTCGAGGCCTCGCCTTCCTTCACCGCACGCGCGGCGGCCTTCCACGAATCTGTCGGTGCGCCGTCCGTGATGACGAAGATCCACGGACGGTAGTAGGCGATGCCAGCCTGACGATAGACATCCTTGCGCTGATGCACGAGATCGATCGCAAATTCGATCGCCTCGCCCATCGGCGTGTCACCGGTGACCTCGAGATCAGTCGAGGCGATCATGTCAGGCGTCTCGAAATCCTGGACCAGCCGCACCGGCCCGAAGGTGACAACAGCTAGTTCAACACGTTTGGAGGCCAGCGCATCTTCGAGCAGTTCGTTGAGCAGCGCCTGATAGCCTGCATTGAGCTGCGTGATGGGTTTGCCGCTCATCGAGCCGGACGTGTCGAGGACCAGCACGCAGGGGCAACGGGGTTCGGGGTTTTCAGCGAAGGTGTCGGCGATGAAGGGCGACTGGGTGATAAGGGATGTGGAGGTCATGGGGGGCTCCTGATTGTGGACTGGGCTTAGACGGCGAGCTGTTCGTCGAAGGCGGCGAGGTGCAGGACGGTTGCGTCATGCACGAGGGCGTGACCGGCACAGCCCTCGCCCGCGAGCCGCACATCTGAGCCAAGCCCAGCGCTGGGGCCTGACGACGCAGTCGCGCCAAGCACGCGCGCAATGAACGCCTCCACGTCAGCCTTGGTCGGGACTTTGGGCGCCGCCACGTCGGAGGCTTCGAGTGCATCGAAAGCATAGCTCTTGATGAGCTTGCGGAAGATCGCGCGGAAGGCGGCTTCGGTCGCGAGCAGTTCGATACCGACTACACGGCCATCGAGTACAAACGCTGCGCCCCTCTGACCCGGGACCGCGGCCAGCGCCGCTTCGAATTCGCGGAGACGCTCGCCATAGCTTTCATAGCCGTCGCTGATCGCCGAGGAGGCGCTGTCGACATGCATTCGGCTAAGCTTGGCGGACACATCTGACCAGACTTCGTGCTGGTCGGCGTCGAACTGTTCCGCAACGTAGCGCGGCCCTGACTCGCCAACAGCGCGCCGCCGCTCCTGCATCGCATTCATGCGGGATGCTTTGCGCGCGCGCGCCTTTGCAAACAGGGCGTGGTCGGCAGTCTTGAAGCTGTGAGAGCTGTAGCGCCAGCGCCTCTGCTCCACGCACGAGACCGGCAGGAGTATCTGGGCGCCCGCTGGCGCCAGGATCGAGGTGTTGAGGATGCGGTTCTGCTTGGCGCCGACGAGTTCCTCGCCATCGAGCAGCAGGACCGGAACCGCCGATCGGCTGAGGAAGTTGAGGACCGGGACCGAGCCGCTGTCGGAGGTCTCGGTTACGTCGACCGACTTCGCGGCCAGGGCCTCATCGAGAAGGATGAAGGCCTCCGCCTCGCAACTGACGGCAAACAAGGGGAAGATCTCAAGCCGCCCGTGGCGGCGAGGCTCTCCGATCGAAACACCGGAAAGAAGACTGGAAATGGCTGACATCGTACTGCTCCTCAAGGTTGGCCCATCGCCCCCAACGCCATTCCGGACACGGTCTTCCTGTCGCACCCTGCTCACTGCAGGGTTCGCTTGCGCGCCGAATCATCGCATTGCTAGATTGTTCTAGTTACATCACCCATCTACTTACTGGATGCATCCAATATGTCGACGAAACGGCTCAAGTCAAGCGGCGGCACAACGCGCACGCAAAAGCGTGGCGCCCAGGCCGCGTCTGACGCAGCGACGACCGGCAAAAAATCGAAAGAAGAAATTTTGAAGGATGCGGCGCTGGAGACGGCGGACACTACGGGTCTTCCCTGGGCCACGATGGCCCGCCTCACCTTCCTGGAAGAATCGATCTTCTGGACCGATAGCGTGAACCGGCGGGATCTGATCGCGCGTTTCGGCATCTCCGAGCAACAAGCGTCAGGCGACCTGACGCGCTATCAGGAAATCGCTCCCGACAATCTTGTCTATGACAAGAGCGACAAGACCTATCGCGCCGGTGCGCGTTTTGCGCCGCGCTTCCTGCATCCTGACACGGACGAAGTGCTGAGCCGGCTGCGCCTCACCGCAGAAGGCGTGGCGGAGGATCATCCACTCATCGGCTCGCTTTCACTGGGTATCGCGCCGGCGCCGGCGCGACCGGTTGAACCGGAGACACTGCGCGTCATCATCCGTGCGATACGCGAAGCACGGCAGGTGAGCGCGCACTATGTGTCGTTCTCGCAAACTGACGGGCGCATGCGCCGGATCGAGCCGCATGCGCTTGGCTATGACGGGTTCCGCTGGCACGCCCGCGCACGCGATGCTGAGGACGGAGCGTTCAAGGACTATGTGCTGGGCCGCCTCTCCGGCGCGAGCCTGCAAGGACCCGCCGAAGCGCCCTCCAGCACCGACCAGGATTGGCATGGTTGGGTGACACTTACGATCACGCCCAATCCCGGCCTGTCGCCAGCACAGAAGAAGGTGATCGAGCGTGACTACGGCATGCGCGGCGGGACCGCTGATCTGAAGGTCCGCAAGGCGCTCGCTTACTACACCAAGCACAGGCTGGGTCTGGACCTCGATCCGAAAGCGCGCAGGCCGGAGGATCAGCACGTTGTCCTGATGACAAAATCCGACAAGTAGTTGCTACAATCGACGCGACGGCCGGTCCGAACTGGGCTGTGCAGGTCAACCCCAAGCCGGCCCACACCGGCCATTTGCAATTTTGACCAGCATCCCGCACGAGGGGACGCAACGTTTCTCGGCTCTGTTGCTGGTCGGGACGTTCACATTTTGATCGTGACGCTCTACGTTACTTCGAGTGTACGGCCCACTTGAATCGGGGAAGTGGTGTTCCAGGTCTCATATTTCTTGTTTGTTTTGGTAGTTGGTGGCGTGACCGGAGCCGCTTTCGGCGCCTCGCAAGGGGAGAAGTCCGCAAGACGAGCGCGGCTTGCTCTGCTTGGCATTTCTGCGTGCGTGGTATTGGGATTCTTCGTCAGGTTCGGCTTTGGTTGGGGCATCATAACCGTCGTCGAACTCGTCGTTGGTTTTGTCATCGGACACCGACTGACTTCAACCCGAGCCGAAAAAAACAGCGAGATATCGCCCACCACTGCTTCTAGCACGGAGCGCAGACACGCGGATCGGCGCCAGACTTATCCGGCCGTGCAGCCGGGTGTGACACAAGAGCGGCCTCGAAAAGGATCAGGGTTTGCATACATCATCGTATTCGTTCTTCTATGTGGAATCGTCTATATGGGCTGGGCTTCCACGAGAACTTCGAAGAACGATGCGCAGGCTTCTGTTCGCGACTCCGAGATGCCGAACAGTGACGGAGTTGACGTCCCCGACGTTAGCGATCGGAGCTCTCGCTCGTCGTCGGCAGTAAAATCTCCGACCAACGAAAATGCTCAGCCGACTCTCGGGATCAACGGAGGCGATCTGTCGTCATTGATGTTGGCTGTTTACCCGGCAGGACCGCCGAAGGGGGTTGCTGCGATTGGAAGCTTTATCATCGGAGGGCGAACTGGATTGATAACCGGCGCTGATAGCGCTGATAACTGTCATGCTTGCAGCGGAAGCCTGTCAATTTACTACTTAAGGCGGGATCCAGCGGGCTTAGTCGTAGATAAAAGCTTCGTTGATTTCTTGGAATCGGGCGCGTGGGGCGAATACAGTCGCGATGTGCGGATACGCAATTTTAGCGGCGTATTGGGGCAGCCGATCAGTGGGATGATTCATGAGAGCGGCTATGTGGGCCAGGGTTACTATGAAGGCTCGGCTTTTGTTTTGCTCTTTTCTGAAGAAGGACCGCACATGGCCCTCAGTGTGCCAATGGCTCACAATTGCGGCGACGAGAGAGATGGTGTTGGCGTTGACGCCGAAATCGTCGATGAGCCGCCACAGGGCTCAACCTTTGCCATTCGGTACGTTCGAAAACGCCCCAACCACACCGACGCAGCGATAGTTGTATCCTACCGTGTCGCTGATGGCCCTGTGTTTGTCCCCATGGCTGACATACCTGGATGGGTTTCAGACTCTTGCTGAGGGCGTGCCTCGCGATTCGCGATATTTGTCTGTACCGTGACCTGTGTCAGGCGGGCTTACAAAACAATCAATGAAGTAGTGCGCTGATCAGCGTCGCGACCCTCATGTCTTTTCGCAATGAGCCTCTCTGAGCCAGTGCAACATGTGCCGACTCAAGTGTTTGGACCGCGCGTGATTGACAGCAAAGAGTTGTGTTCGCGACGCTGGGTCCGGTTATACTAATTTCGACGCTCCGGTTGGGAACCACTGCAGTCATGCGGATTTGTCCATTTCCCCAAACTTGGATCACTGTCTTCGAGCATCTTGCGACGTACGCACGGACACATTCCTGCGAGCCACCGGAGCCGCCACCACCGCTAGTCCTCAGCGGCTGGACCTACTCCAACGATTTAGAGAAGGCCCAACGTTGGGAAGCGACCGTAGATTGGGCGAGACGAAATGGATGCGACGGGCTTCTTGCGAACCTACCCGACACCGAATTCCTAGTGTCATCGATTCTGCCTGGATACGAACTCGGTACACTTGGGGAGCGCACACGCCCAGGCGGCAGCCCGCCCTTTGGAATACGATCTTCGGTTTTGATCCAGGCGGCTTGGCTAGAACTTCTTCAGCGGCGATGGCTAATGATAGCGCCGGAAGATCTGGCCACTAGGATGCGTCCACTGGCATTCGTAGGAGTAGAATTTCGCAGTCTCTTGGTTGAGGCCGACGTTCGTCTGCGTCCCCCTTGGGGAACCTGGACAGAAATCAATGCGGACCAGCCCAGCAGACGCGCGTTCAGAGCATTTCGAGCAGCTGTCAATCGCGCAATCGCACCACACGAGGTTGATCACATCGAATTCTGGCTACCCGAAGCCGGTGGTGTTTCTGATATGGATCGCGACGGAATCGCCTAGCGGTGTCGACGCTACTCATCGTCGTTCGCGACGCCCTGTTTACGGCGGGTACCGCATGTTGATCCTCTGGCTGCGCGGCGACAGCGAGTATAGATTAGCTTAACGGGCCAAACGAATGACCAAGGGAAATACGAGCCCCACAACTGGGAGGAAGTCGAATGTTCGGAAGATCTGGTGGCAAGGACAGCAAGCCCGAGTTGGCTAGCGCGGTAAGGTATTTCTTCGCCTTCGCGGAGTTCTGCTTGGATAATGTGGACGGCCAAAACAAAGTGTCAGTGGACGTGCCAAAGGCCTCCCAATTTCGCGAACAGTTCCTGAGACTTCCAGGGCGACAGGATTTGGGCCTAAGCAAGATGTCGAGAATCGAAGCGGAGGCGATATCGTTTACTCAGCACCACCTGAATCAGAAGAAGACTTTCCTGATCGGGGCAGTAATGATGTCCGGCGAACCCAACATGCAATTGCCCTTGGCGAAAGAGGTGAGCACGTACCTCGGCAAGATCATCTAGCCATAGTTGATGGGACGCGGGGGCGGGCTTAGCTTCAGTGCTCCGCTTGATCATTTTCTACAAGCGCGCATTCACCGATAGAGTTCGATGCCGGATGCGCGGTAGACCGACCCAAGGGGCGGTGTTGGCCTTCGAAGCGGCGAACTCTGGACTCGGATTGGTTATGGTATTGGCAGCGCGTTCTGCCAGGCCGAGCAAACTGAAAGGTGCCGCCACGGGTGCGCCATTGCATTTTCGAGGACCTCGGTGAATGTCGTCGTTCTCGAACGCGTCATAACCAGGAAATTCACCGCCCGTGTAAGAGCTACGTAAAGCAGCCTACGATCCAAATCCGCTTGCGCCGCATCACTGCGTATCCTGGATCCATCGCGCTCAGCTAACACATTCACTTCCGCGACATCGCCAAATCAAGAATCCGCTTTGCCAAGTGAGTCGCAATGCCGGGGCTGCGCACGCGCACGCCTACCTCGCCGAACGGCATGTCATCGCGAGCATCGGCTGACGACCAGTTCAGGCTGGAAATGACAATGTCATCGCCGTCCCACAAGAGAACCTTCGCGTGGAGCTCGCGATTGTGCACTCTGACGAGTTCAACACCCTGCTCACGAGCTTCCGCGGTCAACCTTACGACATCCGTCCTGGTCAAAAGACCTGACGATTGCGAGTAGACCAGCCTTCGCGACAAGTTCTGGCGGACGCTCGAGATGAGCGGAATGATCGCGCGAGCCTCTGCCGCGGTACCCAGGCGATCGCTGGTGATCATGATCTCAGATTGAGCACTGTCCCGCGCCTCAATGATCTGATCATTGTGATGGTTGGCAAAAAGCAATTCGATCGATGCCTCACCTGGCTGAACAAGCTGGCGCTCCAAATCGCGACTGAAGGTGTGCAGGTGCGCAACGAGGTCGGGCGATCTCACCGATGTATAGACCAGATCTCCGAAGCATCGCGCGACTTTGGCCACGAAGTGCGGATGCGTCGCTCGCAACGAGGCTTCAATTCGGTTAAACCCGCTGTAGAGCCAGTTGCATGAGCCGACGATCGCGACGCCCTGGTCGCGTTGACCGGTGTCCGCGACAAGCAGCTTGGCGTGGGACTTTGTCGACGCCCAATGAACTCGTATCCGGCTTCTGATTTCCGGGTCCATCTGAAGCTTTGTATTGACCTCGAGCGCCGCATTGAAGTTTCTCTCGGCATCCTTCTCACCGGCGGCGGCGCCCCAGAAGATGTCGACCTGGGCACCCCTGCGGACTGCGGTCCGCAACTCATTCTCCAGATCAAAGAATGCTTGCGGGCGCAGGAAGGTCGAATGAATTGCGATCATGTGCGAAGCGCGCGCAATGATGTCCACAAGCGCTGCACGATGCTCCTCGCCCGTGAACAGGATATCTTCAGGCGCGACAGAGCCGGTCATCACGATCCGATTCTCATCGGCGGCTGACAAATAGCTGGTAGCGAGGCGCCGTTCCTCCTTTGACTTCTGCGAAGCGCTAACAATCTCGTTTTTGAGTTCTTCTGGCGCTGCGGCCGGGACCCTGTGTATCCGCGAGTCCGTTACCGCGAATAACGCGTACTGATTGTCGAATGTCGATGCGTTAAAATCGATGCGGTCGAGTTCTTCATCCTGCGAGTTGAACGCAAGGCTCGTGGCAGCCAGTCGGTACAAGTCCGAAATCGAGAAAGGCGGACCTTCTCCTTCCAGCGCGACAACGCGCACATCTTTGTCTAGCTCGAGTTCTTCTAACTCGTTCGGCCAGATCAGCCGGACATCCCGCGAGGGAATCGCGGCTCGTGTGAAAGGCTCGATGACAAAGTTGAGAGTCCTTGGCGCAAAGCGCGGAACCGCTGGAAGCATGTCGAACTGGTTGAGAGCTTCGCGTCCGGAGCTCGTCGCGTGAAAGACTGCGCCGTCCTCCTGCGCCATCAGCTCCACCCATCCGACTTGCAGTAGTCGCAGAATGATCTGGTTCACCAGGCGGACAGAAGCGTTGGAAAGGTTTGCGAGCTCGGAAGGCGTCCGCGACTTCTCGGAAATTGCCCACAGCATGAGCCTGTCGACGGCATTCCAGCGACGACTCTTGTCGACCCAGACGCGCAATCGCGCCAACTTCACGGGCACCGCGACGGTTAGAGTCATGAGACAGCGCCCCGATAGTCGCGCCAAGTCACAATCGATGCTGCGGGCGTGCCATCCGGGAGCAGCTCTGAAGTAAGTATCTTCAGCTTCGCGATGAGCTTCGGCAGATAGTGCGCGTTGCCAGTCGCATTTTGCAGGCCGTCGAATGCGCGCGCCTGCACCTCAAGGAAGTCAAAGCTGGTGACAAGAATGAGTTGATGCATGCTTCGGCTCAGGAGAACGTTCATGCGTCGCGGATCCGCAACAAAGCCCAGTGCCTGGCGAAGAACGTGGTCATTGTTCCGAACGAGACTGACAATAACCAGATCCGCTTCGCTGCCCTGAAATGAGTCGACGGAACCGCAGAAACCTGTCCCTGAGCCAGATCGTTCGAACGCCTGCAGATGCTGCAAACCTGTACCAGACGCAGCTTCGATAGCATCGGAAAGTGCCCTGACCTGACGATTGTAGGGAGATAGAACCGCTAGTGATGGCTTCCGGTCGGCCGAGGCCCCCGCCCTGACGTTTGAAAGCAGGTCGAGCACCGTGCGGACCTCCGCCCGGTTGGTGTAGACCGGCTTTGCGTCTTCTGCTCCGCGCTCCTTTTGGGCGTACGGCAGACTCAGCACGACGATGGGGGATTTTGGCAGCCCCTCGTTGAGGAAGGTGAAGGGCGTACTTGCGCCTGCGAACTTCACGACACAAGCGGGGTCAGTCCGCAACGCGTCGCCGTAGAAGGAATGAGAGACGAGATCGGCGATTGCCGGGTGCATGCGGTGCTGGTCCGTGAGCTGTGAAACAACCGGCCTTCGTGCACCCGCGGCTCTCTGTCGCTCGAGTTGCTCCGTTGCAATGGTCTCAAACGGTAGGATCAGGCGTTTCGCCAGGCTGCATACCGCGCGTAGTTTCGACTCGTCCTCCAGAACAGGTCTGAGCTCTTCGAGACCTGCATCCCGAAACAAAGATCCCGCAAGCGACTCTGTTTCGTTCAGTGCCGCTTTCACGCGAGTTGGATCGCTCAAGAAATCGACTAGGCGATCCGTATCAAAAGGAGGTAGCTGATTGTGGTCGCCGACGAGCACCCGGCGCATCGACAGCAGCATTGGCGCCAGGAGCTCGCTCCCGGTAGCTTTCGCCGCCTCCTCGATAATTACCCAGTCGAACTGGGCACCTGCGTCGACGAGCCGTTCAAGGTCGCCGGAGTTGGAGGTCGAGCAGAAGATGTTCGCGGATTGAAGCACTGAGGTTTCGAATGACCTCTTTGCCCGCGCAACCTCCGCATCTCCCTTGTCTGGCGTTTCCGCTAGCGCGCGCATGGCGCGGAGATCCTGCTGTACGCGTACCGGTGCGCTCTTCGTCAACTCACTTCCGTCGATCGCAACGAGATAGTCTTTGGCGCGGTTTGGGGTCTGATCCAGCACGGACGCGATCGCCTTCGCGTTTTCGGAGCGCACCAGCTCGGCAACGCCTGCGGGCATATCCGTCACCGCGCGCTGGATTGCGAACACGAGGTTGTCGAGAGCCTGGTGAGCTTGCGCCGAGACAAGAATTTTCGCGCTTCTGTCCGTCGAGAGGATACGACGAACGAGTTCGGATACGAGCTTGGTCTTTCCCACGCCAGGCGGCCCCACGACCAACTGCATGGGTCCGGTGGTCCAGATCGCACGCAGCGCATCCTGTTTCGACCGATCCAAGTCTTGAAAAAACTGGTCGTCTTCAAGAGGTAAGTCGGAATATGTCCGGACCCGCGCGCGAGGGTCCTTTAACGTCGCAGACAATTCGCGGTGTGTCGCCAAGATCGGAAGAAGCCTCAGCCTGCGCCGGATCACCTGTTCAGTGCCACTATCGGCGACCCGCTTCAGAAAGAGATCCTGAGATGCTGGGGGGCGCTCTTCGGTCTCGAAGATGTAGACCCGGCGCTGGCTCTCGCGTCTTACTGAATGAAATCGTATCCGGGCAGTGTCGCGCCCTCCCCCGCTCAGGCCTGCGCGTTCCGTCAACACCCACTCTGCCTCTACCTCCTGCTCGTCCTGCTCGAAGAACCGGTCGAGCATTGTGCGGACATTCCCCGTCCTCAAGGCGGCGGAGATTTGTGCGCGCGCATCATCTTCCCGTGCGACCAGCGACAAAAGGCGCGTCGCCCCAAACTTCGCGCTGTGCACGAGCCTGACAGGCAAGACCTCGGACGCGCGATAGAGGGTTTCGGCGATAAGCCCCAATAGCAGCGCATCGTGAACAGCCCGTGGGGCAGTGTCTTCCTCTTCGGCCCGTTCCAAGAGTGAGGTCCACGAAGTCGCGGTCGTGCGCAATTCGGCAGATTGCTTGTACGCGTCCCCGACGGTGACGAGTTGGATCTTGTGAGCCGGAATCTGCACCAGTTGCTCGATCGGGAAGCGCAGATCTTGGCGCGGCTTTGCCGAGATGCAAGTCGCGATGTCCCACGTTTCCTGCCCGTCCCCGGCGCTGAACGCTCGCAGGCCGTAGGCCAATGATTCGGTCAACAGAAAGACGTTTCCGCGGACGTCTCGGCATACCTCTGCGCCGCTGTGAATGTCGGCGGAGATGAATTCCACTTGCCGGGGCCGTTCGTCGGTCTCGATCAGATCGCCGCTGGCGACTCGGATTGCCGACGACAACCCGCTTTGTTCTCCAAGGAGGAGCGCCAAGTGATATCGGGTCGAAATCGAGCCCATCTCCGCTTGGGTGTCACGAATCAGCGCCTCGACCTGTTTGGCGATAGAGCCGGCATCAACTGCCCGATTGCGACCGGGCTGAAGAAGCGATCTCAGCAGCAAACGTTCATCGCCGGTCAGGTCCGCGATGTCTTCGCTATCGACGCGCTCCGGCACCTCGAGGTCATCACCTGTCCAACCGAACAGGTTCGCAGCCAATGCTCCAAGATCACGCCAGTCGCGCTGGAAAGAATAAATTGGGAGTCCGTGGGCGGCACGCAGTGCTGGTGCTACCCGAGTGCCCTCGGCAGATGTTACGCGTTGGCACCACTCGAATCCCCCAAGCCTTACATCCGCCTGAGGCCTTCCTTCGGAATAGACAGTTCGCAGACCGATTCTGCCGTGGATGAGACCCTGACCATGCATCGCGCCGACCGCTTGAGTCAGGCGCAACATGTTCTGCCAGAATGTAACCCGATGCCGCAGGCTGGATTGATCCCTAAGCCAGTGATCCCGAAGACGTCGCTTCAGAAAGTGTTCCAAGGGTGCGAGATTTTCGGCGGTGGTCAGAAAGAATGCGTCCGAAGTCTCACCGAACGTCAAGATTTCGACGATGACCTCGTCGCCGCCTGGATAGGCGCGCACCCTCTCGATCTGGCGCATCTCGTGCCGCCAGAATTCACGCAAGTCGGAGTCAATGGCGGAACCGGACTTGAGCCAGAACTTCAGGACGACGCGGTCACCGGTCGCTCGCTCAGTCGCGCGAAGAACCGCGCACGACAACGGTCCTCCGTCCGGCGATGAGAGATAGTCCTCGTCGAGAAGAAAGCGGTCGGCAAGCGAAGGGAGTTTCTTCGTCGGGGATTTCATTCGCGTGGATCACGCGGATTTAGACTTTTCATCTAGGGCATCACGCCTCGTCGTATGCCGTTTGTCTACTAGGCGACGTAACCGCCTTGATTCTGCGCGGCTTCCAAGACGTCCCAATCAGGCGACAGCAGATGCTCTCTGAAATCGGACCCGGATCGTTCGATTCGCGTTGAAGCAGCTTGGAGGTACCCCGCTCGCTTGAAACTAAGAAACGACGCGGTCACTCGCCGGTCCAGGACGTACGCCTCGCGCAAGTACTTTGATTTTGTAACGCTTGGGGAAAACACCTCCGACGCCCCTCCCAAGTGTTCGCCAGTTGCTCTCTTCGAAGTGATTGGCTACGGCCTCGCCTCCTCTATCGCGCGCACAACACGGCGGCCATCTGTTGATACCGGCGCAGCCAGCTTCGCAGCGATTTGGCGCCCGATTTCATCGGCCGCTCGCCGAAGCGGCGTGTCCGCCAGGTGCGCATACCGCTGTGTCGTGGACGTCTGTCGGTGACCAAGGATCCCGCCGATAAGCGGAAGCCCGATCCCGCCACTCGCGCCAACGCTGGCGAACGTGTGCCTCAGGTCGTGAATACGGACATCGCCGATGCCGGCCGACTTGCGGATCCGACGCCACTCCTTGGAGAGTCCATCGAAGTGCCCGTCCGAGCGCGTCGCCGGAAACACCCACTTTGCATTTTCGTTCGCCCATTCGCGCTCGGCCGCCAGCAGGTCGATGGCAGCCCCGGCCAGAGGAATGATCTTTGCGCCGGTCTTGCTGCTCTCGAGCCGGAGCATCCCGAACTCAAAGTCCACTTCGGGCCATTTCAAGGCTTCAATCTCGCCGCGACGCGCACCCGTCAGGATGAGGAGCCGGATGATGGTTGCTGCCTTGCCAGCTGTCGGCGAGGGAGCCGGCGCATCAAGCGCCTGACCGAGTTGTCTGATCTCAGCCGCGCTCAGATAGCGGTGCCGCTTCTGGCTTGGAGCCAGTTTGACCCCCAATGCAGGATTCCGCTCGATCAGCCTTTGATCGACTGCGAAGGACAGGATTGACGACAGCAGGCGGATCGTACGGGCAGCTGTGCCTGCACCTCCCTTGACGTTGACAAGGCCCCGCTTCCTCCCTTTCCGCTTGGTGCGGGAGTCTCCCTTGGCGATCTGATTGCGAAGGTGCTCGATGTCACTCCTCGTCAGATCGACGACGGCGCGATGTCCAATCAGAGGTTTCAGGTGATGATTGGCCTGCGCCACCTCGTTAGCGATATTCTGCTGGGAGCGAGGTTCGCCGGTCCGTCGATTGGTCGTGACACCCGTTGTCGACCAGATGTCGATGAGCTCGGCAACCGTTGCAGCCGTCCGATGGCGAAGGCGCTCCTCCGCTGGATCTTCCCCTAGCCCCGCTTTACGCAGAACCGCTTTGGCTTCAATCCGGGCCTCGTCCACTGTCGAGGTTCCGTAGACGCCGACGGTGAGTTTCCTGAGCCTCGCCTTGCGACCGCCGCCAACACGGTACTGAACGACGAATGTCTTCTTGCCGGAGGGCCTGACGCGAAGTCCGAACATCGGAAGCTCGTCGTCCCAATAGACGCGATCCACCGCTTCAGGCATCACCGCATCGACAGAGCGTTTGGTCAGGCGCACCAGAATCCCCGTTTTTGCGCTACTTCTGGGACTGTAGCCCGAAATTTCTGGGCATCACCTGGGCATCACCGTGCACGGGAATCGAGGGTGATTTGAGGAAACAGGAGGACACGTAAATTACCATCGGACCTTCCTCTCTTATGGATTTGCAGACTGCGAGTAGCGCTGCAAACCCTTGTGACATCGGCAGAATTGCCACGCGATGCTACAGCAGGATATGCAAGGTGGCAGGCGCTGATGCATGTCGACTCAGCCGACCGCGAACGCTCTGTCTGGATTCGTAATGCGAGGGTCAGGTGTTCAAGTCACCTAGGCAGCACCACCCCCTCGATCATCCCATCGCTTTCATGGAACGGTCTGGCGTGGGTTTTTGGGGCCCGCTCGGGCTGACCGCGTTTGCCGGTGTGGCTTCATCATCCCGAAGCGCCCACCGGGCCAGTTCGACGTACTTTGTCTTGCCGACCCAGCTTTCAATGAGCTGGAACTCGCACGCCTTCCAGCAGAAGGGCTCAACGATCATGCGAGGCGATCGGCGTCGCGCATAAGCCGGTATGGTGGAGCAAACTAACCAAAAATGGTTACCGCTGCGGGAAAGCCGCTAGGTGATTCATGGTGGATCGCCGTCGCACGCTCACTCGATATCGTGATAATCCTAAGACGGGTCTGGCTCGCAACGAGTTAGTCAGGGGTGGAACATTGACCGTCGCAATCGCTGCAAAATGTTGGTGGAGCTATCAAGACCATAGCTCTGGCTGGGGGCTCGTCGCAGCCTCGGAGCGCAGACTAACAACCGGAGACACTCATCATTCACTGCCATCCATGAAGGGGATGGGCTTTGGGTATCGCACTTGGATGCTGGCGAGCGGCGCCATCCAGGCACACAGTCATTTGGGCCGTTTGTTGCTTGGATCGTTTCCGAGTCTTGGCGCCGAAGGAGACGAAACGACTTGCTGGCAGCTAGCCCAAGAATACGGAGAGCTGTTCAAGAAGTATCGGCAGGATCGGGCAGAGTCCGATGTGCTGACCCCGCTTGGGTACACGACCGAGTCTTTTTTGGACAAGATGCAAAACGTACCCGAGGCAAAAGCCATCGAGATCATGAATCGGTTGGAGGATTACAGGCTGGACTTCGAGGCGCTCTTCCTGGGCTACGACGAACGTAGGGAGCCTTGCATCTTGGAGGTAGATAGCCGGGGGAAAGTCACCAATCACGAGTCATTAGGGTACGGGTCGATTGGAAGCGGAAGCGCACACGCCAACGCGCATATGATGTTCACCGGTTACAAGCCGATTGGAAATCAGTTCGATGCAATCTGGAGCGTCTTTTGCGCGAAGAAACGTGCGGAGGCAGCTCCCGGCGTGGGGCCAGAAACAGACTTGGTATGGGTCAACAAGAACGGCGTTGGAGCCGTCGATGTGAGGATCGTCGCCAAGCTCGAAGCGATCTACGCGCGATCCAGAACTGCCGCTGAAGCCCAAGCCAAGCGAGCTGCAGATGCGCTAGGAGAGTTGGCGGACAAGCTCAACATCTAAGGAATTTGAGCTTCACCCATCCGTTTGGATCGACTTCACGCCCAGCGCGTCCAGACACTGGATCAGGAACGCCGCCGTAAACGTGCCTCGTGCTATTTTGTTCTCTAGCCCGCCGTCGCTTATCTCGACGCCCTTCTTGCGCAGCTTGGCCGCCAGCTCGTCGTAGGACACGCCCTGAGCGTCCATTGCATCACGTAGCGCCTTCTTGGCTCGCGCCTCGTACAGCGCGTCCTTAGCGCCCTTGCGGACGGTTGGGACAGGCGGCTCGCCATAAGCGGCTTCCCGTTTGGGCTTGGTTTTCGCGGCCGCCATGGGGGCTCCAAAATAAATCACCGAATATGGTGATTACCACTTGACGCCGATTCCAGCAAGCCGCATATACAAGTCACCAAATATGGTGACGAACAAATGGCTACCCACTTCCTCAAGACCCCCGGCGCCCGCTCCCTGAAACTGGCTCAGGTTCTCCGCATGACGGAAGCTGAAGCCCGCGAGACATTCAAGGCCATACGCTGGGCCGAGACGGATGGCGAGCCGGTTTGCCCCGTGTGCGGCTGCCTTGAACACTACTGGCTCGCCACGCAGAACCGCTGGAAGTGCCGGGGCTGCCACAAGCAGTTTTCGCTGACCTCGGGAACGATATTCCACAGCCGCAAGATGGAAGTCCGCAACATTCTCGCAGCCATCGCGATTTTTACGAATGGCGTCAAAGGCCATGCCGCGCTGCAACTGAGCCGCGACCTTGGCCACGACTACAAGACCTGCTTCGTCCTGCTTCACAAAATCCGCGAGGCGCTTGGCCTTGCCATAGACAACTCCGCCCTGTCGGGTGAAGTCGAGATCGATGGCGTTTACATCGGCGGCTATGTGAAGCCTGCGAACGAGAAGAAGAACCGCAAGAATCTCTCGCGCGTCGAGAACCAGTCAGGCAAGCGCCAAGTCGTCGTGGCGATGCGCGAGCGCAAGGGCCGCACCCGCGCCTATGTTGTGAAGTCGGAAGCCCAAGGCGTGGGGCTGGCCAAGGACCACATCGCGCCGGGAACGACTGTCCACGCTGACGAGGCCTCGCATTGGGACCGGCTGCACGCCCGCTTCCCAATAAAGCGCATCAACCACCAAGAGGCTTACTCGCTGAACGGCGCCTGCACGAACTCGGCAGAGTCGTTCTTCTCGCGCATCCGTCGCTCGGAGAAGGGCATACACCACCACCTGAGCGGCCCGTACCTGCAAGCCTACGTCACTGAGCTTGCTTGGCGCGAGGACTACCGCCGCGCTTCCAACGGCGCTCAGTTCGCAATGTTGGCGGATGCAGCCGCCCAAGCGCCGAAGTCGAACCAATGGCGCGGATATTGGCAACGTCGCGCCGAGGCGTAAGGTTGTCCAATGTGCAACCACTACCGCCAAGCGATCTTGAAAGGGGAGGAAGTCCCCGGCTGGTCACGCGATCAGTTCAGCGAAATCCGAATCCCCGTTCGCTTCAGCAACCTGCCTGACCACGTCTACCCCGATAAGCCGGGCGTCGTCGTCGTACAGCAAGGCGACGGGCTTGCGTTCAGATCCATGCGCTGGGGCTTTCCGAAGGTGGATGAGCCGCGCGCTACCTGGGTGACGAACGCGCGCCACGTCATGAACAAGTCAGGGCCGGCGCCCTACTGGGCCGAATGGACCGGGCCAGAATATCGCTGCATCGTCCCGGCCACATCGTTCTTTGAACCTGACCAGCGCACGGTAGGGACCGGGGCCTTTCGCGAAGTCGAGTTTGCCCGCGCCGATGGTCAGCCGTTCTTCTTCGCGGGCATGTGGCGTCCGTGGACTGGAACACGCGGTACGAAGAAAGAGCCCGTCGAGGGCGACCACGAGCTTTACACGTTCCTGACGACGAGCCCGAACGCGCTGGTGAAGCCGGTTCACTCCAAGGCCATGCCGGTCATGCTCACGGATTGGGGCCAGTGCGAGACATGGCTGAACGAGCCCATCGAGGACGCGATAGCCCTTCAGGCCTCGCTACCTGCCGATCAGCTTGTGATTGTCGAACGCGACGCGGCCTAGGCCGGGCCAATTGCTAGAATCCTCAGATTCTGCTAGAAAATACGCCTCCGCAGGTGGTGCTGCGGAGGCGCTAGGACGAGCACTATATCATCTCACACCTACCCTTCGCGGGTTGGAGAGTGGAGGTGGAGGCTTTGGCCTCCACCCCCTGCCGGGCTAGACCCCGACTGCGAGCTGGAACGGGACGCGACCCCGAGCCAACCCGGCCCCCGGATCACTCCGGGGGTTTTCTGTTTGCGGCTACTCGGCCGCCAACTTCTTCAGCAACACCCCATGTTCGTGTCTCTTGCGGGGGCGTGCCTTGATCTCGTCAGTCGTCGGCAGACGATAGAGCGCACCATCTCGGATGAGAGCGCCCGTCCGCTTCATGTTGGTCAGCGAGCTATATACATACGCGTTACGCTCACCGAGTTCGAGGTTTGGCATTTGCTGAAGTTTCCGAACGATCTGGAGACTGGTGAGGCCAGAAGCGAGTTCTGGCATTTCAACAATCGCTCGCGAAATAGGGTTCCGGTCAATTGATAGACTTGACCGTGGCTTTCGCTTCGGACCGTCACTCTCCATCAGTTCTGGGGTGAAGTACTGTTTGCCAATGCGCTTGAGTTCGCCATTCCGGACCAACTTGAAGATGCCCTGACGAAGGCCGTTCGGCGTGTATGGCATCCCAGCGAGAACAGGATGCCCTACGACCGCTTTTTCTATCTGTCCAAACGTCAGACCAGCGCCCGCATTTGTGATGACTTCTGGAACGACCTTCGGCCAAATCCCACGCTTGAACTCATTCTCTTTAGGTTGAGCCAGAGAGACGCCCTTTGTCTTTTCGGTCGCCAACAAGACTGCCATTGACAGAGCCTCCCTGCGCTTGGCGCGTGCTTCAACACGTGCCGCCGCCGCTTCAACAGAATCCGTTTTGTCGAGTAGGTCGAGTTGATCCAGTTCGGCCTTCCACTCGTTGAGCAGGTCTTGGACCGTCTGCGAGGTCGCCTCTGTTTGCGCGGAATCGTTCATTGGGCGGTTTGTACGCCTTGTTTGCGTTTTCGTCCACTTTGACGGTTTCGATGCTGCACGAACCGAAAAGCAGGCTTGCGCTTATCGATTGGGCGCCGCACTCTATCCTTGGCGTCGTGTTGTCGACCGGCCTGATTCTTCCCTCGTTGGCCTCTGTTCTGCGGTGGCTGGGAAATCAGATAGGAGGCAAACATGCCGCCAATAGACCGACTTTTTGCGCCTGTACGTGCGTACGATCGCAAACGTCTGGGAAGGCTTGAAAACGTTCGCGCCCACGTCCGCAGGACGCGGCGTGGGCGCAAGAGCAAGACCAACCAGATGAAGTAGAGTTAGGGATAAGGCCCTAGGCTGGTGTGAGCGCACCGATGCCTAGGGCCTTATTGAATCACGCGATTCTGGCCGTGTCACCTGAAAAATGTCGGCGTAGCGTAACGCGCTGATTATGCGTGGGTAGTTTTAGTTCACCGCTGGAAATTCCCGTTTTGTTCTGGTATCCGCGTACGCCTTCGCAAGGAGGCGCGGTTGGCAATTCGCTGGAATTACGGGGGAACGGTCCGGCTCAAGGGCGAGCTGCGCAACGAACAGGACTACATGATCCTGTGCTTGGCTTGCGGCCATCGCGCGGTGATCCGCAAGGAAGCCGTTCTCGAAATCTGGTGGGAAGGCACGCGCATTCGCGACATAGCCCGCGCGCTGCGATGCTGGTCCTGCAAGGCCGAGTTATCGACTGAGCTTCACATGACGCACTATCGCGTTGGCCACACAGCGACCGCCCAGCAGCCGTGGGGGCCGTTTCAGGGCTACCACGAGGTCACCACGCAATGGGTGATCGACACGCTGGGACAGGCGGCATGGGAGGACCGCAACGCGCGGTGGAACTCATATCGCCTGTACCGTGACGGCTAGGCCTGATCCGTCAGCTTCCAGAGTATCCCGGCGCCGGGGATCACCTCCGATTCCGTGATGCCCTTGCGGCGCAGATTGGCGAGCGCGTTGCTAATGCGCTGGCCATAGACCTGCCGGGCGTGCGCGTCGTTCTCGATCCCCTGCTCAGCAATCCACGCTTCCGTAATCGCTCGCGCTAGGGTCTGACCGCCTGCTTCACGCAGGAAGTCCATGATGAAGCGGGCCGCTATGTGTCTGCGGCGCTGGGCTTTCTTGGCTTCTGCCTGACGGTTCGCCCATGCCTTCGGGTCAAAGACACGCATGGCCGCATCCAGCGCCGCCATATCCCGCTCCAAGCCCTTTATCTTGGCGTAGTAGTCAGCGCGCAGCCGGGCCAGCGCCTCTTTCTTCTTCTTGAGAGAGATCAGCGTTTTGGACTGTGGGCCGGTGTCGTCGTCGGGGGTCTCGTTTTCCATCCCCCGTCAATAACCAGTTATGGTGATATCCGCAAGTCACCAAATATGGTGGTTAGTCTGCTCCACCATACCGGCATAAGCAATCGTCATATGTGGCGTGTAGGTCGCGCGTGCGGGGACATCGAAACCCTTGACGCGCAATGCGTCACGCGCGGCAAGAAGAAGCGCCCACACGTCTGTCAGCTCGCCGCCCTCCAGAACGAAGGGAACGCTTTCCTTTTTCGTCTCGAAACTTCCGGCTTCATCAAGCACAACCGCAATAGCTGGAAACCGGACCATGCTGAGCGCTGCGTCGATTTCCCTGAGAACCACATCAGGAAGCCGGCCCAGCCATCTGCCGATTGGAAGCACGGTTATGTGCAGGACGAAAAACGGCCGCTGCCTGCCTGCGATCCGCGCGTGTGAGCAAAGCCGCCCGGCTTGCGAATGGAACTGCTCCGCGACCGGCCACGGCGGACGAAGGGCAACGAACGTGTTTGTCGGCTGATCGGGTGGAGGGACCTCGTTTCGTGTGTCGAGAAGCATCGGCTTTCCCCCGGGGACGCTGCACCCCTCATTTAGAACAAATAGTGGACATTGTCGACTCTGCTTTCACCAACGCCAACAACCTCACATGCAGAGCGGATGCGGATTGAAAGGGTTGGCGCTCGCGAAGTGCCGATGACCTGCAGCGCTGGCTCGGGAAATCGCCCTCAGGCGCCGGTGAAGTTTGCCGGACGTTTGGCGAGGAAGGCCGCGACGCCTTCGCGGTGATCCTTTGTCTGGCCGGCGGCGCGCTGGTTGTTGCGTTCGGTCGTCATCGCTTCCTCGAAAGAGGCGTCGGCGGCCGACCACGCCATGCGGCGGATCATGGCCAGCGACCGCGTCGGACCCGCAGCCAGCGCCCGCGCGAGGTCGAGCGCAGCGGGCATCACCTGATCGTCGGGCACGAGACGATTGACCATGCCCCACTCCATCGCCTTCTGCGCCGGGATGCGCTCGCCCAGCAGCATCATCTCCATCGCGCGGGCGCGGCCGATGCTGCGCGCGAGCAACCAGGTCGATCCACCGTCCGGCACGAGACCAATCCGGGCGAACGCCTGCAGGAAGAAGGCGCCTTCGCCCGCAACCACCAGATCGGCCGCCAGCGCAAACGAACAGCCGACGCCGGCCGCGCTGCCCTTCACCGCCGACACCCAGGGAAACGGAACATCACGCAGACGAAGCATCAGCGGATTGATGTGCGTCTCCAGCGACCGGCCGGCGTCCGGCGGACCTTCGCTTTGCCCCACGCCCATGCCGCCGGAGAGATTGGCCCCTGAACAGAAGGCGCGGCCCGCGCCGGTCAGCACCATGGCCCGCGCCGATCCGGTTATCTCATCCAGCGCACTGCCGATTTCCTCGATCGTCTGCAGGGTGACGGCGTTGAGCGTTGCCGGATCGTTGAGGCGGATGATCGCCACATTGCCATCGCGCTCCAGTTCGATCGTTGAGTAGGCCATCGCGCGTCCTTTCGCGGCTTCATCCGAATTCAGTACAGGCGGCCGGGGTCAGATCAGGTCATCCGCTCCACGATGATGGCGGGCGCCATGCCGCCGGCCGCGCACATGGTGATCAGGCCGCGCTTGAGGTCACGGCGCTCAAGTTCGTCGATAACCGTGCCGATCAGGATGGAGCCTGTGGCGCCGATGGGATGGCCAAGCGCCATCGCGCCGCCATTCACATTGACCTTGTCGCGGTCGAGTTTCAGATCACGGATGAATTTCTCGGCGACAACCGCGAAAGCTTCGTTGATCTCGAACAGGTCGATATCGTCGAGCGTGAGGCCAGCCTTCTGCAGCACCTTCTTCGCGGCGGGCACGGGTGCGTTGAGCATCAGCGTGGGGCTGTCGCCCATATTGGCCATGGCGACGACGCGGGCACGCGGCTTGAGGCCGTTGGCCCGGGCGTAGTCCGGCGAGGCCAGCAGCAGGGCGGCGGCGCCATCGACGACGCCGGATGAATTGCCGGCATGGTGGACGTGGTTGATCTTCAGATCCGGATAGACCTGCCGGATGAGACCGCCATAGGTCTCGCCCCGCTCGTTGAGCGGAAAGTCAGCCATCGCCTCGAAGGCGGGCTTCAGAGCGGCGAGCCCTTCCAGCGTCGTCTGCGGGCGCGGGAACTCCTCACGATCAAGCGCCAGCGAGCCGTCCTCCTTGTGCACAGCGACCAGACTCCGGTCGAAATGACCATTGCGGATGGCATGGTCGGCGCGCTTCTGGCTTTCGAGCGCCAGCGCATCGAGGTCCGCACGCGGAATGTTTTCCAGCGTCGCGATGGCGTCGGCGCAGACACCCTGATGGCTCTGCGGATGGTGGGCGCGCAGGCGGGCATTTCCCGCATCAAGGAAGGGCGATTTGGGATCGGCGATGGAGGCTGTGTAGCTCATCATCTCGGTGCCGCCGGCGATCGCGAGGTCGGCCATGCCGGACATGATGGTGGCGGCGGCAAGATTCACAGATGTAATGCCGGAACCGCAGAAGCGATCGATGGTGACCCCCGAGGCGCGGGTGTCATAGCCCGCATCAAGCGCAGCCATCCGCCCGAGGTCGCGGCCCTGCTTTCCGGCCTGCGTGGATGTACCCCAGATGATGTCGTCGACATCGGCGGTGTTCACGTCATTCCGCTCGGCCAGCGCCTTGAGCACAGCGGCGCCAAGATGCTGCGGGTGCATGTCGGCCAGCGCGCCCTTGCCGACGCGCCCGATGCCGCGCGGCGTGCGGCAGGCGTCGATAATCCAGGCCTCGGTCATGGCGGCGCTCCCGATTGTCGTGTTGTTCTGGCGAGCTTAGCGGGTATGACGCGGACGGAAAGTACGCCGTGGCGGCATGACGCCACGACAGGGTGCGAGCTGTGGCGATATGGCGTTGGCCATGACGAGTTGCGATGTTCTGGTGATCGGCGCGGGGGCCGCCGGCCTGATGTGCGCCATTGAGGCCGGACGGCGCGGTCGCAGCGTTATTGTCATCGACCATGCAAAAAAGCCGGCGGAGAAGGTCCGCATCTCGGGCGGCGGACGCTGCAACTTCACCAATCTCAACGTGACGCCGAAGCAGTTCCTGTCGAACAACCCGCATTTCTGCGTCTCGGCGCTGAAGCGCTACACGCAGCACGATTTCATCGCGCGGGTCGATGCGCGGGGCATCGCCTGGCATGAGAAAACGCTCGGCCAGCTGTTCTGCGATGGATCAGCCACGCAGATCGTGGACATGCTGGTGGAGGATCTGAAGGACGCAGGCGGAGATCTGCGGCTCGGCGTCGAACCCGGCGAAGTTGAGCGGTCGTCCGATGGCTGGCGTGTGGCGACATCGTTGGGACAGATCGCCTGTCGCTCTTTGGTGATCGCAACGGGCGGTAAGTCGATCCCGAAAATGGGCGCGACAGGCT
Source organism: Hyphomonadaceae bacterium (assembly GCA_041398245.1). Lineage (GTDB taxonomy): Bacteria > Pseudomonadota > Alphaproteobacteria > Caulobacterales > Hyphomonadaceae > UBA7672. The sequence continues at coordinate 86,296 of JAWKVC010000007.1, forward strand.
ACGCGTATGATGTCGCACAGCAGTTCGGTCTGAAGATCGTCGAACCGCGCCCTGCCCTTGTGCCGTTCATTTTCAATGAACCGAAGCTGGAGCCGATCGCAGCGCTGGCGGGCGTTTCGGTGGACGCGCGCGCAAGCTGCAATGGGACCAGCTTCGACGAGGGTCTGCTGTTCACGCATCGGGGTTTGTCTGGACCCGCGATCCTCCAGATCTCGTCCTACTGGCGCGAAGGCGATGGGGTCGTGATTGATCTGGCGCGCGGCCGGGATGTGTTCGGGGAGCTGAAGGCGGCGCGGTCCGGACGGCCGAAACTGCAACTCGACAATGCGCTGGCGGGATTCGCGCCAAAGCGGCTGGCCGACCAGATTGCGGCGCGAACACATGGGGCAGCGCGGCTGGCGGATCTTTCGGATGCGAAGCTGCACGACGTCGCCGCCGCCTTGAACGCCTGGCGCGTGACGCCGGACGGGACCGAAGGCTGGCGTACGGCCGAAGTGACGCTGGGTGGCGTCGACACGGACGGGCTGTCGTCCAAGACGATGGAAGCCAGGGCGGCGCCCGGCCTCTACTTCATCGGCGAATGTGTGGACGTGACCGGCTGGCTCGGTGGCTACAACTTCCAGTGGGCGTGGAGTTCTGGCTGGGCGGCAGGACAGGCCGTCTAGCGCAGCCAGCCTCGCCGCAGCTCCGCGCCTAGAACTCGATGTCGAGTTCCTCGATCTCGACGGGCTCGGCCTTGGCTTCCTCGATCCACTCCTGCATCGGGGCCCACGCCATGATGTGGTCGCGATATTCGGCGGCCTTGCCCTCCAGCGCCACGTCATAGGTCACGAAGCGGGTGCAGACCGGGGCGTACATCGCATCAGCCAGAGTTGGGTGATCGCCGAACAGCCATGGCCCTCCATGAGCGTCGAAGCACTCATTCCAGATCGTCAGCACCCGGCGGATATCGCCCTTGGCCCCGGTGAAGACGCGAAAGCCCGGATAGCGGGCCCGGAGATTCATCGGCAGGGCCGAGCGCAGATTATAGAAGCCGCCATGCATCTCGCCGATGATCGAGCGGGAATGCGCCCGCGCCTTCTTTTCGAGCGGCAGAAGCCCCTTTTTGGGGAATTCCTCCTCAAGATATTCCCCGATGGCGAAGGTGTCCCAGATGCTGGCCCCGTTATGATCCAGTCGGGGCGTGAGAACGGTGGGCGACAGCAAAAGAAGCTCGGCCCGGTTGTCCGGATCGTCCGTAGACACGCTTTCGACCTGTACGTCGAGTTCGGCCAATTGACAGAAAAGCCAGGCCCGGAGGGACCAGGACGAATAATTCCTGCTCGATATTGTCAGTTTAGCGCCCGCCATGACGGCACTTTCCTTGCCCTTAATGTGTGTATGCAATCGTATGTCGCAGTGCAGTACGCTTGGAACTAGGCTTCCTTAACGAAGCCTTTGGGGTCACGCATCTGCCTAAGAATAGAGCGCGCCTGGATATGTGGTACCACATTTACGAGGCCCAGATGCAGGCTTCGGCGCCCTTTCGCGCTGCTGCGTTGGCCGCCCTCCAGCTGAAACCCGCCTTGAACGGCGCTGGCGACAACCTCGCCTTGCGCCAGATCATGGCCGCGCTCGAAATGGCCAGCCGCGCCAAGCTGACGCACGTCTCGCAGCCCTTCGGCATCAATTCGGTGATGGTCGACAACCGCGAGGCGCTGGTGGTCGAGGAAGTCGCCCACGACCTGCCCTTCGGCCGGCTGCTGCATTTCCGCAAGGATGTCGATTCCGCCCAGCCCAAGGTGATGATCGTCGCCCCCCTGTCCGGCCACTTCGCCACGCTCCTGCGCAATACGGTGAAAACCATGCTGCAGGACCACGACGTCTATATCACCGACTGGAAGAACGCGCGCGACGTGCCGCTGTCGCAGGGCCGCTTCGGTTTCGAGGACTATGTCGATCACCTGATCAAGTTCCTCGAATTCCTGGGACCGGGCGCGCACATCGTGGCGGTGTGCCAGCCCTGCGTGCAGGCCATGGTGGCGACAGCGGTGATGGCGGCGCAGAAACACCCGTGCGAGCCGCGCTCGCTGACGCTGATGGCCGGGCCGATCGACTGCCGCATCAACCCGACCGCCGTGAACAAGCTGGCGACGGACCATCCGATCGAATGGTTCAAGACCAACCTGATCTCGACCGTGCCCTTCCCCCTGCCGGGCTGGGGACGCCGGGTCTATCCGGGCTTCATGCAGCTGACCGCGTTCATGGCGATGAACCCCGAGCGGCATCTGGACGCGCACAAGACCCTGTTCAAACACCTTGTCGAGGGCGAGGTGGACGAGGCCGAGAAGATCAAGACCTTCTACGACGAGTACTTCGCCGTGCTCGACCTGACCGAGGATTTCTACATCGAGACCGTGCAGTGGGTCTTCCAGGAGATGCGCCTGCCGCTTGGCCAGCTGACCCATCGCGGCGAGCTGGTCGACTGCTCGAAAATAACGCGGACAGCCGTGCTGACGGTCGAAGGCGAGCGCGACGACATCTGCGCCGTTGGCCAGACGGCGGCGGCGCACGACCTGATCACCAAGCTGCGGCCCCACCTGCGCAATCATCACCTGCAGCCGGGCGTCGGCCACTACGGCGTGTTTTCGGGCCGGAAGTGGGAGCGGTTCATCTATCCCACCGTGCGCACGGTCATCCTGTCGACGGAATAGGCGTCAGGCCGGGCGACTCCTCGCCGGCAGCTTGCGCGTCGCGCGGATGGTGAGCTGGCTTGCGCCAGCATCGCGCAGCAGCGTGATGAGACTCCAGAAAGCATCCGTCGACGCCGTTCCGAAGTCGACGACCAGCGCGTCGGGATAGATGCCCAGCGCATGGATGACGTCGGGCGGGCGCTGGTCGGCGCCGGAAACGCGCTTGTCGTCTGGATCGTACCAGTGCTCGAACCATGACTGCACGAGTTCGCCCATGTCACGCGTGAGATCGTGGCTGATCTCCACATCATCCCAGCTCAGCTGTACCAGCCGCACCTTCATCGCGCCGGCTGTGCCTTCGATGGGATCGAAGACAAGCTGCCGGTCGGGTACGAGTTCGGCCACCAGCGAGGCGTCCATCTTGCCCTTCACATCAGTGATGAAATCGATCCGGTAGTGCGACCCGTAGAGATTGGGATTGGTGTCGCGCTCGGTGGGAACCTCAGCCGCGCCGCCGGGATGCTGGGCGAAGCGGTTGCGCAGGAAGGCGACGAACTGCTGCATGTAAAGGTCACGCGCATCGGTGACGAGCTGATTTCCGGTGGTCTGGGTCATTCCCGAGCCATAAGACAGGGACGCAGCCAAGCCAATGGCGGCGTCCCCGTTTCATGCCGTCGAACGTTCAGAGCAGCGGCGTGTTGGCGATGTCGAGATAGATCGCGGCGAAGTGGCAGGAGGCGGCCGCGATGACGAAGCCATGCCAGATCGCCGAGTTGAAGGGCAGCTTCTTGTTGACGTGGAAGATGACCCCGATCGTGTAGAGCACGCCGCCCGCGGCCAGGAGGCCAAGGCCAACCGGCGACATCGAGTGGATCAGGCGGTCGATAATGGTGAGCGCGGCCCAGCCGAGCCCTAGATAGAGCGCAATGAAGGTGCGCGGGGCGTTCCAGCGGGCCAGCAGGTTCATCACAATGCCCGCCAGCGCGCCGATCCAGACCAGCGCCAGGATCGTCCACGCCACCGGACCGTCCAGCTTGGCGAGCATGAACGGCGTATACGTGCCGGCGATCATCAGGAAGATGCCGGACAGATCCAGCCGGCCGAGCGTGTAGCTGAGCTTCTGGTTGGTGTTGGAGTTGTAGAGCGCCGATGCACCCAGCATGGCGAGCAGGCCGGCGGAGTAGACCACGAGCGCAGCGGTGAGCTTGACGCTGCCCGAGGCGGCGGCGGTGGAGACGAGCACGATGCAGCCCGCGATGGCGAGAACGATGCCGACCGCGTGGACAATCACGTCCGCAAGCCATTCGATGCGGCGCGTCTGCGGATACCAGTAGGCGCCGGAGACCTCGGCAGTCCGGGAAACGATGTTGGTGCTCATATCAATCCGCCCTTCTTTGCTGGGGCCTGGGGTTTGAATGTGCGGACCTTGTGAGGGGTTCCGATGCGAGCATTAGGCCACGAAAGACTGGCGTGAGTTGGACCCGATTGCGGCAAAGCATGAGCAGGTCTTCGGCAAGCGCACACGCCTTTCGCCATCAGCCTGAACCGGTGTTCAGACAACGCGCCGTGACGGCGGAAAAGTGTGGCTTCCACGCAGCGGTTCCTGAACTCCGTGTCAGGATCGACTGCCCGCCCGGGCGCTTCGCGAGGCGCAATCCGGACTCGATTCGGATCATATCGCAGGGAGATTGAAAGCCGTTCACGGTGATCGGTGAAATTTACCGTATCGGGACATATTCGCCATGAGCGCGATGATGCGCCCGCAGCAATTAGGACGCTGCGGGAAATACGTACCGAAGCCGGACCGCTTGCGGAGATTTCTGGCCGGGCCTACTCCGGCGCCATGACGGACCTTTCTTCCTGGACGAAGCGGCCTTCCCCCGGCGGCGACATGCTGGCCGGCGGACGCGTGCGTCTGGAGCCGCTCGACTGGGCGCAGCATGGCGAGGGCCTGTTCGCGGCGGTGGGCGGCAACGCCAATGCTGACATCTGGACGTGGATGCCGGTGGGGCCGTTCGCCGAGCCCGGCGCGATGGAGCAGTTCCTGCTGGAGTGGGCGCACGACAAGGACGGCTGGCGCACGATGGTGATCCGCGCGGCCGGAATCGGCGAGGTGCTCGGCATGGCGAGCTATATGCGCATCCGCGAGGCGCATGGCAGCGCCGAGATCGGCTGCGTCGCCTTTGGGCCGAAACTGAAGCGGACGCCTGAAGCAACCGAGGCGCTGGCCCTGATGGCGGGGCATGTCTTCGACCTCGGCTACCGCCGCTACGAGTGGAAGTGCAACAATGGGAACCTGGCCTCGAAGCGGGCCGCGGAGCGGTTCGGCTTCGTATTCGAAGGGATTTTCCGTAACGACATGGTGGTGAAAGGCGTTTCGCGCGACACGGCCTGGTATTCGATCACCGACGCGGAATGGCCAACCCGGCGTGTGGCGCTGGGACACTGGCTTGCGGATGACAATTTTGCGAAAGATGGTTGCCAGAAGCGGACACTTGAGTCGTTCCGCGCGTAAGGGCGCCCGATCAAGATGATCACCGGCCTGGACCATGTCCTGCTCGTCTGCACTTCCATCGACGACGCCGAGCACACCTATTCCGCTCTGCTCGGCCGGGATGCGGACTGGCGCTCGAGCGATCCGGGCGGTTCGTCCACGGTCATCTTCCAGCTTGAGAACATGGCGCTGGAGATCATGGCGCCGCAGGGCGGCGGCCCGCTCGCGCGGCGGCTGCACGGCATGCTCGACGCAGAAGGCATCGGCCTGAAATCGCTGATCTTCGCCTCGCAGAATCTGACGGAGGCGCGGGCCGCCTTCGACCGCCGGGCGCTGAAGCCCGACGAGATCACACCGGGCGAAAGCGTCGATCCCTATTCGGGCAAGGCGCGCTACTGGTCGCGCTTCCGGCTGGACGAACAGGCGACGCACGGCGTGCGCATCTTCACCCTGCAGCGCAAGACGCCGGATCCGCTCACATGCAAACCGGCCGAAGCCGGCGCCATGACGGCGCTGGACCATGTCGTCATCAACACGGCCAACCCCGACCGGGCGGCCGCGCTCTACGGCGCACGGCTGGGTCTGCGGCTCGCGCTGGACCGCTCCAATCCTGACTGGGACATGCGGCTGATGTTCTTCCGCATCGGCGAGCTGACCGTCGAGCTGGCGCACAGGATTTCGGCCGGCGTTGGCAGTCAGCCGGACAAGCTGTGGGGCCTGTCCTGGCGGACCGACGACATCGAGGCGACGCATGAGCGCCTGATGTCCTCGAATTTCTCGGTCACCTCGATCCGCGCCGGGCGGCGCGCCGGAACAAAGGTGTTCACCGTCCGCGACGGGACGATGGGCGTGCCAACGCTGGTGATCTCGGAGACCGTTGCGGCGGCCTGAGCACCATTCCGGCGCCGTCGCAAATGCATCAACAAGCGCCTACTCCCCATTTGCGCCCGCCTGCCCTATATCGGCCCCATGAAGCCGTTCACTACGCTCACCGGAACCGCCGCGCCGCTGCCGATCGCCAACATCGACACGGACCAGATCATCCCGAAACAGTTCCTGAAGACCGTTTCGCGCGAGGGGCTGGCCAAGGGCCTGTTCTTTGACCTGAAGACCAGGGCCGACGGCTCGCCCGATCCCGACTTCGTGTTGAACAAGCCGGCCTACCGGCAAGCGTCGATCCTGCTGGCCAGGGAGAATTTCGGCTGCGGCTCATCGCGTGAGCACGCGCCATGGGCGCTGCTGGATCAGGGGCTATCGGTCGTGATCGCGCCGAGCTTTGCGGACATCTTCTACAACAACTGTTTCAAGAACGGCCTGCTGCCCATCGTCCTGCCGCGCGATGTGGTTGATCAGCTGATGGCGCAGGCCGGCGGTCCGAACCATGTGTTCAATATCGATCTGGCCGGACAGACTGTGACGGCGCCGGACGGCAAGGTGCACAGCTTCGACATCGATCAGGGCCGCAAGGCCAGCCTGCTGGCCGGGCTGGACGACATTGGCGAGACCCTGCAGCATTCCGACGCGATCAAGTCGTTCGAGGAGAAGCGCAAGCTTTCCCAGCCATGGCTTTCCTGATGCGGACATCTCTGATGCGGGCGATTGCGGCTTCAGCGGTCGCGACGGTCGCCCTCGCCGCGTGCGGCGGTCCTGTCGAGGGCGGACCGGAGGCCGAGACCATCGCGACGCTCGCCACCGAGACGACCGATCCCAAGATCGCCGCCGAACTCGCCCGCGACAAGGAAGAGATGGCCAAGGTGGCCAGCGAGAAACCGGCTTTCGATGCAGCGCTGGCGGCCAACGATACGGAGGCGCTGGAAAAGCTGGCGGACGAAGGCAACGCTTGGGCGCTGTTCCATCGCGGCATTGCCCGGCTCGACAGCCATGACTTCATGCTGCAGCAGGGCGGCTTCGAGGATCTCGAGGCGGCGGCCGATCATGGCCTGCCCGAGGCTCTGATCTGGGTGGGCCAGCGCAAGGCCTACGGCAAGGAAGGCTACAAGCTTCAGCCCAACTCCGGCCTGATCATGATGGAGCGCGCAGCGCGGCGCGGGAACATCGAAGCGATGCTGGCCGTCGCCGTCATGTACGAGCAGGACGCCTACATGCACGACCAGAAGAAGGCCCGCGTCTGGTATCAGCGCGCGGCCGAGGCTGGATCACCGCCGGCGAAGGATGCGCTTGCGCGGCTCGACGGCGAGGCGGCCGGCGAAGGCGAGCTGCCCTACGAGCCGTAGGGCTCAGGTCTTGTCGTCATCATCCACATGCAGGGCGTGCAGGACGCGGTGGACCACCGGTGCCAGCACAATTCCGGAAACGAGGATCAGGACGAGGCCGCAACCCAGCGAATAGAAGCCCGCGAAGAGCTTGCCGGCTTCAGTGTGCAGCGGCGGATCGACCGGCCCCATCCCGCCCAGCAGCATGGCCGCGTTCAGGAAGGCGTCGATGGCGGGCATGTTCTCGGTGGCGATATAGCCCCACATGCCGATCCCCAGTGCGGCGGCGATCAGAACCTGTGCGACCACAATGTTGACCAGCACGCGCCAGACGAAGCGCTGGGGAGAGGCCAGCGGCTGGCCCTTGTAGTCGAAATTGAACATATCCATCGCCCATCCTCCGATCCCGGCAGGCGGAGATTATCCGTCTGCCGGGCGGGGAGGAACGCCCGTCGTCTTTGCGACTGTTATCGGGCGGCGGCGGGGGTGCGTCCCCCGCTCTTTGTGGTTTTTTCCGCCGCGCCGGCCTTGCGTGAGGGCTTCGGTTCTGCGGCGGGATAGCTGCGCATGGCGGCGGGGATGCCGATGTCGAACGGCGTTGCATCCGACCAGAAGCGGCGCGCGAATTTCGCGGCGTTCACGTGGTAGGGCCTGTTCCACGTGAAACGCATTTCAGCGTATTCGCGCATGGATCCGGAGAACACGCCCAGCACCCGCAGCAACCATGACGGAATGGACATGAGCTTCAGGTCGACGCCGGCGGCTTCGGCGCCCATACGCAGGAGGTCGCGCGGCGTGCGGGTCGGGGCGCAGGGCACATGCCAAGCTTGATTGAAGGCCGAGTCGGGCGCATCCAGAAGCGTGACGGCGGCGCGGCCGATATCGGGCACATAGGCGAAAGCATGCGGAATATCCGGCTCCATCAGGAGCTGGGCGCTCTTGCCCTGCGCGACGCGGGCAAGGCCCGTGGCGCCCAGATGCGAGAGCATGACGCCGGGCCCGTAGAAATCCGGCGCCCGCAGGGCGGCCCAGCGCACGCGGCCCTCGCGGGCCGCCTTCTGCCACATACGGGTGACCTGGGCACGGACAGAGGGTTTCACGCCATGGGAGGTCAGCGGCATGTCCTCGTGCACGGGCTCGTCCTGCGGGCCGTACATGTACATGTTGTCGATGTGGACGATGCGGACGTTGGCTGCTTCGGCGGCGGCGAGAAAGTTCTCCATCGCGCGCGGCCATTTCGAACGCCACGCCTTGCCGGAGTATTCAAAGCCGATGGTGATGACCGCCTGCTGCGCTCCGGCCAGGGCGCACTTCACGTCATCCGCGTTGAGCACGTCACAGGCCATGAAGGTTGCGCCAGTCGGAAGATTCTCGGGCCGCTTGCGCTGGACGATGCGGACCGGCGTTCCGCGCGCCAGCAGGCGTTCCGCTGTCGCCTGACCCGTCGGGCCGTAACCGAACACCGTGACCAGTCCTGTTTGCGTGTTCATGGCTGTCTCCTTGACCGTTGACAGCAGGATACGGCTAGAGCGATCATATCAAAAATGCATAGTTGGTATTTTCAATATGCGTGACGTGCATCTTGCGGGACTGGACCTCAATCTGCTGCCGGCGCTGGAAGCGCTGCTGAAGCGGCGCAACGTGACCGAGGCGGCGCGCGATGTCGGCCTCAGCCAGCCAGCGATGAGCCGGGCGCTGGCGCGGCTGCGCGAGGTGCTGGGCGATCCGCTGCTGGTGCGCATGGCGGGCGGCTATGCGCTGACGCCGCGCGGCGAAGCGCTGGCGTCCCAGCTGATCACGGCGCTCGACCATGTGAGGGCGGTGTTCCGCGAGCCCGGCTTTGATCCCGCGCGAACCCAGCGGACGATCCGCATCGCGGGCATCGACACGCACACGCTGCTGCTGGCGCCCGGGCTGATGGGACGGCTGGCGAAGGAAGCGCCGGGGATCGACATCCGCATCGTCGGCTATTCCCCGAACATCGTCGAGAGGATGGAGTCCGGCGAGATCGATCTGGCCTTCGCGCAATCCTCAACGCCGCTGCCGCCGGGCGCATTCAGTGAAACCTATGCGCATGACCGGCTCGCACTTGTACTGCGCAAGGGACATCCTCTGGCGAAACGCAAATGGACGGTGGAGGACTATGGTCGGGTCAACCATGTCGGCGTCTCGATCTTCGGCGACGCGGGGTCCGAGCTGGACGCCCAGCTTGCGCGCTTTGGCGTCAAGCGCCGCATGGCGCTGGTGACGCCGCATTTCATCGCGGCGCTGGCGGCCGTCGCTGAGACGGACATGGCGACCACTATGAGCCGCGTGTTCGCAAGTCATTTTGCCGGGCAGTTTGGCCTTGTCCTGAAAGAACCGCCCCTTCCCGATCTCGATCTCGACCTGACCATTGTGTGGAGCCGTGTACGCGCGGCAGATCCTGTCCTCGCCTGGCTGCGCACAGTGATCCGCGACATCGCACAGGATACAATGGATATCGCCCGGACGCGGGTTTCCCGCGCAAGCGAAAGGGACTAAGACCCCCACGCGCAACCGTACGCGACGGAAAATTTGGCGACCACGATGACGACACAGACCCTGCTGCTTCTGCCCGGCGACGGCATCGGCCCGGAAGTGACGGAAGAAGCGCGGCGCGTGGCCCAGCATGTCGCGCCGGACCTGCAGGTCGAGGAAGCGTTCTTCGGCGGGGTATCCTATGATCATTTCGGCACGCCGCTGACCGACGCCGTGATGGACCGGGCGCGCAAGGTGGATGCAATCCTGATGGGCGCCGTGGGCGGGCCCAAATGGGACAGCGTTCCGCGAGACAAGCGACCCGAGGCGGCTCTGCTGCGGATTCGCAAGGAGCTGGACGTCTACGCCAACCTTCGCCCGGCCTTCTGCTTCCCCGCCCTGGCCGGCGCATCGGCCCTGAAGCCCGAACTGGTCGAAGGGCTTGATATCATGATCGTGCGCGAGCTGACCTCCGGCGTCTATTTCGGCCAGCCCAAGACCATCGAGACCCTGCCCAATGGCGAACGCCGGGGCGTCGATACGCAGAGCTACACGACGAGCGAGATACGCCGCGTGGCAGCGCGCGCGTTCGAGCTGGCGCGCGGACGCACGGGACGGACGGGAAAATTCCCGGGCGTCCTTTCCTGCGAGAAATCCAACGTGATGGATTCGGGCCTGTTGTGGCGCGAGGAAGTGACGAAGCTTCACGCCGAGCAATACAGCGACGTGCAGCTGGACCACATGCTGGCGGACGCCGCCGCCATGCACCTTGTGAAGACGCCCAAGGACATCAACGTGCTGCTGGCCGACAACCTGTTCGGCGACATTCTGTCGGATGAAGCTTCGATGCTGACCGGCTCGATCGGGATGCTGCCTTCGGCCTCGCTGGGCGAGCCGGGCACGCCGGGGCTTTACGAACCGGTGCACGGCTCGGCGCCGGACATCGCCGGCAAGGGCATCGCCAATCCGATCGCCGCGATCCTGTCGCTCGAGATGGTGATGCGCTGGAGCCTTGGCCGCGCCGACGTGGCCGATCGCATCTTCACGGCCGTCGGCAAGGCCCTGGAAGATGGCGCACGCACCGCTGATCTTGGCGGATCGACTGGCACGCGCCAGATGACCGACGCGATTCTCAAACACCTCTAGAAAATCGACTCCGTCTGCTTGTTTCCCGCCGCTATCAGCTGTAGAACATATCAAGAACACGATGGAGGGCTGTTCTTGCGACATGCAGGCGGATGCTTCTGCGGGGCTGTGCGCTATTCGTTGAAGCGCGCGCCGATGTTCGTGAACTGCTGCCATTGCACGCAGTGCCAGACCATCACCGGCAGCGCGTTCGTGATCAACGCCATCATCGAGACAAGCGAGATCGTTGTCGATGACGCAACGCCGATCCGCACGGACGGGCCGAGCGAAGGCGGCGTGCACGACATCTATCGCTGCCCGCAATGCTTCACGGCGCTGTGGAGCGACTATCGCCGGCGCGGCTGGCTTGCCTTCGTGCGCGTCTGCACGCTGGATGATCCCGGCGCCCTGCCCCCGGACGCGCACATCTTCACGCGCACCAAACTGCCCTGGGTGAATCTGGAGGGCGGAGCGCCAGCCTTCGACATCTTCTACGACATGGCCACGCTCTGGCCAGCCGCCAGCCTTGAAAGACGGGCGGCGGCGGAGGCGGCTGCAAACAAGGAAGCAGACCAATGACCCACCTCAAGATCAACTATGTGGAACTCGCCAGCCGCGATATCGGCGCGACCAAGGACTTTCTCGCGAAGGCGTTCGGGTGGACCTATGCGGACTATGGTCCCGACTATCAGGCGATCACCAATGCCGGCATCGATGGCGGCATCTTCCAGAACACGGACGAGGCGCTGAAGCCGCCGCTTGTCGTGCTGAAGGCGGATGACCTTGCTGAAGCGGAAACGGCCGTGAAGCTGGCAGGCGGGGTTATTACCCAGCCGCCTTTCAGCTTCCCGGGCGGACGCCGGTTTCATTTCCGGGAGCCCGGGGGCAATGAACTGGCTGTGTGGAGCGAGTCCTAGCGAGCTGCGCTAGGTGAGCAGGACAACCAGAACGAGGATGCATCCCAGAAGGATGCCCCCGCCCGCCACCATGAGCGCGCGTATCGGCGCTGCGGCGACAATCTTGCGTGAGGTTTCGGCCTCGACGGCTTCCGGTGACTTGTCCGCAGGCGGCGTTTCCATGCGGAAGGAGCGCACACGGCCTCCGGGGGGTTCCGCCGCGCTAGCTGTAATCGCAGATGCGGGTGAGCTTGTCGTCCCGCGTCTCGAAGAGGGTGGCGCCGCGAATGGAGACGTGCTGGCCGGGCCGGACGTAATTGCCCAGTTCGGCGGCGGCGACGCCGGAAAAGACGGTTTCGGCGGCGGCCTTCTCGCCATCGACCAGGATGCTGACGACCTCGTGGCGGCGTTCGCTGAACGCGCGGGTGGTCGCCTCGATCACCTCGCGCATCTCTTCCTTGCCGCTGAGGCGCATGGAGCCGCCGGGATTGCTGACGGTCTCGAACACCACGTCGTCGGAACAGCAGTCGAGCATGCCGTCCACATCATTGGCGTTGTAGTGCTCCACATAGCGCCGAACGATGGCGGCAATGTTGGACATGGCTTCTCCTGCACGCGCGCGCGGCGCTGACGGGTGATGGCGGCACGCCGGGGCTTGGCGCCGGGGCATGACGCCGATTAGACGCTACAGACCCCTCGCCCGGCGCGGACGCCGATACCACATGAGGCGATGAAGGGTGCTGCGGCGAAGTATCCGCAAAATTGTGACGACATGACGACCGGCGGGCCGCCGGCAGGGAGATATTCAATGGCGCCGAAGATCGCTGTCCTGGGCGCGACCAGCATGGTTGGCCGCGAGATCCTCGCCATCATGGCCGAACGCGGCATTCCGGCCGAGACCGTCACCGCGCTGGCTTCGCGCAAGGTTCTCGGAGCCGAGGTGAGCTATGGCGACGCCAGCCTGCGGACAAAGGACGCCGACGACTTCGATTATGCGAAAGTCGACATCTGCATCATGGCGACGGGCGATGCGCCGGCGCGCAAGTATGGCAATGCGATTGCCGCCGCTGGCTGCGTCGTGATCGACACGTCGCGCGCCTTCCGCATGGACCCGCAGGTGCCGCTGGTCGTGCCGGAGGTGAATGGCGATGCGATCGAGGGCTATGCCCGGCGCAATATCGTCGCTGTCCCTGATGGCGCAACCGCCCAGCTCGTGCGCGTGCTGAAGCCGTTGCACGAGGCGGCCGGCGTCGAGCGCGTGGTGGTGGCGACCTACCAGTCTGTTTCAGGCGGCGGCCAGCGCGCCATCGACGAGCTGTGGAACCAGACCAAGGGCATGTATGTGAACCAGTCGCCCGAGCCGAAGGAGTTTCCGCGGCAGATCGCATTCAACGTCATTCCGTCCATCGATGATGTGATGGATGACGGCTTCACCGAAGAGGAATGGCGGATCGCCGCCGAGACGCGGAAGATCGTCGACAACGACATCCAGGTGGTGGCGACGTGCGTGCGCGTGCCCACCTTCGTGAGCGTCGGGGAGACGGTGCATGTCGAACTGGCCGAGCCCCTGCCCGCTTCCGAGGCGCGCACGGTGTTGCGGGAAGCGCCTGGGCTCCTGCTGATCGACCGGCGGGAGGAAGAGGACGGCTACGAAACCCCGATCGGCGCGGTCGGCGAGTGGGCGACCTATGTCTGCCGCGTTCGGGACGATCCTACCGTCGAGAAAGGCCTCGCCATGTGGCTGGTCGCCGACGATCTGCACAATGGCGCGGCCATGCTGGCGGTGCAGTGCGCGGAATTGCTGGCCAACCGGGGGGCGTTCGCGAAGGGTATCGAGCCCTAGGAGAAAAACTCCGAGCCGGTTCAGAAACTATCGTCGGTCCGCCCAGTTACGCGACCTCCCGAACGGCCCTATGTACCGCCGATGCCGACCAACGCTGACATACGCAGCGGCCTGTTCGCCGCCACGGCCGCTTACGGCCTGTGGGGCTTCCTGCCCCTGTACTTCCAGTTCCTGGGAGGCATGCCGCCGCTGACCATCCTGGCGCACAGGATTCTCTGGTCCGTGCCGACGGCGCTGGTCCTGGTCATGGCGGCCGGGAAGATGCGCGCGTTCGCTGGCGTCCTGCGCCAGCTGCGCCTGATGGCCACGCTGTTCGCCTCCAGTCTGGCCATCGCGGCCAACTGGACGATCTATATCTGGGCGGTCACCAACCATCGCGTGCTGGAAGGCAGCCTCGGCTATTTCATCAACCCGCTGATCGTCTTCCTGTTCGCGGCGATCTTCTTCGGCGAACGGTTCAGGCCGTTGCAGGTGGTCGCGGTAGGCATCGCTGCGCTGGGCGTGTTCAACCAGACGTTGGTGGTGGGCCAGTTTCCCTGGGTGTCGCTGTCGCTGGCGGTGTCGTTCGCGACCTATGGCGCCATCCGCAAGACCACGCCGGTCGACAGCCGGATCGGCTTTGGCGTTGAAGCGCTCTGCCTAGCCCCGGCTGCCCTGCTCTATCTGATCTTCTTCCTGCCGGCGGGAACGACACCGTTCGGATCCGGCGATCCCGGCCTGATCACGCTTCTTGTCATGGCGGGGCCGCTGACGGCGACGCCGCTGATCCTGTTCGCGATGGGCGCGCGGCGCCTTCGGATGTCGACCATCGGCATCCTGCAGTTCATCGCGCCGAGCGTTCAGTTCGTCATCGGCCTTGCCCTGGGCGAGCCTTTCAGCCCCGGCCACGCGCTGACCTTCGGCCTGATCTGGGCGGGCGTGATCCTGTTCACGCTGGCCGGCCGGCAGCCGCGCATCCGGCCGATACAGTCGGCCTGAAAAAATTAGCTCCGCAACGTAATTACGTGCGGAGCTAAAGGTTGCCATGCGAAGTCGCGAAAGCGAATTCATGACTTCTGTCGCAAGTCGCGCGCCGCACGAATGGCCACCCGTTAACCCGAAACCCCAAGCAAATCCGTGCTGACGGCTCAATTCGGGAAGGGTTGTCTTAACGATTCTGGCCGACAATCGGACGCTGAAAAACAGCCGGGAAATTTCCCGCAAAGGGGAAAATCAGGGGGTCGCGACTAACGAGCGGGAAACCGCGCGCGTGGTTTACACCGCGGACCGCCACGGGGGCATAACCAGACTTGCGAGGTTGAGGGCAGGAGATGAGCGCAGCAACGGATCCGACCGAGTCCCCGGAGTGGGAAGCGGCGCGCATGGAATGGTGGCAAACAGCCAAGGTCGAATTGGAGCGTCTCCAGCAGACCGTGACCGCCGCCACGCCCGGCTCGCTTGAACTTCAGTCCATCTATGCCCCGATGCACGACATGGCGGGCCTGGCCGGCGTTCTCGGCTATCCGCTGCTCGGCAAGATCGCCCGCTCGCTGATCGAAACGCTGCGCAAGGGCGCCAATCCGCTCGATGACAAGATGCTCATGGTGGCCAAGGCCCACCTTGCGGCCCTTGTCGCGCTGCATGCCAAGGACGTCCGCGGCGATGGCGGGCAGGCCGGCGTCGCCGTGATGGCCAAGCTGGCTTCGATCCACGCCTGAAACGCGGCCGACAGGGCCGCCTCTTGCCCCATCCGGCTTTCGACGCCATGGCTGAATAGCCCCGGAACGGGCGCGAAGGCGGGATATGGCGGGTCTCATCTATTTTGCCATCGGCGACGTGCACGGCGAGTCCCGCAAGCTCGCCGACCTGCACACGGCGATTCTGGACCGCATTGCATTCGAGAACGCGCCCGCACGCATCATCCACCTTGGCGATTATGTCGACCGCGGGCCTGATACGCGCGGCGTAATCGAGCGCGTTATGGCGCTCGAAAAACGCTTCGCGGACGATCCTGCGATCAGCGTCATTTCGCTGATGGGCAATCACGAACAGATGCTGCTGGGCGCGTACGACTCGCCGCTGCCGCAGGAAGCAGGGTCGTGGTGGTCGCAGGGTGGCGCTGAGGCGGCCGACAGCTATGCGGGCGGACCCGGCAAGGCGGATGCGAACTGGCGCGAGCTGATCCCGGAGGCGCATACCAACTGGCTGCGTGGACTTGGGTCGATCCATATCGACATGGAGCGCCGGCTTGCCTTCGTGCATGCGGGGATCGACCCGGCGCGCTTTCCCGATTGCCCTGAAATGATCCGCCTGTGGACACGCGCCGACAGGTTCTTCAATCGTGACAACTGGCCCGCACGCGAAGAACTTGAGGGCCTGACAGTGGTGCACGGCCATACGCCGCGTAGCTTCCAGCCTGAAATCTTGCCTCATCGCATCAATGTCGACACAGGCGCCTGCTTTGGTGGGCCGCTGACGGCCGTCATGCTGAAGCCCGGCGCAGCGCCGGAATTCATCCGCGCCAACTAGAGGCAGCGATAGAGCGCGCTGACGAGACGCGAGCGGCGCGCGTCCTCCAGAAGATGCGTGCCCTGACGGTTCATGATGTAGGCGGCGGAAAGTCCCGCATCCGGGTCGCCAAAAGCGCCGGATCCGCCCCATCCGGAATGGCAAAGCGTTGCGGGGTTGGGTCCGTAGATAAGCGGAAGGTTGCGCATGACACCCGCACCAAAGGCGACGCGGCCCGGCAGGACACGATCCTCGCCCTGCACCCGCTCGCGCGTCAGCTCATCCCATGTCACCGGCGCGATGACGCGCATGTCGCCTATGCGTCCCTTCTGGGCATAGGCCGAATAGAGCCGCGCCATCGCGACGGACGTTCCGTGGCCATTGGCGGAAGGAATCTCCGCCTTGCGCCATTCGGTGGAGCCGCGTGGAGCAGCCGCCCAAGGCGTCAGGAAGGCCGCGCGGGTTTCGGCATTGCGATGGGGGAACTCGGCGGCGGCCTTTGGCTTGAGCAGTTCGGCCACGCGGCCATGTTCGCTTTCGGGCAGGCCGATCCAGAAATCGAGGTCGAGCGGAGCGCAGACATCTTCCCGCAGGATTGCGCCCAGCGAGCGCTTCGAGACACGGCGGACAAGCTCGCCAGCGATGTAACCCCAGGTGAGCGGATGGTAGCCGGAGCCTTCGCCCCTGCCCCACATGGGTGGAAGTTTCGCGAGCTCGGCCGCCAGCGCCGGCGGATCGAGCCAGAGTTTGGGATCGATGGCTTCAGGAAAGCCGGGCAGACCGCCCTGATGCGACAATGCTTCGGCAACCGTGATCGCGCCTTTTCCGTTGGCGGCGAATTCCGGCCAGTAGTTGGCGACGGGCGCGTCGTAGTCGAGCTTGCCGCGCTCCACGAGGCGCGCGACGATCAATGCTGCGATGGGTTTTGTGGCTGAATAGACGGGGCACAGGGTGCGCTCGTCCCACGCAATGGCGCCGGCGCGATTTGCAAAACCGCCGCGCAGGTCGACGACAAGTTTATCGCCCAGCCAGGCGGCGAAGCTGGCGCCCTGCTCCAGCCCCTCGGCGAAATTCTGTTCGAATGCGTCGCGAACGGGACCGAAGCCCGCAGCTGTAAGTCCGGTGATGCTCATCACCGACACATCAGCCGGACTTCACTATGGGTCAAGTTGCCGTCGCCGCCGGAACAGGTTCAATTGAGCCGGGAGGACGGCCCATGGAAATCAACGGCATTGCCCATATCCAGATAACGGCAGGTCGCTACGACGTGGCGCGCGCCTTCTACATGAAGTTGTTGCCCTTCCTCGGGCTGAAGCAGGTGCTCGACAATGAGTATGGCTATTACTGCGTTGGCGGCCGCACCGGCGTGCTTATCTCGAAGCCAGCGCCGGAGCATGAGGGCGAGCGCTTCGTGCAGACGCGGGTCGGCTTGCATCATGTCTGCTTCCGCGCGCGCAGCCGCGAAGACGTCGACGAGGCCCACGCCTTCGTGAAGACGCTTGGCGCGCCAATCATCCGGGCGCCGCAGGAGGACGGCTGGGCGCCTGGCTATTATTCGATCCTGTTCGAAGACCCCGACGGGGTGCGTCTCGAAATCAATCATGTGCCCGGCAGGGGCGTGTTCGATACGCAGGATAAATCGGTGAGCCCGGTCTATCCGCGTTCGCCGGATTCGTCGTCCTGATCGACAGGAATGACGAAGCCGGCCTCTTGCGGATTGGCCAGAAAGGGCTGGCAGGCAGCCAGAGGAAGCTCCGGCGCTTTCCATGTGCGCGCCAGGCGCAGCACGGTCTGGACCGTCCAGATGGCGCGATGGAGGCAAACGCTTGCGGACGCGCCGTTCACGCGATGGCCCAGATAGGCGAGATGAAAGAGATCGCCGGTTCCTTTCGGAATTTCGCCTTCGACTGCGTCATGGGCGGATGCATGGATCTCTCCGCCTTCGACAAGCACGTTGGCGATGCGGTTGCGGAAGGGAATTGAGCTGACGAGCCAGTTGCGGCCCGACTCGCGCGCGGTTTCGATCACGTCCTCGAGCTTGCTGGCGGGAGCGGCGAGACGCTCGAACTCCCAGTGATTGCAGGCGACGAGGTCAGCGCGCGGGACCAGCACATCGGCCTGCGCACGCGCTGTTTCCTCGCGAACGAAAAGTCCCTTGTCCCGGTCCCCCATGACGGGATCGACCATGACGAAGGGCTCGCGCCCTGCCCCACGGGCGGCGCGAACTGCGTCGATCGCCCGGGCGGCGACGTCGATCTGGTCAGGCGTTGCGAAATAGCCAGTGAGGATGGCGTCGGTCAGTTCGAAGAGGCCGTTGGCGGCGATCCCATCGAGCATGTCCTGCATCGTATCGGCGGGCACAGCCTCGCCGCCGGGCCGTCCCCAGCCGGGATGCCGGCCGAACAGCGTGGTCGGCACGTGGACAGGATCGACCTTCAACGGGCCCAGCACGTAGGGCGCCATGCCTCCGCCGACGCGGGAAGCGGCGACATAGGAGGAAATCACCAGCACCAGGGGCATGCTCTGTCCGTCACATGTTCGCGCAAGGCGCGTACGCGACAATATCCCCGGCGCGCCCGCACGCCACCTTGATCTTGTCGGCTCTGTCCGTCATCACGCTGACGCAGATGAAGAGAAAGAGGGGCCTCTCCCATGTCCGCCATCCGTCCGCGCCGGTCCGTTCTCTACATGCCCGGCGCCAATGAACGCGCGCTGGAGAAGGCCAAGACCCTGCCGGCGGACTCGCTGATCCTCGACCTTGAGGATGCGGTCGCGCCAGAAGCGAAAGCAGAAGCGCGCACGCGCGTCTGCAACGCCGTGAAGGCCGGCGGATATGGACCGCGCGAACTGGTCATCCGCGTCAATGGCATGGACACAGAATGGGGCGCGGCCGATCTGGTCGCTGCTGTCGCCGCCAAGCCCGACGCCATTCTCGTGCCCAAGGTGAACGGCCCTGCCGATATCGACCAGATCGAGGGCGCGCTCTATGGCGCGCATGCGCTGGCCGATGTCGCGCTGTGGGTGATGATCGAGACGCCGCTGGCGATTCTCAACATCCGCGAGATCGCGGCGAAGGCAGGCATCACGCAGCTCAAAGGCTTCGTGATGGGATCGAACGACCTGATCAAGGATTTCCGCGCCGAGCCCATGCCGGGCCGCGAGAACCTCGCCGCCTGCTATACGTTGACCATCGCGGCAGCGCGTGCGCATGATCTTCTGGTGTTTGACGGGGTCTACAACGATATCGCCAATGCCGACGGCTTCCTCGCCGAGGCGAAACAGGCGCGGGCGTTTGGCTTCGACGGCAAAACGCTG
Organism: Hyphomonadaceae bacterium; assembly: GCA_041398245.1. GTDB lineage: Bacteria > Pseudomonadota > Alphaproteobacteria > Caulobacterales > Hyphomonadaceae > UBA7672. The sequence goes on from JAWKVC010000007.1 coordinate 105,840, forward strand.
ATTCATCCAAGTCAGGTTGAGCCCTGTAACGCGGTGTTCGCGCCGCCCGCCGATGCTGTGGCTCACGCGCGCGACGTGATCGCGGCCTTCGCCGATCCGGCCAACGGCGGCAAGGGCGTGCTCAAGGTCAACGGCAAAATGACCGAATTGCTGCATCTGGCGCAGGCCAAACGCATGGTGGCGGTCGCCGAGGCGATTGCGGAAAGAGAGCGCGCCGCGTGAAGCGGGCGCTGACCTACGCGGCAGCTCTATCCTGCCTTGCGGGCGCGCTTGCGGCCTGTGCGACGCGGGCCAACGTGGCGTCCGGCGGCAATCTCGTCGTTTTCAACGATGTCAGGGTTCTGGATTTCTCGGGCGAGGCGCCGGTGTCGCGCGAGCATATGTCGGTCGTGGTACGCGACGGCGAAATCGAGCAGGTGACGGTGCAGGAACTGGCGATCCCGGCCAGCGCGCAGGTCGTCGAGGGCGGTGGACGCACGCTTCTGCCAGGTCTTGTCGACATGCACGTGCACATCTGGGATCAGGCCGAACTCGGCGCGTATCTTTCCTACGGCGTCACGACTGTCCGCAACCTGTCGGGCATGCCGTATCTGTTGACCATGCGCGACGCCATCAACGCTGGCGAGCTGGACGGGCCACGCATCATCACGACGGGGCCCATTCTCAACGGTCCCGGCCCCAACGCGCAGCCCAACCATCAGATAGTCTCGACGCCGGAAGAAGCGCGCGCCGCTGTCCGCGCGCACTACGAAACCGGCTATCGCCGCCTGAAGGTCTATTCGAACTTGTCGCGCGCCAGCTACGAGGCGATCAGGGACGAAGCGCACAAGCTGGGCATGACAATCTCCGGTCACACGCCCGAAGGCGTTCGCGATCCCGGAATTCCGTTCGAGAAGCCCTTCAACATCGCCTTCAGCGAACTGCTGGATGATGGCTTCGTCACGTTCGAGCATACGGAATCGATTGTCTGGCACGGGTTGGCGGACGATTTCGACGAGGATCGGGCACGTGATCTCGCAAAGAGCATCGCGGCGTCCGGAACGCCCGTTGATCCGACGCTGATTGCGCACGCCAACCTTCTCCGCGTCGCCGAATCGAAGGGCGCGTATCTCAAGCGTCCGGGCGTCGACATGCTGAATCCCTTCATCTCGCAGATGGAACAGGGAAATTATGACCGGTGGGCGGGGATGGACCCGGCCTACTCCCGCAAGGCTGCAGACTTCTACGCGCGCGCCACCCGGATCTTCGCCGAAGAAGGCGTAACGCTTGTGACCGGAACGGACGCCGGCATCTTCACCAACATTCCCGGCGCATCGCTGATGGACGAACTCGCGCTGCTCGAAGGGGCAGGCCTGTCGCCGTCCGCGGTGCTGAAGGCGGCGACCTACAACGCAGCGGTTGTGCTCGACGAAGAGGACGCGCGGGGACGCATCGCGCCCGGCTATACGGCGGACATGGTTCTCGTTGACGGTGATCCGCTGGATGATCTCGGCGTCCTCTCCCAGCCGGCTGGCGTGGTGCGCGCGGGCGAATGGTTCGACGCCGACGCCGTGAAGGCCTTGCGCGCCAGCGCCGCCAAGACCGATCTTGAGCGCAGCGAGCGCAATGTCCTCGCGGCAATCGCCCTGCAGCAATAGGGCGAAACGCTGTCTGGCGTACCGCCGGGGCGCCGGTCACTATCGGCGCATGGGCCGGGGGCTGAGATGAACCGCAAGCGCATCCTGCTGGTTGGCGGTGCGGGCGTATTTGGCTCGCGGCTGGCGCAGGGTCTGGCCGACGCGGTCGATGCGGATGTGTTGATCGCAGGGCGCAGCCTTTCAAAGGCTGAAGCGACCGCGCGCAAGGTGAGAGCCGCAAGCGCGGTTCAGCTGGATCGTAACACTGCGACGCCAGACCACATCAACCGGCATGCGCCCGACCTTGTGATCGATGCGGCCGGACCATTTCAAGGCGCCGATCTTTCCTTTGCCCGCGCTTGCATCGGCGCTGGCGTCGACTATCTCGATCTCGCCGATGGGCGCGACTTCGTGGCCGGGTTTCCGGAACTCGACGCCGAAGCGAAAGCACATCGGGTTCGGGCGATAACAGGCGCGAGTTCGACGCCGGCGCTGACGCACGCCGCGCTGGATGAGCTCACGCGAGGCTGGGCGCGCATCGATACGATTCGCGCTGGCATATCGGCAGGTAATCGCGCGCCACGTGGGCGCTCTGTTGTCGAGGCGATCCTCAACTGGACCGGCGCGCCGGTGCGCGTGTTTGAAGACGGTGAATGGCGCACGCGTCCGGGTTGGAGCCAGACACGGAAGCATCGTGTCGGAGAGCTTGGCAGGCGACGTTTCGCGCTGGCGGAAACGCCGGATCTCGACCTGATCCCCGCCCGCTTTGCGCCGCGCGAAGATGCTGTTTTCGCGGCTGGACTGGAGCTTGGCCTATTGCATCGGGGTCTTGGCCTTGTAGGCGCCCTGCGCTCGGCCGGACTGATCAAGGATTTGCGGCGCTGGGCCGGGCCACTTCAATCGATGGCGTCGCTTCTCAGGCCGTTCGGGTCCGATCACGGCGGCATGTTCGTCGAGGCCTTCGGGCGCGACATGAACGGAGCGCCGGCGCGGGCTGAATGGACGCTGGCATCGGGGCCGGTCGTCGGGCCCTACACGCCAACCCTACCGGCTCTGGCGATGACACGAAAACTGCTGGCAGGCGGGTCCATGGAATCCGGCGCTCGGGCCTGTGTCGGCATGCTTTCGCTGGACGACCTCGCGAGTGACTTCCAGCGGATCGGTTTGCGGACGCATATCACGCGCGAAGGGCTGAAGAGTCCTTTCGAGCTGGCTTTGGGAGATGCGTTCGCGCTTCTTCCAGAAGCCGTGCGAGCCACGCACGGGATGGGGCCCGTTTCCCGGTTCGCGGGCGTGGCTGATGTGGATGGGGCGACACAACTGGCGTGGCTTCCCGCCCGGCTGTTTGGATTTCCGCGCCAGTCAAAGGCCGCTTCTGTGCGAGTAACGAAACGGCTTGCAGCGCCGGGACACGAGACCTGGGAGCGCGAGATCGGCGGCGCACGGTTTCGCAGCGAGATCATTCATGCCGGCCCCGGTCGCGTGACCGAACGGTTCGGCCCTTTCACCTTCACGCTGGCGGTAGAAGCGACCCCGGAGCATCTGACCATGAGCATCGTCGGCTGGCGCATGGGCCCGCTGCCCTTGCCGGCCTTCCTTGCGCCGCGTTCCACAGCCGCGGAATCCGTCAACGGCAACGGAGTCTTCACATTCGACGTGCCAATCGCTGCGCCGTTGTTGGGACGGCTCACCCGTTATAGAGGGGAGCTGAAGCTGGACACATCAAACGGGCGCACGACATGACTCTCAAATCCGATCCCGGCAATTTCTTCGAGGACTTCCAGGTCGGCGACGAGATCGTGCACGCAACGCCGCGCACGGTGACCGAGGCGGATGCAGCGCTCTACACAGGCCTGACCGGCTCGCGTTACGCACTCTACTCGGCCGATACCTTTGCGCAGGATATCGGGCTGGAAGGGGCGCCGATCGATCCCCTGCTCGCCTTCCATGTCGTCTTCGGCAAGACCGTGCCGGACATCTCACTGAACGCCGTCGCCAACCTCGGCTACGCCGACGGACGTTTTCTGGCGCCGGTCTATCCGGGCGACACGCTGCGCGCGGTCTCCGAGGTGATCGGCGTCAAGGAGAATTCAAACGGCAAGACCGGCGTCGTCTATGTCCGCACGCATGGGTACAATCAGGAGGACGATGAAGTCCTCAGCTATGTGCGCTGGGTGATGGTCAACAAGAAGGACCATAGCAGCCCCGCGCCGACGCCTGTCGTGCCGCAACTGCCGCATGCCGTCGATCCACGGGAACTGCCCAAGCGAACCTACAACCTGCCGGAATACAATTTCGTGCTGGCCGGTTCGCCGTTCGGCTTCGAGGACTACGAGATCGGCGAGAAGATCAACCATGTCGACGCCTTCACTGTCGAGGAAGCCGAACACCAGATCGCCACGCGGCTCTACCAGAACACCGCCAAGGTCCACTTCAACCAGCACGCGCAGAGCCAGACGCCGCGCGGGCGCAGGCTGATCTATGGCGGCGTTGCGATCTCGCTTGCACGGTCCATCGCCTTCAACGGCCTCGCCAACGCCGCAGAGATCATCGCGATCAATGCGGGCACCCATGTGAACCCGCTGTTCGCTGGCGACACCGTGTTTGCCTGGTCAGAGGTGCTGGACAAGGTCGAGCTGGGCGAAGGACTTGGCGCGCTGCGCCTGCGTCTGGTGGCGACCAAGAACCTGCCGTGCGGGGAATTCCCCTACAAGGATGCCGAGGGCAAGCACCTGCCTGACGTGATTCTCGATTTCGACTACTGGGCGGCCATTCCCAATCGGGGCTAGGCGTTCCTAAATAGGAACGATGTTCATTTCAGACTTCACGCAGTTCGTCGCCGCCTGCGCCATCCTGCTGTCCGTCGCAGTCCGATGGATCAGGTCCGGCGCGTCGTGGGACGCCGTCGCCGAAGGCCGCGCGACAGCGGACGTGCTGCGCGATCTGACCGGGATCATCGAGTTCGAGAGACTGCAGGAAGCCTTTGGTCCGCCGCGGATGGAGGACGGCGTTTTCCCCGTAACGCGGCGCGAAGTGCTGCGTCAGCGGACAGGACTTGGCTATCTGTACGGCGACCGCTGGCTCGATGGCGGATCCGCCGTGATCGCGATTCTCGGCCTGCTGCCGATCTGGCCGGTGTGGGAGTCCTATGTCTGGTTCAACACATTGCTGGCTTTCGCGGCGATCTATCAGGCGGCCGGCTGGATCGCGGCGTTCAGACTGGTGCGGCCACGCTAGCCGGCGTTGCGCAGGAAGCGGGCAAACCACTCCCCCACAAGCGCATTGTCCTCGGGCTGCGCAAGCGAGGCGATGGCACCATCGACCTGCGCGTCGGTGAGCGAGCCGCCGCGGCGAGCCAAATAGAGCGCCGAGACGAACGCGTCTGAAAATTCGGGATGGCCCTGGATCGAGATCACCGGCGCCTCGTTATAGGCCAGCATCGCATGCTCCGTATGGGTGGATGAGGCGAGCGTTACAGCGCCCGGCGGCGGCGTGATGACCTGATCCTGATGACTGACCGACAGGGCGACAGCCTTCCCGACGCCCGCCATCCAGTCCCGCCTGTCGTTCAGGTCGTAGGTATGGCGACCAACGCCCCACCCCTTTGGCGATTTGCGAACATCTCCGCCCATAGCGTCAGCGATGATCTGATGTCCAAAACATACACCGATCATGGGTGTTCGCGCAGCGAACGCTCCACGAATGAACCCGCGCAGCGGATTCATCCACGGCGTGTCGTCGTAAACGCCAAATGGCGAGCCCGTGATCAGCACGGCGTCGCAGGCTGACGGATCCGGCAAGGCTTCCCTATCGAGAACGGCCACTGTCTCAAAGGCAAGATCAGGGTCCGCAGCGGCCAGAAGGGACACGAACATGTCGGGATAGCGCGGAAAGGTCTCGCTCAACCGCCCCGGCGCACGCCCTGTCTCGATGATCGTTACCCGCATGAATGCCTGAATAAGCCCTTTCCCGCCAAGGCCAAGAGGCGCTTCCAGCCGCGTTGACAGGGCCAAAACGCGGCCTAATACCGGGTTCGGCGTGATGAGGGTCGCGCAAGAACAACAAAGGGATAGGCAAGCCATGTCCTCATGGACCGACAAGCGGCCAATGTCGCCGCACATGCAGGTCTGGAAATGGCACCTGACAATGGCCGGTTCGATCCTTCACCGGATGACCGGCATGGCGAACTATGTCGGCGCGTTCGTCGTCGTCGCCTGGTTGTTTGCGACGGCTGCGGGCCCCGATCTCTACGAACCGCTCGCCGGTCTCATCGACACGATCTGGGGCCAGCTGATCCTGTTCGGCTTCACGCTGTCGATCAGCTACCACCTGCTGAACGGCGTCCGACACCTCTTCCTCGATGCCGGCAATGGCTTCGCTCCGAAATTCGCGAGCCTCACAGCAGGGGTGGTTTTTGTGCTGGCGGTGGCGCTGGCTGTCGCGATCTGGCTGCTGGCCGGTCTGGTGCCGGGCGTCGATCCTCTGAACCTCGCCGGAGCCGCCAGCGTTGGAGCCGCGCAATGAGCAAGCCACAGCAATCCATCCGCACGCCGCTCGGCCAGGTCCGCGGTCTTGGGTCGGCCAAGCATGGCGTCGGCCATTTCGTTTCGCAGCGCGTGTCGGCCATCGCGCTTGTCGTGCTCGTCCCGTGGTTCCTGATCACACTGATCAACGCCGTCCGGGGTGGCTATGATGGCGCCCTCGCCTATCTCTCCGAGCCGCTGAACGCCGTTCTTGTCCTGCTTGCTGTCGGCGCGGCGCTCTATCACATGCGCCTTGGCATGCAGGTCGTGATCGAGGACTACATCGCCAAGAACGGCACCAAGATCGCGCTGCTTATCCTCAACACCTTCATCTGTATCACGCTCTTCGCCGCCGCCGCCTATGCGGTGCTGAAGATCGCGATCTCCTGATCCATCCCCTGCCCAACCCGTTTTCAGGAACTGCCACATGACTGCGTACACCTGGAACGACCATACCTATGACGTGGTGGTGGTCGGCGCAGGCGGCTCCGGCCTTCGCGCGGCGCTCGGTTGCGCGCAGGCGGGCCTGAAGACGGCCTGTGTCACAAAGGTCTTCCCGACACGCTCGCATACGGTCGCGGCGCAGGGCGGCATCTCGGCCTCGCTCGGAAACATGGGTCAGGACGACTGGCGCTGGCACATGTACGACACGGTGAAAGGCGCCGACTGGCTGGGCGACCAGGACGCCATCGAATACATGGTCCGCGCCGCACCGGCCGCGGTCTACGAACTTGAACACTGGGGCGTGCCCTTCTCGCGCACCGAAGAAGGCAAGATCTACCAGCGCGCTTTCGGCGGCATGACCAAGAACTATGGCGAGGCCTCGATCCAGCGCACCTGTGCGGCGGCCGACCGCACCGGCCACGCCATGCTCCACACGCTCTATGGCCAGTCGCTGAAATACGCGGTCGACTTCTTCATCGAGTACTTCGCGCTCGACCTGATCATGGAAAACGACGCCTGCCGCGGTATCACAGCCCTGAAACTGGATGACGGCACGCTGCATCGCTTCCGCGCCCAGCGTGTGATCCTCGCGACCGGCGGCTATGGCCGGGCCTACTTCTCGGCGACCTCTGCGCACACATGCACTGGCGATGGCGGCGGCATGGCGTTGCGCGCCGGGCTTCCGTTGCAGGACATGGAGTTCGTGCAGTTCCACCCGACGGGCATCTATGGATCGGGCTGTCTGATCACGGAAGGCGCGCGCGGCGAAGGCGGGTACCTCACCAATTCCAAGGGCGAGCGCTTCATGGAGCGCTATGCGCCAACCGTGAAGGACCTTGCCTCACGCGATGTCGTCAGCCGCGCGATGACGATGGAAATCCGTGAAGGACGCGGCGTGGGCGCAGAGAGCGACCACATCCATCTGCATCTTGATCACCTGGATCCGAAAATCCTGCACGCGCGCCTGCCCGGCATTTCGGAAAGCGCCCGCATCTTCGCCGGCGTCGATGTTACCAAGGAGCCGATCCCGGTGCTGCCGACGGTGCACTACAATATGGGCGGCATCCCGACCAATTATCACGGGGAAGTCCTGACCAAGAAGGGCGACGATCCGGATGCGATCGTGCCGGGGCTGATGGCCGTTGGCGAAGCGGCCTGTGTGTCGGTGCATGGCGCCAACCGCCTCGGCTCCAACTCGCTGATCGATCTCGTCGTGTTCGGCCGTGCAGCAGGGATGCGTTGCGGCGAGATACTGGAAGCCAACGCCAATCAGCCCGATCTGCCCAAGGGCGCAGGCGATGATCACCTTGCCCGCTTCGACCGTTTCCGGAACGCCAAGGGCGACACGCCGACCGCCAAGCTGCGCATGCAGATGCAGCGTGCGATGCAGGAGGACTGCGCTGTGTTCCGCGTGGGCGAGACGCTGGAATCCGGCGTCAAGCGCATTGCCGAAGTTGCGGGCGGCGTCGGCGACATCTCGGTGCAGGATCGCGGCATGATCTGGAACACCGACCTGATCGAGACGCTGGAATTCGACAACCTGATCGTTCAAGCCGCTGCGACGGTGAACTCCGCGCTGAACCGCAAGGAAAGCCGCGGCGCGCATGCGCGCGAGGACTTCGCGGAGCGCGACGACGTCAACTGGATGAAACACACGCTAGCCTGGGTGGACGACAAGGCGACGGTGAAGATCGACTACCGCCCGGTGCACGCCTACACGATGTCGAACGACGTCGAGTACATCAAACCCAAGCCGCGCGTTTATTGAGGCGGTATTGAAGGGCCTGCGCGCAAAGCTCCGCGAACTCTATCATGGCTACAGCCGTGAGGCGGTCCGGTTCCAGTCAGTCTGGCTTGTCTTCGATGCGCTGCTGATCGTCTTCTTCATGGTGTCGCCCTTTCTGGAAAAGGGAACGACCTTCCTGGTCGTCGACTATGTCATCGCGCTCGTCCTGTTCCTGGACCTCGCGGCGCGAGCCTGGTGTTTCGGCAGTTTCAGGCGCTGGATTGTACGCCCGATCGTGTGGGCGGACTTTGCTGTGCTGGCCTCGCTGATCGTGCCGGTCTACGCGGCGAATCTCGGCTTTCTGCGGGTGTTGCGCGCCTATTCGCTGATCAACGGCAAAGCGTTTTGGCGCGTGGTTGCGAAACGCTGGGAAGATCGCTCCGAGACGATCAAGGCCGTCGCCAACCTTCTGGTCTTCGTCTTCATGATGACGGCGCTGGTGCACACGTCGTTCGCCGGACAGGTCTCGCATATCCAGTCCTACATGGACTCGCTCTACTTCACCGTCACATCGCTGAGCACGACGGGCTATGGCGACGTGGTGCTTCCGGGCGTGTGGGGCCGGACAGTTTCAATCATCATCATGCTGGGCGGCGTCACCCTGTTCTTCCGCCTGATCCAGGTCGCAATGCGCTCCCCCAAGGTGCGTCACCCCTGCCCGACCTGCGGCCTGCAGCGCCACGAAATGGATGCGGTTCACTGCAAGGCCTGCGGCACCCTGCTCAACATTGCCGACGACAACGACTGAGATGCCGCGCCGACGCAGCGAGCCCCTATCGCCGCTTCTTGCCGAAGGCGCCTGTTGGCGCGGGCTGCATGGCGCGCGAGCCCGGCGCTGCCGGTGCAGCTGATGCCGCCTGCTGTTGGCGATATGCAACCAGCGCGCGTTTGACCGGATCGTCTTCCGCATCGGCGGGCGCCTGACCCGGCTGAACGATCGCATCGATAGGCAGGCCGCCACTGCGCGGATCCGGCCCATAGGCATTTGGTCCCACCTGACCCGGCATCAGGGAGAGGTAGAGAATATTCCCGGTCACGCCGACAAGCGTGATGGCCAGAAGCGCGAGGGGAGCGGGTTGAAGCGTGAAACCGCCAAATTCGATCCCCATCAGGAAAACCAGCGACTCCACATCGCCTGCCATGGCGAGGTGCGCGGGGATCAGGAACTGCAAGATGAAGGCGAGCAGCGGAAGCAGCACAACGCCCGGACGCAACAGCTTGTACAGGGCCGCGGAATTGCCGAGGTCCCGCCATCTGCGGATATTGTAGGCGTCGCCCATGGCGAGCACGAAAGTCCAGCCCAAAGCGATCGCATAATAGCCCGGCGCGCCCAGCAGGCCGGGCGCGCCGACAAACACGACCCAGGTCATGGCGATCAGGCCTGCAAACGGCAGGGCAAAACCGAATATGTAGGACATCTGGCCGACGCGGCCCGCACGCGGCGTGAACGGAGCAAGCAGTTTGGACCAGTAGAACACGGGAACCCCCAGCAGCCGTTCCAATCTGCCATGCGGGCGCTGCCGTCTGCTTAACGCCGGCGCGCAAACTTGGCCGAAGCCGGCGCCCGCAGCTTGACCGATATGGCTGGCGGGTCTCACTTGTCGCCGGCTCAACGATGGGAACCGCCGCATGATTCAGCTCACCCGCCGCAACGCCCTGATGACTGGAGGCGCAGCGCTGACGCTGGCCGCTTGTGGACAGGCGGAAACACCCCCGGCGGCGGATACAAACGCCGAATTCGAGGCGCTGGCCAAGACATGGCTCGACGAGCTTGGCCAGTCATCTCCCGGTTATGCGACACAGCTGGGCGATCACCGCTTCGATGGCGAGCTGCCCGACGTGTCGGAGGCCGGCCGCAAGGCGCGCGCAGCGCAGGTGAAGGCGACACAGCAGAAACTGGGCGCTATCGACCACACAAAGCTGACACGTGACAATCAGGTCGACGCGGCCATGCTGTCCGAGTCGCTGCAGGCGGAAACATTCCGGGACGAAAAGGTTCAGGATTGGGCGTGGGATGCGCTGAACTATGCAAGCCTGACGGGCGGCTCACTCTATGCGCTGATGGCGCGGGAGTTTGCTCCCTTGCCCGAGCGACTTCTGAACGCCGTCTCGCGCATGGAAAAGATCCCCGCCCTGCTGGAGGAAACCCGCAAGCAGCTGGTCGCCGAGCGCGTTCCGCAGATCCATGCGACCACCTATTCGGGACAGAATGCGGGGGCTGTCTCGATCATCGACGGCTTTGTCATCGCGCAGGCCGCGGCGCTGGGGCCTGACGATCAGGCGCGGCTCGCCAAGGCGGCCGACGCAGCCAAGGCCGCGATCGCCGAACACCAGACATGGATCGATGGAACGCTGGTTCCCAATGCCCGGGGGGATTTCCGCTATGGGCCGCTCTATGAAGAGCAGCTCAAATTCTCGATCAGCTCCTCAACGCCGCGCACGGACTTGCTGACCAAGGCCCGGGCGGACGCTGATGCAATCCGCGAGGAGATGTTCGAAATCTCCGCAAAGCTGCTCAACGCCAAGCCGAGCGCTGACAAGCTGGCGACCATCAAGGCCGGCCTGGACAGGGCGGCGCGCGAGCAACCGCCGCGCGACCGGGTAATCGCCGAAGCCACGCGCACAACCGAAGAAGCGACGGCCTTCATTCGCGAAAAGGATTTCATCAGCCTGCCGGACGCGCCGGTCCGGATCATCGAGATGCCGAAATTCCAGCAGGGCTTTTCGGTGGCCTATTGCGACAGCCCCGGTCCGCTCGATCGCCAGCTTGAGACATTCTACGCCATCTCTCCGATCCCGGAGGAATGGACCGAAGCGCAAACGCATTCCTTCCTGTCCGAATACAACAGCCACATGCTCTACGAGCTGTCGATTCACGAAGCGATGCCGGGTCACTACCTGCAGATCTGGCATTCCAACAAGCATCCGAGCGTGACCCGCGCCGTGCTCTCGTCGGGCACATTTGTGGAAGGCTGGGCGTGCTATGCCGAGGATCTGATGATCGAGATGGGCTTCGGCGCGGACAATCCGCTGCGCCGCCTGACCAATCTCAAGATGCGCCTGCGGTCCGTGACCAACGCGATCCTCGATCAGGGTATCCATGTCGAAGGCTGGGACGAAGCGACCGCCATGAAATTCATGACGGGTGAAGCGTTCCAGGAAGAGCGCGAGGCCGCAGGCAAGTGGAACCGTGCGCGTCTGTCATCTGGCCAGCTGTCGACCTACTTCGTCGGCTGGGGCGAACATCATGCGATGCGCAAGCATGCCGAAGAGGCCTGGGGCGCCGATTTCTCGCTCAAGACCTATCACGACACAGCCTTGTCGCACGGCTCGCCGCCGGCTCGTTTCGTGCGTGCATTGATGTTCGACGAGCCGATCGTCTGACAATTCACCGACGGTTCAGAACCGGGCGCCTAGGCTGCCCTCAGCGTCGTGCGCAGCCTGCGCGGTTGACGCCCGCGCGACGGATGACGAAATACGAAGACGATGCAGGACATCTGGGGTCCCCGTACCGAATCGGGCCACTCGGCCGAGGAGCTTCGTGAGGAGCTTCAGCTGCATCTCACCCGCCATATCGGTGAACCGCACACGGCTTTTTCGGATCAGGATGGCTGGGCCGGAAAATCCAAGGAACCCGGACCGCCGGTCGATGTGATGGTGGTGCCGCCCGAAGGCGAGCGCCGCTTTGCCTATGTTTGCAGTTTTGGCTCAGCCATGAAGAAAGGCGGCGATGCGATGTCGCCGGGCGGCAAGACGCGGATGGAATTCGCGCTGGCCGTTGCCCAGAAGGGTGACGCCGCAGCAGATCTCGCCATGCTCAACCTGGCCGCCAACACGGTGCGCCAGTTCGCCAAACTGGTTCACATCCAGACGGTGCGGATCGGGCCGGGCGAAACTGTACAGTTTGCGCGCGACCCGAAGCCGATGTTCGAGCAATCGAAGCAGGTCGCCTTCGCCTTCATGCGCCCCCGCCTGCCAGCCGACGGCTTTACGCGTATGCGCCTGGGCGATGGCGACAGCGTCGACTTCTGGTCGCCCGTGCCGATCTATCGCGATGAGCTCGAGGCGGCCGCCGCGCATGGGGCCGATCGGCTTGCCAAGGGCCTCGAAAAGGCTGGCGTGACCGAGATGCTTCATCTCGACCGGCCGACGGCGGCGCGCACTGCCTTCGGCCTGCGCCGGCCGCTTCTGGCGCGTCTCAAGGACCTGTTTCGCCGGAGCTCGACCTAGCGTTTGGCAAACCCCAAAAAACTCCAAAAAACGCGACCTTCCGGCGCTTTCCTTTTGCGATTCAAGGGGTAGATTGCGGCCACCTTCAGGACCGCCGGGGAAGTGACGAGCGATGGTCGAACTCACGCTGCCGCGTAATTCGAAGATCAAGCAGGGCAAGCGCTGGCCCAAGCCGGCAAGCCCCAAGAAGCTGCGGACCTTCAAGATCTACCGCTACGATCCCGAAACCGGCGAGAACCCGCGCTGGGACTACTACCAGATCGACATGAGCAAGGTCGGACCGATGGTTCTCGACGTGCTCATCTACATCAAGAACGAGATCGATCCGACGCTGACCTTCCGCCGGTCCTGCCGCGAAGGCGTGTGCGGCTCCTGCGCCATGAATATCGGCGGCAACAACACCATCGCCTGCACCAAGGGCTGGGACGAGTATTCCGGCGACATCACCATCGCCCCCCTGCCCCACCAGGCCGTGGTGAAGGACCTCGTTCCCGATCTCACGAACTTCTATGCCCAGCACTCCTACGTTCAGCCCTATCTGAAGACGCAGACGCCTGAGCCGCAGAAGGAATGGAAGCAGACCGAAGATGACCGCAGCAAGCTGGACGGTCTCTACGAGTGCATCATGTGCGCCTCGTGCTCCACGGCGTGCCCCAGCTACTGGTGGAATGGCGACAAGTTCCTCGGGCCCGCCGCCCTGCTGCAGGCGTATCGCTGGATCATCGACAGCCGCGACGAAGCGACAGGTGAGCGCCTCGACGATCTGGAAGATCCGTTCAAGCTCTACCGCTGCCACACCATCATGAACTGCGCGCAGGTCTGCCCGAAGGGTCTCAACCCGGCCAAGGCCATCGCGGAGATCAAGAAGCTGATGGTCGAACGCGCAACCTGATATTCCCGGGGGGAGTTCGGCCATGCAGGAGACGCTGGCGCGCCGCCTGTTCGCTGAGCTGACCGGATCCTGTCTGCTTGCAGCCACGGTGATCGGCTCGGGCATCCTCGCCGTCCAGTTGTCCGCCGGAAATGACGGCATCGCGCTGCTCGGCAATGCGATGGCCACGGCTGCGATCCTCTACGTGCTTGTCGGGATGCTTGGCCCGGTTTCCGGCGCCCATTTCAATCCGGCTGTGACCATGGTGATGACGCTTCGGGGCGACACGCGGCCGGGAGACGCCGCAGCCTATGTATCGCTCCAGATCGCCGGTTGCGCGCTTGGCGCGATGCTGGCCCACGCCATGTTCAATCTGCCATTGCTGCAGGAAGGGAGTTCCGACCGCTCGGGCGCGGGGCGTCTGATCGGCGAAGGCGCGGCAACCTTCACGCTCGTCTTCGCCATTCTTGGCGGCATTCGCTATCGCCCGAACGACCTTCCGGCGATTGTCGCGCTCGCTATCGCAGCGGGCTATTGGTGGACCTCGTCCACGTCGTTCGCGAATCCAGCCATCACGCTGGCGCGTATGATGACCGACACATTCGCCGGTATTCGCCCCATTGACGCACCCGGCTTCATAACCGCGCAATTGGCCGGGGCGGTTATCGCCTGGTTGACCGGCGGCTGGCTGTTCGGAAAGAAAACGACATGAGCTATTTTCCGGTCGTAATCCATCACAACCCGGAATGCGGAACGTCCCGCAACGTCCTCGCTATCATCGAGGCGGCGGGGTATTCGCCCGTCGTGATCGACTATCTCAAGGAAGGCTGGACGCGGCCGCAACTTCTCGCGCTGTTTGCCGCGGCCGGCCTTACGGCGCGCGAAGCCCTGCGCGAGACAAAATCCCCGGCGGCGGAGCTGGGCCTGCTCGACGCCGGCGTCGGTGACGACGCGCTGATCGCGGCGATGATCGAACATCCGATCCTGGTGAACCGGCCCTTTGTCGCAACGCCCAAGGGCGTGAAGCTGTGCCGGCCCGACAGCGCCAGCGTGCTTGACCTTCTGGACCGCTGGCCTCAGGGGCCGTACGCGAAGGAGGACGGGACGCTCATCATTGATGCCGCCGGAAAGCGCGTTGCATGACCAGCGGTCTTCGCATCCGCGCCGCTACAGCATCTGATCTGACAGCCGTTACCGACATCTATGCTCACGCCGTTCTCAATGGCACGGCCAGTTATGAATATGATCCGCCCTCGTCCGAGGAGATGGAAAAGCGTTTCGCGGCGATCACTGGCGGCGGCTTTCCCTATCTTGTCGCGACGATCGACGGCCGCGTGTGCGGCTATGCCTACGCCAGCCATTTCCGCACGCGCCCGGCCTACCGTTTCTCCGTCGAAGACTCGATCTACGTCGCCCCCGAGGCCCAAGGCCAGGGTCTTGGCACATTGCTGCTCGGCGAACTGATCGCCCGCTGCGAGGCGATGGGCTTTCGCCAGATGATCGCGGTGATCGGCGATGGCGCCGTCAATCTTGCGTCCGCGCGTCTGCACGCAATCATGGGATTTGCCGAATGCGGCCGGATCAGGGGATCGGGATTCAAGTTCGGCCGCTGGTGCGACACGCTGCTGATGCAGCGCGATCTTAACGGCGGTGTTTCGACCCTGCCCGAAGTCTGACCGTTTGCAGGAATTTCATGACGGTCGCGTCATGAGACTTTCGTCCGTCCACGAACGAAGCTGATCTCAAACCTTCGCCGCAATCGGTCATCGCTCTGCCGCATTCGACCACACCTGGCCGCGGAACCAGCTGCAATTTCCCTGCGTTTTTCATCGGCATGGATTGGGAGCGTCCATCCAGGGTTCCCATATCTGAAATGACGTGTGGCGGACATGGCGTCCGCAGCGCGTTTCACGGAGGCGTAGGATGTACATTCGCGCTACGAAAACTTCGAAGAGCAAGCACGCCTTCGGGATCGTTTGTGCGGTCACGGTTACGGCAGGCGCCGGTTATCTGCTTGCGACCAGCATGAATGTGAGCCGCGAGCGCCGCGAAGAAGTACGCACCGAGCTGGTGATGATCGAACCGCCGCCGCCTCCGCCGATCGAGATTCCCGAGCCGCCGAAAGTCGAGGTTGTGGAAGAGACACCGGCCCCGCCGACACCGCCGCCGCTCGTGGCACCGGAGATCGAGTTCGTGCCGGAGGAAATTCCGCCTATCACCGCGGCGGTCGCCGATCCTGTTCCGGTCCCTGATCCGGTTCCGGCCGCGCCTAACCCGGCGCCTGCCGTGCAGACCCAGTCTCCGCCGCGCCTGATCGCTGGCGACAAGCCGGATTATCCAGCCTCCGCTCGCCGTGCGGGCGAACAGGGCACGACGCAGCTGGAAGTCTGCGTGAGCAGCGGTGGTCGCGTGACGTCAGTGACGGTCGCCCGCTCGAGCGGCTCCAAACGCCTCGACGATGCGGCCGCCAAATGGATTCGCGGCGAACGCTTCCAGCCGGCGCGCATCAATGGCTCTACACGCGAAGTGTGTGGCCACAACGTCTACTACGAATGGAGCCTGCGCGACGCATAACGCCGTCGGCGCGACAGTGCGGCGCGCCTCAGCGGCAAACCAAATGCCTAGGCTGAGGCGGCCGCTCCCAGAAAGAGCGTGCGGACAAACTCGCGATAGAGCCGGATCTGGCGCGCAAGCGCCTGCGGTTCATCCAGCGCCTTGGAGAGGACGATGCCGCCGTCCGCGAGGGCAGTGAACATGTCTGCGACATCGGCCAGATCAACAGCCATGCGCGGAACATATCGGCTGGCGATGATCTCAAGGCGTCCCTTGAACCGCTCGCGCCAGGCGCGGATACCCGAGGCGTTGAGTTCGCGCACGCGACGGTCGAATTGCCGGTCCTGATAGCAGAACGCGGCCGTGAGACAGCCCGGATGCGCCTCGGGAAGATTCTCGAACATCTCTTCGAGCATCTTCAGCGCGATGAGGAAGGCGTGCAGCGGATCTTCGGAGAGTTGATCGGCCCGCTCGAAGATCTGGTCGAACAGGACCCGCTCGTTTTCAAGATACCGTTCGAGCAGGACATGAGCGAGCTCGCCCTTGTCGGCAAAGTGGTAGAAGAAGCCGCTCTTGGTGATGCCAACGGCGGCGATGATCTCCTCGATCGAGGTCGCCGAGAATCCCTTCGCGAGAATGGCTGACTGGGCAACGTCGAGGATGCGCTGGCGCGTATCGATCGGGACAGCGGACCGCAGCGACGCGATTCGCAGCGTGTCTGGGGGAGGCATGGCGTCGTCCTTCCTGGCTTGTTCTTATGTTGGCGCGGCCGGGTCGCGCTTGGCGGTCTGAGACCACAGGATCGTTGCGGGAAAAAGGCAGGAGGACCCGAGTTTTTGTCGAAGGGGTCTCGACCCGGCCCTGAAACGAAAACGGCGGCCCGTTGACCGGACCGCCGCCTGAATTCCCGCAGATCGAAAGGATTACTCTCCCGAAGCAGCCTCTTCGCGCACGCCGGTCCGTTCCGCGATGCGGGCGCGTTTACCGGTACGGCCGCGGAGGTAATAGAGCTTGGCGCGGCGGACCTTGCCGCGGCGGCGCACTTCGATGCTCTCAAGGATTGGGGAGTTCACCGGGAACACGCGCTCGACGCCTTCGCCGAACGAGAGCTTGCGGACGGTGAAATTCTCATTGAGGCCCGAGCCCGCACGCGCGATGCAGACGCCTTCGAAGGCCTGAACGCGTTCGCGGTCGCCTTCCTTGATCTTCACGTTGACGCGCACCGTGTCGCCGGGCGCGAAATTGGGGATTTTCTTGCCTTCGGTGACGCGGGCAATTTCCTCGCGCTCGAGGGTCTGGATGATGGTGGCGGCCATTGGTCAGCTCTTTTCGTCGGGCGGCTTGGCCCGCGTACGGGGTGCATTCCGGGAAGCGGCGTATAAATCGGGTCTTCTGGCTTTAGTCAACTCCTCGGCCTGATTTCTCCGCCAGGCCCGGATTTTGGCGTGATCTCCGGAGGTTAACACCGCTGGAATCTCGCGATCCTCCCATACCTGCGGCCGCGTATACTGGGGGTGTTCCAGAAGCCCGGTCTCGAAACTCTCCTCGGCGAGGCTCTCCGCGTTGCCCGCCACCCCCGGCAGCAGGCGGACGCAGGCCTCGAGCAGCGCCTGCGCGGCGACCTCGCCCCCCGCCAATACGAAGTCCCCAAGGGAAACCTCTTCCATACCCCGGCCCTCGATGACCCGTTCATCCAGTCCCTCGAACCGCCCGCACAGCAGGATCACGCCGGGACCGTCCGCCAGCTCTCTCACCCGCTGCTGGGTCAGGGGTTTCCCCCGAGGAGACAGGTAGATCAGTGGGCGACCGGCGCGGTCGACACTGTCGATGGCCGCCGCAGCAACATCCGCGCGCATCACCATGCCGGCGCCTCCGCCTGATGGCGTGTCGTCGACATTGCGGTGCTTTCCCATCCCGAACGCGCGGATATCGACCGTCTCCAGATGCCAGATTCCCTCGCGCAACGCGTTGCCGACGATCGACACGCCGAGCACGCCGGGGAACGCCTCGGGGAACAGGGTCAGGCATGTGGCGCGAAAGGACATGACAGTTCCGTTAGCCTGAGCTGCAGGCGAATGCATCTCTTATGCATGAATCGGCTGTTGCTAGACGCTGTCTGGTGGTATCGGAAAGAGCATAGAGCCCCTGGGAGGTATTTTTCATGAGACTTGCAATCTGCGCGCTCGCCGCCGCTCTCGCTGCTTCGTCCGCGCTGGCGCAGACGGCCCCGTCCGACACGATCCAGGTTGTGCTGGAAAAAGGCACGACGATGAACGTCGTCAACATGGGCATGGTCGGCGACGTCACCTACAAGCCGGACGGCACCTTCACGGGCTTCGACGGCATGTATGAAGGCACCTACACAGTCGACGGTTCGAAACTGTGCGTCACGGCCCCGGCCGTTCAGCAGGACAATACCTGCTTTGAATACCCGGCCGGCATGAAGTCCGGCGACAAGTTCAAGATCACCGACGCCAATGTCGGCGACATCGAGATCACGCTGAAGTAATCGGGGCCGACCGGCCCGATGCGAACGCCGCCCCAGCCGGGGCGGCGTTTTCATTTCCAGCCGCCCTTCCCGCCCGATTGACGCATTGTGATATGGCGTCCGGCCGCGGGGCGCCTAAGACTTCAGGCGATGCGCAATGGCCGGATCAGACTGAAGCCCCTGCACGGCCTGGCCGCTGCCATGCTGGCCTGCCTGCCGCTCCTGTCCGCATGTGAGTCCCTGTTCGAAGCCGAGGCGCAGCGAACCTATCCGCCGGAGGGCAAGCTGGTGGATGTCGGCGGCGGCCGCCGCATCCAGATCGACTGCCGCGGCGAAGGCGGACCAACGGTGGTGTTCCAGTCTGGCGGAGACCTTCTCGGCTCGCTGGCGTGGAAGCCGGTGATGGAAAAGGTCGCGCCGGAAACGCGCGCCTGCGCCTACAGCCGCGCCGGCATCATGTGGAGCGATCCTGCCCGCACCGCTTTCGAGCCGGAAGAAGTCGCACACGATCTTCACGCCGCGCTGGCCGCCGCGGGCGAGAAGCCGCCCTACATTCTCGTCTCGCATTCACGCGGCGGGCTCTACAGCATGATCTATGCTGGGCTCTACCGCCACGAGATTGCAGGCATGGTGTTTGCGGACTCCTCTCACCCCGATCAGGAGAAGCGTTTCGCCGCAGCCGGCCTGGCCGTCGGCGACTATGTTTCGCAGGGACAGGAATTCAGCCTGGCCTTCCGCTGGACCGGCTTGATGCGCCTTTCTCCTTATCCCGCCGATCCGTCGATCTCGGATGAGGTCAACGCATTCTATCCCCGGTCAGCCGAAGCAAATGCGCGCGAAGCACGCGCGCGTTCGCACACCATGGAAGTCGCCGGGCGCTATCGCGACCTCCAGAACTGGCCAGTCGTCGTGCTGGCGCGCGAACTCCCCGAACAGACACAGGCGCGTCGCGACGCCGACGCACGCGACGCCTATCTGCTCTCAGCGGACGGGCTGGTCGCCGGCGCCGACACGCCGCAAAGCGAAGTGGTGTGGCGGCAATTGCAGGCCGATCTCGCAACCTGGTCGAGCCGTGGACGGCTGGAGATCGTGCCGGAGTCGAACCACGCCTTCTTCTTCTACCGGCCCGATGTGATCGCTGGCGCAATCGAAGAAGTTCTTGCAGCTAGCCGCGTTGTGCGGCGGCGGCCTCAGCGGGCTGACTGATTGTCTCGCCTCTGCCCGCGATCACGGCGGCCGCCATGTCCCCCGACACATTGCCGACCGTGCGGAAGATGTCAGGCACGGCCTCAACCGCGACAAGCAGGCCGAGCAGTTCGATAGGCACGCCCATGGCCATGGAGATCGGCGCCACGCTGGCCACGAAGGAAATCTCGCCCGGCAGGCCGACCGAGCCGATGCTGATCGCAATGGCGACAAAGCCGCCGACGATCAGTTCGGTGACGCCGAGCTCAACGCCAAAGACGGCGGCGCAAAAGAACACCACGCCGAGATTGGCCACCGGGCTGGTCATCCGGAAGATGGCGACTGCTAACGGCAGTGTTATGCCAGCGACGCGTTCGGGAACGCCTAGCTCATCGCGCGAGCGCTCCACCATCAGCGGCAGGGACGCCAGCGACGATCGGCTCGACATCGCGACGGCAAGCACCGGACCCGCGGCCGCGAAGAAGCGCGCAAGCGGCACATTCCCCCAGCTCCACGCAAACATGAACGCCATCGGCACGATCAGCGCCGTGGCGCCGGATACGATGACGATGTAGTGCGCGATGAGGCCGACTATACCGACGCCGGCGGTAAGACCGACGCCAAGCGCCAGCGCGAAGACGCCAAGCGGCGCGGCGACAAGCACCCAGCGGACAATCACGATCATCGTGTCGGCGACGGCGCGAAAGAAATTCACCATCGGAACGCGCTGGTCTTCGGGCAGCCGCGTGGCAGCGAAGCCGAACAGCATAGCGAAGACAACCAACGGCAGGACTTCGCCGCGCGAGGCTGCAGCCACGATATTGCTCGGCGCCAGCGCAGCGGCCCATTCGCCGAGCGTCGGCGGCGCAACAGCTTCGACCTTCCGCGCCGCCGCGTCGGCGATCAGCCCGGACACGGCCCCGGGATCGACCGGCCAGATCGTCAGGATCAGTGGAAAGATGACGCAAGCGAAAATCGTCGACGAGATCAGCAGCGTCCCGAAGACAAGAACCGAACGGGCGGCGAGCCTTCCGGTGGAGGCCGCGCTTGCAACGGAAGCCACGCCCGTGACCAGGAGCGAGAACACAAGCGGTATGACCGTCATCCTGAGCAGGTTCAGCCAGAGGTCACCGATATGGCCGAACTGGACCGTCGCCTCCGTAAGATTGGCGTCGTCCATTGCGGCGACGCCCGCACCAACGGCCACGCCCGCGGCAAGCGCCAGCAGCGTGATGACGCTGAGCCATTTGATCATGAAGCCGCTCCAGCCATATCCCCAGCGGCACGCTAGCAGGGATTTCCAGCCAACGGCTACCCGGCGAACAAGCGTGCGGCCACCGTCGCCTTGCCTGCCTTTCCATCGTAAAGGTGCTGCTCCGGGGTCAGGTCCGGGCGCAACATGATGAGAGGACGCAATGCGCCTGACGATGACACTCGCCCTCAGCACCGGCCTGATGATCGCGGCCGGACCAGCCACCGCCCAGCAACCAGCCAGCCCACCACCCGCCTGCACATCGGAGCAGCACCGCGCTTTCGACTTCTGGATCGGCGAGTGGGAAGCCTACGTGACCGGTACGGATCAGCTCGCGGGTCTCAGCACGATCAAGGCGGAGGATGGGGGGTGCGTGATCACCGAGCACTGGCGCAGCCAGCGCGCCAGCTATTCGGGCCGCAGTCTCAACATCTACGATGCAATCGCCGGGCGCTGGGAACAGTTCTGGGTCGATAGCACAGGCGACCTGACCCACTTCATCGGCAATCCCACGGCGACGGGCATGCAGCTGACGGCAGAAGACGATCACTCCCCTGGCCAGTCCGGCGCCTATTTATCACGCATGACGTTCACACGGAACGACGACGGCTCGGTGCGCCAGCACGGCCAGATCTCGACCGATCGCGGCGCCACATGGTCCGACCGCTACGACTTCACCTACACGCCGGCGAAGACGCCCTGACGGCTCAGCGCACGATCGGCAGCACGATGTAGCTCGGCTGCGAGCGTGTGTGTTTCACCTGATTGGTGGCGACAACGCCTTCGGATTCGAACTCGTTGCGGCCGCCCGTATTGAGGTTGCGTGCATATTTCGGGAACGATGAGGACGTTACTTCAACCCGGATGCGATGGCCCGGCATGAAAGTGTTGGCCGTCGTCATCGGCGTGAGGTCGAGCTTGTAGGTCTTGCCCTTCTCCATGAAGACCTCGCGGTCATAGCCTTCGCGGAAACGGGCGCGGAGAATCGTGTCGTCGATGATGTAGGCCGTGCCGTCCGGCGCGACATCGACCAGCTTTACAGCAAAGTCGGTATCCTTGGCGTCGGACGACACATACAGGATGGCGTCAACGAAGCCCGCGACGGCGACCGGTTCTTTCAGCACATCGGATGTGTAGACCAGCACGTCATTGCGTACGGAGGCGGGCCGCTGATCGAAGGCGCCAGGCACGACCACGCCGCCATTGCAGCAATCGCCGCCGCCAATCGTTTGCACGGGATTCTGCGGATCGTAGACGAAGCTGTCGATAGGCTCGTTACCCGCGGGCGCAGAGAAGGAGAGCTTGCCGTCGCCGAACATCGAATTCGCCCGGCCCGAGGAATGGAAATAGAGCTTCACCTCCTCCGCCCGTTTCGGCGGCCACTGGTCGGCGGTGCGCCAGGCGTTTTCGCCCATCTGGAAGTAGCGGATCTTCGGCTTGTTCTGGAAAGCGTCGGCATCGCCCTTCAGGAAGCGGTCGAAGAAGGCCCAGACATCGCCCATCACGTCCATCGATGCATCGCCGAGCTCGCGGTCGCCGGACTTGAAGTTGGGACCGAGCGAGGCGTAGGCGCAGTGCACGCTGGGGCCAACGATGGCGTACTGGTTGTCGCGCGTTTCAGCATCGACGCCGGACTTCGTGGCGTGATTGTAGAGCGCCAGGTTGGGGCCGATCGAGACATCGTACCATGAGTTGTACCAGAGCGCGGGAACACCCCAGCTTTCATTGTCGTGGTAGAGGCCGCCCTTGAACCATTCGGGATCGTCGGGCAGCTCGCGTGCGATCAGCTTCTCATTCGTACCGGCGGGCTCGCCAAGCGAGGACAGCAGATCCGCATAGGGCAGATGCCAGACGTGCTTCGACCACGTCACATCCGGCTTCTTCGGGTTGAGATCGGAATACTGCGAGATGTATTGCCGGACCTTGGGATCCAATCCCTCCGGTATCTGCGCGCGCAGCGGATTGTCGACGCCATAGAGCCAGATCGAGAACAGCGTGCGCGGCACGCCGCCGCGATACCAGTTGCCCTGCTCGTGAAATTCACCAACGCGCCCGATACCGGCGCCGGACGCCATCGGCACCATGGCCGCATGGGCCGGATGGTTTGTGGCGGCGAGCTGCAGTTGCCATTCCGCCGTCGAGGAACATCCGAGCGTTCCGACCTTGCCGTTGGACCATGACTGGTTCGCGATCCAGGTCAGCGCATCGTATCCATCCGTGCGCGGATGGCCGAGAATCTCGAACTCACCTTCGGAGAAGTAACGCCCGCGCTCGTTCTGGTAGATCACGGCGTAACCACGATCGACCCCCTCGACGACCTGACGCAGCGATCCGCCCTGCAGGTTCTGCATGTTGTAGGGCGTCCGGACGAAGATGGTGGGGACTTTCTTCGTCTCGTCCTTCGGACGATAGATATCGGTCGACAGATGAACGCCATCGCGCATCGGCACGAGCACTTTGCGCTCGACAACCGCGCGGCGCGCCAGTTCGGCTTCGAGGGCGGACTGGCTCCATTTCGAGTAATCCATCGGCGCATTCTCGCCGGTTGACGGCAGCGCTGGCGATGGCCCGGTCTGCGACAGGGCCGGCAGGGCGACTGCGGCGGCAGCCATGGCGGCAAGGCCGATGCAGGCAAACAGTGTCCGTTTCATCAGGCGACCCTCATGCAGCCCGTACAGATGGACGGAACGCTAGCAGTGTCGCTGCGTGAAAGCCAAGGGCGCGAAATTGGAGATCACGCGCGCTTCTGGCCGTCGGCCCTGCGCCGTTCGACATAGGCGCGCAGCACGGCATTGATGCCCGCGTGCGGGTCTTCCTTCTGGCTGGCGAACCAGGCCTCCACCTCAGGATCCAGACGAAGTCGGACCAGCTTGCGGTTTCGGGAGGGATAGAGCGGCACCGCTTCCCGCCAGAAGCCGGGGCCGAAGCTTTCCCGCGAGCTGGCTGTGTCCACGGTGTAGTCCGCCATCTTGCGGACCTGCGTACGGGACAGTCGCACGGTAGATTGCTTCGTCATCGCGATCCGCCTTCCATGCCTGGACAATGCGGCGGCGCGGGCCGCGCGGCGTCCAGGCTGCCACCATGAAGAATCCGTCCACATGGCCTAGCGAATAGAAACGCCGTTCGCCATGAAAGTGTTTTGGATCTTCCCGTTCGAGCACCGGATTGTCGAACATCGCCGCAGCGCGGACGAAATCGACGCCGTACTGGGAGATGTTGTGCTCGCGGCGCGCCTCCTCCCACTCGAACATGACGCCCTCTTACTCAGCTCGCCGCGCTCTATTTGGCGGCGACGGAAACGGCTGACAAGCTCGGACAGATTACACATTGGAACGCTTGACCGCGCGAGCCGAGCGCCCTAATCCGCGCCCCTCGTTACTCGACCCGTTGTGCGGTTCGATCCCGCCACGGTGCCTGGAGACATCAAGCGATGGCCCGCAAGAAGAAGGGCGAGCCGGTTCACGGCTGGCTGATCCTCGACAAGCCGGAAGGCGTCACTTCCACACAGGCCGTCGGCATCTGCCGGCGCATTTTCAACGCGCAGAAGGCCGGCCATGGCGGCACGCTGGACCCCCTCGCCTCGGGTATCCTGCCGCTGGCGTTCGGCGAGGCGACCAAGACGGTCGGATACGTGATGGAAGCGGACAAGGACTACGTCTTCACCATCCGCTGGGGGACCTCGACCACGACGCAGGATCGCGAGGGAGAAATCACCGGCGCGTCCGATATCCGTCCCGGTCGCGAGATGATCGAAAAGGCGCTCGCCGGGTTCGTCGGAGAGATCGAACAGGTGCCGCCGCAATACTCGGCCATCAAGGTAAATGGCGAGCGGGCCTATGACCTCGCCCGCGAGGGAGAGGCGGTGGACCTCGCTTCCCGCAAGGTCATCCTGCATGCCGCCGAGCTGGTCGACTGTCCCTCCGCCGATCTCGCCGTGATCAAGGTCACGTGCGGAAAAGGATTTTATATCAGGGCATTGGTTCGCGATCTGGCCCGGGCCGTCGGGGCGGAAGGCCATGTCGCCGCCCTCCGCCGGATACGTGTCGGCGCTTTTGCCGAGGACGCGGCAATTCCGCTTTCCAAGCTGGAGGGAATGAGCGATAAGGCCGCGCTGGACGATACCCTTGTCCCCCTCGAGACCGCGCTGGACGACATCCCGGCGCTGGCCGTCACCGGGGAAGAGGCGTCCAGACTCAGGCAGGGTCGTGAGATCGTTCTTCTGCCCCATCAGGTCGAGGCGTTTCGGGAGATGCGCCGTCCCCGCACAGTGAACGGGGAGGATGCATCCCGCATTTGTCTCGCCACCGAGAAGGTGGGGTCGGAACAACTCGGCGTTGCCCTGGGTGAAGTCCGGGCCGGCAGATTCCTGCCTGTCCGCGTGTTCAACCAATAGCCTTATGGAGCAACCCGATGTCGATCACGCCGGAGGCAAAAGCCTCGCTGATCAAGAAATTCGCCCGCACCGATGGTGATACGGGCTCCCCCGAAGTGCAGATCGCGATCCTGTCTCACCGGATCTCGCAACTGACCGAGCACTTCAAGGACCACAAGAAGGACAACCACTCGCGTCGCGGCCTCCTCAAGATGGTCTCGCAGCGGCGTCGCCTACTGGACTACCTGAAATCGCGCGATGAAGGGCGATATCAGGAAATCATCAAGGAACTGGAGCTCCGCCGCTAAACGCGGAGCCCACCCACCCGCCGGCCCACCGGGGCCGGCGGTTTTCGTTTGAGGAAAGAGAATAGCTGATGTTTGACATTCAACGCGTAACGATCGACTGGGCGGGCCGTCCGCTTACCCTGGAAACTGGCCGCATCGCCCGGCAGGCTGATGGCGCCGTGCTGGCGACCTATGGGGAAACGAGCGTCCTTGCTGCCGTCGTCTACGCGCGGAAAGCGAAGGAAGGACAAGACTTCTTCCCGCTGACCGTGAACTACCAGGAACGTTACTACGCGGCCGGTCGCGTCCCCGGCGGTTACTTCAAGCGCGAAGGCCGTCCCACCGAAAAAGAGACGCTGACCTCGCGCCTCATCGACCGCCCGATCCGCCCCCTGTTTGCTGACGGCTTCAAGAACGAAGTCCAGGTCACGGTGACAGTGCTGTCCTACGACCAGGAAAATGATCCCGACATCGTTGGCATGGTTGCGGCATCCGCCGCGCTGGTCATCTCCGGCGCCCCGTTCAAAGGCCCGATCGCCGCCGCGCGCGTCGGCTTACAAGGATGGCGCGTACATCATCAACCCGACCTCCGATCAGATGGAAGGCTTCCAGCTTGACCTCGTCGCTGCCGGCACAACCGAAGGCGTGATGATGGCTGAATCTGAAGCCGGCGAGCCGGAAGATGTCATGCTCGGCGCCGTGAAGGCCGGGCACGAGTCGCCCAGCAGGTCATCGACGCCATCATCCGTCTGGCTGAAAAGTCGGCCAAGGAGCCGCGTTCGAATTGAGAGCCCGATCACTCCGCGTTTGAAGTCGTGATCCAGGAGATTGCAGGCGCTGACCTGTCGGCCGTCACAAGATCAAGGACAAGGGCGAACGTCACGACGCCGTTGACGCCGCTCGTGAGAAGGCCAAAGTTGCTCTTGGTGGAAGTCCGGAGACAAACCCGGAAGGCGCCGAGCCGCTGGTTTTCAAGGAGCATTCAAGGAAGCCGAAGCCCGCGTCGTTCGCGGCGACATCATCCGGCACCGGCATGCGCATCGACGGCCGCAAGACCGATCAGGTCCGCGCCATCGAATCGGCTGTCTCCGTCCTTCCGCGCACGCACGGCTCGTCGCTGTTCACCCGTGGTGAAACGCAGGCGCTGTGCGTCGCCACGCTCGGCACGGCTGAAGACGAGCAGTATGTCGACGGACTTGAAGGCACGAAGAAGGAGAAGTTCCTTCTCCACTACAACTTCCCTCCCTACTCCGTCGGTGAAACCGGCCGCATGGGCTCGCCCGGCCGCCGCGAAATCGGCCACGGCAAGCTGGCCTGGCGCGCAGTGAAAGCTGTGCTGCCGAGCGGCGAGGACTTCCCCTACACCCTCCGCATCGTCTCGGAGATCATGGAGTCGAACGGCTCGTCCTCGATGGCGACCGTTTGCGGCTCCTCGCTGGCGATGATGGACGCTGAAAAAGGATCACCCGTCCGGTGTCGGGCATCGCCATGGGCCTGATCAAGGACGAGGAAAGGCGTCGCCATCCTGTCCGACATCCTTGGCGACGAGGATCACCTCGGCGACATGGACTTCAAGGTCGCCGGCACCGAGGAAGGCGTCACATCGCTCCAGATGGACCTCAAGATCGACTCGGTCACCTTCGACATCATGAAGACGGCGCTCGCCCAGGCGAACGCCGGCCGTCTGCACATTCTCAAGGAGATGAACAGCAGCGACCGGCTGCGCCTGCACGGAAGTCTCGGACAATGCGCCGAAAATGATCTCGATGAAGATCCCGGTCGACAAGATCCGCGACGTCATCGGAACGGGCGGCAAGGTCATCCGCGAGATCGTCGAGAAGACGGGCGCCAAGATCAGCCGAGGACGATGGCACCGTGAAAATCGCCGCCGTCGAGAAGGAAAGCCTCGAGGCCGCCCAGAAATGGATCCACGGCCTGACGGCCGAGCCGGAAGTCGGCCAGATCTACGAAGGCAAGGTCGTGAAGGTGATGGAGTTCGGCGCGTTCGTGAACTTCTTCGGCGCGAAGGACGGCCTCGTCCACGTGTCGCAGATGGCGGCTGAGCGCGTGAACAACCCGAACGACCTCGTGAAGGAAGGCGACACCGTGAAGGTGAAGCTTCTCGGTTTCGATGATCGCGGCAAGGTTCGCCTGTCGATGAAAGCCGTGAACCAGGAAACGGGTGAAGAAATCCCGGGCGTCACGGATGATGGCGGCGCTGGCCGCCGTGAACGCGGCGAAGGCGGCGACCGTCCGCGCGGCGATCGCAACGGCCGCGGCCGCGGCCGTGGTCCGCGCCGTGAAGGCGGTGGCGGCGGCGAAGCCAAGGCCACTGAAGACGCGGAATAGGCTCCGCCCTTCCCTCCGACTGACTTGCAGCGGCCGCTCCCCAACGGAGCGGCCGTTTGCATGACAGCGTCCCCCATGGCTAGCTGCAGTGCGATCCTGGAGAATGACGCTTGGCGATATTTGCTGCTCTCATGGCCGCTGCGATGTTGTTCGCGGTCTGGCGCATGTATCGCGGCCGCTACGGCGTCATTGAAAAGAAGAAACCCGACCCGGACTTCGATCCCGCCGAAGGCCAGCCTGAAGCCAGGGAAGCGGCAACCCTGCTGCAACAACACCAATGGCGAGAGCTGACGCGGCTCTATGGCCGCCTGTCGCCCAGCGATCGATATCATCTCATTGAAAGCGCAGCCGCCCTGATTCCGTCTGCGCCGCTGGAAACGCCCGAGGATGCAGACAGCATTCTGCTGACGATCCTCGGCGGGGTGCGCTTATTCCAGGGGATGACGCCGGTGGGGTCTGGGCCAACCGTTTCCGTTCTGAAGGCAAACGCTGCCCGCATGATGGAAAGCCTGCGGGAAGCCGCGAGACTCCTGAAGGAAGCCGCCGCCCGCAACATGCATGACAGCACCAATCTGGCGCTTCAGATCTGTCTCGAATCCGTCGCCACAGGTGATCAGGCCCATATCAACAGCCTGGTGGGACGCGTGCAGGCCTCGGACGAGGACAACATCTACGCCGCCGCCAACCATCTTCTCGCCAACTCGCCTATGCGGCGCGGCACGCCCGATGCGATGTGGCGTGTGGCGAACGAGTGGGCCAACAGCGGACCCAATGCCGCCTGGCTCGCAATCCCCGCCAAGGCCCATATCGAGGAGTGGCGCTATGCAATGACATGCTGCCCGCCAGGCTCGCCTGAGCGTTCGGCCATGATCGATCGCATGCAGGATGACGAATTCATCCGCCACATCGCGAAGCTCGACGACATGTTCTGGGCTGCATTCGCGCGTACGCCGTTGAGCGGAGCCGAAGCCTCGTTCGCTCACAACCACTTCGCCTTCCTGCTTCACTTGTTCAAGGTGGAAAACCGAGCGAAGGAGCATCTGGACCGGATCGGGCCCTACATCGCCAGACATCCGTGGTCGCTTCTCCCGACCGGCGCCAGCCGACCGACACAGCTGCTTGCTGATCTGCGGCGCACCTACGGTCTTCAGCCGCTATCCTGAGGAAGTCTGCGGGGCGTCAGCCAGCCGTCGTGGACGGCGTAACAATCGGGAAACGCAGTTCGACACGCACGCCATTGCCACGGATTATGTTGGTGCGCCCGCCAAGTTGCTGCGCCAGACCTGTGATCAAGCGCGTGCCGAGGCCCATGCCGCCGGCCGGCGTCTCCGCCATGCCGACACCATTATCGGCGACCGCCAGCACGGCCTCGTTGCTGTCGACCGGCTGCTCCAGGGTGATCCTGACCGAACCGGGGCAGCCGTCCGGGAATCCATGCTTGAACGCGTTGGAGACGATCTCGTTGACAATCAGCCCCAGAGGCAAAGCCTGATCCGGCGAGAGTTGCAGCGGCGCAAGCGTCCAGTCGAGTTTCACACCCGGCGGCGCCGAATCGCGCAGACCCGTCAGCACGCGCGCGAGATAGGCCTCGGCGTCGACAACGCCGAACTGATCGCTTTCATAGATATGCTGGTGAACAGCGCTCATGGCCGCGATCCGGCGCGTCAGATCTTCCTTCATCGCCGCTGGCGCCTGCTGCAACCGGATCAGCGACATGACCTGCTGCAGATTGTTCTTCACGCGATGGTGGATTTCCTGGAACAGAACGCGGTTCTGCGCCAGCGCCGCTTCCAGCTGCACCCGGTTCCGCTCGTGGCGCAGCAACAGCAGGATGGCCCAGCCGGACAGGAAAACGAGCGCCAGGAAGATGGGCGCCGCCACCAGCGCTGTATTGCCCACACGTCTCCAGAAAGCATCTTCAGTCGAATTTCGCGACATGCTTGCGGTCACGATAAGCTTCAGATCATCCAGAGTCGTATAGGCGACGATCCTTGGCTGGTCGTCGATCGGCGAGTTCGAAGAGTAGACTCCCTCCGGCGCCTTCCTCACGTTTTCAAAAAGAACCTGGCCAGAAAAATTCTGTGCCTTGTCGGGCACGGGAAAGCGCGTGACCAGCCAGCCGTCCGTCCTGACCATTGCAACGGTCGACCCGGCGCCAAGCGCCACTTCGCCCCAGACTTCGGAGAGAGCGTCGGCGGCGACATAGGCGGCGACAATGCCTGCGAACTGGTCTCCCCGTTCGATGCGGCGCGCGATCCCGAAGAACCGAAGCGTGCCGACATCGCCCAACATGGCTGTGATGGTCCAGGGCGCGCCTTCTTTCAGCGCCAGAAACTCGGTGTTGGTCGAGATGCTCGGGCCCCGCGCGCCACCTCGCTGGATGGTGCGCCCTTCGGTGTCGTAGATGGCCGTGAAGGTGTTCTCAACCGCGCCCTGTTGCGGAACAAAGCCGGCTGGATCGGAACCGAGCCGCTCGTCATAGACACGCAGCCGCTCAAGCGTGGATTCGACCAGCAGTCTGGCATTAGCGCTGACAACACTCGCCGCCGATCTTACCCGCTCATTGGCTGCGCTGCTGACATCACGCTCGGACAGCCAGATCAGCAGCACAGCGAACAACGGCACCAGCACGGGAATAAGGATGAGAAGCGCGACGGCGGCGCGAACGCCGCCGGTCGGTTTCGTTTCAAGAATTCCGCCAGAACCCACCGTCGCTCCCAGGGCGCACCTGTCCACCTGACAATCTAGCTCGATGCGTCATCGGGCAAGACCATGTGTAAAGTCCGGGCACGGATTCAGGTGAAGCAGCTTGACCGGCGTCGCTCCAATGCTACCCCGGACGGGTTGTCACTGTCAGGCGCACAAGGACTTTGAAGGTTAACTTGTCTGCAGGGTCTGATACTGCCGAAAACGTGATCGACCCCAGCCTCCGCCTGCTGTCCCGTGTCGCCGACTATGTCGAACCCCTGACCCGTTTCGACCGCGGCCACCTGTCCCTTGAAGGCAGCCAGCATCGCAAGATCGAAGTCACGGCGCGCCAGCACTTCCGCGTGACCTTCGATTTCATACGCTCGGAAGGAAACGGCGATCTGCCCGCAGGCGTCGTCGCCATGGCCACCTCTGAAGCGCTAGCCGCCGATACCGAAGCGCAACTGGCCGCCGCGCGGACAAGCTTGCCAGAGCGGCTTGCGGCATGGGCCACGGCTCATGGCGAAGACTCCACCCGCCGGCTTTCGGTGACAGACTGCTTCACGGCCACACCAGAGCTCGGGGTCATCGAGGACTGCACGACCTGCAAGGGTAGCGGGAAAACTGCTTGCTCCGCTTGCCGTGCAACTGGCGTCCAGGAATGCCCGGCGTGTGGCGGTCGCGGCTCGCGTCCCTGCACGGTCTGTGAAGCGACGGGAAAGGAACGCTGCCGCCGCTGCTACGGTCAGGGATATGAGATCGTGCACAAGCAGGAGACGGTTTGGGACGCGACGACCAACACCGGCCGGACGCAGAACGTACCGCACAAGCAGACATGCGGCGGCTGCGGCGGCTCGGGAAGCGTTATTTGCGGACGCTGCGGCGGCAGCCGCGAGCTGGCCTGCTCGCGATGCTCTGGACAACGGACGATCCCGTGTGCGGTCTGTAATGGCGCGGCAACACAGATCTGCGCCGCCTGTGAAGGCGCTGGCCATCGATACCGGACCAGACGCCTTGTCTGCACAGTAAAGGACTCGTTCGAGGTTTCAGCCACGAGCCCGGACGCCGACATTGCGAAAGTTCTGAACGGCCTCGAAGGCATGGGCGAAGTGTTGAGCTATGCGGAGGACCACCGGTCGACGGCTGAAGCTGGCGCGTCCGTCACCGAGCGGCAGACCATCGCGTCGATTCCGGTCACGTCGATTTTGGTCGCTATCGGCGCCAAGCAGACGCTGGTTCACGGTTTCGGACCGCAGCAGGACATCCGCGACTTCGGCGACATCGCCAGCCTGCTGCTGGCGGAAGATCTCGACGTGCTTGAGGCGGCGTTGCCGTCTGAGCGGTCGCTGCTTCCAGCCGTAACGCCGAACCTGACTGCAGCGCTTGCAAGCACTCTGGCGTCCGAAGCCAATGTCGCCATCGCCGAGAACCCGGGAAAGAAGGGCCTCGTCGCTGTCCAACGCGACTTCCAGGGGCTGTTGTCGGAAGACCATCTGCAGCGGACGGCGGCCTCGATCCGCAAGGCCGTGGGCCTCACCTACTGGTCGTCGATCCTGCGCGGACCAGTGGCGCTTCTGGCGATGCCGCTGTTGCAGATACCCGTTGAACTTCTTCTGCGGGACCGCGACATGGTCGCACGGCTTTCCGGGACGGCCGGCGTCATGCTGATTGCATTTGGCGGCGCCATCCTTGCGCACATGCTCGCCGTCCGGTCGCTGCAAACGCGCCTCGCGCCGGGCGGCACGCCCAAGCTGAGCGGCATCGTCGCGCGCCAGGGTCATCTCCGAAACTGGCTGGTTGGCGCCGGTGTGTTCATCGTTCTGGCGACGACAGCTCTGGCGGGCCTTACCAACCTTCTGGCTCCGTAACGGCGAATCGGGCGGAAACTTACGCCTCCGCCCGACCGGCATTCCCAGGGTCAGGTTGGTCTGGGAGGGGTTTCGCCGCGCCGGCGGCAGAATCGGTCGTCAGCGCGCAGCAAGAATGCGGGACGAGTCGATCCGGCGGCCGGTGCGGTCGAAATGGATGGCAACGACGTCCGTGCGGCCAAGCTTACGCACGAACGCATCAAGCGTGTCGGCGATGCAGGCGTCTTCCAGTTGGCGAACCGCGACGGAACGCATGCCCGATGTCATGCAGGCCCGGCGCGCCTCGCGCAGGAAGGCGTTGTAGTTCTGCTCGGCGGACCGGGCTGTGTCGTACTGGAAGCTGATGGTGAAGGCGGCGTGGTCCGGCTCGGCGGTGGCGACAGGCGCCCACTGGCCGGCCGCGGCAATAGCGGCGCAGCCTGCGACGGCGGCGAAGGCGAAGGCGAGGCGTTTCATGGCGATCATTGGGGGAGGTTCCGCGTCTCTCACAGCTCTTGTCGGCTGCGCGCGTGGTCTCGCCCGACTCGATGACAGGCGTCTGACGGCTGTTTCGCAGTTGGATGAAACTATCGAGGCGCTGGCGAGGCAGGTTCCGCCGCGGGCGGCATGGTTGCGATCCACTCGCGAATAAGGGCCAGCGCCTCCCGATCGACGACTGTGCGGCCGAGTTCGGGCATGAGGACGCCGGGCTCCACGGATTCAAGGCGGTGTACGAGGATCGACTGATCCGGCTTACCGGGCTCGATCACGAACAGGTTGGCGCCGGACCCTCTGCCGGCTGCTGTCGGCCGCTTGTGGATACCCCAGCCAGCCGGATTGGTTTCATTCCAGGCGAGGAACAGGCCCGAGTTGGATGCTCCGCCGCCCGCGCGATGACAGTGGGCGCAATTGATATCAAGCCAGGCGCGGGCGCGCTGTTCAAGGGGACCATCCTCGAACGCGGCTGGCAGCGCCGGTGGATTGTCCGGCGCGCCCGTCAGAATCCCCCGCGCGGTCCAGTCCGCGATCTGATTGGCGCCGTTCGGCCCGACATGGTTGAGATTACGGACAGCAGGACCAATCGGCGTCAGCACATTGTTCCGTGAGTGGCAGAGCTTGCACTGATTACGGTTCGGCACGGCGTAGTCGATCGTCAGAGCTTCGCCGTCTGGCGCGATTGTCTTGATCTCCTGCCGCTCGCCAACCGGCGCATAGGTTGCCTCGGTCTGATCGGCGTTCCAGACATAGGGCGCGGCCGACCATCCGTCCGCCTTGCGGATCAACAGCCGTGTTTCAATGTAGCGCTCGCCCTCTGCCGGCTGGCGCATGTCGGGTGCAAACGCGAATGTCTTGATCAGGACGGATCCGACCGGAAAATCGAATACGTTGTCGGGGTCATAGGCGGCGGCCTTACCGCCCGGCACGTAGACCATGCGGTGCTTGCCCGCGTAGTCCGAGAACAACGGATTGACGAGATCGTAGGCGACGACGCCGTCTGCAGGTTCGCGCCCGCCTGCATCCTTGAAGAGACCGTAGTCGGAGAGTTTTTCGGCAGGCGCATCCGCCAGGATCACGCTGGCGTTCGGGCCCGGAGGCGCGCTGCATGCGCCAATCACCAGCAGCATGACAGATGCAAACGCGGCTCTCACATCTCGCTCCCGCTCATCCAGCCCAGGCCGGCCGCCACGATCGACAGCCCGCTGGCCAGCGCCGCCACGACTGCACAAAATATCGCGCCCTTTATGAAGTCGGCAAAATGCCGCCCATGGTCGAACGGCGCGACGTCCTCAAGGCTGACGCCGGCCGGCAGGGCCCAGCGCGGCTTGCCGAGCCCAAGGAACAATTCATCCACGACCAGCCAGTCAACTAGGTTGAACACCATGCCGACAAGGAAGGCGTGAACCCAGAGGCTGAGGGGATCGTGGGGAACGCCCCTGCCCGAAGCGACCATGAGGGTCGATGCAACAGGCCCACCGACAAGCACCACAAAGAGCGCCGCCGCGAAGATATCGCCCGTGGACTTCTCGGCGCCGGACAGGGGCGGCTGCGCCGCCCGCACGGCTTGTGGGAAATGCTTGAGGAAGAGCCGCGGGTTGGACAGCAAGGCGGCAAGCACCAGCAACGTTGCAAGCAACGCGATCAATCCCCCATGAATGAGGATCGTGTCGGTGTGCAGTGGCATACGTCAGCCTTCCGGGCACAAGCCCCGTCGGATGCCGTCCTAAGCGGACTTGTCCTGCGGCAGCACGATAGGCGCGGGCTCCGCGATCTCGGCATCCGGCAGGCGGTCCGTCGATGGTTTCGCTTTGCTCGGGTCGATCGGCGTCACGCCGAGCCCGAAATTGAGGAAGCCGACTTCCGGCTTCTCGCGGATCGCGATCCGCACATCCTCGGTCTTGCCGGCATAGGTGTTGATCCCGTCCCACACGATGGCCGGAAGCTTGCCGCCGACAGCAGCCGCCAGCGGGGCCAGGCGCCCTTTGGGATCGTTGCCGCCTTCGCCATAGGTGTTGTCGCGAATAACGAAGTCGCGCGGCAGCGGATTGTAGCGGTCGTCCGTGAACTCGAACGAATAGGAGTAGATAAGAATGTGCGTCGTGCCGTTCTTGTCGAACTCGTTGTTGAAGACGTGGACGTTCTGGTTCGCCATCAGCATGACGCCGGCGCCGGTTGGAACATTGGCGACAATGTTGCCGGGCGGAGCGAAGTTGGGCGTGTCGTTGGCGACGACCTTGTTGTTGAAGATCCGGGTCGAGTGACCGCCGATCTTCGGCAGGTCCGGCAGATCGAACACTAGGATGCCGCCGGCATTATGCGTTGCGATGTTGTCGTGAACATCCGCATTGGTGGAGTTCTCGATCTCGATACCGGCGACGTTGTATTCAGCCGTCGAGTTGCGGACGATGATGTTGTTCGACTGGCCGACATAGATGCCGGCGTCGGAAGCGCCCGATACCGTCACGCCATCAACCAGCACGTTCTCTGATTCCACCGGATAGACGCCATAGGCGCCGTTCTCCGCTTTCGGACCACCGGTCCATTCGACCTTCAGATCCTTGTAGGTGATGTTGTCGGCGCCCTTGGACTTGATGCCGTCGCCCTTGGTGTCCTGCATCGTGAAGCCCGTGAGCGTCACGCCGTCCGAGGTCACCAGCAGGCCCTCGCCTGCTCCCTTCTGGCCCTTGAACGACAGGACGGTCTGGTCGATCCCGGCCCCGCGGACGGTAACGTCATTCACATCGAGCGACAGGCCTTCGGTGAAATCGAACGTGCCCGCCCCGATCTCGATCACGTCGCCGGGCTTGGCGTCCTGCAGGCGCGTCTGCAACTCCGCATAGGCGTCAGGGCCCGGCGCGATCGCCGCGGGTTTTGCAGGCTCGGTCGGACCGCACGCGGCGGCGAGAGCGAGCACAGAGACAGCCGCGACCAGGACGCGCATGAAATCCTCCCATGAACCATTGTTCGCTGCGCACTCTCCGGTCTGGCGTGGCAGTGTCAAGTTGACGACGCGTCAGTCTGAAGAGACTGCGGCCGCTCCCCGGGGAGGGAGCGGCCGCATGGGGTGACCGCGCAATCGACTGCCGGTCATGGGGACATGTCAGGCGCTACTGGGTCAGCGCCCAGAGCACGAGGCCCGTTGCAGCCGCAACGAGCAGGATCTCGCCCGTGCGCGCATCACGGTAGTACTGGTGGCCATAGCGCGGCGGCGGCAGCCGGTACCGGTTGTAGTCATGGACCACCACGAAGTTGCTGTAGTGGGGACGGTAGGAGAAATAGTCGCCCTTGCCCCAGTAGTGGTGGCTGCCGCGGCCATCATACCAGCCGCGATTGTCGCGCCGGTGATCGTCACGACGCCAGTCGTCGCGACGTCCGTCGCGATAGCCATCACGGTAGTCGCGATCATTCCAGTCGCGGTCGTGACCCCGGCCGCCATGCCCGCGGCCCGGCTGATCAGCGAAAGCCGGCGCGATGCTGGAAATGGCGATCAGGCCAGCGGCAAGCGAAGTTGTGATGAGACGCATGGAACACTCCTTTCAGTCTCGAGGCTCCAAGAAAACGCATGACGCATGAACGGAGGTCGACTCGTTCGTTCATAAAGGCGTCGCGAACGCCGTTCATCTTGAAATCAAGATTTTTCAAGGCGCTACAGCGCAGCGTCGATGAGAATTTCTGCAGTTGCCGCAGGAGTCAGGCGCAGGAACCTTGTCCGGCCGCCGGCTTCCTGAACACAGGTTAGGCCGCCGACCGGCTTTCCAGTATGGCGGCCGCTGCATCGATCCAGCCCTGGATGCGCTCACGCGCTGGCCGCTCACCGCCGCGCAGAAGGCGCTCGCCTTCGTTTGAGGAGGCAAACAGGTCGATCGCATCCACCAGCGAGTCGATATCGATGGCGGCAAGATCATCAAGATTGTAGACGCCCGCGCCGACGAGGATCTGCGCATTCGTGCCGCTGAGATCCGGCAGCGTGCAGGCAAGCAAGGCCTGCGCCTGCCAGTCCTTGATGATCCCGGCATTGATGTGGCTGGCCTTGATGCGCTGGGCGGCGTCTTCGGGCGCGAGAGCAAGGAGATCGCCGACCGTCTTGACGCCAATGACGTTGAGCCGCCCCGCAGTCTTGGGACCGATCGATGGCGCATCGACGACCTGCGCTTCGCGCGTGAGACGGGCGCCGGGAGCGGCGGGCGCCGCCTCGGTCTCCGGGAGCTTCCCGGGCTCCTCCGGTTCCAGCGGGGCCGGTTTGGCGGTCGGCGGCGTGTTCACCTTCACAACGGGCTTCGTGGTCCTGGCTTTCTTGGTCGTGCGGGCCTCGGCGCCCTGCCCGCTCTTTGTCCCGGTCTCGCGCGGCCACTGGCAATCGAGCGTCGACAAAGAAACCTTGAGAACCTCTTCCGCAAAGAGCTTGCGCACGACGCGGTCATCGTCGCCCAGAGTCTCCCGCACCTTGCCGGTCTTCCGGAATTCCAGATGCTGCTCAGCGACCAGATCCATCTCGGCGACGGCCTCGATTCGCTTCGAGATCGCGCGGGCCGGCGTATTGGCGACGATGCCCACGGTATCGAACAACAGGCTGACCTTGGGCGCTTCCGCCCTGGATTCCTCAATGGCGCGATCAAGGATACGCGACAGCATGACGGCGGCGTAGCCCATCAGGGCGGCGACGACATCCTTCATTTCCTGATCGAGCCCGTCGACCGGACGCTTCACGCCGACGTCGAAGTCGTAGTGATCGATCAGCGTTTCATAGTGCTTGTTGGAGATCAGTGCGCCCGACTTCACCATGCGCTCAAGCCAGTCATCGCCCTCGGGCACAGGCACGTCCGGGAAGCCGATATCCTGCGTCAGAATGAGGAGCAGTTCCGGGAAGGCCTTCGACAGCGACCATTCGACGGCGCGATGGATCGTATTTTCTTCCTCGGTCTGGTGCGTGTGGAAGGGCTGCACCGGATCAACGACGTAATGGCTCATCACGCCCGCACAGTAGGCGGCATGCTTCCAGTCCTGCTGCTGAAGCGCGCGGACTGTGCGGCGATACCATTCGCGGGCCGCTTGGGGCGCGCCGCCCCAGTCGCCATCGCGCACATGAAGGACGTGGTTGCGAAAATCCTTGAACACGGCGTCTGGCGCCTTTGCGCCCTCAAGATAGGCGTCGCGATGCTTCAGGAAGGCGTTGCGCCAGGCTTCAGCAGTCTCCGTCTGCAGGTGATCGAGCGCCAGAATGGCGAGGCGATGGTGGTTGCTTCGGCAAACCGAATCCAGAACCAGCCGGTAGCAGACCGACATAGCGCTCTCCATGCCAAGGATGGCGGAGAGTCGAGTTTATTTCGGTTAGCAGGGGGTTAATCCGGCCTCTTATCGCCCGAAGACAGGAATGTTTGCGGCCTTGATTTCCTCGCTGTCGATGCCGCCATCGCCATTCTTGTCGAGTTCGGCAAAACGCGGTTTGAGCAAGGGCGTGATCCGGCCCCGGATCTCGGAGAACTGAACCTTTCCGTCGATATCGTCGTCCAGCATGCCCATCACGCGCATGGCGCGCATTTCTCGTGTGGCGTCGGCTTCCTGGCCGACCTTCTCGTCGGTCCACTCATAGTAGATCGAGGTGTAGTGCATCTCTTCCCACGACTGGTCGCCCCAGATGACTGTGTCGTCAGGATCCGGGTTGGCGGCGTTGCGAACGGAATTGTCATAGAGATAGGTCGCCACCAGCTTGGCGCCGGCTGGCACAGTGACAGGCTCGGCGAAGTCGTAAGTGCGCTGCCAGTTGAAGTCATACCGCGGCAGGTTGATCAGCTCCTGCTTCGTTCCATCGGGCAGGATCATGTCGAGCCGGCCCGCCTGCCCACGATAGTGCGTGTGCAGGAAGACCGAATAGAGCTTCGCCTCCTTCGGGAAGGTCAGATAGGCGACCTCCTTGTGCTTGTCCGTGTTGGGCGGCAGCTCGATGAAATTGTCCGCGATCACCGTGTGCCGCATGATCCGTTCAGGCGTCTCGCCCTCGGGATAGAAGTAGAGCGCCATCTTCGAGTTATCGACGGCTTCCTTGCCATAGGGCGTGTAGTGCATCTGGAAGCCCATATGGCCGCCGGGCGGCAGATAGATGCCCATGCCCTCGGGAACCTTGAATGACTCACCACCCACGGCGTACTCGCCATAGTTGGCTTCCCACTGGGCCGCTGAGGCCGGGCCCTTGCGCGGCTCGCCCGGGATGTAGCCGGCGAGAATGTGGTGCACCCCGCGCCGGTCGCCCGGCATCAGGGTCGCAGCCTTGACCCACTTGCCTTCGGTCAGCGGATTGGCCGTGACGGGATACTGATACTGCACCTCCCCGGCCGGCGGCAGCGTAAAGGCCGCAACATCGAGCACAAGATCCGGCTTGCCCAGCGGCCACTCGGGCGCCGCATGCTTCACCGCCGCCAACGGATCAGCGCCCTCGCCGCGCGGGGCGCCGGCCTCGATCCAGTGGACCAGCATACGGATCTGGTCACCGGAAAGACTTGCGTCGTGCTTGAACTTCCCGACCAGCGGATCGGGATGCCATGGCGGCATTGTATTGGTGCGCAGCGCCTCGCGGATCATGGGCGCGAACTGTTTGACGATGGCGTACTCGCTCATCGCGAAGGGGCCGATGCCGCCTTCCTGATGGCAGACGACGCATTTGGCTTCGAGCACCGGCGCGACGTCCTTCACGTAGGAGATCGCAGCATGTTGTGCGCGGCGCTCCCGCTCGGGGAAGACAATCGGGGTT
Organism: Hyphomonadaceae bacterium; assembly: GCA_041398245.1. GTDB lineage: Bacteria > Pseudomonadota > Alphaproteobacteria > Caulobacterales > Hyphomonadaceae > UBA7672. Next base: position 145,574 of record JAWKVC010000007.1, read on the forward strand.
CCAGCCCCGGCCACGGCGGCGTTCGCCACTGCGCGTCCGGCTTCGACATCCACAAGCGCCTCGGCAAGCGGTTGGCCGACCGGCCCATGATAGAGGACTCGCAACAGGCGCGGCTCCAGAACGAACACTTCGCCGGCATAGCTGACGCCCAACTGCTCGCCGGCCAGCTGTAGATCGTCATCGAGGATGGGAATTGTGTAGCCCTGCTCCGCCGCTTCGGCGGCGATCTGCGGCCGCGTGTCCGCAAGGCTTGAGTTGAGCATCAGGAATTCGACGCCAGCGTGCTGCTTGCGAAGGTCTTCAAGCGATCTGGCTGCTGCGCGGGATCCAGCGTCGCCATTGACCTGCGTCATCAGCACGATGGCCTTTACGTCCGTCAGCCGGCGCAGATTCTGTGCAAAGCCGGTGTGATCAACCAGCCGGAAATCGTCAGCGCGGACCGCGACAGCCGGCATGCTCGGCTCCCGGTCGGCAACGGCGCGTCCTGCGAGGACAACCATGCTGGAAAGCGCCAGCGCGACCCCGGTGGCGACAACAAGTCTGGCGCGCATCGATCCATCCCCCGTGTAATTACGCTTATCAAAAACACGGAATGTTCGGGGCGGGCAACGCCGTCAGGCGGGTCGCACGCGCATTTAACCGGCGGCCTTTCGTTACGTCATAGCCCATGCGCTCGCCGGAGAGATCCGCTGCATCTGCAACGGATTTATTTGCAGCGCGCCTCTGGTGTGGCGGGCTGACGCACCCATTTCCGGGCGGCGGGCGCACGTCCGCGAGGGTTGGGGACCAGCCGAAAAGGGGACAGTGCATGCAGGCTTACATTCTTCTCGACCGCTCGGGCTCGATGCAGTCGCTCTGGGTGGAAGCGCTCTCCTCCGTCAATGCATTCGCAAAGGAACTCGCCAACAGACAAGACGGCCCGACGGTCGACAGCCACATCACGCTCGCTGTGTTCGACGTTCAGGAAACCCTGCAGTTCGACACAATCCGGCGAAAACAGGCTGCGCTCCACTGGGAAGACGTCACCGACAAGGACGCAACGCCACGCGGCATGACCCCCTTGCTTGACGCGATGGTGCGCATCATTGCGCTCGCCGAGTCGGACAATCCCGACAAGGCCGTGATCGTGGTGATGACCGACGGCCAGGAAAACGCATCGCGCGAGGCAACGCGCGAAGGCGTCAAGGCTGCGCTCGACCGTGTGAAGGCGAAAGGCTGGGAAGTGGTCTTCCTGGGCGCCAATTTCGACAACATCTCTGATGCATCGTCCGTCGGTGTTGCCGGATCGAAGCAGATGGCGATGTCTGCAGGCACGATGAACGAGTCGATGGCCCGTCTCGCGAAGAAGTCACGCTTCTATGCCGCGCAGGCCGCCCCGATCGCCTTCGATGAGGAAGACCGCGCTGTCGCCAAGGAGGCGAACGTCAAGAACAAGGCGTAGGCTCACGCAGGACTGACATGGAATGGCGAGCGGGAAACCGCTTGCCATTCTGCTTTCTGGAATGTTCCGGTTTAGTGCCGGAAGTGGCGGATGCCGGTGAACACCATGGCAAGATCGGCCTCGTCGGCTGCCTTGATGACCTCGTCGTCGCGCATCGACCCGCCCGGCTGGATGACAGCTGTGGCCCCCGCCTGCGCCGCCTGCAGCAGTCCATCCGCAAACGGGAAGAAAGCGTCGGACGCACAGACCGACCCGATCGTTTCAGGATCTGCCTGCCCCGCAGCATGGGCAGCGTCTTCTGCCTTACGGCGCGCAATGCGGGCCGAGTCCACGCGGCTCATCTGTCCCGCGCCAATGCCGACCGTTGCGCCATTCTTGGCGTAGATAATGGCGTTCGACTTGGTGTGCTTGCAGACCTTGAAGGCGAACAACATGTCCGCGATTTCCTGCTGACTTGGCTGGCGTTTGCTCACGACCTTGAGGTCCGCCGCAGCCACACGGCCAATATCGCGGTCCTGCACCAGTAGCCCTCCGGCCACGGTGCGCACCATCACGCCGGCTTCGGATGGATCAGGCACGCCTTCGGTCAGCAACAGGCGGAGATTCTTCTTCTTCGCGAAGACAGCCAGCGCCGCCTCATCGGCGCCGGGGGCAATGACCACTTCCGTGAAGATCTCGGTGATGGCCTCCGCCGTTGGACCATCCAGCGGCACGTTGACGGCAATGATGCCGCCAAACGCCGATGTGGAATCGCAAGCAAGTGCACGGCGGTAGGCTTCAGCCACCGACTTGCCGGTCGCGACGCCACAGGGGTTGGCATGCTTGATGATCGCCACGGCAGGCGACGCCTTCGGATCGAACTCCGCGACCAGTTCGTAGGCCGCATCAGTGTCGTTGATGTTGTTGTAACTCAGTTCCTTGCCCTGAACCTGGCGCGCAGTCAGCACGCCCGCGCGTTTTACGGGGCCAGCATAGACGGCGGCCTTCTGGTGCGGGTTCTCGCCATAGCGCAGCGTCTGCTGCAGCTTGCCGCCAAAGGCGCGCCAGTCGCCGGCTTCTTCGTCAAGCTGTTTCCAGTACCACTCGCTGATCGCGGCGTCGTAGGCAGCTGTCCGCGCATACGTCTTCGCCGCAAGGCGCCGGCGCAGGTTCAGAGTCACCCCGCCCTGCTCCATGTTTGCGATGGCCGCATCCACATCAGCGCCATCAGTGCACACCGTGACGAAGTCGGCATTCTTGGACGCCGCACGCAGCATGGCCGGGCCGCCAATGTCGATGTTCTCGACGCAATCGTCGAAACCGGCGCCGCTCTCCACCGTCGCCTCGAACGGGTAGAGATTGATCCAGACAAGATCGATCGGCTCGATGCCGTGGTCGCTCGCGTCCTTCGAATGGGTCGCCAGATCGCGCCTGAACAGCAGGCCGCCATGCACCTTGGGATGAAGCGTCTTCACGCGGCCATCCATCATCTCGGGAAAGCCCGTGAGATCAGCCACGTCGCGGACCGCGAGACCGGCTTCCTTCAGCGTCTTGGATGTGCCCCCCGTGGAGACGAGATCGACGCCCAGCGCCGCAAGCTTCCTCGCCCGCTCGATCAGTCCGGTCTTGTCAGACACGGAAATCAGCGCGCGCTTCACGGCGATGCGGTCGGGCACGTTTTTGGGGGCGGCTTTGGGGGGCGACATAGGACGGCTCCAGCGCTGGCTGGGCGCCGGATAGCATCACCCAAGCAGTCGTAAAACCGTCAAAGGCGACGCACCGACCGATTGGGCGGAAACCCTTGTGAATAGGGCTAATGCACGTTCATGGGGGCTTCGCCCCATGCATCTTCCTCGAAGATCTCAGGCGCCAGAGCCCGCATCATCGACAGCGAGGCCTGCGGGTCACGCCGCGCCGCATAGGAGATGATCGCATCCAGCCGCGCCTGCACATCGGCAATCGGCGGCGAACCGGTGTTGGCGACCTCAAGCACGCCATCGACCGGCGTCTCCTTCACCTCTTCTCGGCTGTAGAAGACCGTTTCGGTGAGCTTCTCGCCCGGCCTTGGCCCGGTGACCCGGATCAGGATGTCCTGGCCCGGCGTCAGGCCCTTCATGCGGATCATCTTCTCGGCGAGTTCGACGATCCTTACCGGCTCACCCATGTCGAGAACGTAGAGCGTTGCTTCCGGCGAGTCGGATCGCGCCGACATTGCAGCGGCCTGCAGCACGAGCGCGGACGCCTCCTCCACGCTCATGAAATAACGCGTCATGTCCGGATGGGTCACCGTAACCGGGCCCCCCTCGGCGATCTGGCGTTCGAACAAGGGAGCGACGGACCCCTTGGAGCCGAGCACGTTCCCGAAGCGGACAAGCGAGAAACGGGTTTGCGGCGCCGTCGGCGCGACGGCCTGGATGAAGAGTTCCGCCGCCCGCTTGGTGGCGCCCATCACATTGGTGGGGTTCACAGCCTTGTCGGTCGAGATGAAGGTGAAGGCCTTCACACCAACCGCCGCCGCAATGGTCGCGCAGCGGCGCGCACCGAGCACGTTGGTGAGGATCGCCTCGTTGGGATTCTGCTCCATCAGCGGCACATGCTTCAGCGCGGCCGCATGGATCACCAGATCGGGCTCGGCTTCGCGCATCGCCTGTTCGAGCCGCACTTCGTCCCGCACGTCGCCGATCACCATGCGGCGAACAACATTCGGATACGCGCGCGACAGTTCCTGATCGATTTCGAAGACGTTGAATTCGGAGGCGTCATAGATCGTCAGCTCGGACGGGCCGAGCGCAGCGCACTGGCGCGCAAGCTCACCGCCGATCGTGCCGCCACCGCCTGTGATGAAGACACGCGCGCCAGAGACGAGTTCAGCGACAGGCGCCATGTCGAGCCGGCGCTCCGGCCGGGCCAGAAGGTCAGCGGGGCGGATCGCTTCAAGCAGCGCCTTGCCGCCAATGCGAAGCAGCGTCGCCTTGCGGGCCGACGCAACAGCGAGCGCGGCTTCCATGGTGGGGCGGTCCTCAGGCGGCGCCGCAATGGCGATCCAGGGAAGTTCGCCGAAACGCGCTGTGTAGTGATCCAGCAATGTCGCCAGCTGTTCGAGTCCGCCCATGACCTGCACGCCGGCGATATCGCGCCCGAAGTGCTGGCCGGAAGTTTCCACAATGCCGATGGCGCGGATCGGCGGACCCGACGGAGCCTTGCGTGCGGCGTTCAAGGCCTCGGCAACATGGCCGGCCGGACCAACAACCAGCGCACGCGGCGCATAAGGCGGCTCGCGGCGAAGAATGGCGGTCAGATCGCCGGTGGCGCGGGCGCGCGCCCACAAACGGACGATCATCAGCATGGCCAACCAGATCGGCGCCTGCAGATAGATGCTGGACAGCGGGAAATCCTGCAGCGCCTTGGCGAGGATCAGGATCGGCAGCGACATGAGATTGGCGAGCGCGACGGCCTGGAAGATCCGCACCACGTCGCGAAGCGAGGTGTGCCGCCAGACCTGGCGGTGAACGCCGCGCAGCCACATCGAAAACGCTGCGGCGATCCCGAAGGCGATGGCGACGAAGAAGTCGAGCCAGTTTGGAGCGCCGCGTCCGGAGAAGGTGTAGACAATCTGGGGGGCCAGATACATCGCCACGACGCCTGTCACGACGTCATAGCCAAAACACATGGCCTTCGCTTCGATCGCCGCCCGCCGGGCGGAATTCTCTACGCTGCTCACGCACTCTCCCCCTGGATCCCGGGCTCGATCCTCGACAGCGCCCACCGGACCCGGTTGGGCGCCTGAGAACCGTCCGCCGCAGGATCGGCGACTCCCCTGATCACCAGTTGCTGCGATTTACGCACAGCACCACTTCCCCAGTAACGCGAATTCTCTACGGAAAGCAAAGCTTCGCTTCTGAATCTCCAGACATGTTGCCTTTGCGGCAAACCTAGGAAAATTGTCCTATCATCAGGTCCGTCACGCAGCTGAACGTCCGGATGCAGATGAAACCTGATTTCATAGGGGATTGGTCCGCCCTGAATCGCCAGTGGAGCGTCTGACATCGGACGCGAGAGGCTGTCCTCGCCCGTGATGCGCGCTCCGTTCATGGCAACATAGAGCCGTCGGCGATAGATCAAGCCGTGGCGCACACGCCAACCGGCATGCTGCCCCTCAAGCAGGTACTGCTCACCCTCCTCCATGCGGCGGACTGCGAGCTGCGCCGGCCCGTCCGGGGCGCGTATGCCTGTGGCCGGATCGAGCGAAAAGACAGCGGAGTCCTCGTTGTTGAGACAGAGGACGGAGTGCGCTGCGGTTCGCCGCGCCGCATCGCGAACGGAGGGGTCGAGTTCCGCGCTCGAACCACACGAGGTGATAATTCGTTCCGGCCCGTCATCGACCGTGATGGCGAGCGCCCCGGCGTGGGCCCGGCCTCCGTAAGGGCGCTCGGGCCCGGCGCCAGCGTCGACATAGACGGTCAGGTCTTCGGCCTGGATGCGCTGATACGCCGATAGCCGCGCAAAGGAGAATTTGGCGTTCAGCGCGCCGTGCGGTCTGAGAGCCGCGCGGGCAAGCCCGTCGCTGGCATCGCCACCGCCATTGGCCGGCAGCAAACCGCCATCGGCGGTCTGGAAGAAACTCAGCATCGCCGCCATCCGCGGCTGCAGCCGCGTGAGGAAGGCCGGCGCGCTCATGCCCAACCTCAGCATCAGGTCCTCGACAGCCTGCACATCGAGAAGCGTGTGTGCGAGTTGTTCGGGGCTACGGCTGATATGCCCACCATCGGGCAGGATCTGTTTGCCGCACTCGGCTTCGAGCATGGACAGGCCGGCATCCAGAATCTTGCGGCCGTCTTCGGTAGCCGCCCCCGCCAGACACAACGCCACGGCGATGCGGAAGCGCGCGACGGGATCGGCCTCGTCCGGACCAGAAAATTGAAGATGCCTGATCTGGCGTCCGACCGACTCAAGAAGGTGGTTGCGAGCGTCGCCTTCAATCCGGCTGAACAGCCATGGCCCGGCCGACAGGAGGTTGATCAGCCTGTCAGCCGTCACGCTGAGCCGCCAAGCGAAGTCTTCCCACTTTCCGTTGGTCTCCACCCACGACACCACCAGCGCACACGCGAGTGTTTCACCTTCGGGTCCGCACGCAGCGAGGTCGCGCAGCCAGTGGAAGCGGTGGATGCGGTCAGCGAAATGGAGCGAGGGCGGCTCGATGCTCCACGGCGGCTGGCCCGGCGATGTCTCTACGTGCCCGGCGCCAAACCGCCACTTGCCCTGCCGGATCGCTTCGCCGCGCGCGCGGTTCACCGGATGGTTGTCCATCGGCAGCGCGGTCAGCCCGGCGGGGCCCGGACCCGAGATACGCAGGCGATGCACGGGTGAGACATTGATGGCGACGCCAGACTTGCCGGTCAGCTCGGTCCATTGCGCAAGATCGGTCTCGCGGTCGGCGGCTGATGAGGGTGGCCCTTTCGGCTCCGTCACCATCCGCCCTCACCCGCCAGCACGAAGAGCTGAAATCGCAGCCGCGTAGCCGTCCCGGCCGCGCCCGAACACGGCGGAGCCCGCGACAAGCGCATTGGCGCCGGCCGCGATCACTGCGCCGGCGTTCGCCGGCACGATGCCGCCATCCACTTCAAGGATCGTGGGCAATCCCGCGCGATCGAGCTTCTTGCGGATCGTCTCGATCTTGCGGAGTTGGCTATCGATGAATTTCTGGCCGCCGAAGCCGGGGTTCACGCTCATCACAAGGATCAGATCGAGATCCTCAAGCACCGGATCGAGCACGTCGGCATGCGTCGACGGGTTCAATGCAGCGCCAGTCTTCTTGCCCAGCTTGCGGATCACCTGCAGCGTGCGGTGGAAGTGCGGGCCCGCCTCCGGATGCGCCGTGATGATGTCGGCCCCGGCGGCGGCAAACGCCTCCAGATAGGGATCGACCGGCGCGATCATCAGGTGGACGTCGAAGGGCTTGGCCGTATGCGGCCTCAGCTTCTCGATCACGATCGGGCCGATGGTGATGTTGGGGACGTAATGTCCATCCATCACATCGACATGGATCATGTCGGCGCCGGCTGCATCAACGGCCCGTATTTCCTCGCCCAGCGCCGCGAAGTCAGCCGCCAGAATGGATGGCGAAATCAGCACGTTCGACATGGCGAACGGCCTAGCAGCGCCCTTGGAAGCGCGCAACCGCGCCCGCATGACCCGATGGCCACGGCGCGCCCGGCGACAAGCTTGGACCGGATTGAAGGTTAGTAATAACCGATCGAGGCGTTCTGCGGGATGACCCGCGCGCGCGCGCCATACTCGATCACCACCGGCGTTCCCTCGGGGATCGCATAGGCGCCGGTCTGGGCCACGGAGACAAGCTCCCCGGTCCGCAGACGGACCGTATAGGCAAAGCCGTTGTCGGCTGCGGCTGCACGGCCAACGGCCTGCCCCGCCATACCGCCAAGGACGGCTCCGCCGATGGCGCCGGCTGTATTCGCCTTGCGCCCGCCGCCGACTTCGCTGCCGGCGAGCCGCCCAGCAGGGCCCGCCAGCGTGCCGATCCTGGCCGCCTGGTCGGATCCTTCGATGTGGATCGGGCGCACGCCCACGACCTGGCCTTCCTCAACCCGCGTGACCACGCCAACCGAGGCCGTATCGTAGCTGTTAATGCCAAGTCCGCTGGCGCAGCCGGCGAGAACGGTCGCCAGCACGGCAAACGCCGCCGCAAACGCCTTCTGGGGCTTGGCCACCAGCGGCGCCTTCAGTGCGTCAATCCCGTTTGCTGCGACGTCAGTCATACGCGGTTCGTCTCTCACTCGGGCAGGCCGGAACACTCAGCCTGACATGATCCTGAATATACCCGACCGGACTGAACCCTGGCTGAACCCTTAACGGCAAATCCCGCGCGCTCACGTGGCGAGATTTTGACGATTATGACCAGGAAGCTGCCGCTCGCGTCCCAAAGGGATGGCGCTCCGGTCAGTTTCGTTCAAGCCGGGCGATGTAAAATACATCGGTGCGTGTCTGCGGCGCCTCTGTTTCCGTCGCGGCTGGAGCCGTGAGCACATCGCCCTGAGACGTTAACGCGCACTCGAAGCCCGGAATCTCGCCCGCGCGGATTGGCGCCCGCCGCCACACGCCGCTGGCGACAGCGGCGTCCACAATGTCGCGTCCCTCCTCCGTCGCAGGCGTGCAGACTGCGTAGACCAGCCGTCCGCCCGGCTTCAGCATATCGGCCGCGGCCGCCACCAGCGCCTGCTGGATCGCGGGAAAACGGGCGAGGTCCTTGGGATCGCGTCGCCAGACGCCTTCGGGATGGCGGCGGACGATGCCGAGCGCTGAACAGGGCGCATCCAGAAGCACAGCGTCGAGCGGCCCGGCCGGACGCCAGCTGCGGGCGTCAGCCTGCACCAGATCCATCTGCAAGCCCGTGCGGGCCACGTTTTCGCGCAAGCGCTCCATGCGCTGTGCGGATATCTCGACGGCGGAAAGCCGCGCGCCGCGCGCCGCAAGCTGCATCGCCTTGCCGCCGGGAGCCGCACAGAGGTCGGCTACATCTCGTCCAGCTATGTCGCCCAACAACATCGCCGGCAGGCTGGCTGCGGCATCCTGCACCCACCAGGCTCCCTCGGCGTAACCGGGCAGATCGGCCAGCCCGGCAGCGCTAGCGAGCCGGATAGAGCCGTTCGGCAACAACTCCCCGCCGAGCCTGTCGGCCCAGTCCACCGCATCGGCCGCGTCCCGCACTGTGAGATCGACAGATGGTTCTTCCAGCTGCAGCTGCGCCAGCGCTTCCGCCCGCGCCGGACCCAGCGCCGATTTGAGCTTTGCGGCCAGCCAGTCGGGCCACACCGCCTCAACCGGCGCGCTGACGAACGCCTCAGCCTCGCGGGCCGCCCGCCGTAGCACTGCGTTGATCAGGCCGCCTCCCCGCCGCGCCGCATCCCATTTCGCCGCCGCCTCGACAGTCGCAGAAACCGCCGCATGTTCGGCGACATTGAGAAGCCAGAGCTGGGCGGCCCCCACCCTCAACAGGGCGAGAACCGGAGCCTCGATATCAGTCAGCGGTCGCTGGACCATGCCGCCAAGCGCCCAGTCGATGCGGCCCATTCCCCGCAGCGCCGCGCTGGCCATGGCGCGGGCGAACCCGCGGTCTGCGCCCTCGAGCCGCCGGAAGGCGCCGTTGGCCGCCATTGCTGTTTCAAGATCAGAACCCTTGGCGGTCGCCGCCCAGACAAGCTCGGCCGCCGCCAGCCGGCTACGCCAGCCTGCCGCTTCGGATCTTGATCTGTCTGGTGATCGGGCCATCGGCCGGGTCCATTAGAGGACACGTTGGCGATGGGAAAGCTCTATTGACCAAAGAGCCGCTGCAAAGCGCCCAGCAGTCCCTCGAATCTGAGGCCGGCGTCGGTCACCGCCAGGGCGTAAGCGACGCCGTCATCATGGGCGCGGGGCTGGTGGCGAACCGTGCCGTCGAAGGCCGAAAAGTCGCCCGGCCCGTAGGTGGTGTGGCCGTCGGAGAATTCGCCATGAATGCAGAGCGTCAGCTCCTGTCCCTTGTGGGTGTGCCACGGCACCGAGCGGCCAGCCTCGAGGCGGATGATCTCGGCCTTCGCGCCGCCGGGGACGCCAAGATCGAGACGCTTTATGCCGGGGCCGGAAAAGCTCCATGAGCGACGGGTTTCAGCGGCCAGGATCGCCTCGCGCAGCACGGCGGGCAGGCTTTCCAGCTCGGCATAAACCATTGGGCGGCGCGCGGGCCTCTCAGTCTGCCCCCGGTCGATCGCAGCCAGCGCCATTTCCAGCGCGTCGGGTCTCATCTCGGCCGGCGCTTCGGCTTCCAGAGAGGCGCCCGCGATCGCCTCGCCTTCGGCTTCCGAAATGCCCCGCATTTCCATGAGGATATCGATGAACAGCCCGAGAGCAGGCTCCGCCCGGCCCGACGCCAGTGCGGCGCGGGTTGCATCGTCCATGACAGAGGCAGTCGTGACCTTGATCATCTCCAGACCGGCGCCCGTTGCACCACATTCCGGCCCTGCTTACGCACGGCCTGTCCCAGCGGATCAGTCCCGACATCACTCATCATCGAGCCTCGCCTTCATCTTCGCGAAAGCCAATCTGATGCGCGACTTCACCGTGCCAAGCGGCAGGTCGAGCTTGCCGGCGATCTCCGAGTGCGACAGGCCTTCATAGAAGGCGAGACGCAACAGGCTGACCTGCTCCTCAGGCAGCCCCTCCATGGCGGCCCGGACTCTTGTTTCTGTCTCCATCGCTTCGACACGCTCCTCCGGCGCCTCGATGGTGGCGGGAAGGATCATCGTTTCCTCGGGGTCGAGCGCGGGACGCCTCGTCCGCCGGAAGACGTCGATCCTGCGGTTGCGCGCGATGCGGAATATCCAAGTCGAGACCGACGCCTGATTGCGATCGAACAGCGACGCCTTGCGCCAGACCGTGACCATCACGTCCTGCGCGATTTCCTCGGCCTGCGCGCCATCGGCGCCGAGCCGCATCAGATAGGATTTCACGCGCGGGGCGTAATACGCGAACAGCTCTGCATAGGCGGCGCGGTCCTGCTGCATTGCGACGGCCGAGAGCAGATCGGCAAATCGCCGCCGTTCGGCCTCCCCCAGCATCTCGCCGGGTGGTCGGGGCGTTTTGCCTGAAGCCATTCCGCTTTGCCGCATCGCGCCCAGATCACCGCACGGACATGGGCGGCGTCAACTTCTACGCATGGCGCGGCGTCGGGGTGAAGCCCTCAGTCTTCGCCCTCGATGCCGCCGAAGGTCGCGCCATCGCCCTCCTCGTCGACGATGACCACATCGGGATTGTGGGGATCAGGATGTTCAGCGCCCTGCTGGTTCGGGCCAAACAGGTCAAGCTGGTTGGGATCCTGCGCGCGCTTGCGCTTCTTCGCCTTCGCGCCGCGCTTGGTGAAATAGAGATCGTCAGTGTGGTCTTCCGCTGGCGTAGACTTGGGTTTCGTCTTGCGCGGTTTGGTCTTCACCGCTGCATCCGGTTTCCAGTAGGTGACGGCGATGACCGGCTGGCCCTTCGCGTCCTCGTAAAGCTGCACGAAACCGCGCGAGATGCCTGCCTCGGCCTTGCCCTGGATCGCTTCGCGCTCGGTCAGCTGTGGTCGCAGCCAGTCGGAGACCAGCGTCACCGGCGCTTTCGCCAGTTCGCGCGCTTCGGAAATCGTACGCGCGCCGCCTTCGCGATCAAGCGCTTCGCGGGCATTGGCGGCAATCGGAAAGAGAAGCGGCATGAGAACTAAGGATCAGTCGATTGCGGGTTCGGCGTCGGCTGCGCCGGCAACGCCCACACGCATGAGCCGTGCCGCGGCCAGCCGCGCGAAGGACAGGGTCACGGATTTGCGGCGGGAGGCGTTGAGGGAAACGACATCGCTCTCGCGCAGGACAGCGCCGCCAAACGCGTCGCAGACCATCAGCCCGACTTCCATCGGAATCCGCTCCTGCGGGAAATCACAGTCGACGGCGAAGTAGAACCGGTCGCAGTAGGGGGCGTATTCAGGCCATTTCTGGTCAGTCTGGAAATCCTGCAGGCAGGACTTCACCTCGACGATCACGACCTCGCCCTTCGGACCGACAGCCATCACATCCGCCCGGCGGCCATTCGCCAGCGTCACCTCGGTAAGCGAGGCAAGGCCCACCTCCGCGAACACGCGCTGGACGCCGCGCACGATGTCGGCGGCGCGCCCATTCGGAACGGGGTCGCCAAAGGGTTGGGATACTGGCGAGACGACAGCCATAAGCGCGGGAGTTCCTGTTAGGTTCTCCTTATCGCGCAGGACTCGCAGCGAGGCAAATCAGTTCTCGAACGCCTTCCGGAACATGCCTTCCGGCAGGGTCGGCCCACGGCTCGGATGGATCAGGAAGTAATCCTTCCAGCGGCGCTTCGGGTCGATCTGAGTCGATTCGAACATGTGGGAGTTGTCGTCGTTGAGCTGCCACATGCGGTAGCCGAGATTGATGAAGCAGTCCCGGACCTCTTCGCCGGACGAGGAGAAGTTGCGCTCCAGCGAGAACGGATGGATTTCGATGAGCAGGCTCGGCAGGTCACGCTCGATCGTCTTCCTGCCGCCTTCGATGAAGCGGATTTCGGCGCCTTCAACGTCGCAGCGGATGAAGTCGACGCGCGGAAGGTTTTCCTTCTCCATCAGGCTGTCGAGCGACACCACGGCGGTCGGCTGATCGACGAAGACGGTGCTGTTGCCGGTCGCCAGTTTCTCATCAGACGCTGTCCCGCCATTGTCCGTAACAACGCCATAAGCACGGCCGAGATGGCCTGACATCTTCCGCGGCACGGACAGGACCATGGTGCCGTCGGCGGCCCCGATGGCCGCATTGTGCGGATGAACATTCTTAAGCTTATGCCAGCGGATCAGCCGCGACATGATGGCATAGGAGTAATTTGATGGCTCGTAGACGTGAACCGTGCCGTCCGGTCCGATCTGCTTGGACATGAGATAGGAGTGCCGGCCGTCGGATCCGCCGAAGTGCAGGCAGATGTCGCCCGGCTTCACAACTTCCTTCATGTAGGGCGCTTCGGGCTCCCATTTCCGGTCCTGCCTGTTGCGCTGGTAGATGCGCATCGTGGTGGCAAGGTTGCGCAGGCCTTCGAAGGACATGGACAAGGTTCGGTGCTCCGGTCAGGTCGGCTAGAAAGCGCGTCGCGAGCCAAATGTGAAGCCCTGTGATGCAAACTCCTGCACTCTGATGGTTCCTCGCGATAGCGCTCTGCATTAAAAGCCCGCCATGCAGCCTGCCAGACCCACGCAATCAGCCAGACAATGGGGGCTGGCCCCCACACTCGATGATTTCGCCCGTATGGCCGATGCGGCGCTTGAAACGCTGGAGGAGCCCTTCCGCACGCATGCACGTGCGGTCGCCATCAAGGTCGAGGATTTTGCTGACGAGGCTACGCTGAAAGCGATGAATATCGAGAACCCGTATGAGCTAACCGGCCTCTATTCGGGGGTGGCCCTTACTCTGGATACGCCATCGGCGCCGTCGCACATGCCGCCCATGGTCTGGCTCTACCGCCTGCCGATTCTCGACGAGTGGGCCGGTGTCGGCGACATCGCGCTCGAGGAACTCGTCGCGCACGTCGTCATCCACGAACTCGGCCATCATTTCGGCTGGTCGGACGAGGAGATGGACGCGATCAACGACGCAAACGACTAGGCCATGCCCGCGCGTTCAAGCTGCTCGACCAGATCGGGCGGAACCGGAGAGACATAGGCCGACACGCCGAGCCGTTCGCGCACCCTGTCCGTCGACTCATTCCAGACGTCCGGCCAGTCGACGCCCAGAAGCGAGGGCGTCTGGCGGCCATGACGCCAGCCCGTCAGGATGATCTCGAGCAGCAGGGCGACGCTTTCAGGGCGCTTCAGCGCGGCCTTGGTCGTCACGACCGACAGGAACTGCGCCGAATAGTTGTGGCCGAACTGGGCCAGCTGGAAGCCGGAGATCGCGACCTCGTGCAGCGCCGTCAGATGATAGCCGCCAACCATGTGCCAGAGGTCGTGGCACTGCAGCGCCCGCGCGTTCAGGTAGTCGAGCGGCGGAGGAAGATTCGCCAGCCCCAGCGCATCACGGTCGAGCACTTCCAGATCGTAATTGTTGTCGACGATCATACGGTGGAAATCGTTGCCCAACGATCCGTTCGGGCAAGCCGCGAGTTCGTCGAGATGGAATTTGCGTGGCCAGCCCTGCGCTACGGCCGAGGAGACTCCCGTGAAGTCCAGGCTGGCCTTGCCGGCGCGGGCCGCGAACCCCTCGTCGACAAACTGTCCAAGGGCCGCCGTGCGCATGGTGAAGCTGCCCGGGTCGGTCTTGGTCATGTCATCAATGAATTCCCAGAACGGGGCCCAGAGCTGCGGCGAAACCGTTCCGCGTCCTTCCGACAAATCGACTGGCGGATGCGCCTCGCCGAACCATCCGGCAGTGGCTGCGTCATAAACATCGATGATGGTTTCAGGCTCGACAAAACCGGCCCGCACGAGCAGCGCCGAGAGATCGGCAGCGGCGGCAAGATCGCCCCGTTTGGCGGCGCGCGCCAGGGCGACTGGATCGCCCTTCCCTGACTGCACGATGGACTCGAAGCGCCGGGTCACTGCGATATCAGGCATGGCGTGCTCTCCCGCGTGGGACATGGACGCTAGGCGCGAGAGGCTGGAGCATCAAGGTCACGCTGGGTAAGGCCGGATCACGCTTGCAGCCCGGCCTTGCGGATGACGTCGCTCACCCATTCATCAACGACCAGGCTCGCAGGACCATAGCGGCCTTCCCGGAAGTCGCGCGCATTGGAGGATGGTTCGAGGTTGAGCTCGATTGTGTGGGCCCCGGCGGACCCCGCCTCGCGAACGAAGCCAGCCGCCGGATAGACTTCGCCTGACGTGCCGACTGACACGAACAGGTCACATCCCGAAAGCCGGTCGTAGATGTGGTCCATGCCGTAGGGCATCTCTCCGAACCACACGACGTCGGGCCGCAACGAACCACTGGCGCTGCAGCGCCAGCATTCCGTGTTCTCAAAGAGATCTTCGTCCCAGGCGCCTGCGGCCCCGCACGCCTCGCACCTCACGCGTGCGAGTTCGCCATGCATGTGGAGCAGACTTTGCGATCCCGCCTTCTCGTGCAGGTTGTCGACGTTCTGTGTCACCAGCAACAGTTCGCCGCCCGACCCCGCAACGGCCTTTTCCAGACGCACCAGCGCGTGGTGCGCCGGGTTGGGGGCCGCGTCTCTCAGGGCCTTGCGCCGGGCGTTATAGAAGCCGTGCACGAGCGCCGGATTGCGAGCAAAGCCTTCGGGCGTCGCGACATCCTCGATGTCATAACGCGTCCAGATTCCGTCCTTGTCCCGAAACGTTCCCATCCCGCTTTCGGCCGATACGCCAGCGCCGGTCAGCACGACAACTCGCCGATACGACATTCCCGCCCTCCCCGGCACGATATCCGGCAAGGACCCTATCACACCTGCGAACTGACTTGTTGCAAACGCAATCGCAGCAGCGATCAGCGTGTCGAGGCTTCAGCCGTCTGGGTTTCGACAAAGAGGGAACGCTCTCCCTGGGCTACCATTAGGGCGCTTGCAGCAAAGGCAAACGCGATCAGGAGCACCGCCATGAAGCGTGAAATGAACTTCCCTTGAGCATCGCTTGTCATGTTCCCGGTCCTGCATCACCCATGCCGGACTTGATCGCCGGCTCTTCGGTGCATCAAACGGATCAGGAAGCCTGCGGTTTCACGGTTATCAGGCGCCCGGCGGACTTTTCGGGGGCATTGTGCGCCGCGCTGCCACAATTGTTTCACTTACGGACAGGCGGCGCCTTTTTGCATTCCGCAGGGCGCGCGGGCCATGGTAAACAGCCCCAGTCTGACAGGAAAACGAGTGGGTGAGGCGGGGTTATGGCGTTCAAACATATTCTCCTCGGACTGGTTGCGGCGGGGGCGGGGCTCAGCCTCGGCGCATGCGACCGTGTGGCGGCTCTTGGCGACCTCGCCAGCGATGCGCTGGCGCAGATCACGGGCGGCGATGCTCCTTCCGGCGGCCCGGCCCTGCCCTCGGCGAGCGATCTTCTCGCGGCCGCTTCGGTCAATGATCGCGCGCTGTTCGGAACCATGTCGGCGCCAATCGATCTGCAGCCAGTCAGCCTCGATGAAATGCTCCAGACGCAGAGCTTCTTCGCGGTCGGCTCGGTCATCGCCATGCCGAAGTCGCAGATCACCGAACCCGTGCTGGAACCGGAAACATTTGCGCTGACGGCGGACGATGACGCCGCTGCGCCCGCGGACCAGAAGGTCCTGAACTCGGACATGGCGCCTGCGCCAGAATCAGCCGCTGCGCCCGCCGGTCCGCCGGTACTTCAGGCGGCGCCGCCTGTCGCCGCGTCTGCGCCGGAACTGAGCCGTTCCATGACGATTGACGGCGCCCCTGCTCTTCGCAAGCCGGGCGCCTTGCTGCCGCGCGCTCAGGTGAAAGCCCCGGCGCCGGAGCAGATGCGCCAGCAGGCGCAGGTGCTCGCGCCCAAGGCGCTTCAGGATGCCGTGAAGGATAGCGGCGTGAAGCTGGACCCGGAGAAACTGCGCTCGGCCCGCGCGTCGGCGGATCAGGCATTGCGCGCGACGACCGCCAATGCGCAGACGATCGGCGACGCCATCGCCCGCAAGGCGGCCGATCAGCAGGCGCCGATTCCGAAACCGCTGCAGGTGCGCGCGCGCCTTGATGTCGATGCTGCGGTCCAGCTGCGCGACAAGGCGAGCCGGCAGCTCGAACAGCTTGGCCTGTCAGGCATCGTCACGCCGGGTGAAAGCGGCCAGATGCGGATCACGCTTGGTGTGAACCCGACCCAGCTTCGTCCCGGCGGCCGGCTCGACCTCAATAAGGTCGAGGCCATGCGTGCCTTGTTTGCGCCGGAGAAGGCATCGAAAACACAGGAATGCCCCAACCTGCCGGATATGGCCGTCCTGAAGGACGATCCTGTGCTCGCAACCGAATGCGTCGTGAAAGTGCTGATGCAGACAGGCGATTACGCCTATGTCGAGAAAGACTACATCTTCACCAACCAGATGCTGCGCCGGCCCTCACAGACCGCGCCAGTGACCGTGTCGGGAACGCGCCCGAACGATCCGCTCTTCAGCCTGCAGTGGGACTTCCGTGACAACGGAACGGGCGCCGGCCAGTCGCCAGGCGGCGCGGGCTTCAGCAATTTCTGGTCTGCAGCGCACACCACCGGATCGCTCAACGTGGTCGTGGCGGTTGTCGATACCGGCATCCAGATGAACCACCCGGACATCAAGAACTCGCCCAACCTCGCGCCGGGATATGACATGGTGTCTGACCCGCTGATGGGGAATGACGGCGATGGACGCGACAACGACCCGAATGATCCGGGCGATCAGTGCGACCCCAACGATACGACGACATCCGACTCCTTCCACGGGACGCATGTCGCCGGCACGATCGGCGTTGCGGCCACCAACAACGCGGCCGGCGTCGCTGGCGGCGCCTGGAACGTCACCATCGTGCCGGTCCGCGCGCTTGGCCGTTGCGGCGGCAAGTTGTCGGATATCAACGACGCCATCCGCTGGGCGGCGGGCACGATCCCGGCGCGTGACGGACAAGGCAACGAGATCTGGAATTCCAAACCCGCCGACATCATCAACCTGTCGATCGGCCTGTTCGGACCCTGCCCCGTCTCGATGCAGTCGGCGATCAATGATGCGGTTGCTGCTGGCGCCATTGTCGTTGCGGCCGCCGGCAACGCGCGTGTCGATACGCAATACTTCGCCCCCGGCGGATGCGAGAACGTCATCTCGGTCGCTGCGAACGACGCCCGTGGCGTGCTGACGCCCTATTCGAACTTCGGGGACAACGTCACCATCATGGCGCCCGGCGGGGACATGTCGCGCGACGACGACAAGGATGGCCGCCCCGACGGCATCCTCTCCACCAAGTTCTCGCGCAACTGCACCGATCCGGCGAACCCGGGGTCGACCGTCTCGCAGTGCTACTACGCCTTCGAGAACGGCACCTCGATGGCGGCGCCGCACGTTTCGGCGGCTCTGGCGCTGCTCAAGGCAAGATACCCGTCGGCGGTCCCGTCGGAGCTGAAATCCCGGCTGCTCACGGCGACAATCCCCCGGACAAACATGCAGTGTTCGGGAAAATGCTCGGCTTATCCCGGATCCACCCCAATCGAAGGTTCCGCGGACATGTGCTATCGGCCATGCGGGGGGCGCATGTTGAATCTGGCGAACGCTCAGCTTCAATAGGCGTTTGTGAGGCTTGGGGGCGTGTTTCGGGGCTGGTGTGGCGCGATACGCCAACCAGCTGGCGGGCATGTCCCACGGAAATGAGGGAGGCCAAGCCGTGAGCGATGCTCACATCACAGAAGCCCCGGCGCTCGATCCGCACGCGCCCGTGGCCCAGCCGGGCGACCTGTCGCACCGGCTGAAGTCGGCGGCGCCCGCAGCGGGGGCGATCGGCATCATTGCCGCGATCGTCGCCGGCACGATGATCGCCACGACGCCGGGCAGCGAGGAAGCGCCTGGAATGGGTTCTGTCGCTGATGCTGGCGCAGCGCCTCCGCCGTCCGGACCTGCCCTGCCCGGCATCGCTTTCGATCAGGTTCCCGGCGCGCCGATCCAGCGCAATGTCGAGCTCGTCGTGAAGTT
Organism: Hyphomonadaceae bacterium; assembly: GCA_041398245.1. GTDB lineage: Bacteria > Pseudomonadota > Alphaproteobacteria > Caulobacterales > Hyphomonadaceae > UBA7672. The sequence goes on from JAWKVC010000007.1 coordinate 164,171, forward strand.
CAAGGACGACGGCAAGGTCAAGGACATCATCGATGCGTTCTGGCGCGACCCGGCCGCCGCCAAGTCGCGGTATGAAACGTGGAAGTCCAGTCGTCCGGAATTCGCCGGACTGAAGCTTGATCGCGTCACCTATTCGAACGAGCTGGTCCTGGTGCTTGAGGAGGGCGTGGCGCCGGGCGATCGGCTGGCCGCGATCCGCGAAGCGGTGAAGAAGCTGGGCGCCTCGCCCGACATTTCCTATGCAGAACAGCAGGCCACGATGGCCCATCCCGGAGGACAGTGATGAAAGCCCCGCTCATGGCCGCAGCGGCCCTGCTTGCCGCGCTGACGGCCTGCACGGAGGAACAAGCCCCGGCGACGCCCGATCCCCAGACGGCTGCCGATGGCTCGCAGCCCGGCGCGATTGCAGGCCCGGCATCCGTCAGCGCTGACATCAACTGGGATGCGGCCAAGGCGGATCTGGCGCAGCGCTCGAGCGACGTTGTCGTGCCGCAATCCGTCGGCGATGCGCCGCTGGTTGTGCCGATGCTGCTGCCCGGCGGCATCGTGCAGACACAGAGCGACCGGCCGACGCCACCGCGCGTGACCAAGGATGGGTACTTCGCGACCTATCACATGCCCAAATACGATGTGATCGTGAACGGCTCGCAGAAGGCCTATGTGGCTGACACGCCAGCCGCCGCGGCTGACAAGGAAACGATGAAGTTCCAGACCGTCGAGGCCGGAGCGCAGCTATCCTTCTCGCGCTATGGCGCCGACTATTTGATCGAATTCGAATGCCGCGAGGTCGACAGCCCGGAAGGGTGCGTCTCCGAAGCGGAGGCGAAGGAGTTTGCCGAGAGCCTGTTCGTCGCCCAGTCGAGATAGACCGGACTGGCGGATGGCGATCGGCGCGGAAACGCCGGCACGGACGAACGAACCGGGGAGTGGTGGTGATGAAACGGTCGAATGTGCTGATCGGCGCGGGTGCGCTGGCCGGACTTCTGACGCTGGGCGGTTGCGACAGCGGCAGCGTGCTGCTGTGGCCGTGGGTCGACATCGCGGCCAAGGAACAGCCCGTTCCAGAGGATTCCAGCGTCCCGCCACCGCCGCCGATGACAACAGGAGGCGATGGATCGAGCGCGCCTCCGCCGGATGTCAGCACCTTCCCCAACCCCAACGCGAATACCGGCGCGCCCGAGGACGGCACGCCCTTCACCGACGGGCAGCCGGAGAATCCTGCGATCGACACGGGCGATGGCCGTCCGCTGGAAAGCGCCGAGACCGGCGAGCCGCTGCCCCCACTCCCCGTTCCGACCGAGGAAGCTTCGAACGACACGACACCGGACACGCCGCCAGTCGACGCCGGCGATACGCCTGCGGAACCCGCTCCGGTGACGCCTTCATTCTACTATTTCCGGCCCGGCAATCTTGCACCGAGCAGCGGCACGGGCTCGACCGAGATGGCCGTGCTCGTTCCGGATCTGGCGTTCCCGATTAAGGATGCGCCCGCCGTCGCGCAGACGCAGGTCTACCGTTATGGCGGCGGCGTGAAGGGCGGCGACCAGTGCGACACCCGCAACTTTGCGGCGCCCTGGCGCGACAATTATTGCGAGACGCGTTCGACCACCAACGCCACGCCCTGGTGCGCGAAGACCGGCGTTCACCTCGGCCAGGATATCCGCGTGGGCACGCCAGACGGCTGCAAGGCGGAACGGTCCACCAAAGCCGCCGACCGCATGCGTTATGAGGTTGTCGCCGTCGAGGACGGCTTCATCTCGAACGTGGGCAGCTATTCGGTCACGCTGCGCGCCGATTCCGGGGGGCGGATCTATCGCTATCTCCACCTCAACATGGCCAAGCTGAAAGTCGCCACCAACCAGACGGTGAAGAAGGGCGACGTCATCGGCTATGTGTCGAACGATTTCGGCGGCACCCCGACGACGCTGCACCTGCACTTCGAAATAAAACTCAACACCCAGGCGAATGGCTGGCAGTACGCGCCGCCTTATTCGTCGCTGCTGGAGGCCTACAAGCGCCGCGAGAACAATCCTGGCGCCCAGGTGGCGGATGATTTCGTCGTGGCGTCCACGCCGCACTGAGACCGGGGAGCGAACCGTGCAGATCAGGCTCGATCCCGCCCGGCGCGCCCGTACAGTCTCGAACCTGCGCAGCCTGTTTTCCGGCGAGTTCGACGAACCGCTCAGCGAATTCCGCGCCGAAGCCGTCGTCGACCTGATGCTGAAATCGCTTGGCCCGGACATCTACAACCAGGCGGTCCAGGACGTGCGCGCGCACCTTCAGGGAAAGCTCGACGATCTCGACGGGGAAGTCTTCGCTGAGCCGGACTGATCACCGGCGGGTCAATGCCCTTCCCCCCGCGGCCCGAACGTGCTTGGAAGCTCCCGCAACCTGCATGGGAGAAAGCGAATGGCGCAACTGGCGCTCATCCGGCACGGGCAGAGCCAGTGGAATCTGGAAGACCGATTTACCGGCTGGTGGGATGTCGATCTCACGCCTGCCGGCGAAGCCGAAGCCAGAGCGTCAGGCCAGCTTCTGAAGCAGACCGGTATCGATTTCTCGCGCGCCTTCACCTCTGTGCAGAAGCGCGCCATTCGCACGCTCTATCTGGCGCTGGGTGAAATGGACCGGCTTTGGCTTCCGGTGACCAAGGACTATCGGCTGAACGAGCGCCACTATGGCGGCCTGACCGGCCTCAACAAGAAGGAGACGGCGACCCAGCACGGTGATGCGCAGGTCAAAATCTGGCGGCGTTCCTATGACGTGCCGCCGCCCGAGCTTGCGCCCGGCTCGAAATTCGATCTGTCTGCCGATCCGCGCTATCGTGGCATCTCGATTCCGAAGACGGAGAGTCTCAAGACAACGCTTGCGCGCGTCCTGCCTTACTGGACCTCGGACATCGCCCCGCGCCTGAAAGCCGGCGAGAACATCGTGATCGCCGCACACGGCAACAGCCTGCGCGCCATCGTCAAACACCTGTTCGACGTTCCCGACAGCGAGATCACGGAAGTCGAGATCCCGACCGGCAACCCGTTGCTGATCGATCTCGACAATTCGCTGAAAGTGAAGGCGGCGCGCTATCTCGATCCGGCGCGGGCCAAACCGCTGCCGCCCGTGTGAGCGCCCAAGCGACAGATCTCGCCTACATGCAACGCGCGCTCGATCTTGCGCGCGCTCAACTGGGACACACAGCGCCCAATCCATCCGTCGGCTGCGTGATCGTTGCGGACAACACAATTGTCGGCGAAGGCGCCACCGGCGATGGCGGTCGCCCACACGCGGAAGAGATCGCGCTCACCGCTGCTGGCGCCCGCGCGCGCGGTGCGGCCGCCTACGTTTCCCTCGAGCCTTGCAGCGAGCGGTCGAGCGGCGAACCCTCCTGTTCCGAGCGCCTGCTGGCGGCGCAGATCGGGCGCGTGATCATCGCCTGCCCCGACCCGCACCCGAAAGGCGCGCATGGCGCGGCAAGGCTTCGTGATGCCGGGATGATTGTTGAAACAGGCCTGCTGCAAGCCGAGGCCCAACGCCTCAATGCCGGCTTCTTCAAACTGATTACAACCGGCCGCCCCTTCCTTGCGATCGACGCGAACGCCGCAGCCTATGACGCCGAGTTCGACCTCGGGCGTAATGAGAGTTACGAGCAGGCGCTTGACCGTCTCGGCGCGAAAGGTCTCACCCGTCTTTTTGTCCGGCCCGGCACCGCGCTCGCTGCTCAGCTGAGCGCGCGCGGCCTCGTGGACGAGAATTTCTCAGGCTGACGATCCCGACCAAATGAAAACGGGCCGGCCATGAGGCCGACCCGTTCGGAAGTTCGTCGCTGGGATAAACGCCCCGGAGGGCGCTACCTGCGACAGTCTTAGATGGTCTGGATTTGTGTGGCGGCCATCTTGCCGGAGCGCTTGTCTTTTTCCAGCTCGAAGCTGACGCGCTGGCCTTCGGTGAGGCCGGCGAGACCCGCGCGCTGGACAGCGGAGATGTGAACGAACACATCGCTTCCGCCGGCTTCAGGCTGAATGAAGCCGTAGCCTTTTTGCTCATTGAACCACTTAACGGTGCCGGTAGCCATGTAGAACTAGTCTTTCGATAGGCGTCCGTGGGGCCAGGGGGACCCGCGGAACATTGATGAGAGCGCTTGCAGCCGCACCCCCTGGGGCCGTCAAAGCCGGACTTGTTCGGTAGGCCAGATCCGGAGCTCAATCCGATGGATAACCATCACCAGAGCAAGGAGAGCAACCGAACCTGTTCAGAATTCGACGGCGGCACCTATCGCACAACCGCGACCGCTTGAAAAGCCGCGCTCCGGCGCGTGAACTAGAGTTTAGACGTATGACCGGGCGACGCGCCCGCCGGATGGGGCTTATCGTCTTTCGCGATCATGCCTAACTGGAACCCATGACCACGCCCGTATTCCTCTCACATCGTTCGGTAGTTTCGGTTAGCGGCGCCGACGCCGAGACATTCCTGAACGGGATCGTCACGGTCTCGACGCTTGGGCTGCAGCCGGACACGTTTCGCTATGGCGGGCTCCTGACTCCGCAGGGAAAACTGATCGCGGACATGCTGCTGACGCGAAGGGATGACGCCATCCTGATCGACTGCGCGGAGAGCGCGGCGCCAACAGTGGTGCAACGGCTAACGCTCATGAAGCTGCGCGCCGCGGTGTCCATTGCCGCTAGCGCCGATCTTGGCGTGCGCGTCTTTACCGGCCAGCCGGACCCTCGCTCCCCGGCGGCGCCCCGTCGGGAGATCGTCGCGCGGGGCGAAGCGGGAGATGCCGCCGGGTATCATTCAGCCCGCATCGCAGCGGGACTTGCCGAACAGGGCGTCGACTTTGGCCGCGAGGATGTGTTCCCGGCCGACATCAACATGGATCTCGTCGGCGGCGTCGACTTCAGGAAAGGCTGCTTTGTTGGTCAGGAAGTTGTCTCGCGCATGAAGCGGCGGGGCACGGCGCGCCGGCGGACGCTTGTCGCGCGCGTCGCCCCGGGAACGCCCGCCGGGACGCCCGTTCTCGCCGGCGATTTCGAGATCGGAATGCTGTCATCGGTTTCCGGCGGCGCCGCCCTCGCCCGTCTGCGCATAGACCGGCTGGCGGAAGCGCGCGCCAGCGGCGTGGCCGTGACAGCCGGCGGCGCGGCCATCGCTTTCGATGATCCGCCATGGCTGGCCAGCGAACTCGCAGCGTTGGGCGAAGGCAAGGAAGCCAAGGCGTGAAGAAGCTCGACGACATTCCCTGCGGCTGGGCGCCCGCCCATGACGAACTCTACCGGCGTTATCACGACGACGAATGGGGCGTGCCGGAGCGCGACAGCCGCGCACTGTGGGAGAAGTTCCAGCTCGACGGCCATCAGGCCGGGCTCTCCTGGATTACCATCCTGCGCAAACGTGAAACGATGCGTGAGGAATTCGATGGATTCGCGCCCGAAAAGATCGCGCGCTGGAGCCAGAAACGGATTGATCGCGCGCTGAAGAACCCGGGCATCATTCGCAGCCCTGTGAAGATTGCGGCGACGATCCGGAATGCGCAGGTCTATCTCGACATGGCGGAGAACGGTGAGGATTTCGCGGATTATGTCTGGGGCTTCGTGAACAACACGCCGATCGTCAACCGGCTGGATCACTGGCGAAACGTTCAGGCAAAAACGCCGCTCTCCGAAACGATCGCAAAGGACATGAGCAAGCGCGGCTTCAAGTTCTGCGGCCCGGTGATTGTCTATGCTGTCATGCAGGCCATGGGCATGGTGAACGACCACGAGGTTCGCTGCCCGCGTCACCGCGAAATCCAGAAGCTGGAAAAGACACGCAGGACGTGAGAGGCTCCGCCGCCTGACGATCGGGGGTTCGGAATGCGCTACCTCTTTCTGCTAGCCGCCATGACCATCAGCCTTGCGGGGTGCATCATGGATCCGGGCACGCCCTACGACCCGCGCCCACCCCAGAAAACCAGCGAGCTGAAGCCGATCAACCCCTACAAGGTCGACCGGATTCCGGACACGGCCTACGAGATCTGGAAGCGCGACAAGGATCGCAACGACAGGATCGAGGGGCGCGACGACGACACCTATCCTCCGCTCTTCAAGGGACAGGGCAGCGGCAAGTCAGGGGGCGCACAATGATCCGGATCGTCATGCTGGCTTCTGCGTTCGCCTGCTGCTCGGGCTGTTTCAGCTGGCAGGAAACCTATGACTCCGCCGCGCGCAGCGATTGCCGGGATATCGTCAATCCCGAAGAGCGGCAGGATTGCCTGACGCACGTTGAACGCAATTCCGCAGAGCGGCGCGCCGACCGGCGCACCTGATCGCATCGGTTCTCAAGTCAGGGGATAGCCATGACTGATTTCGCCAGCATCATGCGCCGCATCGTCACTGGCGATAACGCCGACGGTCAATCTCTGGTCATCGTTGACGGGCCGCCGTCGGCAACCAATGGCGATCCCAATCTCGGCGGCCTGTTCGACATCTGGCATGACGCCGCCTTCGGACCAATCGACCCGCAGAACCACGACGATCTTGGACCTGACCGCTGCGTGCTGTCGCCCGGTCCGGGCAATGTGAAAGTGCGCTGGTTCGTCATCCAGCCACGGCCGCCGGGCGTGCCGGCCGAACAGCTGAATGCGACCGCGCGGGAGCGTTTCGCTTCGTTCGACGCGGCCGACCATCTCACCGATCAGTCGAAGCATCCGGCCATGCACAAGACGGCGTCGATCGATGTCATCTGCCTGTTGCAGGGCGAGGTTGATCTGATCCTTGACGCGTCGCGGACGCGCGTGAAGCCCGGCCAGATCGTGATCCAGAGAGGCACCAGTCATGGCTGGGAAGCGATCGGCGGACCGGCGCTGCTGCTGGCGGTGCTGATCGACCGGCCGCTGCCAGCCGGGGCCCACTAGCCTCTGGGCAAAGTTGAGCGTAAGGGAGTCGCCATGATCAAGACCGGAACAGCCTGCCTGACCCTTCTTGCGGCCGCCCTTGCCGGCTGCGCGTCACCCGGCTCCCCGGAAGTGGAGCTGACGCAGGAACAGGTCTGTCTCGCCCATTTCGAGAATGATCCGGTGGAGCGTGACCGCTGCCGCCGCGATCCGAAAGTGCGCGGCGACACGGTGCCGGATGTGCAGCCGCTCGACCTGCCGATCCGCACGGGACAGATAGGCGACTGATCGCGTCTACCGGCCCGTCGCCGACCAGGTGAGATAGACCGCGAACCCCGCTGACAACAGCATCGCCAACGCCGCCAGCCTGAAGAACCAGGTCGCGAAGGCTTGCGACCGGAAACGACGCGCCAGCGCCTCGGCGCCGCCCGCATAGATCATCAGCCCGAACATCTCGCATGCTGTAACCGTGAGCATGCTGATGATAACCTGCGGAATCAGATCACGGTCAGCGTTGAAATAGGTCGGCAGCAGTCCGCCGAAATAGACAAGCGCATTGGGGTTCGCGAGTTGCAGCCCGACGCCGTGCACAAACAGCCGCGCGCGGGGCGGCGGCTCACGCCGCAGAAGGTCGACGGGTTCGCCGAATGCGGTCTTCCAGGCCAGCCAGGCAATGAAGCAGATCCCCACCACCTTGAGCGCAAGAAAAGCCTCGGGAAACGCCTTCGCCACCACCGCCACGCCGGACGCCGCCAGCGTGATCCAGATGAGATTGGCGAAGCAGATGCCAAAGGCCGGGGCCATGGATGGCCGGAACCCGTAGCGAATCGACGCCGTCGTGACGAGCATCACCGCCGGGCCGGGCGTAAGCCCGCCAGCCAGAAACAGCAGCGTGAAGTTCAGCCACACCCAGACGTCCATGCGGGGCTTCTATAAGGCTCGCGCGGACGTGTGTCAGGGAGTGTTGTTCCAAAGGTTGCCCTGAGCGACTGCTGCGCTATCAGGTGCAGAGGGGGCATTCGGGGAGACGACATGACCGGCGCGAGCGCTTCATCACGTCAGAGCAGCAGGGCTGCCGGCCTTGCGATATTTCTTGCCCCTGCGTTGGCGCTCGGCGCCTGTGGCAGCGCCCAGGTCGACACGCAGCCGCCGCCTGCTTCCGTCGCCGCCACGCTGGCCCAGCCGGCCGGGCCAGAGCCGGCTCCGCAGTCGACGGCATCGGTCTACCAGCTACCTCCGGGCGCTCCGCCCTTGCCGCCGGACCTGCTCGCCATCGGCTCGCAGGACGCGCGCGACGACCTCTATTGCTCGGCGCTGATCTACAATGCGAACCCCGAGGTTTCCGACGCGCTCGCCCCGGTCGACGAGGCGTTGTTGCGCAAGGCCCAGATGATGGCCTTCGTCGTCGGCGAGGCGGGCATCAACAAGCTGATCGACCAGAAGGCCGCCCACGCCACGCATGCCCGCGCCATTGCCGAGGCCTATGCCGCGCAGGTCGAGAAAGACGTGCGCGCCAACGCAACACGCATGACCGTTGATGCATGCACAGAGCGGGCGCAAGCCATCCCTGTCCCCGAATAGGAGCCAAACGTGAAGCTGAAACCACGGCAGCTCATCGGCCTCGGCGCCATCGTCATCTTCGGCGGCATACTCATCTTCCGCCTGACGCAGCCGAGCGAAAAGGAGATCATGGAACAGCGCCTCGCCGCCCTGCCACGATTGACGACGCCGTCTGTCGAAATCCCCATGCCGGACCTGCAGTACACGCCGCCGCCCGCTCTGACTGGAGATACGCCGTCATTATCGGCAACCCCGGCCACACCGAAGAAGGACTACCTTGTTCTTGGTTCGCAGGATGCGCGCGACGATCTCTACTGCGATGGGGGGCTGAACGCCGAATTCGACGACGTCGTTGAAACCGCCCATCCCGATGATGCGGCGGCGCTGCTCAATGGAGCCCAACGTTTGCGCGGCGCCGGACTTGCGAAGCTGAAAGCAGAAGGGGCGAGCGAAGGCGAGGACTGGGCCTTCTTCACGAGCGCCTATGCCGAACAGACTCAGGCAGACTACGCCGCAGGCAAGTTGCGGCTGAGCGTGGCGACCTGCAAGGCGCGGGCGAACGCGCTGCCGCCGGATTCACCTCCGCCGCCCTAGAACGGCTACCGCCGCTGCTGGGGCAGACGCGGATCACACACCAGCAGCGCTGCCGTGACATTCGCGACCGCCCAGAAGCTGTCGGGCTCGTCCGCAAAGCGCGCGCATCGATCCGGTATCGGTCTGGCGATTTCGGTATCTACCAATGCAGCGGCGGCATGCTCCAGCGCGTCCGCATATCCGACCGCGTAGATCGTATCGCCAAGAATGATGTCGCCGCCGGGCGTCTTGAGCCGCAGGGACAATGTCTCACCGTCAGCCAGCGCCGCCATCAGAGCCTGCGCAGGTTCTTGCGCCAGATTGCGGGAGAACTGGATGGTGATTGGCGAAAGGCCCGGCATCCCCGCGGCCTGCCCCGTCGGCGCCGCATCGCCGTTGACGCTCAGCAGGACACCAGCAGCGCCTTCGATCTCGACAAGGTAGGTTGGTGTATCCGTCCGGGTCGGCTCCAGCCACGCCGAGCGGAAGCTGAGTTCCGAAGCGACCGGCGTAGCGCCCGGACCTGCCACATAGGTGATCGCCAGCGTCGAGCGGCGAGAATGATAGCCCGCCAGGTTGTCAGGGTGCTCGTCCACCGTTAGCGGCCGGCCAGCCGGACCGCCATGGCCGCGAAGGCCATAGACACTCAGTGTAACTTCTCCGCCCTCGCCAGAGGCCGCGCGGTCAGCGAACCACACAACCTCCGCAGATTGATCGGACGCCTGCCCCGCTCCGTCGCTGACCTGCTGCATCGCATCGCAGTCCGGCGAACGCTGGCAGTGCGCCAGCATCTGCGGCCAGACCGGGCTTCTCGCCAGTTGCTTCTGTCCGGCGGTGGATTGCTCTCCGGGTCCGCAGGCCGTCGCGAGCGCCAGAGCGGCAACAAAAATCATCGCGGCATTGCGCTTCATCGCGCGATCCTACACCGCAATCTTCCGGACGTCGTAGGAATAGATCCAGTCCTGCCGCGAGCGGACAAAGGCCGGGAACAGCTTGTCGGCCAGCTTCATAGGTCCGTAGGTCGCCGCCTGCGTCAGCGCGTTCGAGCGGTGGAAGATCGCCATGTTGCTACGGGCGCTGGCCAGCACGCGGGCGGCGCGATGCCGGCGCAGACCCTCATAGCGCTGCAGCGAGGATTCCGAGACGCCGTGAACGGAGAGGCACTTGGCCAGAATGACCGCGTCCTCGATCGCCATGCCGGCTCCCTGCGCCTGGAAGGGGGGCATGGGATGGCAGGCGTCGCCCAGCAAGGTGACGCGCGCGCCGTCGGACCAGCGCGGCAACGGATCGCGATCGAACAGCGCCCACACGAAACAGGTTTCCGCGGAGGCGATGATATCGGGTATGGGCGCCGCCCAGTCGCCGAAGTCTTCCGCCAGATCCATCGGATCGCCGGGCTGATCCCAGCTTTCGCCGCGCCAGCGTTCGGTTTCGACAACGCCGACGAAGTTGATCAGTTCGCCCCGGCGGATGCGATAGGTCACGGCATGACGGCCCGGCCCGGCCCAGACGATCGCAGAATGAGGCAGATCCGGCGCAACATCGGCCGGCACCGTGATCCGCCAGGCGACGGCGCCGGTGTAGCGCGGATCCTCCGGACCCAGCATCTGGCGGCGAACCGTCGAGCGAACACCATCGGCGCCGACCAGCAGATCGCACGGCAGGATGCCGCCGGAGTCGAGCCCGACGCGCACGCTGGTTGTTTCGCGCACATAGGCGGAAACGCGCGTGCCCAGCCTGACCTGCACTCCGGCGAACTCCGCCGCGCGCTTCAGGATTTCGATCAGGTCAGCGCGATGCACGTGAAGGTAAGGCGCGCCGTAGCGATCCTTCGAATCCCGGGCGATCGGTATCGAGAAGACCTTCTCGCCGCTGCGCCCCAGGCGCATCTCCAGCGTTTCCGGTCGCGAGGCGATCGCCAGCACGGGGTCGATGAGACCCAGCGCGGTCAGCCCCATTACGGCGTTTGGCGACAGCTGGATGCCGGCGCCGACTTCCGTCAGGGCGGGCGCCCGCTCGACGACCTCGACCTCGAATCCGACCTTGCTCAGCGCAATGGCCGCACTGAGCCCTCCGATTCCTCCGCCTGCGATGACGATCTTCATCGGAGCCGAGATAGACCGCGAGGATGACGGCGTCACGTTGACCGGGCTCAAGAACGCAAAAATCCGCCCGGAGGCGGATTTCGGTTGCATGACTGCAAGGATTTACCTGGAGCGGGCGATGAGATTCGAACTCACGACCCCGACCTTGGCAATACCCGATCCGTTAGGTTGTCTAAAGTCGGAAGCGTGTCGATGAATTCGACAATTCGCTTTGTAGCAAAAGCGCTTGATGAGTTTTTGTGTGCAGATGAGTTCTTTTGTTTTTCTAATCGGTTTTGGTCGGTGCAGCCCCATTGTGTGCCCCAATTCCACCCAGCTAGACCTGCGACTTGAACGCGTTCTGCTGTCGGTTTCGGCAGGGCGCCTAGCCAAGCTGGTGTGCCCCAATGCTCACGGACGCAAAACTGAAATCCCTCTATTCGTCGCCACCGGCGGAGCGAATTGAACTGAACGACGGGACGATCTCCGGGCTCCTGCTTCGCGTGGGCCCACGCGGCCGGCCGACCTGGACGCTCCGCTACACCGTGAAGGGACGCGGCGGCGTCACCGAACGCGGCAAGAAGCTAGCCGGCCGCAAGTTCTATCGGATCACGCTCGGCGAATATCCGGCCATCTCCCTGCTCAAGGCGCGAGCCCAGGCCGCCACCATGCTGGCCGACGCCGACAACGGCATCAATCCGATCGAACGGCTCGAGAGCGCCGCGACCGTGCGGCGTGGGACCATCGCCGAACTGTCCGAATCTTTCCTCGAACACCATTGCCGCGGCCGCCTTCAGAGCGCCGGCAAGGCCGAATGGATCATGCGGGACTACGTGAACCCGCGGTTCGGCGACTATGCCCCGAAGCAGGTAACGCGCCGGGATGTCATCGCCCTGCTCGATGACCTCAAGAAGCGCGCGACGCCAACCGCGACGATGGACACCCGGAAATGGCTTTCGGTCTTCTTCAACTGGGCTCTGGAACGGGAACATGTCGACTTCAACCCGGTCAGCGGCGTTCGCTCACCGGTCAAATCGAAGCCGCGGGAGCGCGTTCTCAGCCTCGATGAAGCCCGCGCCGCCTGGAAGGCGGCCCAGACGGAGCCCTACCCGTCCGGCTCGCTCATCTGCTTACTGATGCTTACGGGCGCCCGGTTACGGGAGATCGGCAACGCGCAGGTGGGCTGGCTGGATCGCGCCAATGCGTGTCTCGATATCCCTGGCGAGGCCTACAAGACCGGCGATCCCACCATCATCCCCTTGATCCCCGAAGCGATGGAGATTGTCGAACGCATCCCGAAACCGCCGCGAGGGCCGTATCTGATCACCTCGAATGGCGGAAAAAGACCGGTCTGGACGGCGACGCCAGCGGCGCTCGCGCGGATCCGTGAAGGGGCCGAGGCTCGTCTCGGCCGCAAGATCGACCGTTGGACGATCCATGACCTCCGTCGCACTGCTGCCACCCACATGGCGCGTCTGGGCGTCGACGAGATCGTGGTTGAGCGTGTGCTTGGGCACCGGATCGGCGGCGTCAAAGGCGTCTACAACCGCTACCGCTACATCGAGGAAAAGCGCGCTGCGCTGCAACTCTGGGCGTCCGAACTTCTCGCGGAGCCGAGTGCCGCGAAAACCCGTGGAACTAGAAAAGCCCGAGCTGACGCTCATCCGCAGCCGGAGCTCGTTTCCGCTGAACAGGCTTAACAACCGGCTCGGGCGCCATGATGATGGGAGGAGCCTTGACCTGCGGCTTCGCGACGATCTGCGGCTTTGCTGGCGGAGCGACCGTCGCCTGCGGCGGCGGCAGGTGGTACGGTCGACGTTTCGCGACCCACACACGCACGTCTTCGGCGCGGAACAGGTTGACCTTGCCGCCGGGTTTCACAGCCGCTGGAAATGCCTTCGCCGGATCGCGACGGATGTCCCACAACGCGCGCCGCTTCAGCTTGAGGTAGGAGCAGACCATCGCGGTGGTCCACCATTCATCGTCCAGCGGACGGATTGAGGCACTCGGCATTGTCGATCCCTGTTGAGAACCCTCTGAGAAAATCATCTCGCGGTGCGTTTTCCACAGGAGACAATCCATCGTTGTATTTGCGGCGGAACCGCCGCACGAGGCGATGCGCCTGCAAGCGAGGTCTTGATCACGCATCACATCAGATTCCGAGTCCGAGCCCTCTTCCGCGCTGGAGGCTCCACGAGATCGATCGACCGCGTTGAACGCCGACCACGTTCTGACCCGCAAACCGTTCCAGCGCCGGACGCCACGGTACGAGCTGCGAGGTTTGATCCCCGACGATGAGGGCCACCCTTCCCTGCGCCAGGTCGATGCGGCGGGTGTAGACCCCCGACACGGTTCCCGAGCCCAGCGTCACTGGCATGCCAACCTCGCTGGACAGGATCTTTGCTGTCGTTCGAAGCTCGTGCGCTTTCATGTCTTCAAGCGCCTGTCGCGGCAGCATCTTGTCCGCCGCCCCCATCCAGCCTTGCTCGATCAGGAACAGACGCCGTTGTCGAAGCGCGGCTTCAAACTCCCGCGCCAGATGGCCGGCGCCATCAGGTGAGGATTCCTGACCCGCGAGGGCACGGTCGAGATGCGTCGGTCCGGCCGCGGCGATCTGGTTGGCGAGCGGCATGTAGCTAAGCACACGCGGGGCCATCGGGGCACGGACGAGACGCGCGCGCTCATAGGTCAGCACACGATCGAGATGGTCAGGAGCGATGTCGAAGATGCCGTCCCTGCCCCGAGAGATCAGGCCTGCCCGGCGCATGGCCTCCAGCCGCCTGATGTTGGCGGCGACAAGACCGTCGGGGACGTTTGCTTCCATCCGGGCGTGGATGTCAGCCGAGTAGAGGCCGCGATTGAGGCGGGCGACGCGCGCCACGGCCTCGTCTGACGGGCCGGTGCGGGCCTCCTGGGGCTCGAAGGCAATCAGCGCGCCTTTTAGGGTGTCCTCCAGAACCGCAGCCGCGCCGGGTTCCCGGAAACGGGTATAGCGAAGCTCTCCGCGGCCATTCTCGATGATGGCGATAAGATTGTCTGCCCCGTCATCGGAATGCGATAGGCCGACAAGCCGTCCGGATTCCTGGCGGGTCACATCAGCAGCCAGAACCGGCATGCCGGTGAAGGCGCGTCCCTGACGGGCGACGATGCGCGCGACTTCGTCGCTGTCCGCCATCTGACTGAGCTGGGCTGGCAGGTCCGAGGCAAGGCGCCAGCTGCCATCCGGACCGACAGCGGCAAGTCCCCACCCTGACAGCGTGTCGAGGCGGCGCGGTAGGTCGGTGTGTCGGAATGAGCTGCCAAGGCCGCCCGGACCGTCGAGGGCGATGAGCTCCCGGTCGAGCCGGGTGAATGCGCGGGCCCCGATATCCCGGTCGCGCATCCGCTGGAGCTCCAGCGCCGGCCTCGGCCCCAGGATCCGGGTTGCGATCTCCTGCGCATCTTCTCGGATCGCGACCGATAGCACCTTGCCTGGGATGATCAGGTCTTTCCCGTCGGCGCGGATCCCCCGGACGAGGACATGGGTGTGCGGATTGTCGGTGTCCCAGTGGTCCACCGCCAGCCATTGGAGGCGGGTTCCGACATGGCGCTCGAGGCGCGCCATCGTCTCACGGATGAACGGGCGGAGTTCGCCGAGATCGGTGCCATCCTCGGCGCTGATGATGAGGCGGAAGTGACGCTTGTCCGCATGCCAGCCTTGCGTTGCGTCTCTCGCATCGAGCGAGTTGCGGGACTGGTCGTAGAAGCGCTCATCGCCGCCTTGTCGCTCGCGCGACAGGTATCCGATCGTTGCATCAATATGCTGTTCAGATGACCGCTCCTGGCTACGCGAAGGCTCCCGCTGATCGCCGACCTCAGGCTGGTTCTGCCGCGCGGCACCCTCCCGGCCGAGGTAGGCGACATGGGCTCGGAGCGTCTTGGCCTGCCCTGCGACATGGGCCACGAACCTGGCCTTCACCACGACGCGGCGCTGAGTAACGCGGACCGGTCGCGCGCGTGATGCCGACCCCTTTGCGAAGTGCGCGCGCACTGGGGACTGTGCGGCAGGTGCGCTGCTTTTCGGCTTGGATGGTGGCGCACGTCGCGCAGCCGCGCGCACCTGCTTCAGTGCAGGACGAGCGTCGCGCGCTGAACGCCCGATCCGGATTTCGAATTCATTTTCGTCACGCTGCATGGCCTCAGCATCGCGTGATGATGACGCGTGTCGACAGCTTACAATCGGTTCGAGAAATTGCGGCGGATCCGCCGCAAACGCCTCACGGATGTGAGGCGGTAAATCCTATGTGCAGACAGGCGGTTGGCGTCCCAACCGCCGCACTACCTTAATCTTGCATTCCACCGCACCCACCCCTCCACGACCGTCTCCTGCTTCACCGCGCTTCAGACCTCACGCAACAGAGACTGCTCGTCGAACGTCATCGCACCTGCGGATCACGGAGATCGAATGAGACGAGAGCGACATAGGCCGCTCTCGCTGGCCGCCTCAGATCATCGCCTCATTTACCCGGTCGAGATCGCCGGTAAGGTCCAGCATGGCCGCCAGCTCAGCCTGGATCTCGCGGGCCTCCTCGGCGTCAGTCGTCGTCCGCAGTTCGGCGCGCAGCTCCTCGATGTGGCGCTCGATCGTGAAGGTCTTCGTGAACATCGTCGTCTCCTGTGTTTGAAGGACGATGTCGGCGGGCGGGCGTGATGGAGCGGGTCAAGGGATCGCGCTAAGGCGCGACCGCGCAGCGGCGATGGGGGTCACGATTTTTTTGGCTCTTCCGCCAAAAAAATGGTGGGGCCTCGTCGTCCCTTGAGGCGGTCCATCACGCCCGGCACACTGCAATGACCTGAGCAACCAATTCCCCTCCTGCACGAGCCAAGAGACGACTTGCAGAGACAGATCCGCACCCGCCGACCGTCAGGGCGGCCAAACAGAATGAAGATCCCATGGGGCGGGTTAGCGCTCCGCTCGGCTCCCGGCAGAGTGCGGCTCTTGCCCACTCAACCCCACTGGAGCTGACTGATGCAGAATGATCATCGACCCGACCAGAGCGCCATCCGTACCGATCTAGGCGCCCTCTTTGTCTCGCTTGAACTCAGCCGCTCGACTTGGCTGATCACGTCCCTGTCGCCCGGTGTTGGAGAAAAGCTGTCCAAGCATTCTATCCCGGCTGGTGACGCCGGCGCATTACTGGCTCGTCTCACGCTTCTCAGGCAGAAAGCGACTGCCCGGACAGGGCGTGCGTTCCCGATTATCGTCATACAGGAGGCCGGGCTGGACGGGTTCTGGATCCACCGTGTTCTTGAGAGTGAAGGTGTGGAGAGCCATGTCGTTGACGCAGCCTCGATTCTCACCTCGCGCCGCCGGCGGCAAGCCAAGACCGATCGCATCGACGGCGAGACGCTGGTTCGAACGCTGCTCGCCTACAAGCGCGGCGAGCCGCGCGTGTGCTCAATGGTCCGCGTGCCGACGCCAAACCAGGAAGACCGCCGTCGCATCTGCCGTGAGCGCAAGGCCCTCCTCACCGAGCGGATCGGCCATACCAACCGGATCAAGGGACTTCTCTGCACGCAGGGCGTCTTCAACTACAACCCGCTTCTCCGCGACCGTCGCGCCCGGCTTGAAGTCCTTCAGACCGGCGACGGCCGTCCGCTTCCGGAACGTATGAAGGCGCAGATCAGCCGGGAGCTGGATCGCATCGAGCTGATCATCGCCCAGCTCAAGGCGGTTGAGGTAGATCGCGATCTGCTCCTCGAACAGGAAGAGGCTACCCCGACAGTTCCTGCCGTGATGCTCGGCCGGTTGAAGGGGATCGGCCCCCAGATCGCCACCCTGTTATGGTCTGAAGCGCTGTACCGCCACTTCGACAACCGGAGGCAGGTCGCGGCTTATGCTGGCTTGGCGCCGACGCCGTGGAAAAGCGGATCGATCGATCACGAACAGGGCGTCTCGAAGGCTGGCAATCCCCGGCTACGCACGACGATGATACAGGTCGCCTGGCTGTGGACGCGCCATCAACCGGGCTCGGCGCTTACACTCTGGTTCAAGGACCGTGTCGAGCGCAACGGCGGCCGGATGCGCAAGACCGCCATCGTCGCCCTGGCGCGAAAACTTCTGGTTGCGTTTTGGAAGTACGTCACCAGCGGCGTTGTCATTGAAGGGGCCGTGATGCAGGCAGCCTGACTCGATTTTGGCAATCCCCGGGACCTGATCAGTCCTGACGGATCCAGGCAGACGAGCCGATTGCAGCCATGGCCTAACCCGCCGCAATGAAGAATGGCGTCGTCTACCTGAGCTCAACACCCGTCGAATGCGGGATATTGGTTGGCTGCGACAACGCGGCGACCGGATGTGAGGTTGATCTGGTCTTGGGACCAGGTCCGGCGAAAGAGCTCAGGCCTTGGACTCCGAACTGATCTTGCGAGGTAGCCGATGCCGATCTGACATCCGTTGACACGAAACACCCCATGTGAGGCTGCAAGGAGCCTGCGCACCGGGTCTATCCGGTGCTGCATGGCGGGAAGCGCCGTCGAGCGGCTGGCGGCGCGGAGCGCCCGCAGGGTCGCGCCCGTAGGAGCCGCGCAAGGCGCGGCGGGACCGAGCGTGACCGCCCGCCGCCCTCCGTCATCTTGCCTCCCGGTCCCTCATCGGCAGACCCTCTTGCTGCCCCGCAGGCGCCGATCCAGCACTTGGGGCCTCTATTGGAGTTGCCGGCGTTTGTCAGAAATATGTATGCGGGGTTCTGACAAACCGGCGTCGCAAGCCTTCAAGAGCCGCTTGACGCTCTTGTGTCAAGCGAAGTGGAGATTTGCTCCCCTGGGCGAAGTGAAGAACTGAC
>JAWKVC010000008.1:0-174495 GCA_041398245.1 Hyphomonadaceae bacterium
CACTGCAGGTCGCGCTCGGCTTCTGTGTTTCGACGCTGCTGACAGCTGGCGAAAGCTGGGTGGCCGACGTCGCGCCCCAGGAAAAACGCGGCGCGCTGCTCGCCTTCTATATGGTGGTCTCGAAGCTCGGCCAGATCGCTGGCCCTCTTTCCGTCGCTGTCCTTGCGCCGGGGGAAGCGGCCGGCTTCATGGTGATCGGCGCGCTCTTCGCGGCAAGTCTCGTGCCGGTCAGCGTGACAAGAAGAGGGCAACCTGCGCCACCCTCCGCCGAACCGTTTGGCCTCAGGGATCTCTGGCGCGTCGCCCCTGCGGCGGTGATGGCGGCTCTCATTGCCGGAGCGGTGAATGGCTCCGTCCTCGCGCTCTACGCCATCTACGCTTCAGCCCTGTCGCCGGATTCCGAACTCGCCGCGGCTGCGGCGTTCAACGGCGCGCTGGCGCTGGGTGCAGTTGCTGCGCAATGGCCGGCGGGCATGATCTCCGACCGCTTCGACCGGCGCATGGTCATCGCCGCTCTGGCTGGCGCCGGGGCAATTGCATCAATCGCCTTGATGGCATGGGGACCCAGCTTGCCGTGGGTAAGCGTTCTTGTGCTCGCCGGACTGTGGGGCGCGGGCTCCATGTCATTCTACGGCATCGCCGTTGCGCATGGCGCCGACCGCGCCGCGCCGGGACAGACCACCGGCATGATGGCCGGCATCCTCGTTGTCTGGGCGGTCGGGGCGCTTGTCGGACCGCTTATCGCAGGCGCGGCCATGTCTGGTCCGATGGGGCCGAGCGGCCTGTTCGGCTATGCCGCCGGCGGATTGCTGCTGCTGGCGCTGGCGATGTTCGTGCGCCGCGTGCGCGCAAGCCCGGCGCCGGTTGAAGAAAAGGCGCCATTCACAATCGCGCCCGCCACCAGTGTGTCCCTCACGCAGATTGACCCCCGCGCGGACGACGACCCGCAACTCGATCTCTTCCAGTCGAATCCCCTTCCTGAAATCAGCAACGCAGGAACGCCCGAGCCATGACCCTTCTCGCCTTTGCGCTCTGCCTTCTCCTCTTCGTCGGGGTCGGCCTCGCCTCCATGTGGAAGGCGAAGCGGACCAGCGAGGACTACTATCTCGCAAGCCAGAGTGTTCGGCCGTGGCTGGCCGGTCTTTCCGCCGTCGCGACCAACAATTCCGGCTACATGTTCATCGGCGTCATTGGTTTCACCTACACGACGGGCCTCGCCGCGATCTGGCTGATGGTCGGCTGGATTCTCGGCGACTTCCTCGCCTCTCTCTTCGTTCACCGTCGTCTGCGCGAAGCGACCGGGGCGACAGGCGAGGTCTCCTTCGCCGCGGTGGTCGCGCTCTGGGCCGGCAATGACTTCCGGATCTGGCGGATCATCGCCGCGATCCTTTCGGTCGTCTTTCTTGGCGCCTATGCGACGGCGCAGGTCGCTGCCGGCGGAAAGGCCCTGCAGGGCGTGCTGGGCTGGACACCGGAGATGGGCGCGGTCATTTCCGCCGGCCTGATCCTCGCCTACAGCGCTGTCGGCGGCATTCGCGCCTCGATCTGGACCGACGCAGCACAGTCCATCGTGATGATGGTGGCGATGGTCCTCCTGCTCAGCGTTGCGATCGCCACGCGGGGTGGCATGGACGCCTCAATCGGCGAGATGGAAGCCATCCCGGGCTTCCTCAACCTGTTCCCGCCCGACCTGCTATTCCCGGGCGCGTTGGGCATGATCCTGTTCGTGCTCGGCTGGATGGCCGCCGGCGTCAGCGTCATCGGCCAGCCGCACATCATGATCCGCTTCATGGCGCTGGAAAAACCGTCCGACATGACGGCCGCCCGCGCCTGGTACTACTCCTACTTCACCATCTTCTATGGCCTCGCCACCGGCGTTGGCCTGATGTCGCGGCTTTATCTGCCTGATCTGGCCCAGCTCGATCCGGAGCTCGCGCTCCCGACCATGGCGGTCGAGCTGTTGCCGCCGGTTCTGGTGGGCGTGATGCTGGCGGGCGTCTTCGCCGCAACGATGTCGACCGCCGATTCGCTTGTCTTGAGCTGCTCGGCGGCCATCACGCACGATCTGGCGCCCCAGAAGCTGCAGCGGCCGTGGATGATGAATCTGGCGACGGCCGGGGTAACGCTGGTCGCGCTCGCCGTGGCGCTGAGTGGAACGCAGAGCGTCTTTGCGCTCGTCATCCTGGCTTGGTCGACGCTTGCGTGCGCCTTCGGTCCCCTCATCGTTCTGCTCGCGCTTCGGCGGAGCGTCACCCAGCCCACCGCGGTCGCGATGATGGTGGCGGGCGTCGGCATCGCGCTGTGGTGGCGCTCGATGGGCTGGCAGGACATGGTCTACGAAGGCCTGCCGGGCATGGTCGCGCCGCTGATCTCTGGATGGCTGCTCAGCTCGCCACAGACCGACCAGAAGCCCGTCCCCGCAGCGGCTGCGCCAACGCGATAGCTATTGCCGCCGCCGGCGGCCTATCGGAGCCATTCAGCCGGCCCGGGTCTGCAGGAAATCCGACAGCGCCTTGAATGCCGCGGGCTCTGTCATGAAAGGCGCATGGCCGACGCGCGGAACATTGAGCGCCTCAAGATCAGGCTTGCGGCGCTGCATCTCGGCGACGGTCGATACCGCAAGAATGTCGGTCAGCTCGCCGCGGATGACGAGAACCGGGAATGGCTTCAGCGCCTCGAACAGGGACCACAGGTCCACGGTCGTCTGCGCGCCGGGCGCGACCGATCCGGAGATCGCGGCATCATAATCGAGGACGATGAGCCCGGGGTCATCCTCCCGGTAGATCTTGCGAGCGAAGTCGAGCCAGAACGCATCATCGGTCTGGTCCGGAAAGGCGACGCCGTTGATGGACCTGCAATGCGCCGCGGCGTCGGACCAACTCGAAGCGGCCCCGCCCCCGCCGACATATCCGCGAATGCGCGCCAGTCCGGCAGGATCGATCTCCGGTCCGACATCATTGAGTACGGCGGCGGCGATGCGTTGTGGCGCAATCACAGCGGTGAGCATGGTCATGAGCCCACCCATCGATGTGCCAACAAAGACCGCGCGGTCTATGCCGAGCTTGTCGAGAAGCGCGATCATGTCCGCGACATAGGTCGCCGGCGTGTAGCGCTCCGGCTTCGGATCAGGGTCAGAACCGCCACGGCCGCGCTGGGACGGAACGATCACCCGGCGGCCCAGCTCTGCGATGAGCGGCGCAAGCTCCTCGAAATCCCGGAGATTTCGGGTGAGACCGTGCAGGCAGAGGACGGGCGGCCCCGACTCAACGCCCACGGGGGCGTAGTCGCGATATTCGATCCGCAGACCGTCCCGGCCTTCCAGAAAGCTGTGCGTGTAGCGAGGCGCCATCATGATCTCCCGACAAATCCGGCGGCGGGATAGCGCGCCTCTGGCTGGATCGGGGCTGATACCATCGGCGCGCGCGTTTGACGTCAACCGGGATTCGCGATCGACGGGCGGCGGCGATCCAGCTGGCTGACCGGGGGGTCAAACCAATTGACATTAGCAATGCCAATAGTTAGGTGCACGACAATCGCGGGCCTGCCGCGCACCGACGACGGGAGACCCGCCGATGAAAATTCTGCGCACGCCGGATGAGCGCTTCGCCAACCTGCCCGGCTATCCCTGGGCGCCCAACTACCTGACCATCACGGATGAGGATGGAACCGAGCTGCGCGTCCACTATCTGGATGAGGGCCCGCGGGACGCCGAGCCAATCCTGCTGCTGCACGGCAATCCGACCTGGTCCTATCTCTATCGCAAGATGATCCCCGGCCTGCTCAAGACAGGCCGCCGCGTGATCGCGGTCGACCTTCCCGGCACCGGCAAGTCCGACAAGCCGGCGGACCGCGCCGACTACACCCTTTCGCGGCACTATGACTGGGCGTCGAAATGGTTCACCGCGCTCAATCTAAATAACGTGACGCTGTTCTGTCAGGACTGGGGCGGCACGATCGGCCTGTTCCTCGTCTCGAAATATCCCGAGCGCTTTGCCCGCGTGGTTGCGTCGAACACCGGCGTGCCGACCGGCGAAGGCGAAAGCGACTTCATGAAGATGTGGGTCGGCATGATGGCCGTCGCAACGGAATTCCCTTGGCCAATGCTGGAAACCGGCATGGTGACAAAGCTCTCGCCGGAAGAGATCGCCGCCTACCGGGCGCCCTATCCCACCAGCGAGTATGAATACTGCCTGATCACCTGGCCGAGCCTGATCACCGTTCAACCCGACAATCCGGGCCTGCCGCTGAACCTTGCGGCGTGGGAACGCCTTCAGACATTCGAAAAGCCATTCCTGACCCTGTACGGTGAACTCGATCCGGTTGGCCGTGGCTGGGAAACGCGGGCGCAGAAATTCATTCCCGGCGCCAAGGGACAGGATCACCAGATCATCCCCAACGCGCACCATTTCATCCAGGAAGACGTGGCCGACGAACTCGTCGCCCGCATCACGAAATTCCTGGATGTGAAATAGCGGATCGAGCTGCCGCCTTCAGCGCGGCAGCATCCGCCATCCCGCGGCGAAGATCAGCAGCAGGACAGCCTCGATCGCCATGGGCGGGCCCATGTCATCGGTAAAGCCAGTGATCGCGACGGTGAGCAGCCGGCCCGTAAGTGCGAGACCGATCAGAACGACAGGCACGATCAGCGGACCGGCGCGGCCCCTGATCGCGGCTGCCAGCGCGAACAGGCCGCCGCCTGCGAAGAACCCGCCCATGTCGGCGCGGATCGTCGCCAGGCCGAGTTGCCCCGGAGCAAGAACACCGAGTTGCCCAGCCGTTTCGACTGGCGCCATCCATATCCGCGCCGCGACCAGCAGGGCGAGCAAGCCCGCGATGCCCGCCAGGGCGCGCAACACCATCGTCATGTCTGTCAGTCTCCCTTGGAGGTTCCTTCAAGGATGACCTGCATCATCCTGTCGGCCGTCTCCGCACCGTCATTCTGGTTCTGGCCGGTTACGAGCCGGCCATCGGCCACAACATGGCTCGCGAAGATATCGCGGAAGCCTGTGGCGGATTCGAAGTGCGCGCCGGCCGCACGCAGATCGCGCTCCGGATGGCGCGGCGTGTGTGTAATGCCCAGCTCCTTCACCTGCTTGTCCGTGACAGCGGTGAGCCGGCGGCCGGCGACAAGCGGATGACCATTGCCCTGCTTTGCCGCGAGCAATCCCAGCGGACCATGGCAGACGCCGCCGACAACGGCTCCATGCGCGTCCGCATCGAGCAACAGCTTTCCCAGCTCCGGCGATTGTTCGAAATCGAACGCCGCGCCCCACCCGCCGGCGAGGAAAACCGCGTCATACTTGCCGCCATCAATCTCGCTGACCGGCTTGGCGGCTTCGGTCTTCCGGCGGAACACCTTGTCCTTCAGGAAACGGCTGTCGAAGGGCGACACCAGCGGCCACTTCACCGACATGGGCTCGACCGGGATCTTCCCGCCGTGAATACTCGCGACATCCACGTCCATACCAGCGTCAAGAAAGGTGTAGTAGGGCGCTGTCATCTCAGATGCGAAGACGCCGGTTTTCTTGCCGGTATCACCCAGCGTGTCGTGGCTGGTCGCAATTACAAGCGCCCGCTTGCCTTTGAGATCGCGCTTTGGCGCGTTGTAATGACGGTGCAGTCCCAGCGCCCCGAGCAAGGCTGGCAGACCAACCCAGACCAGCACAAAAGCAAGCACAAGCGCCGACAGAAGGGTCCAGATCAAACTGGCCTCCCTAAATTGACATTCCTTGTGCCATAATATCCCATGCAGCGGCCCTGTACAGCGCCTGAGGTCGATTGATGCGCCACACCTTCCGCAAGGCAGTCATGCTGGCGGCCCTCGTGCTGGCAAGCCTCTGTCCCGCCGCGGCGCAGGAGGAGGCGACGCCGGCGAAACGGCCCAACATCATCCTGATCCTGGTGGACGACGCAGCTTTCATGGATTTCGGCGTCTATGGCGGGGAAGCCCGAACGCCGAATATCGACCGCCTCGCCGCTGCAGGGGCGATGATGACGAATTATCATACCTCGCCTCTGTGCTCGCCTTCGCGCGCCATGTTGTTGACGGGCATGGACAGTCACCGCACAGGCGTTTCCACGATTGAGGAAGTGCTGCCGCCCGAGCTGAAGGGCAAGCCGGGCTATACGCTTCACCTCGAACCCGGCGTGCTGACCATTGCGGATCACCTCAAGGCGTCAGGCTATCGCACGCTGATGTCGGGCAAGTGGCACCTTGGCCATGGCGAAGGCGACCTGCCGAACCATCATGGTTTCGATCGCTCGCTGGCGCTGGATGCCTCTGGCGCCGACAACTGGGCGGCCAAGTCCTACATGCCCTATTACGACCACGCGCCATGGTTCGAGGATGGGAAGCCGGCAAGCCTTCCAGACAGTTTCTATTCCTCCGAACTGCTCGTTGACCGGCTGATCCAGTATATCGACGCAGACGCTGGCGAGGCGCCCTATTTCGGCTATCTCGCCTTCCAGGCCGTGCACATTCCGGTTCAGGCGCCGAAGGAGTTCTCCGACCGCTACGGCGGCCAGTTCAACGCCGGCTGGGAAGCGACGCGCCGCGCGCGCTGGGATCGTGCGGTCGCCGCCGGCATTGTCCCACCAGATGCGCCCTTCGCCACCCTGCCAGACGGCGCACGTGCGTGGGACTCTCTTTCGGCCGATGATCGCGCCAAATACGCCCGCGCCATGGAAGTCTATTCCGGCATGATCGAGGCGATGGATCACCATATCGGTCGCCTGATCGAGCACATCGCGCAGCGCGGCGAGCTGGACAACACGATCTTTGTGATCACATCCGACAACGGTCCCGAACCCAGCGATCCGGTGCATGAGCCATGGATGGACGTCTGGATGGCGCTCAATGGCTACAGCTGGAATCTCGGCAATATGGGCGAGCGCGGCAGCCTCGGCTTCATCGGAACGGAGTGGGCTTCGGCGGTGTCTGCGCCCGGCTCCTACTACAAATTCTACGCCTCCGATGGCGGCCTACGCGTACCGATGGTGATCGCCGGACCGGGGATCGCGCCCGGACAGAAGCCACGGGCGCTTGGCTTCGTCAGCGACATCACGCCGACGCTTCTCGACCTTGCCGGCGTTGCACGTGAAACACCCGAAGGCGCGCGCCCTATCACGGGCCACAGCCTTATGCCTGTCTTGTCGAGCGCGGCCGAGCATGTGCGCGGGCCGGAGGACGCGCTCGGCGTCGAGGTTTCCGGTAACGCTGCGCTGTTCCGCGGCGACTACAAGATCGTCCGCAACATGCCGCCGGTCGGCGACGGCAAGTGGCGGCTTTACGACCTGACGCAGGACCCCGCCGAGGTGAATGATCTTTCCGCGGCCATGCCAGACCTCTTTCAGACGATGCTGACGGCCTATGACAGCTACACAACCGAGTCCGGCGTTCTGGCACTGCCGGAGGGCTATCAGGTCGAGCGGCAGGTGCGCAGCAACGCCATCGCGCGGCAGCTGTCCTTCCATGCCGTCACGATCGCCATCGTAGGCGGCGGCGTCCTGCTTCTGATCGGGCTGTTGGTCTTCTGGTTCGTGCGGCGGCGCAAGCGCAGGAAGGCCTGAGGCTGGCCACCCGCCGCGCCGAAGCGCTAGATAGCCGCCGGGGCGCCAAGACCCGCGATGGAGGAACGGATGACGGATCTTGTGAGGATCACCGATGCTGGCCATGTGCGCACCATCGCGCTCAACCGCCCGCAGGTGAAGAATGCGCTGTCGGACGAGCTTGCCTGGTCGGTCATCAACGCCATCGACGATGCGGCCAAGGACGACAACATCTGGGTCATCGCGGTGACGGGAACGGGCGACGCCTTCTGCGCTGGCCTCGACCTCACGATGAAGGGGCGGACCTCGCCGATGAGCGCGCAGGACGCGCAGCTCGATGATCTCGGCTGGGTTGGGCATTTCCTGCTCTCCATCCGCAGGCGCTGTGACAAGCCGGTGGTTGGCGGCGTCAATGGCGTTGCGGTCGGCGCTGGGCTGGGACTCGCCATGGCGTGCGACGTACGCCTTGTCGCGAAGAGCGCCCGCATGATGGCCGGCTATACGCGGATCGGCGGGTCGCCCGATGGCGGCCTCACCATCACCCTGCCCCAGGCCATGGGTTATGAACGCGCCATGCGCTTCATGATGGAGAACCGCACTGTCATGGGCGAGGAAGCCGTCGCGCTTGGCATGGCGGGAGAGGTTGTCGACGATGCGAAATTCGCGGATCGCCTGGCCGAATACTGCGCCGAACTCTGCCGCTGGTCGCCGATCACGCTGCGGCTTCTCAAGCGCGGCATGGTGAAGTCGCTGGAATCCACCGACATGGAACAGCAGCTGCGCTACGAGTTGTCGAACATCCGCCGCGCCTTCTCCAGCGAGGATGCGAAGGAAGCGCGGCAGGCCTTCCTTGAGAAGCGGCAGCCCGTCTTCAAGGGCAAGTGACCGCTGCTATTCGGTCGTGTGTTGACGCAGATAGGTTTTGGCACTCTAACTGCCATTTCTGGCGGGGCGGCGCGGAAGCCGCTCCCGCCATCCCCGGGGAGGTCGCATCATGACTGAATCGGCAAAGCCGCTTGAGCTGATGGGCGCGGCAGGCTCGCCCTACACGCGCAAGATGCTGGCGCTGCTGCGCTATCGCCGCATTCCCTACGCCATCCATTGGGCGAGCCATCGCAATCCGCCGGCCGGTTATCCGGAGCCGCCGGTGAAGCTGCTGCCGACCTTCTATTTTCCGGCGGCGGACGGAAAGCTGCGGGCCGTTGTCGATTCAACGCCCATCATCCGCCGCCTCGAGAAGGAGCATCAGGGCCGCTCCACCCTGCCCGCCGATCCCGTTCTCGCCTTCCTCAACTATCTGATCGAGGACTATGCGGACGAGTGGCTGACCAAATGCATGTTCCACTTCCGCTGGGCGCATCAGGCCGACATCGACAACGCCGGCCCGATGCTGATTTTCTGGAACGAGCCGACGATAGCGGACAGCGAAGCAAAAGAGGCTTCCGACTTCATTTCGAAACGCCAGATTGACCGGCTCTATGTCGTCGGCTCCAACCCGACGACAGCCGAAACGATCGAAAGCAGTTATGCGCGCCTGCTTGCAGCGCTCGACGGGCTTGTCCAGCAGAACGGCTATGTGCTCGGCGCCAGGCCGTCTTCGGCCGACTTCGCGCTCTATGGACAACTGACCCAGCTCGCCATTATCGAGCCGACCTCCGCTGCGATCACCGCAAAAGTTTCGCGCCGCGTGCGCGGCTGGCTTGATCGCGTCGAGGACCTGTCCGGCCTGTCGCCGAAAGACTCCGACTGGCTGTCGCGCGAGACCCTGCGCGCCCGGATCGGACCGATGCTTGCAGAGATCGGCCGTGTCTACACGCCCTTCCTGATGGCGAATGCGCAGGCAGTCATGTCGGGCGCGCCGAATTTCGAGACGGTCATCGACGGGCGGCCATGGGCGCAACCCACCTTCCCCTATCAGGCCAAGTGTCTGAAGTGGATCCGCGATGAATTCAGCGCCCTCGCCCCGGCCGATCAGGCCGATGTGCGCGCGATGTTCGCGGGCACGGGGTGCGATGCCCTGCTGACTGGCCTCTGAGCGCGAGATTCTCGATGTGGAAGAAAATCCTGATCGGCCTTCTGGTCGTTGTCCTTGTTGGCGGCGGCGTCGCCTGGCTCAACCGCAAGGCCATCGTGCTGTTCATTGCAAGCCATACCGACAAGCGCGATGTGGGCCCGAACATCCCCGTGCCGTGGCAGGACGGGCCAGCCGAAGCATCCACAGCACCGGCTGATCGCAAGCCAAACATTATCTTCATTCTTGCCGACGATCTCGGCTTCAACGACATCTCCACCTTCGGCGGCGGCGTTGCGGGCGGGCGTGTGACAACGCCCAGTATCGATCGCCTCGCAGCGCGCGGCGCCGTCTTCACGCAAGGCTATGCCGGCACGGCCACCTGCGCACCCTCGCGCGCCATGATCATGACGGGCCGCTACCCGACCCGCACAGGTTTTGAATTCACGCCGACGCCAAACGGCATGGGCAATGTCGTGTCGATGTTCTCCGATCCCGAGGCGACCGGCCTTCCGCCAATCGAATTCAACAGCGAACAGGCAAGCAAGTCGCCGCCCTTCGCCCAACAGGGCCTGCCTGGCTCCGAAGTCACAATGGCCGAAGTGCTGCGCGATGCCGGCTATCACACCGTCCACATCGGCAAGTGGCATACCGGCCTCGGCCCCGAATTCGGCCCCAACGCGCAGGGCTTTGACGAAAGCCTGCTCATGGCGAGCGGCCTCTACCTGCCTGAGAACAGCCCGGATGTGGTGAACGCCAAGCTTCCGTTCGACCCGATCGACACCTTCCTGTGGGCGAAGATGCAGTTTGCATCATCCTACAATGAAGGACCCTGGTTTGAACCCGGCGGCTATCTCACCGATTACTGGACCGATGAAGCCATCGAGGTGATTCACAATAACCGAAACCAACCCTTCTTCCTCAACCTTGCGCACTGGGGCGTGCACTCGCCGCTGCAGGCCAAGAAGGAAGACTATGATGCGGTGGGCGACATCCAGCCGGAGCGCCTGCGCGTCTACGCCGCGATGGTCCGCGCACTGGATCGCAGCGTCGGCCGCATTCTGGATGCGCTGGAAGCCGAGGGGCTTTCCGACAACACCATGATCGTGTTCACCAGCGACAATGGCGGCGCGGGCTATATCGGCCTCGACGACATCAACAAGCCCTATCGGGGCTGGAAGATGACGCTGTTCGAAGGCGGCATTCACGTGCCGATGTTCGTCAGCTGGCCCGGCCACATCCCCGCGCAATCGCAGGTGACGGCGCCCGTCGCCCACATCGACCTGATGCCGACGTTCGCCTCAGCCGGCGGCGGCGTTCTGCCCGCGGGCGTCGAGATCGACGGCGTCGATCTCCTGCCTTTCGCGACCGGCGCTGCAACGCCGGACATGAAGCCGCACGACGCCATCTTCTGGCAGAGCGCCTACTACAAGGCTGTGCGCCAGGGCGACTGGAAGCTGCAGGTGACCGACAAGCCCGCCAAGGTCTGGCTGTATGATCTCGCGACGGACCCGACCGAGAAGACCAATGTCGCCGAGCAGAACCCGCAGAAGGTCGCCGAGCTCAAACAGCTGATCACGGACCATCAGGTAGGCGCACGGCCACCGCTCTATCCGCATACGACGGAAGGACCTGTCGCCATCGACAAGACGGCGGCGGACAAGGCGAGGCCAGACGACGAATATGTGTACTGGCCAAACTGAGCGTTCAGTCGGCTGGCGCGTCCTTCACGATGCGAAAGCCGATATGGTTTGAGGAAAAATCGACGTCCTGGCCCTGTCGCGCAGCGCTGCGATAGCGCTTGCAGAAATTCTCGGCGCACAGGTAGGAGCCGCCCTTGATCGTGGCCTGCCCCGGCGCATAGGGCGTGTCGGTCCACTCCCAGACATTCCCGATCATGTCGTAGAGCCCGATCCGGCTGGCCGGAAAGCAGCCGGCCGGCGCCGTGCCGACAAAGCCATCGGCAGCCTCGTTCTTCAACGGGAACAGGCCCTGCCAGGTGTTGGCGATCGGCTTGCCGGCTTCGTCATAGGCGCCTGACACGGGATTGTCGGGATCGGGCATGCCGAGCGCGGCGGCGTATTCCCATTCCTCTTCCGTCGGTAGGCGTCCGCCAGCCCACTGCGCATAGGCGCGCGCATCGTTGAGCGACACATGCACGACCGGATGCTGCATCCGGCCCGCAAGATTGCTGCCCGGACCTTCCGGAGTCTTCCATGTCGCCCCGCGCATCAGCACCCACCGGCCCATCTCGTCCGGCTTGGTCGCCTGCGTGAAGAGGCCGGAACCTCCCGCCGGATTGTCGGACGCCGACGTGCGTTCCGAATCCGTCACATAGCCCGTCGCCGCAACGAACGCCTCGAACTGCTGATTGGTGACTTCGTGGATCTGGATGCTGAAGCCGGCGACATGCACCTGCCTCGCCGGCGCCTCTTCCGGATAGATCGCGTGCGCGCCCTGCTCGAACCCGCCTTCCGGCACGGTGACGAGCTGGCCGATCTGTTCGACCTCCAGCCCGCAATCCGGCGCCTTTGCTACAACGGGCGCCTCGGCGCTCTCGCCGGAGCAGCCCGCAGCAAGAAGAGCGAAGAGGATGAGAGAGGCCCGCATCATTTGCCCGTCACCAGCCGTTCGACCGTAAACCGCATCACGTTCAGCGCGTCCTTTGTCGACAACCCCTGATCCTGACGCAGCCGGCGCCATGTCTGGAAGCCAACCGCCATCTCGATGGCGTGGAACAGCACGGCGTCGTTCATGATCTTCTGCGGCAGCACGCGCTTGAGCCCGGCGCGCTCCATCATCAGGAAGCGGTTGTAGTCATCCATGAGGAATTTGGAGCGGAAGCGCTGCAGGCTGCCGGCGATCTTCAGCGGCATGACACGTTCGTAGATGTGCGCCCGCCGTTCCAGCAGCTCGTCCAGCTGGGCGCGCCAGGTCGGCCCCTCGAAGGGCTTTTCGACCAGCGGCAGGATTTCGGCTTCCACGATCGCGCTGATCTCGCGGTTGAGCGTGTCCATTTCCTCGAAATGCCGGAACACGGTGCGCAGGCCGACCTTGGCCTTTTCAGCCACCCGGGCGGCGGCGGGCGTCATCTCGCCGGCGCGGATCAGCTCGATCATGGCGTGCACGATGCGCTCGCGGCTGCGGTTGGACCGCATGCGGCGGCCATCCTCCTCCGCCTCCACGGCCTCGGCCTGCTTCCGCACCAGTGCGGAAGCGCCCCTGCCTTTCACCTGTATCCGATCAGCCAAACCATCAATCCTGTGTCCCGAGGGACAAGTGCTAGCATGAAGACGCCGGAGGCGAAGGGGCTTTCGCGCCGCGCCCTGCTGCGCGGTTGCGTCGTCTCACTGGATCACCGACTGATTGATTGCCGTACCGCCAGCCGGCAGGGAAATCAGCAAGCCGTCCTCGGCGACCCGGATCGGGCCGCTGTACTGGCCCGGCGCATCGCCGAGAAAGGCGGCGTTCAGAAGCGAGGACGGCAGCGGCGGCACGAGGTGATAGAGCACCAGCGCCCGGGCGTTGGCATTTCTGGCGGCCCGCGCCGCATCCTCGGGCGAGGCGTGATAGTCGAGAATGTCGCCCATGATCTTAGCAATATGCGCCTGCCCCTTGGCTGCAGCTGCATCGCGCATCTCGGCGACCATCCTGGGGTTCAACGCCTCATGCAGCAGCACGTCGGTTCCCTGCGCCGCCGCCACGAGGTCATCCGAATAGGTTGTATCACCGCTGATCACGACCGAGCGGCCCTTGTAGTCGATGCGATAGCCGAAGGCGGGTGATACCGGCTCGTGATGCACCGAGATCACGGTGATCCTGAGGTCGCCATCGTCGACTAGCACTGTGGCCTTGCCCGCTCCCTCGGGCGCTGCGATCACTTCGGCGACGCCGCCGAAGCCCGCCGGATCGGCGACCTCCGTGCCATGATGGGCCGTGCGATAGGTGCTGTCGATGCGATAGGCGGCGTTGAAGCCTGCAACGACCTCCTCGACGCCCTGCGGCCCCGCAACCGGCAGGGGCTGTTTGCGTGGCCCGCCCACCCATGATTGCAGCATCAGCTCACCCAGCGAGTCGATGTGATCGGAATGCAGGTGGGTGAGATAGACGCGCTCGATGCGGCCGACGGGGAATCCCATCCGCGCAAGACGCCGTGGTCCGCCCGACCCGACATCGACGACGAACACATGCTCGCCTGCGACAACGCCAAGGCACGGCCCCGCCCGCGACGGATCGGGCATGGGCGATCCGGACCCGCACACGAATACATGCAGGCCGTCGGGAAGCTCCGCCGCACGATCACGGCCGATAGTTTCGTTGACGGCCTGCCGGAACATCGATTCGCCGATCTGCCGCTGGAACAGCAACGCGAACCCTGCGCCTGCAGCGATCAGCACGGCGATAGCGAGCGCGACGAGCTTCCACTTCATGATGTCAGGCTTTCGGCTTCATGCTGTCGGCAAGACCGAGAAGCCAGTCCGGCAGGAAATCCTCGCGGGGCATCACCGTCTCGATATTGAGCTGTCCTTTGAGGCCCGCCGTGCGATGCACCGAGGCCTCGCGCCATTCCGGCGAGAACGACATGCGCACCATGTCGGCGCGCTGGGGATAGGCCGCGATGGCGATCTCGTCCCACAGCTCCTCGACGCGGCCCAGCGACAGGAAGCTGACATCCGCCGCGAAGACGGCCCGTCCGCCGAATTTCGGGAGGATGTCGGTCACCGCGCGTCCGTAGATCTGATAGGCCTCGCGGCCTGTCAGCGTCGTTGCACGACCATCCTCATACTCGGCCTTGTCCTTGAACTTGAGCAGGTTGACCATGAAGATCGGACCGTCCGGCCCCTTCTCGCGCAACGCTTCGATCTGCTGCGGATCATTCGGATAAACGTCGTTATAGACCTGCATTGACTTGTCTCCCTTTGGCTTCAGGTCCGCTGCGCGCGGATGGCATCCTCGACTGCCCAGAGCCGGTCCTGGCCCCAGGCGAACACATCGTTGAACCGGAAGCTGGGCACGCCCCAGAGGCCGAGCGACATCAGTTCCTGCCGGTTCGCCTCCGCCTCTTTCCGCCAGCCATTGTTGCCGATCAGGGGCCGCGCCGCGCGCCAGTCGAGGCCCGCGGCCTCGACAATGTTGCGCATGCCCGTGTCGCTTCCCGCGTCGACGCCCTGCGACCACACTGCGCGCATGAAGGCGACGCAGTAGTCGAAGCCCTTCCCCTGACCCATCGCCCACGGCAACAGCGAATAGCCGCGCTCCACCGGCCGGCCGAGCGGATCGCAGATGCGCCCGAAGGGAACGCCCGCCTGCCGCGCCTCGCGCGCCGCATCCAGCATGATGTATGTCCGCTTCGCCGGCGGCACCGGCAGGCCGCGCATCACCATCGGCAGCACGAAGCGCAGTTTCAGCTCGAGCCCATAAGCCTCCGCCAACGCCTTCACACGCTGCGCTGCGATCCAGGTGTAGGGGCTGCGGAAGGACAGATAGTAGTGAATTTCGCCGACCGGGCCGGGTTTTGAATCCGGCAATGGCGTCTGTGGTTGGGCATAGATCACGCTGGCAGGCGCTTCCGGCCGCCGCGCGCCAAGCGCCGCCAGCCGGTCCTCCAGGTAGTGCAGCCGATCCAGCCCCCAATACCACTCGCCGCCATAGTGGAACGTGCCACCAAGATAGTGGCCGAGCCTTGCCCGCAGCGCATCGCCATCCGCCTTCGCCGCCGCAACGGCCGCATCGCGTACGGGAAGGTCCGCACCGGACCAGAGCGCTTGCGATATCGCGCCGGCTTCCTCGACGAACTGTCCGGCATCGCGCGCCGCCGCCAGCGCGGCCTCCGCCGACGCGACACGTTCGGCCGATGGCTGGGCCTCCGTATCCTTGAAGGCGAGGCTCGCCTTGCGCGCCAGCAGCTGCGCATCCATGCGCGACCACGCAAGCAGGCGTGCCCGTTCGGGCGCGGCCCAGTCTGGCGGCGCCGACACGAGATGACAGCGCAACCGGATGTCATATCGCATCGCCAGCAGCGGCAGAATCTGCGCGACAAGCGATGCGTAGGGATCATCCGCCTGATGGAAGTAATCGACTGTGTGCGGCTTGCCGCTCGCGCGCCGTTTGCGCTCGACCGCTTCGCGCCGGCTGGTCTGGCGCGCTTCGCCCGTCAGCCTTTCCGCGATGCGGGGGACGATCAGGGACCGCAGCGACATCGCGTCAGCCTGCCGTCGCGGACTTGCCGCGTAGCGACAGCGCAAGAAACACAAGCGCCAGCACAACGGAAACGGGGCTGGCATAGTGCTCTGGCGGATGATGTCCGCCAGCCGCGCCTTTCAGCAGCCAGCCATCGATCGACATCAGCCCGCGTTCGATGATCAGCACAAGCAATCCCAGCGGAACCAGAGTGCGATAGTTGAGCCCGATCACGAACAGCATGATCGCCGTTGGAATCTGCACTGCCCCGACCCAGGCGAAGACCGCGATGATCGTCTCGCGATTATGCGTGAGATCGAGCCCGGCGATTACGCCGGCCCCGCCATCCGGCAGGAAGAAGTGGATGCAGCCGGGAACGAACTCCAGCACCGCCGCCAGCATCAGGAACCATGCCGATGCCGCCGCGCCGTGATAGTCCCGGTTGGTGCTCGGCGGGAACAGGGCCATCGCCACGCCTCCAGAATATATTGACACTTTAACTGCCATTTTCTGGCGGCGTCAATTCTGGCGGCGTGAAGCCCGAGTGGGGTCAGTCTTTCAGCGAAGGAAGTGTCTGCCGCAGCCGGCCGCCGACGCGGATCGGCTCGATGCGTGTGGCAAGACCCGTGTGGTCGTCGGACTCGATGAACACGCCGCACATGGTCGCCGGACCTTCGGCAGGCGATTTGCGCTCGGTCGGCAAGCGCGTCGCAGCCCTCTGCACAAGCGGACCCTTCTTCATGCCGATCACGCTGTCATAGTCGCCGCACATGCCAGCGTCGGACATGTAGGCCGTGCCGCCGGGCAGGATCTGCGCGTCCGCCGTCGGCACGTGCGTGTGTGCGCCGACAACCGCGGTGGCGCGCCCATCGCAGTAATGGCCCATGATGTATTTTTCCGCCGTCGCCTCGGCGTGCATTTCCACGATCACCGCGTCGGCGACCTGGCGCAGCGGACACTCTTCCAGAGCAGAGGCGACGCCCTGGATCGGATCGTCGAGCGATTCCATGAACGCGGACCCGTGAATCTGCACGACGAACACGCGCTGACCCTTCGGCGTCGTGAAGAGCTGCGAGCCCCTGCCCGGTATCTGCAGCGTCTTCGGATAGTTGTAGGGACGCAGCAGCCGCGTTTCGCGTTCGATGTAGATCAGCGCCTCGGACTGATCCCACGAATGGTTGCCCAGTGTAATGCAGTCGGCCCCCGCATCGAAGATGTCCTGCGCCGTGGACGACGTAATGCCGAAGCCGCCGGCGGCGTTCTCGCCATTGACGATCACGAAGTCGAGCTGGAGCTCAGCCTTTACCCGGGGCAGATGTTCGGCGATTGCAGCCCTGCCGGCCCGGCCGACAACATCGCCGAAGAAACCCAAACGCATGCTCGCTCCTTTGCGGCGCCGGTCTACAGGAGGCCGCTGCGAAGGGCAAATGGGCGGTTCGGAACGCCTGATTGGCGGGCGGGTCAGTAGACCTTTTCGATGTGGTCGAGCGTGTAGATCTCTCCGCCGCGGCAGAAGAAGCTGACTTTCCTGTACATCGGATCGGGAACCGGCTCGCGATAGGCGACCCGCCCCGGGATGGGCGCCGCCGGCGCAGTCCGGATCTCGAGGACCAAAGTATCCCCTGTCGTCGCCACGGATTTGAGGATGACGGCGGTGTCGGTTGCTTCAACCAGACGCACATCGACGTGAAGTTCGCGTGGCGAACGCCCCGGCCCCGGCATGTGGTTCACCCAAGCGTGAGCTTCGGCGATCCGGTGCGGACAGGCGAGTTGGGCCAGCGCCTGCCCCGTCGTCTGCGGCGGAGGCGGTCCTTCAGCAGGGGGCGGCGGTGCGACGCAGGCCGCAAGACCAAGCGCCAGGCAGAGCGATGCTGTAGTCCTGATCAAGGCAAACGCCTCCGAATCATGCCCGCGACAGCTGAATCTAGCATGTCTGCACCTGAACGTTTGATTAGCGCCCCTTGCTCCCTGCCTGTAACCTTTGCAGCGTCTTCGCCGTATATGAGATGAGAGCGCCGGGTCGCCCCGGGTGATCGAACGCGCTAGGATCGGCGTAAAGGCCGGAAGACACGAAGCAGGAGGACCGCGAGATGGAGCTGAAGTTCCGCCGCAACCCCGACTACCAGGACCTGCGCGCCGAGATGACGCCGCACGAAGTCTACATCCGCCGGCGCGAGCTGCTCGCCGCCGCCGGATTTGCCGGAACGGCCACGCTGGTCGGCGGCGGCCTTCCCGCTTTCGCCGAAACCCCCGCGACGCAGATTGCCGCCGGAGCGACAATGCCGGCGACCAAATCCGCCTACACCGTCACGGACCCGACCGCGGCCG
The DNA here is from genome assembly GCA_041398245.1 of Hyphomonadaceae bacterium. Lineage (GTDB taxonomy): Bacteria > Pseudomonadota > Alphaproteobacteria > Caulobacterales > Hyphomonadaceae > UBA7672. The sequence continues at coordinate 18,068 of JAWKVC010000008.1, forward strand.
AGCAGGACTTCAACGAGTGGTGCAACTTCTACGAGTTCGGCCTCGACAAGGACGATCCGGCCCGCAACGCCGGCCGCATGGACGTCTCGAACTGGAAGATCAAAGTCGAAGGCGAGACAGACGCGCCGGGCACATACGATCTTGCCCAGCTCATCGACTACTCAAAGCTTGAAGAGCGGGTCTATCGCCATCGCTGTGTCGAGCGCTGGTCGATGGTGGTGCCGTGGATTGGCGTGTCGTTGTGGTCGGTCGTGTCACAGCTGAAGCCAAAGCCCGAAGCCAAGTATGTCCAGTTCCTGACCCACATCGACCGCACGGCGATGGTCGGGCTCGCTTATGGCGGTCTCAACTGGCCCTATTCCGAGGCGCTGCATCTCAACGAGGCGAAGAACGAGCTCGCCTTCCTGGCGGTCGGCTCCTACGGCAAGGCGCTGAAGCAACAGAACGGCGCGCCGGTCCGCTCCGTCGTTCCGTGGAAGTATGGCTACAAGGGCGCGAAATCGATCTCGACGATCCGTTTCACGACCAGCCAGCCGCCGACGGCGTGGAATGCCGCCAATCCGCGTGAGTACGGCTTCTACTCCAACGTAAACCCCGAGCGCCCGCACCCGCGCTGGAGCCAGCGCCGCGAACGCGTGCTCGGCGTCGGCGGCTTCAACGTCCAGCGCGACACCGAGATGTTCAACGGTTACGAGAAACAGGTCGGCTACCTCTACAAGGGCATCGACCTGATCAAGTACCACTGAGCGCGGCATAGCCAGACATGGCCGGCAACGCCTTCCTCCGCACATTCGGCAAACGCTGGATGAAGCCGTTGACGCTCGTGGCGCTGCTCGCGCCCTTTGTCTTCCTCGCGTGGCAATGGACGCAGATGCTGACAGGCATCAACCCGCGCGCCATGGGCACGGACCCGGTCACCTACACGCACCATTTTCTTGGCGACACGGCGATCCGCATCCTCCTCGTCACGCTGGCGATCTCGCCCGTTCGCGACATCACAGGCTGGGCGCCGATCGTGCTGATCCGGCGGCGCGTCGGCCTGGCGGCCTTCTTCTACTCAGCGCTGCACATGCTGGCCTATCTCTGGCTCGACCGGAACTGGGACCTCGCCCTTCTGTGGGAGGACATGGTCATCCGCATCTACATCACGCTGGGCATGGGCGCGTTGCTGCTGATGGTTCCGCTGGCGATCACATCGACCAATGGCATGATCCGAAGACTTGGCCGGAAGGCGTGGGACAGGCTGCACTGGCTGATCTATCCGCTCGCCATCCTCGCCGTCGCGCACAACCTGCTGATGGTGAAGGTGATCTATGGCGACCCGCTGACCCATGCCATCATTCTGACCCTGCTGCTTGGCTGGCGGGTCGCGCGCTGGGTGCTCGGCAAACTGAAGACCCCAGCAACGGCCTGATCCTGGATATCACTGGCGTGGCGGCGACCAGCGGTCGCCCTTGCGCCAGTTGCAGTCCGCATGCGCGAGCTGCAAGTTGGCGGGATCGTCTGTCCCGCCCTTCTTGCGCGGCCGGATGTGATCGAAAGTCGGCCGCTTCTTCTTCCACACGGTCGCGTGCGGCGCATCGAACCGGCCCTTTGGCATCGGCTCGCCGCAGATGGCGCAACGGCCTTCCTGCGTGGACCAGAGCTGGTCGAACAGGCTCATCGCCGTGTCAGGCGTCGAGTTCGGCCGGAACACTCCAGCCGCGCCGCGCGCACGCCGCGAGCACCGTGTTGCGCAGGAGGCATGCGACAGTCATCAAGCCAACGCCGCCTGGAACCGGCGTGATCCATGCCGCAGTCTGCGCGCATTCGGCAAAGTGAGCGTCGCCAACAACCCGCGTCTTGCCTTCGCCTTTCTCGGGCGCGGGAATGCGGTTGATGCCGACATCGATTACAATGGCGCCCGGTTTCACCCAGTCGCCGCGCACCATCTCCGGCCGACCGACCGCCGGCACCAGAATGTCCGCTGTCCGGCATAGCGCGGCCAGGTCCTGCGTTTTCGAATGCGCGATGGTGACTGTGCAGTTCTCGGCGAGGAACAACAACGACACAGGCTTGCCCACTAGAATCGAGCGGCCGATCACGACGACATGCCTGCCGGCAAGATCATTGCCCAGCGCGTGCTTCACCATGATCACGCAGCCCACCGGCGTACAGGGACGCAGGCCCGGCTTGCCTAGCACCAGACGCCCAGCCGACAGCTCGGTCAGGCCATCGACATCCTTCTTCGGATCGATGCAGGCGAGCGCGCTTGCCTCATCCAGCCCTTTGGGCAGCGGCAGCTGCAGCAGGATGCCGTCGACTTCCGGATCGGCGCTCAGCGCCTTCAGCTCCGTCTCGATCTCGGCCTGCGTCGCGGTGGCCGGGAAGCGCTTCGTGATCGAGCGCATCCCCGCCGCCTCGGTCTTTTCGCCCTTCGATTTCACATAGATGGCGCTCGCGGGATCGTCCCCCACCAGCACCACGGCAAGGCAGGGCTGGCCAGGCAGCTTCTTCACGGCGGCGGCGACACCCGCCCGCACCTTTTCCGAGACAACCTTGCCATCGATCAGCTGGGCGGCCATTCACGTCTCTCCGGTCAGCACTGCAAGCGCCGCCCCTATAGACGGATCGGCGGAGATTCGCACGGTCTTGATGCGCTGGGTTTCGCCCTTCTCCACCGCAACCGCCGATTTGGGCACGCGGAGCGCCTTCGCCAGCACCTGCTCAATGGCGGCGTTGGCCTTGCCCTTCTCGGGAACCGCCCGCACCCGCACCTTGAGGAATCGCTGGCCGGCGGCGTCTTCGCCGACGCCCTCAATCGCGTCCCTGGATGCGCCCGGCTGGGCCCGCACGCGCAGTTCGGCGCCGCCAGCGACCAGCCGCCAGCACCCCGCCACGTCAGACCACGTTGAAATAGACGTAGTGGATCAGCACCTGCCGCGTCAGGATGATCAGCAGGATCAGGATCAGCGGCGCGAGATCCAGTCCGTTGATCGGCCGGATGACGCTGCGTATCGGCTTCAACAGGGGCTCGGTCACGGCATGGGTGAGCTGCCAGATCGTTCGCACCACCTGGTTGCGCGGGTTCACGACGTTGAACACCAGCAGCCACGACAGGATAGCCTGCGCGATCAGAACCCAGATGTAGAGTTCGAGAACGATGAATACGACGTCGAGTAGCGCCCGCATGATCTCTCCGCGCCAGCAAGCCCGCAGCTTCGCCTAGCCCTACCCCTAATGGGCCCCGCCCCGTTTACAAATGGAAAACCGGCAGTTCCGGCGGGAAATGGTGGAGCCGAGGGGAATCGAACCCCTGACCTCGTCATTGCGAACGACGCGCTCTCCCAACTGAGCTACGGCCCCGATTTCCGGGTCCCGGCGAGGCCGGGATTTGGGAGCGCGTGTGCTAGTCCCGGCGGGCCTTTCCGTCAAGGATCGTCGCAGCCGCGCGGGCCCGGTCCCTAAAGCCGCCGTTAAACACTGGGGTCTAGCCTTCCGGCCCATGCGCAAGGCCCTCGCCCTCATGCTCGGTTATGCCCTGGCCGCTGGCCGGGCCTCGGCCGCGCCCCCGGCCGCGACGCCGGTTTCCGCTGAGGACCCGCAGGCCAAGCGGATTACCGGCTCCGACAACTACATCCCGACATTCGGTCTGCGCGCCTCGATCTCCCGCGGGTTCAAGGTCCATGGCGTGCTCGCCGTGGACGCCGGCCTCGACGTGCCGAAGGAAGAGACCCGCAAGCTCGCCCTGTCGATCCGCCCGCGCCTGATAAGCCAGATGCGCGATGCGGTGCTGAACTACGCCTCGCTCTCCTACGTCGTCGGCGAGCGGCCCGAGATCGATATCCTGCGCGCGCGCCTGCAGAAGGCCGTCGACCAGGTGCTTGGCAAGGGCGAAGCGCGTGTCGCGCTCGCCAGCGTCATCGTCTTCCAGGAATAGCGGGCGCCCGCCCTACATCGCCGCGCCATCCATGAAGCGCGCGAGATCGATGTCCTTCTGCGTCACGCCGCCCGCATCGTGGGTGGTCAGCGTCACCTCGACGCGATTGTAGACGTTCGACCATTCCGGATGGTGATCCATCGTCTCGGCTTTCAACGCCGCACGCGTCATGAAGCCGAACGCTGCGTTGAAATCCGCGAACGTGTAGGTCTTCACGATCGCATCCCGGCCCGCCCGGACGGACCATCCCGACAGCTGTTCCACCGCTGCCGCAGCTCCCAGAAGTTCACTCATGGGCGTCTCCTTGTCCGACAGGTTCAGGTGCATACTCGGCAGAACCGGCGTGGGATCAACCGGACCCGGATACGAAATACAGCCAGGTTCCATCCTCCGCGATGCCGAGGACGTAGCCCGGCCAGACCTCGCCGCGGCGCAGCGCTTCGGCCTGCCCAGCGCCAAGCAACCGGTCGATCTCGCGCCCGGCCGCCGGCGTGATCGCCTCCGGCGCCAGCGCCGCCATCCATGGCCAGACATAGACCTTGCCGTTCGGCGTCTCGGTCACGCCATAGCGATAGGACAGCGCTGTCTCCACCTGCGCCATGGGCCAGTCGCCTGTGCGCAGCTTGAGATACCAGTAGTCCTGATGGCTCATCCCGGCAGCGTTGGACCGGAAACCCGGCGTCTCGGACGCCATGCGCGCGAGATCGCGATAGCTGCCCGTCGCCGCGATCTCGTGCAGGCGGTTGACGGTGGCGACGACCGGCTCGGGCAAAGTCCCTTTGGCTTGCGGCGAGGCCACGACGGCCGCGCCGACGGGCGTTCTGGCTGGCGGGGCGTCACAAGAGGCAAGTCCCGCCGCGCCCAGACAGGCGAGCAGGAAGCCGGTTACCGGCGCAGGAAAAGACAGGCGCATGGGAAGTCGGAAGCCCGCGTCGAACACCGCCATTCAAGCAGACGGCGCGCGGCTTTCAAGCCGGAGTTGTCCCGACGCTAGAAAGCAAGGCCCACCGCCTTCGACAGGTCGGCCAGCAGCTGATCCTCGGTCACGACCTTGATCGTGGTCATGCCCATCTCGCGCGCCGGCTTCAGGTTGATGCCGAGATCGTCGAGGTAGACGCACGTCTCCGGCTTCACATCCAGCGCCTCGCACATCATCGCATAGATGCGCGGATCGGGCTTGCGAACACCCGCCTTCGAGCTTTCGATCACATGGTCGAACGCCGCAAACACCTCCGCGATGGCCTCGGCCTTTTCGCTGGAGGAGGACATGCCAGCGCCCTTCCCCGTCGGCGCGTTGTTGGTGATGCAACCGACCCTGAAGCGCGCCTTGCACGCCTTGAAGGCCTCAACGACGCGCGGGCGGAGGTCGCCTGACAGTAACGCGAGCACGTCGCGGCCGGGGATGTCGTGGCCCAGCGCCATCGCTTCCTCGCGGAACAGGCGATCGAACGTCTGCGCATCGACTTCCGAGCGTTCGATACGCGCCCAGGCGTTTGTGTCGGGATTGATGGTGTTGATCCGGCGGATCACGTCGACGGGCAGACCGCGCTCGCGCTCATAGCGGTTGAAGGCGTCGAAGGGCGATGTCGTGAAGACACCGCCGAAATCCCAGAGCACCGCCTCGACCGTCATCGCCTGCCATCCTTGCCGAACCGGGGCGGGATAGCAGCCCTGTCTCCAAAGACAACCGCCCCGAATGCAACGGCGCTCTCCTTGCGGAGAGCGCCGCCGATAGCCTCAATCCGCGATCGTCAGGATTTCTCGAACGGCGGCTCGACGTCGGTGAGACCGCGCGTCTCGAGCTCGGGGTTCGCCTCGTGGCCTGTCACGACCTCGCCCTTGGCCAGTTTCGAGTTCCACATGCCGTAAGCGAAATAGACCAGCAGGCCTACCCCAATGTACGGGATGAAGAAGTTGCGGGTCGCCTCATGCGACATCAGCGACATGAACAGCATGAAGCACATGATCGCGCCAACGCCGGCAATCGAGACGATGGCCCAGGTCGGCATCTTGAACGGCCGGTTGAGGTCGGGCCGCGCAAACCGCAGGTAGATCACGGTGATACAGATGAACATGAACGCCACCAGCGTGCCGACATTCGTGGTGTTGCCGAGGAAGTCGAGCCCGGTGAAGCCCGCAAAACCCGCGGCCACGATGCCGACGACAACCGTGTTGGCCAGAGGCGTCTGCGTCTTCTGGTTCACCCGGCCGAACACGGGCGGCAGAAGGCCATCGCGCGCCATCGTGTAGAAAATCCGCGTCTGGCCATAGAGCAGCACCAGCATCACCGACGTCAGACCCGCAAACGCGCCCACTTTCACAAGGAAGGCGAACCAGGGCAGGCCCATCTTGTCGACGGCGACCGCAATTGGCGCCGCCACATTGAGTTCGGTGTATGGCACCACGCCGACAAGGACGGCGCAGGTGAGAATGTAGAGGATCGTGCAGACCAGCAGCGAGCCGATGATGCCGATCGGCATGTCCTTCGCCGGATTCTTGGATTCGGCGCCGGCCGTGGAGACCGCTTCGAAGCCGATATAGGCGAAGAAGATGACAGACGCGCCGGCGATCAGGCCGCCGATGCCATACTGGGCCGTGTTCTGGCCCGTAATGACATTCCCGAGCGCGGCAATGATCTGGCCGCCGAGAGACTCGTCCGAGCCGGGCGGCGGTGCAGGCACCTGATCGGGAATCAGCGGCGACCAGTTGGCTGGGTTCACATAGAAGAAGCCGATGGCGATGAAGGCGATCACGACTGTCACCTTGATGGCCACGATGATGTTGTTGACCGTCGCCGATTCCGAAACGCCGAGGCAGAGCAGTGAGGCGACTGCCGCGATGCCGATCAGGGCCGGGAGGTTCACGACGCCCATCACGACCTCGCCAGAGACCGGATCAGTGACGGCTACTCCCGGCGCCGCAGTTAGCGCCGCCGGTATGTTTATGCCGAGATCGTGCAGCAGGCTCACAGTGTAGCCCGACCAGCCGACGGCCACAGTCGACGCGGCCACGCCATATTCCAGCAGCAGCAGCACGCCCATGATCCAGGCCATGAACTCGCCCAGTGAGGCGTAGGAATAGGAATAGGCCGAGCCGGACACGGGAATGGCGGCCGCCAGCTCGGAATAGGCAAGCGCGACGCACGCGCAGAGCGCACCGGTGATAACGAACGAGACCATGATCCCCGGGCCGGCATATTTGGCCGCCGCCTGTCCGGTCAGCACGAAAATCCCCGTCCCGATGATGCAGCCGATGCCCAGCAGCACCAGATTGAGCGCGCCGAGAGACTTCTTGAGCTCGCCGCCCTGATGCTCGGCATGCATCTGTTCGACAGACTTCCGGGCAAAAAGCTGCCCAATGCCACGTCCGGCCATAGATTACCCTCCGCCGCGGCGTCCCGCGGACCCGCCTCTCGTTGGGCCGGACCCTAGCCAGCCCGGAATTGACCCGCAACAGTGCGCGATATCCCGATCGCAAGGCAGCCTGTTGCGCCTGCGAACACGCTTTCTGGAAGGCTGTTGCTCAGATATCGACCGTTCCGGGGTCGCTGGCGCGCCGCCACGGACCGCGATAGCGCGGATCGTCCCGCCGTCGGCGGTCGGGGCCAAAGTAGCCCGGTGTCTGCACAAACGGCCTGCGCCGCTCGATCACAGCGTTGACGCGGTTGGCCACGTCGACCGCCCGGATGGGCTTCACGAGGAACTCATCCACACCGGCATTGATCGCATCAATCACACGGCTGCGCTCGGAATAGGCGGTGATCATAATTATGGGCAGGTAGCGGTTGGGACTTTCGGGATCCAGCCGGATGCGGCGGCAGAACTCCAGCCCATCGAGACCGCCGAGCTTCAGGTCAACGAAAGCGATATCGATTTCGCCGCCCGCGACAGTCGCGAGGGCCGAATTGCAGTCGGCTGCCTCGCCGATTTGCCTCATGCCGAACCCGGCGAGGATCGCGCGCACCAGTCCACGCATGTGCGCATTATCATCCAGGATCAGCGCGGAGACGCTCTCCAGAGTCATTCGCAAGTCGTCCCATGCCGTCCCGCGCGGACGGTCGCCTGCCCCATCAGGCGTCCCAAGAACCAGCTACCTCGGCCGCTTTCAGGCGGTCGGGTCTAGACTGTTCATACGTCAAGACAAGCGCAATTATCGATAGCCTGATACTGACTTGATGCCTGCCGGACTATGACCTGTCTTCGAGTAAGTCTTGTAACGTTTTGTATCTGCTCATCCTCTCGAGGCCGCGGCGGAAGGCATCGCATCAATGGCTGAGAACAAGACCATGCGCCGCGCAGGGCTGTTGATCGCGTCAGAGGGCGCGTATGACCGGCCTCGCACGGAATCCGGGCAGTGGCGCGCGCCCGCCTTTCGACTAGAAGTGCTCCACTTCGTGAGGAGAAAAGCCAGTTGAGTCTTGGCAGAAGCGACATCGAACGCCTGAGCGGGGGAACCGTCCTCGTCGTCGGCGACGTGATGGTTGACCATTACGTCACGGGCCGTGTCCAGCGCGTCTCCGATGAAGCCCCTGTTCCAGTTATCCATGTCGCCGATGAACGCTGGACGGCCGGCGGCGCGGCCAACGTCGCCGCCAACATAGCTGCGTTGGGCGGTCGTGCGGTTCTGGTTGGCCTCACGGGCGGCGACCCGGCTGGATCAACGCTCGCCGGCGTGCTCGCCGTCATGTCGGATCGTGTCGAATCCCACCTGGTCACCGAGCCGGGACGGCCCACCACGATCAAGACCCGCTATATGGGCGGACAACACCAGATCGTCCGCGTCGACCGCGAACAGGCCGCGCCTGTCGCGCGCAATACCGAAGACCAGCTGGTTCGCATCATTGAGGAACTCACCGAGGACTGCGGCGCGATCATGCTGTCGGACTACGCCAAGGGCACGCTGACCGACCGCGTGCTGGCCGCAGCGATAGCCGCGGCCAAGAAGGCCGGCGTCCCCGTTATCGTCGACCCCAAGCGCGCGGACTGGTCCGCCTATTCCGGCGCGGCAATAATCACGCCCAACCGCAAGGAGCTTCAGCACGCCACGAACGTAGCTTGCAGTGGTGATGATGAATGCGCCAGCGCGGCCGCGATCGCGATGAAAACGACGGGCGCAGCCATCCTGCTGACGCGTTCCGAACAGGGCATGTCGCTCTATCGCGACGGTCAGCCGCCGCTGCATCTCGCCGCCAAGGCGCGCGAGGTGTTCGACGTATCAGGCGCCGGCGACACGGTCGCCGCAACCGTGGCGCTCGGCCTTGCCGCCGGCCTTGCTTCGGAAACGGCGATGCAGGCCGCCAATATCGCCGCCGGGATCGTCGTCGCCAAACGCGGCACCGCTACGGCATCGCCCGACGAACTGATGGCGGAGATAGGCCTCTCCGAGCGCGGCCTCGGCGATGCGCCCGGCGCCCTGTCGCTCGCCGAAGCAAAATCCCGCCGCGAAGCCTGGGCTCGCGAAGGCCTCACCGTCGGCTTCACCAATGGCTGTTTCGATATTCTTCACGCTGGCCACGTGTCGCTGCTCCGCCAGGCGGCGGCGGCTTGCGACCGGTTGATCGTGGCGCTCAACACCGACGCCTCGGTGAGCAGCCTCAAGGGTCCTGACCGGCCGGTACAATCGCAGGATGTACGCGCTGCCGTGATGGCGGCCCTCAAGGGTGTCGACGCCGTCATCCTGTTCGGCGAACCCACGCCGATCGACGTGATCCGGGAGCTTCAGCCGGATGTACTGGTGAAGGGCGCCGACTATGCCGAGGACCAGATCGTCGGCGCCGATGTTGTCCGCGCCCGGGGCGGCCGCGTCCTCCGCATCTCGCTGGTCGATGGCCAGTCGACCACGAAAGTCATCGAGAAATCCCGCAAGACCTGACAACGGAGCCTTCGCCCGTTAACGATCTGCGTTAAAGCTTCCCTGATGCCGCCATGGCAGGGTGCGCGCCGTCATGACCGCAGCCTTTCTCACAAGCGATGCGATAGCGTCCTGGGGACGCGTCGTGCGTGCGCCCCATCGCGTTGCGCGACCGCGCTTTGCCGATGAACTGCCCGCGCTTGTCGGCTCCCTCTCGCCGGATGACCCCGCCCTTCCCGTCGGCCTGCGGCGGTCCTATGGCGACAGCAATCTCAATCCTGACGGCCGGCTCATCGACATGACAGGCCTCGACCGCGTCATCTCCTTCGATCGCACAACCGGCGTGATGCGCGCCGAGGCAGGACTTTCACTGTCGCAGGCGCTGCAGCTGCTGGTTCCCGCCGGCTGGTTCCTGCCGACGACGCCGGGCACGCGCTTTGTCACGCTGGGCGGCGCCGTCGCCAACGACGTCCATGGCAAGAACCATCATAGCGCCGGCAGCTTCGGCGCCTCCGTCACGCGGTTGAAACTCTTGCGCACGGACGGCTCTGCCAATGAACTTGTTCCTGGCGATCCGCTCTTCCACGCGACAATCGGCGGCCTCGGTCTTACAGGTGTCATCGCCTGGGTCGAGTTTCGCGCCGTCCGCATCCCTTCGACCGACCTCGACGCGCAGGATGCAGAATTTTCTCACGTGCAGGACTATTTCGAGCGCGCGGCCGAGGCGCACACACGCTTCGAGCACACCATGGCGTGGATCGATTGCCTGTCCGGTGGCGCACGCCTTGGCCGTGGTGTGCTCTCCATGGCGAACTGGCGTCCACATGGCGATCTTGTCCCGCATCGCGAGGATCCGAAGCTGGCCATGCCCATGGATGCGCCGGGCTTTGCCCTCAACAGCCTCAGCGTGCGAACCTTCAACAGCATCAGGCATGAGCTGAAGCGCATGCGCGCGGGCCCCTATGTTTCACACTACGAGCCTTTCCTCTATCCGCTGGATGGGATCGCGAACTGGAACCGCCTCTATGGCCGCGACGGCTTCTTTCAGTATCAGTGCGTCCTGCCCCCGGCGACCGCGCGCGAGGGCATCATCGAACTCTTGAAGGTCATCGCCGCGTCCGGCCAGGCGTCCTTCCTCGCCGTTCTGAAGGATTTCGGCGCTCACCCCGCGGCCGGTCTCATGTCCTTCCCGATGGAGGGCACGACGCTGGCGCTCGATTTCCGTAATCTGGGTGAACGAACCCTTTCCCTCATGGCCGATCTCGACAGTATCGTGCTGTCGGCCGGGGGCAGGCTCTATCCGGCCAAGGATGGCCGCATTTCCCCAGCGATGTTCGCGGCGGGGTTTCCGAAATTGCAGGATTTCCGTGCTCAACTGGACCCGGGGCTCACATCGGCCTTCTGGCGTCGGGTTTCGGGGTAATGGACGGGTCGGCAGGGTTTTCGGCGATGCAGGCGCAGGCAGGCGCTTCAGTCAGGGCAAGCAACCGCGTTGTCATCCTCGGCGCGCTGTCGGCCATCGCCATCGCGACCGCGCGCCTCTATGCGCAGGAAGGCGCCGCCATCGTCATCGTCGCCCGCAACCCCGAGCGTCTCGACACGCTGGCCGCCGATCTGCGCGCGCGCGGGGCCGCGCAGGTTGAAGTCGCGGCGCTGGATCTTGAAGCTGAAGCGATGAACGCGCCTGCCCATATGACCGACTGGAAACAGCGACTTGGCGGGCTCGACCATGTCCATCTCGTCTACGGCTATCTCGGCACGCAGGAAAAGGCGTCCGCCAGTCCATCCGAACTCGCGCGCATCACCGCCAGTAACTATGCCTCGGCCGTGCAATGGTGCGAGGCGGCCGCGAATATCTTTCGCGAGCAGAAGCATGGTTCTCTGGTCGCCGTCTCCTCGGTCGCCGGCGATCGCGGTCGCCAGTCGAACTATGCCTATGGCGCCGCCAAGGGCGGTCTGGCGCTCTACGTTCAGGGTCTCGCGCATTCACTGGCGCCGACGGGCGCCCGCGCCGTGGCGGTGAAGCCCGGCTTTGTTGACACGCCGATGACAGACGGAATGAAAAAGGGCGGCCCTCTCTGGGCCAGCCCCGAACAAGTCGGCCGCATCCTGCGCCGCGCCGCCGACAAGGGCGGGCCGATCCAGTACGCTCCCGGCAAATGGCGCCTGATCATGACGGTGATACGGTCAGTTCCAGCCTTCATCTTCCACAAGACCAAGGTCTGAGCGGGCTCGGCGGCCCGCATCAGCTTTACATCCAGACACAGCAACAGCATCACTCACACAGACAGCCGCCAGCGAGGACAGATGACCCGGGCAAGCTCACTTCTCGAAAACCGCGCTCTGGTATCAGGCGGCTCCGGCTTTCTCGGCTCGCATCTTTGCGACCGACTTCTGGCGCGTGGTCAGGAAGTTCTGTGCGTCGACAACCTGTTCACCGGCCAGAAGCGCAACATCGCCCATCTGCATGACAACCCGAAATTCGAGTTCATGCGCCACGACGTGACCTTCCCGCTCTTTGTGGAGGTCGATCAGATCTGGAACCTCGCCTGCCCGGCCAGCCCGATCCATTACCAGCACGACCCCGTGCAGACGACCAAGACATCGGTCCATGGCGCGATCAACATGCTCGGCCTCGCCAAGCGTCTCGGCGCCAAGATCCTCCAGGCCTCGACGTCGGAAGTCTATGGCGATCCCAGCGTCCATCCCCAGACCGAGGATTATTGGGGCAATGTCAATCCAATCGGCCCGCGCTCCTGTTATGATGAGGGAAAACGCTGCGCCGAGACGCTGTTCTTCGACTATCACCGCCAGCACCGCCTGCGCATCAAGGTGATCCGCATCTTCAACACCTATGGGCCGCGCATGCATCCGGCCGATGGGCGCGTCGTTTCCAACTTCATCGTGCAGGCGCTCAAGGGCGAGCCGATCACCATCTATGGCGAAGGCACGCAGACGCGCTCCTTCTGCTATGTCGATGACCTGGTCGAAGGGATGATCCGGCTGATGGATTCAGGCGATGACATCACGGGCCCGATCAATATCGGCAATCCGGGCGAGTTCACGATGATTGAACTGGCCGAGGCCGTGCTGAAGCTGACCGGCTCGAAGTCGAAACTGGTCCGCATGCCGCTGCCAGCGGATGATCCCAAGCAGCGCAAGCCCGACATCACACGCGCCCGCACGCATCTGGGCTGGGAGCCGAAGGTGCAGCTCGAAGATGGCCTCAAGGAAACCATCGCCTACTTCAGAGGATTGCTGGCAGGCTGACCGAAGCTAGTTCGCCAGCCGGCGACGCACCTCTTCCGCGATGGCCAGCGACGAGGTGAGCCCCGGGCTCTCGATGCCCAAAAGGTTCACCAGCCCGGCTATGCCGTGGAGTTCCGGTCCATCGATCCGGAAGTCCGCCGCCGGTTCCCCCGGTCCGGACAGCTTGGGCCGGCAGCCGGAATAATCTGGCGTGATCGCCTTGTCCGGCAGGCCCGGCCAGTAACGACGGATCGCATCGTAGAATGACTCCGAGCGCTTCGGATCGACCGTGTAGTCCACCTGCGCCGGATCATCCGTCGACAGCCATTCGACATCCGGCCCGAACTTCATCCGCCCGGCCAGATCCAGCGTGACGTGGACGCCTAGCCCGCCATCGACCGGCGCGGGATAGATCAGCCGCGTAAACGCCTGCCGGCCCGCGCAGCCAAAGTAGTTGCCCTTCGCCAGCACAAATTTGGGAATGTGCTCGGCGGGATAGCCTGCGATGGATCTGACGACGCGGTGCGCGCCAAGTCCGGCGCTGTTCACAACCCGCCGGCACAGGATCGACGATGGCGCCGCCCCGCCCGTGATCACCTTGAAGCCGCCATCGGCCTGCGGCGCGATATGCTCCACCGGCGTCTCGAACGCGATGAAGCCGCCATGGTCCTCGATCTCGCCCTGCAGGGCGAGCATGTAGGCGTGGCTGTCGATGATCCCGGTTTCGGGCGACCACAGCGCGGCGGTGCAGGACAGGTTCGGCTCCCACGCCATCGCTGTCGCGCCGGACACCATCTCCAGCCCCTCGACGCCGTTCCGGACGCCCATCGCATGGATGCCCTCGATCTTGGCCGTCTCCTTGTCGGAGGTCGCGACGATCAGCTTGCCGCGCTTCATGTGCGGGACGCCGCGCGCGGTGACATAGGCGTAGAGCTTCCGCCGGCCGGCCACGCACATGCGATGGCGCAGGCTGTTGGTCGGATAATACATTCCGGCATGGATCACTTCGGAATTGCGCGAGGACGTCCCCGTCCCGATCCCGTCCATCGCCTCAAGCACGATGACGTCGTGACCGGCGCGGGCGAACTCCGCCGCCACGGCCAGACCGACAGCCCCCGCTCCGATGACGACGACGTCCGTGTCCATTAACCACCTGTTGAGGACAGTTTCCTCTGACAAGCCGCACAAGCAAGTTCAGCGCCTCGCCGGGACGGGATGTAATCCTGTTTCCTGATAATTACGTTTAGAGGTGTATAGCCTCGCGTTGAGAACCAGCCGGTTGGGTGATAGGCGCTTACGGAATGGCAGCCGCGTTCAACAATCTGTACGCCCATGGCTTTGTCCGCGTCGCGGCGGCCAGCCCGCGCGTGCATCTGGCCGATCCGGCCGCCAACGCCCGCGAGACGATCGAGCTTGCCCGCCAGGCCGACAAATCGGGCGCGACCCTTGTTGTCTTCCCGGAGCTTGGTCTCGCCGGCTACACGCTGGACGACCTGCACATGCAGGCGACGCTGCTCGCCGCCGTCCGCGACGCTGTTGCACGCGTGAAGGAAGCCAGCCGCTCGCTCGCGCCCGTCATCATTGTCGGCGCGCCGCTGGAGGTTGGCCCCGCCATCCATGGCTGCGCCGTGGTGATCCATCGCGGCGCCATTCTCGGCGTCGTGCCGAAAAGCTATCTGCCCAACTATCGCGAGTTCTACGAAAAGCGGCAGTTCGGCATGGCGGCTGACGCCACGGTTGAAGAGATCACGCTGGCCGGCGAGGTCGTCGCTTTCGGAACCGATCTTACCTTCGACGCAGCCGACATTTCCGGCTTCTCGCTTGCGGTCGAGATCTGTGAGGATGTCTGGTCGCCCCTGCCGCCTTCAACCTTTGCGGCCCTCGCGGGCGCGACCGTGATCGCCAATCTCTCCGCATCGAACATCACGATCGGCAAGGCTGCCGAGCGCGACATGCTCTGCCTCTCGCAGTCCGCCCGCGCCTCTTGCGGCTATGTCTATGCCGCCGCCGGGTATGGCGAATCGACAACTGACACGGCATGGGATGGCCAGCTCGCCATCTACGAACTCGGCGCCAAGATCGCAGAGTCAGACCGCTTCCCCGATGGCTCCGTCCTGCTCACCGCCGACATGGATCTGTCGCGCATCCAGCACGACCGCCTGCGCAACGGCACCTTCCGCGACACGGCGCGCAACCACAAACGCCGGCTCAAGCGCCGCCGCATCCAGTTCGCCGCCGCGCCGGATCGCGATGCGCCGCTGCCGCTCGCGCGTCATGTCGATCGTTTTCCCTTCGTGCCGGACGATGAGACGCTGCTCGATCAGGACTGTTTCGAAGCCTACAACATCCAGGTTCAGGGTTTGCGCCGCCGCCTCGAAGCCTCTGGCGTGAAGAAGGCGGTGATCGGCGTTTCGGGCGGCCTCGACTCGACACAAGCCCTGCTCGTCGCTGTGCGCGCGTTCGATCTGATGGGAGCGAAGCGCAAGGACATTATCGGCGTCACCATGCCGGGCTTCGCCACCACCGAGGGCACGAAGTCCAACGCGCACGCCCTGATGAAGGAACTCGGCGTCGATGCGCGCGAGGTCGACATCAAACCGATGGCCTCGCAGATGCTGGCCGATCTCGGCCATCCCTTCGCCAAGGGGAAGAAGGTCTACGATATCACTTTCGAGAATGTGCAGGCGGGCCTTCGCACCGACTATCTCTTCCGTCTCGCCAACAAGGAAGGCGGACTGGTCGTCGGCACCGGCGACCTCTCGGAGCTCGCGCTCGGCTGGTGCACCTATGGCGTCGGCGACCATATGAGCCACTACAACGTCAACGGCGCGGTGGCGAAAACACTGATCCAGCATCTCATCCGCTGGAGCGCGGCGAGCGGACACTATTCCGAGGGCGCAGCAGACGTCCTGCGCGCCATCCTCGAACAGGAAATCTCGCCCGAACTCGTGCCGCCGGGCGCCGATGGCAAGCTGCAGTCGACCGAGGATACGATCGGTCCCTACAACCTGCACGATTTCTTCCTCAATCAGGTGATCCGCTGGGGCGCCGGCCCCGCACGCATCGCCTTTCTTGCTCACGCTGCCTGGGGCGATGCGGATGCGGGCGAATGGCCCATGCATGTCGCCGCCCGGGATCGCGTCGCCTACGACATGCCGGCCATCGTGAAGTGGCTCGAAGTCTTCACGAAACGCTTCTTCGTGACCAGTCAGTTCAAGCGTTCGGCCGTCCCCAACGGACCGAAGGTGACATCCGGCGGCGCCCTTTCGCCGCGCGGCGACTGGCGCATGCCCTCCGACTCCTCCGCCGCGCCCTGGCTCGACGAGATCGCGAAACTGAAAGCGCAGCTCGATCTCAAGGGCTGAGTTCTGACGACACCGCAGCAAGCTTGGCATTCTGGCGCACGCCGCTAGATAGGATATTCAGGCAGCAGCAGGTTCGTCATGCACACAGATGCAGAAGAACAGCGCGCGATCGTCCGCATGCTCGGGGCGGTGCTGGGCGACGTCATCCGCGAGCAGGATGGCGAGGCCGTCTACCAGCAGATCGAGGATATCCGCCGCGCCTCTGTAGGCTTTCACCGGGAGCCATCAGAGGAGGCCGCCTCGCAGCTGTCGAAACGGCTGGCGAGTCTCAGCGTCGCGGACGCCGTCCGCTTCGTGCACTCCTTCACCACCTTCCTGCAGGTTACCAACCTTGCCGAGGACCACACCCAGCGCCGCCGTAGCCGCGCAGGCGATGCACGGCCCGACACGCTCGCCGGCGCTCTTCGTACATTGCAGGAGGCAGGCGGAAAGCCCGCCGCTGTGTTGTCCGTTCTGGCGCGCGGCCTGATCGCGCCTGTCATCACCGCCCATCCCAGCGAAGTCCGCCGCAAGAGCGTGCGTGACCGGCAGGCCGCCATCTCAGGCGATCTCGATGCGCTAGACCGGGCGGCATCACCAGCTGAACGCAGCGAGGCGGAGACTGACCTCAACCGTCAAGTCTCGATCCTGTGGCGCACGCGCCTGTTGCGCAATTTCCGGATCGCGGTCGATGACGAGATCGAGAACGCCGCTTCCTATTTCGAGCGCAGCTTCCTGCCCGCCATTCCGGCGTTGTATGCACATTGGGAAGAGCTGCTCGGCATTGACGCGCCGGATCCGACCGAGGCCCTGCCCAGCTTCCTACGGCTCGGTTCATGGGTCGGCGGCGACCGGGATGGCAATCCCAACGTCGAAGCGCGGACGATGCGCCAGGCCCTGACCCGCCAGTCGGGCGTCATCCTGCGCTTCTATCTCGACCGCGCCCATGCCCTTGGCGCCGAACTGTCCTTGTCCTCGCGCTTCACCGGCGTCACGCCTGAACTTCTGGCGTTGGCCGATCGCGCCGGCGACACATCGGCCCAACGCACAGACGAGCCCTACCGCCGCGCCCTCTCGGGCATTTATGCGCGCCTTGCGGCAACGCTTGTTGCGCTGGCCGGGGAGCAGCCTGCCAAACTGCCCACAGTCGGCGGCGAAGCCTACGCTGATCCCGCCGATCTCAAGGCTGACCTCCTTACGATCCATCGCTCGCTCCTGAAACATCAGGGCAAGTCGTTCCGAACCGGCCCGCTCGCCGGCTTTATCCGCGCGGTCGATGTTTTCGGTTTCCACATGGCGACGCTGGACCTGCGTCAGAATTCCGCCGTCCACGCCCGCGTCGCCGCAGAGCTCCTCCGTACGGCCGGCGTCGCCAACGACTACGCCTCGCTCGATGAGACCGCGCGCTGCGATCTTCTTGTCCGCGAATTGGCCCATGGCCGCCTGCTCGCTTCGCCCTTCGCCAGCTACAGCGAGGAAACACGGAAGGAGCTGAACACGCTGGCAGCGGCCGCCGAGGTCCGGAAACGCTACGGACCGGCCGCGATCCGCAACTACATCATCTCCAACACGCAGTCCGTGTCGGACATGCTGGAAGTCTATCTGTTGTTGAAGGAAGTCGGCCTGTTCCGGCCTGGCCCCGAGCCAGCGACCGACATTTTCGCCGAACCGCTATTCGAAACGATTGGCGACCTGCGCGCCGCACCCGACACGATGACGCACTATCTTTCCCTGCCGCTGGTCCGCGCTCTTCATGGACAGCAGGGTTTCCAGGAAGTGATGATCGGCTATTCCGACTCGAACAAGGACGGCAGCTATCTGACGTCGATCTGGGAGTTGCAGAAGGCGTCGCGCGCGCTGCATGGCGTGGTCAGCGACGCCGGATTGCGGCTTCAGCTTTTTCACGGTCGCGGCGGCGCCGTCGGCCGCGGCGGTGGGTCAAGCTTCGAGGCGCTGCTTGCCCAGCCGGCGGGGACCGTCGACGGCCGCATCCGCATCACCGAACAGGGCGAGGTTGTCGCCAACAAGTATGGCGACCCGGAACTGGCGCGACAGAGCCTCGAAACCCTCACTGCGGGCGTCGTTCTCGCCTCCCTGTCGCAACAGCACGATCCGGACGGCGCCGTCCAGCGCACCGGAATGATGGACCAGCTTTCTCAGGCGGCCATGCGCGCCTATCGCTCTCTTGTCTATGAGACGCCGGGCTTCGCCGACTATTTCTTCGCCGCAACGCCTATCGCCGAGATCGCCGACCTCAACATCGGCAGCCGGCCCACGTCGCGCCAATCCACCCGCACGATCGAGGGCCTGCGCGCTATTCCCTGGGTGTTCTCGTGGGCGCAGTCGCGCGCCATGCTGCCCGGCTGGTTCGGTTTCGGGTCTGCGGTGAGGGATGCGAAGGTCGATCTCGCCTTCCTGAAGGAGCTTTACCTTTCATGGCCCTTCCTCACCTCCGCCATCGGCAACATGGAAATGGTGATGGTGAAATCCGACATGTCGATCGCCCGCCGCTATGCCGGGCTGGTCGCGGACCGGAAGCTGGCCGCGCGCGTCTTCGGCGCCATCGATGGCGAATGGCGGCGGACGCACGACACGCTTCTGGCCATCACGGGCCAGTCCGAACTGCTCGAGCGCAACCCCGATCTCGCCGTCACCATCCGCTCGCGCCTGCCCTATATCGGGCCGCTCAACCACCTGCAGATCGAGCTGATCGCCCGGCGCAGGGCGGGCGATGAAAGCGAAGCGGTGCGCGAGGGAATCCTGCTGGCCATCAACGGGGTCGCCGCGGGCCTGCGCAATACGGGCTGAGCTACGACGCTGTTTTGTGACGGTTCCGGGGCCGGGACATCCCGAACCTTGCCTTTTTGCCCGGTCTGGGACATGACGGCCCACCGCAAGGTGAGCACGCGCCCGTAGCTCAGCTGGATAGAGTGTTGCCCTCCGAAGGCAAAGGTCGCACGTTCGAATCGTGCCGGGCGCGCCATTCTCCTCACAAATGCCTGGATCGGCCGCTTCGTTGGCCGCAAGCTGGACAGGCCCCCAATGAAACCGATGCGTAGCCTGATCGCCGCCCTCGCCGCGTTGCTCACCACCGCCTGTGGCAATGCAGACGACGCCCTGCCGGTCGACACCTACAGCGGTCCGCCGAAGCCTGCGCTCTGGAAAATCGCGGATGCAGACACGACGATTTACTTCTTCGGCACCATCCATCTCCTGCCGCCCGGGCTGGACTGGGAAACGCCGGCCTTCAAGGATGCGCTCGCGCAGGCCGGCACCGTTTACTTCGAAGCCGACACCGAACTACCACCCAACGAGATCACCCGCATCATCCAGCGCACCGGCCTGCTGCCGCCCGACCGCAATCTCTCCGACCTGCTCGACCCAGCGGAGCAGGACGCCATCCGCGCCGCCGCCCATCGCGTCGGCCTGTCACCCCTTTTGGTCGAGCGGATGCGCCCCTGGTACGCCAGCGTCATGATCGCCGACGCCGCCATCCGCAGCGCGGGCTTCGCACAGGACTCCGGCGTCGAGGCCCTGCTCCGGCCAGCCGCCCACGCGGCCGGCAAGGACCTCCGCTACCTCGAAACGGTCGAGGCGCAGCTCTCGGCCTACACCGTCCTGCCGGACGACGTTCAGGTTCGCCTGCTCGACGCCAGCCTCAAGGATCTCGACAAGGCCGGCGAGGTGCTGACCGGCATGGCGCGCGCCTGGCGGGCAGGAGATGATGACGCCCTCGCCGAGGCCGTCATCGACGACCAGATCGCCACCCTGCCCGAAATCTACGACACGCTGATGGTCCGCCGGAACAAGGCATGGGCGGCGCAGCTCGATGCGGTCATGAAGAACGAAGACGGCGTGTTCCTTGTCGCTGTCGGCGCCGGCCACCTGCTGGGTCCGGACAGCGTCGTTGTGATGATGCAACGTCTCGGACACACGGCCGAGCGGGTCCAGTAGCCTCCTGTTCCACACGCGAGCACTGCGTCCCGCATTCGCACAGCGGTTGAATGCTGTGTCCACGGACGCAACGCCGACCTACCCCGTTAACCATGACTGAGCTCGCGTGTGCGGGGATTTGCGGCGCCGCACCTCATCCAGCGCCTCGTCAGACCCGGCCCCGTCCTTGCTGACCGTAACGGCAAACGGCGCGTGGAGAGCTGCGACATGCCAATTTCGGACAGCGTAAAGCTGAAGGGGAAGGTAACCATCCACCATCCCCAGCTCGTCAACCTCTATGGTTGCGAGGTCGGGGACGGCTCGCGCATCGGCGCCTTCGTGGAGATCCAGAAGGGCGCCTTCATCGGCGAGCGCTGCAAGATCTCCTCGCACACCTTCGTCTGCGAAGGCGTCACCATCGAGGACGAGTGCTTCATCGGCCACGGCGTGATGTTCACCAATGACCGCTTCCCGCGGGCGACGAACCCGGACGGTTCGGCCCAGACCGACGCGGACTGGACCCTCGAACTCACCACCGTGAAGCGCCAGGTCTCGATCGGTTCGGGCGCCACCATCGTTTGCGGCATCACCATCGGCGAAGGCGCACTGATCGCCGCCGGCGCGGTCGTGACCAAGAACGTCCCCCCCTATGCGGTCATGGCGGGTTGCCCCGCCAAGGTCGTCGGCGATGTGCGGACGATGTCCGCCGCCAAGAAATACCAGTCAGTGAACAGCGTTACAGAAGAGGTTGTGGGCTAATGACCGCCAAGAAGGAAACCAAAGCGGTGAAAGCCCGCAAGGCCCCCAAGAAGGTCAAGGTGATCGCCGAGAGCGGTCCGGCCGTTGAAACGCTGGCCGGCCCGAAGGTCTCGGCCAAACGCGACATCATCAACATCGGCGTCATCGGCTATGGTTACTGGGGGCCCAACCTGGTCCGCAACTTCTCGGAACTCTCCGAAGCGAAGATGCACACGGTTGCCGACCTCAACCCGAAAGCGCTCGAGCTAGCCGCCAAGCGCCACCCGGCGACCAAGACGACCACCGACATCCAGGCGATGATCCGCGACCCGGAAATCGACGCCATCGCCATCGCCACCCCGGTCTCGACCCACTTCTCGCTGGCCATGGCCGCCCTCAAGGCCGGCAAGCACGTCTGGCTCGAGAAGCCGATGACCGAAACGTCGATGCAGGCGCGTGCGCTGATCGAGGAAGCCAACAAGCGCGGCCTCACGCTGCACGTCGACCACACCTTCGTCTACACCGGTCCGGTCCGTAAGATGCGCGACCTCGTCCAGAACGGTGAGCTCGGCAAGGCGCTGTACTACGACTCGACCCGCATCAACCTGGGCCTGTTCCAGCGCGACGTGAACGTGATCGCTGACCTCGCCGTCCACGACTTCTCGATCCTGGACTATGTGTTCGAGCAGCACCCGATCGCGGTGTCGGCCTCGGGCATCAACCACTACCCGGGAACCCCGGAAAACCTCGCCTTCATCACGATGTTCTACGAAAGCGGCTTCATCGCTCACGTTAACGTCTCGTGGCTGGCGCCGGCGAAAGTGCGCACGATCCACATCGGCGGATCGAACAAGATGATCACTTTCGACGAACTTCAACCGTCCGAGAAACTCAAAATCTACGACAAGGGCGTATCGTTCACGGATGATCCCGCCAAAATCCACGAGATGCGTGTCGGCTATCGCGCCGGCGACATGTGGGCCCCCACGGTCGACGGCGCGGAAGCACTGCTCGTCGAGGGCAAACACTTCGTCGAGTGCATCAAGTCGGGCAAGTCATCGGTTTCCGATGGCGAGTTCGGCTTCCGCATGGTCGAGCTGATCGAGGCGGCGACCGCTTCGATGCGCGGCCGCGGCGAAACCATCCACCTCCCCCGCAATTCCAGCAAGTGAGCCAGAAGCACCATGGGCGTCCCTTTCGTTGACCTCAAAGCGCAGTACCACTCGATCAAGGCGGAAATCGACGCCGCCCTGCTCGGCACGATGGAATCCTGCGCCTTCACCCTCGGGCCGGAAGTCGCCGCGCTCGAGAAGGAATTCGCGCCCTACGCCGGCACGACCTACGCCGCCGGCGTCAACAACGGCACGAACGCGCTGTACCTCCCCCTGCTCGCCGCCGGCATCGGCCCGGGCGATGAGGTCATCACCGTTCCCTTCACCTTCATCGCGTCGGCCTCGGCCATCGCCTACACGGGCGCAACGCCGGTGTTCGTCGATATCGATCCGGTGACCTTCACGATGGATCCGGCCGCCATCGAGGCCGCCATCACGCCGCGCACCAAGGCCATCGTCCCGGTGCACCTGTTCGGCCAGATGGCCGACATGGATGCGATCATGGCGATCGCGAAGAAGCACAACCTCTTCGTGCTCGAAGACGCAGCCCAGGCTCACGGCGCTGAATACAACGGCAAGCGCGCCGGCGCATTCGGCGACGCTACCGGCTTCTCCTTCTACCCGGGCAAGAACCTGGGCGCCGCTGGCGAAGGCGGCATGACCGTCACGCCGCACGCCGAGATCAACCGCAAGGTTCGCATGCTGCGCGACTGGGGCGCCGAGAAGAAGTACTTCCACGAGATCATCGGCTACAACATGCGCCTTGAGGGCATGCAGGGCGCCGTGCTCCGCGTGAAGATGAAGTACATCGAGAAGTGGACGGAAATGCGCCGTGACGCCGCCGAGCGTTACCGCACAATGTTCGAAGGCACGGGCGTGAAGACGCCGGTCGCCCTCGCTAACCGCCGCCACGTCTATCACATCTATGCCGTCCGCACGCCGAACCGCGCGCGCTGGCAGGAAGAGCTGACCAAGAAGGGCATCCAGACGGGGATCCACTATCCGTTCCCGCTGCACACCCTGCAGGCGTTCGAATACCTCGGCTACAAGCAGGGCCAGTTCCCGCATGCCGAAAAGGCCGCGGCCGAAGTGCTGTCGC
This sequence comes from Hyphomonadaceae bacterium, assembly GCA_041398245.1. Lineage (GTDB taxonomy): Bacteria > Pseudomonadota > Alphaproteobacteria > Caulobacterales > Hyphomonadaceae > UBA7672. The sequence goes on from JAWKVC010000008.1 coordinate 41,312, forward strand.
TGCCGATGTATCCGGAACTGCAAGCCGTCCAGCAGGAAGAAGTGGTCGCCGCCGTGGCCGCCCTCCAGAAGGAAGAGCTCGCGCTCGCCTAGGAATGATCGACGACGGGTCCGCCACCAGGCGGACCCGGAACTGCCTCAAGGCGCTGGATGCGCCGCGTAGATTTGGGTGACGGGACATGAAGATCGAAGGCTCGAAAATTCTGGTGACCGGAGGCGCAGGCCTCATCGGCTCCACCACGATCGATCAGCTGCTCGCCAACGAGAAGCCGGCCGAGATTGTCGTGTTCGACAACATGACCCGCGGCACCACGCGCAACCTTGAAAACGCGCTCAAGGATGAACGCGTGAAACTGGTTCAAGGCGACATCCGCGACAAGGACGCGGTCTACAAGATCACCGAAGGCATGGACGCGGTGATCCACATGGCCGCCATCCGCATCACGGCCTGCGCCGCCGATCCGCGCGAGGCGATGGAAGTGATGTGTGACGGCACGTTCAACGTCGTCGACGCCGCCCACAAGGCCGGCGTCAAGAAAGTGGTCGCCGCCTCGTCAGCCTCGGTTCTCGGTCTTGCTGACAGCTTCCCGACGAAGGAAGACCACCATCCCTATAACAACCGCACCTGGTACGGCGCGTCGAAGGTGATGCTGGAGGGTCTCCTCCGCTCCTACAACGACATGTACGGCCTCGACTATGTCGCGATGCGCTATTTCAACGTCTACGGCCCGCGCATGGATGTCGAAGGCAAGTACACCGAAGTGCTGGTCCGCTGGGTCCAGCGCATCAGCCAGGGCATCCCGCCGCTGATCCTCGGCGATGGCACCACCTCGATGGACTTCGTCTATGTCGAGGATCTCGCCCGCGCCAACGTGCTTGGCCTCAAGTCGGATGCGACCGACGAAGTCTTCCACATCGCCTCGGGCGTCGAGACCTCGCTGAAGGAGCTCGCCGACATCACCATGAAGGTGATGGGGGCGCCGGCCGACATGGTTCCGGAATTCGGGCCTGAGCGGAAGGTGAACCCCGTCTCGCGCCGTCTTTCGTCCACCGAAAAGGCCGAGCGCCTGCTGGGCTTCAAGGCCCAGGTCAGCCTCGAAGAGGGCGTCCGCCGCTTCGTCGCCTGGTGGGAAGCCAACAAGGACCGGTTCCAGTAGGCGCCGGGCCTGCCGCCGCAAGGCAGAACGGAAAGTCGGTTACGTGACCAGCACTGCCCTTCCAGCGACTGACGCGGCGTTGTTCGCACAGCAGGCGCAGGCGATCGATGCGTGCCTCGACCGGTACATTCCAGAAGGCGCCACCGTCGCGCTTCTGCAATTCCCCTACGACTTCAATGTCGGCAACCACATGATGTGGGTCGCCGCTGTCGATTACCTGAAGCGGCGCAAGGCGCGCATCGCCTATGCGGCGCACGGCCAGAACTTCGATCTTGATGCGATGGTTCGGGCAGTCGGCGATGGCGTTGTCCTCTTCCTTGGCGGCGTCACGGTCTCGCGCCTGTGGCCGCGCCATGCCGAGGTCAAACGCATCGTCGCTGCCGCCTGCCCGAACAACCGTCTGATCTCGTTGCCCTCAACAATGCTGTTCGTCGACGATGATGACCGGCGCGAGGCGGCCACGATCTTCGGCAATCACCGTGACGTCGTCCTGATGGCGCGCGACCCCGTCAGCGGGGCGGCGGCGCGGGACATCTTTCCCGACAGCGTCAACGTCGTCACCATTCATGATTCAACGTTGCGCCTGCCGCCGCAACCGCGGCTCGCTCCGCCCGTCCACGATATTATCTGGCTTGCGCGCGACGATCTTGAAGGCGTCGGCGCGTCGGCGCCAAAGGATGTCGAGGTCTTCGACTGGACGCACAGCGACCCGGTCGGCATGCGCATCCTGTTCCCGGGCCGCATCTTCTCGCGCATGCGCAAGGTAGCGCCCATGTTGGCCCCGCTCGCCAACGCCCGCATCGCCGACAGTTATGAGCGTTTCGCCCGCTATGTCCTCGCCAGCGGCAACCGGCGCCTCGACACCGGCAAGGTGCTGGTGACCGATCGCCTGCATCCGCACATTCTCGCCGCGCTCCGCTCGCAGCACAGCATTCTTCTGCCCGACCGCTTCGGCAAGAACCGCGCGGTCTATGACTACACCAGCCACGGCTACAGCACGGTCCACTGGGCGGAGACGCCGGCGGAAGCGCTGGAACTCGCTCGCGCGCTGGCGCGAAATGCCCCGACGTCTGCGCGATCCGCAACGCCGGCCCCCGCACAGTTCTTGCAGTCACCTGTGGCGGGAATCTAGCTGCGCCGTACCCGCCCCGCCGGTCGAAACCGGCGACCAGGCGGCAAGGCGTCACGTAACCAGGAGAGCACCTTGGAAGGTGTGCGCAAACGGCTGACAGTCGGGGCGATGTGGACCGCAGGCGGCCGCATCGTTGCGAACCTGTTGGGCCTTGTCAGCACGCTTGCCCTGGCGCGGCTTCTGACCCCGGCCGACTTCGGCCTCGTGGCCATCGCCACGGTCATCCTCGCCATCGTCGGCGCTGTCACCGAACTCTCGCTCAGCGCGGCGCTGATCCAGCACAAGAATCCCCAGCGCGACCATTATGACACCGCCTGGACGCTAAACGTCCTGCGCGCGACGGCGATTGCCGTTCTGCTGATCGCAGCGGCCTGGCCCATCGCCGCAGGCTATAGCGATGACCGGTTGATCGGAATCTTCTTCGCCCTTGGTCTCGGCGCGCTCATCAGCGGTCTCGTCAATCCCAAGCTTGTGGACTTCCGTCGCAAGCTTTCCTTCCACCAGGAAATCCTCATCGAGCTGATCAACAAGACCGTCGGTCTTGTTGTCTCTGTGACCATCGCCCTCATCTTCCATACGTACTGGGCGCTGGTGGTCGGGACGCTCGCCTCGCAGCTCACTGGCGTGATCATGTCCTACGCGCTTGCCCCGTATGCGCCGCGTGTCTCGCTGGCGCATTGGCGCAAGCTGTTCTCCTTCTCGGGCTGGATGGCGCTGAGTTCGGGCCTGAACGCGCTGAACTGGCGCGCCGACCAGCTCGCTCTTGGCGCAATGATGGGCAATGGTCCGCTCGGTCAATACACGGTGGGCGACAACCTCTCTTCGCTGCCCGTCCGGGAGTCGACGGCGCCGATCGCCAACGTCCTGTTCCCGGCCTTCGCGCGCTTGCAGGAAGACCCGGAACGGCTCGAACAGATGTTCCTCCGCTCCCAGCGCCTGCTCGTCGCCACGGCCCTGCCTGTCGGCGTCGGCTTCGCACTGATCGCGGGCCCGTTCATCGGCATGGTCCTCGGCCCGGCCTGGGCCTCGGCCGCGCTCGTCGCGCAGGTTCTCAGTACGGTTTTCGCTGCTCACGCCTTCTCGATGCCCGTGACGCCACTGGCCATGGGTCTTGGCCGCACGCGCGTCCTGTTTCTGCGCGACATTGCCAATATTGTCGTTCGCTACCCGCTGATCTTCGCCGGCCTGTTCATGGGCGGTCTGCCCGGTCTTCTGCTCGCGCGTTGCTTCAGCGGCGCGTTCGGGATCGCAATAGATATCTATCTGGCGCGGCATCTTGCTGGGATCAGCATGCGAACACAGCTCCTCTCCAGCTGGCGGGCCATCGCCGCCACGCTGGTCATGTCCGCCTGTGTCTGGTCGGTCGGCACGCTGAGCGCCGGCGGCTCGGAAATCGTGCGGCTGGCGGTGATGATCCTGGCCGGAGGTCTCAGCTATTTCGGCACAACCTTCGCCCTGTGGTGGGCGAGCGGCAAACCTCCCGGCCCCGAGCGCGAGGCCCTGGACATGCTGCAATTCGTGCGTCGCCGGGCGCAGGCCATCCAGCAGCGCTGGAACGTTTCCCAGCATCAGACGCGGCACGACATTTGAACTGAATAGGCGAACGGGCGCGCTCGTTTTCCCGATCGCCCCGAAATGTTCCTGGCCTGCCGAGATCGTTGCCGTCTCTGCGGGCTGAAACCGCACCGGGCGACGACGAGGGCGATTAACTATGATTCCGATCATCAAACCGGTCATGGACGAGCGCGAGGCCGAAGCCGCCTCCCGCGTCATCCTCTCGGGCTGGATCACCCAGGGGCCCGAGGTTGCGGCCTTCGAGAAGGAATTCGCGGAATATGTCGGCGCCGAGCACGCGACGGCAGTTTCCAACTGCACCACGGGTCTTCACCTCGCCCTTCTCGTCGCTGGCGTAGGACCGGGCGATGAGGTGATCACAGTCTCCCATTCCTACATCGCGACAGCCAACGCGGTGCGCTATTGCGGCGCGGAGCCAGTCTTCATCGATGTCGATCCCGCGACCCACAATATGGACCCGGCCCTGATCGAGGCGGCGATCACGCCCAAGACCAAGGCCATCCTGCTCGTCCACCAGATGGGCATGCCCGCTGACCTCCCGGCCATCGTCGCGATCGCGCGCAAGCACAACCTCAAGGTCGTCGAAGACGCCGCCTGCGCCGTCGGCGCGGAATATCTGTGGGATGGCAAGTGGGAAAAGGTCGGCCGCGTCCGTGGCGACGTCGCCGTGTTCTCCTTCCACCCGCGCAAGATCATGTCGACGGGCGATGGCGGCATGCTGACGACACCGCACGCCGACTGGAACAAACAGTTCAAGCTTCTGCGCCAGCACGGCATGTCGGTGCCTGACACCGTCCGCCACGGCTCCAACCAGGTGATCTTCGAGACCCATCCGGTCCTGGGCTACAACTATCGCATGACGGACATCCAGGCCGCCGTCGGCCGCGAACAGCTGCGCCGCCTGCCCGGCATCGTCGCGCGCCGCCGCGAGATCGCCGACAAGTACCGCCAGCTCCTCGCGTCTGCGCAGTGGATCGGCGTGCCGCAGGAGCCGTCCTGGGCCCGCTCCAACTGGCAGTCCTTCGCCGTTCGCCTGCCGGATCATGCCGACCAGAAAGCCGTCATGCAGGCCATGCTCGATGCCGGCATCGCCACGCGCCGGGGCATCATGTGCTCCCACCGCGAAGACGGCTATCTCGACAGCCGCCACGCGCCGCTGCCGCATTCGGAAGGCTGCCAGGACCGCACGATCGTTCTGCCGCTCTACCCGCAGATGACCGACGCGGACCTCGAACTCGTTGTCGCCACGCTCAAGAAGGCGACCGAGCCGAAGCAATGAGGGCCGCGGCCGGACAAGCCGCCGCCGTCAAGCGCCGGCAGGTGACCATTCGCCCGAACCGGGGTCTCTTCGATCTCGATCTCGCCGGCGTCTGGGCCTACCGCGACCTGTGGTTGACGCTGGTGGTCCGCGATATCCAGGTGCTCTACAAGCAGGCGGCCCTTGGCGCGGCCTGGGCGGTGATCCAGCCTGTGTTCGCGGCCGCGGTGTTCACCATCGTGTTCGGCGTCTTTGCGAAGATCCCGTCGGACGGCATCCCTTATCCGGTTTTTGCCTTTGCGGCCGTGCTGCCGTGGACCTACTTCTCCGAAGCGACGCGCCGCGCGGCCACCGGCCTCGTCGATGACGCAGACCTTGTCCGCAAGGTCTATTTCCCGCGTCTGGTCATGCCGCTGGCCCGGATTGCCGCGCCGCTGCTTGATTTTGCGATCGCCTTCGCCGTCCTTCTGGTCGTGATGGCGTTCTACGGCGTCATGCCGTCTGTGAAGCTGCTGGCGATCATCCCCCTCATCCTGCTCACCGCTTTGCTCGCGCTGGCGATCAGCCTGTGGCTCGCCCCCGTCAATGTCCGCTATCGCGATGTGAAGCACACGGTTCCGTTCATGCTGCAAATCGGCATGTACGCTTCGCCCATCGTCTATCCGTTGAGTCAGGTGCCAGCGGAATGGAAGACGCTCTATTCGCTCAACCCCATGGTTGGCGTGATCGAGGGCTTCCGCTGGGCCGTCTTCGATCGCGGCGCGATGGATGTGACTGCGCTCGGCGTCAGCCTCGCTGTGATCGGGGCTGCTCTGCTCGGCGGTCTGGTGTTCTTCCGGAGGATGGAGCGTTCGTTCGCGGACGTGATCTGACATGAACCAGGAAGAACTCGCCATCAGCGCAAGGGGACTGGGCAAGCGTTACCGCCGCCAGACCCGCACGCGCCATGACAGTCTCCGCGATCTGATTGCCGATGGCGTAGGTTCGCTGCTCGGCAGCCGTGGACAGAAAGACGCCCAGACGTTCTGGGCGTTGCGCAACGCTTCCTTCGATGTCCGGCGCGGCGAGAATGTCGGCATTATCGGCCTTAACGGCGCCGGCAAGTCCACGCTCCTGAAGCTGCTGTCGCGGATCACGATGCCGACAGCCGGTGAAGCCAGGATCAGCGGCCGCATCGGCGCGCTCCTCGAAGTCGGCACCGGCTTTCACCAGGAACTGACGGGCCGCGAGAATACCTTCCTCTATGGCGCGATCCTCGGCATGACCCGCCGGGAAGTCGAGCAGAAGTACGACGCCATCGTCGACTTCGCGGGGATCGCCGAGTTCATGGATACGCCGGTCAAACGCTACTCCTCCGGAATGTATGTCCGTCTGGCCTTTTCGGTCGCGGCGCACCTCGAGCCCGACATTCTTCTGCTCGACGAAGTGCTCGCCGTCGGGGACTTCTCCTTCCAGCGCAAATGCATGGACTTCGCCCGCTCGCTCGAAAGGAAGGGATCAACCATCCTTTTTGTCTCGCACAACATGTTCTCGATCAAGACGATGTGCGAGCGCGTGATCTATCTGCGCAAGGGTGAGATCGTCTATGACGGCCCGATCGACGAAGGCCTGCGGCTCTACCAGAACGACAGCCGCCTGCAGCCGGCGCCCTGGTTCATTGACGACGGCGTTACCGGCGCAATCACGGTGACGGACGTGAAGATCATGGACGACCAGGGCCGGGAAACCGGCATGTTCGAGTACGGCCAGCGCATGCGCGTTCGCTGTGAATACGAAACCACGCGCGAGATCCTGCAGCCGGACTTCCGCATCGGCATCAACCGCACGGACGACGTCCACTGTGCGTCCTTCTCCACGCGAGCAGACCAGATCGATATTCCGTCCATCAACGGCAGGGGCGTCATCGAGTTGCGCACGCCGCCTATCTCGCTGGTGTCGGATCTTTACAGTCTCACAGTAGTTGTGCGCGAGAAGGACTATGGCCGGGTGATGTGTGCGCAGATCGGCGGCCATTTTAACGTTCGCCATCCGGTCTTCGCGGCCAACGCCTTTGGCGTCTACCACGAGGCCGGCCAGTGGATCGTTCCGAACATGGCCGCAACTCCCGCGCGGCAATCAGGCCATGGAGGCCAGGCATGAGCTCGGTTGATGTCGTCATCCCCTGCTACAACTATGCGAACTATCTGCCTTTCTCCGTTGGCAGCGTCACATCGCAGCGCGATGTCGACGTGCGCATCCTCATCATCGACGACCAGTCGCCCGACAACACGCCCGAAGTGGCGGCTCGCCTGTGCGCCGCCGACAGCCGGGTCAACTATCTGCGCAACGAACGCAATCTCGGTCTCATCGGCACGGCGAACGCAGGCGTGATGAATTGGGCCAGCGCGGATTATGTCGTGCTGCTCTCGGCCGACGATGCGCTGACCCCCGGGGCCCTGGCTCGCGCCACACAGGTGCTCGACGCCAACCCGGACATGAGCATGGCCTATGGCCAGTGCCTTTTAATGAACGATGCGCGCGAGCCCGAACTTCCCGCCGACGTCATCGATCCGACGTGGCGTGCGATTGACTCGAAACGCTTCCTTCGTCGTAATTTCGAATACGGCAACCCGACGCCATCGCCGTCCGTGATCGTCCGCACGGCAATCCAGCACAAGGTCGGCGGCTACGATCCGCGCTTCCGCCACACCAGCGACATGGACATGTGGATGCGCTGCGCCGTCCACGGCCCGGTCGGCGTCATCCACGAACCCGGCGCTTTCTACCGCCTGCACGCCTCCAACATGAGCGGCGAGTTCAACAACCAGGCGATGCGCGACCGGCAGGAAGTGATCGACACCTGCGAGGCGTTCGTCGAGCGCTTCGGCAGAGACTTTCCGGAGACGCGCGACTGGCTCATCGATCTTAAGCGTCGCTTTGCCGACGAGGCCTTCTGGCTGAGCGGCCGCGCTCTGGAATACGGCAATATGGAGCTTCTTGCCGCACGCCTCGCCTTCGCGAAGAAACACCACCCGGCGCCCTGGCTGTCCCATGCCGCCTGGCGTTTCCGCCTCAAGCGCCTGCTCGGCGGCGCGCTGACCCGCACGCTGAAGGGCGGACCAGATAACACGAACTCCCCCGTCGACAGCTCCACCGTCGAGGCCGGCGCCGAAGCCACCGCCTACCGCGAGCAGCGCGGCACGGTCGGCTGGTGGCCCGAGGCTGCCTGAGGATGAAGACGATGACCGCCATGCCCGACCTGAAACCCGCTCCGGCTCCCACCGATGATCCCGGCGCAGCCGCCTGGCTCGCGGACGCGCAGCAAAAATTTGCTGAGTACGAAACCGCCCTGCATCGCGCCGAGACCTTCCACGCCCGCGGAAATTTCGACGCCGCCGCAGCCCATGCCGGTCTGGCGGCACACCTGGCCGTGCGCCCGCATGCCGGCTTCTACGCCAGCCCGCGTCTTGAGCGCATGCTGGTCGACATCGGCCGCCGCACCGCCCGGGACACAGGCTGGCGCCGTCCGGCCGGTCCACGCACGTTCAACAGGATTCTCCACGTCGCCAGCCAGGTCTCCGCCGTCGGGGGCCTCACCAACATGCTGGGCCACTGGATCCGCGCCGACAGCACCCGCACTCATTCCGTCGCATTCACGCAGCATCGCGGCGGCATTCCGGAAGGCCTGCGTAGTGCGGTTGTCGAGAGCGGCGGAAATGTCCACTTCATCAACCGCAAGCCCGGCGCGCTTGTCGCCTGGGCCCGCGCCCTGCGCGAGCTTTCGCAAGGCTTTGACGCCGTCGTCCTCCACATCTTCAGCCAGGATCCCATAGCGCTGATGGCGTTCGCCGAGCCGGAGAAGAACCCGCCGGTGCTCTTCCTGAACCACGGCGACCATCTGATGTGGCTCGGGGTCTCGATCAGCGACGTGGTGATCAACCTGCGCGATGCGGCCACCGATCTGTCCATTACGCGCCGCGGCGTCGAACCGCGCCGCAATGTCATGGCTCCGACCATTGTCGCGCCCGCCACGCGCACGCGTTCGCGGGCCGAAGCCAAGCGTCAGCTCGGCCTGCCGGACGATTCGATCTTCATGTTCTCCGTCGCCCGCGCCATCAAATACCGCAGCGTGAATGGCGTCTCCTTCGCCGACCCGCATGTCGAGCTCCTGAAGCGCCACCCCAAAGCCCTGCTCTGGGTGCTCGGCGCGGGGGACCCCGAGGACTGGCGCGCCGCAAGCGTGGCGGTTGACGGCCGAATCCGTCCGATGCCGGAATCGCCCGACACAAAACTCTATTTCGAAGCCGCCGACATCTATGTCGACAGCTTCCCCTTCGTGTCTTCGACCTCGATGATGGAAGCCGCCGGTCTCGGCACGCCGATGGTCTCGCGTTTCTACGGAGCCAGGGAAGGCCGTATCTTCGCGATCAATCACCCTGGCATCGACAAGCCGACGCTGCACGGTTCGACGGAAGCCGAATACGTCGCCCAGCTTGAACGCCTGATCACCGATCCGGCCCTGCGTGAGGCCAAGGGCAAGGAAGGCCGCGACAGCGTGCTGTTCTATCACACGCCGCCGAGCTGGATGCAGTTCATCGAGAATGCCTACGCCACCGCCGCCGCGCTCCCACCGGTTGATCCGACCGGGGTGTTCAAGGCCGACGCCGTCGAGACGTTCAGCCATGGCGAGCCCGACTGGCGCATGTACGACGTCTTCGGCGTCGACAGGTCGACCGACCTTCTCAAGGCCTACGCGCCGCTGATGCCGATTCCCGAGCGTCTGGCGTTCCTGCGCCAGTTGAAAGCGGATGGCGTTGCGATGTCGCTCGGCGAGGGCATTCGGCTTATGATCCCCGAATGGATCGTCCGCCGGCTGAAGGACCGCGCCTAGACCTGGCTTGTTTCGAGTTTCAGCCGGTCTTCTCGACGAACACCGTGCCCGCTGAATAGCCGGCTCCGAAGGAGCAGATCAGCCCCTTCTCGCCCGGCTTGAAGTCGGCGGAATGTTTGTGGAAGGCGATGATCGATCCCGCCGACGACGTGTTCGCGTACGTGTCCAGAACGGTCGGGCTTTCGTCCTCGCTTGCTTCGTGGCCCAGCACGCGCTCGGCGATCAGGCGGTTCATGCCGGCATTGGCCTGGTGCAGCCACATGCGGCGCAGTTCGCTGGCGCCGATTCCCAGCCGGTCCATCTCGCCGAGGATCATCTGCGAGACCATCGGCACCACTTCCTTGAACACCTTGCGGCCTTCCTGCACGAACAGTTTGTCCGTCTTGCCGACGCCTTCCGGATCGCCACGGTTCAGGAAGCCGAAATTGTTGCGGATATTGTTCGAGAACTGCGTCTTGAGATGCGTACCGAGAATGTTCCAATGATCCTTCGGCGCAACCTCCTCCGCCTCGATCAGCACAGCGGTTGCGACGTCGCCGAAAATGAAGTGGCTGTCGCGGTCGGTGAAGTTGAGGTGGCCCGAGCAGATTTCCGGGTTCACCATCAGAACAGTCTTCGCGTGGCCCGCGCGCACGAAATCCGCGCCGGTCTGGATGCCAAACGTCGCCGAAGAGCACGCGACATTCATGTCGAAGGCGAAGCCGGGCGAACCGATCGCATCCTGCACCTCGATCGCCATCGCCGGATAGGCCCGCTGCATGTTGGAAGCGGCGCAGATCACCGCGTCCACCTGCTTGCCTTCCTTGCCCGCCTTCGCCAGCGCTTCCTTCGCCGCCGTCACGGCGATCTCGGCGAGGATCGAGACCTGCTCGTTCGGTCGCTCGGGAATGTTCGGGACCATCCGGTTGATGTCGAGCACCCCGGCCTTGTCGACGACGTAGCGCGCCTTGATGCCCGAGGCTTTCTCGATGAACTCGACCGAGGAATGCGATTTGGCCGGAACGCGCCCCGCCTCGATGTCGGCTGCGTGTTCGGTGTTCCACTTATCGACCCAGGCGTTGAAGCTGGCCACCAGTTCGGCATTGGAGATCGAATGCGGCGGCGTATAGAGACCTGTGGCCGAAATCACGGGACGCGACATGAAACACCTCAGTTGTGAGGGCGAAGGTTTAGACCCCTCCTCCGATACCGTCGAGTAGGGATGTGTTACGCTGCGGCGCCAGAAGCGTCTTCGCAGCGAATCGCGGAAGGAAAGCCAGTCCGATGGCCAAGAAATTGCGGCTGAAGGCCGATCAGATCGAGCCCCTGGCCACCGGCCATGGCGTCTGCATTGCGACCGACATGATCACCTGCAAGGGCCGCCCCGTCGGCTTCATGTACCGCGGCGCGCCGGACAATGAGCATGACAGCGGCTGGCGCTTCATGGCCGGCGTAGAGGATCAGGACTACATGGACGATCCCGACAATCACGGCATCTATGATGTGAACACGATCGCCAACTGTGATCCGACGATCATTCCGTTGCTTGATTCGCCAGAGGGCAGCGTGTTCGAGCGCACGCCCGGGGCGAAGAATTTCCGGCCCGTCACCGACTGGCAGCCGTCCGACGACTCCGAAAACTAGTTACGCGCGGCGCACTCCACCGCCCCGGCATAACCGGGTTGATCGATCATCACGCGCGCGAAGACGGCATCGCGCAGATAAGCCTGCAGATCCGCGCGTTTGAGATCGATATCGCCCCCGCGTATCGCCGCACAGAGTTTCGCCCTGAGATCGTCGATTCGTCCGGTCGTTTTCAGCAGCGCCGAAAGCCCCTGTAGCTCCCACGCGTCTGCATCCGGACCAAGGCTCATCTCCCTGAGGACAATGTCGACGGCATTGGCGGCGACGCGCGACAGGAACTGGTTGCGGCCCTTCAGCTCCTGATCCGCATCCTTGCGCAGGAAATCGCGCACGCCCGTCAGCAGCTCAGCGCTGGTCGGCAAGTCTCCCTGCGTTGCAGGCGCGGGCTCTGGCCGCCGCGCCCAGCCGGGGATCAGCATGTTGACGCAATCAATCTGGCATTCCGAGCTCCGTCGCCCGATCGCGGGCCGCTCCACGCTCGGCTCGACACCGCTGCGGAAGGATTGCGCCATCGACAACGTACCCACCGCCCACCAGAACGAGCCGAACACTTCCCAGAAATGCACGGCCTTGCGATCGACCTTGTGGCCGGCGACCGACTCGTAGCCTTCGAACAGGTCCTCCGCCTCGCCAAAGCCGCCGACCGGCTTGTCGCTTGCGCCGAAGCGCCACGACCGCGTCATCAGCCAGCCAAGATCACGCACCGGATCGCCGATATGCGCCAGCTCCCAATCGAGCACGGCGACGACGCCCTCGTTGGGTTCGACGATCAGGTTGCCGTTCCTGAAATCGCCATGCACAAGAGCAGGCGTTCGGTCGGCCGGCAGGTTCTTCAGAAGCCACATCGCCGTGAAGTCGATCATCGGCTGCGGTGTGTTCAGATCGAGGTAGGCCGCATGTGTCTTGCGAACGAGATGTTCGGGCGTGAAGGCTTCTAGATTCCCCTCTAGCCCCGCAGCCCGCACATCCACCGCATGCAGCCGCGCGAGGATCTGGCCACACTGCCGCGCCAGCGTGCGTCGTGCGCCTTCGAGCGCGGGTGATCTTACGATGCGTCCGCCCAGCGTTTCGCCGCTGATCCATTCCATCACGAAGCCAGAGCCCAGCCCGTCCGCCGGCGCCAGCACCAGCAACACGTCCGGCCCCGGCACGCCCGCCGCCTTCGCCGCGGCAAACAGCTTCGCCTCATTACTCAGGCCGGGCCCGCTGCCGACGGCGGATCGCCCCTCACCGGCCGCCCGGCGCAACGCCAGCGTGCGCGCCGCGCCATCGACGATCACGCGGAGCCGATAGGTCTCGCGGCTTGCGCCCGCCGACAACCGCTCGCAGGCCGTCAGCTCTTCGAAGCCCTTGAGACGCCTCAACGCGTCCACGAGTTTGCGTTCGTCCATCCGCTTTCTTTGCATGGCGCCTCCAGCCAAGGAAGGCGTCCTCGCGGGAGATTGCGGAGCCACCGCTTTTCCGCGATAGTCTTTCCCATTCGCGGGGGCGGCGCATTTCAAAGACGTGGCTGATACTGGCTGGGCTGGTGTCCGGTTATCTGGTGGGCGCAGCACTTGAAGCGCTCAGACCCGAGATCGCATCGCCCGCAGGCGCCGTGGCGGAAACTGTCGGCGGCCTCTGGCTCAACGCCCTGCGCATGACGATCATTCCGCTGATCTTCGCGCTGCTATCGCTGGGTGTTGTGAACGCGGTTGGCGCGGCCGGCCGGGGGACGCTGGCGCTTCAGACGGTCGGAACCTATGTGGGGTTGCTCTTCATCGCGAGCACGCTCGGCGCGGTCATGTCGATTGTGCTGTGGCAGATCGCTCCCGCGCCGGCCGACGCCGCCAAGGCGCTGACCGAGGCGGCCAGCGGTGGCGCAGCCATCGAGCCCTCGCCACCAGTTGGGGAAATGCTGCTGGGCTTCATTCCGTCGAACCCCGTCGCTGCGGCGGCGGACGGCACGATTCTCCCGCTGGTTGTCTTCACGCTGGTGTTCGGCTTCGCGCTGACACGCATTCAGGCCGATCGCCGTGCGGCCATGGTCAACATCCTGCAAGCGCTGAACGACACAATGTTCGTTATCATCGGCTGGGTGCTGCGGGTCGCGCCGGTTGGCGTCTTCGCGCTCAGCGCGTCGCTGGCGCTGCACTCAGGCATCTCTGCTTTCGGTGCGCTGGCGCACTATGTGGCCTTCAACTGCGCCATCGCAGTGATGGTGGTCGCACTGGCCTATGTGGTTGCATGGTTTGGCGGCGGCATCACGCCCTGGCGGTATGCGCGCGCAATCCTGCCTGCCCAGGCCGTGGCCCTGAGCACGCAATCCTCGCTCGCGTCCCTTCCTGCCATGCTGAATAGCACCGACACGCTCCACATTTCGCGGACCGTCTCCGGCGTGACACTGCCGATGGCCGTATCCATCTTCCGGTTCGGATCGGTTTTGTCGTACCCGGCGGTGGCCATGTACGCAGCCGCGCTCTATGGCATTCAGCCGGATCCACTCACCATCGCGGCGGCGGTCGTGGTCGCTGTCATCATCGACCAGAGCTCCGTCGGCGCCAGCAGCCAGCTCACATTCTTCACGACCTACTTGCCCGTTTTTGCGGTGCTTGACGTGCCTCCCGAATTGCTGGGGTTGCTCATCGCGGTCGATGTGCTTCCCAACATGCTCATCACGACCGCCAATGTGAGCATGGATGTCGCCGTTACGGCGTCGATCTCACGGCATGCGAAAATCGAGGCGTCCGAAGCCGACCCCACGCAGGAGGCTGACCCCGCTGCCGCCTGAGGGCGCTAGCCGGAGACGCCTTTCGGCGCCTGTTGTCCCATGAAGCCGAACATGTAGCCGGCCACGCGACGCATCTGAATCTCCTCGGCGCCCTCGGTGATGCGATAGCGCCGATGATGCCGGTAGATGTGTTCGAACGGCTTCTCGCGCGAATAGCCGATGCCGCCATGCACCTGCATCGCCCGGTCGGCCGCTTCGCAGCACAGCCGGTTCGCCCAGTAATTGCACATCGAGACCTTGTCCGAGACGCTGAATACGCCCTGCGTATCCATCAGCCACGCCGTCTTGTGGACCAGTGCGCGCAGCATCTCGCACTGGGTCTGCAGTTCGACCAGCGGGAACTGGATCGCCTGATTGGACGACAGGCGCTTGCCGAACGGCGCGCGGACATTGGCGTACTTCACCGACTCGTCGATGCAGAACTGCGCCGCGCCCAGCGAAGACGCCGCCTGACGGATGCGGTTCTCGTTGAAGAAATGCTGCACGACCTGCAGCCCGCGCCCTTCGCCGCCGAAGATCGCGCCATGCGGCACGCGCACGCCTTTGAACGTCACGTGTGCATGATCGCTCGGCATATTGAACGTCCAGATGTAACGCTCGATGGTCACGCCCGGTGCATCAAGCGGCACGAGAAACGCCGTGATCCCCGCCGCGTCGCCTGCCTTGCCCGAGGTGCGCGCCATCACCATGTCGTGGCTCGCGACGTGGACGCCCGTGTTCCACGTCTTCTCGCCATCGACGATCCACGTATCGCCCTCGCGCCGCGCCACGGTCTCCATGTGCGTCGCATCGGAACCATGCTTCGGTTCGGTGATGCCAAAAGCGAAGCCGCGCTTGCCGGCGGCCAGCGCCTCCATCCACTCCGCCTTCTGTTCGGGGGAGCCGTAGTTCCACATCAGCTGCGCGCCGATGCTGTTGCCGACGATGGAGTGTTCGTTCTGCAGGTCGTTGTGGAGGCCGAGCCCCCTGTGCGCGAGATGCTCGCGGATCACCGCCATGGCGAGATTGGAACCGCAGCCAACATCGCGCCCGGCCCCGCCCATCTCCTTCGGCAGCGCAAAGCGGAAATGCCCGGCCTTGTCAGCCACGCGCCGCGCCTCGCGCAGCAGATCCTCCCACTCATGCCGGGGAAGCCCGCCCCTGTCCCAGTCCGTACGCGCATGCTCGCGGCGGTGGTCGAAGAATCGGATATTATCGTCCCGCTCTTCCAGCGGCCTGATCTCGGCCTCGATGAAGCGGTCCAGCTCGGCGAGATAGTCGACGAGTCCCTGCGGCAGATTGAAGTCCACTGTTCGCTCTCCGGCGTTTCCTCACCGGATACTCTTCAACTACTCGGCAGGAACCGCAACAGCTTCAGGAGCAGGATCGGACTTCCGGTTCTTCGGCGCCAGCAGAAGGTACATGGGCGGCGTCACGATCCGCGCGATCAGGGTCGAGGAAATCAGCCCGCCAATGATCACCATGGCGAGCGGCGAATAGAGCGGGGACTTTTCAAGGACCAGCGGCGTGAGGCCGCCGATGGCCGTAAGGGAAGTCAGCAGCACGGGCAGGAAGCGCACCTCGCCCGCCTTCTCGATCGCCTCGCGCAGCGGCGTTCCCCGCGCCCGTTCCTGGTTGGCGAATTCGACCAGCAGGATCGAGTTCTTGATCTCGATGCCAACGAGCGCGATGAACCCGATGATCGAGGTATAGGAGAGTGACTCCCCGCCGAATGAAACGACCAAGCCGCCCATGATCCCGAACAGGATCACGAAGGCCACCACCGCAGCCGTCGCGAACGATCCGAATTCGAGCAGCAGCACGGCCATGACGCCAGGCTGGCGATCAGCATCGCCGGACCCATACCCCCGAAACTTTCCGACTGCGCTTCGGCTTCGCCGCCCAGGCTGGACGAATAGCCGGCCGGCAGCTGGATCGGCTTCAGCGCCTCTTCCATCCGCCGCGTCACTTCGCCGGCGAGATAGCCCCGGGCTGGAGATAGCCCGTGATCGTCACGGTCCGCTCGCGTTCATAACGGCCAGTCCGGGCCGGGCCGGAGGACACGCGCGGACTGGCGAACTGGGTCAGCGGCGCGGCGGAGCCATCGCCGGTCCAGATGTGAGATTCTCCGAGATCGCCAATGCTCATGCGTTCGGCGCGTGGAGCACCGGACAATTACAGGATAGGCGTCGCCCACAGGATCGCGGAAGGAGGCGACGCGCGCGCCGCCGACAGCGATGCGCAGCGTCTGGTCGATCATGCCGGCGGGAACGCCACGCAGCGCCGCCTCTTCTGTGTTGATGCCGAGATCAGATCGAGCAGGCGCTCGGCCAGCGGATTGGTGACATTGCGAACGCCGGGAACGCTGGCGATCACGCGCTCGAACTCGCTCGCAATATCCGACAGCACCTCGACATCCGCGCCCTGGATGCGCACCGCCAGCGGCGCTTCGATCGGCGGCCCGTTCAGGAAGCGCTTCACGTTGAAGCGCGCGCCGGGATAGGTCGCGAACCTGGCGCGCAGCTCTTCCAGCAGCGCATTGCCTTCTTCCGGCTCCCAATGGTCGAACCGGGCATAGACGCCGCCGACATTGCTGGCCTGCTCGCTCGGGATCTCGTTGTAGTAGACCTGCGGATTGCCACGCCCGGTGTTGGCGAAGCGCCAAGAAATGTTGTCGTGCTCGGCCAGCGCCGCATCGGCGAACAGCACGGCCTTGTCTGTCTCCTCGACGGAAACGCCCTGCGGCAGCTCGACCTCGATCATGAAATACGGGCTGTCGTTCTCCGGGAACAGGCTGAAGCCCAACTTCGGCACCAGCGTCAGCGACGCGCCGAACAAGGCGAGGCCTGCGATCCCACCAGTGATGCGCGGCGCCGCAAGCGCCAGCTTCAGGATCGGACGATAGACGGCGTGGATCGCGCCCATCACCACGTCGAGGAAGACGTTGCCGTGCGCCTTCCGCGGCAGAAGGCGGCTGGCGAGGAAGGGAATGATGGTCAGCGCCACGAACAGCGAGGCCGCAATGGTGCAGACCACGGCCATGGGCAGCGACCGGGTGAAATCGCCGGCCGCCTCGGGCAGGTTGAGCAACGGCACAAACGCCAGCAACAGCGTCGCCGTACAGCCCAGCACAGCCACATTGATCTCGTCGACACCCGCGACCGCAGCATCGCGCGGCGTGAGCCCGCCGCGCTTGTGGCGCGCGATATTCTCCGTGACCACGATGGAGTCATCCACCAGCAGGCCAAGCGCCAGCACGAAACCGGCGATGGACAACTGGTTCAGCGAATAGCCCATCATGTTGAGCGCGATGACGCCGATGGCGAACGAGGCGGGAATCGACACCATCACCACCAGCGATGCGCGGAAGCCCAGCGGCAACAGCGTCAGCAGCACCAGCCCGATGGCGATCATGAAGTCGCGGCCAAGCGTCGACAGACGATGCGCCACCGTCTCCGACTGATCGAAGCCGCGCTCCAGCCTGATCTCGGGCGGCAGGCGGCCCTCGAACTTGTCCACGTGGAAACGGACATTGTTCATCACGTTGAAGATCGTTGCGCCGAGCTTCGCCCGCGCGGTCACGAACAATGATCGTTGTCCATTGAACCGCGTTCGCACCGACTGCTCGTCATTGGTCCATTCGACCGTCGCGACATCGCCGACCGTGACCGCGCCCGTCCCTTCCGAACGAAGGACCGTGTTGCGGATTTCGTCCAGACTGTCGAACGGCCCGGTGGCTTCGACATTGAAACGCCGGCCGGAGGATTCGACCGCGCCGATCGGCACATCCGCACCCTCGCGCTGCAGCGCGTCGGTGAGTGCGGTCAACGGCAGGCGATAAGCGGCCAGCTTGTCGAGGTCGGGCGTCACCCGCACTTCGCTGGGCGGCACGCCCCAGATCTCGGCCTGCTGGACGCCATCGGCGCGCTCGATGGCGTCGCGAAGTTCGCGGGCATAGGCCTCCATCCGGCGGTACGAGGCCGTTTCGGAAACCAGCGCCATCTGCACGATGTTGGTCTGGGCCGGGTTCTGCCGGTTGGCCCGCAGGAGCGTGATGCCTTCCGGCAGGCTGGCGCGGATCACGTTCAACTCGCGTACGACTTCGTCGTACTTCTTCTCGGGATCGGAGCCGTAGACGAAGCTGACGCCGATGGACGCAAGGCCCGCCTGGCTGGTCGAGCGGATCTCGTCGACATCCTCAAGGCCGTTGAGCGCCGTCTCGATGGGAATCGCGACCACACGCTCCATCTGTTCGGCGTCGGCGCCCGGCAGGACGACGAACACGCCAACGCCCGGGAAGGAGACAATCGGGTCTTCCGATTTCGGGATCGACATCACGGACTGGATGCCCAGCCCGAACAGCATGAAGAACACGATCAGCGTGAACTGCCAGCGATCGACAAAGAACCGTGTGAAGCCCTGCATCGCGCCCGGGCTCCGTTATTCGCCGGCAACGCGGACGGCGTCGCCATCGCGCACCATGGACGCGCCGCGTGTGATCACGCGGTCGCCCGCCGCCAGCCCCTTGAGGATGGAGACACCCCGGTCGCTGACGCCGCCGGTTTCGACCGCGCGCCGCCGCGCCTTGCCGTCCTTGTCGATGACGAACACCACGCCCTGGTCGGCGCGTGCATCGATAAGGGCGATTGCGGGAATGACGAACTCCATCGGGCCGGCGGGCGCCTCGCCCTGTGCTGCGACCGCGATTTCGGCCACCTCGCCCGCGCGCACGCCATCGGCGCCCGGCAGTGCGACCTCGACCTCGAACGTGCCCGACATCGACCCGCGCGGGGCGATACGCACCACGCTTCCGCTCACCGGGGCGCGTTGCCCGATGCGCACGGCGGCCGTGTCGCCGACCTTCAGCTGCGCGACTTCGTCCGCGGTAAGCGACGCCCGCACGATCAGGCCCGCCCGCGTTTCGCCGATGGTCACGACCGGCTGGCCGGCGCTTACGGTCTGGCCCGGCTCGGCCTGCCGCTGCAGCACTACGCCGCTGGCGGGGACGGTAATCGAGATGCGCTCGCGCACGCGCTCAAGGGCGAGGCGGGCGTTGTCGAGTTCCGCCTGCGAGGCGGCGCCCGCTTCGAACAGGCGGCTAACGCGATCAAATGTCTGCTGTGCGGTCTGGCGTGCGAGGGCAGCTTCGGCCTCGTCAGCTCCCACCGTCGTGCGGCGCAGGGTTGCGATTTCCTGCCCGGTCGCCACGCGGTCGCCAGCGTCCACCGTAATCGTCTCGATCTGTCCCGGAGCGCCGAATCCCAGCGCCGTTTCACGCTTGTAGGCGACCAGCCCGCTAGCCCTCACGCCGGCTCCGAATTCGTTGGGCGCCAAGGAAAGCGCTTCTACGGTGACCGCCTGAGGAGGCGCCGCTGCGGCAGGCGGGGCTTCCCCCGCCTCCCCCTGACAAGCCGCCAGCATGGCGGACATGACGACGAGGGCCGCGCCGTTTCTGAAAGCTGACAGAGCCCTCGTCATATGTCACCTAATAAGCGGATGGGTTACCTTGACAGTGTCTAATTTTTGTTAGACACCGTCAAGCAGAATCGGATATGACATGACTGTGACGAAGTCTGCGTCGCGCGACGACGTTCGCGCCGGAATCCTTGAAGCCAGCATTGCCCTTATGAACGAGGGCGGCCTCGGCGCACTGTCGATGCGGGAGGTAGCACGCCGCGCCGGCGTCAGCCACCAGGCCCCGTATCACTATTTTGCTGACCGTGGCGCGATCCTGGCCGAACTGGCCGGGGAAGGCTTCGACAAGCTCACCGACTACATGGTCAGCGCCGTCGGCCTGGCGCGGGACAAGTCCCAGCGCAGCCGTGCACTGGGCGAGGCGTATATCCGCTTTGCGCTGAACAATCCGGAAGTCTTCCGCCTGATGTTCAGGTGCGAAATGGTCGATTTGATGAACTATCCCGAGGCGAAGGAAAAAGCCGACCGCTGCTTCCAGTATGTCGCCGACACGCTGGGCGCCGGATCGGTCAAGGACAAGACGAGCGCGGACCTCGTGCCGGTGATCGCGGCCTGGTCGACGGCCCATGGCCTTGCGACCCTGATGCTTGAAGGCAAGCTCGGCGAGGCGTTCGGCGAGACACAGGACCAGCGCGAGGAAGCGGCGAAGAAGATTCTCGCCTTCGTTTCCGAGAAAATGTCGAAATAGCCGCGCCTAGCACCATGCTCCCGAGATCGGGATTACCTGCCCCGACACGAAGCCCGAGCGGCCAAGCGTCAGCAGCTCGACAAGCGCAGCCACTTCTTCCGCCTCGCCCAGCCGTCCCATCGGCACACGCGAGAGAAGCTTCGGCCCTTTCACCGGATCGGCCAGCAGGGCCTTGGGATAGTAGGTTTCAGTCTGGATGTAGTTGGGCGCCACGGCGTTGACGGAAATCCCGTCCGCCGCCACTTCCAACGCCAGCGAGCGCACCGCGCCGTTCACCGCCGCCCGCGCCGAGGCATAGGCGGCAAAGCCCGGTATCCCGCCGATATGCCCGGATGAGGTCGTGAACACGATCCGCCCCGCCTTGTGCGGCCGCATCGCCTTGATGGCGGCGCCGGCAAAGGCGAGCGACTCGGCGGCCAGCCGCTGGAAGTAAGGCATCAAGGCGTCGACGGTCAGGTCCTCCGCCTTCAGGCGCGGCGCAGGCATGGCGGGCGCGATCACGATGGCGTCCAGCCGGCCGCCGAAGCGCTCGGTCGCGCGTGCGACCAGATCGTGCGGGCTCGCCCACGCCAGCGCCGCAACGCCCTCCGCTTCGCCATCGGCCGTGATGCCCGGATCAGCCGCCAGCACGCGGGCGCCCGCCGCCTGAAGCTGGCGCGCAATGATGGGATTTGCGAACCCCAGAAGCTCGGCAAGGAAGACGTTCGCCTGTTCAGCCATGACCCGCTCCGCTCGTCGCGCCGCACGCCGGGCGCTAGTAGTGATCGGTATAGGTTCCGAGCTTGCAGGAATAGCCTTCGGGCGGCGGCGTCAGGTGGAACTGTTTCGGATCTGATCCCTTGGGATGCGATGCCATCGTCCTCAACGCCCATGCATTGAACGCCTGCGTGTTGACCTGCGGCCACATGTGCCCGTGCGTCGCCGAACAGGCGACATGCACGACGTTCGCCATGCTGGAGAAGTAGTTGGCGCCGGCCTGCGTCGATGGCCGGTAGTCAGCGCACAGCCCCAGCGGCGGCCCGCAATCCCACAGATCCTTTTCTCCGCCCCACACGGTGATCACCACCATCGGCGAGAGCGATTGCGGCAGAGGATAGGGTCCGATGCGGCCCTGCCAGATCTTGCCGGGGTTTGCGGCGACCGCCTCGCGCGCCGCGTTGAACGTCAACGCCGAGCCGTCATCCTGCGTGACATACCATTCGCCGGAAATCGGCATGCCGCCGGCCCAGAAGGCGGAATTGAAGGTGAGCGCGCGATTGGTGACGGTGCCGCCGGCCGATATGCCGCCAAGATAGAGCCGCCGGTCATCGAGCGAGAACCTTGTTCCAACGCAACGGACCATGGCCTCGAAGAAACGCGAATCCGGTCCCGCGTCATTCTTCCACTTCTCTCCTTCGGCATTGGCGGCGCGGCCGTCATTCCACGGCTTCCAGTTCCAGCCATTGGAGCCCACGCCATCACATTCCTTGAAACCGATATCGGGGTTCTGGTCTGCGCACTGCCGTACGGGCGCGATCACCGTGAAACCCTGATCCGCCATCAAAGCGTTGGCGCCAGAGCGGGGAACCTTGAGATTGGCGTTGGTCGACTCGACGGTCCCTGTCAGCGGAACCCATACAGGCGCCGGGCCGGAGACATTCTTCGCGGGCACTACAACGAAAGCCCGCATCATGCCTTCATGCGGAAAGCCGGTGTTGAGCCCTTCCTTTGACTCGAACCCTGCCGGGCAGGTCCATTCGACGTTCGCCGCCGCGACCGTGCTGTCCGGCGCAACGCAGGCGGCCAGCGCCAGAGAGACGCCGAGTGCGGCCAGAAATTTCCGCATGTCTAGTTCCCGCTCTTTGGCTTCGGCGGCGGCGCATTCGGTCCGAAAATGCCGGGCCCCTGCTTGTTGGGAAGCCCGCGCGCCTCCAGCGACCGTGCGCCGCCCAGAATGCCCGTCATCGCATGATTGCCCTCGTGGCAAGCATATTCGTAGATGTGTTCGTCGCGCCGGTTGAAGCTCATTTCCGCCCGCCAGGCCTGCGTGTAGTAGGCGGGATCCTCCACCGCGAACTCATAGAGGATCTGCCCGTCGGCAACGCGGGTGAAGCGCTCCGTCACCTTGCCTTGCGGGCTCAGGATGATCTGGCCCTGGTTCGCCTGATCGGGATTCACGTTGACGGTTTCTACGACCAGCGTGTCGCCCTCCCACCAGCCGACGGAATCGCCAAGCCAGGGCGTGATCACCGCCGGGCCGTGCCTTGCCTCGGCGCGGCTGGCTGCGATGGGGATGATGCGCGCATCGTGCACCATTTCGACCAGGATCATCAGATGATCCGGCGTCTGCACGATCTGATAGTTGTTGTTGTAGATCGTATTCAGCATGCCCGGACCGCCGGCGCCGGTGAAGCCGATCAGGCAACGCTCGGCGATCGGCAACGTTTCCGGTCCCTCATACAGGGTCGCGCGCTTGGGAGCGGCGGCGTCCATGCGCGCCTTCTGTCCGGCCGGCGATACAGGCACGCGCCCATCCGCCGGTTCAACCAGCCACGACGTGCGGATCTCGCCTTTCACCTTCGCGAAGGCGACGCCGGGATCGATCCAGAACGTGTTGTAGCCGCGATCATTGTTGCCGTCGTCGAGCAGGCCGTCCTGAAGGTTTGACGCGCCCTCCTCGCTCTGGGCCAGCAGGATCCACGGATTGTTGCGGACGAGATCGTCGGCCTCCTCCGGCGTAACCGAAAGCTTCATCCCGGGCGCGCGCGACAGGTTCGTCAGCGACTGGTTCGACCACACGCCCTGCAGGTCGGGCCTGCCATCCGGCGTACGCGGCGGCGCATAATCGCCCTGCGCCCACGCGGGAGCAGCCAAGGCGATCAGGGCGGCACAGGCGGCAAGTGCATGCTTCATGGCGATCTCCTCCGTGCGCAGGCGTCTTCGGCCCGTCGTCCGGGAGGCTAGATCAGTGCAATCCCCGCGCAAGGATGACGTGAGGCGCCGCCGGTCACATTGGCGGGAGAGAGACGTCGCGGGTCACAGAGAGATCAGGCGGCCCGGTCGGCGACCAGCGGCTTGCCCTGAAGCAGGCTGACATACTTCGCAGCCAGTTCGCGCGCATCAATCGGCTTGGAGAGATAATCGTCCATGCCGAGCGAAAGGTAGCGCTCGCGATCACCGGTCATGGCGTCGGCCGTGAGCGCGATGACGGGGATATCCTTCCACGGCTGGCCGCTGCTGCGAATGCGCCGGATCGCTTCCTTGCCGTCCATGACGGGCATGTGGACGTCGAGCAGGACAATGTCGAACGGCTGTTCGGCAAGACGCTCCAGCGCTTCCGCGCCGTTCGTCGCCTCAACGATTTTCGGCTGAAGCTGGGTCATGAACAGGCGCACGACCTGACGATTGACGGCGTTATCATCGACCAGAAGCACGCGCGCGCCCATGATCGGCGCGCCGGACGCTTCCGGCGCAGCTTTGGCCGGCGCATCCTGGGCTGGTTTGGTCGCGCGGGTCGGGCGTTCAGCCACGAAGCTGAGATGGAAGGTCGACCCCTCGCCCAAGCGGCTTTCGGCCGTCACATCGCCGCCCATCAACCGCGACAGCTGCCGCGTGATGGCAAGGCCAAGACCCGTGCCGCCAAAACGGCGTGTGATCGACGCATCGGCCTGCGTGAAGGCGGCGAACAGCCGCTGCTTCGTTTCCTCATCCATCCCGATGCCGGTGTCGGACACATCGATCTGCACCTTGTGGCTGCCATCAGGCAGCTGCTCGGCGCCGAGGCGCAGGGTCACGCCGCCATGCTCGGTGAACTTGATTGCGTTCGACAACAGATTGCTGACGCACTGGCGTACGCGCACGGGATCGTAGCGCAGCCAACGTGGAAAATCGGGTTCAATCTCCACGGAAATATCGAGCCCTGTTTCCCGAGCGCCGGTCAGGAAGAGCTGCCTGACGCGTTCGACCGTAACGGTGACATCGCCATCGATGCGCGCGATCTCCAGCTTGCCGGCCTCGATCTTGGAAATGTCCAGCACGTCGTTGAGCAGGGCCATGAGCGTCTGACCGGACTCGGTGATGACCTTGACGCGATCCAGCTGTTCGTCGGTGAGGGACTCGCCAGCCAGAACCTGGGCCATGCCGAGGATGCCGTTGAGCGGCGTGCGGATTTCGTGGCTCATGGACGCAAGGAAGTTCGATTTGGCGATCGTCGCCGCCTCAGCCTGTTGCTTGGCCTGGATCAGCGCAAGTTCCTGCTGCTTGCGCTCGTGGATATCGAGCATCAGGCCGACCGCGCGGACATTCTCTCCGGCGGCGTTGCGCTGAACACGCGTGAACAACCGCACCCACCTGCCCTTGCCGTCGGGCGTGTAGATACGCGTGTCCATGCTCTCGACATCGTTGGAGGCAAGGCAGCGCTCCCAGCTGGCGCGCACGGCGGCCTGCTCCTCGTCGACATAGATGCCGAAAGGGTGCAGGGCCTGCCGCGCCATGCCTTCAGGACCGGCGAGCATCTTGAATTGTTCCGACGACCAGCGATCGCCGGTCTTCAGATCGATCTCGTAGACGCCGGCGTTGGCCGCCGCCATGGCCAGCTCGAGCCGGCTCGACATCAGGTCAGCCTCGTCACGCGCCTGCGCCAATTCCGTGACCTTCTGGGTCAGGCCGAACATTTCATAGCGGCCAGACGCCAGCTTTCGGCCGGACCGGTAGTAAACGCGTAGCGTGTGCCACTGGCCATCGCCGCCGCGCATGCGCATTTCGCCGACCGCCGATCCGCCCTGTGTCGTCAGGCGGTCCCGGATCTCGTTCTCTTTCGCGATGTCGTCCGGATGCTGAAGCTTCTGCAGCAGATCCAGCGGCACGGGGCGGGCCGCCTCGCGATAGCCAAGTGAGATTTCGCCGGCGAACGAGTAGAGCTGCGTATCAGGATCATAACGCCAGTCGCCGACCTCCGCGTCCGCGAGTAGCCGATCGCGCGTCGAGCGTGCGCTGGTGAGCGTGGTCAGCGCCATCCACTCCATCGAAACATCGACCAGCCGGATGACATCACGGCCCGGCGAAATGGTGGTGCGATCCACACGCACCCACGACTCGGCGCCGTTGCCAACCAGCCGGAAGCAATTGGCGCCGGTCGACCGCGACTCGTCGGCGGCCAGCCCGCGAAGCAGTTCGAGCACTTCCACGCCGACAAGAAATTGTGCGGGACGTTGCAGGCGGGCGGCGAAGGCGGCGTTCACTTCCACGATCCGGTCGCGCGAATCGACGACGCAGCAGGGGATGGCGGCAAGCACCGCCACCGCCACGTCAGGCGAGTTCAGCAGGGAAGTCGGCGGCATAAACAAAACGCCCGCGAAAGTTCACGATTGCCGTGAACCCTAGCCGCAATTGGTTTAGCGACAGTTCAAGGGATTAGGGTTCCCTGCGGGCCGGAACCTTAACCAAGTGTTCGCAGGGCCTCGGCGACGGCGCGCGCGGCGGGCGCTTCCAGCTGCCCGGCCTCGCCGAAGCGGCGCAAGGCAAGCCGCCACAACCATTTCGCGTGGCTTTGCCGCCCGGCTGCAGCAGCGTGGTCGCCTGCAAGACCGGTGAGTTCCGCAAGTTCCAGCCCCTGCGCCGTTTCGCGCGCCGCCTCCAGCAGACGCTCGGCCTCGTCCAGCCGGCCCTCCTTGAGGGCGAGACGAATGCCTGAATGCGGCCCTTGATCGGGCGGCGGCGCGGTCGCGACTGTCGCGGGCGGCGGTTCCGATGCGGCGGGTATCGGGCCAAGCGATGCTGCGGATGGGAAAACCGAGGCAACGGCAGGCGCGGGTTCGGGCGCAGGTTGTGGCACTGGCTCGGGCGCTGGCGGCGGCGCGGGAGCCGCACCAGGCGGAGCCGGTGCGGCCGGCGCGGGTTCCGCCGGCGCCGGGGCGGCGACGGGTTCGACGGCCGGAGAGGCAGCCGGTTCCGGTGGAGGTTCCGGCGGGGGCGGTATCGGCGCGACCGGCGGCGCGATATCGCCGGAACGCCAGTCGCGATCAGCGGCGCGGCCAGCTTCAGAGTAGTAGACCTCGGCTTCTTTCAACTGCGCATCGCGCGCTTCAGCATGGGCTTCCAGTTCAGCGCGCCGGGCGGGACGCGGATGCACTGCGCTCACAAGGAAGACGAGACCGGACGCAATCGCCATGACGGCAAGGACAAGCATCCATGGCGGACCGGCGGGGCCGGGCGGAAAGATCGTTCCGAAGTCGGCGCGATTCAGCCATGCGAGATATCCCCCGCCTCCGGCCAACACGGCGCCAATCAGAAACTGGAGTATACGCACCACCATAACGCCACCCCAATTGCGAGTTGCGTCTGGCGCGCAACCCCGCATCAGCTCCATCACGCAGACCTGCGCCGCGCCAGCCTTATCCAAATCCCGGCCACTCCGGAACCTAGCTTCTGCCGCGATCCCGCCCGGATTACTGCACCACAGGTACACTTAGCCTGCGGCAAGTCTGCAACAATGCAGAGCCTGAACCCTCGCAAGACCGCAAGCCTCTGAATTCGCTGACAAACGGATTTCTGCAGCGGCTGCACCGCGCGTCTTCTATCGACTGGAGCTGGATCACCCTAGTTAGTCCTGATCGGCGCATGAGACGCCGTAGAAGAAGACTGACAACAAGAAAAGAAGGGTCCTCCCCATGTCCAACTTCATCCAGAGACAGATCGCCAACCTGGCGCTCGCCATCGAACTCTCCGTGCTCGGCGCGGTTGTCCTGTTCATGGTGGCCGCAACGATCGGCGCGTCCGCAACGATGTCCGCCTGATCCCAGTCCACAACAAGAAGCCTGGCCCACGGCGCGGTTGCGCCTCAAGCGTGTGAGCGCGCCGTGGAGCTGGCCAACATTGGAACGTCCTCCATGCTCACCGACATCTACGACAATCCCCTTTCGACCCGCTCGCGCGAAGCGCAGGACAACTTCAACCAGGCCCTGCGATTGATCCGCACCTATCACGGCGACCCGATAGCGCCGCTGGATGCGAGCATCGACGCCGACCCGCAATTCGGCCTCGCCTGGATCACGCGAGCCGTTCTGCTAGGCCAGACCACGGACCGGCTCTATCTCGACGAAGTCCGGCGCTCGCTGCGCGCCGCCGAGGCCTGCGATCTGGATGCGCGCGAACGGGCGCATCTGGCCGCCGCAACGGCCTGGGCGGACGGCCGCCTGCACGATTCCACCAATGCATTCGGTCGCATCGCGCAGGATTCGCCGCGCGACCTGCTCGCCCTGCAGACCGCACATGGCGGCTGTTTCTTCACCGGCCGCCAGTTTGACCTGCGCGACTGGCCGCTTCAGGCCCTGCGCGCTTTCGATGATCAGGACGAAGGTCTGCACGCTGTACTCGGCATGGCTGCTTTTGGCCTTGAAGAGTGTGGCGACTACGCTCAGGCGCTGGAGCTGGGCCTGGAAGCGGTGGAGCGCGAACCCGCTGACGTCTGGGCCGTTCACGCGGTCGCTCATGTCCACGAGATGCGCGGCGACGTCGATGCCGGCAAGGCCTGGTTCGCAACGACAGAACACGGCTGGGCGACGGATTGCGGGCTGGCCTACCACAATTGGTGGCATCTGGCCCTGCTTCACCTCGATGCGCAGGATCACGCCGCCGCGCTTGATATCTACGATCAGCGGGTGAGGCCCGACGAAAACGCAGTGATCGCGCTTGAGATGGTCGATGCATCCGCCCTGCTCTGGCGGCTGCACCTCGAACGCGTTGATGTCGGGAACCGCTTCGAGCGTCTTGCCGACATATGGTCAGACAAGGCCGCCGGCCACTACGCGTTCAACGACCTTCACTGCGCCATGGCGCTGATCGGCGCCGGGCGCCTCTCTGATACAGACCGGCTGCGCGCCAGCATGCATCGGTCGCTTGACGCCGGTGGCGACAACGAAGCGATGACGGCGCTGGTGGGGCTGCCGCTGGTCGAAGGCTTCGTGGCTTTTGCCCGGGGTCGCTACGCGGAAGCGCTGGACAAGATCCTGCGTGTGCGCGGCATCGCCCAGCGGTTCGGCGGAAGCCATGCGCAGCGCGACGTGCTGACGCTCACCGCCATGGCGGCAGCCCTGCGCGGCGGCTTCAGGACAATAGCGGAGGCGATCGCTGCGGAGCGCCTCGCTCACAAGCCGCAGAGCCCTTGGGCGCGACGGTTTGCGTGCGATGCGTCGGTAAGCGCGATCGCGCGGGCGGCGGAATAGGGCGCGGATGAACAGGCGGGACACCGAGATCCCGCAACTCCCGCCCCGGGGGCTGACAACTGCCCGGGCGCGAGCGGCCTTCTCCAGACCCGCTCGCGCCCGGTGACTTCTTCTATTTCGACAGCCGCAGCTTCGAGATCGACGTCGCGATCTTCCTGAAGGCTTCCTTCAGTTCGTCCGTGTTGGACGCCAGGAAGGCGTGCTCAGGGCTTGTCGCGCAGGCCAGGAGGAAGTCGTCGCTGTATAGCGCGGTGTTGAGCTCAAGGCCGACCGTATAGATGACGATGCCCTGCGCCTTCATGGCGGAGCAGATCGTTTCAGCCTGCTGGAAGGGCGTGTTGTTGTTGCACCCGGACGTCGACTCCAGATCGTTCAGTGAAACGCCGCGACAGGTCGAGTAGTTGAACTCGCCGTCCGTCATCAGCACAGCAACCTTGGCCAGCTCCGGCGTACCGTAGGCCTTCGGCTGGTTCTCGACTTCCTTGTCCCAAACCGTCGCGAAGTTCGGCGACAGCATGTACCACGCCCAGGCGATGCCGAGCTGACCGGCTGTCGAGCCGCCGGTTGAGAGGTCTTCGATGGCTTGATTCAGCCGTGTCTTGTTCGACGTCAGCGGCGTCACATAGTTGCTGGTCGTGCAGTTTCCATTGCTGGAATAGAGGATGCCGAGTCGAGATGTGTCAGGGCTCACGTCCGTAGCGGCGTTGGCGCCATAGCGCTCCACCATACAGCTCGTTGCCGAGTAGACTTGCGGATTGTGGTTGTCATCCACATAGCGCATTTTCTCGCAGCCATACTCAAGGCATTGCGCCGCGCCGCCGGACGAATAGTTGCTGGACATGTTCGATTGCGACGGGCGCGAGTCGTTCAGACGGAACGCATTCGACGACAGGACTGAGACCTGCCACGAATTGTCGCCGCTGGTGTTGATGCCGGTCAGCCCGCCCACGCTCGAAATGTAGACATAGTCGCCGCTCGACAGATCGTGTCCGTTCGACGTTACTTCGACATTGCAGTAGACGTTGGCGCATTCAGCGGCGTAGCCGCCCGAAGACCACGTCTTGTAGTTGCGCGCGTCGCCCGGCAGGTAGAATTCCGTCCCCGACGGATCTTCGACATTTATGCTAGCGTTCGTGGCGGTGTTGAGCGACGTGCCGCCACCGCTTTCCGAAACGTTCCAGATGAAGACGTAGTCCGAGTTCGAGAAGCTGTGGTTCGCCGTCGTGACGACACGATAGCGGCAATCCGAGACATAGCACTCGGAGGCTTTGCCGTTGGACCAGTAGGTCGCGTAGTCTGGACCAAACGTTCCATCGAGTGTGAAATTGTTGCTATCACGATAGGTGATGCTCCAGGTTTCGCCCCACGTGTTGTTGACGCTGGAGCCGCCGCCCGAAGTGTTGACGCTTTCAACATAGATTCTGTCGCCTGTCGCGAAGCCATGGCTGCTGGCAGTCACCTGGATTGTGCAGTCTGTTTGCAGACAGCGCTGCGAGCTGCCGCTTGTGGCGTTCGTGCTGCCGCTCGGCGGCGTCGTGTATGAGGTCGTACCTACATTCTGCAGCCAGAAGTAGTACGGCGACGAGGTGGTGCGGTTCGCCACCTTGAACATTTGGCCATTGAGCGATGCATAGCTGCCATTGGCGCCTGTGATCACCACCGTGTCGCCATTGCTGTAGCCGGGATAGGACGATGTCTGGACCCGGATGCGCGCATTGCCGTTTGTTTTGGTGATACCCGTGATCGAGTAGGAGCTGCCGTTCTTCCACGTAACGTTCGAGATCGTCTTGCCCGAATTGGTCCGCCAGCCGGCGCTGGAAATGGTCTTGGTGGACGTGCCGGAGTTGCGCCACGTTGCGCCGCTGATGGACGTCGAGCCAATCAGATCGCCGCGAAGATCGGTCAAGGCCGACGCCGGTGCGTGGTCGGACCCGACATAGACGCTCTGTGACCATGGCGTGACGGCGACCTTGGAGAAATACGGCGTCTGCGATGTGGACACGACCTCGTCGATCAGCACTTTCGAGGCGTCCTGAAGTCCTGCAATCCGGGTCGCATTCATCGAGCCGGTAACGTCCAGCGCCAGCGCCACTTCAACGCTGTTGCCGCCGCGACGGACCTCGCTCTCGGCCGAAATCTCGACATAGGGCTGGCCAACCAGCGGCATGAAGAACGTGTTGATCTTCACAGATCCGCGAAGGACAAGTCCGTCATCGCCATCGACCGAGACAAGCTGAAGCGCAACGGGTTCGTCGTGCTGTGTCTTGAAGTTCATATCGACGAAGCGGCGCGCGACCGCATCCAGATCGGCGTCGTTGTCCAGCGTCGATCCGGCGGCCAGCGCAGCTGCGTCCAGCGCCGAGGCCAGCTCGTAGTGCGCCAGGAAGGCGCGCCCGCCATCGATGGCGAGACCGGTGCACACGCACAGCGGCACCGCCATGAGCGCGAACTGCATCGCGAACGCGCCCTTGGCGTCCTTGAGGAATTTCCTGACCGAGCCAGACATCCCGCTTTTCCTTACGAATGACCGCTTTCGCGGCCTCCCACCGCCCTAGCCGCTTACGTACTGGATTGCGCCGCCATCGGTCTTCTGTCCGTCGATCGAGACCTTCCGTTCGATCCGGGGGCGGGCATAGGCGGTCTTCTCGATCGCCATGAAGCCGCCGCCGAACAGTTCCGACAGTACGCTCTGGTAGTTGTAGCGAACGCCGACGCGGATGACGCTTTCATCCTCCAGGCCCATGCCGTCGGCTTCATTCACATCAAACGAAACCGCCGTGCCGGCCACGCGGCGCCACAGCACGGTCGGCACGGCATCCTCGCCTTCAAAGCCCACCGAGGAGACATCGAGATCAAGATTGTCTGTCGTGTCGAGCGGCTTCATCATATAGACGGAGGCGTCGTAGATCTCGCCGATGGCGGCGGTCGTCAGCGACGTTTCACGCGAAACCAGGTCCGCCACCTGGTGAACGTAGCGTGTGGCTTCTTCCGACGCGCGGAAGCGGAAAGCCATTTCGAACACACCCATCACGAGGAAGATCAGCGCCGGAGCGATCAGCGCGAACTCCGCCGCCGCGATGCCGCGGCGATCCTTCCCAAACCGGATCAAGGCTGAAAAGGGGCGCATGTTCAGACCCAGGGCTCGTTTTTGACGATGCAGAAGGAGTTCACGATCGCCGGCATGTCCGGCCCCATCCGGAACAGCTTGTCCATGAAGGGTGTGATGAACTGGTGGTGGAGCGCGGCGCGAACCACGGAATATTTGTTGGGACCGCCCGGCTCGAACACGAAGTTGGTGGGGTTGCCGTCCTCGTCGAACTCGACCGGCGGATAGGTGACTTCGTTGAGCGAGTCGAAGGCGCGGACGTCGAACACGATCGACTCGCAGTCGATCATGGCGCCGGCCTTGGCGCAGACTTCCTCATGGAAGGCGGCCTGCATGTCGGCGGATGTCTGGACCTCGCCCGTCTGCAGGTTTCGTGCGGCTTCGTAGACGACGTGATTGAGCGCGTAGCTCTTGTACTGGAAGAGTACGAACTCAACCAGGCCCATAATGAGCATGAAGAACACAGGCGCGAGCAACGCGAACTCGATCATCACGTTGCCGCCCCGCGCTTTCGAGAGGCGCATCCTTGGCGTCATGGGTGTCCCCACCTCCATCAGACAGGAGTATGAGGCTTCAGACTTAATTACTCGCTTCGCCGGGCGGGGAATTTACAAAGAATTGCGACGCTCCCGTTTACCGGTCGTTCACGGCAGCGCTGGACGGCGTGACCAAGCAGACGTAAACGCGGCGCATGACCAAGATTGTCACGGCTGCCGTATTGCTGATTGGCGACGAGGTCCTGTCGGGCCGCACGCAGGACACAAATCTCCGCGCCATTGCTCAGTTTCTTGCCCCGCTCGGCGTCGAGGTTCGCGAGGCGCGCGTCGTGCCGGACGTCCACGACGTCATCGTCGCGGCAGTCAACGAACTCCGCGCCCGCTACCACTATGTGTTCACCACAGGCGGCATCGGGCCGACGCATGACGACATAACGGCGGACGCGATGGCGGCGGCGTTCGGTCGCAGCATCGATGTGCGGGCGGACGCCGTGGCGATCCTGCGGCCCTGGTACGAGGCGCGCGGACAGGAGATCAATGAAGGCCGTATGCGGATGGCCCGCATTCCCGACGGCGCAAGCCTGATCGCCAACCCGGTCTCGGCGGCGCCGGGATTCCAGTTAGCGAACGTGTTCGTCAT
Source organism: Hyphomonadaceae bacterium (assembly GCA_041398245.1). Classification (GTDB taxonomy): domain Bacteria; phylum Pseudomonadota; class Alphaproteobacteria; order Caulobacterales; family Hyphomonadaceae; genus UBA7672. The sequence goes on from JAWKVC010000008.1 coordinate 74,282, forward strand.
GGCCGGCGTACCGTCCGTCATGCGGGGGATGCTGGCCGATATCCCGCACAGGATCGAGGGCGGCGCCGTCGTGCATTCCCGCACCGTGCGCGCCAATGGGGTGCGCGAAGGCGCAATCGCCGATCCGCTGGGAGAGCTGGCGAAAGCCGTTCCGGACGCCAGCCTCGGCTCCTATCCCTTCATGCGGCTGAACGGCAAAACCATGGAGTTCGGGACCAATCTGGTCGCCCGCAGCCGCGACGCGGAACTGGTCAACCGGCTGGCCGGGCAGCTTGCCGAGATTGTCCGGGCGCAGGGCGGCCAGCCCGAGATGGATCCGAAGGACTAGGGAAAGAAGTAGATGAGCGAACAGGCCGAACCGATCCTGCTGGTCGAGCGTGACGGACCCGTCGCCACCCTGACCCTGAACCGGCCGAAGCAGCTGAACGCCCTGTCCGTCGCGTTGCGCGTCGAGATCGTGAAGACAATCCGCGCGCTGTCGGCAAGCGAGGATGTGCGCGCCATCGTGCTGACCGGGAATGGCCGCGCCTTCTCCGCCGGGGTCGATCTCAAGGAAGCCGGCCAGAAAGGCTTCTCGCTCGGTGTCGGCGGTCAGGCCAACGCCGACATGGATCTGGCGGCGGCGTTCGCGGATTGCCCGTGGCCCGTGATCGGCGCGATCAATGGCTTTGCCATCACCGGCGGATTCGAACTGGCGTTGATGTGCGATGTGCTGCTGGCGTCGACCGAGGCCCGGTTTGCGGACACGCACAGCCGCGTTGGCCTGATGGCCGTCTGGGGCCTGTCGCAGAAACTGCCGCGCATCATCGGGGCCAGCCGCGCCAAGGAGCTGTCGCTGACGGGCAACTATCTCGATGCGGAAACCGCCGAGCGGTGGGGTCTGGTCAACCGCGTCCTTGCTCCGGAAGACCTCGTGCCTGCCGCGCGCAAGCTGGCGCACGAGATGGCGAGCGTGGAAGGCGGGCTGCTGAAACGCATGAAGGCTGTCATCGATGACGGCCTCGCCCTGCCCTTGCCTGACGCCCTGAAGATGGAGGTTGCGCGTGGGTCGGCGAACAATTCCGCAGTGACGCCGGAGGCGGCTGAAGCATCCCGCAAGACCGCGATGGAACGCGGCCGCGAGCAGAAGGGCTGAACGAGGCGACGATGGGCAAGTTTGACGACGAGGTCGAACAGCGCGGCGCCGAGCTTCGCGCGGAAGGCCGCGTTGAAGCGGAACTGGAGCGCCGCGAGATCGAGGCCATCAAGCAGGCGGCGGAATCCCTCGCCGAGCGGATCGAACGCCGTGTGGCCAGCCGGCGGCTGGCGTTCAATGTCGTCCCGGCGGACGAAGCGCTTGACCAGTTTGCCCGTTTCGTTGTCGAAGTGCGCCACCGCAAATCGGACATCGTGCTTGGCCATATCCTGCAGCGCGACGTCGGTCAGCTGACAGGCGCCCCGCCACAGGAGGGTGATCTGCCGCCGCCTTCGACGCCGCGCGTCGCCAGCTTCTTCGCGCCGCTGGTCCTGTACCGCGACTGCGAGTTCGACGGCTTCGCCTGCCAGACCATCGACGAGATCGATGTTGTCCAGTTCGACGAGGCCGCTTTTGTCGAATGGTTCTATGATGAGCTCGTCGAACTCACGGCGGCGCACGAACAGGAATACCGCGGCTGATGGCCTGGATACGCACCTATGACGGGACCGAGCCGATGCGCGTCAACAAGTGGCTGGCGCAGGCGGGCGTGTGTTCACGGCGCGAGGCGGAAGAGCTGATCACGGCGGGCGCCGTCATGATCGATGGCGAGCGTGTCAGCGATGCCGGCCGCAAGATTGCGCCGGGCCAGACCCTGACGCTCAACGAACGCGCCGAGCTTGGCCTTGGCGCGCAGGTGTCCGTCGTCATCAACAAGCCGCCCGGCGTTGTCTCGGCGCAACCCGAGCACGGCCAGATCCCCGCCGCGCGCCTTCTCACGGCCGAGGCGCAGGTCGGCAAGGGCATCGTCCCCTCCTCCCGCGCGAGTCTTCCGGCGCTGGGCCGGCTCGACCAGGATTCGCGTGGCCTGTTGCTGCTGTCGGAAGACGGGGTGCTGGCGAAAGCGATCATCGGCCCCGACAGCGAGATCGACAAGGAGTACGTCGTCACCGTGCGCGGCAAGGTCGACCGGACGAAGATCCAGAAGCTGCGTCATGGTCTTGAACTGGATGGGCGCCAGCTCAGGCCGGCGAAGGTGACGCTGGAGGATATGCAGGTGCTGCGGTTTGTGCTGACCGAGGGACGCAACCGCCAGATCCGGCGCATGTGCGAGCTGGTTGAGCTGGAGGTGGCTGACCTCGTGCGCGTCCGGATCGGGCCGCTGCGCCTTGGCGATCTGCCGGAAGGAAAATGGCGGCATCTGACGGGGGACGAGCGCGAGGCGCTGGTGAAGGCGAGCGCTTGAAATACAGCTTCGCTGTGGGGCCGGTGTAATCCGCCCGGGATGCTGTGGTCTCCCTCCTTGCAGACATGGAGGGCCGGGGACGCGGGATGGCCCGCGCGAGGATGGGCCGTGCGGGAGATGGTGGGATGCGCTTGCATCCCGCGTCCCCGTGATCGTTCTTCGCCAGCCTCGAACAGGAGATTTTTCACCTCCCTGACGTTGTAGCGCCGGCTGCGTGCGGGCTTCAGCTGTCCAGCCGAAGTCCCGGGCTCACGCTCGACCACATCGCGCCCGCGCCGCTGGACAGTGATCGGCTGCCCTCCATGCGGATACGATGGGGGGAGTATGCGCGCAGGTGACGGAGGTGGGGACACGAACGCCGGAGTTGTACAGGCGCAACCGCGCTAGCACTTGAGATCGTGAGAGAAGATTTTTCAGCGCGAGCGCGCTGTTCGGCCGAATCCGGAACGCCTGGATAGAGGTCCCCACCTGTCCTCCCCGTAAACGGGGAGGGACCCGGATGCGCCACCGTCCTTCGATGCCGGGTAAGTTCGTGAAGCAAGGTCCCTCCCCGTTTACGGGGAGGACAGGTGGGGACCTATCAGCCGGGCCGAAGCAGTTCGCGATATACGGACAAAGTGCCGGCGTCGAAGCAACAGAACAGGATGCGCATGTCGCTGGCTTCGGCAGCCAGCATCTCGCGGACGGTCGAGACCGCGATCGCGGCGGCTGGTTCTCGCGGATAGCCATAGACGCCCGTGGAGATGGCCGGAAAGGCGATGGACTCGCAGGCGTGATCGCGGGCGAGCAGGAGCGCGTTGCGGTAGCAGCTGGCCAGCAGGTCGGGCTCGCCGCGTTCGCCGCCACGCCAGACCGGTCCGACCGTGTGGATCACGTGGCGATGCGGCAGATCATAGGCGCCGGTGATCCGCGCCTCGCCGGTCGGGCATCCGCCGAGCATCCGGCATTCAGCCAGCAGGCCGGGCCCCGCCGCGCGGTGGATCGCGCCATCGACGCCGCCGCCACCGAGCAGGGATGAATTCGCGGCGTTGACGATGATGTCGACGGCCGCGCGCGTGATGTCGCCCTGTTCTGCCCTCAGTTGCGGCATGGCCTGCTTGCCCGACAAATTATCCACCGGAAATCAGGCATTCCCGGCTTGTTTGCCCCGCCACATTGCAGAATCGCCCGGCTCGCGTAAATGACCGCGCATGAGCGCGCCAATCGACCTCTCCCCTCTTCTCGCCCCGCAGGACGAAGCGTCCGGCAAGGCGCATGGCCTGAAGCCGAACGAATACCAGATCATCCTCGACCGGCTGGGGCGGCAACCGAATCTGGTCGAGATGGGCATCTTCTCGGTGATGTGGTCGGAGCACTGCTCCTACAAGTCGACCCGCCGCCATCTCGGCAAATTCCCGACCAAGGGCCCGAAAGTGATCCAGGGGCCGGGCGAGAACGCCGGCGTCGTGGACATCGGCGACGGGCAGGCCTGCATCTTCAAGATGGAGAGCCACAACCACCCTTCGTACATTGAGCCCTATCAAGGCGCGGCGACGGGCGTGGGCGGCATCCTGCGTGACGTGTTCACGATGGGGGCGCGGCCTGTGGCGCTGGTCAACGCGCTGCGCTTCGGCGATCCGGGCCATCCCAAGACACGCAGCCTTGTCGCCGGCGTCGTCGGCGGCATTGGCGGCTATGGCAACTGCGTGGGCGTGCCGACGGTCGCCGGCGAGACGCAGTTCCACAAGGGCTACAACGAAATGGCAACATCCTCGTCAACGCGATGGTTGCTCGGCCTCGCCGACCAGGACAAGATCTTCTATTCGCGCTGATGCCGAGCCGGGGAACACGATCTTCTATGTCGGCTCCAAGACCGGCCGCGACGGCATCCATGGGGCGACCATGGCGTCGGCGGAATTCTCGAAGGCGATGAAGAAAACGCCCGACCGTGCAGGTCGGCGATCCCTTCACGGAAAAGTTGCCGATCGAGGCCTGCCTCGAACTGATGGCGACGGATGCGATCCAGTCGATCCAGGACATGGGCGCCGCGGGCCTCACCTCCTCCTCCGTCGAGATCGCGGACAAGGGCGGCGTCGGCGTCGAGATGAATCTCGACTGGGTGCCGCAACGCGAAACAGGCATGACGGCCTACGAGATCATGCTCTCCGAATCCCAGGAACGCATGCTGATGGTGCTGAAGCCGGGCAAGGAAGCGCTGGCCAAGGCAATCTTCGAGAAGTGGGATCTCGACGCCGAAGCGATCGGCCGGACCACCAACACAGGCCGCCTTGTGCTGATCCAGCACGGAACCGTGGTGTGCGATATTCCGGTCTCGCCTCTGTCGCAGGACGCGCCGAACTATGACCGGCCGTGGACGCCGCCGAAGGCCGCCCCGCCGCTGGATATCTCGCGCTATCCCGAACCGGCCGACTATGGCGAGGCGCTGATCAAGCTGATGTCCTCGCCCGACATGGCATCCAAACGCTGGATCTGGGAACAGTACGACCGCCACGTGATGGGCGACACGATCGACTCATCGCAGTCGGGCGGCGATGCGGCCATCGTGCGCATCCATGGCACCAACAAGGCGCTGGCGATCTGCTCTGACTGCAACCCGCACTATGTCGCCGCCGATCCTTTCCAGGGCGGCAAGCAGACCGTGGCCGAGGCTTACCGCAATCTTTCCGCTGTCGGCGCGACGCCGATTGCGATCACCGACAACCTCAACTTCGGCAATCCCGAAAAGCCGGACACGATGGGCGTGATCGTGAAGGCGATCGAAGGCATGGCGGAAGCCTGCCGCGCGCTCGACTTCCCCGTCGTCTCCGGCAACGTGTCGCTCTACAACGAGACCGACGGCGTCGGCATTCCGCCGACGCCTGTGGTCGGCGGCATCGGCCTCATCGACGATCTTTCGAAGATCGCGACGCTGAAGGGCGCGCAGGATGGCGATGTGCTTCTGCTGGTGCGCAGCGACTCGCCTGACACATCGGCCCATATCGGCGCTTCGCTTTATGCGCGCGTGATCCTCGGCCTCGATGGGCCCGCAGCCGGCCCGCCGCCGGAAGTCGACCTCGAAGACGAGAAACGCAACGCCGCTTTCATCCGCAAGCTGATCCATGCGGGCAAGGTCCACGCCGTGCATGATGTCTCCGACGGCGGCATCCTCTGCGCCGCGGCCGAGATGGCGCTTGCCTCGGGTGTCGGCGTCACCATCGATCCGCCGACGATCCAGGGCCCCAGCTGCGTGTCGCTGCGCTTCGGCGAAAGCCAGGCCCGCTATCTTCTCGCGGTTGACCCCGCGGTGGCGGGCGAAATCGCCGGCGACCTCGCCCCCATCGAAGGCATGGTGCATTATCAGGGGACGTTCGGCGGCGACGCCATCATCATCCGCTTTGACCCGGCGGTTGAGACGGCGCGCGATGCTGCAGTGCCACTGGCGACGCTGCGCGCCGCGCATGAAGGCTGGCTGCCCCGCTACATGGCGGGCGAGAAGGGCTGATCTGCCCAAGCGCAACAGGCAAGGCAGGCCCTTCCGTCCGAGTTTGCGCGGATTGACGCGCGACAAGGCGTCTGACTGCTTTGGCGGCCATTGCTGCGTTCGGCTATTGTGCGATCACGATCCGGGACTAGATACAACACCGGGACAAACGCCGGCGCACGGCGTTCCGTCGGGAACGACGAGACTGGGAGGACTTTCACCATGGCGATGGACCGGGCGACGCTGGAGTCGTACCTGCGCGATGCCTTCCCGGACGCCGCCATTACGCTGAAAGACCTGGCGGGCGACAACGACCACTGGAGCGCCGAGATCGTTTCGGAGCAGTTCCGCGGCAAGACGCGCGTGGCGCAGCATCAGCTGGTCTACGCTGCCCTGAAGGGGCGCATGGGCGGGCAGCTGCACGCGCTTGCGCTCTCCACACGGGCTCCCGGCTGAAAAGGCGACGCCGGACGTGGCAGAAGGTCTTCGCGACAATGCGCATGGCGCCCGCCGCCTCGGTTTCGGGGTGAGCGGTCCGCATGGCTCGCCGCTCATTCGTCCCGAGACGACGGTTCAGCTTGTCCAGCATGCCTACGCGATGGGCGTGCGAGTGTTCGACACCGGACCATCCTACGGCTCGGGCGAAGCGGAGCGCCGGCTCGGAGAAGCGCTGGCGCGGTTGCCGCCCTATGATCCGATCGTCTCCACGAAGGTCGGCCTGCTCTCGTCCGGCCTGAAGCGCCGCCATCGCGACTTCTCGCCCGACGGCGTGCGCCGTTCGGTTGAAGCGTCTCTGAAGCGCCTGCGGCGTGCGCGGATCGACTGGCTGTTCCTGCATGGACCTGCGCCGTCGGAACTGACCGATGAACTGCTGCGGACGCTCTCCGACATGAAGTTCCGCGGCGAGATTGTCTCGCTCGGCATCTGCGGCCGCGGCAAGGAGCTCGACGCCGCGCTCGCCAGCGGACACTTCACGCACTACATGGCGCCGGTTCACGCCGGCCTCTCGCAGCAGGAGAAGGAAAGACTCTATCGCCTGCGGTCGGCCGGGGAACTGGTCGGCATCGAGACGCTGGCCGCAGCCAACCCGCGCTTTCCGGTTCCCGTCAGCGCCGGCGCGACCTGGCGGCTGGCGCGCTCGCTGATGGGCTGGGCCGCGCCGCGCCCGCCAACGCCGATGACTGTGGACGAAGCGCTCAACTGGGCGCTCGACGAGGGCGGCGCCCACCGCGTCGTCACCACCACGTCACGGCTGGATCACCTTGAATCCAACGTCGCCGCCGTGCTGACGCCGAATACGGGGCGCTTGATTACGGGCGGTTCCGGCCTTAGCTCAAGTGCGTGAACCCCCGATTTTCGGGGGAAACCGCCGCAAGAGGTCCGCCATGTCCGATATCAACGCACGCATTCAGGGCCTGATCGACGGCAGCCCGGTCTTCCTGTTCATGAAGGGAACGCCGACTTTCCCCCAATGCGGCTTCTCGGCGACGGTCGTCTCGATCCTCGACCACATGGGCGTTCAGTACGACTCGGCGAACATTCTCGAGGACGCCGAGTTGCGGCAGGGCATCAAGGATTTCTCCAGCTGGCCGACCATTCCGCAGCTCTATGTGAAGGGCGAGTTCGTCGGCGGCTGCGACATCACCAAGGAAATGTTCCAGTCGGGCGAGCTGAAACAGTACCTTGAGGAAAAGGGCGTGCTGCAGGCAGCCTGACCGACGGTCGCACCCCTGTTCCGTTACTCACCGACATAGCGCGCACGCGGCCGGATTATCCGGCCATTGGCGCGTTGCTCGATCGCATGGGCCAGCCAGCCCGTGAGCCGGCCCAGCGCAAAGATGCAGAAGGGCGCGTCATCCGGCAGGCCCAGCTCACGCGTGAGCGCCGCCAGAGCCGCATCGCAGTTGGGCCGCTCGCCCGTTTCCCGCGAGATGAGGTTCAGGATCCGCAGCATCGGCGCGCGCGGCTTGAGGGCCGCTAATAAATTCGCTGCGCGGGGATCGCCATCGGGATAGAGCGGATGCGACCAGCCTGCGAAGTTTTCCCCGCGCGCCACCATCGCCTTGAGTTCGGCCGCCGGGGCCTTCGCGGCCAGCAGGAGATCGATCTGGGCAAGCGCCCGCGCCGCCGCCTCCCCATGTAGAGGGCCAGCCAGCGTCGACATGCCGGCAAGCGCGCAGGCCGCGAGCGGCGCACCCGTGGAGGCGGCGATCCGTACGGCGAAGGTCGACGGGTTCAGCTCGTGGTCCGCCATCAGCACAACCGCGCGGCGGATCAGCTGGGCGCCGCGTGCGCTGGTTTTCCAGGCGCGCGCCAGACGGGCATGCACCGGACCGCTGCCCGACGCGCCCGCCAGTGCGTCGGCGAATGCCGGAAGTAGCCGCCAGGCGTCCTCCGCAAGCGCAGACGCGCTTCGGCCAAGTGAAGGGGCGTCCTCAGCCGCATGGCGCGCCAGAACGCGAAACGCTCTGGCCTTGGCGGTGGCGCCATCGGGCTTTTGCGCCGGCGCTGGCGCAGGTTGGCCCGCTGACGACCACAACAGCGAAGCGACCTCTTCCAGCGTTGCGCGCGCCGCCAGATCTTCAACCGGCCGGCCGCGCAAGATCAGACGTCCGTCGCGCACTGTGGAGATCGCGCTTTCCAGAACAGGCTCGCCCCAGGCGATTGCGCCAGCGGCCACCTCGGCGCGCCGGCGCGCGCCACGCCGCCTTCCCTTCAGCTGCGTGAGATCGCCGAGCGCATAGAGGCTGCGCCGTGGATCATCTTCATCCGGCCGCGCCCGCAGCAGCCCGCGGCTGACATAGGCGTAGAGCGTCTGCCGCCGCACGCCGAGGCGTTCAAGCGCCTCCTCCGCCGAAACCCAGTTCATGCAGCCTCATATTGATTATATTGCTCAATCTTGACCAATGCTATCACGAAACGCCATGTCCGCTCCAGCAAGTCACGGAGTCACACAATGGATGCGGGTCTGGAAAAGGTCGTCGCGGCGGAAACGATCCTGTCGGATGTGCGCGGAGCCGAGGGCCGGCTGATCATCCGCGGTCATGACGTGCAGGATCTCGCGCGCGAATTCAGCTTTGAACAGACTGCGCGCCTGCTGTGGGGCGGGCTGTTCGACGAGACGCCTGATGATCTGCGGTCCGCGCTTGGCGCGGCGAGGCTTGCGGCGTTCGAAAGACTGGCCCCTGATTTCCCACGTCTGACGCGTCTGCCCGAAACCGAAGCCTTGCGCGCAGCGCTGAGCCTTGCCCCGGACGGACATGATCTGGCGAACGCGATCGATCTCGTTGCGACGACGGCGGTGGCTACGGGAGCCATCGCCCGGCTTTCGGCGGGCAAGGCGCCGGTCGCGCCCGACGCGTCCGCCGATCAGGCGACAGACCTGCTCCGCATGATCCGCGGCGAGATTCCGACAGATGCCGAGGCGCGTGCGCTGGGGACCTATCTCGTGACGGTGTGCGACCATGGTCTCAACGCCTCGACCTTTGTTGCGCGCTGCGTCGCGTCCACGCGAGCCGGACTTGGATCGACCGTGATCGCGGCTCTCTCCGCGCTCAAGGGACCCCTGCACGGCGGCGCGCCGGGTCCCGTGCTCGACATGCTCGATGGCATTGGAACGGTCGACAATGCCGAGACGTGGATCCGGAGCGCGCTGGACCGGGGCGAGCGCCTGATGGGATTTGGCCATCGCGTCTATCGCACGCGCGATCCGCGCGCCGATGTCCTGAAGCGCGTTGTGTCAGGACTGCCTGTGAGCAATGGCAGGCTCGCACTCGCGCAAACAATCGAGCGCCGCATTCTGAAGCGGCTTGCCGACGAAAAGCCGAACCGGAAGCTCGACACCAATGTGGAGTACTACACGGCCATTCTGCTGGAAGCGCTGGGCGCGCCGCGTGGCCTGTTCACGAACCTGTTTGCGTGTGGCCGTGTCCTGGGCTGGATCGCCCACGCCCGCGAACAGCTTGCGACGGGGCGGCTGGTGCGGCCGGCTTCGGTCTATGTCGGGCCTGCGGGCGCCATTGCAGCCTAGTCTGCGGCTCAGACCAGCCCGCCCATCGCCTTCGCGCTGGCGCTGTCGTGGAACACGTCTGTGTCGAGGTCGCCCGACACCCAGCCAAGCTGGTCGCGCAGCAGTCCCTTGAATACGGAACGCGCATCCACCGCGGGTCTGAGATCGCGGTCCTCGAACAGGGCGGATGATTTGAGGCCCGGCCAGTCGCCCAGCATGCGCCCGCCCTTCACCGCGCCGCCAGCGAGGATCGCCAGCCCGCCCGTGCCGTGATCGGTTCCGCCGCCGCCATTGACGCGCACAGTGCGGCCGAATTCCGAGATCGCGACGACGGCCGTCTTTTTCCATGTTTCGCCAAGCGCGGTTTTCAGCGCGGCTATGCCATTGTCGAGCGCCGTTAAGCGTTGCTGCAGCAGGTTGTTCTGGCCGGTGTGCGTGTCCCAGCCTTCGAGACTGACGACCGCGATCTGCGGCCCGTCCGGCTGCGCCAGGAATTTCCCCGCAGCTTCGAGCTGCGGCACGTATTGCGCGGGGCCTGCGCGGCCGCCCATGCCGTTGGACATGCCCTCGCCCTGCATGCCGCTGGCGATCAGGTCGGCGCCAACCGCGGCCGTCAGCGAAGGTTTGAGAACCGGATCATTCTCGTAGAGGTCCAGCAGCCGGTGCAGCGTGTCGTTGCTGGCTTCCGGCAACACCGCCGGCGACCATGACGTGGCGCTGACCGGCGCGCCGCGCAGGATCAGCGGCTGCGATGGCCCGATCGACACGGCCGAATAGGCCGCCGGCGCCCTCAACATTGCGCGATTGAGCCAGCCGTCCGGCGTGACATGCGAAATCTCGCCACACTCCAGCAGGTCCTGCGCCTCGAAGTGCGAGCGCTCGCGATAGGGCCCGGCGATGGCCGGGGCAAAGGAAGCTTCCCCGGCGCCGTACAGGGCCGCCAGCCCCGGCATTGCGGAGTGCAGCGCAAATCCGTCCGACAGCGTGATCGCTTTCGGATCGATCAGGGCGCTGCGATGGGCGTGGATGTCGGGGTCATCGATCTTGGGCAACGCGGCGAGGCCGTCCATCGCGCCGCGCAGGATGACGATCACCAGTTTTCGTCCGGATGCCGCACCCGTGTCTGCGCGGGCGCCGGGCGCGACGCTGACGATTGTTGCAGCGCATCCGGCGAGCAGGAGCGAGCGGCGGTTGAGCTGGGTCATGGCTATCTCCGCTGAAACTCGGGCGACATCAGCGCCAGGGTAAGACCTTGCTCGGCGCTTTCGGCGCGCGAGACGGCCTGTCTTGTTCGTGGGCTGACAAGATCGCCCAGTGCCGCATCCAGGAAATCCAGCGGCGAGCGGCCACGCGGCATGCGGCGCGACGCGGCGTTCGCCCATTCGAGCCTCTTCTTGACAGCGTCGGCTCCGGACCAGGTTTCGGTGTCGTCGGGCCAGCCAGCGGGCGATGGCGCGCTGAACGGCGCCTGCGCAAGCGATGTATAGACCTGCCTCTGGGCGCCGCCGAAGGCGGCTTGCGGCCCGGCCGCCCGGGCGGCCGAGACCAGAAGCTCCTCCGGCGTCTTGAACTTCCGCTGTTCAGGCTCCCAGGCCTCATCGAGATCGACGATGGCGCGGGCAAGTTCGGACAGATCGCCACGCGTCTGCAAGAAGACGTCTTCAAGTCTTGCGACGGTGGAAGGGGACGGAACGTCAGCGACGAAATGCCGGGCAAGCTTGGTCGCGACATGCCGCGCGGTCGCCGGATGAAGCGCAAGATCGTCGAGGATCACCGCAGCCTGCTGCTTCGCCTCGCCGCCATAGCTTTTGCCTAGCACGGTCCGTGCGCCGGGTTCGTGCAGGATTTCAACGAAGACGACCTCGCCTGGATCAAGCGCCGGCGCCTGCCCTCGCCCACCCCGTCCACCGCGACCGGCGGCGGCGATCCGCGCCGTCTGTGGACCACTGACGGTCCATCCGGTCAGCGCCTTCGCGAACTCGATGATGTCGTCCTGCGAATAGCCCGTGCCCACGCCAAGCGTATGAAGCTCCAGCACCTCGCGCGCCAGATTTTCGTTGAGCCCCACATCGCGCCGCTGCGCCGCCAGCGTCGACGGACCGATAGAGCGCGCGGCATCAAGATAGACCAGCATGCTGGGGTGCAGCACGGCATGACCGAGCAGTGATGCAAATGGTCCGAACACGTGCGGTCGTATCGCCTCGCGTTCGTAGGGCCCGACGAGACCGATCATCTGCGCATTGCGCGCCGCGACCGTGAAATGGTTGGACCAGAAACGGAGCCAGCGTTCTGCAAACGAATCGGGGGTCGTCGCTGCGTGACGCGCGCGCGCTTCGACTTCACGTTGCAGCCCTTCGCGCGCTTCGCGCTGGATGCGCTGCCTCACTGCACGCTGGGTTTCCTCGTCGACTGCCCCGCCCACGGGGCGAAGACCGCCCGCCATGCTGTAGTCTGCAGCGCGTTCCGCGAAGACCTGTTCGCTTGATTTGAGATCGCCGGCGGGAAGGACGGCGGCGTCCGGCCTGATCTGCTGCTTCAGCCACCCTCTGGGATCCGAGGCAGCCTCGTCGATCTCCCCGGCGCGCGCGCCAAGGCCGAAGCGCGTTGCTGCAATCGCCCCCATCAGCCGCGACATGGCATTGCTCCCTTGAACCGGAAGCAGGCTAACATCGGACCGGCCGGAAATTATGCCGGAATCGCGTGCAATTGTATCAAGGTTTGGCGCCGCGTGCCTGAGGCCGCTACCAGGTCAACCGGCGTTCCAGATCGCTGGCGACATGGTCCAGGCTGGGAACACGCAGAACTTCCAGAGCATTCAGCGCAAGTTCGATAGCGTCGATGGGTCCGGGGATCGCCATCGCCGCGCCACGCAACTCCGCAAGCAACAGGAGATGCTCGAGAGACCGTTCCGGGACGTCGAGCGAGCCGAGCCCGATGATGGGACCAGCACCCGGCCGGGCACACAGATCGGCGAGCAGGTCGAGCCCGCCGGGATTGTCGAGATCAACCACGATGACATCGCAATCCGTAGCCGCTTCGCGCGAGGCCGCAACGCGCGCCGGATCGGCTGTCATGAAGGCTATCGCGCTGTGATCGAGATCGACAGCTTCAGTCTCCAGCCGGGCTGACGCCCCAACCAACAGGATTTTGATCTTGCCTGCGCTCTTGCCCATGACTTGCGCCCCTAGCCGTGTTCGCACGACCTGGGAGGCCCTACCGCAAAGCAGATGATCGGCCTCCCACACCCCCAAACCTTAACGGGAAGGCTCTAATTATTAGTTGCTTCCAGCACGCGGGTTTCCCCTAGGTTGCCGCAGCGGATGATCGCCAAACGGTGGCAAAACGACTACGAGCACGACCAAACGGACAGAAAAATGCCCGACGATCATCTGCACGCGAATCACACCGAGGAGGCTGGCGAGCTGTTCTCGCCGCTGCATCCTGTGTTTGCGGATGCGCCGCGCAGCGTGACCTTCCGCAAGCTGCGGAAGCGGCTGGTGCGCGAAGCACAGGAAGCCATCCGCGCCTACGGCATGCTTCCGCAGTGCCGGCGTCCGAGATGGCTGGTGTGCCTGTCAGGCGGCAAGGACAGCTACACATTGCTTGCCGTGCTGCTCGACCTGCAGTGGCAGGGCGCGCTGCCCGTCGATCTGCTGGCCTGCAATCTTGATCAGGGTCAGCCCGGCTTTCCGAAGCATGTGCTGCCCGACTATCTCGCGCGTGTAGGCGTGCCGCACCGGATCATCACCGAGGACACCTACTCGATCGTCACCGACAAGGTGCCTGCCTCGAACACCTACTGCTCGCTGTGCTCGCGTCTTCGTCGCGGCATTCTCTATCGTGTGGCGCGCGAGGAAGGCTGTGAGGCTGTTGTGCTGGGGCACCATCGCGACGACTCGCTCGAAACATTCATGCTCAATTTCCTGCACGGCGGACGGCTGGCGGCGATGCCACCCAAGCTCGTCAACGACGCCGGCGATCTGTTTGTGCTTCGCCCGCTGATTGGCTGCGCGGAGGACGACATCAGGAAGTTCGCGGGCCTGATGCAGTTTCCCATCATTCCCTGCAATCTCTGCGGCTCGCAGGAAGGCCTGCAGCGCATGCAGATCAAGTCGATGCTGGACGACTGGGAGAAGCGGAATCCCGGCAAGCGCCAGGTGATGGCGCGGGCGCTGAGCCATGTGCGCCCCTCCCATCTCGTCGATGGCGACCTGTTCGATTTTGCCGGACTCGACCTCGGCGCGCCGGGCACGAAGGATGACGGGCTCTAGCCCTGTGTCGCGGGCGAAGCCGCCTGTGCGACCGGCTTGGCCGTTTCGAAGCGTTGCTTCATCGCCGCCGCAAACGCATCGACACGCGGCGCATCGGCCAGCCGGCGGACGGCCTCGGAGACGCTGGCGCCGGACACATCGCTCTGCGCTGCGATGAGATCGAAGCTTGCCTTGTTGGCGTTGCCGTCCATCGCGGCGGAGTAGCTCCGGATCTGCAAGATGAGCGAGGGATCCTTGGCCATGCGCGCCGCGATCGCGGCCTTGAAGACCACATCCGCATCCTTCTTCTGCACCTGCCCCGGCGACGGGAGCATCGCAAGCATGGCGGCGGCGGCCTCCGACCATCTGCGGTCGCGCCAGTAGGCGTCGGCCAGCAGCGATTTCGCCTCGACGCCCTCAAGCGGCTCGACCAGCTCGATCACATGATCAAAGCGCCCCAGATCGCGATAGGCGGCGGCCTCGATGAGCCGTCGTTCGAGCGCGAGATCCTTCGGCAGCTGTGGTTGCCGCGTTGAATTGATCGCCGCCAGCGCCTTGTCCGGCCGCTTGTCCCACAGATAGATCGTGGCGAGATCGACCGCGACGGCGGACTTGGCGACGCCGCGTATGCGGTTGTCGACCTGGTATTGCAGCAGCGCCGAAGCCGGTTCGAGAAGGTCGAAGGCGACGAGGCGCTGCGCCAGCTTGCGCACCATCTGATCGCCGTCCGGACCGATCGGCATCAACGTGTCGTCGAATTCGTAGAACAGCGCGACAGCCTGGATCGGATCGAGCCTGTCGGCCTCGCCGTTGAGGAACAGGCGGCGGAAATAGTCAGCCAGCTTGATGCGCAGCTCGCGCGCACCCGGCGCATCGGCGTCTCTCAGCGCCGTCGATTGCGCCAGCAGCAGGGCGTCGCGGAAACGTCCAACGCGCATGTACTGGTCGGCGAGGATGCCGACAGTCGCCATCTCCACATCATCGCCGCGCCAGCGGAAGCGAAGCGATTCCAGCTCCTGCGCCGCATCGGCGGCGGACATGCGGCCAGCGGGCACGCCCAGCTCAAGCCGCCGGAGCTCAGCGCGCACAGCAACCGGCTCGACCGCTTCCTTCGCCAGCCTGTCGAATTCCGGATAGGCCGCGGCCGGCCCGTCGATGATGGCGCGCAGATTGGCGAAGGCGAGTTGGCCACGCTCCTTGGTCTCACGTTCACCGCCGGAGACGGCGAGATTGGCCTGGCGGCGCGCCGCATCGAAATCATTGACGTGCAGAGCCGCTTCGGCCCAGACCACCGCGAATTCCGCGGCACGGGCGGAGGGATAGAGCTGGGCCTGCCGGTCCGACTCGCGGAACAGCTCCATCGCCCGTTCCCACTCGCCCTTCCCGGCGGCGACCATGGCCCGCCACAGCGCAGCGGACGGATCTCCCCGCAACACGCCGCGCGAGAGATCGCGTTCGGATTCCTTCAGGCGGCCCACCATGTAGTTGGCGGCGCCGCGCATGCCGACCACGGTGGGGTCCTGTTCCAGCTCCGGACGATCCCGCACGGCGACGCCGAGGATGCCAAGCGCCTCGTGCGGCTGCTGGTGCCCGAGATAGAAGCGCGCGAGATCGAGCACAGCCGAAGCGCCTTGGGGCGTTGAGGGATCGACCGCGACAGCCGCTTCCTGAAGATGCTGGAGCTGATCGAAATACTGCTCGCCGCGCGCGGCGCCCCAGGTCGCGAAATCGATGAAGGCCGGATTGTTGGCCGCCGCGCCAAGGCCAAGATCGGCCATGGACGTGTCGGCGGCGGACTGGGCGCCAGCCGCCATCGAAACGGCGACGCGCTCGCCCTCAAGCACAACCTGCACGCCATCGGATTTCGGCGCGATGGCGAGGCCATGCGCGGTCGCTGGCAATGACGCTTCGACGAAGTCGCGCGGGGTCGGCGAGGAGGAAGACGGACCGTAGGCGACGGCCGTTGCGATCTGGTCGCCGACCACAGGGTCCTCGAACCAGACGAGGCCCGAGGCGCCGATCAGCATCGTTTCAATGCGCGCCCGGCCGCTGTCATCCGGCTTCCGCTCCGGCTTGAGGAAGCGCTGCGGGCGGTTGGCCGTCGGCGCGATCCGGATCGTCCAGGTCGACTCGTCAGACTCCGCGGAGACCGAAAGACCCTTCGGCGTCTCGATGCGAAGGATCGCTGCGTCCTTCTGCCGGATCACGCGCGCCCGGTAGCCCGCCGGCAGCTGCGTCTGGTCAAGCTTGAGATCAGCGCCGGTGGCGAAGACCGCCCACGCGACATTGCCGCGTGCGAAGACGGCGGCAGGCGCAGGCGCTGCGAACGGAACTGTCAGTTCGACACCGCCGGTAATCGGTGCGGCCCTGACGAAGACGATGCGGTTTGCCGGCGCCGGATCGTTCCAGTTCGGCGACATGACGGTGACGCGCTCGGGTCCGCCCAGCGTGGTCGTTACGGCCGGAGCAGGCGCGCTTGCGGCGGGCGTCGCCGGAGCCTTCGGCGGCGCAAGCAGGATGGGTTTGTCGGATGACGCCGGCGGCGGGGGCTTGGCTGCTGCAACCTGTGGGGCCGCTGCTTTTGCCGGCGCTTCCGGCTCGGCGGCGGCAGGGGGCGCGGGCTTGCTAATGTCGACGACGAGCACATCGCCCTCAAGGAAGTGCCTGATCGGCAGTTTGTCCTTCGAGGTGATGGTGACCACATAGCCGCGATCGGAATTCTCGCCCTTGAAATCGGCGAGGTTGGCCGGCGGCGTGATGTGCAGATAGGCAAGGTCCGGTTTGGCGCGCCGCGTGAACTGCAGCGTCAGCTGACCCTCGCTTTCCTTCACGACCTTGTAGCCAACCTTGTTGTCCCAATAGAAGGCGATGCGCGAGCTGTCACCGGCATGGCTGCCGCGCACTTCGAGATCTTCCATGGGCGCGGGCGGCGGCAGCGCCGCGACGCGCTTGGCCTCCGCCTCGGCGGCGTGCTTGGCCACAAGCGGCGAGACGATCTTCGGCGGCGTTTCCTTGATCGCCTCGGGAATCAGATCCACGGCGACAAGATCGACCGAGGTGGAGATGGCGAGGCGCGGCGTCTGCTTCAGTCCGATGCGCGCGGTCATGCCGTCCGGGTCCATGAAGGTGACGGCGGCCCAGTTGGGCAGGCCTTCCTTCAGCTTGTTGAGATCGAGCGTGACCTTCTGGTCGAAGGTCAGGATCAGCACCTGGTTCGACACCTGCGCGCTGACCTTGGGGGCTGTCTCGTCGCCATCTGCCCATTTCGCGGTGATCCGGGCGTAGTTGGCGTTTTCCTTGAAGCTGAGCTGGACTGCGCGATCCGCCACGGCCGGGGCGACAATGCCGAGCGCCGCTACTCCAACAAGGGAGAAGCGGAGTGCCTGACCAGCCGTGGGGAACAGCCTGCTCACGTTGGCGGCTTCGCCGTAAGGCTGCCGTCGGCCGGCGGCTTGGCGAGATCGGCCAGCATGCGCGTCAACGCTTCGGCGCGTTTGGTCTGCATCGAGGCCATGACGGCGGCCAGCGTCGCCGGCTTCATCGACTTCGCGATATCGAGCAGGACGCCATCCTCCATGGTGTCGAAGATGGACGCCGCATCCTTCGCCTTCATCGACTCGTAGGTCTTGACGAGAGCCGTCATCCGTTCGTCGCGCTTGGCGTCCATCTGCGTGAGCAGCCCCTGGATCTGGGTCTCGACCGCCTTGAGTTCGCCGATCTGCTCCTGAAGGCGCGTTTCAGCGGCGGCCGCCGCCGCTTCGCGGGTCTCAACGCCGGATTCACGCGCGTCGAGTTCCTCACGGCGCGCCTGAAGGCTGCGCAGGACGATGATCTCGTTGGAGGAAAGCCCCGCCTCTTCTGCGGCGGCATCGAGCGCCGAGAGACACTGGTCGGGCGTCGGCGTCGTCGCTGGCGGCGCCTCCTCGTGCGAGGCGGCTTCCTCGACGCCTTCCGTCAGCGCGGTTTCGGCTGCGGGGCCGCTGGCAGGCTCGCTCTGCTGGGCGAAAGCCTGGGCGATGTCGACGCTCTTGAAGGCGACCGCGCCGATGCCGACGGCGATCACCGCTGACAACACTCCAACCTTCGGCGTCATGGCGCGATCTCCCTAGAGGACGCTGCGGCGGCGCAGGGCGAAATCGACGGGGCGGCGGACATTGTCCGTCTCTGGCTCGCGGACGACTTCGCGCAGGATCGGCGTGGCGGCGACAGCGCGCGCTTCGTCGATCTTGGCCTGAAGCTCGCGGCCGGCGGCGTCGGCCGAACGGCGCAGGGCCGTGACCGCGTTCTCGGCGTGAATGACGGAGTTCTGCAGCTCCTTCGCGGCTTCGAGCATGCGCGAATTGCCCTGACGCAGGGCCTTCAGCTTGCCGTCCAACCGCATGCAGTAAAGGATTGCGATGATGAGAAGGGCGACGAGAAGAATCTCGATTCCCATGGAATAGATGCCGGTCATCGTGCCTCCAGAACCCGTTTTTTTGCTGCGTGCGTGATCGGCGATTCAACGCGCATCGCCACATTCTGACCGATCCGGCCGACCTGCCCGTGTGTGAGATGGATGTCGCCGCACATCAGCTGCGCCTTCGAGTCGGGCGTCGCGTTCATCACCAGCGTGTCGCCGACCTGCAGGTTCATCATCTTGCCGAGCGGCTGAGTGAATTCATCCAGCACGACGCGGAGCGTCGTCGGCGCCGACCACAGCTCAGTCGCAAGGTGGCCTTCCCAGATGTTGTCGCGGCCGAACTTCTCACCCATGAAGTTCTGCAGCAGCATTTTCCGGATGGGCTCCAGCGTCGCGTAGGGCAACAGGAGTTCGCAGCGGCCGCCGCGATCTTCCATGTCGATGCGCAGCTTCACGAGAATGGCGGCATTTGCCGGCTGGGCGATGGCGGCGAAGCGCGGGTTGGTTTCGATGCGGTCCAGTTCGAACTCAACAGCCGTCAGCGGGTCGAACGCCTTGCGGGCGTCGTTGAGGATCACTTCGACGAGACGCGTGACCAGCACGCGTTCGATCGTGGTGTAGGGGCGGCCCTCGACACGCATGGCGACAGTGCCGCGCCGGCCGCCGAGCAGCACGTCGACGATCGAATAGATAAGGTTGGAGTCGACCGTCAGCAGGCCGAAATTGTCGAGCTGACGCGCCTTGAAGACAGCCAGAATGGCCGGCAGCGGAATCGAGTTGAGATAGTCGCCGAAACGCATCGACTGGATGGCGTCGAGCGACACCTCGACGTTGTCGGATGTGAAATTGCGCAAGCTGGTGGTCATCAGGCGCACGAGCCTGTCGAACACCACTTCCAGCATCGGCAGACGCTCGTAGGAAACGAGCGCCGAATTGATCAGGGCGCGGATGCCGCCGCGCTTGGCGCCGTTTTCTTCCTCGAGCGAGAAGCCGAGGAGCGAGTCGATCTCGTCCTGGTTGAGAATTCGCTCGGAGCCGACAGCAGCCTGCGCAATCGACTGGGCGGCTTCGGACGCAGCGCCGCCGCCAGCGCCGGCCTCGGCGTTCCAGACATCGTCCGCTGCGCCCTGGGCGCCGGAAGCGACACTCGCTTCCCAGCCCGCCGCAAGTTCTTCGTCTGTGGTGTCAGCCGCCACGCGCCGGTCTTTCCTACTGGATCAGCATGCCTTCGATGAGGACCGCGTCGATCTTCTTCGGGTCCAGCACCAGATTGAATCGCTTGAGCAGTTCGCGGCGCAGCGTGAACGTTCCCGCCGAGCCGTTGAGGTCTTCCACGCGCAGCTCACGCAGGAAGGCGTTGAGCTGGTCCTTCAGGCGCGGCATCATTTCGGGAATGCGGTTGAACACCGATGCGTTCGAGGCTTCGAGCGAGAGTTCAAGCTCCATGTAGGGCGAGCGCTGACCTTCGGTGCCAGCAAGGTTCACCACCATCTTCGGCATCGCGTAGTAACAGGCGCTGCCGCCTTCGCATGGCAGCCGGTGTCCGACATCGGCTTCACCCTCGCCTTCCGGCGACGCGCCGCCGCCGTGATCATCGCCGCCGCCATGCTCCTCTCCGCCACCGCCGCCATGATCGTCAGCAGCCGCTTCGCCGTGGCCCTCTTCCGGCGCAGGGTGGTCGCCTTCCTCGCCATGCGCTTCAGAGGCCGCAGCGCTGCCGCCCCCGCCGCCAAGCAGCATCATCGCCGCGGCGCCACCGCCGCCCAGC
Organism: Hyphomonadaceae bacterium; assembly: GCA_041398245.1. Lineage (GTDB taxonomy): Bacteria > Pseudomonadota > Alphaproteobacteria > Caulobacterales > Hyphomonadaceae > UBA7672. The sequence goes on from JAWKVC010000008.1 coordinate 94,588, forward strand.
ACCAACACGGCGGGCAGGATGATGAACAGCACCAGCGTCTTGCCGGCCATCTTCTTCTTGGCGGGCGCGCCTTCGCCTTCCGCCGGAGCGTCAGCTTCCGGCTCGTCAGGCTTCTTGGGCTTTTCCTTCTTCGCCATCGGCAGCCGACCCCTGGAACCCGCAACGGGAATCATGTCCGCCCGGACTTCCGGGCGCCCGGCAAATTCGTCCCCCGATGGTTAAGGATTGGTTCCGATGGGCAAATCCTGCCGGGTAAGTCCTGCATTGCGGGGCTTTCCGGGCAACACCTCGTTAACCCAGCGGGCCCATTGTGGCCCCGATCACATGTCCGCCGCAGAAGACGCGGACCTAGCCAAGCCTGGCCCCGGCGCCGCCGAAGCGCGCCTTGGGGACGAATGGCGGCCCATGGACAATTCCTTCATGGTCGGCCTGTCCGCGCAGCAGGTGCTGCGGCAACGGATGGACGCGACCGCGAACAATCTGGCGAACATGACGACGGCCGGCTTCAAGGTCGAACACGTCGTCTCGCGCGATATTTCAGAGAAGCCGGCGACCGCGTCGGACCTGCCGAACGAGATCGCCTTCGCCGACGCCTGGATGCTGCAGCGGGATTTCTCGCCGGGTCCGCTGGAGCGGACGGGCAATCCGCTGGACTTCGCGCTCGAGGGCGAAGGTTTCTTCGTCGTGCAGACGCCGGCTGGCGAGGCCTACACGCGGGATGGACGCTTCGGCCTGGATGCGGATGGCCGACTGGTCACGCGCAATGGCGATCCTGTCATGGGCGAGAGCGGACCGATCACGCTCGATCCCACCGGCGGGCCGATCAGCGTTTCGCGCGAGGGATCGATCAGCCAGGACGAGGTCGTGGTCGGCACGCTGAAGGCCTCGACCTTCGACACGCCCGGCGCGCTGGAGAAGATCGGGTCCAACATGTGGCGGGCGACCGCCGAAGCCCCCCGCCCCGCCGAGGCGCGGATTTCGGCCGGCTTCATCGAGGGATCGAACGTCAACGCCGTACAGGAGCTGACGGACATGATCGAGATCAGCCGCGCCTATGCGTCCATCGCGCGCATGATCTCGCAGTCGGATGAACTTCGCGGCGCGTCGATCGAGAAACTCGCCAGGATCAGCTAGGGCCTCACGGAGACACAACCATGCGCGCACTGAACACCGCCGCAACCGGCATGCAGGCCCAGCAGCTTAATGTCGAGGTGATCGCGAACAACATCGCGAACATGAACACGACAGGGTTCAAGCGCCAGCGCGCCGAATTCCAGGATCTGCTCTACCAGAATGTCGAGCGCATGGGCGTGCAGTCCTCGGACGCCGGCACCATCGTCCCAACCGGCGTTCAGGTCGGCGTCGGCGTCAAGGCCGGATCGGTCTACCGCGTCACCGAACAGGGCTCGGTCACGCAGACGCAGAACCCTTATGACCTCGCCATCCAGGGCGAAGGCTATTTCATCATCCAGCTGCCGGACGGCCGCGACGCCTACACCCGCGCCGGCAACTTCTCGCTCTCGGCGGACGGCCAGCTCGTGACGGAGGACGGCTATGTCGTCGCCCCCGGCATTTCCGTGCCGCAGGACGCCATCTCGGTGGCGATCAACAAGCAGGGCGTGGTGCAAGCCATCATGGCGGATGGCAGCGACCCGCAGGATGTCGGCGCGCTGGAGCTGGCGCGCTTCGTGAACCCGGCTGGCCTCGAAGCCGTCGGCGACAACTCCTTCCTCGAAACGCCCGCCTCGGGACCGGCCAATCGCGGCCTGGCTGGACAGGTCGGCTTCGGCACGCTGCAGCAGGGCTTTCTCGAAACGTCCAATGTCAATGCGGTGAGCGAGATCTCCGCACTGATCACGGCCCAGCGGGCGTACGAGATGAACTCCAAGGTCATCACCACGACTGACGAGATGCTGCGCTCCACCACCAACCTGCGCTGATCGCCATGCTTCGCTTCGCCCTCGCCGCGCTCGCCCTCCTCGCCCTCGCCCCCGTGGCGCAGGCGCAGAAGGCGGTGGCCGGCGAGTGGATCACGCTGGGCGATGTCGCCCCCGTCACCGGCGAGGCGGCCGACCTTCTGCTGGGCCCGGCGCCGCCGCCCGGACAGACGCTGGCGCTCGATCCCGCCTTCATTGTCGCCACCGCTAAAGGCGCCGGCGTGATGCTGGCGATCCCGATGGACAAGCCGATCCTGGTCACGCGGGCGACAGGCAATGCGACGCCGGCGCCGGTCGCGCGCGCCGCCAACACCGCAAATCCTGCGCGGCAGATTGCGCCCACGGCGACGAGCGAGGGACAGGTGCTGATCCTGATCCGCGATGTCGCGCGTGGACAGGTCATCAGCGGGGACGATCTTGAGTGGGCCGACGCCACCAGCGTGCGTGCGCGCGGCCTTTCCGAATGGGATGCGGTCGCGGGTATGGAGGCGCGACGCGGCCTCAAGGCGGGGCAACACATCCTGATCAACGACATCAAGGCGCCGGCCGTGATCCGCAAGGGCGACCCGGTGAAGCTGGTCTACATCGCGACGGGCGTGAAGCTGACCGTTGATGGCGTGGCCCAGAACGAAGCGGCGCTGGGCGAGGCCGTACGCATTCTCAACACCTATTCGAAACGGACGGTCGATGCTGTGGCGGCAGGCCATGGCGAAGCCCGCATCCACACCACGGGACAGATCAGATGAAGAAGGCGATCACCACCGGAGCCGGACTCGCCGCGCTGGCGCTGGGCGGATGCGCCGCGCTCGACTCGGCGACAGCGCCGCCGCAGCTGACCCCGATCACGAACCCGGCGACAATCGCCGGTTCGCAGCGCGTGTCGATGCCGCTGCCCGCGCCCGACATGGAGGCGCAAGCCGCGAACTCGCTGTGGCGCACGGGCGCCAAATCCTTCTTCAACGACCAGCGCGCCAGCAAGATCGGCGACATCCTGACGGTCAACATCGAGATCCAGGACTCGGCGCAGGTGAACAACACAACGGCGCGCAGCCGCACCTCGTCGACCGACTCCAGCGTCGATGCGCTGCTTGGCCTCGACGGCGTGATCCAGAACGCCCTGCCCGGCACGCCTTCGCTGAGCCCGGGCGTTGCGTTCGGTTCGAACTCGGCCTCGAACGGCACGGGCTCGGTGAACCGGCAGGAAAACGTGAAGCTGACGATCGCGGCGGTGATCACCGACCGGCTGCCCAACGGCAATCTCGTGATCGGCGGCAGCCAGGAAGTGCGGATCAACAACGAGCTGCGCGAGCTGCTGATCTCGGGCGTGATCCGGCCGGAGGATGTCGCGGCGGACAACACCATCGCGCACACCAAGATCGCCGAGGCGCGGATTTCCTATGGCGGCCGGGGCGATATCTCGAATGTGCAGCGCGATCGCTATGGCAAGCTGATCTACGACCAGATCGCACCGTTCTAGTTCGTCGAGCGGTCTTGGCGCCGATGGACTAGGCGGCGGAGCGCTTGGCCGCCTTCTTGACCTTGTTGATCGCGAAGGAGCGCTTGAGGCGCGACAGGTGGTCGATAAAGAGCGTGCCCTGCAGGTGGTCCATCTCGTGCTGGATGCAGACGGCGTACATGCCCTCCGCCCATTCCTCGACCTGATTGCCGTTGTAGTCGAGATAGCGGAGCTTCACGCGCTTGGGCCGTTCGACCTCGTCGAAGAAATCCGGCACCGAGAGGCAGCCTTCTTCATAGGCCTGCTTGTCGCCGTCGAGTTCGAGGATTTCCGGGTTCACGAAATAGCGCGGCGCCTTGGGCTCGTCCTCGCGCGCCAGATCCATCACGATGACGCGCTGGGGCACGCCGATCTGGATGGCGGCCAGACCGATGCCGGGGGCCGCGTACATCGTCTCCAGCATGTCGTCCATCAGCCGGCGGGTTTCGTCGGTAACGGCCTCAACGGGCTTCGAAACCTGTTTCAGAACAGGGTCAGGAACGGTGAGGATGGGACGAATGGCCATGACGGCTAGCTATGGACGGGACCTGCCAACGTCAAGTGAACGAGCCCGTGAGGGGCGCTGAAGACCTGCGTTTCGCCTGACCTTTCGCCTGGGGGAGACCCCGGAACATCACCATGGGCCGGGGCGGCTATTTACGCTTGGGCGGATCCGACGGGGGAACCAGCTCCAGCTGCGGGGCGGCCGGCCGCGCATCGGCAGCGGGCTTGTCCGCAAGCTGGTTCTGCGGGGAGCGCGCCTTGACCGACAGTTCCTCCGGCGCGGAGACGGCGCGATCCTCGGTGGGGATCTGGAGCTCCTCGAAGCGGCGGACTTGCGGCATCACCTTGCGCTCGTACGAGCCGACCAGCGCATTGTAGCTGTCGACCGCCTTGTCGAGATTCGAGCCGACCCGGCCCATATGCTCGGTCATCACCGAGAGGCGCTGGTAAAGCTCGCGGCCGAGTTCGACGGCCTGCTCGGCGTTGCGCGCGGCCTGTTCCTGACGCCAGCCATAGGCGACCGCCTTGGCGAGGGCGATCAGCGTCGAAGGCGTGACGATGATGACGGAGTTCTTGGCGGCGAAGTCAAAGATCTCGCGATCATGCTCCAGCACGGCCGCGTAGAAATTCTCGCCCGGCATGAACATGGCGACGAAATCGACGCGGTCGGAGAAGGACTTCCAGTAATCCTTGCGGGCGAGCCCCACGACATGAGCGCGGACTTTCTGGGCGTGGGCGGCCAACAGTTGGGATTTCTTCGCCGGGTCGGACTCGTTCGAGGCGGCAAGATAGTCGTCCAGCGAGACCTTGGAGTCGATCACCAGCTCGCGCCCGCCCGGCATGCGGACGATGACGTCGGGCCGCACCCTGCCCTTGTCGGTGTCGGAAGAGGTCTGCTCGGTGAAATCGGCATAGGGCGAGAGACCCGCCATTTCGAGCACGTTGCGGAGCGTTTCCTCGCCCCAGCGGCCGCCATGGCGCGTGGTGGAGAGCGCGTTGGCGAGCTTGCCGGCGGCGGATTCCGTCTTGCGCACGCTATCGCCCACGGCGCGGATCTGTTCTTCCAGCTTGGCGCGGTCTTCGGCGCTGACTTTCTGGATCGCCTCGACCTTCTCGCGGAACTGGCCGAACGTGTCCTGGATCGGCTTCAGCATCTTGCCGAGTTCGCCCTGTGCGCCTTCCTTATGCTTCTTCAGGGTCTCGTCGGCGATCTGCACGAATTGCTGTTGCGACTTGAGCAGGGCGGCGTCGGCCAGCGCCTTGAAGCGCGCCTCGCTTTCGGCCTGCATCTTCTGGAACTGCTCGCGCTCGCGCTTGACGCCGGCATCGCGTTCGGCCGTGCGAGCGGCTTCGGCGGCGAGGGATTTCTCAGCCGCCTCGGCGCGTTCGCGCTGCGCGCTGAGTTCACTCTTCAGCGCTGAGACCTCGCGGGCGCGCTCGGCCAGTTCGGCGGTAAGGTGGGCGGTGTCCGGCGGCTTGCGCTGTGAGAACACGAAAGCCGCGGCCGCCGCGGCGAGCGCGACAACGAGCAGGACGATGTGCAGAAGATCGAGTGTCATCGCGCGCTTATAAGTTCTTTGTTTGTTCCGATCAACCTATTGGCGACCGGACACTCGCGCGATTCTTCAGCGTGGCGAAAGTTCGGGACGTCCCGAGGTGCGGCTAGTCGCGCGATCCGCGGCGGGGACGCCAGCCTTCCGGCATGTGCGGATAGTTGCCGACGCCCTCGAAGGCGTGGTCGGGCACGTCCGAGCCGAACACGTCCAGCGGGTCGGCAATGCGGCGGCCGGAGACCCTCGCCTCACGGGCGACCTTCTTGATGCGCTCGCGCATCAGCCACACGCCGAGGCCGACGCCAACGCCGACGGCGGCCACAGTCAGGACAACGGGAACATGCTTGCGTTTCATCGTGGGACGACTCGCCCGTGTTTTCTATCTTCGCGAAGCCATAGCAGCCGCGATCGTGCCATCGTCCAGATGATCCAGTTCCCCGCCCACCGGGACGCCATGGGCCAGCCGCGTCACCTTCACCGGCAGATGCGACAGCCTGTCGGTGATGTAGTGGGCGGTGGTCTGACCGTCCACGGTGGCGTTGAAAGCCAGGATGACTTCTCGCACATCCGGGTTGCTGGCGCGTTGAACAAGTGCAGCAATATTGAGGTCTTCCGGGCGGATTCCGTCCAGCGCGGACAGGGTTCCGCCGACCACATGGTACTTTCCCCGGAACGCGCCGGAACGTTCCATCGCCCAGAGATCATCGACATCCTCGACGGCGCAGATCACCGCCCCGTCCCGGCCGGGGGCGGCGCAGATGGAACACGGGACAACCGTGTCGAAATTTCCGCAAACGGGACAGGCCTGGACCTTGGCGGCGGCGTCCGCCAGCGCGGCTGACAGCGGGCCCAGCAGCTGGTCGCGCTTCTTCAGGAGATGCAGGGCGGCGCGGCGGGCCGAGCGCGGCCCCAGACCCGGCAGTTTGGCCAGGAGGTCGATCAGGCGGAGGATTTCGGGACCGGCGGAGCGGTTGATCATGTCTGGCTCCTTACCCAGTCGACATAGTCGCCCGACGGGATGAGGGGAACACCCTCGAGCGGGGCGGCGTAGCGATAGACGAAGGCTGTCGCCCGGAAGCCATCATCAAAGCGGACGGACCGCCGCTCGCGGACGTAGTCCTCGCCCTCGAAAGCGTCCAGCACGGCGAGGATGGCGGGATCGTTGATGCGCCAGACCTCTCCCCTCACCCGCTGTGCGCCCCGCGCCGGGACAAGCGCGGGATACCATGAGACGGCATGGAGGCGGCCGGCGATGCTGGCGGGACCTTCAAGGCCGGCAGCGACCGCGAACGGCCGGGCGGCCCGGCGCGTCCACGCCTGCGCATCCGACCGCAGCGACCCGTAGACGAAGAGGCGGAGCGGGGCTGACTGTTTCTCCGGCAGAGTCACAGCCCCTCAAGCGACACATCAGTCTCGCCGAACACATCGCGAAACATCTGCTCGAATTGTGGCCGCCACGTTGTGTCATGGTCAAACGTGTCGCCCATGCCCTCGGCTGCAAGCACAGCCAGCGCAAAGCCCGTCGCGTCGATGCTGTCCATTGTCGCGATCGCCTGCTCGGCCAAGCTTGGGCCCCCGCAGAATCCATAGTCCGTACAAAGAATGTCCAGCAGCGTACCTACCTTGCGCCGATTTGAGACCGGAGCGTCGCGAAGACCCTCCCACGGCTCGGGTTTCCCCGGCCGTCTGAATTTGCGATCGCGCTTGCTGGTCCTGTTCTTTGCGAAGAAACGCCTCCGGGAAATCGTGGCGAAAGCTAACACGGCGCTCACCTGCCTTCAAACAAGCCTGCCCGAGACCGGAGTCTCTGCACAATTATTTCTGGCGCCGTTCGGCGCGGCGGCAGGCGTCGTGCAGTTCGTCGAAGTCGTGACGCATCACATAGGCGCGCACGAAATCGATGGAGATGACGCGGTCGATGAAGCCGGCGAACATCCAGTCGATGTCGCGGCGGGAGACAAGACCGCGGCGCGTGAGGCCCGAGACGAATTCGAAGAAGTTGAGCAGGTCGATCAGTTCGCCCTCGATCGGCTTGGGCATGCCCGGCGTCGCGAGTTCGTCGCGCAACGCGGCGAACTCCGGCGCGTCCGGGTTGGCGAGCACGAAGCGGATGCGGCGGTAGCGGTCATTGTCGAAGAACATGCGGTAGAGTTCGCGAACCTGTTCGGTCTGGCGCATGCGTTCGGAACGGAGATAGCGGAAGAGGCCGAAGAAGCCGGCCAGAAGTGCTGCGATGAAGGTGAAGGCGGAGGCGTAGTTGCGCGCCAGCTCCGACCAGTAGAGGGCGGCGTCGCCGCTGCCTGCGAATCTTGAAACGACTTCCACGCCGGACTCCCACGCGATTCCTGCAGGATGTTTAGAGCCGGGCGCGATGGTTTGGAATTGGCCCGCTCAGCTTGTCCGGAGTTTGGCGCACAGATTTCCCGACGGCGTTGTCGCACGCCATTCATATTCGAGCTGCTGCAGGTCGGCGACGGCGACGCCATTGCGGGTGGCGGGGATGAAATCCTGCGCCGCGAGACACCTGAGGGTTGGCTCCAGGAACATGGGGTCGGTGCAGACGCCATCGCCCCGGACCATGCGGCCCGCCGCGTCGATTTCCAGATCCATCTGGCAGCAGGCCGACAGCTGCTTCTGCCTTGCCTCGCGCGGCCAGCGGCAGGCGTCCGGCCGGAAGCCCCCGGCATAGCGCGCCTCGGTGCGGCCTGCGGACGGCGTCTGGGCGAGGCTGATCGCGCCGAGCGTTGCGGCGGCAAGGGCGGCGGGCGCGACGGCAGCTATGATTCGCAGGCGGATGGCCAACCCTCCACTTCGGCCGTCGAGCGTAGGCGCCGATTGCAGCGGAAGGCAATTCGCGCTGTGTAGCGGCCATGGAAATCAACCTGCTTGCCGTTCTGGACTATGCCGGCGTCGCCATGTTCGCCGCCTCGGGCGCGCTGATGGCGGCGACCAAACGGCAGGACGTGCTGACCTTCGTGTTCTTCGCGGCCATCACAGGCGTGGGCGGCGGCACGCTGCGCGACCTGCTGATCGACGCGCCAGTCTTCTGGGTGATGGATGCAGGCTATGTCGTCGTCTGCGCGGTCGTGGCGATCCTGATCTATCTGACGCGCGGACGCGGCGTGCATGAGCAGACGCTGCTGTGGCTCGATGCGCTTGGTTTGTGCATCTATGCCTGCGTCGGCGCGGCCAAGGCGCTGGCGATGGGCGTCGACCCGGTGATCTGCGTGGTGATGGGTGCGCTGACCGCCTGCTTCGGCGGCATCATCCGCGACGTGCTGGCGGGCGAGCCCTCGATCCTGCTGCGGCGGGAGCTCTACATTTCGGCGGCGCTGGTGAGCGCCAGCGTGTTCATCGTGCTGCGCACGCTGAACATGGACTGGACATGGGCGAGCGGCGTCGCAGTGGCGCTGGGCTTTGTCGTGCGCGCCGGCGCGATCGTGTGGAAATGGCATCTGCCGGCGTTCGAGCCGCCGAAGGCGCGCTAGCTCGCGTCGCGCAGTCTGTACACCGCCGCATCGGCAAGACCGTCGCCCGCGGCGCCGAAATCCGGCACGCGCATATGGGCAAGCGGGACCAGCTCCGGCAGCGGAAGATGCCGGCGGCCGGGATCGCCGACGAGCACCTGACAACCCGCTTGCCGGCACAGGCGCAGCCAGCCGAGCGCGCGGTGCGCCAGTACGGCTTCGTACGCGACATCGCCTGCCAAGACGATGTCCGCCTCCGGCGCAGGCGTGGCGAAGGCGTCGGCGGTGATGGCGTTGACCACAACGCCGTTGGCTTCGGCATTGAGGCGGGCGACGATAGCCGCGCGCGGATCGATATCGATTGCGGAGACGATTTTCGCGCCCGCCAGCGCGGCGGCGATGGCGACAACGCCGCCGCCACAGCCGATGTCGGCCACACGCGCGCCGCGCACGGCGGCGGGATTGTCGAGAATGTAGCGGGCGAGCGCTGCGCCGCCGCCCAGAGCCAGGCCCAGTAGGGCTGGGTTGCGGACGCGGCGCGCAAGGGCGGAAGGCGCGACAGGCCGCTCTCCGGCCCGGCAAGATGCAGGCGCAAACCGTCAAGCGATGGAATGGCGCGCACGGCCAGACGCTGGCGCACGAGGCCGGCGAAGGCGCCGGCGTCGATGGGCTGGATGCGCGAGGTCATGGATAGCCCCTTCGCGCAGCGGCCTTGCGATCTCAGTCGTCGCGGATCGTGCGTTCCTTGCGCTCGTGGCGTTCCTGCGCCTCGAGGCAGAGGGTCGCGGTGGGACGCGCTTCGAGACGCTTGATGCCGATCGGCTCGCCGGTCTCTTCGCAGTAACCGTACTCGCCTGTCTCGATCCGGCGCAGGGCCGAGTCGATTTTGGCGATCAGCTTGCGTTGGCGGTCGCGGGTGCGGAGCTCAAGGGCGCGGTCGGCTTCCGACGCGGCGCGGTCCACCAGATCGGGGATCGGCGCGACGTTTTCCTGCATGCCGTTGATGGTCTCGCGGTTGCCCTGGAGGATCTCCTCCTTCCAGGCGGTCAGCTTTTCCTTGAAGTATTTGAGCTGCTTCTTGCCCATGTAGGGCTCGCTCTCGGTCGGCTTGTACGTCGCGGTCTTGGAACCCATTCCGCTATGCTCCCGTGGCTGGCCCCCCGTATGGGCCGCCTTAGATGGGCGGGCTGTATATATGACCCGTCCCCCCCCGTAAATGACCGGAATCATGCCCCGGCCTGTTGTAATCACTGCAATTTTCCAGCCATGCCTGTCACAGAGGCGTCGCGCGTGAGCATCGGCTCACGCAATGGGCGGAATGCTGCGCTGCGGCATCGCTCCGGAAGCCGACTCAGCCGGGTTCAGGCGGGCTCGCCGGCCTTCTCGAGCTTGGCGGCTTCGACCGCGGCGCGCAGCTCGGCCCAGCTCAGCGTCTCGTCGAGTCCCTGATCGCCGGAAGCCTCGCGCTGTTCGGCGAGCGCGCCCTGAAGCAGGGCGAGGTGGCGTTTGGTCGGCCCCTCGCCCAGCAGCGCGACCTGAAGCCGGTCGAGCGCATCGAGGAGGCGGCGGCCCTTGCGCAGCGCGCGGGCGCGCGCCTCGGGACCACCAATGCCCTGCAGGGCGAGCAGCGCTGAAATTCCCGAGACGCCAGCCGCGCCGGAAACGGCGGAGGCAGGCACGCGCGGAGCCGCGCCGCCAGCGTTGAGCAGCTGGCCAAACCCTTCGGCCGCCGGCTTGGCGCCGTTGCTGGCGCCGCCGGCCGCTGACGTGGATGAGGTGGTGTTGACCTTCATCTGGCGCAGGGTCTCCTCAGCCCGGCAGATTTGACCCAGTTGGTTAATGCCGCCTTAAGCAAGGTTGCCGGCCCGGAAACACCGCTTAAGCCTTTGTTGCCAATTGAACGGCACAACGGATCACGAAGAACGCTGCGGCCAGAACGGTCGGACAAAATCCGTCATCCGTCCCCTGGGTATCCATGCGCGCGCTCGCCCGAATCCTGTCGTCCCTCGCTGCCGTCTCGCTGCTGGCCCTGCCCGCGAGCGCCGGCACGCGCCTGAAGGACATCATCGATGTCGAAGGCGTGCGCGAGAACCAGCTGATCGGCTACGGCGTCGTGTTCGGCCTCAACGGCACGGGCGACAGCTTGCGCAACTGCGCAATGCTGCGCCAGTCGATCGAAAGCATGATGGAGCGGCTGGGCATCAACACTCGCGACAGCGTGCTGAACACCAAGAACGCGGCCGCCGTCATGGTGACCGCCAACCTGCCTCCTTTCGCCGCCAACGGCACGCGGATCGATGTGACCGTCTCGGCGGTGTGCGATGCGCAGAGCCTTGAGGGCGGCACGCTGCTGGCGACGCCCCTGCTGGGCGCTGACGGCCAGGCCTATGCCGCTGCGCAGGGATCGGTCGCGGTGGGCGCCTTCACGGCGGGCGGCGCCTCGGGCACCTCGCTGACGCGCAACATCCCCACCAATGGCCGCGTGCCCAACGGCGCCACGATCGAGCGGGAGCTGCGCTTCGACATCGCGGCGCAGAGTGAGCTGCGCCTGTCGCTGCGCAATCCGGATTTCACCACGGCGGCACGCATCGCCGGGGCGATCAACGCCTTCGTCGGCGTTGAGGCGGCGGCGGCGCTGGACCCGGCGACCGTGCGCCTGCGCCGGCCGGCGGCGTTCAAGGACATGTCGGCCCTGATCGCGCAGATCGAAGGACTCGAGATCGAACCCGAACAGCGCGCGCGCGTGATCATCAACGAGACGACGGGCGTCATCGTGATGGGCGAGAATGTGCGTGTCTCCACCGTGGCCATCGCGCAGGGCAACCTCACCATCCAGGTTCAGGAGACGCCCGGCGTCGCCATGCCGAATTCCTTCACCAACGCGCCGCCCGTGGTGGTCCCGCAGACGGATGTGAACGTCGCCGAGGACGAGGCCAGGCTGGCCATTGTCGGCGGCAACGGCGTGCCGCTCCGCGAACTCGTGGCTGGCCTCAACGCGCTGGGGGTGAGCCCCCGCGACCTGATCGTGATCCTGCAGGCGCTGAAGGCATCGGGCGCGCTGCAGGCCGACATCGAGGTCATGTAGGGAGCGAACGAAGTGGCCGACGTCGCCCTGCCCATGCCGCCCGTCGAGACCCGCCGCCCGGGACCGTCGGCTGATGTTTCGAACGTCAAAACGCGCGAGCAGGCCGAACAGGTGGCCAAGCAGTTCGAGCGGATGTTCATCGCCGAGATGCTGCGGCCCATGTTCGAGGGCATCGAGACCGATGGTCCGTTTGACGGCGGCAATGCCGAGGCGACCTTCCGGCCCATGCTGATCGATGAATACGCCGACGCCATCGCCAAAGGCGGCGGGATCGGAATCGCGGATTCCGTGCTGAAGGAAATCCTGAAGTTGCAGGGGCTGGAATGATGTCGAACCCCGTTGACGCCGCTTTCGTAGAGGACAGGGCCGAGCAGCTGCTGGCTATGACCCGCCGCCTGATCGGGCTGCTGGACGAAGAGATCGTTGCTGTTTCGGCCCGCAAGCTCGATGCGAGCAGCGCCAACTGGGACGAGAAAGAAAAGCTGGTCCACGCTTGGCGGCTGGAAGTCTCGCGGATCAAGGCGGATCCGGCCCAGATGTCTGGCCTGTCCAAGACGCGCAAGGATGCGCTGAAGAGCGCGGCGAAGGAGCTGGAGGAGCGCCTGCTTGCGCACGAGCGTGCCCTTGCCGCTGCGCGAAGTGTCACGGAAGGTCTGGTGCGCTCCATCGCCGCGGAAATCGCCGCGGTGCGCAGCGCGCCCGCAGGCTATGGCGCGCAGGGGACCACGCCGGCGGCCGGAAAACGCGAGGCTTCGGGCCTTGCGGTTAACGCCAAGGTCTGACCCAGCCCTCGCAAGCCGGATCGTTCGACTGCTCGAATGAACTGCAGGTTATGAGTTTTTTTGGCCTGAGGGCGCCGTGACCTCTTGATCTATTTCCGCTGTCGGAAAACAAAGGGGGCGGCCGGGGTGTGAACGTGGACGGAACGGGCAAAACGCCTGTCCCAGTTCATGAGTAAGTATCGGAAGCGGGCTCGATGAATCGCCGTCGCAAGCGCCGTCTGCCGTTCGCGGCATACGCAGCCCTGATCTTCAACGGAGCGTTGTGCGCCACCCCCTTCATGGCGGCGCACCTTGTGTCGACTGCCTATGGCGGCCGGCCGGCCGCTTTCGAGGCCACGCCGGAAGCCATCGTCGCCACGCGCGAAGCGATGGACGAGCGTTTCAAGGAAATCTCGACCCACGACGACAACGAGCCCCGGCTGGTGTGGGCGAACCTCGTGCGCAAGTCGCTTGAGGACAAGGAAATGCCGCTGGTGCGCGGCCTGCTGCTTGGCGCGCCAGCCATGCTGAATGGCCAGGAAGGCGACGCCCTGCGCGCGCGTATCGCCGTGACCGACGCGACAGGCGAAGACGCCGTGCTCCAGGCCGCCGTCGCCTACCTGCCCGACGACCTGCAGGACGAATACGAGCGCCGCACCCAGTCCATCGTGTCGCTGTTCAACGCCTCGGCTCCGGCCGCGGTCGTGGCGGCCGCTGAAGCCGCCCCCGTTCCGGCGCCCGCCGTCGAGGAAGACAGCCGCATCGAGACCAACCGGCTGGGCGACATCCGCCAGCACACCATGACGGCCGTCGGCTGGGCCAATGACGACAACACCGACGTTCACGCTTTCTTGCTCTCGGGCATCGGCCTGATCCTCGCCGACGCGGAAGCGCGCGAGGGCGCATCGGTCGCCATGTCGACCCTGCGCACCCGCACGCAAGGCCCGGTTCCGTTCAAGGTCTATCTCGCCCGGCGCATCGAGGAAGTCGTGCCGGTGGCGGAGGTGAAGCGCCTCCTGAGCGCCGAGCTGCACAACGAGGTGAGCTACACGCCGGACTCCAGCGCGGTGGTCGAGAAGGTGTTCCGTTCCACCATCGACCGCGAGAAGCTCGAAACCTTGCTGGCCGAGTTCCGGATCCTGCGCGAGATCGCCCGCGACACGTCGGTCGAGGCGGCGATCGCCATTGTGAGCCGCGTCGAGGACGCGGTGGACCTGCGCGCGGCGCGTCTGGTGGCGGCGGCGGGCGGCGAGCGCGCCGTGGCGCTGGAGCATTTCGATGGCGACAACCTGCTGGAGACGGCGCGCACGGTGATCCCGTGGACCAACGCGCTGCGTCTGCAGGCGGCGGGTCTTGCAGCATGCCTCGCCCTGCTGGCCTTCGTTGCAATGACGACGGCGTGGAAATCGTTCCGCCGCAACCGGCCGGTCAGGAAGAGCGCCGTCTACCTGATGGAAGAAAGCCCGGTCTGAGGACCGGTCAGGTCTTCAGCCGGCGGAGACCTGCAGCCCGAACGCGCCGATAATCCCGACGATCATCATCTGCACGGCCAACGCCGACAGGATAACGCCGAAAATGCGCGTGATGGCGCCGGCGATCTGATCGCCCATCACCTTGAGCAGCGGCCCAGCCGCAAGGAAGATGAGACCCGCCAGCACGAGGTTGGCCGCGATCGCGAATGACACGATGCCGACGCCAACCGCGTCGCCGCCGGCGTTCTGCATATAGAGCATGGCGGTGGCGATCGAGCCCGGGCCGGCGATCATCGGGATGGCGAGCGGAAAGACGGAGACATCGTCGAGGCGGCCGGCCGCCTCCTCTTCCGCCAGCACCTGGTCGGCGCGGCTCTTCTGCCGTTCGCGGCGCTTCTCGAACACCATTTCAAGGGCAATGAGGAACAGCAGTGCGCCGCCCGCGACACGGAAGGCGTCGAGCGAGATGCCGAGATGGCCCAGCAACCAGGCCCCGGCGAAGGCGAAGAAGAACAGGATCAGCGCGGCGACAAAGACCGACTTGACCGCCATCTTGCGCGCATAGGCCGATCCGCCCGGCGCGGTGAGCGAGGCGAAGATCGGCGCGACGCCCGGCGCATCGATCAGGACAAAGAATGTGACGAAGGCCGCGACAGCCTGCTCGAACTGGATGGCGGTGAGCATGTCGCGTTAGCGGAAGAGCTGGAGCAGCGCCTGAGGCGCGGCGTTGGCGATGCTCATGGAGGAGGCGGCCAGTTCCTGCTTGACCTGCAGGGCCTGGATCAGCGCGCTTTCGGCGGCAAGGTCGGTATCGACCATGCGGCCGACGCCGGCGGCAAGCGCATCGGCCAGCCGCGAGACAAAGCCCTTCTGCGCCTCGATCCGCTTGCGCTCGGCGCCCATGTTCACGAGCTCATCGCCAAGGTTCTTGATCGACTGGTCGAGCAGGGCGTGCGCATCCGCAGCGGACTGCGTGTTGCTGAGCGCTGTGGTGGACGGCGGGGCGATCACGACGGGCCCGCCCGGCATCAGGTTGCGGCCGGCAAGCGTGACAGTCTGGGACGCTTCGGCGTCGGCGATGAACGAGACGCCGTTGGGATGCGATCCATCCAGAACATTGGACCCATCGAACGAGGCGTTGCGGACGAAGGTCTGCAACATCGTCATCTGATCCTGGTACTGCTTGTTGAGCACCGCGCGCTGGTCGTCGGTGAGACCGCCGGACATGGCCTGGGCGGCCGTGGCCTTCATATCGCCGAGCTGCTTCATGATCTGCTCGGCGGCGGCGACGGAGGTATCCGAAATCGACTGGGCGCGGCTGAGGCTGAGGGTGACGGCGGCAAGCGAGCCGCCCTCACCGCGCATGACGGCGGCCGAATGGTAGGCTGTGGCGTTGTCGCGGGCGCGGGCGACCTTGAGCCCGGAGGACATGCGCGTTTCGGCGCCCGCCAGATCCTTGCTAGCGGACTGGAGGTATTTCAGCGCGCCGAGCACGCCGGTCGCGTTGTTGAGCCTGTCGACCATTTTGGCCGTCTCCACGGACGAAACGTGGCAAACGAATCGTCAATTCGACGGTCAGTCTTCGTTAGCAGAGGTTAACGAGACGTTTCGCAGGCCCTCGCCCCTGCCCTTGGGGCAGTCTTGCCTCGCCCCACCCCGGCGACGCAGCCTGCCGGAAAACAGGAGGGGGACGCATATGGAAGCCAGCGGCAAACCGGAGGTGTTCGCGCGGGCCTGCCCCGACTGGTACGCCCGCCCGCAGCTGGGCGTGTTCATCCATTGGGGCGTGTTTGCGGTTCCGGGCTATGCGCCGGCGACGACCTCGATCACCGAGCTGTTCAAGACGGACTATGACCGGGCGATGGCTTGGTCGCCCTACGCCGAATGGTACTGGAACGCCATGCGCGTGCCCGGCAGTCCCACGGCGGCGCACCACGCCAGCGAGCATGGCGGCCGGCCCTATGAAGATTTCCGGCCGGCGTTCGAGGCAGCCGCCGAGGCGTTCGACGCCAATGCCTGGGCGGATCTCTTCGCGGCGGCGGGCGCGCGCTATGTCGTCTTCGTCACCAAGCATCATGACGGCTACTGCCTGTGGCCCAGCGAGGTGGCGAACCCCCACAAGGCTGACTGGACCTCCAGGCGCGACTATGTCGGCGAACTGGCCGAGGCGGTGCGGGCGCGCGGCATGCGGTTTGGCGTCTATTATTCCGGCGGGCTCGACTGGACCTTCCACTTCACGCCGATCTCGGATTTCGGCGACATGCTCGCCTGCGTGCCGACATCGGAAGACTATGCGCGCTATGCCGATGCGCAGGTGCGCGAGCTGATCGCGCGCTACAAACCGTCGGTCCTATGGAACGACATCGCCTGGCCATCGGAGGACAATCTGCAGGCGCTGCTGGTGGACTATTATGCCGCCGTGCCGGACGGCGTGGTCAATGACCGCTGGATGGCCTCGCGCGCAATCTTCGAGGCCATGCGGACGCCCGAAGCGCGGCAGGGCTTCAACGCCATGGTGAAGGCGCGCATGGCGGCGGAGGGCGGCGAACTGGACAATCCCGAACCGCTGCACTGCGACTTCCGCACGGTCGAGTACGCCGAGGGCAAGCATATGGGCGGCAAGAAGTGGGAAGCCTGTCGCGGCATCGGCTGGGCCTTCGGCTACAACCGCGACGACCGGGCGGAGAACCACATGACGGGCGAGGCGCTGATCGACCTCTATCGCGATGTGACCGGGCGCGGCGGCAATCTTCTGATCAATGTCGGCCCGATGGCGGACGCGACAGTGCCGCCGCTGCAGGACGCGCCCTTGCGCGCGCTCGGGCGCTATCTGTCCACGAAGGCCTGAACGGCAAGGGCCGCGCCCGCCTGAAGCGAACGCGGCCCGTTGTTTCGTAGCCGTCTGCGGACGGAGCGATATCAGCCGCGGAAGAGCGACAGGATGACCTGCGGCGCCTGGTTGGCGATCGACAGGGCCTGCGCGCCCAGCTGCTGCTTGATCTGCAGCGACTGGAGCTTGGCGGATTCCTTGGCGAGGTCGGCGTCGACGAGGTTGCCGATGCCGTTCTCGATCTCGTCCGAAAGCTTGGCGAGGAAGGTCTGCTGCGCATCAAGCGCGGTCGCCTGCGAGCCGAGACCGGCCAGCGTGACGTTGAGGTCGGTGATCGCCTGCTCCAGCGCGTTGGCGGCCGTGGTGGCCGAGGCGGCGGAAACCGCGATGTCGACGGTGGCGAAGGTCGAGAACATGGCGCTGGACAGCGACATGTCTGTGCCGTTGACGACGAACACGTTCGAGCCTGCCGAGGAGACGGTCGCGGTGCCGATACCGACGCCCAGGTTCGATGCGTCGACGCCCGAGGACGTGATCGCGAGATCGTCGAAATTGGTGTCGTTGATGAGGTAGGTGAACTGACCAGCGACATCGTCATACGACGCCGAGATCTTGCCGCCCGACTGGGCGTTCACCGCCTCGACATACTCGTCGATCGTCATGCCCGCGGTCAGTTCGACCTGGATGGTGAAGGTGCCCGTGTTGACCGAGTCCGTCAGCGCGAACTGGATGAGATCGCCGTCGGCCACATCACCGCCGGTGCCCGACACGTCGATGACCAGCGCAGAGCCGGACAGCGGCGAAGCCAACGCCGCGGATTGGACACCCGCTGTGGTCGCCGCAACCGAACCGCCGAGGTCGGAGATCAGAACGTTGAGGCTTGAAGCTTCCGACCGCAAGGTTGGCGCCGTTGAACTGGGCCGAGTTGGCGATAACGTCGATCTGCGAGCGCATGGAGGCGAAGTCGGCCTGCAGGGCGGCGCGCTGGTCGGGCGTGAGGTCATCCGCCTGGGCGGCGACGGCCTTGGCCTTCAGCTTCTGGAGGATGTCGCCGATCGACTTGCCGGCGGCGAGCGCCACATCAAGCGTCGAGTTGGCGCGGTCGATGCCATCCTTGACCGCCGCAACGGAGGAGACCCGGCTCCTCTGCCCCTCGGCGATGGCGTAGATGGCGCCGTCGTCGCGGGCGCTCGCAATCTTGAGGCCGGTGGAAATCTTGTTCTGGACGCCCTCAAGCTCCGTGTTCGTGAAGTTGAGGTTCTGGAGCGCGATCATGGCGCTGTAGTTCGTATTGACGCTCAGCATGGCCGGAGCTCCTGCGCAGACTTCGTTCGCACCCAATGCGGGCGAGGACTTGTTCTGTGTGTTCAAGCCGCGTGCCAGTCTGTTAAGGTTAACAGGCCCGGCCGGAGACGCTGATTTCAGGGGGATTGACGGTTAACACGACCGGTGGGGCGCTAACAAAACGCTGAATCGAATTTACCTCCCGGCACGTTTTGCCGGGCGAAGGCGCGCCGACCGGTAGGCAAAAACGGCAGTGGGGCGAAGCCCGGAAGCTTCGCCCCACGCCGTAAGCCCGAGGTTTGCCGGACCGCCGGAATGGCGGCGGCCGGCGAGCCCGTTAGCGGAAGAACGACAGAATCAGCGACGGCGCCTGGTTGGCGATCGAGAGAGCCTGCGCGCCCAGCTGCTGCTTGATCTGCAGCGACTGGAGGCGGGCGGATTCCTTCGCCAGGTCGGCGTCGACGAGGTTGCCGATGCCTTGCTCGATGGCGTCCGACAGCTTCGACAGGAAGTCGTTCTGGATATCCAGAGCGGCAGCCTGCGAACCCATGGTCGCCAGCGCGTTGTTGAGGTCGTTGATCGCCGTATCGATGGCGTTCGACGCCGTCGTCGCGGCCGCCGTGGACACCGAGATGTCCGTGGAGGCGAGCGAGGACAGGATCGAGCC
The DNA here is from genome assembly GCA_041398245.1 of Hyphomonadaceae bacterium. Lineage (GTDB taxonomy): Bacteria > Pseudomonadota > Alphaproteobacteria > Caulobacterales > Hyphomonadaceae > UBA7672. The sequence goes on from JAWKVC010000008.1 coordinate 113,643, forward strand.
GGACAGCGAGAAGTCGGCGCCCGTCACCGAGAAGGTGTTGGAGCCTGCCGACGAGACCGTCGCCGTGGCTACGCCCGCGCCCAGATTGGTCGCGTCGGTGCCCGAAGAGCTGATCGCCAGGTCGTCAAACGCCGGATCGTTGATCAGGTAGGTGAACTCGCCCGTCGTGTCATCATACGAGGCCGAGATCTTGCCGCCCGACTGCGCGTTCACGGCTTCGACGAACTCATCGACCGTCATGCCCGCGGTCAGTTCGACCTCGATCGTGAACGTGCCGTTGTTGACCGAGTCCGTCAGTGCGAACGTGATCAGATCGTTGTCAGCGATGTCGCCGCCGGAGGCGCCGACGTCGATGACCAGGGCCGAGCCCGAGAGCGGAGTCGACAGGCCAGCCGACTGGACGCCGTCCGAGGTCGCAGCAACCGAGCCGCCGAGGTCCGAGATGAGGACGCTGAGCGAGGTGTTGCCGAGAGCGAGGTTGGCGCCGTTGAACTGCGCGGCGTTGGCGATCGTGTCGATCTGCTGACGCAGGCTGGCGAAGTCAGCCTGCAGGGCCGAGCGTTGATCCGGCGTCAGGTCGTCGGCCTGGGCGGCGACGGCTTTGGCCTTCAGCTTCTGCAGGATTTCGCCAACCGACTTACCGGCGGCAAGCGCGACGTCGACCGTCGAAGAGGCGCGGTCGATACCGTCCTTGACAGCGGCGACGGACGACACGCGGGCGCGTTGACCTTCGGCGATGGCGTAGACGGCGCCGTTGTCACGGGCGCTGGACACCTTGAAACCGGTCGAGATCGCGTTCTGGACCTGGTTCAGTTCTTTGTTTGTGGCGTTGAGGGATTGAAGCGCGATGGACGCGCCATAGTTCGAGTTCACGCTAAGCATGACGAGACGTCTCCGTTCTGGGTCGAAGACCGATCTTTTTGATCGGCCGCTGGCGCGTTTTGCGCCAACATCGGGCGACTATGCCGGAGAGGTCTTAATCATAGGTGTGGCGCCGGCAACGAAAGTGCTGCCAAAACCCTAACCAAAACAGGTTGGTAAACCGCTCGTTAGCGATCAGCGCGCAGCCGCCATCAGGCCGGAACGGCCGCCGCCTGCTGGGCCGGGGCAAGGCCCTGCATGATGGTGCGGTTGATGTCGATCAGCACATCCCACGCGGCGCCATCACGCATCACGGCGCTTGAGTGACGGTCGACGAAGAGGGACAGCGAGATGATCTGGGCGCGCAGACCCTGCGGCAGCGAGTTGCCTTCCGCCGCGCAATCGGCGGCCAGCAAGGACCACAGGCGGCGGTTCGTCGCCAGCGCCTCGGCGCGGCGGCCCACTTCCGTATCCGGAAGGCTGGCGGCGTCTATCAGACTGCGCGTCGCAACCGCAAAGGCGCGATACTCGGTCTGACGCGGACCTTCAGTCTTCTTCGCCGCGTTCTGATAGGCCTGGATCGACATTACCCAGCAATCCCTGTTCGTAGGTTAGAAGCTTCCGGCACCTTGTCAGCGCCTTGTAGTAATCGGCCCCCATCACCTCGCGCGAGAGCGAGACGCATTCCTTGAGGACTTCGGTGGAGCGGATGGCGCCCATGAACTCATTCAGGCGCAGCACGAACTCGTCGTAGAACTGGTTCGCGCCGGCAGGGTCGAGATACATCATCATGATGGGGAAATAGATCCGGCGGGCGGGCGTATTCGCGTCCTCCGGCTGGATGATATCCTTCTCCCGGAGAATGGACGCCTTGTTCTGCAGCAACAGGACCGCGCGGCGGTCGCCGTTCTGCAGCACCGCCCCGTTGACCACGAAGCGCTCGCCCGGCTTGAGCGACAGTTTGAGCGGCATCCATTCCTCCCGGCCGGGCGCCCTGACCCCGTTTGCGTAGCGGGAGTCTGGACGGGGCCGAACCGTGGGTCTAGCGGCGGTTCCTTAAGTTTTGCTTGTGAGGCCTTAAGATCAGGGGGCGGAGCGCACTGGAAATGCCTGCGAAACCGGAGAAAGGGCGCGCAGCCCCAACGCCCTATTCCCCTCCCCGCCCAAATCCGCTCTAACCGTAACGATCGTTCCAAACGGGGTAGTCCAGACATGTCCGACATCAAGCGTTTCGAGGGGTCCGACCACTATGTGGCGACCGATGACCTCCGGGTGGCGGTGAACGCCGCGATCGCGCTGGAGCGGCCCCTGCTGGTCAAGGGCGAGCCGGGAACGGGCAAGACCATGCTGGCGCTTGAGGTCGCCCGCGCGCTGGGCATGCCGATCATCGAATGGCACATCAAGTCGACCACCAAGGCGCACCAGGGCCTTTACGAGTACGATGCGGTCGCCCGCCTGCGCGACGGCCAGCTGGGCGAGGAACGCGCCCGCGACATCCGCAACTACATCAAGAAGGGCAAGCTGTGGGAGGCGTTCACCGCGCCCGAGCGCCCGGTGCTGCTGATCGACGAGATCGACAAGGCGGATATCGAGTTTCCGAACGATCTTCTGCAGGAACTCGATCGCATGGAGTTCTACTGCTACGAGCTCGACGAGACGATCAAGGCGAAGGTGCGCCCGGTCGTGATCATCACCTCGAACAACGAGAAGGAGCTGCCGGACGCCTTCCTGCGCCGCTGCTTCTTCCACTACATCAAGTTCCCCGACAACGAGACGATGTCGGCAATTATCGACGTCCACTTCCCGGGCATCAAGAAGCGGCTGGTCAACGAGGCGCTGACGACATTCTACAAGATGCGCGACGTGCCCGGTCTCAAGAAGAAGCCCTCGACCAGCGAACTGCTGGACTGGCTGAAGCTGCTGATGTCGGAAGACATCGACGTCGAGACGCTGCGCGAGAAGAACCCCAACAAGCTGGTGCCGCCGCTGCACGGGGCGCTGCTCAAGAACGAGCAGGACATCCAGCTATTCGAACGCCTGGCCTTCCTCGCCCGCCGCGAGAACGGCTGAGTTCCGCCTGACGCCGTCGCGGCAGGGCTGTTCGGCCGCGCGGATCAGTCTAATCTGCGTCCCGTACGGTCCAGGGAGGGACGCACATCATGATCAATATTGTTCGCATCGCCAAAGTGGTGGCGTTGCTGGCCTTCGTGCTGCCGTGGGTGGCGGTTTCATGCTCGGGTGTTGACCTCGCCACTTCATCTGGCGTCGAGCTGATCCAGGGCAAGATGACGGCGAATGCCGATGCTTCCAAGCAGATGGCCGCGCAGATGGGTGGCCTGGGCGGCGGCATGGGTAATGTCACGATCCACGATACGCCCAGCAGCGCCGAAACGCCGGATCTCGGCATGAACTATTTCGCGGCGGGCGCAGCAGCCGTGATCGTCCTCGGACTGGTGCTGACCTTCATCGGCGGCATCAAGACTGCCGGACGCAATGCGCTCGTCACCAGCCTGCTCGCAGCCGGCCTCGCCTTCGGCGCGACCTGGCAGTTCAAGGAGCAGATCAGGGCCGAGAGCATGAAGGACCAGCAGGCCAGCGCCGCCGACAACCCGTTCGGCGGCGGAATGGGCGGAATGGGCGGCATGGCCGGAATGGGCGGCATGGGCGGCGACATGATCGACAGCATGGTGCAGTACCGGATCGGCTTCTGGCTGGTTCTGGGCGCGCTGGTTGTCGCAGCCGGGGCCGGCGGCGTCGCAATGAGCGGCGGCGCCAACGCGTCGGCGCGGCCGGACAGCATGTAGACCCGGAGAGACGCGCGGGGCGCGCCGGTTCAGCCGGCGCGCAACGTGTCGATAAAGCGCGAGAAGACCTGCAGGCCTTTCTCGATCTCGGACACGGCCACGAATTCGTTGGGCCGGTGCGCCTGCTCGACCGAGCCCGGTCCGCAAATCACCGCCGGGAAGCCGGCCTTCTGGAACTGCCCTCCCTCGGTTGCGAAGGCGGCGACGCGCACCGCATTATCGCCCGTAAGCGCACGCATGAAGGTCTCAGCCGTGCTGTCGCGTTGCAGCTGCATGGGCGGCGCATCGGCCGTCTTGGCGACGACGACGCCACATTCGGGGCCCAGTTTCGACAGGCGTTTATGGACGGCATCAACCTGATCGAAGAAGGGCTGCAGCATCGCGTCCGGATTGGCGCCGGGCACGGTGCGGACGTCGAACACGAAGCGGCATTCGCGCGCGAGGATGTTCGCCACCGTGCCGCCGCTGATTTCACCCACCGTGATGGTCGTCCAGGACGGATCAAACTCGGACTGCGTGGGCGCGGCCTCCTCCTGCTCGCGCGCGATGCGGCGCAGCGTGGCGAGCAGATCGATCGCCTCGTGGATGGCGGACGCGCCCATGCGCGGGTCCGACGAATGCGCGGCCTTGCCTGTGATTTGGACATCGTAGTCGCGAATGCCCTTGTGCGCCGAGAGCACGCCCCACAGCGTCGGCTCGCCGACCCAGATGACGGAAGGCGCCGCGCCGCGGCGGCCGATCTCCGCGATCATGGGCTCGACGCCGGCGCAGCCGATCTCCTCGTCATAGGAAAATGCAAAGTGGACCGGCTTTTTGAGCTGCAGTTTCGAAATGGTTTCGGCATGGGCGAGCGACAGGGCGATGAAACCCTTCATGTCGGTCGTGCCGCGCGCAAACCATTTGCCGCCGGTCTCGATCATGTCGAACGGGTCGGTTGCCCAGGGCTGGCCATCGACAGGCACGACATCGGTGTGACCGGACAGGACAATGCCGCCCGGCGTATCCGGACCGAGTCGCGCCCAGAGGTTGGACTTCTTGCCATCCTCCGACGGCACGCGGACGAGCTGGGCGCCCAGAGGCCGCAGGAAATCCTCGACCCATTCGATCAGGGGCAGGTTCGAGTCGCGCGAGGTTGTATCGAACGCACACAGGCGATGCAGGATGTCGCGGACGCGAGCCAGGGAGGTCATGGGAAGGAAGCTAGCGATGGACTTTCCCGGCGCAAGGCGTAAGCGGGCCCCATGGTCCACTTTCACGCAGGCACGGGACCCGACACGCAGGCGATCGGCATCGCGCTGGAGGAAATGTTCTTGAGCTATACGCTGGCGCCCCAGCGCGCGCCCGTGCCGGTGATGATCGTCGGCCAGGCCCGCTTGCCGGACGCCGCCAACATCCTGCTGGCGCTGGCCCGCAAGACGGGCCGTTTCATGCCGCCTGACGCCGAGGCGGCGAAGCGTTGGCTGGCCAAGACGCCGCCGGGTCTGGACGAGCTGGAAGCGACGCTGGCCGACAGGGACTACATCCTCGGCCCCTACTCCATCGCCGACATGGCGATCTATCCGCACGTGGCGATGCGGGATGAGCTGCCGCCCGTTGTGGCGGCATGGCGCCATCGGCTGAGTCTGCGCCCCGGCGTGGGGCGCGGCATGGGAGTGTTCGCAGGCTAGCGCCGAAGCTTACTGCGGCGGCGGCATTGCGCCCGGATTGGGCGGGCCGAAGGCCAGCAGTTCGATCTCGTAGATCACAGTCGAGTTCGGCGGGATACGGTCGGCGCTGTCCTCGCCATAGTTGATCTGCGCCGGAATACGCACCATCCAACGGTCGCCCGGGCGCATCAGCTTGACGGTTTCACGCCAGCCCGGCGTAAGGCCGGAGACCATGAACTCCTTCGGCTCGCCTTCCTGGAAGGTCGAGACGACGAGACTGGAATCGAGCTTCTCCTCGAATGTATCGCCGACCTGATAGTCGGGATCCTCGAGCCGTCCTTCGAAGTGCACCAGCACGATATCATTATCGGACGGCGAGCCGGCATCGGCCGGACCGGAGTCGATGACGCGGTATTCGAGACCGGAGGGCTGGCGGATGATGTCGGATGCGTCGGTCGGCCAGGGCAGCGCCTTGGGCCACGGATCGGGCATCACCTTGACGAGCTCGACCTGGAACATCAGGTCGGCATTGGGCGGGATCTGCACGCCGGCGCCGCGCTCGCCATAGCCTTGCGCCGCGGGAATCCAGAACATGAAATCATCGCCCGGCTGCATTTTCTGCAAGCCGGCCGTCCAGCCCGGGATCACGCCGTTGACCGGGAAGGTCGCGGTTTCGCCACGCTGGTAGGAGGAATCGAAGATGAGGCCATTCTTCGCGAGGCGACCCTCATAATTGACCTCAACACGGTCGCGCGGCTGGGGGCTGGCGCCCTTGCCATCGCCCTTGCGCACGACGAAATACTCCGTGCCCTTTTCGAGCTTTTCGACGCCCGGACGGCCATGATCCCACGGGCTGAGGGCGGCCCAGGGGTCTGCCGGGTCGACGTCAGCGCGACTGCAGGCGGCCAGCGCAAGAACGGCTGTCGCGGCCAGGGCCATGCGGATCATGGGCGAATCCCTCTGTTTTTCTTATCCCCGCCGGGGCTTTGCGAGCGGTGTTAGCATCGCTTGGCCCCCCGCGCGAGGGGCGCAAAGTCACGGCTTTTCGAGCATCGCAATAGCCTGAGCGCGGGGCGGTCAGTTCGTCCGCGGCGGGAACCCGGCCCTGGTCAGCGCATCGATGATTTCCTGCGTATGCAGGGCGTCGCGCGTCTCGATCGTGATGTCGAATTCCGCGCCCTTGGCCGGCACGTCGAGCGCCATACGATTGTGGCTGACCTCGATGATATTGCCGCCACTCTCGCCGATGACCGTCGCCACGGCGGCCAGCAGGCCCGGCTGGTCATTGCCGATGATGCGGATCGAGGTGATGCGCTTTTCGCGCACCAGCGAGCGGGTCAGCACGCCGGCAAGAAGGCGCGTGTCGATATTGCCGCCCGAGAGGATCAGCACCACCTTGCGGTTGCGGAACAGATGCGGCTCGTCCAGCAGGGCGGCGAGGCCGGCCGCGCCTGCGCCCTCGGCGACGGTCTTTTCGACGGTCGCGAACAGGGTGACGGCGCGCTCCAGCGCGTCCTCGCCGACCACAATCACGCGCTCCATCAGCTTGCGCAGGATCTCGGCGGTAAGACGACCGACCTTCTTGACCGCGATGCCCTCGGCGATGGTCGCCCCGCCGACTTTCGGCTCCTCGCCGCGAAGCTCGGCCGACAGGGAGGGATACATGGCCGGCTCAACGCCATAGATGGCGACGGCGGGCCGGCGCGACTTGATGGCCGTTGCGATGCCAGCGGAGAGGCCGCCGCCGCCGACCGGGATCACAACAGCATCGAAGTCATCCAGCTCTTCCATCACCTCAAGGCCGATGACGCCCTGCCCGGCGATGACGTGCTTGTCGTCGAACGGATGAACAAAAGTCAGGCCATGCGCCTTCTCAAGCTCGCGCGCATGGGCGTCGGCCTCGGCGAGCGACTCGCCATGGATGATGACCTTCGCGCCGAAATTGCGGGTGTGCTCGATCTTCACGAAGGGCGTGCCGCGCGGCATCACGATGGTCGCGGGAATGCCGAGGCGGGCGGCATGATAAGCGACGCCCTGCGCATGGTTGCCGGCGGACATGGCGATGACGCCCGCGGCCTTTTCCGAGTTGGACAGCGACAGGAGCTTGTTGAGCGCACCGCGTTCCTTGAACGAGGCGGTAAACTGCAGGTTCTCGAACTTGATCCAGACCTGCGCGCCGGTGATCTCGCTCAGCGTGCGTGAATAGCGTAGCGGCGTGCGCTCGATCTTGCCGGCGATCGCCTGCGCCGCCGCCTCGATGTCGGCCATGCTGACCGGCAGGGAGCTGGAGGCCTCTGCGGGTATGGCGGGCTTTGCGGTCACGGCGGCTGCCTTTCTGATCCGGAACTGCGGCGTCCCTATACCCTTATGGGCTGGGGCGGAAGCCCGGCTCAGGCCGCCTTGCGTGAAGGAACAGAAAGGCCGCGGGCGATATCGAGCCGGCGCATCGCCTTGGCAGGCCATTCGCGGGCCCGGCCTACGGGCAGGGTCTCGACCAGCGCGCGCATCTGGAACTGGGCCGCCTTGAACGCGGCCGCGAAGCCGGGGCGGCCGATGAAGCCCGCGCCGACGGGCCGTGCGTGCGTCGCGAGGCTTTCCTTGAAACGATAGTCACCGGGACCGAGGTCCATTTCGGTATAGCCGGCCTCGGACGTAGCGCGGATCGCCTCGATAAAGACGATGAGGCCGGGCGAGTATGCCGCGAACGTCTCGTCATGGGCGACGAACCAGGCATGCAGGGCGCGGCGCGCACGCAGGCAGAAGAGGATGGCTGCAGGCTTTCCCTTCACGCGCAGCACGAACAGGGCGCCGCCGAAATTCGGATCATCAGCAGGCCAGGCGAAGCTGTCGCGCACAATGCGGTCGATCCAGGCATGCTCGAAGATGTCGGTAACGCCAGTGCGGCGCATCTGCGCGCGTTTCCAGGCAAGCAGCGTCTCGAAAGCTGCATGATCGGTCGAGAAGGCCTCGAGCCCGACATCGCCGTCATGATCGCGTGTGAGTTTCGCGAGCTTCTTGCGCGTGCGGACGATCGTCTTGGAACCAGTTGCAGCGCGCTGATCGCACCATGCCTGCCAGCCATCATCGAAGCGGACAACATGTCCGGCGTCATGCGCCAGCAGATGTTCGCCGACCGGATTGTTGGCGAGGCCTGCGGTGAAATCGATGCGGCCGACGCCGAGCGCGCGAACGGCAAGCGAGAGATCAACGCCTGCCGGGCCGATGAACGCCTGATAATCGCAGATCGGCCCGCCCGCGGGCATGGCGGCGTGACCGCCCGAGAGCTGCGCGGGCAGAAAGCCGATCGGCGCGCCGGCCTCATCGCGGAAGACAGCGACGCGAACATCGCCGCGATGGCGGGCGACAAGGCGCGCCCAGTCGGGCGTCAAATAGGGGCTCGTCAGTTCGGGATCGGCGGTCACGATCGCGCGCCAGGCCGCAACATCGCCGTCGTCAAGCTCGCTCGCAAGAACAGTGTCGACCCGCATGGGCGGCGGCCTTTCCGGCGCTTTTCCCGGCGCCGAGCATCGCAGGAAGTGGGCATTTTTTCGTGAATCCCGACCGGCGATTTTGATGGATTCCGCCGGCGGACGACGCGAGACTGCGCCAAACGCCTGCTCCGGGAGCCGCTTATCCCAATAACCTCGGACCGCCGCAGCCTTCTGCTTGCCAGCGCCGGACTGGCGGCCGGGTGCGTCGCTGCGCCGTGGACGCCGCCAGAGCCACGACCGTTTCGTGTTGTCGAACATGCGGCTGTGCCGATGCGCGACGGGATCAACCTGTCGGCGCGTCTATGGCTGCCGGAAGGAAAGCCCGCGCCAGCCGTTCTGGAATGCATTCCCTATCGCAAGCGCGATCTCTACCGCCCGTATGACGACATCTGGGGTGAGACGCTGGCGCGTACGGGCCTCGCTTTCGTGCGACTGGACGTGCGCGGATCGGGCGACTCACAAGGCGTGATGACGGATGAGTATTCCGAGGCCGAGCTGGATGATTGCGAGCAGGCGATCGCCTGGCTCGCCGCGCAGAACTGGTGCACGGGCGCCGTGGGGATGCGGGGCATTTCCTGGGGTGGGATCAACACGCTGCAGGTTGCGGCGCGGCGGCCGCCAGCGCTGAAGGCGATCATGCCGATGGCCGCCTGCGACCGGCGCTACACGGACGACGCTCACTATGTCGGCGGCGCGCTCGGGCTGACCAATTTCCAGTGGGGCGTCCTGTTCAAGAAAGTTATGGCCGGTCCGCCCGACCCTGCGGTCTCGGGTCCGGGCTGGCGCGAGGACTGGCGCAAGCGGCTGGAGGCGACCCCGCCCATCCTCGCAACCTGGCTGGAACACCAGCGTGAGGATGACTACTGGAAGCGCGGCTCGGTGTACGAAACGCCCGCTGCGATCAACATCCCCGCCTATTTCGTCAGCGGCTGGAGCGACACCTATTCCGAGCCGATCCTGCGCATGTTCGCGAACCATCGCGCGCCCGCCAAGGCGCTGATCGGCCCGTGGGGCCATACCTACCCCTTCGCGGCGGCGCAGGGGATCGACTGGGCGCATGAAGAAGTGCGCTGGTGGCGGCGCTGGCTGATGGGCGAGGCCACAGGCATCATGGATGAGCCCCGCTTGCGCCTGTTCATGCCGGAAGCGACGGCCGCGCAAGGGGCACCAATACCGGGCCGGTGGATCGCGGACGAGGTCTGGCCGTTCAAGACGTCGACGCAACTCTATGTCCTGAACGCAAGTGGGCTGGACAAACGTGCGGCGCCAACGGCCGATATCATCCATCGCGACAAGGGCGTGGTTGGCACGACAAAGCCGGAATGGCTGGATCGCTTGCCGATCGAGCAGAGCCATGATGATGCGATGTGCGCCCTGTTCGATACGACGCCACTGGAGGCCGCGCTTGAGATCGCGGGCGCGCCCCAACTGACCTTGCAACTCGCCTCTGACCAACCCGTAGCGAAAGTGTTCGTGCGGCTGTGCGAGGTGAAGCCGGATGGAAAGAGCTGGCTGGTCACCTGGGGCGCGCTCAACCTGACCCGGCGGGACTCGATGGCGGCGCCTACACCGCTTGAAGCGGGGACGATCTACAGGGTGACGCTGAACCTGCGGGCGATCGCACACAGCTTCAGCGAAGGCTCACGCATCCGGCTGGCGATCTCCGAGGGCTTCTGGCCGATGCTGTGGCCATCGCCGGTTACGCCTTCCCTGCGCCTGCCCACCGGCGTTTCGACGCTCAGCCTGCCTGTGCGGCCACGCGAACGCATTCCGGCGCCCTTCCCTATCGCGAGCGTCGTCAACCCGGCCGATACGCCAACCTACGATCCTTTGGTCCCCGGCGCCGATGGGCGCATCGTGCAGAGACGTGAGACCCCGCCAAGCAGCTATCCGGTTGCAGGCGTCGGAACGGTGCTGACCTCCAGCGGCGAACTGTTGTGCGAGATGGTCGCTGGCGATCCGCTATCGTGCCGGTGGCGGCAGACATCATCCTCGGCGTGGAAACGCGGCGACTGGGACTGCGCGGTGGAGGCAAGTTACGACCTCACGGCGGACGCCTCCGCCTTCCATCTGGTGGAAACGCTTCGCGCGACCGCCGACGGCGAGGACATCTTCTCACGCACGCACGAGACGCGGATTCCGCGCGACCTGCTCTAGGTCCGCTTCTGCGCTTCCATCTGCTCCATCTGTTTGTGCTCGATGGCGGCCGCTTCTTCGCCAAAATCGTCCGGGGCCCAGACCGGCCGGATCTCAACGAACTCGCCCGCCGGACACGGCGCCTGACGAGCCCAGGCGATGGCCTCGGCCAGGTTTGCCGCCTCGATGATCCAGTAGCCGCCGAGGACTTCCTTGGTCTCGGTGAACGGGCCGTCGTGCACGGTGGTCTTGCCGCCGCCTTGATAGCGGACGCGCGCGCCCATGCGGGTGGGCCGGAGTCCCTCCCCGCCCAACATGACGCCGGCGTCGATCATGCGCTGGTTGAAGGCCATCATGTCCTCCAGCAGCTTCTGGCCTTCGGGCCCCGGCGGCACGGGGTTGGTTTCGCTTTCGGCGGCGGGGCCGGGATACATCAGCATCACAAAGCGCATGAGGGGCTATCTCCTTGTTCCTGGCCTAAGGACGGGCAGGACGGGGCCGATCCTACATTTTGCACGCCATGTTCGGACACGGCTATTTCGGCGGCGTGATCCGGTAGATGGCGTTGGTGATGTCGGATGCGACATAGACCGACCCGTCCTTCTTCGAGACCGCGACGCCGGTGGTGGTGTAGGCCGGCAGGGTTCCCTCGGCGGCGGGGAGGCCCGTCTTGAGGCCTTCGGCTATGACCGTTTTCGAGCCGTCGGCGGGATCGAAGGCGATGACGCGGCCGGCGCCGGCCTCGGCGATGTAGACCTTGCCGTCAGCGCCGATATCGACGCCTTCGGGTCCGGCAAGGCCTTCGAGCACGCGGGCGATCTCGCCCGTCGCCAGATCAACCTTCGCGAGCGCGCCAGTCGCAGCGGGATTGGTCTCGGTGACGTAGAGCGCGCCATCGGCGGCCTCGACCATGGCGACCGGGAAGCTGAGGCCGGAGACCAGCGGGGCCTCCGGCGTTTCAGTCTCCGTCACCGGCCGGATGGCGCCGGTTGCGGCCTCAAGTGCGATGAGACGGCCGTCGGCAAGCTCGAGCGCATCGGTGGGCGCGACGAAGCCATGGTGCATGACCGCCTCGCCTGTCGCCCGGTCGATGACCTGCACCATGCCCGCCGCCCACGAGGTGATGAGGATTTTCGACTTGCCGGCGCCAATGCCCAGCTGGTTGTCGGTTTCATCGCGATACATGCGCAGGGGATTGGTGATGGTTTTTGTCGCCGTATCGATAACGCGATAGGCGAAAACGTCGGCGACGTGAAGCTTTTCGCCTTCGGGGCCGTCGGTCAGGACAAGATCGGTCGGGGTCGCCAGAGGACCGCTGACGACGGTGCGTACGGCGCCATCGGGCTTCACTTCATAGACGGTCGCGTCCGCCATGTTGGAGACATAGATCGTGCCGTCCTTCGCGATGGCGAGGTTGTCGAGCGCGGGCGCCAGAGTCGCGATAACGGAGACCGCCCTGGTCTTCATATCGATGCGCTTGAGTTCGCCCGTCTTGGTGTCGACCGCATAGAGATTGCCATCGGGACCGAAATTGGCGGCGGCGGGAATCTCGAAGCCATCGGCGACAACCGTGTCGGCGCCCGTTTTCGGATCGATCTTCACGATGGCGTTCTTGAACCAGAGCGGGCCGTAGAGCATGCCGTCGGGCCCGACCTCGAAACCGTTGAAGCCGCCGAGATCCTGGCGGATGAGCCGCGCCGGATTGGCGCCGGTGACGTCGGCCTCATAGAGCGCATCGCCGAGGAAGACCTGCGTGAAGTAGAGCCTGCCATCCGGCGTGAAGGCCAGCGAGTTGGAGCCCGGCAGGCCGGAGGAGATCAAGAGCGGCGACCCGCCCTTCTCCTGGATGAAGACCTTGCCGGTGAGATAGCCGGTCCACGCCATCTCGCCATTGGGACCGAAGGCGATGTCGTCCGCCATGCCATCCGGCGGGCCGATGCGTTCGGTGACCTCGCCGGTTGAGGGGTTCACAGCGTAGATGGCCTGCCCCACCACGCTGCCGGCAAGGACGGTTCCGTCCTCCTCCACCGCCAGCCCATGCAGACCGTGGAAGGGCGATGGGCCGATGAATTCGGTGACCACCCATGCAGCGGGCGCCGAAGCCTCGCCGCCGCAGGCGGCCAGCACGAGCATGGAAGCAGCACAGAGCGTCCGGACCATCATTTCATCCCCACGGTGTTGTTGTGGGGGAGAACCTAGCGGCGGGAACGGCCCTGACCAGACGGGCCGTAGGGTCAATTCCGGCAGATCAAGGCAAAGGGATCAAAAGCAAACGCCCCGGCCTTTGTGGGGCCGGGGCGCTGCAGTCTATCGAACAATGCTGAGATCAGCGGCCCATCGGGGGCTTGGCGTCAGCCGCAGGCTGTTGACCGCCACGACCGCGGCGCATCTGGCCCATGACAGCTTCGAACTCGTCCATGTCGATGCCGCCATCCTTGTTCTTGTCGACCATGGCGAAGGCCATCGGGTTGCCGATCATCTGCTTGAACTGGCCGCGCAGCTCCGACATCTGGACTTTTTCATCCAGGTCGTCGTCGAGCATGCCGAGCAGACGGGTCTTGTTCAGCAGCTGGTCGTAGTTGGTCTGGTGCTCGACCGTTTCGTCGACCCAGCGATAGCGCATCGAGGTATAGAACATTTCCTCGAACGACTGGTCGCCCCACACGACGGTCTCGTCCGGATTCGGGTTGGCCGGGTTCCGTTTTGAGTTGTCGTAGATGTAGGTCGCGATCACTTTCGAGCCGGCCGGGATCGAGATCGGCTCAGCGAACTCGTACATGCGCTGCCAGTTGAAGTCGTAGAACGGCACGTTGAGGATCGTCGTGCGCTCGCCATCCGGCTTGAGCAGTTCGAGCTTCGAGTACGTGCCGCGATAGTGCGCGTGCACGACGGCGGTGTGCAGGATCGCGTCCTTCGGGAACAGGAAGTACGCGGTTTCCATGTGGTTGCCGTCGTTCGGCGGGATCTCGATGAACTGATCAACGAGCGGCATTTCGCGCATGATCAGGTCGGGCTTCTCGCCATCCTTGTAGAAGTAGAGCCCGATCTGCTGGGTCGAGACCACTTCCTTGCCGGCGGGCGTATAGTGCATCTGGTAGGCAAACTCGCCGCCCGGCGGCACCCACGAGCCGATGCCTTTCGGCGCAACGGTCGATTCCATGCCGACGGTGTAGCCGCCAACCGCGCCGCCCCAGGCTTGCATGCCCTTCTGCGTCGCGCCTTCCGGGATCACGCCCGAGAGGATGTGGTGCACGACCTGGCGCTGGTCCACGCGGGCCGTCGCGGCCTTGAGCCACTTGCCTTCCTTGAGCGGGTTCGGAACGGTCGGGTATTGATAGTCAACCACGCCCGATGCCGGAACCGTATAGGACGGGATGTCAACGATCAGGTCGGGCTTGCCCAACGGCCATTCCGGCGCGACGTGCTTGACCTCACCCAGAGGATCCGGGCCCTCGCCACGCGGCGCGCCCGCCTCGATCCAGCTGATCAGCGTCTTGATCTGATCACCCGAGAGCGACTTGTCGTCCTTGAACTTGGCGACGAACGGATCCGGATCCCACGGCGGCATGCGGTCGGTGCGCACGGCCTCGCGGATCATGCCGGAGAACTGCTTGACGCGGCCATAGCTGTCGAGCGCGAAGGGCGCGATGCCGCCTTCCTGGTGGCAGGCGACGCACTTCTCTTCGAGCATCGGCGCGATCGTCTCGGAGTACGAGATCTTGGCAAAGCCAGCCTTGGCCTCGGGCGAACGGCCCGGGAAGCTGATCGACTGGGCCTCGACCGGAAGCGAGGCGACGGTCACAGCCGCGCCCGACGTCAGTGCCGCGAGCGGCTCGGCCGACAGGGGGCCGCTATAGACGATGCGCCAGGTCTTGGGGTCGATCACGAAGGCCTGGCCGACGCGCGAGGCGCCGATCTGGCCGCCGACGAGCTGCAGGTTGTCCTGCAGCACCGGCACGGAGATGTGGTTCTTCGCAACGTCCGCAAGGATCATCTCGCGCGTATCGTGCGGGTTGGAGTTCACCATCATGAACTCGACGCCCTTGGGCTCCCACTCGGCCTTGAGCGCTTCGAGCTCGGGGGCGACCTTGGCCGTATCGGCGCTGCCGGCGGCGTGCATCACCATGACGACAGCCGGCGCATCTTTGAGCCGGATCAATTCATGGGCGCGGCCATCAGCCGATACTAGGCGGAAATTATCGACCCGGGCGGCCACCTCGGCCATCGGTTCTTGCGCGGCGACCATGGTCGCAGCAGCGCCCTCGGCTTGGGTTGTGACCCCGGGCTGAGCGCAGCTGGCTGCGCCGAGCGCGAATATGAGGCCAAGGGCGGTGTAAGACAGGCGTCGAGACATCGGCGGGGAGCTCCCTTTGGGCGTTATTTTAGGCAGGTATTCCTTCTTACATGCCCCTGACAGCGTCAAGCTATCGCGACCCGTTCTCACCGAGATTTGTTAATCTGTAGTACCAAAATCACTAGCGCTGACAGATTTAGGGCGCGCATCCCGCCTCAAACGCCCTGCTCGCGCCGATTCCCCCGCCTCGACCGCTAGCCAGCCCCTGGGAGGACCCTCACGCCGGCCATGCGGCGGTCTCAGGCGGTCTCAGGCCGCCGTCAGGCCCGTATGGCCCCCAACGCCGTCGTGCTCGGCGACCCAATGACCGGGTTCAATCTCCACCAGCTTGGGCCGGTAGTAGGGCTCCTGCTCGGTGAGCTTCGATTTCATGAAACGCAGGCTGGCCTTGGGATCCAGCGGGGACGGCAGGTCGCCGACCAGCTTCACGCGGGCGCGGGTGCGCTCACGCACCGGATCGGGCGACGGCACGGCCGAAAGCAGCGCGCGTGTGTAGGGGTGACGCGGGTGAGCGAACAGTTGCTCACGCGGCGCCATCTCCACCACGCGCCCGAGATAGAGCACCATCACGCGATGACAGATCTCGCGCACAACCGAGAGGTCATGGCTAATGAACATCATGGCGAGACCGAACTCCTTCTGCAGATTGATCAGGAGATCGAGGATCTGGGCCTGCACCGACACGTCGAGCGCCGAGACAGCCTCATCGCAGACGACAAGCTTGGGCCTCAGAATCATCGCGCGGGCGATGCCGACACGCTGGTTCTGCCCGCCTGAAAGCTCGTGCGGATAACGGTTCACCATCGCCGGATCGAGATCCATGCGCGCCATCATCTCGCGCGCAGCATGCTCCCGCGCCTTGGCGGTCATGCCGCCCTGGAAGACGCTGAGCGGTTCGGCGATGGACTGACCGATGGTCATGCGCGGATCGAGGCTAGCGAGCGGATCCTGGAAGACGATCTGCAGCTCCTGGCGTAGGGGCTGAATATCCCGGCGCGAGGCCTTGGCGATATCGCGTCCGAGCCAGGCGACCGAGCCGGCCGACGGATCGAGCAGACGCAGGACGCCGCGCGCCAACGTGGACTTGCCGCAACCGCTCTCGCCCACGACGCCCATGGTCTCGCCGGGGCGCAACGTGAAGCTGACGCCATCAACAGCGCGCAGCGGAACACGTTTGCCGAAAAAGCCGCCCGGCACGCTCACAGGGAACGTGACGTGGAGATCCTCAACCTCCAGCAGCGGCGTCACCTCGTGCGGCGGCGGTGAAGAGATGCTTGGACGATTGCCGCGATCAGCGCGATCGAGCCGCGGCATCGCATCGAGCAGCATGCGCGTGTACTCATGCGCGGGCGCGGAGAAGACCTGCTCGACATCGCCCCGCTCGACCGCCTCGCCATGGCGCATGACCACGACGCGGTCGGCCATGCGCGCAATGACGCCCATGTCGTGCGTGATAAGCACAAGACCGGCGCCGGTCTCGCGCTTGAGCTCGTCCATCAGATCGAGCACCTGCGCCTGCACAGTGACATCGAGCGCTGTGGTCGGCTCGTCGGCGAGCAGGAGCTGCGGCTCGCACAGCATGGCGGCGGCGATCATCACGCGCTGGCGCATGCCGCCCGACAGCTCGTGCGGGAACTGGTGCAGGCGGCGGCGCGCTTCGGGAATGCGGACGCGTTCAAGCCAGTCGACGATATGGGCCTCGGCCTCGCCGCCCTTGAGACCTTTATGGCGCGCCAGCACTTCGGCCATCTGCGCGCCGACAGTCATGTGCGGGGTGAGCGAGGTCAGCGGATCCTGGAAGATCATCGCGATCTTGGCGCCGCGAATCTCGTTCAGCGCCTTAGGCTCAAGCCCGTTGAGATCCTGTCCCTCGAACAGGATCGAGCCTTCAACCGCGCCATTGGCGGCCGTCAGGCCCAAGGCGGCGAGCACGGTCTGGCTCTTGCCCGAACCGCTTTCGCCGACCAAGCCCAGGCATTCGCCCGCGGCGACGGAGAAGGACAATTTCTTCACGGCCTCGACGCGGCCATCGGGCGTTTCGAACGACACCGAGAGATCGCGAACATCCAGAAGCGGCGTGGAAGATGAGGACTGGGCGGTCAAACGGCACTCCGGCGCAACAAACCGCCAGTTCAAACCGGTCCCGGGGCAGATTGGAACCCCTTGTCGGCCATTCTAAGCATGACACCCCGTCGCAGGCGCGAAAACCTGTTGAGGCTCAGCGCCGGCCAAATCTCAGAGCCCGGGCAAAGCCGCCAAGAATTCGCAGGACCAGCAGCACCAGCAGCGGCAGGAAGGCCACGGCTGCCAACGGCAGGAATTTGTAAGGCGAGACCTCGGTGCGCCAGGTGTTGACGACAGCCCCGCGCGTTACCCCGCCCTCCCCGGCGGCGCAGGCCAGCGCGACCTCCGGCCCCGGCAAGGCGGGATCGCGGTTGATATCGAACAGACGACGGACATTCGGGGCGCACGGATCGACCTCCAGGCGGCCCTGCGCCGCGAGCTGATCGAGCGCGATCGCCTTGCCCGCGATGGAAGGCGCGATGAGATCGATCGCCAGCCATGAGCCCCCGCCGAAGAGCAGGAAGGCGAGCATGATGGCGAGGAGGTGCCGGATCTTGAGGCTCTTGCGGATGCGCACCGTCACGATCGCCATCACCGCACCGATCACCAGAAACAGCGCGCCGATATTATCGACCGTAAGCTGCAGATAGATGAGCTGACCGAACTCGACGATGGGCGCGCTGGCATCGAGCGCGTGCGAGCGGACCTCCTGCTGGTAGTAGCTGTAGGCCCACATCGCGCCGATCAGCAACGGCAGCGTGAGGAAAGCGTAGAAGGTCCACAGCGCCTCACGCTCGGCCGACTGGCGCTGGCTGCGCTCGTACAGCTGCTGGCGCTGCAGGAGATCATCGAGCTGTACATCAAGCAGACCGGCGATGACCTTGAGCTTCATCATCTCGACGCGGTCGGCATAGGCTTCAGCCTCCGCACGCGCAGCGCTGGCGCTGGCGCCGCCCGCGCGCAGACGCGCGATGTATTTGGCCTTGTCAGGTACGCCGTGCATGCCATCGGGCGCGCGGAAATCGGGAAAGAGAAGATCGTGTTCGCGCTCGGAGGTCAGCGCGCCGTTGGCGTCGACCTTGTAACGCAACGCTTTGGGTTGGCAGTCGAGCGGATCGCCCTCGCGGGCGGCGGGATCGCCAGCGACGATGATCCCGAAGAGATGGTCAGCGCCTCTGTGCGCCTTGAAGAAGCGCAGTTCCTCATCGATCCAGGGCGATTGCGCGGCCGAGGGCGTGCAGATGACGATGAGGTTCTCAGCGCGCTTCAGCGCCTCGTGCAGCTCATCGGTGAGGTTGGAGGACGACGCCGCTGACGTCTCGTCGCGAAAGACCGGATAGATGCGTTTGGGGATTTTCTTGCCCGAGCGGTTGAGCTTGCCGACGAGGCTCGGCGGCACGGTGTAGGTTTCGAGCTGCTGGTGCAGCCAGGACGCCCACTCCCCGCTCTGCTCGGTATTATCGGAATGCCGATAGCTGATGAAGCAGGCGTATGCGCCCGATGCTTCAGCCCGCTTGCCCCACGCCATCACACCGCCCCTTCAGCCAAGGAGCGTGACTCGACGCAACAAGAGAAACAAATGTTTTCTGGCGGAAAAGACGCCGGGCAGGCGGGAGCCGCGCTAGCGCGCGAAAACCACCAGCATCGCTACGACCGCCGCCAACAAAGGAGGCCGCAGAAGGCGTGGCAGCAGGGCAGCAATGGCCGTCACCAGGCTGAACGCCGGCAAGGACAGCAGCAGACAGAAGCCGGCGACAGCGGCGAGGACGCCCGGATTATCGCCGTGACCAATGGTCGGCCAGCGCAACAACCACACGACGCCAAAGAAGGTAAGCGCTGCGCAGAAGGTCAGCGGGGCGATCCACCAGGCCCAGCCCAGGGCCCCGCGCCAGACAGAGACGAGCTCGCTTGAGCGCGCCTTTGCTTCGGCTGCCTCACGCGCCTTCTCGCGGGACCACTCCACCACCATGACCGGACGACCTTATGTCTGCGCGCCCTTTGCCAGCAACGGATCAATTTCGCCAGAATGGGTCATGGATTTCGTGAAACCCCATGTCCCCTGCTCTGCCAGTTCTTTCGCAGCGCCGATCATGACGCTCATCGCAGCCGCATGCATCATGCCGCCGGTTGAGATGCGCTTGACGCCCAACGCTCCGACTTGCTCCACCGTCAGTTGCTCCTTGCGCGGACCCCGCACGATATTGAATGGACGGTCGATCGAGCGACAGACCTCGCGTACTTCCTCGGAAGTGTTGAGGCCCGGCGCGAAGAGCACATCGGCGCCGGCTTCCTGATAGGCCTGCAGGCGCTTGATGGTATCGGCCAGATCCTCGCGCTTGTGCAGATAATTCTCCGCCCGCGCACACAGCATGAATTTGAAGGGCAGCTTGCGCGCCGCCTCCGCCGCGGCCCGCACCCGCTCAGCCGCCGCTTCGATGGAATGGATGGGGGTAGCGCGATCGCCGGTGAAATCCTCGATCGAGCCGCCGACCAGTCCGGCCTCCGCGCCCTGCCGGATCGTCTCGGCGCAGGCCTCGGGGCTTGGGCCAAACCCGTCCTCGAGATCAGCCGCGAGCGGCACATCGATCATGGGCGCAATTGCCCGGATATGCGCCATCACCGCCTCGCGTCCGGCATTGTAGTCGGGATAGCCGATGGAGCGGGCATAGCCAGCGCTGGTTGTGGTGAGCGCCTTGAAGCCGAGACCAGCCAGGATGCGCGCCGAGCCCGGATCCCATGGGTTGGGTATGACGAAGACGCCCGGCGCCTTGTGCAACGCGTCAAACGCAGCAGCTTTCTCAGCTTGTGTCCTGGCCATGGGGGGGAGCGCCTCCGGAGTGATTTGGCCCCCATGACTAGCTGGCAGGCCCATTGGCGCCCATGGCGAAAATCTCATGGGGGAAAGAGCGGGCGGCTTTACGCGCGCGTCGCGCCATCGCAACAATCCGGCATCAGCCGGAGACCTTCATGCGCTCAGTGATCTTAGCCGCCGCCCTCTTCTTCGTCGCGCCAGCCGCCTTTGCCCAGAACATCTATGTCACGGCGGACCGCCTGCTGGATGTCAGAACCGGCCGCATGATTGAGGACCCGGCCGTCGTGATCCAGGACGGGATCATCACGGCGGTGGGACCTGTCGCATCAACCCAGGTGCCCTCGGCCGCCGAGATCATCGAGCTTCCGGGGGTCACCCTGCTGCCCGGTCTCATCGACATGCACACGCACCTCGACAGCGATCCCACCTTCGGCGGGTTCATGGGGTTCACGGTAACCGACGCGTTCTGGTCAGTGATCGCCGTCCCCAACGCCAAGGCGACATTAGACGCTGGCTTCACGACCGTTCGCAATGTCGGCTCGGGCGACTGGAATGATGTAGCGCTGAAGCAGGCGATTGAGATGGGCAAGATTGAAGGCCCGCGCATCATGCCGGCAGGTTATTCCTTCGGCGCCACCGGCGGGCATTGCGATGCTACGGGCCTGCCCCCCTCCTTCGATGCGCACAGCCCGTTCAATGTCGACAGCCCGGATGAGGGCCGCAAGCGTGTGCGCGAGGTTCGCAAATACGGCGCGGAGGTCATCAAGATCTGCGCGACCGGGGGCGTGTTCTCGCACAATACGGAACCGGGCCAGCAGCAACTGACCTTCGCCGAGATGAAGGCGATCGCCGACGAAGCGCATATGTGGGGGCTGAAGGTGGCGGCCCACGCCCACGGCGCGTCGGGGATCCGCGATGCGGCGCTCGCCGGCATCGATACGATCGAACACGCCAGCCTGATTGATGATGAAGGCATCGCAGCCGCCAAGAAGATGGGAACCTGGCTGTCGATGGACATCTACAACACCGACTACACGCAATCCGAAGGCGCGAAGAACGGCGTGATGGAGGACAATCTCCGCAAGGACCGCGAGATCGCGGAGGTCCAGCGTCAGGGCTTCAAACGCGCGCTGCAGGCCGGCGTGAAGATGGTCTACGGCACGGACTCAGGCGTTTATCCGCACGGCGACAACGCCAAGCAGTTCGCGGTAATGGTGCGCTACGGCGCAACGCCGCTCCAGGCGATCCAGGCGGCGACCATCAATGCCGCAGAGGCCCTGGGCTGGAAGGGCAAGGTCGGGATCATCGAGAAGGGCGCATTCGGCGATCTGGTCGGCGTCATGGGCGATCCGACCCGAGACGTGACGCTGCTTGAGCATCCTGAGTTTGTCATGAAGGGCGGCGAGACCGTGAAGGCGCCAGAGTGAGATCGACTAGCTGACCTTCGCCAACCTCCGGGTGAACCTGAAGTCCACTTCGAGATTGACTAGGGAGGACGTGTAGACGCCCGGGCTCTCCTCGACCGAAATCTCCACATCGTTTGGGCGTTCATCGTGCTTCACGCCATCCGCGCGGCCGATGAAAGGGGTCACGAAATAGGTTCCGGGCGCGAGCACGTTGCGGAAGGCCGCCACCACCCGCATGGTTTCGCCGGCAGCGATCTTTGGCAAAACAGGCTGCTTCTGAAGCATGGAATCGCTGCTGAACAATTCGATTCCGCGTGCGCCGCGCACGATGAAGCCACAGGCGACATTCTTCACATCCACAGGGGACGTGACGTCCAGCACGAACTCATAGTTCGCAAGGTTCTGCAGCCGGGTGACCGCCTCTCCCTGCTCATTGCGAACCATGAAGGAGACGATCGAGGCCGGTTCGTCGGGAAGATCCGGCTCGGGCTCCGGTTCAGGCTCTGCTGCAGGTTCAACCGTGCTAAATGGGAGGATGGCAGCAGAAGCCTCGGGAGCGGGCTCGCTTTCCTCGATGAGCGTCGCCGCGGCACCGGTTGAGCCGTCCACCGCCGTCGTGTCGTCGGAAGCGCCTTCTTCCCCTTCGTCCTCGTCAGAATTCGCTGGCGACCAGCCGATCTGCCGGCCTGTTCCGAAGAGAAGCTGGTGATAGGCGTTGCCGACCACCTTGGCGGGTCCCGATCCATAAAGCTCGCCGCGTTCCAGCATGATCGCCTGATCGCAGAAGGTGTTCACCATGTTGATGTCGTGGCTGACAAACAGGATCGCCTTGCCCCGCCGCTTGAAGTCCTGGATTCGCTCAAACGATTTGAGCGAGAACCGCGCGTCGCCAACCGACAGCGCCTCGTCGATAATGAGAATATCCGGATCAACCGATGTTGCGACCGCGAAGGTGAGGCGCGCTTGCATGCCGCTGGAATACGTACGGAACGGCTGATCGATGAATTCGCGTAGCTCCGAGAACTCGACGATCTCATCGAACCGCTTCTGGATTTCCTTCTTGCTCAGACCAAGGCACAACCCGCCGAGAAAGACATTCTCGCGGCCCGTATAGTCGGGATGAAAACCTGTTCCTAGCTCGAGAATAGCTGCGATGCGGCCGTTCACCTTCACCTTGCCGGCTGTCTTTTCCAGCGTGCCGGCCACCAGACGGAGCAGCGTGCTTTTGCCGGCGCCGTTGCGCCCAAGCACGCCGAGCACCGAGCCCTTGGGCATGTCGAACGAGACATTGTTGAGCGCGCGAAATTCAGTATGCCGCTTTCGGCCTGTGAGCGTCTCGGCCAGCATGTCGCTAGGCCGCTTCCAGACCTTGAAGACCTTCGTGAGGCCGGTTACCTGTATCGCGAGCTCGCTCACAGCACGTTCCCGAACGCAGGCTTCAGGAAGCGGAAGGCTCGCCACCCGAGCATGAAGACAATGACCGCAAAGATCGGGAACACGATCCAGATATGGCTCGGCTGGCCGATGTCGCCCACGACTGCGTAGTGGAAGCAGAAGAACATGTTTGCGAGTGGGTTGTAGGGGAAGCTTGCCTGCAACCAGTCCGGCGCACCGCCAGGCGGATAGATGATCGGATTCAGGAATAGACCAATGCCCAGAAGGAAGTTGATGATGTCCTTGAGATCACGCAGGAAGACCCCAAAAGCTGACACTAGATAAGCGAGGCCCGCAATAAATAGCAGGTAGCTGCCAACCGCCGCGGGCAGATAGGTACCGAGCCTAGCCCAGTCGAGGACGCCGCTGACGCCAGCTGCCACGACTGCGGCGGTCAGACCGATCGCCAGCGTGGGCAGCGTCGCGAATACAACTTTCATCGGCAAGACTTCGACGGGAAAGACAATCTGCTTCACGAGGTTGCCGTTCCCGACAACAACCACGACCGAGCGGCCAAGCACATCGCTCATTGTGAGCCAGGGCGCCAACCCCGAGAGCGCGTAGGCGGTAAACGCGGCCGGATCTTCAATCTCCCCCAAGCGACCTTTGAAGATGAACGTGAAGACCACGACATAGACACCCATGGTCAACATCGGCGCCAGGAACGCCCACGCAGCGCCGAGCACCTGGCCGGCATAGCGGTCTGACAGTTCGCGGCCGGTCATCGCCGAAACGAGACCCCGATGCTTGAACATCGTGTACGCGGCGCCCCAAAGGGCGCCGAGATTCGCAACCGGGTTCACAAGCGTCAGAACGGACATTTGGCTATGCTATCAGACTTCCCCTACGGATTCTGTAACTAGCCCAACCAGCCGCGGCAACCGGCTATGCCCCCCGGTCAGCAGTAGCCGGGAGCTGGGTCAAAAGGCTGTTGACGCCCATGACTATAGCTGTTCGGTCCGGAAATTCAGGCTCAGGCCCACCAGATTGGACTTGGCGTCACTCGCCAGTCCAACCACCGTAAATGCAAGCACGTCGAACCTTACATCGAGCTTGGTCTGGTCAGGATTGGCTAGCGCCGCGGTCAGATAGTAACGGCCCGCGCCGAGGTTATTGCGGAATGTGACCTTGGCTGTCGCGCGTTCGCGCTTGTTGAGCGTAATGAACTGCCCATCCGGCCTCTGTACGCAATCAGCTCCGAACAGTTCCTGGCCGAACGGGGTCCGCACCAGAATTCCGCATACGACCTTCTCCTTGGGCGCATGGGAAACCACGTCCATCTCAATCGTGTATGTTTCGTCCTGCTTCAGCTCGGTGACGGCAAAACCGATTGCGTCCCGGATACGCACTTCGCGAATTTCGGCGCGGCCATTGCCGTAGCGGTGCTCCTGCACCTTCAGCGCCGTCGCCTGCCCCGACATCAGCGGCGCCTGCTGTCCGAAATTGAGGCTTCCGTCGTCCACCCTGACCGGCCTTGAACTAGCGTGTCCCCGCGACCGCTACCAATTTTCCTAGTCCGGAGAACGTCATAGCGTCAACTCTGGGGTGTAGCTGCCAACACTTGCACGGGCACACTGGCCGCGAGCGATTAAGCCGACGTCAAAAAAGGTCGCAAAATCCAATGACAAATATCTTCCCGACTGATTTCGGGAGAGGACCTCAAGAACCCTAAGGCGTGCAAAGTTTGCCCAAGCTTGTCTTCTGGCATTGCTAGAGACGCCTGAGATACCCGTTGGTGTTCCACGTCACGTTGTATCCGAAATAATCGCAATAAGCCGTGTCGATTGCGTAACGCCCTGCGGCTTCCTCGAGGAATTCGTCGATCGCCTTGCTGGGGCCCCCCTGATAGCGGTCAGCAGCCTGCATGGCTTCAATGATGCCGTCCTCTATTACTATGTACTCACCGCACCGCATAACGGGGTCAAAGAACCGCAGCGTAGCCAGACTCTGATCGTAATCGTGGCTCGCATCTTCAACGATCAACAGTGGCCGCGGCAGCGCCTGAAGTTCGCGCCCTGAGAAGACGGCCTCCAGCTGACGACCGTCTCCAACGCGGAACTCAACCCGTTTGCGCCGCACCCCGTCAACGGGCACAATATCGACGGAGATAACGTTCATCTTCAAACCGAGTATCTCCGCGATGTCAGCGAACCAAACGGCGCTGCCGCCCTTGTTGGATCCGATCTCGATCAGCGTACGCGGCTTCTGTTCCCATAACAGCCGCTGGTAGAGCGCCATATCGAAAGGGTTCTTGAGACAAGGAATGCCCTTCCATTCGTAAGACATCGTCCCCTTCTGGATGGCGTTGAGCTGGTCGAGAGGCATGTCGGATCGATGCGAACGTGTCATGCGAATAGCTTAGTAGGCCACCTGAGTCGGAATCGTGAACGGCTTGTCGATGGTCTTCCTCAGCGCGATCAGATGCATGCTATTGGCGGGGACATACGACCCCTTGAACATCTCGGAATTGCGCCGCCCGAACCCCGGTATCTCGTCGTCGATCTCGTACACGCTGACGATTGGCCGCGCCTGGCCCTCGAACGTACCGACGTGATAGTAGGTCGCCTCCGCGATCGTCTCGTAGTCGTTTGCCTGGGCGACCAGGTGATGCATGATCGGATTGTGGTTGACGAATCCGTGGTCGATCCACGATGTCGGCGTTGTGTGAATTACGACGCCCCCCACAACCAGCGCGTCGTGGATGTTCTCGATCGCCTGGCGCATGTCGAACACATGTTCGAGCGTACCGCCGTTGAAGATAGTCATGAATTTGTTCTTGAACTTGTCGGGCAGAGGCAAGCCGAGGTCGATGTACTCATCGGCGAGGCCATTGACATCGCAATCTGTATAACTGTTGACCCCGTATCGTTCTGCAAAAAATGCTCTGCCCGATTTCTCGGCCTCCAGACGGGAATACCCCCAGTCGCGGGCGTACTTCACGATGATGTCTTCGGGCTCCTGGATTGTCAGCGAGCCAAGCGACAGCATCGGGTCTTTGAACGCCCCCTTGCGCGCGCAGTGATCGAGGAATCTGACCTGCGGAAAATCCACACCCATGGAAAAACACCTTCACGAAGCTGCCACGCCGTCCTTCGAACGGCGCGAGAAGACTGGAGACATCCTACGCCGCGCGCCGGTATTCGGCCTGCATAGCTTCGATCTTGGCTGGCTGCTCACGTAGCCACAACTCCAGCATAAGAAGTGGCCACATCTGGTAGATCGAGAAGTGGTCCTTACGCGACTGCGCCTGGATCGTGTCCGACAGAGCCTTCGCATCGAGGTGATCACGAAGTTGAGTGCTGGTCGTGTTGAGCGTCGACCCGCAGAGCGAGATTACATCGTCCATCGCCCATGCATTGGCCGGCAGGCCGAATCCCTTCTTGGACCGGAACATCCACTCCCGCGGCAGATAATCCGAAGCGATCTCCTTGAGCAGCTTCTTGGTGACGTTTGGCTGCGCCCAGCAGTCTTCCTCGGTAACGCCCATGGCGATTTCGGCGAATTGCGGATCGAGCAGCGGCGACCGCACTTCCAGCGCGTGCTGCATCGCCATGCGATCGACCTTCGCTAGCACAGCGCCCGGCATATAGAGGTTGGCGTCGATCGTCCGCATGCGGTGCATGACGGGCGTCGACGGATCATTGAGGATCGCGCGCCAGGACGCAACGCGCTCGCGCGCTCCCTGCGGCATGCCGGCCATCAATGTTTCTACGTGCGAAGGCAACCAGATGTGCCAGCGCAGCGACATGTAGAGATCGGCCGGCTGGGCGCTGTCCGGATCGATCCCGTGATTGCGACGGATGAGATCCTTGTCGGCCCACTCGTTCATCGTATCGCGATAGCGGCCATAGCCGCCAAACAGCTCGTCTCCCCCATCGCCCGATAGAATGACTGTGACCTCCTTCCGCGCGAACTCGCTCAGCAGGTAGGTTGGCAGGCAGGAGGAATCGCCATTTGGCTGGTCCAGCACGCTGGCAATCTTGTTGATTAGCGCAATGCCATCCGGCTTGATCATGGCGTCATGGTGCGTCGCACCGAGATGGTTGGCGATCGCCCTAGCCTCTTCATGCTCGCTGTCGGCGCTGCCTTCAAAGCCGATAGAGTATGTATTGATCTCTTTCTGGAGTTCACGCCGTACGATAGCGACCACCAGCGATGAATCGACGCCGCCTGACAGGAATGCTCCAAGCGGTACATCCGAAATCATACGCTGCTCGGTCGCGGTAATCAGGCGCTGGCGCAGGCGCTCCTTCAGCGCGCGCTGGTCGATGTCGGTCACGCTTGGCCGGTTTACCGCTGCAAAGCGGAAGAATTTGCCTGCCGCGACTGTCTCCGCTTCGCCGTTGGCGAAGCGGACGCGCAGGAACGACCCCGGCTCCAGCTGGCGCACGCGCTTGTAGATTGTGCTAGGGCCCGGGCAGTAACCAAGCAACAGATAATCAGCGATCGCCTCGCGATCGATCGTGCGGTCGAACGTCGGCAGCGCATAGAAGGCCTGCAGCTCTGACGCGAAGGCGAAGAACTCCTCGTCCTCGTAGATGTAGAGCGGTTTCTTGCCGAATGCGTCACGCGCCAGAAGCATCTCGCGCAGGTCTGGCCGCCAGATCGAGAATGCGAACATGCCGTTCAGGGTCGACAGCGGACCGGGATCCAGGTCGCGGAACATGTGCGGCAGGATTTCCGTGTCGGAACGGCTGCGGAACTGGACGCCCTTGGCGATCAGCCGGTCACGGTGTTCCTGAAAATTGTAGATCTCGCCATTGAACGTGACGATCGATGGCGCGCCCACGGCCTGCATAGGCTGGCGACCTTCGGGACGCAGATCGATGATCGATAGCCGGCGATGGCCGAGCGCGCAGCGTCCGTTTGGATCAACCCAGACCCCTGCGTCATCCGGCCCGCGATGGACCATCGAGTCCCGCATCGCTGAAACCAGGATATCCAGTTCGGCCCGAGTGTAGCGCCCCTTGAGGTCGTAGACGCCAACAATTCCGCACATGGACGCTTCCCTTACAAACCACGAAGGACGTCTTAGATTACAGGCCAGACAGCTTGACCCCCGCAAGCCGACCACCCGCTCCCCGGGCGATAGACCAACTGGCCGGACTTGGGAAGGATTGTGCGCCGAGATCAGCGGATCAATATCACTATCCCTCCCGCAGCCACGTCCTGGAACCAAACCTTGAGCAATCTGCCAATGGATTACGCGCGGCAGTCGGGTTAGCCGGCGGATGGATGAACGGCTGGCGTGGTCGGCACAAGACCCATCGGTGACATCAAAATGACAGCGGTCATTTGACAGCCTAGCCTTGCGAGAAACCATGCGAACTCCCGCTTTTTGACCCGCGGAGTGATTTCGGTTGTTGAGACCGGAGGCTCTTCTAAGCTACGTCTGAAACGGGGATATCGGGAGGATAGCATATGAAGGGGGTCGTGGTTGTATTGGGACTGCTTCTGCTGCTCGGCGGCGGGGCCGTCGCGGCAGCGCAGTATGTACCCTTGGATCTTGCCTCACTGGGCGGCGCCCAGGACTTTCTGAAGTCCCAGAATGCACTCTATGCCGGTGGCGGCGCGGCGGCGCTCGGCCTGATATTGTTCGTGGTCGGACTATTGCTTGGCAAGAAATCTGGATCGGCAGGCTCGCCGAAAATGACGAAGCCAATGCCAGTTGAGCCCACGCCCGCTACAAAGGCGCCTGAAGATGCATCTTCTCCTCTGCGACCAGTTGATCGGCCACCTCCGGCTCCCGTCGAAGCTGCGAAGCCTGCGCCGGAGGCAAACGCCCCGCCGGCTCCTCAACCCGAGCCGACTCCAGTTGCAACTCCCGAAACGCCTAAATCGCCACCACAAGACCTGCGCCTCCTGACCCGCAAGCGCATTTCTGACCTCGTCACGATCAATGATGCGCTCAAGGCATTCCACGCAAAGATGGGTGCCTATCCTGTCGCTGAGGGTCTTCAGGGCGAGCCTGATCGTGGCGAGAACTGGGTGCCTGGGCTTGTCCCGGAATTCCTGCCGGACTTGCCATCTGATCCTGCTGGCGCAGGTGATAACAGCGGGCCGCAGTACTTCTACATGTCCGACGGGGCTGGTTATAAACTGATTGCCCACGGCGTCAGCGCCGACGGATCGAATGTCGAAGTGCTTGGCGTCAAGATCGACCCGGCGCGTAGCAATGAAAGCGGTTTCTGGGCCTACGGCTTCTGGACTGAAGGATTCGACAAGTTCTGACGCCCCTCTGCGACGACTACATTTGAGATTCACGGACATCATTGCAGATTGCGTGCGTCCGGTCTGCTTGATTTGCTCGACGCTGTTGCCAAGCTAACCGCACCATATTTTTGACCAGTGGTTGGATTTCGTTTGTACTTTGTGTGGGCAAGCAGGATCGCCCACCCTGCCCGCAGAGGAAGGATTGAGAGCGGTCACACTGGCTGGGATGTCAGTTGAGATACTTGCTGGAGCCTCACTAGGTAGGATATCAGATCGATTGTCGAGAATTCGATTAGTTCCGTGGGGAGTTCCACATGTCGACGACTTTACGCCGCAACGTGTTGCTTGCGGCCTCTTTGGTCATGCTTGCTGTAGCGGCTGGATGCGACCAGGCCGTACAGCCCACGGCAGGTGAATCCGCCGCTCCGGCCGCTGAAGTGGAACCGGCGCCAGCCCCGGCAGCGCCGGTTGCAGTTCCCGAAACCGACCCGGCGAAAGCCACGGAGCGCAGAATCTCCGATCTGTTGGCCCTGAAGGCGGCAATCGATGCATACCACGCGGAAAACGGATCATACCCTCCCGCATACAATGGTCTGAAGGGCGTGATCGATCGCGGCGCAGACTGGATTCCCGGTCTTGCGCCCAAATACATTGCGGCCCTGCCGCGTGATCCGGCTCTGTCCGACTCCAAGGATGGCCCGCAGTATCTCTACATTTCGGACACGAAAGACTTCAAACTGATTGCTCACGGAGTTGGCGACACTTGCGGTCCGCAAGTCGAGCGTGATGGCATTCAGGTGGACCCCGAGCGCAAGAAGGATGACGGCAGCAAGTGCTGGGCGTACGGCTTTTGGACGGGCGAGTTCGTAAAGTTCTAGTCGGCTCAGCTAGCCCATGCGTCGATCATAAGGCGGCGACATCTTCA
The DNA here is from genome assembly GCA_041398245.1 of Hyphomonadaceae bacterium. GTDB lineage: Bacteria > Pseudomonadota > Alphaproteobacteria > Caulobacterales > Hyphomonadaceae > UBA7672. The sequence continues at coordinate 143,789 of JAWKVC010000008.1, forward strand.
AATTGAGGGGTAGCCTACGTTGAATACCCCGATCGAAAAACCGACTACCGCCCCGACATTGACGGCCTCCGAACCATCGCAGTTGGGGCCGTATTGCTGTATCACTACGGCCTTACCGCGATCCCTGGCGGATTTGTTGGCGTCGACGTATTCTTTGTGATCTCGGGCTACCTGATCACGAACATCCTGGCGCGCGACATCAGGACAAACGGCCTTTCGATCACGTCGTTCTACAATCGCCGGATCCGTCGCATCCTGCCTGCCGTCCTGTTTGTTCTGCTCGCATGCTTTGCTGCGGGTTGGCTGCTTCTTGCTCCCGGCGACTATGAAGTCCTGGGCCACAGCGCAGCGTACTCGGCAGCCGGCGGGGCCAACCTCTATTTCTACTGGAACACCGGCTACTTTGACCAAGCTGCCGAACTCATGCCCCTGCTGCACCTTTGGTCACTGGGCGTCGAAGAACAGTTCTACGTGGTCTGGCCGCTCCTGCTGGCAGGCATCATGTGGGTGGCGCGCGGGAACGCATGGGTAACCGTCGGCGCCATCCTGATCGTCATCGCCGTTTCGCTTGCCGCCAGCGTAGCGGCGATGCCTGTCGACCCAAAGGGTGCCTTCTTCCTACCGCACCTCAGGGCCTGGGAACTGGCAGTCGGCGCGCTCATCGCTTTCTTGCCAGCGATACGCTGGCGCATCATTTCCGAATTGGCGGGAATCGCCGGCCTTGCTCTCATTGCCTACAGCCTCGTCGTGCTGGAGGCAGGCGATCAATTCCCCGGCCTGAATGCACTGCCCCCAGTCCTGGGTTCGGCTCTCCTGATATGGCCGCGGGCAAAGTCGGTGACATCATGGGCGCTGTCGCTACCGCCGATGGTATTCACCGGAAAGATTTCCTACAGTCTCTATCTCTGGCATTGGCCAGTGCTGGTGTTCTTCCGCTTCTATGCAAATGGAGAACTACCCACCGCCCTCGAAGCGTCGATCCTTGGCGCCATCGCCTATCTGCTCTCCGTTTTTTCGTGGTGGGTAATCGAAAGGCCCTTCCGCCGCATCAAGGCCAAGTCAGCACCCGTTCTCTTTTCAGGAATTGCGGCAATAGCAGCGACGGCGGCTGTGGGTATCGTCGTGATGCAGCAGTCAGGCTTCACCAACCGGCTCTCGCCGCAGGCGCAGGAACTAAGTAGCCTTGAAGTTATGTGGGACTGGAAGTGTCCGACCTCAGCCACATTTAGTGGAAGCGAATACTGCGCTTACGGCGCACCTTGGGCCGAAGCATCCATACGAGCGATGCTTTGGGGCGACAGCCATGCCGAACACATGAGCCCGCCGCTTGCCGCCATAGCCGAGGAACATGGGGCAGCCGCTTTTCTTTATCGCGGTTGCATGGCTCATCTGGATGGGACAACGACAAGCCAAGTTCGCCCAGGCAAGCCGAACTACAGCGCCGAGTGCAAGGAATCTTATGAGGCGGGAATTGCACTCCTGCGGGAACATCCCGAGATCAACCTCGTGATTCTGGCGGGCTCTTGGTCACAAAACATGAGCCGCTTTTTCCACGTTGGGAACGTACCGCCGGAATCTTCACCAAGGGGTGACGGCGGCCAAGTCCTTTGGGACGGACTCGAGAAGTTTATGAAGGACGCTGCAGCGCCAGACCGACGATTTGCAATCGTTGCGGACGTGCCGCAATGGGATCACGACCCAACTCCTTGCGCACTTCTTGAGGTGTCGGCATTGCTTCGTCGCCCCTGCCCTGAAAGCGACATGATGGTATCGAAGCTAAGATACGATCGAGTGCATGCGGATGCCTACAAGACCTTCCGCGAGTTTGCCGCAAGCCATCCCGAAGTGAGCATTGTCTACCCCGGCGATCACATGTGTTCTGAGCAGGGGTGTATCGCAAAACTTGATGGGGTCTATCTCTATCGGGAAGGTTCGCACTTGAGGCGCAACATGTCCGTTCAAACTAATCGAGCTCTAGCCAAGCGGATCAAGCTGGACGATGTCTTTACTTCGTTCGTGTCCCGCCCTGCGGCAACACGCGACGAAGTTCTGCCCGATATCACCAGTTTGCCGGAGCAACGCATTCGGGACCTCATTGCGATCAAGTCCGCCATAGACGCCTACAAAGCGGAGATCGGCAGCTACCCGCCAGCCTACGATGGGCTCAAAGGTGTGATAGATCGGGGCGCAGACTGGATTCCCGGTCTTGCTCCCAAATACATTGCGGAGCTGCCTCGCGACCCGGCCTTGTCCGACTCAAGGATGGGCCACAATACCTCTAAGCACGTCAGACGCCGAAGGATTCAAACCATCGCGCACGGTCTTGGCTCAAATTGCGGTTCAGAGATGGAGCGTAACGGCTTGAAAATGGACCCAGCTCGTTCACTCGTCCAGACGGCCATGCTGGGCATTGCTTCTGGACTGGAAAAAAATTGAGACATTCTGACGATTGCAGTTATTGGAGCAAGTTTCGGCGCAAGCTGGCTAGATTTCGCTGACTGTGTTTTGGCCCAGCGTGGCTCTCCTGCGTTGCAATCAATGAGAGCGCATTATGATAAGAACTATTGCAGGCCTGGTTCACTCGCCTGATGGGATTGGTGGTCATTTGTGGCGGAGTGGCGCTCGTATTTCCGATCTGGTGGCCATCCAACATCGACACCAGATGGCCTGCCTGGTCAGTCCAAAGCAGCTATCTCGCCCTAACCGGTTGGGATGATCCCCGTCTTCGTCGGATTGACGGAGAATCGGACATGGCGTTCACCGAACGCGCGATGCATGTCGTCCACGATGCAACATACCAATGCGCCCCGCCAACCAGAGTTCCCAAACTTTTGCGGCAATGCTTGCTGCAAACAAAGCGCCCGAGGCAGCGACTTACGGTTTCTTGGATCCAAGTATCGTCCGCTGCGGATACTGCCATCAACGCGCATTCCTGCTTGCCGAGACACTAAGGCTGGGGGCATTCGCGCTGCCAAGACATACGGCCTCAGCGGCCACGTCGTGACGTTGGTTGGGATTGATGGGACCAACTACATCGTTGACCCAGACTTCGGCGTTGGCCCCACAAGATACGATGGAAGCACCTACAGTAGTCTCCCATCAACGCTTTATTCTTCAGTAACCGGACCCGTCACCGTCGAGTATCTCCGCAATGGCGCGTTCAAGACAGCTAGTGATGATGCGGAAGCTACATGACCTCACGACTGGCTACTGGCGCTGTCGGCCAGACAGTTGAACGTCGTCCGCGAAGTGGAACTTGAACTCACAAGGTGGGGGGCGCTTGCGATCGCGATCGGGCTGATCCTGATGCTCGCGCCGCGACGGCTATACCGCGAGCAACGCCAAGAGAAACAAGCTCCTTCCGTTGCTCTGACGCCTGAGCCTTCGGAACCGCCTGCTGACTTGCCAATTGCTTAATCCGGTGTGCGGACCTAGCGTCGGAGCACAAAAAGGCCGCCGACCTCGCGAAGCAGCTCGTCTGCGACATCTCGATAGGCGCTCTGACTAGCGCGAAGTCGGGGGAGGAATTCCGCAAGATATGCGTCATCCGCGAACGCATTTGGATGCCAGCTCAGACTGAACCCAGCTTCCTCAAACATGGCCTTCAGTTCGTAAGGACGTAGCTGACAACCAAGTTCATAGTGCTTGGCTATCGACTCCCTCAGGAATTCATCAGGCATCATCAAGAGATAGTCCAACGGCCGATCGAAGTTTTCATGGTAACGAAAATCAACCTGGTGAAAGTTGATGCCCCCCGGCGCAGTGATCCGAGCCAATGCCCTGACCGTGGCGAGGTGATCAACCATGTGCTCGAGAACGGCATTGGAATAGATCGCGTCGACCTGCTCGGGCATGGTCTGAGCAAGATCTTCTGCCGCGGATGAAACCAGTTCCAACGTGCCGTCGTATCCGTTTGCCGCAACGTGCTCGAATATGGACGCATCCCAGGAATGGCCTTCGGCGCGAATTCGTTCGGCCATCATGCGGCAGAATATGGGGTTGTAATCCTCCTGCCACGGAGCAATCCAGCGATCCGCGACGTATACCTTCGCCGCGCCCAACGCCCGCAAGCCAATACAACCGACCAGATTGATGCCCGGTCCCAACTCCATGGCGCGCTTGCCAGTAAGCGACACGCCCTGACCAGCCGCCCAATTCGCGAAGCCTGAAATCCGTGCATGCCGTAGTCCACGTCCCGCTGTAGGGCCGCCGGCGTAGTGTCGCGCCGCATGAGGTTCACGGGTGGGGTAGAGCTGTCTGGCATTTTCCGGACCGATGGACAGAGCAAAAAAGGCAACACCGTCCTACACGATCATTGCCGCTGCATGCCAGCCGCTTGTCAGCACGATTGTCAGGCTGACATATGTTCGCGCGGCGACACGCGCACGCTTCCAGTTCGTGCGAATTCCAGCGTGCGGCGCTGAAACCGCAAGGTCTGGTCTACCATCCGATCAATGGAGAATCGTTGCTCGATGAAGGCCGGGCCTCCGCGGGCCTTCTGCTTCCAGATATCGAGATTCTCCAAGATTTCGATGAGCCGGGTCGCCAGACCTTCCTCATCTTCGCGGTCCACCAGGAAGCCCGTGTTGCCGTGATCCACTGCATCTGCTGCCCCGCCGCCTTTGGCGACGACCACCGGCAGACAAAGCTGCTGGGCTTCGAGAACAACATTAGGCGTGCCTTCCCACCAGGCCGTATGCAGGAAGACATCCATAGCCGACATGACCCGCGGTAAGTCACGCCGCCGGCCGATGCAGTGCAGTCTGTGCGAAACGCCAAGCTGCTCACATCGCTCTTTGACGTCGTCGAGTTTCGGACCAACCCCCATCAGCACGCCGTGCAGATCCGGCTTTTTGGCGAGCGCCCTCGCAAACGTCTCAACGAACAGCGTTGGTCTTTTTTCGTCCGACATGCGGAAGGCGCCGACGACGACCGGCGCGTCCTCCGGAAGTCCGAGCTCCCTGCGAACCTCAAGTCTTTCAGTCGGCGTGGCAGCGTGCAGATGGGACAGATCCAAGCCGTTGAGGATCACATCAAACGTCGACTTGTCGACGTCCATCCACTCCGCATAATTTTCTGCGCCTGCATGCGAATTGTTGATGAAGTGGATGCGCGGGCAACGCGACAACCAGATGTACCAAGGATGCATGTAAGGGCTGTAAAGGTACGGAAAGTTTATGGGGCTCACATTCCGCGTAGAGAGAATGACGGACGGCACGCCTGCGAGAAGAGCCGCCGGAGCACCCCAGATGTTCGGGTGGTCGAGCCAGAAGTGTGCGATGTCAGGCTTGATGAGTGAAATATCGACCCACAGGTCGAGCGTCCATGCGTGAAACGCCTCTGGAAGACGCTTGATGAGACGAACCACCTCCGGATTCGCCCGGATCAGCTCAACCCCCTCTTCCCGGATCGGCTCGTTGTTGACCCTGATGTCGATCGGATAGTCTTCAAGCATGTGCTTGTAGTGCGATCCCTCGCCCTCGCACGGGTAAACCGTCAGCAACGTCTGGCGGTCATGACCTCGCCGGGCCAGTTCGGTCATCAGATTGACCAGCTGGCGTTCAGCTCCCCCGGCGCTCAACGTACCGATGCAGTGCATGGTCTTCGGCCAATAGGACTTCGGCGGCAAGAAAGAAGGCCTGCTTGTCAGCATCGCAGCAAGATCAGGATCGATGGACTCACCAGCGACCGGCACGAACCGGTTCCCGACGAGCTGCCTCACCAATCGCCGCCAATGCGTCGCCGCCATCTCTCCCCGCGAGCTCGGATAGAGCTGTTGGGCGATATCCCAGTATCGCGCTGTCATCTAACCCCCGATGGAAGCACCGAAACTGCGTCCGGTGTACTTCGCTAGCATTACCCTCAGGCCGCCTCCCGGGGCCTGGCCTAGCTCCTTCGTGCTGACCGCCCCACGCTTCGACCTATGCCGAACGCCCCCCGTCCCCATCGATCCACATCATAAACCAAAGTTCAAGCATCAGCATCGCCCAAAGGCGGGTGTGATGCAGTCGATGTCCCGAAGCATGCTCAGATAGCAACAGCTGAGTATATCCCGGGCGGAAGATGCCGCGATTATTGGCGTTTTGTGACGTCAGTACTTCTCGGGCGTAGGTTGCAAAGCGGTTCCGGAACCATTCCTCTATGGGAACTCCAAAGCCCATCTTGGGACGATTCAGGATGGTTCCCGGCAAGAGAGGCGCGACGGCGTCCTTCAGCAGCCCTTTCAAGCGGCCGCCCGGCGCCTTGAGGCTAGCGGGCAGCCCGGCGGCCCACTCCATGACATCAACATCGAGCAACGGCGCACGCGCCTCCAACCCGAAAGCCATGCTGGCCACGTCAACTTTTACGAGAATGTCATCTGGCAGATAGGTGTGCTGGTCGGCATAGGCGGCGCCTTCCACTAGCGTCGGGCCCTCATCGAGCCATGGCTGCAGGAGCTTCATGCTGTCTTCCGCCAGGAAGCTGCGCATGCGTTCCCCGTAACCCTGCTCCTTGTCGGCCTGAAAGAAGTACATCAGCGTCGGCTCGTAGCGCCTTCCCCGGTCTGACGACCACTGGCGAAACAGCCGTTTGGCGGTGCGGAAGTATTTCACATCGGACAGCGGCGGTGGAATTGCGGCCGCACCCAGCCCGAAAAGACCCCTTGCCGGCCCAGGCAACCTGTCGACCCACGCCAGCCGTCGGCAAGCATCGTATCGGTCGTACCCCAGGAAGAATTCGTCCCCACCGTCGCCGCTCAGCGCAACCGTCACATGGCGCCGGGCGAGGCGCGACAAATAGAAGGTGGGGATCGCGGAAGGATCAGCGAAAGGCTGGCCATAGTGCCAGACAATGTCGGGCAGGATCGCCGTCGCGTCCTCGTCGACTACTTCCTCATGATGGTCGGTGGCGTATCGCTCCGCCACAAGACGTGCGTATTTCCGCTCATCGAAGGCTGTGTTGGCGAAACCGATGGAGAAGGTCTTGATCTGCCCACCGGCTCCCTGCGCCATGAGCGCTGTAACCGACGAAGAATCAACACCTCCTGACAGAAACGCGCCAACGGGCACGTCTGCAACAAGCCGCCGTTTGACGGCGCGCGCAAGCAGGTCACGCAGCTCTGACGCAAGATCGCCCTCGCGACGCTTCGCGACGCCCGGAGAGGGAATGTCCCAATAGCGCTTTGGCTGAATGACCTCTCCCGCACGACAGACCGCGAGATGCCCAGGCGGTAGAGCAAATACGCCCCCGAACGCGGTCAAAGGCGATGGAACATACTGCATCGAAAGATAGTGATGAATCGCGCGGAGATTCGCCTCCCGTCGCAGACCGGGCCATTTCAGAATAGCCTTGATCTCCGATCCGAACACGAGATCGCCATTCGGTTGGGCATAGTAGAGCGGCTTCTTGCCGATCCGATCTCGCGCGAGAAGCAGTTCGCGCTTCTCGGCGTCCCACAGGGCGAATGCGAACATGCCATTCACCCGGCGGAGCGCATCTGCTCCCCATTCGGACAGCGCCGTCAGAAGGACTTCAGTATCCGAACGGGTGGAGAAGGAGTGTCCCTTCGCCTCGAGTTCCGCGCGCAGGTCGAGGTAGTTGTAAATCTCGCCATTGAGCACGATGGAGAACCGGCCACGGCTCATTGGCTGGTGGCCGCCAGAACTGGTGTCGATCACCGACAACCGGCGATGGCCGAGACCTACCCCCTCCCCGGTCCAGACCCCTTCATCATCCGGACCGCGGTGCGCCACCTCTCGCGCCATGGCGCGCAGCAGAGCCGCATCGCCATCGCGCGCGGGTCCGTGAGCTCGAAGGAAGCCGACCAGTCCGCACATATCCGTCCCTTTCGGAGAACCTTGCGGCCCTGAACCGGAGGTTGCCCTGCCTAAGGGCAATGAAGGCTCATAGCTGGGACATTGTGGTGTGCGCCAGCCCGCAGGACATCCTAGTTCGCGAACAGGCGGACTCGGTTGCGCGCGACCGGTTATCTGCTAGCAATGCCCCCGGGGCTCGGGGAAAATCCCGCCCCCTGTCATTGCGTTGGTGGGTCATGGCTGAACTGCGTTACGGCTTCGGAAAAAACTGGGGCGAGTTCGTCCAGAAGAAGCTGAGCGACAGCATCATTGGCGATTCGATGCAGCACATGCGCCGGTTCGGGCGGCTGGACGACCTTACCGGAAAATCTTTCCTCGATATCGGCTGCGGCTCTGGCATCCATTCGCTGGCGGCGATCCGTCTTGGAGCCGAGCGAGTCGTATCGTTCGACTATGACGAGAATTCGGTCGCGACCAGCCGCAAGGTCCGTGAGTGGGCCGGCATACCAGAAAGCCGCTGGGAGATCTTCCAAGGCTCTGCGCTAGACTCGCAGATGCTGAGGTCGCTCGGCCAGTTCGACTACGTCTATTCCTGGGGCGTTCTCCATCACACGGGAGCGATGTGGGAAGCTGTCCGCAATTCGATGATCCCGCTCAAGCCTGGCGGGGAATACTACATCGCGCTGTACTCCTCGGATATCTACCTCGATCCCACACCAGAATTCTGGATCAGGCTCAAGCGCGCCTACAACCAGGCCGATCCCCTGACGCGCAAGCTCATGGAGCTCAAATACGTCTACTGGATCTATATCCGTCCCGAGATCGAGGAAGGTCGCGCGCCGCTCGGCCGCATCGCAAGCTATGGCAAGCGCGGCATGACCTGTTGGACAGACGCCAAAGACTGGATGGGGGGCTATCCGATGGAGTTCGCGAGTTATCAGGAGACCCGTCAGTTCTGCGAGAAGGAGGGCGGGCTTGATCTCGTAAACATCCTCACCGGGGAAGGCTGTACGGAATATCTCTTCACCAACCTCGCCCAGTCGCCAAAATGGCAGGCCATCGAGAAGACGCGGACGCGTGTGCCCATGCAGGGGCCCTACAACCATCAGGGCGGTGCGGGGTTTGTTTTTTCCGTACCTCACCTGGCCGCGATGGCCGACTCCGGAACAGATCACATGCGGTCACGCGTGATGGTCTACGAGAATGACCGCCCTCTCGCGATCGCCCACTGCACGCATGCCGACGTGCGGAATCACGGCGGCGGCCGCTTCAGCCACTGGGGCAACGATCTCATCTTCTCAACAAGCGATAACTCGGACCCCAACACGAACGGCCGTGCCTACTCCTACTGCGAGACCTATTGAGCCGGGGACGTCTGGCCTGTCGAGATGCAACTAAACAACATCCGGTGGCGCCTTTCGGAAGCGGTACGGCGAACGCTGTTCCACACGGATGATAAGCACCCGCTTCGCCATCTCTATCGCGTAGTCAGAGCCGTTCCGGGTGTTAGACTGCTATGGCGCACGATCGATGCAAGAAATCCAACTGACGCCGCGTTCGAGCGGCACGTTTCGGCTGGCGGTATTTTCGGACCGTCGGAGCCCCATGATCCGGAGACCCTGCCTCCGGTCGTTGCATTCGATGATCCGGACTTCTTCCGAAACCTGATTGCACGCATCAAGACTTGTGAGCCGCGTCTCAGGACCGGTAGCGACACGATTGTCCTGATAAACAATGGTCTCTCGGCGGGAGGAGCCGAGCGCCAGATCATCAACACCATGCTGGGCCTCAAGGCCCGGGACGTGCCCGCAGTCTTCATCGGCGAATACCTGAAGGCGGCGCCGGGGCAGGATTTCCATCTCGATACGCTGGTCCGCGCCGGGGGCGATGCGCGGGAACTCGAAAGACTGACCCAGCCGGGGAACAGCGTGTTCGAGCAGATCAGCAGGCCCGTGGCGGAGCAACTCTTCAGGATCGAGTCGTCGATGCTTCTCGAAATACTCGACATGGTCCGGATGCTACGCAACCTCAATCCTCGCGCCGTCCATCTCTGGCAGGATCAGACCGCGGTTAAGCACGCGCTTTCTGCCCTGATCGCGGGCGTTCCGCGTATCGTTCTGTCTGGGCGTAACCTGAACCCTACGCACTTCGCTTACCATCAAGACTGTATGCGCCCCGCCTATCTGGCCCTGCTGACACAACGGCACGTCGTGCTTAGCAACAACAGCCATGCCGGCGCACGAAGTTATGCCGACTGGCTCGGAATTGAACCCGCGCGCATCCAGGTCGTCCACAACGGCTTCGACTTCAACAACTGGCCGGCAGTTACGCCAACACGACGCGAGGAAATACGCGCATCTTTCGGCATTCCGGATGATGGCGTGCTTGTAGCCGGAGTTTTCCGGCTCTCCCCCGAAAAACGCCCTCTGCTCTGGATCGAGACCGCAGCCGAAGCGCTGAAGCTTGACCCTCGCCTGCACTTCATCGTCGCTGGCGAAGGGGACCTGCGGCGTGAGATAGAGGGAAGGATTTCGGACCGCGGTCTTGGCCAGCGATTAACTCTGGCCGGGCGGATGGAGAATGTTCACTCGCTGTTCAAGGCCTGTGACGTCTTCCTGCTGACTTCCGAGCAGGAAGGGATCCCGAACGTACTGCTGGAGGCTCAATGGTATGGTCGCCCCGTCCTGGCAACGCGCGCAGGCGGAGCCGAGGAGGCCCTGCAGGATCGGGTTACCGGCCGGATCTCGGATGAGTCTGACCCAGGCGTACTGGCGCGCCAGCTTGTGGACCTGATCAACGATCAGGCGCTACGTGCGCGGGCGAACGCTTCAGGTCGGGGCTTCATTGCCCGCAGTTTCTCGATCGACCGCATGATCGATGAGACCCTCGAACTCTACGGCGGCTGAATCGTCCTCAGCTGCGCGCAAAGAATTCGAGCGGACTCATCCCCTTCTCCGCGGCGAGCGCTCCGAGAGGATGCAGGGCCACGCAAGGCGACCGCCCCTCATGGACGCCGAACTTCAGGAAGTGCAGCAGCGCCGATGCCTGCTCTGCCTGCACGTCGGGATACATGTTGTAATAGAATCCCGCGTCGAATGTCCGCAGCGGCTGGCGGCCCTCATTCTCCCCAAATGAAAGGTAATGCCGAAGCGCCCCATTGGCCGGCACGTCACCATAGACCTCCGCATAGCGATGAGCGTCGAAAACGGGGCACTCAAGGCCCAGAGGTTGCAGCCGGCTATCGAGTTCGGCCTTAACCTTTAGCAGCTCCTGCCCGCGTAACCTTGCACCGACACGTCGGCGCAACACACGCAAAGGTTTGCCAGCGGCCCTCACGGGCGCCATGACCCGCCATGAGGTGGACCGGCGAATTCCTGTGATCTGCGCCTCAAGCGCTACGGCATGAGATTGCAGCGAGCGGGACGACTCCTCAGCATCGCGAAAGCGGGATTGGCTGGCCGCTAGCAGGCGGGCGATCTTGCGCGAAAGGACACGCGAGCGTTGCCTCAGTACAAGCAGATGATCCGGCGGCTCTCCACCTTCGTCCACTTCCTCAACCGGCTCCGCTTTTCCCAGAAGCTGCTCTTCAGTCTCGTTGCACATCCGCAGCTGTTCGGCCACGGCCGCATCGATCTCGTCGAGAGCCTGGTAGACATCGATAAGGCGCTGCGTGAAGTCGGCATTCTGTGCGCTGAGTGCGGCAAGCCTGGCGGAAACGTCGCGGCCTTCTGATGTCCGGGCTTCGAGTGCACCCTTGAGCTCGGCGAGCTGATCCTCGAGAAACGCCTGTGATTCGACGAGGTGTCGCTGCGTCCGTGCGCCGGCTTCCATCGATTCCGCATGTTGGCGTCTGAAAGCTGCGTCGAACTCGGCAAGCCTGAGCGCCGCATCCGTCTCGATGTCAGCGAGATGTTGCTTGGCCGCCGCATCGGCTTCGGCAAGGCGTTTCTCGGCGTCCGCCCGTTCCTGAGCCAGCTGGATCTGGAATCCGGCTCGGGCGTCGGCCAGCTCAGTCTCGAAGCGTTCTTCCGCCGCCGCAAGCCGGGCTTCGAGTTCGCCGGACTTGGACGCAAAATCTGCGCTGGCTGCAACATTCTGCTGTTGCAGATGCAACACGTGCTCGGCGGCGGCGGCTGTCGACCGCTCAAATCTCGTCAGCAAGTTTTGCCATCTGGACTTCAGCCGCGCAATTTCCGCGCTAGTCGAAGCTACATCGGCACCATCGCCGAATTCAGGATGTGAAGTAGCAGATTGCGTCTCGGCGCGTTCCAGACCGAGCACACTGTGTTCGAAGTGCGTCAACGTCGCTTCCCCGGAGTCGACCAGCGATTCGAAGGAATCCATCGCGTGATAGACATCCACAAGCTGAACTAGATAGTCGTCCGACACTTGGCGGATTTCGCTGAGGCGCACAACCAGTCGCTCCAACGCCTCGCGGGAGTCTGCATCGGTGGCCTGCGCCGCTTCGATCATCGCGTTCAGCTTCGCGCTGAGCTCGCTGATCCGCGTCCCGCCTTCCTGAGCTGTCGCTTCGATATCCGCGCGTAGCATTCGTTCGTAGGAGAGTTCGTTCCTCAGATCAGCGATCAACGCCTCTTGCTGGACCGTATTCTGCTGTTCAGCGGCAAGCGCCGCTGTAAGCTCATCGATCTGGCCGCCAAGCTCTTCACGCAGTGCGTCACGCTCGATCGCAACACGCAACAGATCGCCTTCGATCGCCTGCAGCCTTTCCTGATGGGCGACTTCCAATGCCGCTCGCGTCGCAACCTCGCGGCGTTGTGCATCTGTGACTTCCTGCAGATTTTTCCAGAGTCTTTGCTCGCGCTCGGCGCGGGCCTCAAGCTCAAACTTGGCCAGTTCCTCATTGGCGCGAAGCTGATTGACCAAGGAGGCTTCACGCACCAACGCCGCGCGGCGGTCAGCATCAAGGCGCGCAAGCTCGGCTTCGAGAATCGATCTGGCCTCTGCAGTCTGCTGCTGCAGCGCCTCGGCTTCGAGCAACCTTTGTTGATATTGGGTCTCTGCCGCAACACGGACGGCTTCACGCTCGCGGTCAGAATCGACCAGTTCCTCGACAAGAGTTCGTAATTTCGCTTCCTTCTCGTCGCGCAGTTCGGATTCCAGCCGCGCCAACTCGTTGGATGCCTCATTCTGCGCGCGAAGCGCGGCTTCACGCGCCATCGCCCCACGATATTGCTCCGTCAACTCGGCGATTTGCACCTGATGTGCGACCGCGGCTTCCTGTCGCCACGCTTGTTCACGCTGCCCGGCCTCCAGGGCGGTGTGCAATTGTTGCCTCAGCTCTGCCGCCTCGGTTCGAGATTGCGTCAACTCCAACTCGAGCGGGCCAATCGTGTGTTGTGCCTCGCGGAGGACCTCGGTCTGGCGCGCCAACTGCGTCTCGAATGACGCGGCGGCTTCTTCTTGGGCATCCTTCTCGCGGCGTACGACCTCAAGCAGCCGCTTCAGCTCCTCCAATTCTTCGGCCACCCGCGCGAGTTCACCCTCGAGGAGCACAGCCCGCTCTCTTGCCTGGTCCGCCAGTTGAGTCTGGCGTTCGATCTGGGCGTCAAACGACGCCGTAGCTTCTTCCCGCCAAGCCTTTTCGCGCTGGCCGGCCTCGAGGGCCGTCGCAAGTTGTCGCGATAGCTCGGTCAGCGCAGCTTCGCGACTGCGACTCTCCTCGGCGAGCGCCTCAAGCATCGACCTGAAGGTTCCGCCTTCATGAGTCGTTTCATTCAGCTTGTTCGTCAGATCCGAAACAACTGCATCACGTGCGGCAAGCTCCGCGCCCATCTCTTCCAGACGGACAGTCGCCTTTGCATACTCGTCCGTTAGTCGGCTCACCTGCGCACCGAGCGACTCGGAGTTTTCCTCACGCCAGCGCTTCTCGCGCTGCGCCGCCTCTTGAGCATCGTGGATCTGTCGATGAAGCTGAAGGCTCTGTTCGGAGAGCATTTCGCTCTTCGCGTGGCTCTCGTTGAAGAAGCGACGATAACCTGAAGCCAGATGCACGCGCTGTAGCTCAGCCTGCTCGCGCTCAGCCGCCAGTGCCGGCGTCAACTCGACCAACTTGCGACGCTTTGCGTCGACGAAGCCGCCGCGTGCGGCGAGCACGACGGAGGAAGCCAACTGGGAATTGCGGCCCAGTTCGCGCATCTCGGGAAGAAGGCTGTAACGGGCGGGCTCGAGGTCAAGCAGCGGCGGGCCATAGGCGGCGAAACGGTGGCCCCGCGCCAGATCAACGAGCCAGGCTGCGGGACGGCTTTCAGGCCCTGCTACCTTGGCTTCCCCGGGCGGCGTTACTCCCAGCAATAGCTGGCCCTTGCGGTGGGCAACCGCCGCCAACAAATTCTGGATCAGTTCGGTCGGCGCGAAGTCGAGCAAATCTCCGCTGAACAGGACCGGCTCGTCCAGCTTGTCGAACTGGGTCAGGATTCTGTCGAGTTCGGCATTGAGGTTCGGGCTACCCTTCCCCCCGAGCACGCGCACGCCAACAACCCGTCTCGGTGCGGCCACGGCCTTAAGCAGCGGCGCGCCAACGGAAACTTCAAGCACGTCCCGAGGACCGAACGTGGTCGCCAACAACGCGCCAAACGTCTCCCGCAACCCGCTGGTACGTTCGCCGTCTGACGTAGGCGTGGCGAAACTAGCCCGGTCGATAGCCTTTGATCCTGCCTTCGCAACGATACCAACCGAACGCCACAGCTCGGCGTAGGGCGGGTGCATGAATCGGTAGGAAGGATTTTGCCGGATGAATTCCAGAACGCCAGCGCGGACATTCGCCCCCCAGAACCCAATGCAGTCGTGCAGAGCCATGATCCCAGAGGCGGTCAGGTGCTTGGCGCTGAGTTGCAGATCGGCGGCAACGGCCTCCGCTGTATGCAATCCATCGATGAAAATGAAATCGAAGGGCCTTGCTCCCTGCATAGTTTCGGACCGGCCAGTTTCGTCTTTGCGCCTGTTGATGTGAGCGTCGACGAGAAGGTTTCGCGAACGGAAAAACCACCCTTCACAAAAGTGATACGTTCGGCGACGCCGAGCTTTTCTGCGGCCGCACGCGCAATGGCATGCGTCGTTGCTGCTGAGTCGACATTTGCAACCGATGAACCCGTTGCTCCCATCTCGATTTCAAGCGGAAGATCCGGATCAACTGTGAAGATGTGCGCACGTGGACACGCCAACGCCAGCAGCATGGTCGACACGCCGACATATGTGCCGACTTCGAGAATTTTCGTTGGCTTTGCTTTCTGGGCGACCGCCATCAGGTCCGGCGCGTCATGCGGGCCTATCGCCCATGTGTTCACAACCTCGGCTGGGTAGCCCAAGTCTTCATAGGCGGCGAGCACCGCCTTGTAGATGTTCTCGAAACGGGAAGCGTCTTCGCCAGAGATACGATATTGCGCAACCACCTCGGAATCCTGCCCTGTCTCACTCAACACGCCCAACCACGTCGCCCCACCACATCGGACGACCCCTAAGGCATCATTTTGGCCAGTTAAGTATTATTGACCATCAGAAACATCTAGCGCAAGAACCTCGCTCCTAGGTAAAGATTTGGCACAGTAGCAATCAGGCTTTGAACTACGCAGACGACGGTTTCGTGCAAATGGACGAGAGTATTAGAATTGAGATGGTGAAACGGCTTCGAGTAAGCCGTGATGCCGAGTCTCCAGAAGTTCTTGAATTCTGGCGCCAGCATGGAACCGAATGGGCCAGTGAAGAAGCGACCTATGCCGAGATTCAGCGTCTCGTAGAGATCTCGAAGGCAGCTTCGGCACTACCTGTGGACGACGTCATCCCGCACATTGTTGGCGAGTTGAGGGCAATTTGGCGGAAGGGCTGGCCGGCTTCGGCTGAGGCTTACGGCTGGGACGAAATGAACGATATGCTGCCTCCCTCAGCTTATCTGGCCTTTCTGCAGGGAGTGGAGCGCGCGTGGAACGAGGTCAGCGACAGGCTGTAAGGCCAGTCCGATCGCATCCGAGCTTAGCATCCCGCGGTCAGAGTCAGCGCTCGCGCATCAGCGCCCTCTTCGCGCTTGCGCTCAGGGGCGATGGCGCAGGGCTTCTCCGCAAACTCAGAGCTGCCGTTTCGGGCGCACCGCCGCCGCTGCCTGCGAATCTTCGTCCGCGATTGCGCCCGGCCAATCGCATGCCAAACTCCGGCATACCGGCCGCTCCCCACATCTGGATGATGGGGACGACGCTGCAGCTCGACGGTGCCCCGCTCAGCCAGTTTGAGTTGGCAAAAGGGCTCATAGCTTCAGGCTTCCGCGTTTCTGTTTTTGTGAAGGAAGATGGGCCGCTTCGCGAGCGGTACGAGGCGCACGCCATTCCGGTCGCGGCGATGCCGGAGCTCGCCTGCTCGGCAGCGGTTCCTGCGTGGTACGAGACCGACGTCGCCACACTTGCCGGGCAGTTGCGTCAAGGCGCGCCGGACCTTGTGCTCGCAAGCACGATTGACGCGTTCGAGGCGATCGATGCCGCTCGCCTCGCGGGCATCGCGAGCATCTGGAACATCCGCGAAGGGGAAGTCTGGCGCGAACGGCTGGCCGACCGACATACAGCAATTGCGGCACGCGCATTGGCTGCTCTCTCCTATCCTGCAGCAGTTATCTTTGTGGCTGTCGCCTCCATGAAGTCATGGGAGAGCTTCATACAGCCAGATCGACGCCATCTCATTTACAATGCGACCAGCGTTCGGGCCGACGCTCGCAGCGAAGAGAACAAGCAAGCGACTCGCGCGCGCCTGGGCATGGCGCCAGACGAATGGATGGCTGTGAGCGTAGGCACGCTGTGCGAGCGCAAGAGCCAGGTGGACTTTGCACGCGCGCTCGCCGATACGCCCGACGCAATCCGGCCTGTGTTCGTGGGAATGACCGAACCAGGCTATCGCGAAAAAGTCGAAGCTGCACTTGGAGAAGCTCGGCGCCGGGCGATTTTCACCAGCGTGGTGCCGGACGCGACCGATCTGATCGCGTCCGCCGACGCTCTTGTTTGCAGTTCCCGCTTCGAAGCATTTCCACGCACGCTGCTGGAGGCCGCAGCTGCGCAGACGCCGATCATCGCAACATCACTGGCCGGCACGCAGGAGCGACTGACGGACGGCGAGTCTGCCCTGCTCTATCCGCCCGGCGATATTGCTTCGCTGTCTGCGCAGCTGAAACGGTTGGCCAGCGATCGCGATCTCGGAGCAAGGCTGGCCAAAGCCGCCCACGAAAAGCTCACACAGACATGGTCGCATGCGAACATGATTGCGGCCTATGCCGATCTGATCCGCAAAGCGCTTGCCACCTGAAAATCAGGGCCGTCCGATCGACGAATAAGCGAGGCCGGCGCGCTTCATCGCCTCGGGATCGTAGACGTTACGCAGATCCACGACAGCCGGCGCCTTCATAAGCGACTTGACCCGGTCGAGATCGAGCGCGCGGAACTGATCCCACTCGGTGATTAGCACCATTGCGTCCGCCCCGTCGACCGCGTGATAGGGTCCATCGCAGAAGATCACATCGGTCAGTGACTTACCGGCTTCGTGCATGCTTTCTGGGTCGTAGGCTTTGACGCGGGCGCCGGCGGCCTGAAGCGCCGGGATGATGTCCAGTGACGGCGCATCACGCATGTCGTCGGTGTTGGGCTTGAACGCGAGACCCAGAACGCCAATCGTCTTGCCTTCAACACTGCCGCCGCAGGCAGCGATCACGCGTTGGGCCATCGCCTTCTTGCGCGCATCATTGACCTCCACGACCGTGTCGACGATGCGCACCGGGCTACCGTGATCGTTGGCCGTCTTGGTGAGCGCGAGCGTGTCCTTCGGGAAGCACGAGCCGCCATAGCCGGGACCGGCATGCAGGAACTTCTTGCCGATGCGGTTGTCGAGACCGATCCCCTTGGAGACATCCTGAACGTTCGCGCCGACCTTCTCGCACAGGTCGGCCATCTCATTGATGAAGGTGATCTTCACGGCGAGGAAGGCGTTGGCTGCGTACTTGATCAACTCGGACGAACGGCGCGACGTGAAGAGCATCGGCGTCTCGTTGAGATAGAGCGGCCGGTAGAGCTCACGCATCACCTCGCGCGCCCGCTCGCTGTCCGTGCCGACCACAACCCGGTCCGGGCGCTTGAAGTCGCCAATGGCAGCCCCTTCACGCAGGAACTCAGGGTTGGAGACGACGGCGAAATCAGCCTTCGGATTGGTCTTGCGGATGATCTCCTCGACCTCATCGCCCGTGCCCACCGGGACCGTCGATTTGGTCACGACAACCGTGAACCCGTCCATGTGCTCGGCGATCTCCTTCGCGGCGGCATAGACGTAGGAGAGGTCCGCATGGCCGTCGCCACGACGGGACGGGGTGCCAACGGCGATGAACACCGCATCAGCATGGCGGATCGCGTCGCGGGCGTCCTGTGTGAAAAACAGCCGGCCTTCCTTGACGTTCGAGGCCACGAGTTCCTGCAGGCCCGGCTCGAAGATCGGCATCACGCCCTTTTCGAGCCGCTCGATCTTGCCGGGGTCCTTGTCCACGCAGGTAACGACATGGCCGAAGTCGGCAAAGCACGCCCCGGACACCAGCCCGACGTAGCCAGCCCCGATCATTGTCACTCGCATAGTATACCCCCAAGAGGATCAGCTCGTCTTCAAAACGAGCTGCTTCTAGCGCTTTCCTGCCTGACGGCAATATGGCGAACTGTCAGCCAGATTCAGCGTGTATTTCAATTCGATACACTCTCGTGGCCGGTTAATCCCTGTTCCCTACGGAGGAGCCAATGGGACATCAGAATTACGTGGTAGCCCATTCAGCGTGGGCATCAACCACACTCCGCGAGCAAGAACCCTGCCTCGGAGGTTGAACTAACAGACAAGCAATCCTGGTTCCGCTGGTCGACTAGCCCTAGGGGTGTCGACACGAGCTCTCGCACGGTCCGCATTATTGTCGCGCAGCAACACGTAATCCCGCTCGACTTCTTAGCGACCTGGAGCGGTGGTCGTCGTCCCTTAGTGAGGAGATGACCGATGACCAGACGCCTTGCTTCCCCTGCTCCCCGCCGTGTGCGTGACCGCCAGCGGCGGGGGTTCCTTTATGTGTTCCGGTTCGGCCCGCCCCCGCGGCGTAGACGCCCGCCGGAACGGGATGGCGCCCCTGACGCCGGACCCGCGTGGCTTCCCTCTCACAGCGCGCCTCCTCTCCCAGCCGTCGTGCTCGCCCCGCTGCCAGCCGCTCGCGCGCGGCGTCCTCTGTCCGCCCCGCGCGAGCTGCCAGCTCCGCGGTCGGTTGCGCGCCAGCGCAAGGAGAACGTGCAATGAGCTCGGTTCAACCCACACCCTCAATCCGCAAGCCCGCCAGCCGTCGCAAGACCAGCGATGGCGCTGCGCCTGAGTCAGCTGCGTCCAAGGCGGCTGCGTCCGCCCCAGCTCCCGCCCGCCCCGCCATCCTCCGGGTCGAACAGCCCGGCTGGTTCGAGATGGATGATGTGGCCTATCATGCTGATCCGTGTCCCGAGCCCTCGCTCTCGGCCTCGATCGCCAACAAGGTGATCCATCAGTCCCTCCTCCATGCCTGGCGGGCCCATCCCCGCTCGCCCCTGTTCGTGGAGAGCGTGGCGGGGTCTGCCGCGGACCGGGGATCGGCCGCGCATAGCCTGCTTCTGGGCGGCAAGGCGCTCACGGTGATCGAAGCGGAGGATTATCGCACCACCGCCGCCCGGACCGCCCGGGAGGAGGCCCGGGCAAGCGGCCGGATCCCGCTCCTGGCGAAGGAGGCTGAGGGGGTTGCGGCCATGACCGCTTTGGCCCGGGCCCGGTTCTTCGATCTTCATGACGGACCCTATCATTGCGAGCGCACCGCCATCTGGCGTCCGAGAGAGGCTGGCTGGCGCAGGGCGCGGCTGGACACGGTCTCCCACGAGGGCGCATTGATCGTGGACTACAAGACCACCGAAGCGGCGGTCGACGCCTTCGCCTGCGAGCGCCGCATCGCCGACATGGGCCTCCAGATCCAGGCCGCCGCCTATGTCGAAGCGGTCGAGCATCTCCATCCGGAGCTGGCAGGCCGGGTGAGGTTCCTGTTCCAGTGGCAGGAGCAGAAGCCGCCCTACGCCCTCTCCCCGCCCCTTGAGATGGGCGAAGCATTCCTGAGCCTTGGCCGGGCCCAGTGGCGGGCCGCCTCGCATCTCTGGGACAAGGCGCTGGCCCATAAGACCTTCCCCGGCCACTCAGCCCGGCCGCACCTCGCCTCGCCCCCGCCCTGGGAGCTCGCCCGCTGGGAAGAGCGGGCTCTTAGTGAAGGCCTCATCTCGGGAGGCGCAGCATGAGTACGCTCCTGCCAACCCTCGAGCCTGCCCGCCGGCTGTTCACGGTCGAGCCGGCGACCCGCGAGCAGGCGCCGCTGCTTATCGGCCTCACCGGGCCTGCGGGCTCAGGCAAGACCTACTCGGCGCTGCGACTGGCGACCGGCCTTGCCAGGCTCGCAGCAAAGTCTGGCGGCTCCGATCGGATCGTGTTCATCGACACCGAGACCCGGCGCTCGCGCCAGTATGCCGGGGCGTTCCGGTTCGAGCATCTCGACTTTGCCGCGCCTTATTCTTCGCAGGACTATCTCGATGCGCTCGAGACCGCAGCGGAGAGGATGCCTGCGGTGATCATCCTCGACAGTCTCTCCCATGAGCATGATGGACCAGGCGGCATGCTCGATGCGGTGGGGGCCGAGCTTGACCGGCTGGCGGGGTCTGACCCGATCCAGCAGCAGAAGCTCGCCGCCGCCGCCTGGCGCAGGCCCAAGACCCAGCGAAGGGCGCTGCTCGCCCGTCTCCTTACCCTTGGCTGTCATGTCATTGTCTGCATGCGGGCCCAGGAGAAGAACCGCATGCCGCGTGAGGCAGGCGCGCTTGAGCCAGTCGAGATGGGCTATACGCCTGTCGCCGCCCCTGAGATCATGTTCGAGCTTGGGCTCTGCGCCCTCCTCAAGCCCGGGGCCCAGGGCGTTCCCACCTGGGCCAGCCAGCTTCCCGGCGAGCATGCCGCGATCAAGCTCCCCCGGCAGTTCGAGGGGATGTTCGCAAGGCCCGAACCGCTCTCGGAAGCCCATGGCGAGGCGCTTGCCCGCTGGGCCATCGGGGAGGAGGCAGGACCTGCGAGGAAGGCCGGCCGGAGGAAGCCTCAGAAGCAGACGCGTGCGCGGGCAAAGGTGATCGCGCCGGCGCTGGCGATCCCGCGCGTCTCATCGGAGACGCGGTCCTCGCAACAGCGCGCGGATGCGGGGATCAGAGCCGAAGCGCCTGACGCGGCAGCCCCGGCGCAGCCTACGGAGGCGATCAATGCCTGAGCGCTTGGGTCCTGATCGCGGTCGCACCGTCCTGCCCCTCGCTCGCCGCAAGCTGACACGGGTGGAGTTCGCCCAGCTCATGCTGGATCAGGAGGGCCGCTGCGCGTCCTGCCGCGAGAAGCTCCGGGCCGATCTCATTGTCGATGAGCACCTGGTTCCCCTGGGCCAGGGCGGAACCAACGACCTTGCCAACCGCGCCCTCTACTGCACCGCCTGCGCGCGCGGGAAGACGGACGACGACATGGCCGAGATGATCCATGGCCGCCGTGTCCGCGGCGAGATCGGCCAGCAGCATCGCCGCCGCATGCGCCAGCTGCGTCCCTGGACCCAGCCGCGGACATTTATGACCAACCGCGACGGGCCGCTCAAACGCAGGATGAATGGTCAGGTGGTCCGGCGGCCGACACGCAAACGCAGGCTAAGGCCGGTGCGGTCGTTTGTGGGGCGGTGTGATGTTGGGAGAGACTAGGCCACGTGCAGGCACTCAAATCACAGACGTTCGGATGATCAGCATGCATGGGCAGCCTTCTTGACCCCCAGCCCCGGCGCATGATTGTCTTCTCGAATGCTCGGCGATTGAGGGCGCAAGACCCTACGATCGTCAGGTGTTTGGGGAATGGGGAAAATGACAGAGGCTTTGAAGGGGCTTCATGCTTGCCGGATGGATTTGGAGTCGCGGATCGCGGCCGCCCAGATCCAGCGTTCGGGGGCAATAGGTTGTGAGATGGAACTCGGCTCCAACCAGGATGAGACGGTGGCAGACCTACAACTCCGGCTGCAAAGTGTGATGCGGCAAATTCAAGTCTACACAAGCCCCGCAGCTTGGTAGTGCTACGACTTCACCTTCACGATCATCGCGCCCTGTCCGCCGGCTGTCAGAGCTTCAAACTTCTATGATGAGTCTGACGAACGCGATTTCGAATGCCTGTAAATGAGGCCCCCGCTAGTCAACGTCGTAGATTTCGCACCGAAACCCATCGACATTTTGAACACGCCACGTTTCGCCACGAGTTGCCAGTTGCGCGTTCACCCACGCATCAGGCGGTAAGGCGTTGCGATAAACCAGATCGCTCCCTTCACCGGAGGTCTCAATTGCGTGGAAACGATAGAGCTCGTGAAGTAGCTTCGCTCGCCGTTCATTCTCAGCGCCGAGCCATGAACCTGGAGCTAGAAGGTCTCGGTCAGATTCTCTGGAGTGGCGCTCACTACGCCTCTCCTCCGAGAAAACTCTCGCTCTAATCTTACCGATCAGACCCAACCCACGTCGAACACTCTGATTGTGCATGATGTCCCCCAACACCCCGCACATTGAAGCCCGAACGTCGGATAATGCAAGGGGGTTCGGCGAGGGACGATCGCTAAGGGATCAAACGCCTCAGGGGCGGTCGCCGTGTTGTGTTCCCTGCCTTACGCCGGTGCACCGCGATCGTGGACAGGGCTGGCCTAGTCTCGGTATCCGCGGGCAGATCAGCATCCTTAAGTATGCTGGTGCCGGTTCAAACTGGGTCGACTATGCGAACGATTTCACCAGGCCGTCTACCGCCATGATCTGACGCATGAGCCCCTCGAGCTGGTTGAGCGGCACCATGTTCGGGCCATCGGACGGCGCCTTGTCCGGGTTTTCATGTGTCTCAATAAATACAGCTGCAATGCCAACCGCGGCCGCGGCCCGCGCAAGGATGGGAACGTACTGTCGTTGCCCGCCCGACGTGGTTCCCTGCCCGCCTGGCTGTTGAACCGAATGCGTCGCATCGAACACCACCGGCGCGCCTGTCGCCGCCAGCTCCGGCAATGCACGCATATCAGAGACCAGCGTATTGTAGCCGAAGCTCACACCCCGCTCGCAGACAAGCACATCCCGACAGCCGGACTGCACCAACTTGTTCACGACATTCTTCATGTCCCAGGGAGCCATGAATTGTCCCTTCTTGACGTTGACCGCCTTGCCGGTCTTTGCGGCTGCAATCAGCAGATCTGTTTGACGACACAAAAAGGCGGGAATCTGAAGCACATCGACCGCTTCGGCGACCTCTGCGCATTGCTCTGGCAAGTGCACATCGGTCAGGACCGGGAGACCTGAGCTCTCGCGAATCTCGTTGAAGATATCGAGCGAGGCGGAAAGCCCCAGCCCGCGCGCCGTGTTGATGCTCGAGCGGTTCGCCTTGTCGAACGAGGTCTTGTAAATGACGTGTGCGCCGAGCCGGTCGGCGATCTCGCGAATAGCCCCCGACATCTCTAGCGCGTGGGCGCGACTTTCAAGTTGGCAGGGGCCCATAATGAAGGCCACGGGGAGTTCCTGACCAATACGAACGGTCCCGCGCGGGGCCGGGATTTCCACGATGCGGTTGGGGGTGAGGCTCTGACCGTCTGCCATGGTCCGTCTCCTGTCGTGGGGTCCATATGGCGCCAACCGGCCATGAAGGCCAGAGCAACGGCTGTGCCGAGGCCTCCTTGCCGCAGTTCAGGATGTCTCATCGGAGGCGCGGGCCAATTGAGATGCGGTCTGAGGGGAGATGAAAGAGCTATCATGAAAGTGTTTCTGGCGGAGGCTTCAATGTCTAGCGCGCGAGGCTGGGACCAGCAGAAGGAAGGCCAGGCAGCCCCGGCTTCGCGGTACGGCTCAGAAAGACCTTTGGCTCAGACCTACGAATTCATCACTCTCAAGAAGGCGTATCAGGCGGTAGCGGCGATCTGTGACGCTGTCATCGCCGGCGGGCTCACGCGCGATCTCATCTTCACGCGGGGGACGTCCGAGAACAACGCCATACGAAGCCTCGCGAAACAAACATATGGTCGCCGCTTGATACCCGAGGCTTCGTCGCTCAGCCGCCCCCCAACCTACGATCGCGTCGGCGATGTCATTAGGGCATCCCTAATTCCTCTGATCTCGCTCGCTCCCGTTGAAACGACAAATAAGAGCGGGACCAGCCACTGGTTTTGCGCGAGCTAGGTGGCTTGATGGCGCCAGATCGCGTCCCGCCTGCGCCAATACCGAGGCTACAAGGAACACAGCACGAGTGCTCATGTCGCTTCCTCTTAGGAAGAGGCAGCATGGTGCCATGTGAGTTGCATCCTTGCCAAAGTCCCCATATCGCGTTGACGCCCGTCCGGGACCAAAATGTACAAGCTTGTATTGTCCCGGGAGCTGCGGAGGATCCGCTATGTTCGACTCGACTTACTCGTAGAGCAGCACGGCCAGGATATCTGCCACGCGGAAGGTTGCCGCAATGGACGGAATAACTTCGATCGCAAACTCGACCATGGCATGTGACTTCGGCATTTCCGGATCTTTGCTGAACAGCCTGACTAGAGCGCCGAGAGCTAGGCACACGGGGAATGCACTCTGGGCGAGAAATCCGTACATGGCGATTTCGACCAAACTGCATACGCCTTAGGGAATTTCGGGACGCCGTTCAGGAATGGCAAATCCATCATTGCCGCTTTCGGAGCCACGTCAGGGTAAGAAGCAGGCGTGGTTTCCATTGGGGAGCATTCCCGCCGGCGCCCTGCTCCCTCGGCAGTAGAATCTCATGGCGCTGTGTGTGGTTCTACTGGCCACTTCGTGTTTGCGGTCCGTCGAAGTCGATCGCGCGGGCGGGTCTGGGGGGCCAGCCGATGTTCGCCAATGTTCAGGCTTTGCGCGCCCTGGCCGCTATCGCTGTGCTCCTGCACCATCTGCAGGCGCAGATGAACGTGCACCTGGGCACCCCACACTTGGGGTATCTCGGCCGAGCGGGAGTCGACGTCTTCTTCGCCATCTCCGGCTTCATCATGTTCCATACGACGCGCGATGGCGGCCGCACGATTGGCCAGTTCTGGCGTGATCGCATTCTCCGGATCGTCCCACTCTACTGGGCCGCCATGGGGGTTATGCTCGCGCTTCTTGCGTTCGGGCTTCACCCGCTCGGCATTGCGGCTGTGAGCGCCGATGATGTTCTCGCGCACGCTCTGTTCATACCGGATGTCAGGCTGGACGGCGATCCGTATCCGATCGTCGATGTCGGATGGACGCTCAACTACGAGATGTACTTCTACGTCTTGTTTGGCCTTACCTTTCTGCTTCCCTCCCAGGCTTGGGCGCTGGCTACGCTGACGGCCTTCTTTCTCGCTGCGTGGTGGATCGCAGTCACGGTCACTGGGCTGCCACACGCCCTCAAACAATGGGCCCAACCGATCACGCTGGAATTTGTAGCGGGCGGAGCGTTGGCTTTGCTTTATCGTGTGCGCCTGCCAATTTCGCGAACAGTAGAAAGGGTGATCGGAACGATCGCCATTACCGGAGGCGCGGTCTCTCTTGTCGTTGCAGCGGGCTGGATGGGCTGGCTTGCCAATCATGACTTTGCGATACGTGCGCTCGGGTTCGGCTTGCCGTCCGTGGCGATCGTTGGCGGCGCATTGCTGCTGGAACGATCCGGGGTTGTGAT
This sequence comes from Hyphomonadaceae bacterium, assembly GCA_041398245.1. GTDB lineage: Bacteria > Pseudomonadota > Alphaproteobacteria > Caulobacterales > Hyphomonadaceae > UBA7672. The sequence continues at coordinate 169,330 of JAWKVC010000008.1, forward strand.
GCGCGGTCGCGTCCTCCTCCTATTGGGCGCAGCGAGCTATGCCATCTATCTCGTTCACCACATCATCGTGCAGTTTGGCGCTGAGCTTGCCGAACTCATTGACCCTCACCCTGGCTTTGTCGTCATTGCGCTCGACGCGACGCTGATCTCATTCGTGGCGATCGGTGCCGGAATCGCTGTGCATGTCTGGATTGAAAAGCCCGTGACGCAAGGGTTGAAACGCTACTTGATGGCCAGGCGCAGCAAAGCCGAATTGTCTGGCTTTGGATGAGGGGGCTGTTGCGAGTGAAGCATGCGCTCGCAGACCCTGACCGATCCAATAGGTCGCGCTCAACCGCGACGTCCCTCCTTCGCTCCCGCGCGGTCAGCATTTGAGCTTACCGTGACCGGTTACAGCGACCATTCGGCTTCCCATTGAATTCCAATGATCGCCTTAGCGATCCCGCAACTGCGCCTCATTCAGTATGCTGGGCATGTGGGGGAAAACATCCGGCATTCTGGGTGAGGCTTTCGCTGCCGTTCGCGCCGACCTACGCTTTGCGGCGGTCGCGTTCGGAGCCGCGCTTGCCGGTTGTTTGGCGGTCGCCGGCCTTGTCGAGGCGCGTCTTCCGCTTCAATGGCTTTGGGGCGGGTTCATTGTCGCCGTCGGAGCGGGCGCGCTACTTCCAAGAAAGACCCGCAATCGCGCCTGGAGAACACTTCGGTGGTTTGCTTCCCGGCGACTCGAGCACGTACGCGCGTCCTTATGGACCGCCGAAATTATCCGCGCCCCCAAAGTCATCGATGGCGATACGATCGATGATCAGGCAAGCGGCATCCGGTATCGCTTGGCGGGAATAGACGCGCCTGAAACGGGCGATCGTGCGAGCTGCTATTCGGAGCGCAAACACGGCGATCTCAGCAAAGCTGCCGCAATCGACATTGTTCGGGGAGCCAAACTCCTGGAAGCGCGCCGGACCGGACGCACGGACGTTTACGGAAGAGCTGTGGCTTATCTCTATGTGGACGGCGTTGAGCTTGGCGACATTCTTGTCGGGCGCGGCCTTGCCCGGCCCTGGCGCGGCGGGCGCAAGCCATGGTGCGGCCGCCGGGGCGGAATGCTCAAGATGGCGCGCCACGCCAACGTGGCCTGGGACTGCTCGAAATGCCGCCAAAGGTTTAGCCCAAACAAGCCAAACGACCCATAGTCGTTGGTCGCGAGCGTCACCTTCCCGACGATGACGCCTTACCGCTCTCATCCATCCTTGGTGTCCTGTGACAGCATGACTTCACAGCGCAGGCCCGCTGCGTCGGGTTAGCCTCGGCACGACACAGCGTCGGCTTTCTCGCAGCAAACCCGCAGCTCTCCGCAGCAAATCCTGCAGCTCCCCCGCAGCAAAGCTCGCAGCTAGGTACGGCCGCTCCGATCGCGGTCAGCCCCAGAAACCTCGTGTTCCGGGAGCTTTCCCGCGTTCGAGATGGCAAATCCGGGCCCGCCCAAAACTTTTTTGCTGCAAATTGGCGACGAAATGCGCCGTCCGACGGCCGTAAAAGCCGCCGAGCGCGTGTTCCCAAAGTGCGGAGATTTGCGCCCAAGTCTCCCCCTTGATATTAGCTCAACCTAATATTGAAGGAGCTGCGTGATGGCGTCCGATCAAACGCGTTTGTCTCGAAAGCTGGGCCCACAGACCAGGCTGATTCTCGCGGGCGCTGGGCGCCATCGCCCTTGCCTCCGCCCTCGCCGCTCCCGCCTTCGCGGAACCTACCGATGTGGTAGTGCATGCTATCAGCCGCGACGCCAAATTCATTGGCGATAGCATGGGTGGTGTTCGGATCGTCATTCGGGACGCCCAAACACGCGAGATCCTTGCCGAGGGAGTCACCACAGGGGGCACGGGCGATACAAAACGCTTGATGGAAACCGCCACACGACGGGATGCGTGGGCGACACCTGAATCAGCCGCCTTCCGCGCAACCCTCGACATCGACGAACCGCGCCTTATCGAGGTTGAGGCCTACGGCCCGCTTGGTCAGCGCCAAGCTGCTGTTCACGTGACCTCACAGCAATGGCTGATTCCCGGAGGGCATGTCCGCGAGGGGAATGGCTGGCTGATCGAAATGCCCGGCTTCGTTGTGGACGTCCTCGACCCGCCTGCTGCCAGCAACGTCAAAATGCCTGCCGCCATCAAATTGCGGGCGAATGTGGTGATGATGTGTGGTTGCCCCACAAGTCCCGGCGGTCTGTGGGACGCAAACCGATATGAAATCGTCGCCAACATTCAACGCGACGGCGAGCTGATCGCCAAACTGCCCATGAGCTTTTCTGGTACGACCAGCCAGTACGAGGCGATGTTCACGCCTGAAGCGACGGGCGTCTACAATGTCATTGTGACGGCTTACGACGCGCGCACCGGCAATACAGGGGTTGATCGCACGACGGTCACTGTGGCTCTGAAGTAAGTGATCGTAGCCAAGGAGACCTGGCATGTTCAGACCTCAGATAAGCGTGGTGGTGTTAGCGCTCACCGCATGCGCCTCGCCCGCGCCGCCGGCGCCCGATCAGATCGCTGCCGCGTCTGACGAGGCCCGCGCCGCGGCTGATCAGCTCTTCCAGCAGCTGAGTGGCGAGCTTGCTGACGCTCTCGCCAAAGGAGGTCCTGCTTCCGCTATCGGCGTCTGCAAGGACCGCGCACCGGCGATTGCTGACGCCATTGAGGCCTCGGCCGGCGTTGATATCGAACGAACATCGCTTCGGCTTCGCAGCCCTGCGAACGCACCGGATGCCTGGGAGCGCGCAACAATGGAGGACTTCATTGCGCGACGGGCGGCCGGTGAGGCCTGGTCTGCAATGACGGCCACAAAAGTCGAGGGGGATGATCTCCGCTGGATGCGACCGATTCCTCTGGGCGCGATGTGCGCGACCTGCCATGGCGATCCGGCGATGATGACGCCTGATCTTCGCCAGGCGCTTGCCGCGAACTATCCCGATGACAAAGCGACCGGCTTCAAGGTTGGCGACTTGCGCGGGGCCTTCACTGCTCGCGTCGCAATCAAACCTGCCGCGACTCCCTAGCCGTGAAAGAATGCTAGGGCCCGATCCTTCCCTAGCGTACGCGCGGCTATTACGGCCCGATGACCCGCGCTCTGCCGCCGGATTGCTGGAAGTGCACCGCAATAATTTGTCCACTGAGGAACTAACTCCCTCCGAGCGCTGCTCGACACTGTCCTTGAAATCGTGCGACTTCGCAGCCCACGCGACAGATTGAACATGTGCCGCGCCAACGATGGGAGGCGCCTTTGTTTGCGGAGATGATGGCCGCCTGGAGCACCTTGCGTGATGTCCGCCGCGAGGCCGCACTTAACACCCGCGACTTCGAGAAGGCGCGACTTCAACGCTTCCGGCGCTTCGCTGCTTTCGCGGTCGCCAACTCGTCCTGGTACGCAGACATAGCGCGCGAACACAGCATTGATCCGTCCCGCGCCACGCCGTCTGACTTCCCTGTTCTGACCAAGTCGATCCTGATGCAGAACTTTGACCGAGTGGTCACCGACCAACGCGTTACGAAGGAGGCATTGACCTCTTTCCTCGAGGTCTCGAAAGACCCACGCGAGCGCTTCCTTGGTCGCTACCGCGTCATGCACACGTCGGGGACGTCTGGCGAGGTCGGCTATTTCGTCTATTCGGGCGTCGACTGGATAAGGGGCATGATGGCAGGCGTCGCAAGGCGGCGTGAGCGAAGGTCGATGCGATCAGCTCGGCCCCGTGCGCGCGGTGGCCGCTTCCGCGTGGCGTTCTACGGTGCGACTGGCGGCCACTTTGCGGGCGTTACAATGGCGACTGCCATTCAGGGCGGTTTCGCTTCACTCTTCGTTGAGTCCCGCGCTTTCGAGATCAACGCACCGCTGGCCGATACGCTGGCCCAGCTCAATGCTTACCAGCCCGATATGCTCTCGGGCTATACGGCCGCCTTGCGTGTCCTCGGCGATGCCCAGGCAGCCGGGCGCCTCAACATCGCGCCCCGCGGCATCGGCGCGACTGGCGAGACCGTGACGCAGGCCGATATGGCCGCCTTGAGGGAACAGTTCGGTTGCGAGGTCATCTCAGCCTATGGCTGCACCGAACACTTGGGCCTTGGCTCATCGGATCCGGGCGGGGAGACGATGACGCTTTCGGATCACAACCTGATCTGGGAATTCTTCCCCGACCACACTCTCATTACCAACATGTTCAATCGCACCTTGCCGCTCATCAGGTATCGCATGTCCGATGTCCTGACGCCGCTGGAGCGGCCGGCGGACGCGCCGCATCGTCTTGTTGTCAAAAATCTCGTCGGCCGCACCGAGCGCGTACCGATCTTCGAGAATGCGTCCGGCGAGCGGGACTTTATCAGCCCACATACCATCAATGAGATCTTCGTCCCCGGCGTGCCGCGCTTTCAGCTGCACATTACCGGTCCGTCGAGCTTCCGATTCCTCGTGGTGCTCGCAGGAGACCTTGATGATGCTGGTCGCGCTGCGGCCATAGCGGGTGTTAACGCGCGTCTGCGAGAAATTCTCACCGAAAAGCGGATGTCAAATGTCACGTTCGAGGTGGTCGGGACGAACGACCTCCCCGTGAACGCGCGCACGCGCAAGTTTCAACTAATCATGGATGATCGCGAGGCTACTTCCTGTCCGGATAGCTGACGGCCATGCCATCACGTACGTCTTGCTGCACGCCGTATTGTGGAAAGGGATACCGGAAGCCGTTCTTCGCCAAAGCCTTCATCCCTTCGATCGCCTTTGCCAGAAATTCCGGTGGAGCCGCCATCAGCATCTCATCGTCAAGAACGCCGCCGTAACGCCGCTCGGCAAAGCAAGGGATCGAAAGGCTTGGAAGCCGCGTGGTCAGCGCACGTCCCCACGAGTCGGCGCAGGCGGACTCGCCTACGACACTCCAGTCGAAGCGTTTGTAACCCGTCCACTGCAGCCCGTTGATGAAGTAGATCATCGCGCCGGGCGTCGCATAGAAAAGAGCAATGTCAGGATCCTGCAACTTGCCGCCGGCCAACGGGCCTATTACCAACGCCTCGTAGCGACCGTCCGGCACGCAATGCATGGCGCGCTGGTGAGCCCCTGCATCATCAAGCGTGTCAAACCAGACGCCTTTCATGTGCGCGCCCGACATCCACGCGTTCGTCTTGGCGT
>JAWKVC010000009.1:0-160527 GCA_041398245.1 Hyphomonadaceae bacterium
GTAGGCCGCCAGAGCGGCCGGAATGTCTCTCTCGCTCGCCAGCGCACCGGACAGGGCAAGCGCATCCAGCATCGCCATATTGGCGCCCTGACCCAGCTGGGGGCTGGCCGAATGCCAGCTGTCGCCGACATGAGCGAGGCCCTCGCGCACCGGCGACCCAAGCGTTCCATGGGAATAGGCGGCGAAGATCAGCTGCTCCCGGCTCATGATCTGCGAGACGAAGGGCTCCGTCCGTGGCCAGAGGCGCAGCACGTCCTCTTTCCACTTATCGAGCGGGGTCGCTCGCCAGTCATCCAGGTCGACATGGCGCAGGCTCCAGAAGAAGGCCGCCTGTGGCGGCGTTCCCTGCCTGACCGAGCCGATGGGCAGGACGCCCACCATCCTGTGCGCGGCTTCGTAGCGTTGCTCCAGCGCATCGCCTGCGAAGCCGTGCCGGCCGTCTTCAGGCCAGTCGACGTTGCTCCACAAGGCGCCGAAGGGGAGCGGCGGCAACGGCCTCGCCCGCGACAACGGAGACCGCACGCCGAGCGCGTCGATCACCAGATCGAAGCGCGCACTGGCGCCGCCATCGGCGAACGTCAGTTGTCCATCCGCTGCCGCGACAATCTCGCGGCCGCCGGCGAATTCTGCGCCGGCTTCGCGCGCGGCATCCAGCAGCGCTTCGAACAGCGCGCCGCGATGCACGGCGAGACCTTCACCGGCGCCGCCGCCGAGCGCACGATAGCGGACATCAAGCACGATACGGTTTGACGGCGACGTGCGGCCGAACAGACGCCGGATCGGCGCGCCCAGCGCGCGCACGCGCGCGCCCACGCCGATCTCGTCGAGCACGGCGAGGCCGACCGGCTGAAGGATCAACCCCGAACCGAGCGGCGAAGGCGCGGCCATGCGGTCGAATACGACAACGCGCTCGCCTTCGCGCGCCAGCAACGCCGCACTGGCCAAGCCGGCGATTCCACCGCCCGCAATCGCAATCGAACGCCCCGCCATTCATTCCTGCCCGGAAACCGCCCGATGCTTGGTAGACCAGCCAGCGGCGGCAGCGCCACCGGAACGTGGCGATCTGACGCGCGTTCTACCGCGGCACAGGAACCGGAGACTTTCGATGAAACCCCTCACGACAATCCTCGCCGTGGCTGTTGCGGCAAGCGCAATGACGGCGTGCTCCACCCTCACCGGCGCGGCAGTAGGCGGAGCGGCGGGCGCTGCGATCGGCAACAATACGGGCGATGGCGATGCCCAACGGGGCGCAGCCATTGGCGCGGCGGCTGGCGCGATCGCCGGCACGGTCGCCGACGACGATGACGACTAGGACTGGCTGACAGGACTGACTGAACGGCGGGCGCCGTCAGGTCGCGGCGGATAGGATTGGCGTGTCGAACGCCGAGGCTATCCGCCGTGCGGCTGTTTCGGCGTCATCAATCTCGCTGTCGATCACGATGTCTGCGGGCGGCATCGCCGCTTCGGCTTCAAGGAATGAGTCGCGCAACTCCCGCAGAAGATCGAGCGACACAAGCTTTCTGAATTCCTTGCGGCTGTCATTGCCGATGCGGCGTTCCTGTTCTTCGGGCGAGATCACGAGACGCGCGAATTTCACCTCGCCGCCAAGGCCGCCGACCAGACCAACAACACGCGCCGGAAACCCTTCATCCACTGTGCTCTCCGGCGCGAAGGTGAAGATCAGGGACTGGCCCGACGTGGCCGCCGTCTCGAACGCGGCCATCCACATCGCCTCGCGCATACGAATGAATTGGGGATCGCCGAAGGGTAGCTTCTCCAGCAGGGCGTCGACCACGAGATGGTTGTGAAACAGCGGCAAGCCGGTCAGCCGCGCCAACTCGCGCGCCACGGTCAGCTTGCCCGACGCGGCTCCGCCCCAGATGAAGATAAGTTTCACGACGCTCCGAACAGCTCAATCGTCCGGTCGAACGCAAGCTTGTCCGAAGCGGCGTCGTAGTCAGCCGAATTCTTGCGGGCAAAGCCATGGCCGGCGTCGTAGACATAGACGGGCAGATCCGGATAGGCGGCCTCGATCTTGTCGACCGCGCCGACCAGCGGAATGTGCGCATCCTTCGCGCCAAAATGGCAGATGGTCGGGCATTTCGGCTTCATGCCCAGCATCTGCGGGATATTGCCGCCATAGTAGCAGGAGGCCGCCGCAATGCCGTCGATGCGCGCGGCCGCCAGCCAGCTCATCGTGCCGCCATAGCAGTAGCCTGTGACGTACACCTTTCCCGATTGCGACAGCAGGTCGAACACGCCGCCCACATCGTTCATTGCATTCTCGGGACCATTGCCCATCGCGAGGTCCCGGCCGCGGGCAAGGCCTGAGGCGACATCCTGAGCCTGCACGACGAAGCCGGGTTCGGCCCGGTCGTACATGGATGGCGCGATGGCTTCATAGCCGACGGCGCCAAAGCGCTCGGTCATTTCCTTGATGTGGTCCGAGAGACCAAAAATCTCCTGGATGACAATGACGCCGCCCTTCCGAGGCCCGGCCGGCGCGACCCGGTAAGCATCGAACTCAAAGCCGTCGCGGCTTTTCACGCGGATCATTTCACCTGCGGACATGAACGCTTCCTCGTCTGGCTAGCTGGCCTTGAACATGAAACCCATCACGGTTGCGATGACCCCGATGAGCAGCAGGATGAGCGCGAACGCCATGATGCAGCCGGGTCCGGTTTCCGAACCGAACTTAGCCTTGCGAAGCCGCCAGGCAAGGAAACCGCCGGACGCGAGCATGGCCAGGCCGATGGCGATCAGTTTCCAGTCCAAAGCGCCCTCCCCGGTTTTATCCCACGGCGCTTATAGCGGAGCGCGCTGGCGGCGCTAAGCCAGTTCGCGCGTCATCACGCGCATGGCGCGGCTGCGGCCCGGGCGCAGGCCGCCCGAAAAGGTCTTGCCGCCAATGTCGACGAAGCCCCAGCGTTCATAAGCCGCCCGGGCCCATTCGGCATGCTCCATCACGTCGAGCCAGAGGTAGGTACAGCCTTCAGCGCGGGCTTCTTCCTCGGCGGCCTCGAACAGCTTCTTGCCGATGCCGCCCCGGCGCGCGCCGGGGAGCAGGTAGACACGCGGGATTTCGGCCCCGCCCTCGCGATTGTTGATCGGCTCGGACGAGCCGACGATCATGGTGAGGAAGCCAACGCCCACGCCATCCTGACGCGCGATCCAGACGCGCGCGTCCGGCCGCGCCAGCGATGCAATGAAGGCGTCCTCGCTGAACGTCTGCAGCTGGTGAAAGAAACCGACGGCGTCATCCCAGTCGTCATGATAGGCGGCGGCATAGGCGGCCGGCCCGATTATGCCGAGATCGGGCACGTCCGCCTCGGTTGCGCGGGTGACGACCAGATCGCTCATGCCACCTTCACCATCGCCGCGCTTTCGGGCAGCTCCTGCGCAAAGGCGCGCTGGTAGAATTCGGCGATGGCCGGGCGCTCAAGCTCGTCGCACTTGTTGACGAAGGTCATGCGGAAGGCGACGCCGATATCGCCGAAGATCAGCGTGTTCTCGCCCCAGGTGATGACGGTGCGCGGGCTCATCACGGTCGAGATGTCGCCGGCGATGAAGCCGTTACGGGTCATGTCGGCGACGCGGACCATTTTCGAGATCGTCGCCTTGTCGAGATCGGGAACCTTGGCGGCGACAATCTCGACCTCGGCGTCATGCTCGAGATAGTTGAGCGTGGTTACGATCGACCAACGGTCGAGCTGACCCTGGTTGAGCTGTTGCGTGCCGTGATAGAGGCCGGTCGTGTCGCCGAGGCCCACCGTGTTGGTCGTCGCGAACAGGCGGAACCACGGGTTCGGCTTCATTACGCGGTTCTGGTCGAGCAGCGTCAGCTGACCCGACGCTTCGAGAATGCGCTGGATCACGAACATCACGTCCGGGCGGCCCGCGTCGTATTCGTCGAACACCAGAGCGATGGGCCGCTGCAGCGCCCATGGCAGGATGCCTTCGCGGAACTCCGTCACCTGCTTGCCGTCCTTGAGGACGATGGCGTCCTTGCCGACGAGGTCGATCCGCGACACGTGGCTGTCGAGGTTGATGCGGATCAGCGGCCAGTTGAGGCGCGCGGCGACCTGCTCGATGTGCGTCGATTTCCCGGTGCCGTGATAGCCTTGCACCATGACGCGGCGATTGTGCTTGAAGCCCGCGAGGATGGCGCGCGTGGTGGTGGGGTCAAACCGGTAGGCCGTGTCCAGATCGGGCACGTAGGGCGATTTCTCGGCGAAGGCCGGCACCTTCCAGTCGAGATCGATCCCGAACGTCTTCTTGGCGTCGAGCTGTTTCGTCGGCGCAAGCGAGATCAGGTCTTCGGAGTCAGTCGTCACGGCCATGGGAGGAAAATCTCTCGTATCCAGTCCGTCGATATAGGCGCGGCGGCAGTCACATTGCAACGCAGCACATCGGCGCATTCAGGCGATGAATTCCCCGGATTCGGCCTGCATTTCGCGAAAATCACCCCTTCGGGTGATTGTGCGGGGCCGCCGCCGGCGCTTTGGTGGCGTCCGGATCGACACATGAGAAGGGGCCGGACATGGCGAAGGTGCTGGGCGTTGGCGGGGTGTTCTTCAAATCGAAGGACCCGGCCGCCCTGATCGGCTGGTACCGGGACGTGCTCGGCTTTCATGTGCATGACTGGGGCGGCGTGGTCTTCACGCCGGACGCAATGGCGGGCCATCCCGGCTCGGGCACCGTGTTCTCGCCCTTCAAGCAGGACACGACGTATTTCGAGCCCTCGACCAACCCCTACATGATCAATCTGGCCGTGGACGATCTCGACGGCATTCTGGCGAAGTGCGCCGAGCATGGCGTGACGCCGGTGAAGACCTTCCCCGAGGAAGCCAACGGCAAGTTCGCCCACATCATGGACCCGGAGGGCAACAAGCTCGAACTGTGGGAGCCGAAGCCTATGGGCTGACGCCTGATTGACCGCAATCTGCCCCGTTCAAGGCATTGGCCTGCCGGGACCTGATGGTCGACATTTTGCCCAATCCAGACACTTACCTCGTATCGTGCGCGTCGTCGGCGCGCGCTCGGAATCCGTCCGGGGCGGGGGCAGCGGGGCAAGCGCCGCAAGCGCGTCGAGAGTCCAGCAAAACCTCGCTGCGTTTGGCTGACAAACCTGGCGCAAACGGCTGCCGACGGGCCTTTACTCTAGGGCGCCACCCTGAGGCAGCGGGCAATGGGATCACAGGTACGTCATGCCGATCATTCGGCTTTGATGCCCATCGTAGAGATTACTAGGGAGGGGGATGAAGTTTGTTTGTCGGCGTCCCATCAACCTGCTTTTGCTGTCGTCCGGCCTCGCTACGCTTCTTAGTGGCAGAGCACTAGCCCAGGACGCGGTGATCACCTCCGACGCCGAGGTGTTTCCGCCCTCCTATTTCGCACGCTTCAATCCCGCCACAGCTGACGACATGATCCGTCAGGTGCCCGGCTTCACCATTGATGAAGGGGATTCGGTTCGCGGGTTTGGCAACGCCGCCGGAAACGTACTCATCAATGGCGAGCGTCCCTCCACCAAGACATCGTTGCGAACACTCCTCGGTCGGATACCGGCCGCCAATGTGGTGCGCATAGAAGTCGTAACGGGCGCTTCCGCAAATCTGGACATGCGCGGCCAGACGAAAGTCGCGAATGTCATCCTGAAGGCAGATGCGGCCGGAACCTCCGGCGCGTGGAAAGCGACTGGGCGGCACTTTCAGGGGGGCAGGCTCAATGCCTCCGCAGAAGCGAGCGCCAATCTTCCTGCATTCGGAGGGACGCTGACGCTGTCACTTGAGGCAGGCGCGCCTGGTGGGGGAGGACCGGGCGGCGGCGTGCGCAGTCAGTCGCGTCGTGCCTACTATGATGGCTCCGGCAATCTGTTCGAACAGCATGCCGGCAGCATTCGCAACGAACGCACGATGTTTGAGCCGGCGTTCGAGTTCAAACGTTCACTGGACTGGGGCAAGCTCAATCTCAACGGATCTTACTCGGCCTTTGAGGGGGAAGGATCCACCTTCTTCGAGATCCACGCGCCCGATTTTGCTGGCCCGATCACGCGGCTCGAAACACAGAACAACGACTTTGAGCGCAAGTCGTACAATCTGAACGGCGATGTTGAATTGCCGCTCGGCGCGGCCTCAACAAAGCTCATACTGCTTCATCAGCGCGCGGAGGGCTCGGGCGATAGTCTTTACGGCTTCTACAATGCTGATGGCAGTTTCGATGACTCGGTTCGCGTGCGCTCGGACGACACTTCAGGGGAGTCGATTGCGCGCACTCAAATCAGCCTGCCTTTTGGGGAGTCGCATACATTCGAGTTTGCACTTGAAGGGGCCTACAACTTCCTCGACAGCACGCGCCATGTAACCCTCGCTTCGGGGGCCGACGTAACACCCCCGGGCTCAGATACCATCGTTGAGGAGTATCGCGGAGAGCTCCAGCTATCCGATGTTTGGCAAGTCCTGCCCGAATTGACGCTCGAGCCCGCGATGAAGCTTGAGTACTCGCAGATCAAGCAGGAGGCCCGTCTTGCAATGGGCGGCAGCGCATTCGCTGAGCGGGAGTTCACCTATCCCAAGCCTGGCATTACGGCGACGTGGCGGCCCAATGAGTCTCAACAGTTGCGCGTGTCCCTTGAGCGCTCCGTTGCGCAGCTCGATTTCGGCGACTTCGTTTCGGCCGTCGAAGTCATCAATGACCAGGTTACCGCCGGTAACGCAGATCTGGTTCCGCAAAAGGCTTGGGCGCTGAACGCCGAGTTCGAGCAGAAGTTCTGGGACGATGGCGTTCTGACATTGGTAGGCAAATTTGCACGCGTGTCCGACGTTGAGGACCAGGTGCCTGTTGTGCCGTTGGGCGGCTCAATCCTTCAGGCATTTGATGGCCCGGGCAATCTCGGGAAAGGCGAGGAATGGTCTCTGGGTTTCAAGGCGAGCGTGCCGCTGGACAATCTGGGTTTGCCCGACGCACGTCTGGATATGAGCCTCAACAGCGGCAATTCTGAGGTTGTGGATCCCGTAACGGGAAATGTTCGCGAGTTTTCTGACGCCTTTAACAGGGATTGGCAGATTTCATTCCGGCAGGACGTGCCCGAGCATAAGTTCAGCTACGGATTTGCCTTTGGGGAAGGCGGCGGCGCCACGTCCTACAGGCTGAAGGAGACGTACAAGCGCGAACGAACGGGCGGCGATCTTCGCGTGTTCTTCGAGACGACGCAGATTGAAGGGCTCAAAATCCGTGTTGGATGGAATGATGCCCTTGATCCTGCCTTTATCTCCAACCGCGCGGTCTATGACGCCCCTAGATCGACCGGAAACCTGATCTTGTTTCAGCAGAACCAGTCTCGCAACGGCCCCTTCGGTTTTGTGCAGATCAGCGGAACTTTTTGAGGTGCTGTCGGACCGATGCAAACCGGTCGCTGCGATAGCGCGAGCGCCCAGCCCCCTAGAGCGGCAGTGAATGTCTGCTTTCGGCGAAATTCGGCCAGAAGGTCAAAGCATCGCGAATAGCAGGAGAGCGACGGGTTGCGCTCATCGCCGTACCCAGCCGGAATGCTTGGTTCAACAGGCGGGCCCCGGCGCGAACGCCTAGGCCAGCCCGCTCGCCTTCAGCGCCTTGAAGGCGCGGATCACGATGGTGAGGCGATGCTCCATCGAGCGGTCGCCGCCGTTTGAGTCGGGGTGGTACTGCTTGACCAGCAGGCCATAGCGCTCGCGGATCTGCGTCGCCTCAGCGTGATGCGGCAGGCCCATCTCGTCGAGCGCGCGGATCTGGAGCCGGGTGCGGCTCATCGCGCGCTGCTCTTCCGGCACGGTCTTGCCGACATGGCCGTTGTAGAGCCAGTCCTTCGCGCCGCGCCAGGCGCGCGGATTGTTCATCCTAGCTGCGCGGCCGGCGGCGCCGACCGGACCGCCGCCGAACTTCCAGGTCGGCTTGTGGCCGAAACCGGCGGAGGCCTGGAAGGCGGAAATCTCCGTCTCGGTCATACCGGCGAAGAAATCATAAGTCTCATTGTATTCGGCGGCGTGGCGCTGGCAGAACCAGTGATGGTCCTGCGCCGCGACCGGCTGGCCGGGCACCTGGATCACGCGGGCGGAAAACGGCTTGGGCGCCTTGCACAGGCCGAGTTCGTCACAACCTTTGTGTTCGCAGCGCTGGACATACGCGCCCGCCTTCCGCCGCCCCCCGGGTGGATTGGCGCGGATATCGACGAACTTGACGCGGTAATTCCGCATGTAGTCTTCGGCTGCCGACATGGCTCTGATCTTGGGATGCGTTCGTTAATGCCGCAAGAATTGACAACCCGTACGGAGCGAATTCGGGCCGCTCTGACTGCTGCTTTTTCTCCGGATGAGCTGGATATAGTGGATGAGTCCCATCTTCACCATGGCCACGCCGGTGCAGCCCCGGGCGGCGAAACGCATTATGCTGTCCGGATCCGGGCGGCAGCGTTCGCGGGATTGTCCCGGCTGGCCAAGCACCGGGCGGTCAACGCAGCGCTGAAAGCCGAGTTCGACACCGGGCTGCACGCCCTCCATATCGACGCCGTCTAGAGGCGCGCACGCTCCCTCCCCGGGGCCGGCCCGGGCGCGGCCCAATGATGATTTTGGGAAGGGGGGCGACGGTGAGTGGAGAGGAGCCGGGACCCCTAAAAAGAACGGCCCCACCCTGCGATGGAGCCGCTCTCCAACCCAGGGCATTGAAACTCAATGGCCCGTTCCCGTTGAGGATTTAGGGCAACCGACGGATTTTTCACTATCAGGGTAGCCCCCTAAAATCGGGGATCGGCCTCAGGACGAGTTGTCCCGCGCGTCAAAGGATCAGTTTGAGCCGGGTCGCGATCCGGATGGCGTCGATCATGTTGCGCGCTTCGAGACGCCGCAGGATTTCTGTCACATGGCATTCGACCGTCTTTTCGTGACGGCCGAGAGCTTGGGCGACCTGCTTGTTCGACATGCCTTCCGAGCGCATCAGCAGCACCCGCAGCTGGGTCTTTGACAGATCGCGGGCGGGCTCACTGTCGTCCCCGTGCGGGCCGGCCAGCGAAACCTTCATCATGCGGGCGCCCTCGTTCGCGAAGACATCGAAGGCCATCCGCAACGCGGCGCGCGTCTTCCGGTCCTTGTCGAGGTCAAGGCCCGCAACCATCATGACAGCGACGCCGCCGGTATCGAGCGTGACGCGTTTGGTGAAACCCTGACGCATGTCGTGCTCGCTGGCCGCGCCCATGACTTCCCTGCCCGACCGTGTGAGCGCCATGCCACGGGTCAGTTCGTCCCAATAGCCATAGGTCCCGCCCCGCAGGACGCCCTGGAAGACGGGATCGGCCGCATCGTAGCCGCGCTCGAGATAGAGCTCCTGCCATTGCCGCGAAATGTTCGCGAGCGAGCGGTCGATCACGACCGCGCCGCGATCGCGCCGCAGATAGAGGCACGCATAGGTCGTCGCGCCCAGTGGCTCGATCAGGTTCAACAGACTCGAACCAAGCGCCTTGCGTGTCTGCAGCTCACTTGCCTGCGTTGCGAAGGCGAGTGTGCGTTCGGCCAGCGACATCAGATGACTCCCCGCCCGTAGTAACCCCGCGACGACAACTTAGTGTCGTTCTACGGATTCAGGAAGCGGGTCCGGCCTCGTCCTCCAGAAATTCCCTGAGAGTACCGAGCGTTACATTTCGCTCGATGAAGGCCTGGCCGATGCCGCGGGCGAGGATCAGGGTCAGCTGGCCGTTCCGGGCCTTCTTGTCGTGCGCCATATGGGCCAGAAGCTCGTCGGCGCGATAGGGACCGCCGCCAAGGTCCTGGATCCGCGTCGCCAGCCCCAGCGCATTGAGCAGACGCTCGGCCCGGACGGCATCCTGCCCCGGACAGAGGCCCAGTTTCACCGAATAACGCAGCGCCATCGCCATGCCGGCGGCGACGCCTTCGCCATGCAGCAGGGTTGGCCGGAAGGCGTTGGCCCGCTCAAGCGCGTGGCCGAACGTATGACCCAGGTTAAGTAGCGCGCGCTCGGCCTGTTCGGTCTCGTCGACCGCCACGATCCGCGCCTTTGACGCACAGGAGACGCGGACCGCCTCGGCCAGCGCGGGCTTGTGCCCCTCCGACAGCGCCGCGGCGTTGGCTTCAAGGAAGTCGAAGAAGGCCGGATCGTCGATCAGCGCGTATTTGGCCACCTCGGCCAGCCCGGCATAGCGCTCGCGCACAGGCAGCGTGTCGAGGACATCAAGGTCGGCCAGCACCAGCACGGGCTGGTGGAACAGGCCGACCATGTTCTTGCCGGCGCTGGAGTTGATCGCCGTCTTGCCGCCGACGGACGAATCCACCTGGGCAAGAAGCGTCGTCGGGATCTGAACGAAGCGGGCGCCGCGCTTGAGCAGACCCGCGGCGAGCCCGGTAAGGTCGCCGACGACGCCGCCGCCGAATGCGATGATCAGGTCGTCCCGCTCGGCGCCAGCGTCAATCAGTTCGCTGAGCACGCCGTCGAGATAGGCGAAGGATTTCGACTCCTCGCCTGCGGGCACCGTCACCAGCTGACCTTCCAGGTCGGCGTCGACGAGCGCATCGGCCAGACGCTGGCCATGCAGGCCGGCGACGTTCTCGTCGGAAACGATGAAGACGCGGTCGCGGCCGGGCTTGAGCAGCGGACGGACCAGGTCGCCCGCGCGCCCGACCAGACCTTCCCCAATGAGAATGTCGTAGCTCCGCTCGGCGAGGTCGACCCGGACTGTTGCGCGCGCACCGTTCATGACAGCCCCAGCTTATCGAGGATCGCCTTCGCCGTCTCGGCTGCTGGCGCATCGGCGGAATCCACCACCACATCGGCCTCGGCGTAGATCGGTGAGCGGGCGGCGTGAAGGTCCGCCAGCACCTGACGCGGATTGTCGCGCTTCAGCAGCGGCCGCGTGTCGCGCCGGTTCACCCGCTTCCAGATGAGATCAAGGTCCGCGCGCAGCCAGACGGTGGTGGCCTTGTCCTTCATGAGGGCCCGCGTATCCGGATCGATATAGGCGCCGCCGCCGGTGGCCAGCACGATGGGCGGACCGTTGAGCAGGCGCTCGATGACGCGGCGCTCGCCGCGGCGAAATTCCGGTTCGCCGTGGCGATCGAAGATTTCCTGCACCGACAGGCCCGCAGCCTTTTCGATCTCTTCATCGCTGTCGAGGAAGGCGGCGCCGAGGCTTTCGGCCAGCTTGCGGCCCACCGTCGATTTGCCGACGCCCATCAGGCCGACAAGCGCAATCGTGCGTTGCAGCCGGCCAGAGGCCAGGCCGCCTCCCCGTCCGGCGCCGCAGATTGAGCAGTCATGTCTTGCCCTGTAACCCGAACCGCACGCTTATACCGGGCAAGACCTGCGGGGCAATGATCAGGCCGTGAGCGACTGCAGACGCAGCATGACGCGTCTGGACCATCAGGGCCGTGTCTGGTTCATATCACCGCAGGGGCGGACGCGATTGCCGGACTGAGGGCGTAGAGGCTGGAGGAATTAAGATGGCGCGTGGAGGCTTTGCACGGCGGCGCAGGCCGATGTCGCTCAAGCTGATTGCGATCCTCGCGGGCATTGGCCTCGTCTTGATCGTCGGCGTGCTGTTCTTTTTTGCCGGCCAGGCGGATTCGCGCCGGCCCGAGCAGACCGAGATTTCGGTTCCCGCGACCAATATCGGCCCAGACGCGAAACCGCCCGGAGGAAGCGGCGATGCGCCGTCGCAATAGGCTTCTGGCCGCCGGCGCGCTTGTCCTCGTCCTGTGTGCGCCGGCGACTGCGCAGGTCACCGCCGGATCGCTGCCACAGACGGACCCGTGGGGCGTCGGCTGGATCGGCGCCAATGACGGGCCGCTGCCGACCACGATCTGGAGCCACACGAACGAAGACACGCTGGCGCCGCTGTTCGCTGCGCTGAAGCCGCGTGAGCTGGCGCCGTCGGCGCAACAGGCGCTGCGCCGCGTGATGATGTCCAAGGCGAAGGGGCCGGGCGGCGTGACGCTGATCCCCGAGCGGCTGCGCCTGCTGGAGGAACTCGGGGAGACGGCCAGCGCAGTCGATCTGCGCCGTCGCTATGACGAGACCGACTGGGGCAAGGATGGCGACAGGCTGGGCGCGGAGTACGACCTTGTCAGTGGCAAGCGCGACGCGGCGTGTGCGCTCGCGGGGCGGCAGGGCGCCAGCGACGCAGCCTGGCGGCCGATCCGCGCGCTGTGCGCGGCGCTCGCGAAAGACATCGGCGCGGCCAATGTGCTGGCCGAGCAGATCGCGACGACCGATGAGGGCTTCGGCGTGTGGCTGCTGGGCGCCCTCGCCGCGATCAACGCACCGGACCTGAAGAAGCCGGACGGCCGCTATGGAACAGCGTTCGAGGCGGCGGTGTCGGTCGCAGCGCAGCTTCCCGCGCCGGCCAACGCCTTCGCGAGCACACGATGGGATATCGCTGCCGCTGTCGCCGCCAATGCGGAGGCGACACCGGCCCAGCGCCGCGCTGCGCTGCGACCGGCGGTCGAGGGCGGCAAGCTGAAGGCTGCCGACGTGCTCGCCGTGTTGATGACGCCGGTTGACGCACCGCCAAAACCCGCGCGCGGCGCGGCGGCGCGGCCGGACCAACTGGCGCTGGCGATTGCAGCGGCGAACGATGCGGAGGCAACGCCCACGGCGCGGGCCGCCGCGTATGTATCCGCGTTCAAGGGCGCCGAGACGCTGACCGACGCGCGCGTTGCTGCGCTGGGCCTGATCGCCGCGATCCACGCCCTGCCCCGCAATGACGACACGCTGGCCTATGCCGATACATTCGCGCGCGCGAGCCTGCTGGCGGGCGATGTCGCGCATGCGGGCGAATGGCGCAAACTGCTCGGGACGCAGGAAGACGCCCAGCAGGATGTGTGGGCGCTGGCGCGGCTCGACCTGATGCTCGGACTTGCCGGCGCCAAGACCGACAAGCCCGCCGACCTGCTCGACCGCATGATCGCGGCGACGCAGCCGAAGGACGGCGCCAAGGCCGGCGCGGCGGCGTCCTCCGGCGAGCAGCAGCTGGCGATCCGCCGGATCGAGAACACGCGCCTGCTGTTCCTGCATGTCGGACTGGGCCGCGACCTTACGGGTGAGCAGCGCACGCTGCTGACGACGCTGCGCACCGCCGGACGCGGCGTGCCGGATGCCGCCATCGCGCGCATCACGTCGGCGGCGCGGCAGGACGCGGATGGCGAGGCGGCGCTGGCGGCGATTGCGCAATTGGGAACAGATGTGTCCGCGCTGTCCTTCGCGGGCCTGTCGGATCTTCTGGCGCAGCTCAACGTGATCGGCATGAACAGGGACGCCGACGCCATCGCGCTGGAAGCCATGCAGGTGTGGAAGGCGTTCTAGCCGCACCACGCCATCAACTTCCCATAAATCTCTCGGCGGCAGTGTCGGCCGATGCTCGACACACGCCGCATCGAAGCCTTTCTCGATACCCTGCGCGCCGAACGCGGCGCGGCGGACAATACGATCGAGGCCTATCGCCGCGATCTTGAGGACGCTTCCAGCTTCCTGCGCGCGAACAGGACGTCGCTGGTCGACGCCGGCGAGCGCGATCTTTCCGCCTTCGTGCGCGATCTGCATGAGCGAGGCATGTCGGCGGCGACGGTGTCGCGGCGGTTGTCGGCTCTGCGCCGTTTCTTCCGCTTTCAGCTGGGCGACAATGAGCGGCAGGACAATCCGACATCGCGGCTGGACGGGCCGACCATGCGGCGCGATCCGCCGGACGTGCTGTCGCGCGAGGAGGTCTCGCGCCTGATCGAGGCGGCGCAGGGAACAGAGCCCGGCGACCTGCGCACGATCTGTCTTGTCGAGCTGCTGTATGGCGCGGGCCTTCGCGCATCCGAATGCTGCGACCTGCCGCTGTCGGCCTTGCCGGCGCCGGGCGCGACCGTGCTGATCGTACGCGGCAAGGGCGACAAGGAACGCATCACGCCGCTGGGCAAGCCGGCGATGACGGCGCTGAAGAACTATCTGGCGGTGCGCGAGCAGTTCCTGCCGAAGTCCGCCGTGCGATCGACGGCGCAGCGCTATGTGTTTCCATCGCGTGGTGCGGGCGGACGGCTGACGCGGCGCAGGCTGGGCCAGATCCTCGAAGACCTGGCGATGAAGGCCGGCATCGCGCTTGAGCGGGTGACGCCTCACGCGCTGCGCCACGCCTTCGCGACACACCTGTTGTCGGGCGGCGCCGATCTTCGCGCGGTGCAGCTTCTGCTCGGCCACGCCGACATCTCGACAACGCAGATCTACACGCATGTCGTCACCGACGAGCTGCGCGATCTGCTCGAGGCCGCGCACCCGCTGGCCCGCGCCTAGCCCGCTATCGCCAAGGCAGAACAAGCCATCCGCTTTTGGTCTGGCCTATTATTTGCTATTAGCAAATTACTGCTTCGCTGCGGAGGCCCGACCACAGACACAGACCGGAAATGGGACGAATGTCGCTGCCGGCTCCCCGTAAACCGGCAGAGCCCCACCCATCCCAGCCAACGGAAGCCGGCGCCCCTTCCCCAAGGCGCGACCGGTGGAGGGGTCCATCCCGAACGGGCCCCTGGGGCAAACGGCATTCGGCCATCTGGCCACGGGGTTCGCCCGATCCCCGCGGCTGGCGCTGCGGGCTCCCCGGACCGGGGAGCCCGCAGTCGTTTCTCAGCCGCGATCATCGCGGCGGTAGACCACCTTGCCGTTCACGACCGTGATCGCCGGATCGACCGTGAGGATGTCGGCTTCGGGGATCGTCATGATGTCGCCGGTGAAGCCGGTGAAGTCAGCGAGCTTGCCCGGCTCGATCGTGCCGAGTTCGTTTTCCCGGAACGAGGCGATGGCCGGCCACAGCGTGAACATCTTCAGCGCCTCAGCGCGCGTGACAGCCTGTTCGGGATGCCAGTCGGCAGCGGCGCCGGATTCGCCCTTGAGATCCTTGCGGGCAATGGCGGCGTAGAACTCGATGCGTGGATCGCCCTGCTCGACCGGCGCATCCGATCCGCCCGCGATGATCGACCCGGCATCAATCAGCGAGCGCCAGGCATAGGCGCCCGCCAACCGTTCCGTTCCGAGACGGGCCGGCGCGAAATAGAGATCGCCGATGGCGTGGCTCGGCTGCATGGACGGAATGATCCCGAGTTCAGCGAAGCGCGGAATGTCCTCGACATGGAGGATCTGCGAATGCTCGATACGCCAGCGCTTGTCGCTTCCCTTGACGCCGGCGTCCGCGAACGTCTTGCCCATCCAGTTGAGCACCAGCCGGTTGCCTTCATCGCCGATGGCGTGGAAGCAGACCTGGATGCCCTGGTCCGACGCCTTGCGCATCAGCGCCAGCGTCGAGGCCTCGTCGGTCTGCGGCAGGCCTTTTATGTCCGGCTTGTCCGAGTAGGGCTCGGTCAGGAGCGCGCCGCGCGAACCGAGCGCGCCATCCATGTAGAGCTTCACCGCCTGCGTGATGACGAGACCATCCTTCGTGGCGCCGTAGGTCGCCTTCTCGAAATCGTCGCGGGACACGGCGTTGTAGAGGCGCAGCTTCATCTCGCCCGCGTCGGCCATGGCGTTGAGCAACGGCACATGCGCGGCGGAGACGCCCATGTTGTGCACGCCCGTCCAGCCAAGGCCGATCTCGCGGGCGATGCCCTTGGCGTAGGTTTCGCGCGCCTGATCGTCGGTGGGCGCGGTTTCAAGCGCGGCGATCGCGCCCATGGCGTTGTCGATCAGCATGCCGGTGGGCAGGCCGTCGGCGCCGACCTCGATGCGGCCGCCGGAAGGCTGCGCGGCCGGCTTGCCGTCGATGCCCGCAGCCTTCAGCGCCGCCGTGTTGGCGAGCAAGGCGTGGCCGTCAGCGCGCGTGAGGATGGTGGGATGATCGCCCGTGACGGCGTCGATGTCGGAGCGCGCGGGGAAGCGTTTCTCCGGCCAGTGGGTTTCGATCCAGCCCCGGCCGATCAAAGGCTGACCGGGCGGAAGCGCCTCAGCGGCTTCGCCGACGACGGCGACGAGTTCGGCGATGGATGCGACTTCATCGAGATCGAGCGTCTGTTCGCGCTCGCCAATGCCATAGAGGTGGGCATGAGCATCGGTGAAGCCGGGATAGAGGAAGATGCCTTCGAGATCGACCAGCTCGGTCGCGTCACCTTTCGTTTTCAGAAGCTCTTCGGCGGCGCCGATCTCGACGATGCGGCCGTCCTTCACGCTGACTGCGGTTGCGGGGAGTTGGCCGTCGACGCCGGTGTAGATCACGCCATTGTGGAAGATCGCATCGGGCGCATCGGCCGGCGCGTTGTTGCAGGCGGCTAGCGCCAGAGCCGAGATCGCCGCGAGCATGATGCGCATGAAAGCCCCTCCAGGATTGCGGGGCACGTTAGCGATGGCTGGTGGAGGCGCAAGCATTGCGCAGGCTTTCAGTCGCACGGGCCTTTGCCCTGCGGGATGCTGTGGTCTCCCTCCTGTCAGACATGGAGGGCCGGGGACGCGGGATGGCCCGCGCGTTGATGGGCCGTGCGGGAGATGGTGGGATGCGCTTGCATCCCGCGTCCCCGTGATCGTTCTTCGCCAGCCTCGAACAGGAGATTTTTCACCTCCCTGACGTTGTAGCGCCGGCTGCGTGCGGGCTTTGGCTGTCCAGCCGAAGTCCCGGGCTCACGCTCGACCACATCGCGCCCGCGCCGCTGGACAGTGATCGGCTGCCCTCCATGCGGATGCGATGGAGGGAGTATGCGCGCAGGTGACGGGGGTGGGGGCAAGAATGCCGGAGTTGTACAGCGCGTAGCCACGCAAGCGCTTGAGATGGTGAGAGAAGATTTTTCTGAGCGAGTCCGCTATCCGGCCGAATTGGCGGCGGGCGGAAACGAAAAACCCCTCGCCGCGGAGCGAGGGGTTCTGAATTCCGTCAGACTGAAAGGTCGCCTCAGGCGGCCGCGGCGGCGGCTTTCTTGGCGATCTCTTTCTTGATCTTCAGCATCTTCGGCGAGAGCTGTTCATCCTTCGCCTTGGCGAGGTAGGCGTCGAGGCCGCCACGCTTGTCGACCGAACGCAGGGCCGCAGCCGTGATGCGCGCCGAGTAGGACTGGCCGAGCGCGTCCGAGTGAACGGTGACGTTCACCAGGTTCGGCAGGTAGCGGCGCTTCGTCTTGATATTGGAGTGGCTGACCGTGTGGCCGACCATCGGCTTCTTGCCGGTGAGTTCACAAACGCGGGACATGGCCCACCCTTCCTGAAGGTCTGCGCGGCCCAAAAAGCCCCCGAAAACGGGGATTCCGGACCCGGCGCTGAAAGCGAAGCGGGGTCATTAGTCAGGCGGACCCGGACTGTCAAGTTGGATGGGGCGGGCGGGGACCGGCCGGACGGCCGCCAGCCCCGTCGAGAAATCGCCAGATTCTGCAGCTTTAGGGAAAGAAAGCGGCTGGCAGGACGCCCTCCGCGGAGCGACTCCATGCCGTTTTTCCCTGCCATGGTTTCAGCCGGGGCGATGTTCTTCCTGCCCATGGTTGGCCAGAACGCCCTGTTCGGCATCGCCGGCGGCGGGCAGGCCATGCGGCTGGAAGCCGAATACGAGGCGATCACCCCCGTGCCGTGGATGGGGCGGCACAAGACCGCCTCGGGCTCGCTGATCATCGACTTCACGCCCAACAGCTATCGCGTTGCGTTCAGCAGCCGCGCCGAGGGCTTCGTCGACTGGTTCGTCGACGCCTCGACCAGCATGGTGACCAATGGCGCGCTGACCAGCTTCGGCCTGTTCCCGATGCATTACGACAGCACGGTGAAGGACGGATCGAAGCAGCGCCGCGTGATCGTCGATTTCACCGGGCGCGAGGTGCTGGTGTCGGTGAGCCCGAAATTCGGCAACTGGGGCTACCCGGCGCCGACGGTCGCGCAGAAGCTGGAGGCGGTCGATCCGCTGACGGCGATCGCCTCGATGACGATGCGCACGCGGGCGACGACGTCGAACCCATGCGGCGGGCCCTTGCGGGTATTCGACGGCAAGCAGCGCTATGACATCCGCCTGCGCTATGCGGCGCGGCTGACGTGGAATTCGGACGTCTACAAGGGACCCGCGCTGAAGTGCGAGGCCGAGTATGTCGAGGTTGCGGGGTTCGATGCGGAGTCGGCGCAGAAGAAGGCCGATGACCGGGACGATATCGAATGGGCCAACTTCATCCTGGCTGAACTGGATGGCGGCGCGCTGACGCCGCCGATCAAGGCCGAGGTGCGCTCGAAGCGGAGCGGCAAGTATACGTTCGAGGCGACGAAGCTGAAGTATGGACGCGCGGGCCGGTAGGAGGCGCTTAGTCGACGTCGTGGTTCATCCACATCCTCGGCAGTTGACCGGGCGGCCATCGCACCCCACCCTCTGAATCATGGACCGACCCACGGGTCCGACTGGCTGTGAGCCGAATGGGAAGACGGATATGCGTTGGCGCCCGATCTATTCCCCCGCCGATTTCATGCAGGCGCAGCCGCGCGCCAGCCTGAACGCCTGATCCGCCTTACATTCCAGGAGCGCGCCCCTCTTTTTGGGGCAGTGAATATGGCCGCCAGCGACAACACCCGCATCAGGGCCATTCTTGGCCCGACGAACACCGGCAAGACGCACCTTGCTGTCGAGCGCATGCTTTCGCACGGCACCGGCATGATCGGTCTGCCGCTGCGCCTGCTGGCGCGCGAGATCTATGACAGGATGGTGAAGGTCAAGGGCGAGAAGGCCTGTGCGCTGATCACCGGCGAGGAGCGCATCCGGCCGGAAGGCGCGCGCTATCTGGCCTGCACGGTCGAGGCGATGCCGGTTGGCGAAGGCGCCGACTTCGTCGCCATCGATGAGATCCAGCTGGCGCAGGATCCGGACCGCGGCCACGTCTTCACCGATCGTATCCTGCGTGCGCGGGGCAATCACGAGACGATGCTGCTGGGTGCCGACACAATGCGGCCGGCGCTGCAGCGGCTTGGCCTCGACATCGACGGGGAACGGCGCGAGCGCTTCTCGCAGCTGAGCTATGCCGGCCCGTGCAAGATCACCAAGCTGCCCAAGCGCTCGGCCGTGGTCGCGTTCTCGGCCGAGGAAGTCTATGCAATCGCGGAGCTGCTGAAGCGGCAGCGCGGTGGTTGCGCCGTGATCATGGGCGCGCTGAGCCCGCGCACGCGCAATGCGCAGGTGGAGCTCTACCAGTCCGGCGAGGTCGACTACATCGTCGCGACCGACGCCATCGGCATGGGCCTCAACCTCGATGTCGGACACATCGCGTTCGCCTCGCGCCGCAAGTTCGACGGACGGCAGCGACGCTTCCTGCGCGCGGACGAGCTGGCGCAAATCGCGGGCCGCGCCGGACGCTTTCGTGATGACGGCACATTCGGCGAGACGGCCGATTGCGAGACGATCGACGAGGAGACGGTGCAGCGCATCGTCAATCACCAGTTCGAGCCGGTCGACTTCCTCAACTGGCGCAATTCCGATCTCGACTATGCCAGCATCGATGCGCTTGTCGCCTCGCTGCGCCGGCCGTCGCCGGATGTGATCCTGCGGCGCGCGCCGGAAGCGCTGGACGAGCTGACGCTGGCGGCGATGGCGGAAGTTGGCGAGTTGCGCCGTGCGGTGCGCAGTCCACAGCATGTGCGGCGGCTGTGGGATCTCTGCACCCTGCCCGACTTCCGCAAGCACGGCCCGGAGGCGCACATGCGCCTGGTGCAGGCGTTCGCCGAAAAGCTGGTGGAGCCAAGCGCGCGCATCAAGGATGAATGGCTCTACGAGCAGGTCGAGCCGCTGGACCGGGCCGAGGGCGATGTCGACATGCTGCAGCAGCGGCTGGCGGCGATCCGGACATGGACCTATGCGGCCAACCGCGCCGACTGGGTCGAGAACGCCGAGACATGGCGCGGCCGTACGCGCGAAATCGAGGACAGGCTGTCGGACGCGCTGCACCAGGCGCTGATGCAGCGCTTCGTCGACCGGCGGACATCAGCGCTGCTGAAGCATCTCAATTCGGAAGAGGATGCGCCGGCCGAGATCGGGCCGATGGGCGAGGTCGCGATTGGCGGGCACGTTGTCGGCCGGCTGGACGGGCTGGTGTTCCATGCTGAGGCAACGGGCGAGAACCTTGCGGGCCGGGCCCTGCGCGGGGCGGCGCTGAAGGCGCTGCGCCCGATCATTGAACGCAAGCTGCTCGCCATTTCGGAAGCGAAGGACGAAGACCTGAGCTTCGATGCGGACAAGGCTGCGGTTGTGTTCGATTGCGCGCCGGTGGCCAGATTGATCGCAGCCGCCGACTGGCACAGTCCTCGGCTGGAGCTGATCGGCGCGCGCGACGCCGCCGCGCATGAGCGCGATGCGGCGCTGGACCGGCTGTCGCGCTGGTTTGCCGATCATGCGAAGGCGCAGCTGCCTGCGCTGCACAATCTGCGCGAGACTCTGGAGGGATCGGAGCTGCGCGGCGCGGCGCGGGGAGCGGCCTATCAGCTGCTCGAGACCGGCGCGGCGTTCGACCGGCGCAATGCTGGCCCGGCTTTCCAGCTGTCGGCGGAAGACCGTGTCGCGCTGAGCGCGGTGGGCGTGAAGGCCGGCCGGGTGGCGGCATGGCTGCCGGGCCTGCTGAAGCCGGCGGCGGCGCGGCTCGCGCTGGCCATGCGCGCCGTCCATGCGGGACGGCCGGCGCCCGAAGCGCCAACGCAATCCTCTTTCCCGCTGAAGGATCACGCGTGGAGCGACGCCATGCTTCACACGGCAGGCTATCTGCGGCTGGGGCCGCGCGCGGTGCGCGCCGACCTTGCCGAGCGGCTGGCCGTGGCGCTGTCGCAGATCCGGCGCGGATCGGAGACGTCGGCCTTTGCCGTGCCGCCGGAACTCTCGGCCCAGGTGGGCTGTCCGCAGGGAGACTTCCCCGCGATCCTCCGCGCGCTGGGCCTCAAGCCGGCCGAGAAGGACAAGGAGACGGGCGCCGTGAAGCTGTGGCGGTTCCCGGCGAGGCGTCCGCCCGAGCAACAGCGCGAGCGGCATCCGCGCAAGGAAGGCAAGGCCAAGGACAGGCCGCAGAAGCCCGCGCGGCCGCAGCCGCCGCCCAGCGGGCCCTTCGCCGTGCTGGCCGATCTGATCGTGATGCGCGAGCCCCAGCGGGCCGAACCGAAGAAATCACGCCGGCGGCGGCGCCCCAAACGTCCCGCCTCCGCCGCCACGCCCCAGGCGCCCAAGGCGGCCTCATGAGCGACGAGCGGATGCGCATCGACGTCTTCCTGTGGCGGGCGCGGTTCTTCAAGGCGCGCACGGGGGCGACCGAGGCGATCGAGACATCCGGCGCCCGCATCGAGCGGAGCGGACAGGTGCGGCGGATCGACAAGCCGGCGACGCCCGTGGAGGTCGGCGACATCCTGTCCTTCATCGCGCCCTCGGGCGCCAGGCTGGTGCGGATCGTCTCGCTTCCGGGCCGGAGGGGCCCGCCCGCCGAAGCGGCGGCGTGCTACGAAGCGGTTACCACCGTCTGATAGTTGAGCTGGCCTGAACAGCGCCCTGAATTGACAAGGCCGCCTGCTGGCCTCATGTCGCGGCGCGAAAAGTGAGTTCGCCCGACCATGACCTACATCGTCACCGACGCCTGCATCCGGTGCAAATACATGGACTGCGTGGAAGTCTGTCCGGTGGACTGCTTCTACGAGGGTGAGAACTTCCTGGTGATCCACCCGGAAGAATGCATCGATTGCGGCGTTTGCCAGCCGGAATGCCCGGTCGAGGCCATCGTGCCGGACACCGAGGACGATGCGGACGGCAAGTGGCTGAAACTCAACTCTGAATATTCCAAGGTCTGGCCCAACATCACGGTGAAGGGCACGCCGCCGGCTGATGCTGACGATTACGCTAAGGTAAAGAACAAGCTCGACTCGCTGTTTTCGACCAAACCCGGCTCCGGGAACTAACTGCCGCAGCTGAAAAGCTGAGGCGAAATGCCGCTAGACCTAATGGAATCAGGGGTCTCATGGCGGGTGAGGCTGCAGCAGCGGCTTGAAATTCCTTACAATTGTGCTAAGTGACAAGGCTCGCCGACGGGCGAATAGCACAACGCAAGAGGTCAGGCGCTTTCGGCTGCACACCTGTAGGTGAGCGGAACAGGGCGTGTGTCACTTATTGCGAGTAATTGAGGTGATCACAGCATGACGAAGAAGCAGCCGGCAAAGATCGTCGAGGGGCTCTTCAATGTAGGCCAGCACGTGGTTTACCCCGCGCATGGTGTCGGCCGTGTGACAGGCTGCGAGACTCAGCAGGTCGCCGGTATGAAACTGGAGGTCTATGTTGTCGCGTTCGAACAGGACAAGCTGATCCTGCGCGTTCCGGTCGCCAAGGCCGCCTCGTCGGGCATGCGCCCGCTTGCTTCGACCCGCGTCGTGGGCGACGCGCTGAAGACGCTGGGCGGTCGCGCCCGCATCAAGCGCACCATGTGGTCGCGCCGCGCGCAGGAATACGAAGCGAAGATCAATTCCGGCAACCTGATCCAGATCGCGGAAGTCGTCCGCGACCTGCACCGCGCCGGCGACCAGCCGGACCAGTCCTATTCCGAGCGTCAGCTCTATGAATCGGCGCTGGACCGCATGGCCCGCGAACTGGCGGCGGTTGAGAACATCAAGCACGCCGACGCGGTCGACAAGCTGGCCAAGTCGCTGGCCAAGCGCGCCGCCTGACCGGCGGACAAAGCCGCAGACTGAACAACGGGGCGTTCCATGACGGAACGCCCCGTTTGATTCCGGGTTTGATTTCCGGGTCTGATTTCGCGGACTGCGCGCCCGCCCTTTCCGCGGGGCGTCCGCCGCCTATTTGCTGATCCAGCCTTCGATCTCTGCGCAACGGTCGGGAACCAATCCCGCCGTGGCGGGTTTGTTCGTGCGGGCGCTGGCCCAGTCCGGCGCCGCCGGGACGCCTTTGCGCGCCCCAGACGGACACCAGCCGCCGGAGCCCGCCATGGCCTTTTCCGACCTGTCCGCAACCGGCGCAGACCGCCGCTTCGTGAAAGTCGCGATGTCCGCTCCGCTGCTGGAACGCGAGCGTGAGCTGAATCTCGCCCGCCGCTGGCGCGAGGAGCAGGACGAGGACGCCCTGCACGAACTCTGCACCGCCTATATGCGCCTGGTCGTCGCCATCGCGGCGCGCTTCCGCAATTACGGGCTGCTTATGTCGGACCTCGTGCAGGAGGGCAATGTCGGCCTGATGCTGGCGGCGTCGCGCTTCGAGCCGGAGCGCGAGCTGCGCTTCTCGACCTACGCGACCTGGTGGATCCGCTCGTGCGTGCAGGACTACATCCTGCGCAACTGGTCGATCGTGCGCACCGGCACGACGACGGCGCAGAAATCGCTGTTCTTCAACCTGCGGCGACTGCGCGCCCTGCTGCACGATCCAGGCGATGGCGGGCTTTCGCCTGAAGGGCGCACTTACGTGGCGACACAGCTGCGCGTCGACGAGAAGGATGTCGACCGCATGGCGGCGCGGCTGTCGGCGGCGGATCGCTCGCTGAATGCGCCGATCGGCGAGGATGGCGAAGGCGAATGGCAGGATCTTCTGCGCGATGAAGCCGCCCTGCCCGAGGACGAGATCATGTCGGCGCGCGACCGCGAGACGCGCAGCGCCTGGCTGGCCGAGGCGCTGGCAGGACTGAGCGAGCGCGAGATGATGATCATCCGCGAGCGGCGGCTGGCGGAAGATGGCGTGACGCTGGAATCGCTCGGCCAGAAGCTTGGCGTTTCGAAGGAGCGCGTGCGCCAGATCGAACATCAGGCCCTGCGCAAGCTGCGCTCGGCGCTGACGCGCATTGTCGGCGACCCGGAGGAAGCGGGGCTTATTCCGGCGGGGTGAGGCATTACCTGAATCCGATTTCATCCGTGCACAGCACGTTTGCAATTGCATGCTCGCGCGCGCCGTGAGATATGCAGCCGCATGAAACGCTTCTACGGATACCAACGACTAACGCCCGCCCACCGCTATTATTGAGCGTGTGAGAGCGGCTGCTCTCCGCGCACGCGCGGTGGGCCGAAAGCGATAGCGCAGGTAGAAGCAACAGCTTCCCTTCAATCAAGTGACTGATCGGCGGAGAGCGAACGCCATGACGGCGTCGCGTACGTCTGCCTGCGCCATCTCGCGTGAACGCGAGTCATGAACGCCGGGCGCTGTCCTCCTCAGCGGTCTGTAAAACCGCGGCCTGAACACGAGGAGAAGCTGGCGAGAGGGGCAGTACCTCCAGCGCCCACCAACGATGTGGAGATGATGCAACTGGTCGACATGCCGCTTCGAGATGGCGGTTCATGCGGGTTCGAATCCCGCTCTCCACACCAATGCTCCGGTAGCCCAATCGGTAGAGGCGCTGCACTCAGATTGCAGAGGCTGAAGGTTCGAACCCTTCCCGGAGCACCATCTTGTTGGCCTCGGGCGTCGATAGTCCAACGGCAGAGACAGCGCACTTAAACCGCGCCCAGTGCGAGTTCGACTCTCGCCCGACGCACCAAGACGAAGTCAACGGAGATGACGCATAGCTCAATTGGTAGAGCATCGGGTTTTGATCTCGAAGGTTCCACGTTCGAATCGTGGTGCGTCAACCAGACTTCCGGAAATCAAATGATCTCCACCTGCGGCCAGTGGGTGATGCGGATCAGCGGATCGCGGCCTTGCTGAACAGGCCGCGTGTCGATGCGGCCGCGGACACGGAGCCGGGCGCCGACGGAAAGCGTGATGTCGGGCGGGCCGAGACGTTCGCCGATATCGAGGCGGATACCGGAGGGAGACAGGTGCGCATCGCCATCGCCGGCGACATCGCCCAGCGAGACAAGCTCGCCTTCGACAATCGCATAGTTGGGGGCGCCATCGAGATCGGCGAGCGTGCGGATGCGCCAGTGCGGATCGGCCCAGAGACCGCGCTTCGCATCGCGCGCCTCCGCCTCGAGCGCGAGGAGGCGGCGCGCACGGGTGGAGTTGTCGGGATAGGAGCGGACGCGGCCGAGGCCCTGGCGGGCGACAAGGCCATTGAGCCAGATGTCGCCGCCGGTTTCGTCGCGGGCGATGACGTGGGCGATGGCGCGCTCATAGCCGTCGCGGCTGAGGCCGCCATACCAGAGGCGCGCCTGCCGCCCGAGCGCGGCGCGGGTCAGGGCGTCACGGGCTTCGACCGCGAAGGGCTCGTCGGCGCGGCCATTGTAGCCTGGGGCGGGGGCTTCGACCTCGGCCAGACGCACGCGCAGACCCGTGTCGAGCGCCAGCGCGTCGCCATCCATGACGCGGGCGATGCGGCCGCTCTCGCCGCCGGCAAGGTCGGCCTCGCCCGAACAACCGGACGCCATGGCCGCCAGGCCACCGGCCAGCGCGCGCCTTCGCGTCAGCCTGGGCTGCATGATGCGTGAAAGCCCCGTCCCCATCGCGGGAACCATAGGGGCGGAAGGCCGAATCGCAATCGGGCGTCCCGGGCTGGCGGCGAGCGGCGCGAGGGGGCATAAGGCGGCCCACGACCCCGTAGCTCAGCAGGATAGAGCAACGGTTTCCTAAACCGTAGGTCACAGGTTCGAATCCTGTCGGGGTCGCCAGACCGGCCATCCAGTCCAGCTTTCTGCCGTGTTTCCGGGCTTCCGCCGCGGCCTGTGCCCTTGCGGTACATGAAGGAGTGGTCACGTAGGCCCGGAGCGGGGCCCGTGGCGCCGCCGACCGTTGCGCGGAATTTGCAGCCCCCGTAAAACGCACCTTCAGAGCCGCCCGCAGACGGGCGGCAGGGCCGGTTAATGGAATTCCTTTCGGGCATTTTCAAAGCGCTGACGGATGCCTGGGCGTCGGTGGAAGCCGCAATTGCGGGCTCGCCGTCGCTCGCAGGCGTCGGGCTTCTGCTTGCCGTGGGCGCGGGCGCAGCGCTGGCCGTGCTGGCGCTGGCCGGGTTCGTGCGGATGTTCTTCGCGTTGCGCCGGGCGAATGTCGCCAGCCGCATCAAGCGCCAGAACGAGATCGGCGCGCGGATCGTCGTGGTGCAGGGCGGCCCGGGCCGCCGCCGGATGATCGCGTCCTTCCTCAACAAGGCCGTTGAAACCCACCTCAAGGACTACATGTTCGGCGGGCCGTTCCGCGTGATGACCTATCCGGGCAGCCTCGAGGGCGATGAACGCGCGCAGCAGCTTCTGCACCGCACCGAGGCCGACGTGCTGATCTGGGCGGAGGCGCCACGCGGATCGAAAGGCTTCGCGCGCATCCTGAGCCGTCCGACCAACACGTTCGAGGCGGCGCGCACGCCGGTGACGCTGGCGATGCCGAAAGAGAAGTCGTCGTGGAACGAGCCGCTGGCCCGCGCCATGGCCTATGCCGCCGCCAAGCAGTTCCGCCCCGCCCTCGGCCGGCCACAGGATTTCCGCGCCGAACGTCTGCAGCCGGTTGTCGAATCCGTTCTCACAATCCTCGATCAGAAGCCGAAAGCCGATCCTGCCCTGCTGGCCGAGATGGTCGACGACAGTTCCGCCGGCGCGCTTCAGCTCGCCTTCGCGGGCAATGACGCCTGGATCGACAAAGCGGTGGACATCGCCCGGACGACGCTGGGCGAGATCAACCGCTCGGCCGCGCCGGACCGCTGGATCGCCGCCAACATCACGCTGGGCCGCGCGCTGCGTCTCAAGGCCGAGAAGCGGTTCGACCCGGTGATGCTGCGCGAAGGCATTGCGCACCTGACGGAGGCGCTGGAAGCGCTGCGCTCCGAGCCGCGTCTCAAGCTTGCCGAGTCGGCGGCGCAGGCGATTGGCGAGGCGCAGAAGCTTCTGGGCACGCGCCGCAAGTTCTCGATCTCGGGCGGCGGCATCTAGGCGGCAGGATCAGCCGGTCTTGCGTTGCGCCTGCGGGGCGCATGCGGCGCACAGGCACTTACCTTCCAGATAGGCGGCGATGTATTCCTCGCCATAATCATAGCCCAGCTCTTCGCCCGGCTTGATATTGCGCAGCGCGAAGATCCAGACCCGGCCCTTGTAGATCTCGATCTCGCAATTCGGTTCGCAGGAATGGTTGATGTAGCGCGCGGTGTTCGAGCGCGGGCTGCCGTCGATCGTCTTGCGGGAGTTGATTTCGAACAGGTAGCGCGAATTGCTGGCGTTGCGCTCCGCATTGGTCATTGGCGTGCCGACATACTCGATCACGCAGGCACCCTTGGGGATGGGCGAGACCGCGAACAGGCCAAGACCCGCGCTGGCGCGTTTCACCGCGAACTCGAAATCGCCGGGCTTGTAGCGTCTGCGCGTCGTTGCCATTCCACTCGCTCAACAGGTCATGCGGATTTTCATCCTTCATGCTGAGTTGCGCCGATGGCGCAAGCGGAAATGCCGACCATGAACAGTTGGACGCAGGCGCCCGGCCACGCTGACGTGCAGCCGGGCGCCCTTGCCGCGTGACTGTCAGGCACGGTTGTCGAGCTGGGCCCGCACCGCTTCGAGCCCTTCGCGGGTGACGCGATAGGGCCCGTCCTCCTGGCTGCGGATGAACCGCCGCTTTCTGAGCTTCCGGAAGACCGCCAATGTGCAGTCGTCCAGCCGCCAGCCTTCGCGTGTGATGCAATCCACGGCGATGATGTCGCCGCGCCTGTCCTTGTGATGGTCGATGCGTCCGCCGCGCGCGAGCGCGTGCAGCGTGCGCTGCTCGTATTTCGAGATGTTCAAGGGATAACGCCTGTCCGAACGTGGGAGATGTCCGCGGCCCGGGCCGGGCGGCGGGTCGTTCAGCGTGAGCGGCGGCGATCGGTCCTGACGGACCGGCGCGGCTCACGAGGCGGAGGCAATCTCGTACGGCATTCCCAACTCCCTCTGTGTGGGAGACGCCGGGGATATGGCGGGCCCGGCCCGGCGGGTCAAGCCGCATCGCCGCAGCGCAACAATTCCGGCTTTGCCACAATTCCCGCCATTGACTTGCCAGATTACAGGCGTACTTTTCAATCAGATTACAGGTGTACCATGCAACCGATCTCGGACGCCGAAAGCCGCATCATGGAAGCCCTGTGGCGCAAGACGCCACTGACGGCCGAACAGATCATCGGCACGGTGGGACCCGAGAATGGCTGGGCCCCGGCCACGGTGAAGACGCTGATCACCCGCCTTCTGAAGAAAGGCGCCATCAGCGGCGCGAAGGAAGCCGGCGGCTATTTCTATCGTCCGCTGATCAGCCGCGCCGAATGGGTGCAGGCCGAAAGCCAGGGCCTGCTTGACCGGCTGTTCAAGGGCGAGGTCGCCCCGCTGGTGGCGCACTTCGCCGAGCACAGGCGGCTGTCGGCCAAGGATCTGCGCCAGCTGAAGGCGTTGATTTCCAGGATCGAGGAGGACGGCAAGTGAACGCCCTCGTCGCCTCGCTGATCGAGATCAACATCGCGGCCGGCGCCGCCATCCTGTTCGTTCTCGCATTGCGCAGGCCGATGGCGCGCTTTTTCGGGCCGCACGCGGCCTACGCGCTCTGGATCATCGTTCCCGTGGCCATGGCGGCGACCTTCCTGCCCGAACGCACGCAGGAAACGCTGGTGGCGGACTTCCTTGTCGGCGGCCTGCCGCCCGCAATGGCGGCGCTGGAACAGGCCGCCGCCGCATCGTGGCTGCCCGGGATTGTCGCCGCCGTCTGGATCGCGGGCGTGCTGGCGCTCGGCGCGCTGCTGGTGGTGCGCCAGCGGGCCTTCATGCGCGATGCGGATATCGGCCTTGCCGGACCGGCGATCGTTGGCTTCCGCCATCCGCGCATTGTGACGCCGGATGATTTTTCGCACCGCTTCAGCCATGACGAACGCAAGCTGATCCTGACGCACGAGCAGGTGCATCTTGAACGCAGCGATGCCCGCATCAATGCGCTGGTCGCGTTGGTGCGCTGCCTGTTCTGGTTCAATCCGCTGATCCACATCGGCGCGAACGCCATGCGCATCGACCAGGAGCTGTCGTGCGACGCCGAGGTGGTGGAGCGCCGGCCGCGCGTGCGCCGCGCCTATGCCGAGACCCTGCTCAAGACGCACCTGTCGGCGCAGGCGCTGCCGGTGGGCTGCCACTGGCCGGCCGAGGCGCAGCATCCGCTGGCCGAGCGTATCGACCTGCTGGCGCGCAAGACGGTGTCGGGCCGCCGCCGGATCGTCGCCGCGGCTGTGGTGGTGTCGCTGGTGGGCGGGGCCGGATTCGCCGCGTGGGCCGCGCAGCCCGAGCGCACGATCTTCCGCGAGACGGCCAACGTGCTGGCGCCGTTCCAGCCGATCGCCCGGGACTATCTGGCGACAGGCGCGAAGCCCCGGCTGGTTCCTGCCAGCTTCGTCGCGCCCGCGCTTCCGGCCAGCTGGCGTGGCCGGACAGAATTCGTGGCCGATCTCTGCCTGTCGCCTTCTGGTGCGGTCGAGAGCGTGACCACGGTGCAGACAAGCGGCGACGCCCGGATCGATCGGGGGTCGGTCCGCGCCCTCGAGAGGACGCGCTTCGAGCCAGCCATGCGCGGCGGACAGCCTGTGGCTGTCTGCCAGCAGCGCGTGACGCTGGAATTCTCGGACGCGCCGCCGCCATGACGTAACCGCGCGCCGCAGCCGCTTCGTCTAACTCGCCCGATCACCAAGCCTGGGGAGGTCTCCATGTATGGAGCCATGAGAGAACACGCGCCTTCATCCACCCGCTTCGCCGGCGCGGTCACCGCCTCGGCCGTTACCGCGGCGATGGCCGGGGTGCTCGCGATGGGAATGGGGAACTACATCGCCAAGGCGCCGCTGGCGCCCATCATGTTCACGGCGTTGCCCGATGCGCCGCCGCCGGAGCCGATTCCGGAGAACGAACGACAGCTGGACGTGACGAGCGACACGACGCCACCACTGCCGGCGCCGATGCGCGAGAACACCACCTTCGTCGCCGAAGATCCGCCAATCACGGGATCGACCGATCCGCAGCCGCGTACGCCCGTCGCGATTCCGGCGACGCCAGCGCCGCCGACGCACGCGCCGGTCCGTGTGGCCGCCAAGATGCTGCCGGCGGCGTCGCCGCCCTATCCTGTTGCGGATGTGCGCCGGGGCAATGAAGGCGTCAGCTCGCTGAAGGTCTGCCTCGACGCCGGCGGGCGCGTCACCTCGGCAGCGATCGCAGGCAGCAGCGGACACAAGTCGCTCGATGATGCTGCGCTCAAATGGGTGCGCGGCGCGAGATTCTCGCCGGCAAAAGTCGATGGCGCGCCGCAATCCGTGTGCGGCCATCCCGTCGACTATGAGTGGAAGCTCGATCGCCGGTGAACGTGTTGAGGCCTCGCCCCAGTAAGGCGAGGCAGGCCGGCACGCCAGGACGCCCCCGTTCCGGCCGGCCAATCTGGCGCCCCTTCCCGATGTGGAAGGGGCGCATTTTCTTCAGACAGAAACGTCGTCAGACAGAAACGAGCGTGGCGCTGTAGAGCAGCAGCGAACCCTCCATGCGCGCGATTCGCAGGCCGGCGGCAGCGGCCATGGCCGCAAGCGCGTCGCGGCGCACATGATCGGGATCGCCGAGTTGCTCGGTGATGACGATGCGGCCGCCGGGGCGCAGGACGCGGGCGATCTCGCGCAGGGCGCGGCCCGGATCACCGATCTCGCCCAGCACCGTCACCAGGAGAACGGCGTCGAACTCCGCCCTATCGAAAGGCAGATCGATCGCATCGCCGGAGACGAATTCGGCATTAGCGTGGCCGGACTGTTTCAGCCGTTGTTCTGCGAGGGCCAGCATTTCGCGCTGAACATCGAACAGGACAAGCCGGCCTTGTGGAACCAGCCGCGCGATCTCGGGACTGAACCAGCCGGGGCCAGGACCGATCTCCAGCACGCTGTCCGTGGGCTTCAGCGCCAGCCGGCCGACGATCCGCTTTGGCGACATGATGGAACGGCGCAGCGGATGGAGCAGCCACTTCGCCTGCGCGGCGGGATAGACGCCCTTGCCGGCGACACTGGTCTTCAGCCCGTCCTGCCCGGTCGCCATCGCTGCATCACCGCTGGCCGCGCGCGCCGTCGATCACGCCCCGGCGCAGACGGACCATGCCGCGGATCCAGCGGTCATAATCGCCGGTCTTGCGCTGCATGTAGGTCGCGACCTGCGGATGCGGCAGGATGAGGAAGGTTTCGGCGGCGAGACCCTTCACCACGGCGTCGGCCACATCATCGGGCGACAGGACGCCATCGACATTCTGCGAGCCCGCAGCACCGCCCAGCATCGGCGTGTCGACCGCCTGCGGGCAGAGAAGCGAAACGCCGATGCCGTTCTCCTTGGTGGCGATGGCAAGGTGTTCGCCAAAGCCGATGGCGGCGTGCTTGGAGGTAGAATAGACGGCCGAGCCGATCTGGCTGAGCAGGCCGGCGGCGGACACCGTGTTGAGGAACCAGCCAGACTTGCGCGCGATCATGCCGGGCAGCGCGTGGCGCGCGGCATAGACATGCGCCATCACGTTGACGCCCCAGGCCAGATCCCAGTGTTCGTTCGGAGGCGAGCCGGGATTGTCGATGTCGGGATCGCCCCGGGAAATGCCGGCGTTCGAGCAGAACAGGTCGATGCGGCCGAACTCCTGTTCGGCTGTGCGCACGATGTGCTGGATATCGCCTTCGCGGGTCACATCCGCATGAAGACCAACGCCCCCGACGGATTTCGCGACGGCCTCGGCGCCGGGGCCATTCATGTCAGCCACGACGAGCCCGGCCGCGCCTTCGCGATGGAAACGCTCGGCCAGCGCCTTGCCGATGCCGCTCGCAGCCCCGGTGACAACGACGATTTTGC
Organism: Hyphomonadaceae bacterium; assembly: GCA_041398245.1. Lineage (GTDB taxonomy): Bacteria > Pseudomonadota > Alphaproteobacteria > Caulobacterales > Hyphomonadaceae > UBA7672. Next base: position 31,675 of record JAWKVC010000009.1, read on the forward strand.
CCGCAACGTCCATGCTTTGCTCCACTCTTCAGCGGGCGTGACCATGCCAGAGCGGACGGGATGCGCCAGCCCCTCGCGCGGCTAGTTGCTTTCGGACAGGGCGAGATTGGTGATCACGCCGGCCAGCCGCTCGCGAAGATCCTCGGCTTCGCGCTCGGGGACGCCGGGAGCGATCGAGAGATTCACAACAGCCGGAGCATGGCCACAGACGGCATTCTTCCGCGCGGCGGCGGCCATCAGGCCATCCATGTTGCTGGCGACGCCGTTAACGGTGACCGAGCCGCCCTGGGCGTAGGTAACGCTCAGTCCCACCGAATTGCACGCGGCGGCGGTTTCAGGCCTGAAGTCCGGCAGGGTCGCGTAACTGTCCGCAAGCGGGGCCGCCGGAGCAGGAGCCACGTCGGTCGAACACGCCGCCATCATGACAACCGGCAGCAGCAGAATACCACGCATTTCGATCTCCAGGCTCGCCCCGAAGTTGAACATACAGCCCGGCTTACCCGAGTCGATCACCGGCTTAATCATGAAACCCGTGCGGGGACGGGACATGACGGGCCGTCAACCAGTGGCGTAATCCTTGCTGCGCCGCGCCAAAGGATTGGGAGTCATCCGCCATGGCGCGTTTCGAGAACGCAAAGACACTTTTCCGCGCTCTGACGAATTCGCGCGCGCGGCACATGCTGATTGAGGCCGCCAAAGCCTATCAGGCAACGCCGAAGCAGGAATGCCCGTGCTGCGGAACGATCGCGGTGTTCGAGCCCTACGGCACGCCGCCGCAGATGGGCGTTGAATGCCCCAAATGCACGGCTTTCGAGCGCCATCGGCTGTTCTGGTTCCATCAGAAACGCCAGAATTTCATCAAGCCTGACGACCGCGTTCTGCACTTCGCGGCCGAAGACGCCGTCACCAACATGGTGAAGCCGATCGTCGCTGAATACAAAACCGCCGATCTGCGGCCCGAGCGCGGCGACCTCACCCTGAACATCGAGAAGATCGATCTTCCCGAAGGTCGTTTCGATGTCGTGATCTGCAGCCACGTCCTGGAACACGTTAACGACCAGAAGGCCCTCTCTGAAATCCACCGCATTCTCACGCCGGGCGGCCGCCTGGTCGCGATGGTGCCGCTGATCGAGGGATGGGATACGACCTACGAAAACCCGGCGATCACGAGCGAGCCGGAACGCGAAATCCATTTCGGTCAGTACGATCACGTCCGCTACTATGGCCGCGACTTCCGCGATCGTGTGAAGGCTGCCGGCTTCGAGATCACCGAGTACACCGCGACGGGCCTTGAATGCGTGCTCTATGGCCTGCAGCGCGGCGAACGCCTCTTCATCTGCACAAAGCCGGCCTGACGCCTGCCCCAGCGCAACCGGCAGGAAATGCCGGTGGGAAAAGTCTGCCGTTGATGCGAGCAGCCTCCGCGAGGCTGCGGGAAAGCTGCTGATTCACCAGCGGGAAATCCGTGTTCACGACTCGTGAACACAGCGTCGGCATTTTCACGATCATGATTCAACGCGCGTACACATGGTCGTCGATCTTCGCCTGGGGTCTCACCCTGTCCGGCGCCATTCTGGCGACGGGCGGCGTCATCGGCATGTTCTGGCCGCAGCTGGATATCAGCTGGATCTGCATCATTGCGTTCGCGGGCATGATGGCGTTCGGCATCGGCCTCGTTAACACCTCGGCCGCCGGCGCCCTGCAGGCGATCAAGCATCGCAAGCCCGACGGGCGGCAGGTGGAGTGGGCCGTGCTCATTCCGGCGCTGGCATGCTGCGTTGGCTTCGTGTTCGCAACGAATGTCGGCGTGCATCTCGGCTGGGAGATCGTGATCGCCAATGCTCCGGAGGGCGCGAAGCTGCCCCCCACCATGACGATCGACGCCGTGTTTTACATCTTCGCGTTCGCCAAGCCCGCGATGGCGTGGATCGTCGAGGGCCGCAAGACGATGGACGCCGAGGACTATGCCGCGCTGCGCGCGCGGCGGCAGAAAGAGGCTGCTGAAATCGCCGAGGCCGAAATGATCCGCGCCGAATTCGCGCGGGCGGCGGCTGCGACCTTCGCCGAACAGGCGTCCGAGCCCGCGGAAATCGTCGAGACCGTGCAAGCCCCGGAAGCGCCAGCGCCGGAACAACCGGCGGAAGCGGCAGCGCCTGTCGTGCAGCAGGGGGCCGCTCCCGATGCGCCGAAGCCCCGCGCGCCGCGCGCCAAGCGCAAGCCCAAGACCGTCGAGGAACAACGCGCTGCCGCCATGAAGGCCGCCGCCAAGCGCGTCGCCCAGTATCGCGAGCAGTTCATGGACCGCGTCACCGATATCGAGCAGGCCCGGCTGGATCAGGCGCTGACTGTCCGGCAGATCGCCGAGGCCTGCGATGAACTGATGCGGCGCGGCGAACAGCCGAGCTTCCGCCGCGCGGCGGAAATCCTCGGCGTGTCGCAATTCCGCGTCGAGAAGGTGTGGCCGATCGGCGTGCCGCTCGACGGCACCGGCGAAGTGCGGGCGGCGTAACCGCCCACTAGCCTTCGCACACCCGATTGGCTGCGAAGACAGCAACATATTCTGCCATCGTCGACAGGCCGACTGAGGCGCGCAGGTCGTCGATGCGAGCAGGGTCTTCCAGTGTGTTGACTTCCCACCTGTCCTCGCCAGCTATGCAGCGACCCTGCGTCCCGTAGCGCTGCGGACGATCGGCAGCGGAAGCAACACGGTCGAAGAGATAGGCGAAATCCTGCGCATCGACCTCCCCTATTGCAACCATCGGCTCCATGAGGATGACCACACGTTCCTGAAAAGCGGCGTCACGATCTGCATGCTGGATCAGGAGCCAGGCAAAGTGAGCAGCGCCTCCGCCAACTTCGGATTTCGGCATCCATCCGTCTCGTCTATCGACTTCCGCCTTCAGGAAGTCGGTGTTGCTCTTGTCGATCTGCTCGATCTGTCGCCAGACAAGCAAGTGGAAGCCGCCGACATCCTCGGGCCCTAAGCCAAGCTCTTCGGCAGTCGCGATGTTGACCCCCGAACGCCAGAACTGGTCTTGCGCCGCGCGAAGGAAGAGCTCGCGGTTCCAGGCAGATTCATCCTCGCGCGCGCCCTGCAGCAATTGTTCGATCTCAACGAAGTGCGGCGCCTGATCGACTGAAGGCGGGGCTGCAGTGCGAGGGGCCAGCGCGGAGTAACGTTCAAACGCTTCACGGGCTGAATCAGATACTGCCTGCTCCGCTTCAGGGAATGCGGAGGTTTCCGGCGATAACACAGGCTGAGCGCAGGCCGAGACAAAGACCAGACCGATGAACGCCGCGGCCCGCTTCGCGGATTGCATGGCTACCGCGCGAACTTCTTGAACGTCGGGCGCTTGGGTTCGACCGCGTCGGCGCCGAGGCGGCGTTTCTTGTCTTCGAGGTAAGACGAGAAATCGCCTTCGAACCATTCGACATGGCTGTCGCCTTCGAAGGCGAGGATGTGCGTCGCGATGCGATCGAGGAACCAGCGGTCGTGGCTGATGATAACGGCGCAACCGGGGAAGTCCTCAAGCGCCGCTTCAAGCGCCTGTAGCGTCTCCACGTCGAGGTCGTTGGTCGGTTCGTCGAGCAGGAGGACGTTGCCGCCTTCCTTCAGCATTTTCGCGAGGTGGACGCGATTACGTTCACCGCCCGACAGCTGGCCGACTTTCTTCTGCTGGTCGCCGCCCTTGAAGTTGAAGGCGCCGACATAGGCGCGGCTCGGCTGTTCGACGCCGCCGATATCCATGATGTCGAGACCGCCGGAGACTTCCTGCCAGACGGTGTTCTTGTCATTGAGCGAGTCACGGCTCTGGTCGATGTAGCCAAGCTTCACCGTCTCGCCGACCTTGAAGGTTCCGCCATCGGGCTCTTCCCGGCCGGTGATCATCTTGAACAGCGTCGTCTTGCCCGCGCCGTTCGGGCCGATGACGCCGACAATGCCGCCGGGCGGCAGCTTGAAGGAGAGGTCTTCCATCAGAAGCTTGTCGCCAAACGCCTTGTTGAGATGTTCCGCCTCGATGACGACCGAGCCGAGGCGCGGACCGGGCGGGATGCGGATCTGGGCGGTCGTGATCTTCTCGCGTTCCGCCTTGGACGCCATTTCCTCGTAGGCGCTGATGCGGGCCTTTGACTTGGCCTGGCGGGCCTTGGCCGACGAGCGGACCCATTCGAGTTCGCGCGCCATGGATTTCTGGCGGCCCGCTTCCTCGCGCGCTTCCTGGGCAAGGCGCTTGGCCTTCTTCTCAAGCCAGACCGAGTAGTTGCCCTCGTAGGGGATGCCCTGCCCGCGATCGAGCTCGAGGATCCAGCTGGTGATCTGGTCGAGGAAGTAACGGTCGTGGGTGACGAGGATGACGCAGCCGGGGAAGTTGGACAGGTAGTTCTGGAGCCACGCCACCGATTCAGCGTCGAGGTGGTTGGTCGGTTCGTCCATCAGGATCATGTCAGGCTTGGACAGGAGCAGCTGACAGATGGCGGCGCGGCGGATCTCGCCGCCCGACAGCTTGGTGACGTCCGCATCGCCGGGCGGGCAGCGTAGCGCTTCCATCGCCATCTCGATCTTGGAATCGATGTCCCACGCATCAGCCGCGTCGATCTGTTCCTGGAGCTTGGTCATCTGCTCCATCAGCTCGTCGGTGTACTCCTCGCCGAGCCTGGCCGAGATGGCGTTGAATTCATCGACCATCTGCTTCTCGGGGCATTTGGCCGCGATGTTGTGGAACACGTCCATCGACGGATCGAGCCGGGGCTCCTGTGGCAGGTAGCCGATCTTGATCCCGTCGGCGGGCTTGGCCTCGCCGAGAATCTCGGTGTCTTCGCCGGCCATGATGCGCAGCAGGGTGGACTTACCCGAGCCGTTGACGCCGACGATCCCGATCTTGGCGTCGGGCAGGAAGTGCAGACGGATGTTCTCGAAGACTTTTTTGCCGCCAGGATAGATCTTGGTCAGGCCGTCGAGATGATAGACATATTGATAGGCGGGCATCGTCTGTCCTTCAGGGGGAGGTCGCGGCAGCTAGATGGCAGCCCGGCGGCTCTGGATCAAGCGATGGCATGGTTTTGCGGGCGCCGCCGTCTGCCTTCCCGGCTTGAGTTTGCCGGCCCTTTTGGCGATAGCTACCGGGTCAACAGGGGACAACTCCAGATGTTCAGGTTTTTCAACGTGCTTGGCGCCTTCGTCGCGCTTGGCGCGGCAATGATCTTCGCCACGGCGCCAGCCAGCGCCCAGGATCTCAATGTCGTCACGCCCGAGGACATGGCGACTGCATTGGACGGCCTTGGCATGGACGTGCAGTTCGAATCGCTGAGCGACGCCGAAGGGCCGGTTCTCAGCTCGGAGGCGTCCGGGTTCCATTTCCTCGTTTCTTTCGAGGCCTGTGACGATGACGGCGAGGAATGCGAGCTGATCGTGTTCCGCTGCGGTCTCGCCATGGCGCCGGAGGATCAGCCCGATCTTGAGCTCCTGAATGTCTGGAATGACACGCGCTGGGGCAAAGCCAAGATGGACGAAGAGGGCGATCCGTGGATCATCCTCGAGATCAACACCGTAGGCGGCCTGACGGAGGACAACCTGACGGATACGATCCAGTGGTGGACTACACTGATGGACGAGTTCGCGGACTTCGTGGGATTCGAGAAATAGTGCGCGGAACCGTCATACCGGCGGCGCTCGCAGCCGCGCTTGTGACGTCCGGTTGCGGCGAGGCGCCTGCGGATACGGCAAGCGCGGTGAACGTGTCGGCGGGGGCGACGCCGGCCAGCGCTTCATCTTCTGCCGCAGACTGCGCAAACGGGGCGCTGCTGCCGGTGACGGGACTGTGCAACAACGCTGACCGGTCGCTGTTTCTCGCAACCGACGACACCATTGAGACATTCGCCACGCGCTGCCTGTGGCGGACGGAAGAAGTGCAGTTGTCGCCAGACGACGCGCTGGTGTTCCGCACGCAGGACTGCTCGCCGGAAGGATGGGTGCGGACCGTCTACAGCCACGTCTCCGACTATCTGAAATACCGTATGGATGGTACGCCCGAGGATCAGGCGCGGTTTGCGTTGCAGATCGTGCCGCTGAGCGCCGGCGAGACACCGGAAGACGCCGCGATGAAAACCCTCGATCAGGCGCCGGAGGACCAGCGCAGCCGCTGTCACGTCGTGAAACTGGAAGGCCTGAAACTGACCGGAGAGACATTCCGGCTGGAGCCGGGACCCGCTTTGAAGGCCGAGCTGGAGGCGCTTTCAGGCGGCGAGCCGTATGACGCCTGCGGGCCGAACGGCTTCACGATGGATGCGGTTCAGTTCTGGGAAGGCCGCCCGAAAGTAGCGCTGTTCCACATGCTGGGTCAGGACACGCCACCCTGGGATCCGACGAGCTTCACCTTCTATCACCGCGCGGCGGATGGACGGTGGGCGAAGGTGGGATAGACAGCCGGCGCGGGTTCGCGTCAGCCAGCCATCATCGCACGGCACACCGCCTCCAGGCCGCGCGCATCAACGTCATCGAAGGCTGCAAACCCGGTCGAGTCGACGTCGAGCACGGCGACAAGCTCGCCGGCGGGATCGAACACGGGAACGACAATCTCGGAGTTCGAGCGGCTATCGCACGCGATGTGACCGGGAAAGGAATGAACGTCGGGCACAATGACCGTCTCGCGCGCAAGCGCGGCCGCACCGCAAACGCCCTTGCCGAAGGGGATGCGAAGGCAGCCGAGCGTGCCCTGATACGGGCCGACAACCAGCTCGCGCGGCTTCAGCGGGTCGACTTCGTAGAAGCCGCACCAGAAGAAGCGATCGCCGAATGCTGCCTTGAGCAGCGAGACGGTGGTCGCGTAGCGCGCAGTGCGTGATGTTTCGCCGGCGACAACGCCGGACACTTCGGAGACAAGTTCGGTATAGGCGGTCGCCTTGTCCGCCGAATAGGCGGTCTGCGCCTCAGCCATCGCCTAGGATGCCTTGGCGAGGCGGCCGTAGAGCGCTTCCAGCGTGGCGGCGAGTTCACGCTGCTTGTCGGCGCTCAGATCTTCGATCGCAGCGGTGAGGCGATGGACGGGATCGTGTTCGAGCAGCGCACGGCCCGTCGTGGTGAGGTCGATGCGGCGCACGCGGCGATCCTCGGGATCGGCGCGGACAACAACAAGATCCTTGCGCGCCAGCGAAGAGACCGCGCGAGACGCGGGGGCATGCGTAACGCCGAGATAGCTGGCGACGCCGCCAACGGTACGCGCCTGTCGGCCGGCGCGGGCGAGATAGCGGAGCACGGCCCACTGGCCTGCATGAATGGCTCGCGGTCCACGCGAGTCATAGACCGCACGGGCGGTTTGCTCGAGCAAACGGGCCACAATGCTGGCATCCATTAGTACGCTCTCCCCTATCCAGACGCCGGCTTGCGAGGTTGCTTCTGACCCCAAGTCCATCGTCAGCCGGGCGATCTGTTATCGCCAGTAGCACTTAAGCATGTTGCTGATACGTCAATTCGCCCACTATTCATAGTAAACTTAGGTTTATTCTTAAGTCCAATACCTGAATATCCACTCGTTTCTTTCGATTGACGTTCAGGAAATTGGTTAAAATCTGCTATGCGTTTATTAACAAATGCGGTGTCGGTCGTGTAATACTTCAATATAGTTTGTATCGCGCGAACAAATCCAAGTAATAGCTTGTCCGAATACTTGAGGACAGTTGGAGCGGGTGAAGGGAATCGAACCCTCGTCGTAAGCTTGGGAAGCTTCTGCTCTACCATTGAGCTACACCCGCGCGACGGGCTCTCTAGCATTCAATGTTCCCGCTTTCCATTGGCTTGAATTGCGCCACTGCGTGTCATTTGCAAGAAAATTGGAAACCAGGTATCCAGAACGATGCGCTCCATCAAGCCCGCAAACGATATTCGTTGCCGCTTCGCGCATTTCTTCTTGACCGGACAATCGACGCTGTCCTGAGGTTGTTCGATGGCCAACCCCGGGGCTTTTGTCATTTTTGGCGCGACGGGCGATCTGGCCCGGCGGATGCTGTTCCCTTCCCTTTATTTTCTGGACGCTGACGGCCTGCTGCCGGCGGGCCTCACGATTATCGGCGCAGCGCGCACGCCCCATAGCGACACCGAATTCCGCGGCCAGGTCGAAGAATGGGTCCGGGAAAGGGCCGGCGCCTTCTTTTCGGAAGAAGCGTGGGAAAGTTTCGCCAAGCGACTGTCCTACGCAGCCGGCGACTCCACCCAGCCCGAGAGCTACAAGGTGCTGGCCGGCAAGATGAAAGGCGCAAAGGGTGGCGCGCTGTTCTATCTGTCGACGTCGCCCGCGCTCTACATCCCGATCGTGAAGGGTCTGGCGTCGGTTGGACTGGCCGCGCCGCCCAATGGCGTGATCGTCGAAAAGCCGATCGGCAACAGCGGCAAGACCTGCGACGAGATCAACAGCGCGATTGCCGAGCACTTCCCGGAAAACCGGACGTTCCGCATCGACCACTATCTTGGCAAGGAGACGGTGCAGAACCTGATCGCTCTGCGCTTTGCCAACACGCTGTTCGAGCCGTTGTGGGACCGTCATTCGGTCGATCATGTGCAGATCACGGTGGCTGAAACGCTCGGGGTCGAAGGGCGGTTCGGCTACTATGACGACTATGGCGCGACGCGCGACATGGTTCAGAATCACCTGCTCCAATTGCTCTGCCTGATCGCCATGGAGCCGCCGTCGGACATGCGGCCCGAGACGATGCACGGCGAAAAGGTGAAGGTGCTGCGTTCGCTGCGGCCGGTCCGCGATTCCGAACTGCTCGAGAAGACCGCGCGTGGCCAGTACAAGCGCGGCGTGGCTGATGGAAAGAGCGTGCCGGGCTACACCGAGGAAGAAGGCGGCAAGCCGTCAGACACGGAGACGTTTGTCGCCCTGTGCGCGCATGTCGACAACTGGCGCTGGGCGGGCGTTCCCTTCTACCTCCGCACCGGCAAGCGCATGCCAATCCGCCATTCGCAGATTGTGATCGAGTTCCGCGATGTTCCGCACTCGATCTTTACCGGCGCGCCGCTGATGCCGAACCGGCTGGTGATCACGCTGCAGCCGGAAGAAGCGATCTCGCTGACGATCATGAACAAGACACCGACGCTGTCGCAGAGCGGCTACGAGCTTCAGCCACTGTCGCTGAACCTCTCGCTGATCGACGCCTTCAAGGGCGAGAAGCGGCGGCGCATCGCCTATGAACGACTCCTGCTTGAGGCGATCTCCGGCAATTCGACGCTCTTCGTCCATCGCGACGAGGCGGACGCCGCGTGGATGTGGATCGACCGGATCATTGAAGGCTGGACACGCACAGGCCTCAAGCCCGCGCCCTATCCAGCCGGAAGCTGGGGCCCGGCCGGCGCGTTCGCACTGACCGAACGCAATGGCCATAGCTGGCATGAGTGATGGGCTGGCACGCATGAGCACCGCCTCGAGTCACGAAGAAAGCTTCTTCCCGGACCGGAAGCGACTCTTCTCCGGGCTCACGCAGGATTTCCAGGACAGGCTGACAGAGATCGTCCGCAAGCGCCGCAAGGCTTCACTGGCGCTTGCGGGCGGAACGACGCCAGGGCCGCTCTATGAGGCGCTGTCGAACGCGCCGCTTCCCTGGGAGAAGGTGTCAGTCACGGTGACGGACGAGCGCTGGGTGAGCCCTGAGGATCCAGCATCGAACGAGTTCCTGATCCGCGACATGCTGCTGAAACGACGGGCAGCGGCGGCGACCTTCATTCCTTTCAAGACGAACCACGCCAAGGCATCTGGCGGCGCGGCGACAGCGGAGAAGCGGATTGCGCCGATCATGCCGTTCGACATCTGCCTGATCGGCATGGGATCTGACGGCCACATCGCTTCGCTGATCCCCGGGGCCGAGGGCTATGGAGCCGCCGCCGACCCGGAGGGGACGAAGAAGATCGCGGGCATCCACGCGCCGGGCGCAGCCGGCGCGCCGGAACGCATGACGCTGACGCTGACCGGCCTGCTCTCCTCCCGGAGGATCGTTGTGCTGTTCATGGGTCAGGACAAACTCAGCGTCTACAACGAAGCCAAGGCGGGCGAAGGCTCGTCGCCACTGAAGGACCTGCTGGCTCAGAAGAAGGTTCCGGTTCACGCCTTCTGAAGCCGTAGTTAGGGCCTGATCCCTTCAAGGCCGACAGCACGAATCTGGCGCTTCAGGCTCCATGTGTCGGCGCCATACAGCGAGCAGAGCTCGGGCGAGAATTCCCACGCCCGCGTCGGCGTCTGTGCGATGCCGATGCTGTTATTGTCGCCGGTCTGCGTGATGCCAGCCGAGTTGTTACGGCCAAGCTGGACGAGACAAGCTGTGTTGTTGTCGCCGGTCTGCGTGATTGACCCGGTGTTGTTGCGGCCAAGCTGGAAGATTGTTGCGTCGTTGTTCACGCCGGTCTGACTGATCTGGCCCGCATTGCTGGCTCCCCGCTGCGTGACGGCAGCGCTATTGCGAATGCCCGTCTGGCCAACCGCAACACCATTGTTCCGGCCCTGCTGGCTGAGATCGACGCGGTTCGTCGCTACGCGCGCGGGCGGGCTGACAACGGGCTCGCTCCGGACGGGCGTTGCGGCTGCTTGCCGGGTCTGACCTGCAAAGAGCGACGGATAGCTGTTCTGGGCGTGCGCGGCAGTGACGCCGAGAACGCTGGCCGCGGCGAGAGCAGCAAGCTTCAGATGAAACGCCGACATGGATTGTCTCCGGGAAGGTGTCGATGATCAGGAAACCGTGTCGCGGCAGATCACGCGGCCGTCCGCCATGATCTTCAAGACGGCGTGGAGATGCGCGCCACGTTCGAGGGATATTTCGGACGCGCTGAGCGCCGCATCGTCATAGGCCGTATCGAACGGGCCGCCCTGGCTGATATCCGACGCGCCATCCGGACCGGATTTGGTGATGACCAGCAAGTACTCGCCAGCCATGGCGCGATCGACCAGCATCACCGGCGTGATGCGAACGCCGTTGGCGGTCCGCGTGATGTCGATGTGACACGACATGGCGACGGGCGTCTCGACGACCGGAGGCGGAGGCAGTGGTTGAGGCGTCAGCTGCTCTGGCGCGAGCAGCGCGGGTTCAGCGGCTTCCGGTACGACAAGCGGCGGAGGCGCTTCGGCAAGATCTTCGGGAACTGCCTCAAGCGGCGGCGCGCCCTGTGTCACAACCGCGAGATTGGGAGCGTCCGCCGGCGACAGTTCCTGCGACTGGGCGGAGGAACACGCCGCGAGCGCGATGGCCGCTGAGAACAGCGTGAGCCTGTTGGCAAGGTGGCTGGTCATGGGGATATCTCCCGCTCCTGATCCGGGCTGGAGACCCGGCGGCCGTGTCCGGCCGCCGGGCCACGCAGCATCAGTTGTAGCTGCTCTGCACCACGACAGAGATGTTGCCTTCGCCACGCTGGCGAACGGTCACATCCTGGCCGTGGCCGGTCTGGATGATGGCCGAGGCGTTGTTGGCGCCGACCTGATCCGTGACGGCGGAATGACCCGTGCCCATCTGCGCCGTACCAGCGACGTTGTTGTAGCCGAACTGGCTGGTCTGGGCGTTGAGGCGCAAGCCGTCCTGCGCGGTGACGGCAAGGTTGGCTGCGCCGGTTTGCTGCGTCGTCGACGAGTTGCGCGTGCCGTACTGGTCGATGCGCAGGAAGTTGTCGTAGCCGGACTGGATGGCCTGCGAATAGTGGCCGCGCCCGCCCTGAACTGTGACGGACCCATTGCGCTCGCCCGTCTGCGAGACGGCGACGCCATGACCGTAGCCGCGCTGATCGATCTGGACGCGGTTGCGCGTCTGGGCTTCGGCGATGCCGGCGCCCGCCACAATCGCCATCGCGAGCGCCGCTGAAAGAATGCGTTTCATGAGTCGAACTCCATTTGCTCTCGCGCATCTTTTTGTCCGCGCGACACGATGAGGATCGTGCGCGGCGGCTGAGCGGGAGTTGAACAACAAGTTCAGTCAGCAGCGGGAACTGCATAACGAATTGCGACAGAGTTCGGTGAACGTCTCTTCAGAGAGTTGCAGCGATCACGCAGAAGCGATCGATGTCCGCTTCATCATGATAGAGGCCGAGGCCGATGCGCAGGACATCGCCACGCAGGTCGGTGACGACATGCGCGGCGGCAAGCGCCTCCTGCCACCGGCGGGCGCGTGGACTTTCGAGCGCAACAAATCGCGCGCGCGGTTGAAGGGTGCCGGGATTGAGAAGGCGGGCGGAACCAAGCGGCGTCTCGTCCAGATCAGCGGCGAGCGCAGCGAACAGCGGATCGATGTGCGCATTGACGCGCGCCGTCGTGAGCCCCTCGCGTTTCAGCATCTGTTGGACGGCATTGAAGCGATAGAGCCCGGACGGATCGAACGTCGCCCCGGCAAAGCGGCGGGCATCCCTTGCATAGCCGACCTGTCCGGGCTTCAGCGCGAGATCATCGAATGCTGCGAACCAGCCGGTGTTGAGGGGCCGCTCGCCATAGCCGGGTGGCGCATGCAGGAAGCAGACGCCCTCGCCCGCCATCGCGTATTTGTAGCCGCCGGCGAGATAGAAGACGCGATCGGCGACCGCCGACAGATCGACATCGATCGCCATGAAGGCGTGATAGCCGTCGATGACGATCCACGGCCCTTCCGGTCGGGCAAGTGCGGCGAGCTGGTCGATGCCTTCGAACACGCGGCCGGACCCGAACATCACATGGCTGACAAAGATCAGGTCATGATCGCCGGAGCGCGCACGCGTGAGAAACCTGTCCGTAAAAGCGGAATCATCTGCCGCAATTGTTTCGAGATCGATGGCGCCGCCTTCCGCCCAGCGCGCGGACTGGCGCCGGAAGCTGTGGAACTCGCCATCGCTCGTGAGCACGCGCGGACGCGGCCTGTCGATGGCGGAAATGATGCGGACGAGCAGTTCGTGCGTGTTGGGCGCGAAGACAATGCTGTCATGTGTAGGCAGCCTGAGTTCATTGGCGATGTGGATTTGCGCCTGCGGCCAGACCTCGCCCATCACCTTGTCCCACTTGTGATCGGCAAGGCGCGCGGCGTCGTCCCATGCCGCCTGCTGGCCCTCGAAGCTGGCATCGGGCCAGAGGTGATGGCTGTGTGCGGCCATGTGCAGCCGGTCCGGCGCAGCGGCGAGCGAACGCGAGAAGAAGTGCTTCCAGCTCACAGCCTGTTCCTGAGCGACCAGAGCTCCGGGAAACAGCGCTGCTTGAGCGTGCTTTCCAGATAGGAGACGCCAGCCGAGCCGCCCGTGCCTGGCTTGCCGCCGATGATGCGCGCGACGGTGAGCGCATGGCGATGGCGCCAGGTGGCGAAGGCGTCGTCGATATCGAGGAGTTTTTCGGCCAGCTGATAGAGATCCCACCATCGACGGGTGTCGAGATAGACTTTCGACCATGCTTCCTCGACCTGTCCGTCCGGGGTGTAGGGCCGCGTCCAGTCGCGGTTGAGCGCGATCTCCGGCAGCGCGAAGCCGCGCGAGGCGAGCGCAAAGTTGGCGTCGTCCCACAGGCTCGGCGCTTCGAGCGCGGCGATCAGCGTGGCCTGCGCGAGCGGCCGGTCCTTCTGGATTGCGACGTGCTTGCCGTCCTTGAGACCGAGCATGTACTCGACCGTACGGAACTGGTCCGACTGGAAGCCGGAGCTGGGGCCGAGTACGGCGCGGAAGCTTGTAGTCGGACGGCGTCATGGTCGCGAGCACGTCCCAGGACAACGTCATCACGGCCTGGATGCGCGAGATGCGCGCAAGCGACAGGTAGGCTTCGATGAGCGCGCCTTCCCGCACGAGCTTCTTCGCGAGCTGTAGTTCGGAAATCACCTGCTTGAGCCAGAGCTCCTTGGTCTGGTGGATGATGATGAAAGCGTTTCGTCATGGGTCTCTGACAGGGGCGTCTGGGCCGACAGCACCTGATCGAGCTGCAGATAGCGCGCATAGGTCATGTCTGCGGACATTATCGTGTCTCCCGCCGCGCTGTCGCGGGACTCAGTCTGCGCAGGAAACAGCGCTCGCGACCGGATGCAACAGGGTGGGCATGTTCTTGCGCGATCGCCCGGCGCGGCCCAGTGTGGGCGGCATGGGTTCCGCCGGCGTCGAGCAGCTTCAGGCCTACCTTCCGCCCCTGTTGCGGTCGCTGGAGGGGCTGGCCTTCATCACGCGGCATTTCGATCCGACAGCCAGCGGACAGCTTCTGAACCGGGTGAAGGCCCCGCTTGGCGACTTGCGGGATGTGCTGGCGGGCGGCGACTGGGATCCGCCCTATTCCGCCCTGCGTCCTCAACTGGACGAGGCCGCGAAACAGACGATCGCGGCCTATGATGGCCTGGCCGGAGCCGCCGAGGAGACGCATGACCTGATGCGCGCGTTCGGCGCGCTGCGCCATCTGCCGCGCGCGCTGGAGGCGCTCTACCCGCTGGCCGGCCTCGTGCCGCCGGTGAACCGCTTCTTTCTCGATCCGGAAGCGCGCGAGGACATGGAGCTGCAGAAGCGCTTGTTCCGGCAGCCGCCGCCCGAGATGACCGGCATGGTCCGCATCGGTGATGAGGCCATGGGGCGCGAAACGATCTGGATGTATGTGCCCGAGACGTATGATCCGGCGGCGCCGCCCACGCTTTGCGCTGCATGGCGGATCGAGCGTGGCGCGCCTTCCTGTGGAGCTGGGTGCGCGCGCGCGGACGCGCGGCGCCATCGTTGTCGCGCCGACCGCGCTGGGCCAGACTTGGGCGATACAGGGCGAGGATCGCGACACGCCGCGGCTGGCGCAGATCTTCGGCTTCGTGCGCAAGACCTGGTCGATCGATCCGGAGCACGTGCTACTGACCGGCATGAGCGATGGCGGGACGTTCACCTATACGTCGGGCCTGCCGGGCGACTCGCCCTTCACGCACCTTGCGCCGGTGGCGGCGGCGTTTCATCCCATGCTGGCGGCGATGGCGGACAGCGACCGGATGAGCGGTCTGCCGATACACATCATCCACGGCGAGCACGACTGGATGTTCCCGGTTCGCATGGCCGAGGAGGCGCAGCAGCATCTTCCGGCGCCGGCGCGAATGTGACATTGCGACGGCTGGATGACCTGTCGCATTCCTACGGCGCGGATCTCAGCACGATGATCCTCGACTGGCTGTTGGTCTGAAGGGGATTCGCGTCATATGACCCGGCATGAAGACTGACAGGGGCGGGCATGGCCATTCATCCGAAAATCGCCGAGGTGACGGCGCGCATCGAAGAGCGGAGCCGCGACAGCCGTGCGGACTATCTGCGCGCATCAAAGCCGCCAAGGATGAAGGACCGGGCCGGCAGCATCTGTCGTGCGGGAATCTCGCGCATGCTTTCGCCGCCTCGCCGCTGGGCGACAAGCTGACCATGCGCGGACGGGCGCCGAATATCGGCATCGTCACTAGCTACAACGACATGCTGAGCGCGCACCAGCCATTCAAGGACTATCCGGACATCATCAAGGACGCCGCGCGCAAGGCGGGCGCGACAGCGCAGGTGGCGGGCGGCACGCCGGCGATGTGCGATGGCGTCACGCAGGGCCGGCCGGGCATGGAGCTGTCGCTGTTCTCGCGCGATGTGATCGCGCTGAGCGTTGCTGTGGCGCTGACGCATGACGCCTTCGACGCCGCGCTGATGCTGGGAACGTGTGACAAAATCGTGCCCGGGCTGGTGATCGGCGGGCTGAGCTTCGGGCATCTGCCCATCATCCTGTCGCCGGCCGGGCCGATGCCGTCGGGCATCAGCAACAAGGAGAAGGCGAAGGTGCGCGAGCAGTTCGCGCTTGGCCAGGTGACGCGCGAGCAGCTGCTGGAGGCGGAGGCCGCGAGCTATCACACGGCTGGGACATGCACCTTCTATGGCACGGCCAACTCCAACCAGATGATGATGGAGCTGATGGGCCTGCACCTGCCGGGCACGGCCTTCGTCAATCCGGACACGCCTTTGCGTGAGGCGCTGGTGCGGGCCGCCGCGGCGCGTTGCGTCGAGCTGGCCAAGAGTGGCGAGGGCGCAATGGCCGATGTGATCGACGCGCGGTCGTTCGTGAACGCCATCGTCGGCTTGATGGCGACCGGCGGCTCGACCAACCATGCGCTGCATATCCCCGCCATGGCGGAAGCGGCCGGCTATGTCATCGACTGGAACGATTTCTCGGACATCTCCGAGGTGACGCCGCTGCTGGCGCGGGTCTATCCGAACGGCACGGCGGATGTGAACCAGTTCCACGCCGCCGGCGGCATGGCCTTCATCACGCGCGAACTGCTGGGGGCGGGGCTGCTGCATGGCGACACCAACACGGTCGCGGGCAAGGGGCTCGCCGCCTATACGCAGGAGCCCTGGATCGACGGCGAGACGCTGGCGTGGCGGCCCGGCGCCGAGACAACGCTCGATGAAGCCGTGCTGCGGCCGGTCTCATCGCCGTTCGAGACGGAGGGCGGCATTCGCCTGCTGAAAGGCAATCTCGGGCGCGGCGTCATCAAGGTGTCGTCGGTGCCGAAGGATCGCCGCGTGATCGATGCGCCCGCCGCCGTGTTCGCGAGTCAGGCCGAGTTCACGGCAGCGTTCAAGGCCGGCAAGCTCGACCGCGATGTCGTGGCGGTTGTCCGCTTCCAGGGCCCGCGCGCCAACGGCATGCCCGAGCTGCATTCGCTGACCCCTGCTCTCACCGTCTTGCAGAACAAGGGCTTCAAGGTGGCGCTGGTGACGGACGGCCGGATGTCCGGCGCATCGGGCGCGGTGCCCGCGGCGATCCACATGACGCCCGGCGCCGATCAGGACTCGTTGCTTGCCCGCATACAGGATGGCGATCGCATCGTGCTGGATGCGGCGCATGGCAAGCTTGATCTGATGGTCGATCCGTCCGAGCTGGCGGCGCGGCCGCGCGCGGCCATGCCGCCGGCGGGCCATGGCTGGGGCCGCGAACTGTTCGGGCCGTTGCGGCGTCTGGCCGGCGACGCGGAAGCCGGCGGCGGCATCTTCAGACTTCTGACGGCCGGAGCAGAAACATGACTGTCGACGAGCTGATGGCCGTGCAGCCCGTGATCCCGGTGATCACGATTGAGCGCGTGGAAGACGCAAGTCCACTGGCGACGGCGCTGGCCAGCAACGGCCTGCGCGTTCTGGAAGTGACGCTGCGGACCCCGGCCGCTCTCGCCGCTATCCGCGAGATGAAAAAAGTGTCCGGCGCGATCGTGGGCGCGGGCACAGTGCTGTCGTCCAACGACGTCGTGCTCGCGAGCGAGGCCGGCGCGACTTTCATCGTGACGCCCGGTCTATCAGCGGGCGCGGTGGCCGCTTCGCGCGAGGCCGACCTTCCGATCCTGCCCGGCGTCGCCACGGCGACCGAGGTGATGGAAGGGCTGGACCTCGGCCTCACCCGCTTCAAGTTCTTCCCGGCCGAACAGGCCGGCGGGCGCGCCATGCTGGATGCGCTGCGCGGACCCTTCGGACAGGTGAAGTTCTGCCCGACCGGCGGCGTCACGCTGGAGCTGGCGCGGGACTATCTCAAGCGTTCCAATGTGGCGTGCGTCGGCGGCGGTTGGGTGTGCCCGACCAAGCTGATCGACGCGAAGAAGTGGGACGAGATCGGCGCGCTGGCGAAGGAAGCCGCGAGCCTCGCGCGTTCGTAACCCGTCGTTGAGACGCGTCAGCGCTCAGTCTCGTTCGTCCAGAGCGGATCGCGGGTCGGCAGGCCGGCTATGACAAGCATGGTCATCTGCACGGCAAGCGCGAAGGCGAGATAGCCGAGCGCCCCCATGAGTTGGGGCATCGCGCCCTGACCAAAGGCCATCAGGTCGGTGTTCACAGCCAGCAACTGGTCACGCAGCACGCCAAGGCCGACGAAGCCCGCAAAGAACGTGGCGACGCCGGTCCAGCCCATGGCGCGCATCATCCGCCAACCGATGAGGCCAGCGGCCGCGCCGAACACGAAGGCGGCAGTCAGGGCCAGCGCCAGCGTATCGAGAAGATCGTTGGCGGCGGAATAGGTCCACCAGCCCTCAAGCCGGGCGAGCGCATCCCAACCTATGTCAAACGCAGCGGCGACAACGCCGCCGGCGAGTGCTGCGGTGGAACGTTTGGCGCCGGCGCGCGACAGCCAGACCGTCACCGCAAAGAGGGCGGGCGATCCAAGACATACGGCGATGAGAATTGCCGTAGACACGCGCAACACCGACAGATCAACGCGGTTAGCCTACCCGTGTGCGCTGTATGACGAAAGAGTCATCTTGGCAGGAGCCTCAAAAATTCATCGTCCCGCCATTTGACGGCGCGTGGCGTCATGGCGCGCAGAATTTCGTTGGCTTGCCGGGCGATCACCAGCCGGCGCTTGCGCAAAAGGTAGAGACGCTGGTCGCCTGCGCCGGCGGCCATCACGATGTCCTCTTCCTTCGCGGCTTCGCCGATCGCATCGCCATCGATGCCCGCGCGCGGGCTTGGCCCGATAAGTCCGGGGCGCAACAGCCACCAGGAAAGACCGTAGCCGGGATTGGCCGTTGTCGACTCGAACAAGGCCGTATGGACCTTCGGATCCATACCCTTGCCGCCATCGAGAACCCACTGGCCGAAGCGGGCCCAGTCCCGCGCCGTCAGATGAGCGCCCTGAGGCAGGAACGGATTGCCGTCGCTGCCACGCTTCCAATCCGTCGGCCTGACGCCAAGCTGATCGAACAGGCGTGTCTGCAGCCACGCCACCGGGTCTTCCGGCTGCCCCGCTGCGCGCAGCTTTCGTTTCAGAAGCTCACCGAAGCACTGGAAGTCGGTCGGACCGTAGACGAATTTGGCGCCGGGATCGCGAGCGGCTTTCGCCTTGATCGCATCGAGATAGGCCGGCGGACGCGCCACCTCTCCCGCGCCATCAAGGCCGGAGGTCAATGTCAGCAGATGGCGGATCGCGATGCGGTTGCGCGCATCGCCCTGCCATTCGGTGAGAGTCTTCGCCGCAGGCTCATTGATGTCGAGCAGGCCATCAGCCTGGGCGAGGCCCGCCATCACACCGGTAAAGCTCTTGGTTCCGCTGGCGAGTTCCCATCCCTGCTCCGGACCGCCGGGCTCGGGATAGGTTTCGAACAGGATCCTTCCCTCCTGCATCACCAGAAGCGAGACGCCGCGCCGCTCGGCTGAATATTTGGCCGCCGCCGCATAGGGGCCGGTGACTACGGGTGCGTTGTTGCTCCGCAGCCGATTGCGCAATCCCTGCGCACAGGCCGCGCTGCCGGCGAGAGCCGTCGCGCCCAAACCCAACATCAGCATCCGACGTGTTGACGCCATCACCGCCTCCAACCGCGTTCCATTTCGATACTATGAAGTATCAAGCCTGAACGGCGGTTGAACGACGATATGGCGCGCTCAGGCCGGCTCGGCCTGCCTTGCGATCAGTGAGCGAACGAGTTCAACGTCGGCGGGCGTCGCGGGATTGTAGACGACCATGCTCAGGTCCGGCCGCCCGTCGACGGCAAACGATGAGTACTCAAGCCCAAGAAGCCCGGCTGGATGGCGAAGATGTTTCGTCCCCTCGCCATGTGTATGCACGTCGTTGTTGCGCCACATCTCCGCGAACTCGGGGCTTGCCCTGCTGAGTTCGTCGACAAGATCCTTCACCGCCTCTGATGCGCCTGCACGGATTGCGTCCGCCCGGAAGGCGGCGACCACGAAGCGCGCAACACTGTTCCAGTCGAGCTGACGTTCACGCGCAGAGGGGTCACAGAACATGCGCCGCAGGATGTTGCGATCCTCTGCGGGGACAGACGCATAGTCCCACAGGACGGCGGCGGCCGCGCGGTTCCAGGCGATGACATCCCATGTTGCAGTCTTCACGAAGGCGGGACTGACCTCCAGAACGTCGAGCACGCGTTGCAGGCGCGGCGTGACGCCTTCCACCGCCCGATAGCGCGCGCCGGGCGGACGCCCCAGCGCCAGCAGGAAGAGATGTTCGCGCTCCGCTTCCGTCAGCATCAGCGCGCGGGAGATCCGGTCGAGCACATCGGCGGACGGCGAGCCGCCGCGTCCCTGCTCCAGCCACGTGTACCAGGTTGCGCTGACATGCGCGCGCTGCGCAACTTCCTCGCGACGTAACCCCGGCGTGCGCCGGCGCTTGAGCGGCAGCCCAAACGCCGCCGGGTCGAGTTTCGACCGGCGATTCCTGAGATACGCCCCGAGCCGGTTTTCGGCGCCGTCGGAACCCGTCATCCTGTTAGGTCCTGTACCAGTATAACTTCCCCCATTTTACCGGGATGGAGCATACGCCAACTCTAACGGCGACAGAATATGGAGGCGTCCAATGCGTGTGTTCGTGACCGGAGCATCGGGATTCATCGGCTCGGCCGTCGTTCCCGAACTTGTCCGCGCTGGCCATGAAGTCCTTGGCCTTGCGCGATCGGACGCCAATGTCGCCGCGATCGAAGGCATGGGCGCAAAGGCGTTGCGCGGTTCGCTCGAAGACATCGATAGTCTGCGCAGGGGCGCAGCGGAGTCCGACGGCGTGATCCATCTCGCCTTCATCCACGACTTCGCGAAATTCGCCGAGAACGGACAGATCGACAAACGCGCGATCGAGGCAATGGGCGAGACGCTTGCCGGCACAAACAAGCCGCTGGTTGTCACATCGGGTGTTGGTCTGCTGGCGCCGGGGCGTCTCTCGACCGAAGAGGATGTCGCCCGCGCGGGCGAAGCCATCCCACGCGTTTCGGAAGCTGCGGCCTTTGCATTCGCCGATCGCGGCGTTCGCGTCTCCGCCGTCCGCCTGCCACAGGTGCATGGTGGCGAAGGCAAGGCCGGTTTCGTCGGCTACATGTTCGAGATCGCGCGCCAGAAGGGCGTGTCCGCCTATGTGGGCGACGGCGCCGGCCGCTGGGCCGCCGCGCACCGGCTGGATGTCGCGCCTGTCTATCGCCTTGCACTCGAAAGGGGTGTGGCCGGCGCGCGCTATCATGCCGTGGGCGATGAAGGCGTGCGCTATCGCGACATCGCCGAGATCATCGGACGCCAGTTGAATGTCCCCGTCGTCTCGATCCTGGCCGAAAAAGCCGCCGAGCATTTCGGCTGGCTCGCGTTGTTTGCGGCGAGCGATGCTCCATCGTCCAGCGCGCTCACGCAGCAGCGCCTTGGCTGGAAACCCTCGCATATCGGACTGATCGCCGACATCAGCCGCCCGGGCTATTTCGACGTCTGATCCGGTCTAGTCTTCCGCCGCCTGGAAGTATTTCGACAGCCGCAGGCCCTGTCCGGCATAGGTGGAATAGGAGCCGGCTGCGCCATAGGGCACGTCGGGCTCGGCGGTCAGCTTCTCGAACACGAGGCGCCCCACAGGCTGGCCATCTTCCAGGATGAAAGGCACTTCGCGCGAGCGCACTTCGAGCACCGCCTTGCCCTTCGAATGCGTGACGCCAAAGCCGGGATCGAAGAAGCCGGCATAGTGGGCGCGGAACTCGCCCAGCTCCGGCGCGATCGGCGCCATCTCGGCCGCTTCGTCGAGCGGGATGACGATCTTCTCCTTCGAGGCAAGGATGTAGAACTCGCCGGGGTCCAGAACGATCCGGCCGCCGCGGGCGCGGACCGGCTCCCAGAAATCCTCGACCGTGTGCGCGCCAACGCCGGCAAGATCGATGACGCGCGAGTGGCGCTTGGCGCGATAGCCGACGATGTCATTGCGTGTGGGGTGAAGGTCGAGGCTGAACGTCATGTCGCGCACAGGCACCGGCGGGCCGCGCCGCACGCGCAGCTGCAGCAGGCGATCACCGGTGCGGGCGAGAACGGAGAATGTCCGCGGCGAGATTTCGGCATAGAGTTCGCCGTGATACCCCGCCGGCACGCCATCGAAAGCGCGGGCGCGATCGGACACCGCGCGAACGAAGACGTCGATGCGGCCGGTCGAGCTCTTGGGATTGGCGGCGGCCGAGACATCTTTCGGCAGGCGCAGCCTTTCCTGTAGCGGCACGAGATAGACGCAGCCCGTTTCGAGCACAGCGCCCCGCGTGAGATCGAGCGTGTGCATCACCAGACTGTCGTCGAGACGGTCGGCGACGACTTCGTTACCGGGCAGGAAGCTGGCGCGCAGGCGATAGGCGACCTTGCCCAGCCGCAAGTCGAGGCTGGCGGGCTGGATCTGGTCCGCCTTCACGCCGCCATCGGCCGTGATTGCGCCGGACGCGATGATCGCCTTCAGCTCGCTGTCGGGCATGACGCCATGCGCAAGCCGCGCGACCGGCTCACCGGCCCGCCGCTTCACGGGCGCCTTGGCCGACGCCCTGGCCGGAGATCGTGTCGAGGAGGTCTTTTTCATCGCGCCCCTTCATGCACCGGGAGGCGTCACCTTGAAAGCCTGCTGTATCTCCTGAAACGGCGGCAGTGATTCGCAGCGCGCAGCATGGGACGCCAGCAGCGGCCAGCCGTCCGCGAGATCGAACAGGGCCGGATGCGCATCGCCAAGGAAACGCAGCACGCAGCCGACGGCGATGTCAGCATGGCCGATCGCCGGACCGAACCACCAGGGCGAGTCATGCGCGGCGCGGCTGCGTTCAAGCTCGGACAGGCAGCCGGCGATCTGGCTGCGGCATCGGTCGACCCAAGCCTGCGTCTCCCGCTTGTGGATAGCGCCTTCATAGACCAGCGAAACCGCCTTGTCGGCGACGCCGGTGGCCAGCGCACAGACCTTCATTGCCTTGCGGCGCTCGGCGCCGGCGGCCGGCATCATCGCCATGCCGGGCGGCGCCATCTGGTCGAGCGCGTCGAGAATGGTCTGGCTTTCGATCAGCGTCTCCCCCGTGTTCAGCACAAGTGTGGGCACGCGCATCAGCGGATTGTACTGCGCGATCTTGTCCGCGTCGCCGAACACGGACCATGGCTTGTGCTCGAAGGGCATGCCGTAGAGCCGCATCGCGATGGCGACGCGGCGCACGAACGGACTGTCATACTGGCCGATCAGAATCATGGAGACGTTCCTGCGCCGGACACTAACAGGTTTCCACGCCGATGGCAGCGCAGACATATCGGGGTGCAATCTGACGCAGGGTCGAGGGGATGGTATATTATTATTTTCTTATATACATTCCGGGCTCGATGAAGGCTTGCCATCCGGAGGCGTTCGCGCCTCCATGGCCCCTGCCTTGCGCCGCCACAAACGGGGTTTGCCATGGACCTTGACGCACTTCTGCTGTCCCGGTTGCAGTTCGCGTTCACGGTCGGGTTCCACATCATCTTCCCGGCCTTCACGATCGGTCTCGCCTCCTTCCTTGCCGTGCTCGAAGGGCTCTGGCTCGCGACCAAGAAGCCGGCGTTCCGGAACCTCTATCTCTTCTGGGTGAAGATCTTCGCGCTGTCGTTCGGCATGGGCGTCGTGTCGGGCGTGGTCATGAGCTACCAGTTCGGGACGAACTGGAGCGTGTTCGCCGAACAGACCGGCAGCGTGCTCGGGCCGTTGCTGGCCTATGAAGTGCTGACCGCCTTCTTCCTCGAAGCCTCGTTCCTTGGCGTGATGCTGTTCGGCTGGAAGCGCGTGGGGCCGAAGCTGCACTTCTTCTCGACCTGCATGGTGGCGTTCGGCACGCTGATCAGCGCGTTCTGGATCCTCGCCGCCAATTCCTGGATGCAGACGCCGCAGGGCTTCGAGACCGGGCCGGACGGAACCTACATCGCAACCGACTTCATGTCGGTCATCTTCAACCCGTCCCTGCCGTCGCGCTTCATGCACATGGTGCTGGCGGCGTATCTCACCACGGCGATGGTGGTGGCCGGAGCCTCCGCCTTCGCGCTTCTGGCCAAGCGGGCCATACCGGAAAGCCGCGCGGCATTGCGGATGGGCATCCTGATGATGGCGATCGTCGCGCCGCTCCAGGTCGTGATCGGGCACGAAAGCGGCGTGGTGGCGCACGAACACCAGCCCGCGAAAGTCGCCGCCATGGAAGGCTGGTGGGAAACAAAGGCGCAGCAGCCGACCCTGCTGTTCGGTTGGCCCGATCAGGACGCCGAGACGACGCACGCCGCCATCGGCATTCCCGGTATGGGATCCTGGTTCGTCGCCGGCGACTCGAACGCGGAGCTTCCGGGCCTCAACGCGTTTCCGAAGGAGGACCGGCCGCCGGTCTGGCTGACCTTCTGGTCGTTCCGCGTGATGGTTGGCATGGGCCTGATCATGGTGGCGCTCGGACTCTGGGGGGCGCTGCTATGGATCTTGAAACGCGTGGATAGCGTGAAGCTTTATCACCGCGCGCTGGTTATCGCCGCGCCATCGGGTTTCATCGCCGTGCTGGCGGGATGGATCGCGGCGGAGGTCGGGCGGCAACCCTATGTCGTCTATGGCGTGTTGCGGACGGCTGATGCGGTCTCGCCTGTTCCGGCCGGATCGGTCGGACTGTCGCTACTGTTCTTCCTGGTCGTCTACGCCATCGTGTTCACCGCCGGCGCGCTCTACATCCTGCGGCTGATGAGCAAGGGACCCGATACCGAGGAACCGCCGCGAACCGACGAACCGCCGGGGACCGCGTTGGGCGCCGGCGTCAAAAGCGCGACAGCAGGGGAGGCCTGAGCCATGTTCGGCATTGAACTCTCCATGATCTGGGCCGTGCTGATCGCGGTGGCCGTCTTCCTCTATGTCGCGCTCGATGGCTTCGACCTCGGCGTCGGCATCCTCTTCCCGTTTGCGAAGGATGCGCGCGAGCGCGACCAGATGCAGGCGGCGATTGCGCCCGTGTGGGACGGCAACGAGACCTGGCTGGTGCTCGGCGGCGGTGGACTCTTCGCGGCCTTCCCGAAGGCGTACGCCGCGCTGATGCCGGCGCTCTACATTCCCATTATCCTGATGCTGCTGGCGCTGATCTTCCGGGGCGTGGCGTTCGAATTCCGTCACCATGGCCGGAACGCCGGCAAGAAATGGTGGACGGTCGCCTTCTCCGCCGGCTCGATCGTGGCGGCGGCGGCGCAGGGTCTTGTGCTCGGCGCCTTCGTGCAGGGCGTCAACATCGTCGACGGCGTGTTTGTCGGCGGACCGCTGGACTGGCTGACGCCCTTCTCCCTTCTGGTCGCCGCCGCGCTGGTGGCGGGCTATGCGCTGCTTGGCGCGGGCTGGCTGGTCTACAAGACGAAGGGTGAGCTCTACGAGCGGTCGCGCGGCTGGGTGAAGCAACTGGCGCTTCTGGTTGCGCTGGCCATGGGCGCGGTGAGCCTTGGCACGCTGGGTGTCGATCCGCGCGTGACCTATCGCTGGGGTCTCACCATGACCAGCATCGACTGGAACACCTTCCTGCCCGTGGCGCCGCTTCCGGTTGTCGCGCTCGGCCTGTGCTTTCTGCTGTGGCGTGGGGCCGAAAAAGGCCAGCACCTGCAGCCCTATCTCTACACGGTCGGGCTCTTCCTCGTCGGTTATGTCGGGCTTGCAGTCAGCCTGTGGCCCTACATTATCCCGTTTGCGATGACGCCGCAGGAAGCCGCAGCAGCCGACAATGCGCTGTCGCTGATGTTGTGGGGCGCGTTGCCCATGCTGCCGATCATTCTTGCCTACACGGCTTACGTCTACTGGCTCTTCCGCGCGAAGGTGGGTGATGAAGCGTCCTATCATTGAAGGACCGCCCGAGGCGGACGAACCGAAGCGGCCGCTGGGCAAGAGCCTGCTGTGGTTTGCAGCATTGTGGGTCGGCGGCGTCGCCGTGGTCGCCGCCGCCGCCTATGGCCTGCGCGCGCTGATCCTTTAGCAACACTCACTGGCGCCTGGCGGCGGCCCGTCCTATAGGGCGGTCCGAACCATTGAAAGGCAGCCGCCATGACCAAGGATCTGAACAAGGGCAACTCCAGCAAGTGGCGGCCCCAGACCATGATGGTGCGCGGCGGCCTCAACCGCTCGGAACATGGCGAGACATCCGAAGCGCTCTTCCTCAATTCGGGCTTTGTCTACGACAGCCCGGAAGAACAGTCGGCGCGCATGGCGGGCGACAAGGCCGGCTATATCTACAGCCGCTACGCCAACCCCACTGTGCGGATGCTGGAGGAGCGGCTCTGCCTGCTCGAAGGCGCGGAAGACTGCAGGGCGACCGCCAGCGGCATGGCCGCGATCCACACCATGCTGGTCGCGCCGGTACAGCCGGGTGATCGCATCGTGGCGCCGCGCGCGCTGTTCTCGTCCGTCGTCTGGATCCTCAAGAATGTGATGCCGAAGATGGGCGTCGAGGTGACGTGGATCGAAGGCACGACCGACCTCAATGAGTGGAAGCGCGCGCTGTCAAAGCCCGTGCGCTTCGTCATCTTCGAGACGCCGTCGAACCCACTGCTCGACGCCGTCGACATTCGCGGCGTCGCCGATCTCACGCACGAGGCGGGCGGCGAACTGATCGTCGACAATGTGTTCGCCTCGCCCGTGCTGCAGAAACCGCTGACAATGGGCGCGGACTGGGTCGTCTATTCGACGACCAAACACATGGATGGACAGGGCCGTACGCTGGGCGGCGCCATTCTCGGCAAGGCGAAAGCCATCGAGGACAACATCCAACAATACTACCGCCACACCGGCCCCTCGATGTCGCCGTTCAATGCGTGGATCGTGCTGAAGGGCCTTGAGACGCTGGATTTGCGCGTGCGCACCATGAGCGCGAATGCGCGGAAGGTGGCCGACCGGCTGGTGGACAACCCGAAGGTGAAGGCTGTGCGTTATCCGGGGCGGAGCGACCATCCGCATCACAACATCCATGCCGCGCAGATGCCCGAGGGCGGCGGCTCGATGGTGGCCTTCTCGATCAAGGGCGGGCGCGAAGCAGCCTTCGCGACGCTCAACCGCCTCAACCTGGTCGACATCTCCAACAATCTTGGAGACGCCAAGTCGCTGATCACCCATCCGGCCACGACCACCCACCGCACGCTCACCGACGATGAACGCGCGGCTATCGGCCTCGACGATACATGGGTGCGTCTGTCCGTGGGCCTTGAGGATCCCGAGGATGTCATTGAGGACATCGAACAGGCGCTCGGCTGACGCCAACTGAATCGAAGCTTTAGATGCGATTGCAATTATTTTCGTTGCAATCGCATCGACTTGTTCCATATCACCTGCATCGCTGCTCTGGCCGGAGCGCGACCGCCAGACAGTGAAGGGACGTTCTCACATGAAATCGCTATTCGCCGGCGCCAGCCTTGCGCTGGTCCTCCTCGCCGCGTGCAGCCCCGCGCCAGCCACGGAATCGATGGCGGTCGTTGAAACCGCTGCGGTCCCGGTAACCATCTCCGCGCCGGCGGGCGAATACGCCGTGGATCCCAACCACGCTTCGGTGAACTTCAAGGTCCAGCACTTCGGCCTCTCGCTCTACCAGATGCGCTTCAGGACGTATGACGCGACCATCACCTTCGATCCGGCGAACATCGCCGCCGCGAAGGTCTCGGCCACGATCAGGCCGGCCGATCTTCTCGTGGGCTATCCTTCCGACTATGTCGCCAACCATCCCGGCACAAAGTTCACCAGCTGGGAGGATGATCTCGTGAACTCCACGAACTTCCTCGACGCCGGGCAGTATCCCACGATCACGTTCGTATCGACGTCGGTGGAGCCGTCCGGCGACCGCTCGGCCAGGGTGACGGGCGATCTCACGCTGAAAGGCATGACCAAGCCGGTGACGCTGGATGTGACATTCGCCGGCGAGCTTGCCTTCCATCCCTTCGCCAAGGCGCCGGCGCTGGGCTTCTCGGCCGCTGGAACCTTCAAGCGCTCGGACTTCGGTCTCGACTATCTCCTGCCGAATGTCGGCGACGAGGTGAGAGTCGAGATCGAGGGCGATTTCATCCAGAAGCCTGCGAGCTGATCACGGGGTCATTTCGTACACGCAAGGAGCGCGAGCGCTTGAGGTTCGCGCTCCTTGTCATTATGCCGGTCGCTTCCGTGCAGGATGAGGCTGGGAATATTGGCGACCGCCTTCACCTACGAAGCTGAAACGGAAGGCGTGATCGTGCGCGTCCGGCCGGTCTTCATCGAGGAGCAGAGCTCCCCGGAAGACGAGCGCTTCCTGTGGGCCTATCACATCGAGATCGAGAATACGGGCGAGCGGACGCTCCAGCTGGTCACGCGCCACTGGAAGATCACGGACGGCGACGGCCGTATCCAGGAAGTGGTCGGCGAAGGCGTGGTCGGCCAGCAGCCCGTGCTGAGGCCCGGCCGCTGTTTCGAGTATACGTCCGGATGCCCGCTCACGACCCCGTCCGGCCTCATGCAGGGCAGCTACACGCTTGAGGATCATGCCGGCGACACGCTGGTGGTGACGATTCCCCTGTTCGCGCTGGATAGCCCTTACGACACCCGCCGCCCGAATTGAGTCCGGGCTGCTGCCCAGTTCCGGTAACATCGCAATAATTGCCTTGCTACGCGGTGTAACGCAGCCAGTAACGGTAAATAACTGACTGAGCCAAAACGATTTTCCTATCACCGTCGTGGACAGCGCGCACCGTCATACGCGGGCGCGATCACGACGGGAGGACTTCAGTGTCGATCAACTTCAACCGCCGCCCCACCCTGGCGGCCGGCGCCAGCCTTCTGGCTCTCTGCCTTGGCCTGCCGGGCGCTTACGCCCAGTCCGGCCCCTCCGAGGACCCGACGCGCGACGTCGTCGTGATCGTCGGCCAGACGATCGAGGAGACGCTGCCGCAGGAACTGGCCAAGTATGGCTCGGTCGTTGAAACGATGACCTCGGAGGAGATTCGCGAAGCCGGGTACACCGACGTTCCCAATGCCCTGCAGATGCAGACCCCGGGCGTCTTCGTGGCGCCGCGCGGCGGCCCGTTCAGCTATCTCGACATCTCGCTGCAAGGATCGCGCACGCAGGACATGCTGTTCCTGGTGGATGGCGTCCGCATCAACAACCGGCTTTATCCCGGCACGATCACCGACACGCTTCCCTCCTCCATGGTCGAACGGGTCGAGGTCCTGAAGGGCGGGCAGAGCCTGTTCTACGGAACGAATGCGGCGGCGGGCGTGATCAACGTCGTCACGCGCGGCTACACGGACGCGTTCGACGGCATGGTCAGCGCCGGCGTGGACAGCAATGACGGCTATCATGTTGACGGCTTCATGCGGGGCAAGCTCGGGCCCGGCAACTACGTGGTCTACGCCTCGCAGGACAAGGGCCCCGGCTTCGAGATGTTCGACAACGTCCAGCCGTCATCGACCGACCGCGACCGCGGCTATGACGTTCGCACCGTGGGCGGCAAGTATCGCCTCGCCCTGTCCGACACGTTCAGCATTGATGCACGCTATCAGCACAACGACGCCGACCTCGAATACCTGCGCTACAGCCGGTCGTTCTATGGCGCGAACAAACGCGACGAGGAGGTCGCGAGCCTTGGCGTCGACTGGCAGGCGACCAGCGATCTACAGGTTCTGGTCAAGGGCTACTGGCACGACTGGGATACGCGCTACACCGATATCCTCAACAGCGTGCTGCCGCCCTACACGCAGACAGTGGACTCCGACAATCTGTTCTGGGGATATGAGGACAAGGGCGTCAACGCGCTGGTGAAGTGGTCGCCAGGCGGGCCGTTCGAATATCTCGCTGGTTATGACTACCAGACCTATCAAGCGCTCGACGAAGTCTGGCGCATCGAACAGACCGAAGAAGAAGTTCAGGCTGTGTTCGCGCAGATCCGTTCGACGGATCAGCTGATCCAGAACGGCAGTTTCGCGGCCGGCGTCCGCTACAACGATACGGGTGGCGCAACATCGACCGTGTGGAACCTGTCCGGCCGCTACGACTTCATGCCCGGCCTCTATGCGCAGGGCATTCTCGGCACGTCCTTCCTGCTGCCGAACGCCGAACAGCTCTTTGTCATCGAGGAGTTCTGGTATCTCGGCAATCCGGATCTCGAACCGGAAGAGAGCGAGAACCTGAACCTGACGCTGGGCGGCGATTTCAGCGCCGGCCCGGATCTCTCCTGGTCGGCCACCTACTTCCATCGCAACATCAAGAACCTCATTGATGGCGCCAGCTTCGCCGACGCCGGCATCGATACGTCGATGCCCTATCGCGGCCTCGATATCTCCGGCGCCGCCGGCCAATATGATGGCGTGTTCTTCAACGTTGACGGCGAAGTGCAGGTGCGCGGCTTTGAACTGTTCGGCGCCGCGGACTTCGGCAATGGCTTCCGCGCCACAGCGAGCTACACCAACGCGAAAACCGAAATGGAGGGCTCCAGCCTCCAGCTCGCGCGCATTCCGGAGGCCTTCGCCAAACTCGCCGCCGTGTATGACGCCGGCGGATGGGGCGCGCAGGCCAACCTGTTGTGGACTGGCAAGCAGGTCTCCAACGCCGGCGCCTTCGGCCCGGTCGACTATGGCGACTATGTCGTCATCGACCTAGCCGGTCACATGTTCCTTGACGCCGAGCAGCATCACAAGATCGGCGTGCGCCTCGAGAATGCGCTGGACGAGGACTACGCGACCCGCGTCGCCGCAGGCGTTGTCGATGGCGGCGGGCCGATCCTGGTCAGCAATCGCGGCGTGCCCCAGACGCTGCGGGTAACCTATACCTACGACTTCTAGTCATGGGGACGGGCCGCTGCCTCTCTTCCTCCCCGAAGGGGCGGCGGCCCGGATGAGGTCATGGTCATGAAGGCGCTCATCGTCATTCATCGCTATGTCGGCGTCGTGCTGGGCGTGATCATGACGCTGTGGTGCGCCTCCGGCTTCGTGATGATGTATCAGGGGTATCCGGAAACGACGCTGGCGGAGCGCCGGGCCGGTCTGGCTCCGCTGGACCTGACGCAGTGCTGTGCGAATGTTCCCCTTCCCGACGATGCGTCCGCCAATGGCCTGCGCATCGAGATGTTGAATGGCGCGCCCGTCATCCGCATGCCGGGTCCGGACGGCGGCCTGGCGTTCGACGCGCGTTCCGGGCAGACGATCGGGGTGCTTGATGAAGCCGGCGTGCGTTCCGTCGCGAATGAATTCGCCAAGGGCAACGGGATTGCCGGCGAGATAGCAAAACTGGAGCAGATCCGCGCGGACCAGTGGGTCGTGTCGGGCGCGCGGCAGCAACCGCTGTGGCGCGCTGCATTCGATGATCCGGGCGCCACACTGGTCTATGTCAACGCCACATCGGGTCAGGTGGTGCAGGACGCCAATGCGCACGAGCGGGTCTGGAACTGGCTCGGCGCCATCCCGCACTGGCTCTATCCGCAGATCCTGCGCGAGAACCAGCAGCTCTGGTCGCAGGCCGTCATCTGGCTGTCGGCGATCGGCTGCTTCCTCGTCATCACAGGCATGGTGATCGGTTTCATCCGCCTGCGGGGCAAGTCCGGCAGATGGTGGCCCTACCGCAACCGCCCGATGTGGATGTGGCACCACGTGTTCGGAACCTTCGCAGGCGTTCTGGTCCTGACCTGGACCTTCTCCGGCCTGCTGACCATGCAACCCTGGGGTTTGTTCGAGAAGGAACCGCCGGTTGCGCGCAGCGACATCAGCGGAAGCATGACATGGGGCGGCGCCCGCGCGGTGATTGAACGGGCGGCGCAGGAACCATCCCTGGCCGGCGCAGTCGCGATGCGCGCCGCGCCTTTCATGGGGCGGCCCTATCTTGTAGCGACAATGCCCGACGGCTCCGAGGTGCGCGTCGGCGCCGAGGGCTTTGCGCCACTGAACGAACAGGAAATTGTATCCGGCCTGACGGCAAGCGGCGGGCTACTGGCCGTAGGCAAGCTCGACCTCCTGACGGAAGAAGACGACTACCATTACGGCCACAAGCGCGAGGTTGCGCTGCCTGTCTGGCGCGTGACCCTTAGCGATCCGGATGAGACGCGCGTCTACATTAACGCAACGACAGGCGACGCCCGCATCGTTGGCGCGACGGCAAAAAGTTATCGCTGGCTGGAAAGCGGCCTGCACAGCCTCGACTTCTCGTTCCTCCGCGCGCGCCCTTTGTGGGACGTCGTCACGCTCGTGCTGATGGCGCTTGTCACCATCGCCTGCGCGACCGGCGCGTGGATGTCGTTCACGCGCATCGGCCAGGACGTCTCACGCCTCAGGGCGTTCTTCCAGCGCAGGAAATCCGGACCCATGGCTTAGCCCTCGCTCTCCTCCTCCTGTAGGGATGGCCATGCAAACTGCCGCCGCGGATTTTCATCCGCGGCGGCTTCTTGTTGGCTGTGATGCCTGGCTAGAGGCCGTCCACGTCGAAGCGGTAAACGCGGCCACAGAACTGGCAGTCCGCCGTGATCGCGCCATCGGCGTCGGCGAGCGACTTGATCTCGCCGCGGTCCATCTGGGCAATGGTGGCCAGCAGCTTCTCTTCGGAACAGGTGCACTTGTCCGAAAGCGGCCTGGGCGCTTCCAGCCGCACGCCGGACTCGTGGAACAGGCGGAACAGCAGCGTGCCGGACGACAGATCCGGATCGACCAGTTCGATATCCTCGACGGTATCGAACAGATGGCGGGCATTGTCCCACGGCTCGTCGGTCGCGCCGCGCGCGGCATCGCCGGCAACCTGCTGGATCAGCGCGCCGCCCGACCGCCAGCGTTTCGTGCCGCCGGGTTCGGAGACTTCAGCCACGGCGAGACGCACACGTGTCGGCACCTGCTCGGACTGCGAGAACCACATCTGCGCACAATCGGCGAGCGTCGCGCCCTCGATCGGGACCATGCTTTGCCAGGGCGACTGGTCGGGATCGGTCGGCTGGAGCATGAGCGCCATCACGCCGCGCCCGAGCGCCTGCGGAATGTGCGGCCGCTGACCCTTGTTGACGCGCTCAAGGTTCTCCCACTTTTCCTTGTTGAGACGCAGATAGCCGCGCACGCCGCCATCCGAGCGCGCCTCGGCGACCAGCAGCGAGACGGGGCCTTCGCCCTGCGCCTGCACCAGCACCTTGCCGTCGAACTTGAGCGAGGCCGAGACCAGAACGGCCAGCGTCACCGCCTCGCCAAGGAGGTAAGCGGCCCAGCGCGGATAGTCATGGCGCTTCAGGATGGGGTCGAGCACGCCATCGCCGAGCCGCGCGATGCGGCCCCGGACGGACGTGTCTTCAATCTGGAAGGAGGCGACGAAATCGTCGCCTGCACCCAGGAGATCGTGTTGCACGGAAATTTCGGCCATGCCGGAGGGGCTACCATGTAAGGACATGCGCGCCAAATGGGGTCGAAGGCCGCGCCATTCAACCGGGCGGCGACCTTGTGACCCTGTCCGGCAGGATTCACCAACTTTCAGGTGAGACGAACAGCCTGGCGATGCGTACAAGGGTCGGAAAGGGACCGGAACAACCCGGCCCGCGCCATGGGAGAGTTGCCCCGCATGAGCGACAGGACAAAGACGCCCGCCCCGCGCAGCCCGGCTCAGGCGCCGGCGGACGCCAACCAGCCCGTCTCGGCCCGTATCCGCGCCCGTATCCAGAAGGCGAAGCGTCGCTTCCACGCCAACGACAACATTGCCGGGTTTATCCTCCCCGGAGAGATGGAGGCCCTGCAGGCGGAGGTCGAAGACCGGCTCAAGGGCGTGCTCGACAGCCTCGTGATCGATACCGAAAGCGACCACAACACCAATGAGACGGCCAAGCGCGTCGCCAAGATGTACCTCACCGAGGTGTTCAAGGGCCGCTATACACCCGAGCCATCGCTGACCGAGTTTCCCAACATCGAGTCGCTGAACGAGTTGATGATCGTCGGGCCGATTACGGTGCGTTCGGCCTGTTCGCACCACCTCTGCCCCATCATGGGGCGGCTGTGGATCGGCCTGATGCCGAACGAGCATTCAAACCTGATCGGGTTGTCCAAGTATTCGCGGCTGGCGGAATGGGTGATGTCCCGGCCGCAGATCCAGGAAGAAGCCATCACGCAGATGGCTGAACTGTTGCTCGACAAGGTGCGTCCTGATGGACTTGCCGTCGTGATGGAGGCGGATCACTTCTGCATGCACTGGCGCGGCGTCCGTGATAACCAGACCAAGATGATCAATTCGGTGATGCGCGGCTCGTTCCTGAAGGATCATACGCTGCGCCGCGAGTTTCTGTCGCTGCTGAACCTGAAGGACTGATGGCAATGCTTGTTCGCTGCCTCTATGCCAGTCGCGCCGCCGCCGGAACCGGCTCCGCCGTGCTCGACGACATTCTCGCCCAGTCACGCCGCAACAATCCCAAACAGGGCATTACGGGACTCCTCTGCGTATCGAACGACGTGTTCATCCAGCTGCTTGAGGGTGGCCGCGACGAGGTGTGCGAACTCTATAACGCCATCGTCCGCGACACGCGCCACGAGCACGTCCGCCTTCTG
Source organism: Hyphomonadaceae bacterium (assembly GCA_041398245.1). GTDB lineage: Bacteria > Pseudomonadota > Alphaproteobacteria > Caulobacterales > Hyphomonadaceae > UBA7672. The sequence goes on from JAWKVC010000009.1 coordinate 65,856, forward strand.
GCTTATGAGGAGATCAGTCAGCGCCAGTTCGGAAACTGGACGATGGGCCAGGTGAACCTCGCAAAGGTGAACCCCAGCGTGCTGCTCAAATACTTCAAGCGCGCCGAGCTCGATCCCTTCCATGCATCGGGCGCTGCGACGCTGGCGCTGTTGCACGAGCTGGTGGCGTCAGCCTCGATCATCGGCCGCGGAGAATAGCCCGGCAGCGGGACTAGCCCCGGAGGCACCACTCCAGGATCGCCTTCTGGGCGTGGAGGCGGTTTTCGGCCTCGTCGAACACCAGCGACTGCGGACCGTCGATGACGTCCGCATCGACTTCCTCGCCGCGGTGCGCCGGCAGACAGTGCAGGAACTTCGCGCCGCCATTGGCGTGGCGCATCAGATCACTGCTTACCTTGTAAGCTGCCAGATCGGCCAGGCGCTTGTCCGCATCCTTGTCGCCCATCGAGACGAACGTATCCGCCACCACAACGTCGGCACCGGCGACGGCTTCGCGCGGGTCGCGATAGAGATCGATGCGGCCCTGTTCGCTGCGCGCGCGCTCGACATCGGCCATGTCCGGATCATATCCCGCCGGCGTGCCGACCGCGAGCGAGAAGCCGAATTTGGGCGCGGCATGGATGAAGCTGGCGGTGACATTGTTGCCATCGCCAACCCACGCGATGCGCGCGCCTTTCAGCGTAAGCCCCGCTTCCTCCAGCGTCTGGAGGTCCGCCATGATCTGGCAGGGATGCGACTTCTCCGTGAGGCCGTTGATGACCGGCACGCTCGCCGCTTCCGACAGCGCCACGACATCCGCATGGCGGTTGGCGCGGATCATGATCGCATCGACATAGCGCGAGAGAACCCGCGCCGTGTCTTCCACCGTCTCGCCACGGCTGATCTGGGAATCCGACGCGGTCAGGATGAGCGCCGATCCGCCCAGCTGGCGGATCGCCATGTCGAAAGACACGCGCGTGCGCGTCGAGTTCTTCTCGAAGATCATCGCAAGCGTGCGGCCGGCGAGCGGCGCATCCGGGTCGGTCGTTCCTTTCGGCAATCCCTTGCGGGCCGCCTTGCGCAACTTGGCGCTGTCCAGAATCGACCTCAGTTCGCCCGGCGAGATGGGCCACAGGTCAAGAAAGTGGTTCATGCCCCGGCAGCCGTCATCATGCTGGAGAACTGCTGATCGATGATGTCGATGGCCTGACGCACATCGGCTTCGGTGACGACCAGCGTGGAGGAGCAAGGCGCAGCGTGTTGTTGCTTACCGTGCCGACCAGAAGACCGCGCTCGGTGTTTCGCCGCGCAGCGGCATCGGATCATCACGCATGCGCAGGCCGCGAAGCAGGCCGGAGCCGGTGATGTCCAGCACCAGTTCGGGATAGCGGCCCTTCAGGCTTTCAAGGCCCTGCTGCATCGAACCCGCGACGCGGCGCACCTGCTCAAGAAAACCTTCGCCGGTCATCACATCGAGCACGGCGTTACCCACGGCCATGGCGAGCGGACCGCCGCCGAAGGTCGTGCCGTGGATGCCTGGCTACGCTGGAAGCAGCCTGCGTCGCCAAGCAGATTGGCGCCCATCGGGAAGCCACCGCCAATGCCCTCCCTTGGCTGCAGCCAGCAGGTCCGGCTCGGCGCTGTCGATCCACTGGTGATGAAACAGCTTGCCGGTGGCCTCGCGCCGCACTGGAATCTCGTCATAGATCAGCAGCACGCCACTCTCATTGCACAGCTTGCGCAGCGTGCGCAGGGTCGTGGTCGGCTTCACGCACGCCGCCCTCGCCCTGCACGGGCTCGATCATGATTGGCGGCGAGATCCGGCTTCACGATTTCAGCCTTGAGCGCGTCGACGTCTTCCTACGGATGGAGCGGAAATCGGGCAGGCGCGGGCCGAAGCCCTCGCGGTACTTTTCCTCGCGCGCCCGTATTGATGCCGCCAAGCGTACGGCCATGGAACGAGCCTTCGAACGACAGGATGCCGATGCGATCCGCCTGGCCCTTCGACCAGTGATAGCGGCGCGCGATCTTGATGCAGCCCTCGATCGATTCAGCGCCCGAATTGGTGAAGAAGGCAAAGTCGGCGAATGTCAGATCGACATAGCGCTGCGCCAGCCGCTCCTGTCCCGGCACGCGGAACATGTTCGACGTGTGCCAGAGCTTGTTGGCCTGCTCGGTCAGCGCCTTCACCAGCGCAGGGTGGCAATGACCCAGCGAGTTGACGGCAATGCCCGCGATGAAGTCGAGGTAGGGCTTTCCGTCGGCGTCATACATGCGCACGCCTTCGCCTCGCTCGAACACGACCGGGCTCGGGCCGTAGACGGGAAGCACTGCGTTGGACATGGGGGCATCTCCTTTGGTGACGCCAGCTGACGAAAGAATAAAGACTCCTGACCTTGTTCAAGGGCCAATCGGAAAGCGCGCTGAATGAGGCCGAACACCCCGGGTGTCAATGAAAATAGGGGCCGCCGGCGCTCCCGCGGCATCAGGCTTTCAGCTTGTAGCCTGCCTTCAGCAGCCGCCAGCAGACAAAGCACAACGCCAGCGTGATCACGGCGCTCATCACGCCGCCGAACACCAGATCGCCTTCGGCATGGCCCGTGAACCCGTACCGGAAGCCGTCGATCATCTGGAAGAAGGGGTTGAAGTGGCTGATCGTTACAAACGTCTCGGGAAGACGCCCGATGGGATAGAATGTTCCCGACAGCATGGTCAGCGGCATGATGACAAAATTCTGAACCGCGGCCATGTGGTCGAACTTGTCGGCCCAGATGCCGCCGATCAGGCCCACCGCGCCCATGAACAGCGAGGCCACGACCGAGAAGTAGATCACCGCCCAGACATTCGCGACGTGGAAGGGCGTGATCTGCATGATCCAGATGGCGGCATAGGCGACGAACCCGACCAGCACGCCGCGCGTGACCGCGCCGGAGAGGAAGCCGAGCGTGAGTTCACCCGGCGACAGCGGCGGCATCAGGAAGTCGACTGAATTGCCCTGGACCTTGGCGATGATGAGCGAGGACGACGTATTGGCGAAGGCGTTGTTGAGGATCGCCATCATCACGACGCCGGGCGCAAGGAAGGTTGCGAACGGCACGCCGCCGACGATCCCGCCATTGCCCTGCCCGAACGCCAGCTTGAAGACGAACAGCATCAGAAGGCTGGAGACGACCGGCGCAAACAGCGTCTGCATCCCCACCTTCCAGAAGCGGCGGGTCTCGCGCAGGCAAAGCGTCCAGAGGCCAAGCCAGTTGATGGCACCGTACTGACGGGGTCTCAGTTGGCCCTGCGGGGCGTCAATGGGAGGGCGGGTCAGCGTCTGGTCCATCGGGTCTGTTTACGCCTCCTGCCTTCCGAGGCCATGGAAATGTTGTCTTGAAGGCCATGCCGCAAGTCCGCGCCCACGCCCTCACCATGCCCGCGCAGGCTGGATGGGGAATTATCCACGACCGGACGGTATCCAGAGGCCAATGAGTCCAAACCGAGTCCGCTTCGCGAACTTCCCCCGAAAGTTGAGTCCGGCCGGCCACAACCTGGATCAACCCGCTCCGCGGCTCCGTGACTCAGTTGGCCTGTGTACAACCTCAATATATTGATTTACCTGTTGAGAAGCGCCACCGCATATTGCGGCCCGTAAGGCTGCAGCTACTATTCCTAGAACTTGGGAAAGGGGCAGGCGCAGCACCGACCTATATCTAGTGTCTTGCGCGATTCCCTAAGGCTGTGGAGAGAGATTCATGGGCTGGACCGAAGAACGCGTAGCGGAACTGAAGAAACTCTGGGCCGAAGGGCACAGTGCGAGCCAGATTGCCAAGCGTCTTGGGTCCGTCACCCGCAACGCGGTTATCGGCAAGGTTCACCGGCTGGGGCTCTCCGGCCGGGCGACTCCGTCCCGCCCCGTGAAGCGCCCGCCGCGTCTCGCGCGTCCGAAGCCGCAGCCGATGCCGCGTCAGGCTTCCGCCGCGCCGCGCCAGTCGACGGTCCTCGCCGTCCGCCCGGAGCCCGCGCACACCCACATCACAGAGGCCGAGGCCAATATCGAGCCGCAGCGCCTGCCCAATGGCGACATGGTCACGGTGCTGACCGTGAAGGACTCCATGTGCAAGTGGCCGATCGGCGATCCGGCTGAAGCCACGTTCGGCTTCTGCGGCCACGCCACGCAGGAAGGCTCGCCCTACTGCGCCGAGCACGCCCGCGTCGCCTTCCAGCCCGCCAAGAAGCGCGAACGTCGCGCCCGCGAGTTCGACTACATCCAGCGCCTGGCTGGCTGATCCTATCCGTACACGCTGACGAGTTTCTCGCCCGCGACGGCGCCGCCCCGGAGTCCAGCTGGATTCCGGGGCGGTTTCCTTTTGCGCGGGGCTGGCGCGTCTATTTCGCCACCAGATCCTTTTGCAGCGTCTTCATGCAGAGCAGGAAGAAGATCGCCGGGGTCACGTAGAGAACCGACGTGATCACCAACGAGTTCTGCAAGGCCTTGGCGTCCGCCAGCTTGCAGAATGCCTGCGATGCCTCCGGCAGCGCGACCAGCGCATCGCCCTTGCACATCTTCGATGAGAGCTCGGCAAACCCTTCGGCGTTGGCCTGCATCGAGAAGAGGATGTCGGCGAGGTAGCCGATAAAGGGCGGGCCAAACCCGTAGCCGAACAGGTTGACGATGAACAACAGAATGGCCGTTGCGGTGGCGCGGGTGCGCGCGCCGACGACACCCTGTCCAATGGTATATTGGGCGGCGAGATAGCCGTACTTGATGCCGGCGCCCATGCAGATGCCAACCAGCGCGATCCACTTGTTGTCCGAGCTGAACGCCAGGACATAGAACGGCACGGCGAGGATGAACCCGACCGCCGGAAGCCAGGCGATCGCGTTCGGGCGGCGCCGAACCACCTTCTCCGCGATCCAGCCGGTCATAACCACGCTGACCGACGCCATCGCGGCCGACGGAACGTTGAACAACAACGCGGCTTCCGTCAGCGACACACCATGTGTGCCCATGAGGAAGTCCGTCTGGAACGTCACGATCCCGTAACCGCAGAAGGACGCGAGCGTCGCCCCGACAGCCATGAGCCAGAATGATGGTTTCGAGCCCAGTTCCTTCATCGCCTCGACGAAGGTCGCCCGCTGCGGGCGCACCACGCCCGGCGGGTCCGAATAACCGCGTGGCGGCTCCTTCACCGTCATGCGGAAAACGACCGCCACGACGACCCCGGCCATCCCGATAGCGACGAACGCCCAGCGCCAGCCAAACGCGTCAGCCAGCGGACCGCCAATCAGATTGGCTGACAGCGTGCCGGCCGTGACGCCCATCGCGTAATAGCCAAGCGCCGTCGAGCGGCGGGCGGGCGGATAGTAGTCAGCAATCAGCGAGTTCGCCGGCGGCGTGCAACCTGCCTCGCCTACGCCAACCAGAACGCGGCACAGCAGCAGCATGACAAAACCGGAGATGACAAACCCGCCGATTTCCACTGGCGCAACCATGCCCGACAGGGCCGTCGCCAAAGACCAAAGAGCGATGCAGACCGTCATGATCCACGTGCGATTGGCGTGTTCGGCATACCGCGCGAGCGGAATGCCGACGACGGAATAGAACAGCGCAAAGCCGATGCCGGTCAGCAGGCCGAAATCACCTCTGGAGATTTGAAGCTCAGCCATCACCGGCTTGGCGACAATGCCGAGCAGGCCGCGATCAAGGAAGTTGAGGATGTAGACAAAGAGCAGCGCGTTCAGCACATAGCTGCGATACGCCTTGGTCCCATATCCGGTGATGTGACCCTGACCCTGATCCCCGGCAGCCGTCGTTCCCGCGCCAATCGCGCCGGTCTGCGTGCCCATGCAAGTCGCCTCCCGACTACGCCGATGCGATATCATTTCGACCGGCTGTTTTGGCGAATGCTTACGGCTTTGCGCAGGGCGGTCCACCCTCAATCGCGCAGAAGTTGCAGACGCCGCGCTGACAACAGCGTCATGCTGCAACGCAAACGGCCGGACCCTTGCGAGGGTCCGGCCGTGTAATCGCGGCTACATCGCTTCGCCCTAGACGGGCTTGGCGACCATGTCCTTCTTCAGCGTCAGCGACGCGAGGAAGAAGAGCGCAGCCGCAGGGATGAAGAACAGCGTCTGCAGCGACATTGCCTGACGCACGCCTTCACCATACGCGGCCTTGCAGATCGCAAGACTTTCCGCCGCCATCGGCGCGGCCGGATCGCCACGTCCGGTGACCTCCTGTAGACAGATCGGCTGAGACAGCACACCCGACGGATCGAGCGACTGGATCTGCATGCCCATGAAGGTGTCGGACATGATGCCCAGGAATTGCGGACCCACACCGTTGCCGACCAGCGCCACGATGAACAGCAGGATGGCGATCGCTGTTGCGCGTGCGCGCATCGACACAACACCCTGACCAATCGGGTATTGCGCGCCGAGATAAGAGTAGTGGCAGATCGCGCCGGCGCCCCAGACAAAGAGCTGCGGCGTTCCCGGCTCCATGTAGAAGCCTGCGATGTAGAAAGGGATGCTCGCGGCAAGGCCGATCGCTGGAACCCAGGCGACCGACGTGACGAAGCGCGACGACAGCAGCTGGGTTATATAGCCGCCAAGGAACGTGCCCACCGCCGAAACCAGCGCCAGAGGCACACCGTAGTTCAACGCGAACTCTCCGGGGCCGATGCCATGCAGGCGCTGCATCATCGGCGCCTGGAAGCCGAAGTGTCCGTAACCAACAAACGCCACGAGCGAGGCGCCAACGGACATGGTCCAGAAGGTCGGCTTGGAGCCAAGCTCCTTCAGCGTCTCGACGACGTTGGCCTTCTCCACGTGGACGGTGCCCGGCGGGTCAGAGAATCCGCGGGGCGGTTCCTTGACCGTGAACAGGAGGAGCAAGGCGACCAGCAGGCCGGGAAGACCCAGCGCGATGAAGGCGAAGCGCCAGCCGAAGTGCTCGCCCCAGCCGAGCTGCGTGTGAATGTCGCCCAGACCAATTGAGGAGAAGAAGCTCACAACGCTTTCGTCGCTGAGGCTGCCGATGGGGCCGCCGAATGCGTTGGCGAGCGCCGTGCCGATCGTGACGCCCATCGCGAAGATGCCCAGCGCGTTGGCGCGGCTCTTCGGCTTGAAATAGTCGGCGATGATCGAGTTCGAGGGCGGTGTGCCGCCGGCTTCGCCGATCGCCACGCCGACGCGCGCGATCAGCAGGAACACGAAGCTGGTGGCGAACCCGCATAACGCGGTCATCAGCGACCAGATGGCGATGCAGAACACCATGATGAGGACGCGGTTGAACCGGTCGGCCATCATCGCGATCGGAATGCCCATCAGCGCGTAGAAGATCGCGAAGGGAGGTCCGTTGAGGAAGCCGTACTGTGTGTCAGTAAGACCGAACTCGCGGATGATCGGCTGCGCGACCACGCCCAGAAGGCTGCGATCGATGAAGTTCAGCATGTAGACGAACGTCAGGGACAGCAGCACATAGGCGCGGTAACCTGGTGTTCCGAAACTCTGCCCGCCGGCCGGGGCTTCGCCCGCCGGGGCTGCTGGTGCTATAGCCAATTGTCGTCCTCCCTCCGGCTCGCTTGCGCGGCCCATCTTTGCCCGCACCCTAGCTTCGGCGGGTGCAAGGGCAAGCACAATGCAGGGCAAACCCATGACAAGTCGTGCCGCAGCGCAGCAATCGGTGGCGCCCAGATCAGACGCGACTAGATCAGGCCCTTGGCTTTCATGCTGACTGTGTCGGACGCGCCGACCACGAGATGGTCATGCAACCTGATCTCCAGCGGGGCGAGCGCCTTCTCGATGTCGCGCGTCAGATCAATGTCGGCGCGCGACGGCGTCGGATCGCCGCTCGGATGATTGTGAACGAGAATAACTGCAGATGCCGACAGTTCGAGCGCACGTCGCGCGATCTCGCGCGGATAGACCGGCGCATGGTCGACCGTGCCCCGCCCTGCGACTTCATCGGCAATAAGCTTGTTCTTGCGGTCGAGATAGAGAACGCGTGCCTGCTCTGATTTCTCGTGCCGAAGCTGCTGCTTCACATAATTCAGCAGCGCAGCCCAGTTGGAGATGACAGGGCGCTCCTTCACGGCGTCGCTCGCCGCGCGCTGGAGCAGAAGATTCGCGCCGCGGATGTAGCTGGCGGCTGTCTCCCCCACGCCCTTCACTTCCATCAGCCGCTCGGGCGCGGCCGCCAGCACGCCCGACACGGACCCGAAACGGGCCAGCAGTTCCTTGGCGATCGGCTTCACATCAACGCGAGGTATGAAGGCGCAGAGCAGCAGTTCGAGCAGTTCATAGTCCTTGAGGTGCGAACCGTCGCTCTCAAGGACGCGCTGGCGCAGCCGCTCGCGATGTCCGTGGTAATGCCGCGTCGGGCCTTCTGATGCTCCCGGCTTTGGCTTCCCCCCGTCCGCCATTGTCTTGTCAGGCGGCTTCGGCGCCAGACGTGTGCGGCGTGTGGAGGCCGGTCGGCGACAGCGTGAAGATATCCACGCCCGATTCCGTGATGCCGATCGAGTGCTCGTATTGCGCCGACAGCGACCGGTCACGCGTCACCGCCGTCCAGCCGTCCGCCAGCAGCGCCACATCGCGGCGCCCGAGATTGATCATCGGCTCGACCGTGAAGATCATGCCCGGGCGCAATTCCTCGCCCTGACCGCGCCGGCCGAAATGCAGGATGTTCGGCGAGTCGTGAAAGACACGGCCGAGACCATGGCCGCAGAAAGCCTCGACCACGGAATAGCGCTGGCGTTCGGCATGCTCCTGGATGGCGGCGCCGATATCGCCGAGGCGGGCGCCGGGCTTGATCGCCTCGATGCCTTTCATCAGGCACTCGTACGTCACATCCATCAGGCGCGAGGATTTTCGCTTCACCGGGCCGACCGAATACATGCGCGACGTGTCGCCATGCCAGCCATCAAGGATCACGGTGACATCGATGTTGACGATGTCGCCTTCCTTCAGCTGCTTCGGACCGGGAATGCCGTGGCACACGACGTGGTTGATCGAGGTGCATACCGTGTGGCGATAGCCCTTGTAGAAGAGGCAGGCCGGCAGGCCGCCGCGCTCCAGCACGAAATCGCGCGCAAGATCGTCGAGCTTGCCGGTCGTGACGCCCGGCACGACATGCGGCGCCAGCATGTCGAGACATTCGGCCGCCAACTGACCAGCCTTGCGCATGCCCGCGAAGGCTTCCGGCCCATGCAGCTTGATCTCGTTGGTGTAACGAGGTGGAACGGTTGCAGCGTCAACAAAGCCCATAGTCATGGGGAAGTCCTCTGGTGCTGGCGGTCTTCCTAACACGACCCGGGCTCGCTGGCGAACCGCGGAAACGCCGGAAAACGCGGCAAGATCCTAGTTGAGCTTGTCCCGGCGGCGGGGCGGCTCGGGCGCGAGGGGCTTGGGCAGCGGCATTGCCGGCACACCCTCCTCATGAAGCTCGCGGGCCTCGTCAGCCGTCACCTCGCCCCAGACGGGCCGGTGCTCGCTTTCGCCATAATACATCGAGCGCGCTTCATCGGCGAAACGGTCGCCGACATAATCATGCGTGTCGGCGATGTGCTGGCGGATTTCCGCCGCCACCTTGGCGGCGGCGACCTCGGCGGGAACGGCCTTGTCCGAAGACCGCACCATCGGCGCCATGATCTGCTTGTGAACCTCGGTGGAGCCGCACACGGGGCACGCGACCTGACGGCGTTTGCGCTGGCGATCGTAAGCCTTGGAGTCCGAGAACCACGCCTCGAACTCATGTTCCCCCACACAGGCGAGAGAGTAGCGGATCAAGGCTCACCTCTCCTTTCAGGCAACGGCGGGTTCGGCCAGCAACGGATCGAGCTGACCCCGGCGATCGAGATCGTGGATTTCGTCCGATCCGCCGACCGGGCGACCGTTGATGAATACCTGCGGGAAGGTCATGCCGCCCTGGCTGCGCTGGATCATCTCGCGGCGCTTGTCGGCGTCGTCACCGGCCCGGTGCTCCACGAACTCCACGCCCTTGGACGCAAGCAACGCTTTCGCGCGCGTGCAGTAGCCGCAGTATTCACGTGTATAGATTTCAACCCGCGCCGACACCGGCCTGCTCCTGACCCTCGCCCGGCTCCGACCGGACACGCCAGATCGTGAAAAGCCGAGCCTGAACCTCACTTCATAACAGAGCGTTGAAACTCTGGAATCGTTCCAAAACTATATGGGCGCCGGTCTTGGCCCTGCAACTCGTGCAAGTGTGATCACATCGACGCAGGCGGCGCCTGCCCGTTTTAGCGTCCTTGCACAGGCTTCCACGGTTGCTCCGGTGGTGAGGACATCATCAACCAGCAATACCCGCTTGCCCTTGACCAGCTTCGCCCGCCCAGGACGTACACGGAAGGCTCCCTGAACATTCCGGCGGCGGGCGCCCGGCGACAGGCTCCCTTGGATCGGCGTGGCGCGAACCCGCTTCAGCGCGTCCACAGACAGGCGCACGCCGCTGCGACGCGACAGGGCCGCGGCGAGCCAACCGGACTGGTTGAACCCCCGCCGGATCAACCGGAAGTAATGCAATGGAACAGGGACGATCAGGTCCGCCTCCCGGAGCAGATCAGCGCCAGCGTTCGCCATCCACCCCGAAAGCATAACGAGCGCGTCCCGACGGCCCTGATACTTGAGCCCGAGCACCAGATCGCGCGAGACGTCGCCATAGATCAGCGCCGCCCGCGCCCGGTCATAGGCCGGCGGGCGGGCCAGACAGGCACCGCAGACCTGATCGGGATCGACCTCGATCTCGAATGGCAGGCCACAGCGTAAGCACTGGCTGCCGCTGATGAACTGGAGTTTTGACCAGAGTTCGGGTTCCAGCGCCCCCGGTCCCGGCAATTCGCGGTGCGTAATCAGGGAGCGCTGCGGCCAGATCAGACCGGCCACGCTGCGGGCCGCGCGGTCACGCCGGCGGGAATGCGCCCGGCGCGCCTTCCCCCGGCTGCGGTCCGCCGCTCCATCAGCGCCAGATGCCTCGTCCACCGTCCTCGCCCCCAACGGCCCCCGGCCGCGATCCGATGCGGATCTTCGACCGGCGGTTGCACGCTCGCCGGCGAAGCCGCTCCGCGTCGACCTTCGCGGATTATTCTTTCCTGAAACAGGTCGCGGCGGAAGACATCGCCCTTCGTCTTTCCGCCATCAACCGGCGATTTGAGCGGGTTCTGGATCTTGGCGCGCACGACGGCCTGCTGGCCAGGACGATGAAAGCCGATGCTTCGTTGGCGGCGCGTCTGGGCGAAGTGGTCACGGCCGACCTGTCGCCTGCCTTTTCGCCAGACATCATTGCAGACGAAGAAGACCTGCCCTTCGCAGAGGGAAGCTTCGATCTGGTTGTCTCGGCGCTTTCGCTTCACTGGGTCAATGATCTGCCCGGCGCGCTCATCCAGATCCGCCGCGCGCTGAAGCCGGACGGCCTGTTCATCGGGACCGTGCTGGGCGGACGGACGCTGAGTGAATTGCGTCAGTCGCTGCTTTCCGCCGAAGAAGAAGTGCGTGGCGGCGCGGCCAATCGCGTGTCGCCCTATCTCGACGTGATCGACGGTGCGGGCCTTCTGCAGCGTGCAGGCTTCGCCATGCCGGTCGCGGACAATGACGCGCGCACCGTGCGCTACGCCAATCCGTTACGCCTGCTGGCTGATCTACGCGGCATGGGCGAGACGGCTGCTTTCGCAAGCTGCGAGGCGCCGCCGCTCACGCGTGGCATCCTGATGCGTGCGATGGAGGCTTACGCCCGGCGCTTCTCGGATCCCGACGGCAAGGTCCGCGCAACATTCGAATTCGTGACGCTGTCCGGCTGGGCGCCATCGCCCGATCAGCCCAAGCCGAAGCGGCCCGGAAGCGCGACCATGCGCCTCGCCGATGCACTGGGCGTCAAGGAACAGGATGCGGGCGAGAAGGCCGGCTAGCCGTCTTACGACTGGTCGAACCCGGCCTGGACCGCGTTGAAGGACGAGTTGGTGTTCGTCCCGATCGCAGAAGCTCCGCCCACGATGGCGATCGAGATGATGCCCGCGATGAGGCAGTATTCGATCACCGTTGCGCCCGAGCGGTTCTTCAGGAATGCGAGGAGAGTGGAAAGCTTGTTCATGCGTGTCCCGCCTTCGACCAGTTGATGAACTGCTCGAACAGGGGGACGTCCGCGGCAGGAGCGGGATAGCTCCTGATCTCCCCGGCAGACACCCAAGCGAGCTTCTGTCCCTCCTGAGCCGTCACTTCGCCTTCCCACGACCGGATGAGAAACACCGGCATCAGAAGGTGAAAGCGTTCATAGGCATGCGAGGCAAACGCGAAGGGCTCCATGTCGGATTCGCTGACGCCAAGACCGAGTTCTTCCTTCAGTTCGCGCACAAGCGCGCCCTGAGGGCTTTCGCCGGCTTCAATCTTGCCGCCTGGGAATTCCCAGAGACCCGCCATCGTCTTTCCCTCGGGCCGCTGCGCCAGCAGCAGTCGCCCGTCGCTTCGCACCAGCGCAGCCGCCGAAACAATCATCAGCGTGCGCATCATCTTTCTCTCATGGTTGGGTAAGTGCAGCGTGCAGCCGGACGATCAACTTCTGTAGGCGCCGTTTATCTTCACGTAACCATCGGTGAAATCGCAGGTCCAGACACGGGAGCGACCCTGGCCGAGACCGAGATTCACGCGGATGGAGACTTCCTGACCGGAAACAGCCCGGGTCGCCGTCTCTTCCGAGTAGGTCGCTGCGCGCGCGCCATCCTGCGCCACCAGATGATCGCCGAACCACAGCACCAGCCGGTCGCGCTCGACCGGCTCCGATGTCTTGCCGATCGCCATGATGACCCGGCCCCAGTTCGCATCGCCAGCGGCGATCGCCGTCTTCACCAGTGGCGAGTTGGCGATCGAACAGGCGATGACCTTGGCCGACGCGTCGCTGACCGCGCCCTCAACGGTGATCTCGATGATCTTCGAGGCGCCCTCGCCGTCACGCACGATCTGCGTGGCGAGGTCTTCCAGAACGCGATGCATCCCTTCGACGAAGCCCGCCAGACGTGGATCATCGGGATTATGGATCGGCTCGCCGCCGGCCGCGCCAGTCGCGAAGAACAGCAGCGTGTCCGAGGTCGACGTGTCGGAATCGACCGTGATGCAGTTGTAGGTGAGATCGCCGAGCCGGGAGATCAGCGCCTGACAGACATTCGGCGCCAACGGCGCATCGGTGAACAGATAGTTCAACGTCGTCGCCATGTTCGGCTGGATCATGCCGGACCCCTTGGCGACGCCAAGAATGCTCACATTGCGGCGGTTGAGATCGACGGTTTCGCCCGCGGCCTTGGCGAAGGTGTCGGTGGTGCGGATACAGTTGGCCACCTTCTCCCAATCCGGCGCGGCTATGCCGGTCCATGCTTTTTCGACGCCGCCGGACACAATGTGCGGCGGCATGGGTTCGCCGATGACGCCTGTGGCCGAGACGAACACCTCGTGCTCGCCGCAGCCGGACATCTTCATCGCCGACGCCACGGTCGCGTTGTTCTTGGCGATGCCCGCTGCGCCCGTGAATGCGTTGGAGTTGCCGGTGTTGACCACCAGCACGCGCGCCCTGCCGCCGCCCGCCTTCAGCGCCGCGCGGCAGCGATCCACATCGTCCGACCGCGTCGAGGACATGGTGAAGATGCCGCCAACGGACGCGCCTTCTGGAAAATGCACGACCAGCAGATCGTCGCGCACCTTGCCCTTGTAGAGGCCGAGCGAATGCGTGACCGCCTCAACCCCACCAACCTTGGGCAGAACAGGAAAGCGCTCGGGCGCAAGCGGTGAAACCGGCAGGTCGGCAGCAGTAGCCAAGTGATGAACCCCTATTGAGGCGTTTTGGGTGGCGACGCGGCCGGCGCCGGCTCGCGTGTCTCGGAGGCCGTGCCGCCGGGCGCCGCCTGCGGGGCCGCGTCAGCTGGCTCTGGCGGCGCAGCATCAGCTGCGGGTCGCGGCGCAGGGCGGGCGGGCGCTGCGGCTTCGGTCGGGCGTACGCCATGCGGCGAGTTGCGCTTCACGATCGCGGCGTCGGCGCGCAGCTCTTTCAGGATTTCCTCGAGCTGTTGCGCCTTGAGATAGCGCTCGATGCGCTCGCGCAGCTCCTCGATCGACGGCGGACGGCGCTTACGCACTTCTTCCACCTTCACGATGTGCCAGCCTTCAGCATCCTGGAAAGGACGCGAGATGCCGCCTTCGGACACTTCGCGGATCACGCGGGCGAATTCAGGCGTCGCTTCCTCGGCCGTCATGTAACCGAGGTCGCCGCCATCCATGCGCGTGACCTCGTCCGTCGACCGGCGCGCAGCAGTGACCACGAAGTCGGCGCCCGCCTTCAGCTCGGCGGCGATCTTGTCGATGTCTTCCTTGCTGGCCGCGAGGATGTGGCGCAGCCGCGCCTCGTTCTCCATCTGCGTTTCCAGGAGGGCGACCTGGGTCTCGTACATCCGGCGGATGGCGGCCTCGTCGATCCGCTCCGAGGCGATCGTCTCGAGCAGGATGTTGCCCAGAATATTGTCCCGCGCGGTCTCCAGCCGGTGGCGGGCTTCCGGCTCCTCGTCCAGCCCGCGGGCGACCGCCTCCATGGAAAGGAGCTTCACCTCGATGAGCTGGTCCAGGATCTCGTCGAACTCGACACTGGTTGGCTCCAGCGTCTCACCCTCCTCGATGACCCCCTTCAGCTTGGCCTCGAGTTCCACGTCGGCGACATAGATGATCTGTCCGTTAACCGAAGCGGCCTCGGCCGACCGGTCCAGGGAGACGGCCTCGCGCACGGGGGCCTCCTCGCTGTCGCAGGCGGCCAGCGCGACCGAACCGCACAGGAAAAGGCCCAAAAACCAGCCGGAGCGTGTCCCAAAAGCCATCCTGAGGCTCCTCAAGCTGCCAAAGCTGTCATAGGGCAGTCAGGGTTATCCAGTGCGTGGCCAGTGCTCGGATTGACACTGGGAAAGCTGGTCCTTACGTCTCGGCAAGGCGCAAGTCGAGGGACTTCCCGGAACGTTTCGGGGGGTGTTTTGGATTTCGCGCCGGTGTAGCCGAGGCCGGAAAACTCCCCCGTATACACTAGTTGTAAGAGGGACGCCGCGACCATCTCGGCTCGCGTGAGGCTGGCAGGCGGAAAATCGGTATGCTTGGGATCGCCCAGAAACTCTTTGGTTCGGTCAACGAACGAAAGGTCAGGCCCTATAAAGCCATCGTCCAGCGGATCAATGCGCTGGAGCCCGTGACCGAGGCGCTGTCCGACGACGCCCTCCGCCAGCGCACCAAGGACTTCCGCCAGCAGGTGGCCAATGGCGCCAAGCTGGACGACATCCTCCCCGAGGCCTTTGCAGTGGTCCGCGAAGGGGCCAAGCGGGCGCTCGGGCTGCGGCATTTCGACGTGCAGCTGATCGGCGGCATGGTTCTCCACAAGGGCGGCATCGCCGAGATGCGCACCGGCGAGGGCAAGACGCTGGTCGCGACCGCGCCGGTCTATCTCAACGCCCTCGAAGGCCGTGGCGTTCACGTCATCACCGTCAACGACTATCTGGCCAGCCGCGACGCCGAATGGATGGGCCGGGTCTACCGCTTCCTCGGCCTGTCGGTCGGCAAGATCGTGCACGGTCTCGACGACGCCCAGCGCCGGGCGTCCTACGCCTGCGACGTGACCTACGGCACGAACAACGAATTCGGCTTCGACTATCTCCGCGACAACATGAAGTACTCGCTGGCCGACATGGTCCAGCGCGGTCACCGCTTCGCCATCGTCGACGAGGTCGACTCGATCCTGATCGACGAAAGCCGCACGCCGCTCATCATCTCTGGCCCGACCGACGACCGCTCGGAGCTGTACCAATCGATCGACGCGATCATCCCGTTGCTCGATACGGATGACTATACGCTCGATGAGAAACAGCGCTCGGTGGTCTATTCGGAAACCGGCAACGAGAAGCTCGAAGAGCTGATGGTGCAGGCGGGCATCCTGCAGGGCTCGCTCTATGAGCCGGCCAACATCGCGCTGGTCCACCACGCCAACCAGGCCCTGCGCGCCCACAAGCTGTTCCAGCGCGACAAGGACTACATCGTCAAGAATGGCGAGGTCGTGCTGATCGACGAATTCACCGGCCGCATGATGCAGGGCCGCCGCCTCTCCGAAGGTCTGCACCAGGCCATCGAGGCGAAGGAAAAGACGAAGATCCAGCCCGAAAACCAGACGCTGGCCTCGATCACCTTCCAGAACTACTTCCGCCTGTACGACAAGCTCGCGGGCATGACCGGCACGGCCTCGACCGAGGCGCAGGAATTCGCCGACATCTACAAGCTGGAAGTCGTCGAGATTCCGACGAACCGTCCAGTGAAACGGATCGACGAGGACGACGTCGTCTACCGGACTGCCAAAGAGAAATACAAAGCCATCATCGCCGACATCAAGGATTGCGTGCGCCGCAAGCAGCCCGTGCTGGTCGGCACGGTGTCGATCGAGAAGTCGGAAGTTCTGTCCAACCTGCTTTCTGCAGAGCGTATTCAGCACCAGGTTCTCAACGCACGCCATCACGAGCGCGAAGCCCACATCATCGCACAGGCCGGCGTGCCGGGCGCGATCACGGTCGCCACCAACATGGCGGGCCGCGGCACCGACATCCAGCTTGGCGGCAACCTCGACATGCGCATCGCCGACGAAGGCGCTGCGATGGCCGAGAAGCTGGGCCGCGAGTTGAACGAAGAAGAGACCAAGGAACTCAGCGCCAAAATCGAAGCCGACATCGCCGCCAAGAAGGCGGAAGCGCTGGCGGCGGGCGGTCTCTATGTTCTGGCGACCGAGCGCCACGAGAGCCGCCGCATCGACAACCAGCTGCGCGGCCGCACCGGCCGCCAGGGCGACCCCGGCCGCTCCAAATTCTACATCTGCCTTGAAGACGACCTGCTCCGCATCTTCGCGGCTGAACGTCTGGACGCGATCATGCGCGGCCTCGGCATCAAGGAAGACGAGGCCATCACCCACAAGTGGATGAACAAGGCGCTCGAAACCTCGCAGAAACGCGTCGAGCAGCGCAACTTCGAAATCCGCAAGAACCTGCTGAAGTTCGACGACGTCACCAACGACCAGCGCAAGGCGGTCTTCGAGCAGCGCATCGAGTTCATGCGCGCCGCCAACGTGACCGACACGATCACGGACATGCGCCACCAGCTCATCAGCGACATGTGCCTGCGCCACATGCCGGAGAAGGCCTATCAGGAGCAATGGAACCTCAAGGAGCTTGAGGAAGAAGCTCTCGACATCCTCGGCTTCGACGCTTCGCTGGCCCCGATCAGGGACTGGGCCCACGAGGAAGGCGTGGCGACGCTGGAAGTCGCCGAGAAGCTGCGGGAAGCCGCCGACGCCTTCTACGCCAACAAGGCCGCCGCGGTCGGCGAGGAGCGCATGCGCTGGCTCGAGAAGCAGATCCTGCTCCAGTCGGTTGATACGCGCTGGCGCGAACACCTCTGGCACCTCGACCAGCTGCGCTCGGTGATCCACCTGCGCGGCTACGCCCAGCGCGATCCGCTGAACGAGTTCAAGAACGAGGCGTTCACGCTGTTCGAACGCCTGCTGAGCGATCTGCGCGCCGACGTCACCCGCCTGCTGATGCGCGGCCAGTTCGTCACTGAAGCGCCTCCGGGCGCCGACACCGGCCCTGCCCGGACGCCGACGCAGCATGCGGCGCGCCCGGTGGCGGCGCCGGCTCAGGCCACACCGCAGCAGTCGGCAGAAACGCCGCCGCAGGCTGCCTGGGCGTCGACGCCGCGCAATGCGCCGTGCCCCTGTGGCTCGGGCAAGCGCTACAAGAACTGCCACGGCGACGTCTCCAGCGCCGCCCGCGCCTAAGGCAGCCCGGCCTCAGTCGGCTTGCTTTTCGCGCATGACCGTAGGCGGACCCGCAGCGATGCGCGCCGCCAGTCCCGTTACGGCACCCGCGCCGAGCGTAAGGACGAACAGCACGCCAACCGCAGGCAACGCGCTCAAGGCACCGCCGGCGACGATGCCGCCAAGGTTGAGAAGCGACGCGAAGAACAGCAGGATCGCAAAGCCGATCGCCGCCGTGCGCGCACCGATGATCGCGGCTGCCGCGTGGGTGGTGTGATCACCGCGATAGGCGGCCATGACGAAGTATCCTATCACCACCAGCACCGCCATGGCGCACAGGCCGATGGCCAGCGTAGCGGGATGCAGCGCGTTCCGCAGGCCGAAGGACACGGCAGATACGCCTCTTGCCATGTCGAACGGGCTCCAGATTCGGCCTATCCACATGGACGCTACAACCACCGCCATGAAGTAGCCGACGATGATGGCCACAGCGCTGCCGCGCAAGATGGAGCTGTCGGTGAAATCGCGCGATGGCTGTCCCTGAGTTCCGCCGGTCATCCAACCCGCCCCCTACGCGCCCGTCAGAATGGCACGTCTGCCCGCGGGTGACGAGCGGTACTAGTGGGCCACGGCGGCGACGCGCTTCGGCTTCTCCTTCATATCCAGCAGATGGCGCGTCAGCAGCGGCAGGATCGCGACAGCAGATATGCAGGCTCCACCGATCACGGTGTTCACGACGCCCGCAGTCTCGGCGATCCATCCGGCGAGCAGGATCGAGCCCGTCATGCCAACGCCGTTGACGACCTGATTGAAGCCGTTGGCGCGCGCCAGCTGGTCCTCCGGCAGCAGGCGCTGCTGCAAACTGACGGCGAGGATGGTGAAAACCATCAGCCCGCTGTCGCCCAGCGTCTGTTGCAGCACCATGAAGAGCGTCGACCATTCGCGGATCATCGCCGCGGGGATCAGCATCAGCGTGCCGCACGTGCTCATGACGAAAGCGAGCAGGATGGCGGGGCCCTGTCCGAAAGCGCGGGCCATCGGCCCGGCAAGCAATGATCCCGCCAGCGCGCTGACGCCGCCCACCGAAATGATAATGCCCATCAGGGACGGGCTCATCCCCAGATCGCGCAACATGAAGATCGTGAACGTCGCGAAGAAGAAGCCAGCCGAGACGTACCAGACGAAGGTCGCCGTGATGATCGCGCGCATCGGACGGCATCGCCAGATCGCCAGAAAGCCGATGGCGATGTCGAGCCTGAGCCTGCGGAGGACCGGGATCGTCTCGCCCGGCTCCGTTGGCGCCGGTTGGGTCTGCGCCCGCGGAATGCGCCATAGCCAGAAGGCCGACCACAGGAAGGTCAGCGCATCGACAACCATTGCGATCGGCGCTGTGACAAGATCGATCAGGACGCCGGCGACGCCGGGTCCGCCAAGCTCGGCCAGCGACTCGGTCGCCTGCAGGCGGGCGTTCGCATCGACCAGCTGATCCTCCGGCACGAGGCGCGGCAGCACGGCGTTGTCTGCGTTTCCGAACAGTGCGCTGGCGGCGCCCGCCAGCGCGGCAAGCACGCACAGCAGCGGAAAGCTGAGCCAGCCGCCCAACCAGGCGACCGGCGTCGCAAGAACGACCACGAAGCGAACGAGGTCGGTCGCGATCATCAGGCGGGTCTTGTTGGTTCGCTCGACATATCCGCCGAGCAGCAGGCCGGTGAGCACATAGGGCGCGTAGGTGAACGCCGCGAGCACGGCCGCCTCCCATGGCGAAGCGGACAGGACGCCCACGGCGATGATCGGCATCGCGGTGCGCGTGATGCGGCTTCCGAACGCAGACAGGGTCTGCGCGGCCCACAGGCGATTGAAACTGGCGTTGCCCCACAAGGGTGAGGCCCGCCGCAGGAATGCGAACATGGATGTTTTCCGGAATGCGTTTGAGCGCGCACGCAGGCGCGCGCGATGGGAGATGGCTATGCCCTGCCGGGCGGGTCCCCGGCGCGGATCAGACGGTAACGATCCTCATGGCCCACTCCACATCTGGAAGCCGGTTTGCCTATGTACGCTTTGCCCGCGTCCGTCAATTCCCGGAACAATGGCTCCCGTGGCTCGTTCGATTCCGATCACCCCAGGACAGGAGGAACGCGACCCATGGGACACACCAGCAAGACCGAGAGGCGCCCCGAGAAGCAGCTCTGGGAACAACTCGACAAGATACAAGCAGGGATGATCGGCATTGAAGGCTCGCACAGCCACATGCAGCCGATGGCGCACACGCTCGACAATGATGGACGCGCGCGGCTGTGGTTCTTCACGTCCCGCGCAAGCGATCTTGCCCGCGAGATCGATCGGGGCGCACACGCGCATTTCTGCCTGATCGGCAAGGACCAGGCCTATCACGCCTGCCTCAAGGGCTTTCTGGCGCCATGCTCCGATCGTTCGAAAGTCTCCGAATACTGGAGCGACATGACTGCGGCCTGGTTCAACGGCAAGGATGATCCGCAGATTCTGCTGCTGCAGTTTGATCTTCTGGACGCGGCGATCTGGGCGTCGACCCGCAATCCCGTGCGCCTTGCATGGGAAATCCAGGACGCCAGGAATTCTTCGAAAGACCCGGATGTTGGCGCGCGGGCGCACGTCGATTTCACGCAGCCCAAAGGCTCTCCGGATCGCGAGCACGCCGGCAAGCGCCACTGAGGCTTAACCCGCTCGAAACATTCGGCCCACGCTTTGTTGAGATTCACCGGCTACTGCGGATAGACGGGCTTGCCCCGCGCGTCTGAAAGGAGTGGCCATGAATCTCTTCCGCATCGCTGCGCTGTCGGCCTGCATCGCTGCAGGCGCAACGCCCGCTCTTGCCCAGGATGATCCGGCCTCGCCATGGAGCGGCGAAGGCGCCTTCACAGCCGGCGTCACCACGGGCAACACGGAAACCTCCGACGTCGGACTTGCACTGAAGCTCCGTCACGATGGCGGAGACTGGATCCAGTCCGGCGAATTCGCCGCCGACTATGGTGAGACCGACAGCGTTGAAACGAAGAACCGCATGTTCGCCGCCGGGCAGATCGACCGCGTGTTCGACGAACGCCTCAGCGGCTATGGCCGCCTGACATGGGAGCGCGACGAGTTCTCGGGCTTTGAAAACCGCTATTTTGTGGGCCTCGGCCCGGCCTGGAAAGCGATCGACTCCGACGCCATGAAATGGACGATCGAAGGCGGCCCCGGCTACAAGGTCGATGAAATCCGCGCGACGCTGACCACGCCGGCGGAAACGGAAGAGTCGTTCAGCGCGCGCCGGCTCGAAGTTCGAATACAAGTTCAACGACGCCGTCAGCCTCTCGAACAACACCGAGGTCGTCTACTCGCAGACTTCGACGCAGATCTCGAACATCATCGCACTGACCGCGAACCTGTGGGGCAATCTCAGCGCCCGCGTCTCGCTCGACGTGCGGCACGACACCGATCCGCTGCCGGGCTTTGAGTCAACCGACACCGCGACCAAGTTCTCGTTGGTCTACAAGATCGGCTGAGGCGCTAGGCCAGACCTTCGCGGCCGATGGCGTAGAAGCGCTCCTTGCGCTGGGCGCGCAGATCGTCCGGCGTCATGCCGTCGAGCGTCTTTAGAGCGGCCTCGACGGCGTCGCCGACCTTCTCGATGGCGTCCTTGGGGTCGCGATGCGCACCGCCCATCGGCTCAGGCACGACGCCGTCGACGATGTGGAACTTCAGCAAATCCTGCGCCGTGATCTTCATGGCCTCGGCCGTGTCTTTCGCGCGCTTGGCGTCGCGGAACAGGATCGAGGCGGCGCCTTCCGGCGAGATCACCGAATAGACGGCGTGCTCCATCATCAGCACCTTGTTGCCCGACGCGAGCGCCACGGCGCCGCCAGACCCGCCCTCGCCCACGATCACAGAGATCATCGGCGTATCAAGCGTGAGGCACGCCTCGATGGCGCGCGCCAGCGCTTCGGCCTGGCCGCGCTCTTCGCCGCCCTTGCCTGGGAAGGCGCCTGATGTATCGACCAGCGCGATGACGGGCAGACCAAAACGCCCGGCAAGCTCGATCAGGCGCACGGCCTTGCGATAGCCTTCGGGGCGGCCCATGCCGAAATTGTGCTTGAGGCGGGTCTGCGTGTCGCGACCTTTCTCG
Source organism: Hyphomonadaceae bacterium (assembly GCA_041398245.1). Taxonomy (GTDB): domain Bacteria; phylum Pseudomonadota; class Alphaproteobacteria; order Caulobacterales; family Hyphomonadaceae; genus UBA7672. The sequence goes on from JAWKVC010000009.1 coordinate 87,788, forward strand.
TGACCGATCACGACAACCGGGCGGCCACGGAAACGCGCAAGCCCGCCGAGGATCGCCTCGTCGTTCATGAACTTCCGGTCGCCGGCCAGTTCAACGAACTCGTCGAACAGCTGCTCGACATAGTCGAGGAAGTGCGGCCGCTCGGGATGACGCGCGACCTGCGTCTTCTGCCACGCGCTGAGATGCGTGTAGATCTGCTCAAGCTGCTTCTGCGCCTTCTCGCGCAGCTTGCCGACTTCTTCCTCGACGGCGGCGCCGCCGGCGGCTTCAAGCTCGGCGATCTTGCGTTCGAGGTCGGCGACCGGCTTCTCGAATTCGAGATAGGTGGAAACGGCCATTGGGAGGCTCCGAATCTGGAACGGGCCACATACTCCCCACGTCACGCCCCTGCAAGCACGGAAGGTGCAAACCGCTGGAGCGACTGGCTTTTCTGCCTGTTTCTAGAACCGGAAGACGCCTTCGATGACTGTCCGGCCTCGCCCGACAAGCTTAACGCGCTCGCCTTCGAGGCGTGTGGTGATGTGGGCGCCGCGGCCCGGATAGGCCTGGAAGCAGTTCAGCTCCGCCTTGCCAAGTTCCTGCGAGAACCAGGGCGCAATGATGCAGTGGGCGGACCCGGTCGCAGGGTCTTCGGGAATCCCTGACCCCGGCGCGAAGAAGCGCGAGACCACATCATAGCCTTCCGACGCGCCTGGCGCAGCGCAGATGAGATTGCCGCGCCCGCCGGTCGCCCCGCCCGATATCGTGTTGACGCAAGCAAGGTCCGGCTTGAGCGCGCGCACCTCATCCGGCGTCGCGAAGATCGCCATCAGATACGGGCCGGCGACGACGCGTTGCGGAGCGATGCCCAGCGCCTCGACCAGGCCTTCCGGCATCGGAACCTCACGCGGCGGCTGCGCCGGAAAATCCATTTCCAGCCGGCCATCCGCCAGACGTTTGACGGTGAGACGTCCGGATTTGGTATCGAAGCCAATCTGCGGGCCGTCGAATCCAAGATGCTCATAGAGCGCATGCGCGCTTGCCAGCGTCGCGTGTCCGCACAGCGGCACTTCCAGCGCCGGTGTGAACCAGCGCAGATCCCACACGCCATCGTCCTTCGCGACGATAAAGGCTGTCTCGGCGAGATTGTTCTCCGCTGCGACGGCCTGCATCACGGCGTCCGCCGGGAAGGCGTCCATCGGCATCACGGCAGCCGGGCCGCCCGACATCGGACGCTCTGCAAACGCATCGATCTGGAAGAATGGATAGTCAGCCATGGCGCGCCTCCGCGTTGGAGAGACGCGATGTAGGCGGGCCGGCGGGCAGAGTGAAACGATATCTTCTGCGCGATCGGTTAGCTGGGCTGTCAGGCGGGACGCCATTTCGCGAACAGCGTCGCGAATGCCTCGGGGTCGCGCGATGGCCAGCCATGGTCGATCGGACCATTGCCCTTGCCGAAGCCCGGCGCACGCCGGATCGCCTCGACCAGATAGGCGCGGGCCAACGCGACGGCATCCTTGAGCGACAGACCACGTGCGACGCCCGCCGCGATCCCCGACGCAAGCGTGCAGCCCGTGCCATGCGTTGCTTTCGTCTCGATGCGCGGCCCATCGAAGAAGTGTTCTCCGTTCTGGGTCGCCAGCACTTCGACAATCACATCGCCGGAGACATGCCCGCCTTTCACCAGCGCAGCTACGGCCCCCATCTCCAGCAGCTTATCAGCGGCGCGGCGCTGACCATCGAGCGTGTCCACGGCCTTGCCCGTCAGCACCTCGGCCTCGGGCGCGTTCGGCGTCACCAGCGCGGCGCCGGGAATCATCAGGCTGCGGACGGCGTCGACCGCCTCGCGCGGCAGCAAAACATCGCCGGACGTCGCCACCATGACAGGGTCGACGATGCGTGGAATATCCGGCGCCAGATCGGCGAAAGCCTGCGCCAGCAGTTCGACAAGCGCCTTGTCGCCCAGCATGCCCGTCTTCAACGCATCCGCGCCGATGTCCTTCAGCACAGCCTCCATCTGCGCGCGAACGACCCGGGGCGGCGTCGCGACGACGCCTGATACGCCCTGCGTGTTCTGGATCGTCAGCGCCGTGATGGCGGTCGCCGCGTAGCCGCCCAGCGCCGTCACCGTCTTGATGTCAGCCTGGATGCCGGCGCCGCCGCCGGAATCCGATCCGGCTATGATCAGCACCCGCCCCTGCGGCTTGTCCGTCTTCGCCGATGTCTGTGCTGCCGCCATGCGAACTTTGCGCCTCCGTGGGCGTTACCTAGCGAGCCAAAGGAGATTTGCCCATGCCCGCAACTTCGAAAGCCCAACAGAAAGCGGCTGGCGCGGCCCTGTCCGCCAAACGCGGCGAAACGCCGAAGTCGCAGCTCACGGGAGCGTCCAAGCAGATGGCGGAGTCCATGTCCAAAAAGGACCTGGAGGAAATCGCCTCAACCAAACGCCAGAATCTGCCGGACAAGAAGAGCTGAGCACCCCGGACGAACAGACGACCGCCAGCAATGGCGATGATGGCACCCTGAAGAGCCTTCGCCGCTGGCTGAAGCAGTGGGCGTCCGGACCTTGGGCCTATGTCGTAGCCTTCTTCCTCGGCCAGCTTGAAGGCGCCATCCTGCTGATCGCGCCAGAGCCCTTGCTCATTCCGATGATGGCCTCGCGCAAACGGACAGCGTGGCTGCTCGCGCTTCCGCCCGCACTCGGCAATATTGTCGGCGGTCTGATCATGTACTGGCTCGGCGCCGTGCTGGCCGAACCGGTGATTGACCCCATGATCGCGTGGATGGGCGCTCAAAGCGACTATTCCGACGCGCTGGACATGTTGAGGGAAGACGGCTTCTGGGCGCTGATGATCGTTGGCGTCACTCCCTTCCCGTTCCAGGTCGGAACAGCGGCGGCCGGCGTCGCGGGCTATCCCCTGCTGCCTTTCGTGCTGGCGGTGGGGCTCTCCCGCAGCATCCGCTATCTCGCGCTTGTGGCGCTGGTCAGGGTGGTGGGCGCCCAGGCGCGCGAATGGATCGAACGGCGCCAGCTCGAAATCTTCGGCGGCGGCATTGTTCTCTTCGTGATGATCGGCCTTGCGGTGTGGCTCAGCTGACCAGCCGGCGGTCTCGTAGCGGAATGGCTAGCCTGGCGGCGGGAACGGCGTCCTGAAATCGAACGCCTGCGGCGTTGGCCCAAGGTCTGCGATCAGGTCGAGTTTCGCCTTGCCTTCGCGCAGGCTCGGCGTCGATCCCGCGCGGATCCACCACATCGCAAGATAGGCCGGCAGATCGACGAACCATTCCCGCCGCCGCCGCATCACGGCGCGATGCGTCAGGTTCCGATAGGCGAAGGCAGCCAGATGATCGATCGACTCCCACACGGTCATGTTGATGGTGACATCCGGATCGCCGAACACGGACCCGTCTTCGTTGTCGCCTTCGCCGATCATCCGCCAGACAAAACCCGGCGCGGCCTCAGCCGTTGCATTCACCTCGTCCAGCGCCGCCTCGAATTCGGCGTTGACCGGCGAGCCGCGCGGCATGCGGAACCTGGCGATGTTGATCTGTGCAATATGCCAGCCCGACATGCGGCTGGTCAGCCGCTCGTCATCGAGACGAAGACGTCTTCGAGGTCTGGCTCTTCGGTCGCAAGATCGCCTATGACGACATTCGCTTCGCGCAGGCGCTGCAGCAGCTGTTCGATCGACTGCTCGCCGACCTTGTAGGTGAAGGCGAGCTGACCATCCTTGCGCAGGCTGGGCGACAAATCCGCAAGCGCTTCCGGCACGGCGTTGAGCCCCTGCTCTGGCCGCACCACCAGCGTCTTCTGGTTCATCCGCCTGAGCAGCGTCGGCGTCGGCTCGCAGGCGATGACTTCGCCGTGGTTCACGATGGCGATCTGGTCGCACATCTCCTGCGCTTCCTCGAGATAGTGGGTGGTCAGCACGATGGTGACGCCCTGCGCATTGAGCCTGCGCACATAATCCCACAGCTGACGGCGCAGCTCGACATCGACGCCGGCCGTTGGTTCGTCGAGGATCAGGATCGGCGGGGAATGCACCATGGCCTTGGCCACCATCAGGCGGCGCTTCATCCCGCCCGACAGCTGGCGCACATAGGCGTGCTTCTTGTCGCCGAGGCCCAACGCGTCGAGAATCTCGTCCGTCCGGCGTTCACTCGCCGGCACGCCATAGAACCCCGCCATCAGCTCCAGCGTCTCGCGCGGCGTGAAGAAGGGGTCCATGTTGATTTCCTGGGGCACGACGCCCAACGCGGCCCGCGATTCGCGCGGAGACCGGTCGGCGTCGATTCCCCAGATCTTCACCGAGCCGGAGGTCTTGTTCACCAGCCCGGCCAGGATGTTGATGAAGGTGGACTTCCCCGCCCCGTTCGGCCCCAGAAGTCCGAAGATCGAGCCTCGCGGAATCTGCAGGTCGATGCCCTTCAGGGCCTGTTTCGCGGGCATCTTCTTGGAGGCCGCATAGGTCTTGGTCAGGGCCTTCGCCTCGATGGCAAGCTCAGGCAGGCTGGAATTCGAGCTGGCGTCGGCCAAGGCGGCATCCTTCGATAGACCGCCACATTGACGGCTGGCGGGGGCGCCCCATAGGTAGGGCGCAATCCGGCGCGTCGCAAATCAGCCGGGCTCAATCGAGGACGAGATGGGCTCAACAGCCAAGACCCCCGCTTCCACGACCCCGACCGATGCCGCCGCGTGGTATCGGGATCATCCCGAGGTGATCGTGGTCTCGACCAAGAAGGTTTCCTGCGATGGCGGCGGCGGCGCGCTTGGCCATCCCAAGGTCTGGTACGACATGTCCGAGCAAGACTATGCCGAATGCAAGTATTGCGACCGGGTCTTTGCGCTCAAGGGCGGCAGCCGCGACCCCGGCAAATAGCCTGTAACCGGCCATGTAACGCAGTGAAACTGCTGCAGTTACGGTAATTTACCTCCCATAGCTCGCTAGCCTTCTGCACAAGCCCTGCAGTCCCGGACCCATCGGGCTGTTGCCGCGCGACGCGGCGTGGAGGAGTGCCCGAATGAAGCGTCTGACCCGTCTGCTGGCGTGCGGGGCAAGCCTGCTCGCACTTTCTGCGGTCAGTTCCGCCCTCGCGCAGGAACCGCCCACGCCGGCGTCAGGCCCCTCAGCAGACGATCCACAGACCCAGCCCCGTGACGTGGTGGTGGTCTTCGGGCGAGCCGAGGAACAGATCGGCGTCGCCCAGTCCGCCTCCGAAGGCGTCGTCGGCTATGCCGACCTCTCCACGCGCCCGATCAGCCGCGCCGCCGAACTGGTCGAGGTCATCCCCGGCATGATCGCCACCGAGCACTCCTCCGGCGGCAAGGCCAACCAGTACTTCATGCGCGGGTTCAATCTCGACCACGGAACGGACTTCGCCGGCTTCATCGACGGCGTCCCGATCAACCAGCGCTCCCACCCGCACATGAGCGGCTATCTGGACCTCAATTTCCTGATGGCCGATCTCGTCGAGCGCGTGGAGTTCAAGAAAGGCATCCAGTACGCGGAGAATGGCGACTATTCCGCGGCTGGCTCCGCCTCGTTCGTCCTCTACGACCGTCTCCCCGAAAACTATGTCCAGCTCCGCGTCGACGCCGAAGGCGAATACCGCGTCAGTGCGGCCGGCTCATGGGACGTCGGGCCCGGTACGCTGCTTCTGGCCGGCAGCCACGAGGGCGGCGACGGCTCGTTCGACCTTCCCGCCAATCTCGACAAGAATACGCTCTACGCGAAATACACACAGCCGGTCGGCGACGCGCAGCTGCGCCTGGGCTTCATCGGCTACCAGAACGAATGGACGGCGACCGACCAGATCCCCCTGCGCGCCGTGCAGGACGGCACGATCAGCCGCTTCGGCTATATCGACCCGACCAATGGCGGCGTCTCGAAGCGCTACATCGCATCCGCTGGCCTCGAATGGGACAACGCTGAAATCCTCGGCTACCTGCAAAGGTCCGAGCTGAACCTCTTCCACGACTTCACTTATTTCATCGACCCGGTCCTCGGCGATCAGGTCGAGCAGGTTGAACGCCGGAATGCAGCTGGCCTGCGCGCGAAGATGAGCCACGACTTCCAGCTGTTCGGCTACAACGCCACGGGCCGCATCGGCGGGGACGCTCACTTCGACTGGCTGGACAAGGCCGAACTGTACCGGACGACAGCCCGCGTTCGCACGTCGGCCATCGCCAGCGACAAGGTCGACGTCATGTCCGCGGACATGTGGGGCGATCTCACGGTCCATTGGTCGGACCGCTTCCGCACGACGATTGGCCTGCGCGCTGACTATATCGACGGCGAAGTTGAAGGACTGATCCCCGCCAACGCCGGCAGCGAGTCAGGCGTCCAGTGGAGCCCGAAGATCAACATCGCCTATCAGCTGTCGGACGAGTTCGAGGTCTATGCCGGCGCCGGGTATGGCTTCCATTCCAACAACATTGTCGGCGTCGTACAGACTGTCGACCCTGTCTCCGGCGACCCGGTCGCGCCGGCTACGCTGTTCGCGGAAAGCCGCGGCGGCGAGGTTGGCCTGCGCTGGGAGCCGAACGATACCTTCAATCTTTCAGCCGCTGTCTTCGCGCTCGATTTCGATTCCGAGCTTATCTATGTCGGCGACGCCGGCGTTTCCGAACCCAGCGATCCCACGCGGCGCTATGGTCTCGAAGTCGCGGCTTTCTGGAATCCGGTTGACTGGCTCGCCTTCGACGCCTCCTACGCCTTCTCACATTCACGCTTCAAAGGCGCGCCGGCGGGCCTCGACCGCATCCCCAACACGGTGGAGGGCGTCGCCGCCGCCGGAGTCACCTGGCTGCCCGGCGATGGCTGGGAAGGATCGGTTCGTGTGCGTTATCTCGGCCCGGGTCCACTGATCGAGGACAACTCGGTGCGCGCTCCGTCCACGACGCTGGTTAACGCCGGCATCTCGAAGGATTTCGGAGCTTTCGAGATCGGCCTCGATGTCCTCAACCTGCTCGACGCCGACGACTACGACATGGTCTATTTCTATGAGAGCCAGCTGCTCAGCGAGTCGGCCCCGGTGGAGGATATCCACTTCCATCCGACCCATCCGCAGACCTTCGTTCTCAACCTCAAGGCCAAGTACTAGACCGGGCGAGGATGCCGGATTGCGGGCGCCTGGCGGCAGCCAGCGCCCAATTTCCTGAGTCTTTCTCGTGTGCTGCGCGAATCGTCTGATTCCGGAGCAATTCCGGGTGGCGTGTTGTGGCGGCTTCCGCTAAGCCCGCACCGGTTTCAGACGGCTGTGGGACCAATGAGAGCATCGACTTCCAGGATCATCTACTGCATCGGGCTGTTCGCGCTGGCGGCCTGCGCGGTGATTCCTGCGCCGGTAACCGAGGACACGCGAGCGGTCGCCGTATCCGCGCCGCTGGCCGTGGAAGTGCGGCTGGCCCAGGCCGTCCGCGACCGGATCGAACTGGAAGCTGCGCTCCCCGCCCGCCACGCCGATGTCGTGACCGCCGCAGCGACAGAGGACGCCCTGCGTTCGCTGGCCTTCGCTGACGACCCCGGCGCCACGCGGATCGATCTGATCGCCGCGCTGGCCGACCAGCTGTCGGATGCGCTTGCCGACCGGACACGGCTGGCCAGCGACGAGACCCAGAAGGCGCGGGTGGAGAAAGTGATCTCCGGCCTGATGGGCGCGATCAACACGGAAGTCCATCGCAACCGCATCTAGGGCGACCGGCTCCCGCGCGCATTGACGCCAGCCCCGTTGCGCGTCAACGCTCCATCAGAGTTGAAAACAACCATACTCCGGGGGAACCGCCATGAAGCGCGCCATTCTGGCTCTGGCCCTGCTTTGCGCCGCCTGCGCAACCGGGACGCCGCTGCCCGCCCTGTCCGTGACGCCGCCGCCGCGCGAGGCCGGGTACGCCGACGCGATCGCGGCGTTCGAGGCTGCCGATCGCGAAACGCCGCCGCCATCCTGCCCGGCCTTGTTCGTCGGTTCGTCCTCGATCCGGTTCTGGTCCTCGCTCGCGGAGGACTTCCCGACACGCGCCGTCATCAATCGCGGCTTTGGCGGCTCGACCGTCTGGGAAGTGAACCACTATTTCAACCGCATCGTCGCGCCTTATCACCCGCGCGAGATCGTCTTCTACGCCGGCGAGAACGATCTCAACGCCGGCCGCACGCCCGACGACGCTTTCGCTGACGTCGTCCAGTTCATGCGTCTCAAGCAGGGCGCGCTGGGCGCGACGCCGGTCTGGTTCATCGCCGCCAAGCCCTCGAAACTGCGCTTCGACCAGCTGCCGCTGCAGACCGCGTTCAACGACAAGGTGCGCGCGCTGGCCACGACGCGCGACGACTTAGCCTATATCGACATCGTTCCGGCGATGCTGAAGCCGGACGGGTCGCCGAAGGACATCTTCGTGGCTGACAATCTCCACATGACGCCGGAAGGCTATGCGCTGTGGACGCCGATCGTGAACGCCGCTCTCGACGCCGGTCAGCCCGCCCACGCGCCCGGCTGCTAGAGCCAACAACGCTTCAGGGCATCGCCTTCAGCGCGGCTTCAAGGCCCGGACGTAGCACATCCAGCGCCGGATCAGCCGACAGCGCCACGTTGGCGTACAGCGCGAGCAGGAAGCCCATCGTGTTGTTCCGCCAAGTGAGGCCCGCCTCGGTCGCGAACACCTTGTCGGGGTCAGCAGGCTGCGCCAGCGCTGCGAGCCACTGCGTCCATTCCGCTTCGCTCAGCGCGCCGCGCTGGGCGGCGAACAGGATGGGGCGCGCCAGGCGCTCGGGTTCGCCATGCACATAGGCGTGGCTGGCCGGCGCGACCTGATTCCCGACGGCGGAGACAATGACGCGCAGGCCTTCCGCATCGATCCGGGGATTGAGCGCCAGCTGCATCAGCAGGTCGGACCCATGCGCCACGGCGTGGCGCCAGCCTTCGCTGTCGCTGAAGCCGCGATAATCCGAGATGTTGATGAACCAGTGCTGCGCCTCGACCAGCAGCTTCACCAGCTCGTCCTCGGTCAGATACGCATCGATGCGATCCGCCCGCGCCACTTCCGAAAGGGCCAGCGCAGCGAATGGCTGCCCAAAGCCGAGCGGGTCCTCCGCCTGCAGCCGGGCTTCGAGATCGGCCAGCAGCGCCCGCTTGGTGGGGTCAGCGAGTTGTTTGGCGCGCAGCATGTGCGACAGCGCTTCATAGGCAATGCCGTCGCGCAGCAGCGGATCGGGGCTGGCGAGACAAGCCGTGATCGCCTTTGCAAACGCCTGCCGGGCCGCATCGTCCGCGACCTCGAACCCGCTTGCCTTCAGCGCATCCAGCTCCGGCCTGTCCCAGCCTTCCGGCGGGCAGCCCGGCGTAGCGACCGACGGCGCGACCATGCCGCCGAGCAGCGGAGAGAGCGTCCAGTCATTTCCGAGAGACGTGACAGGATCGGGCGGCGTCGTGCATGCGGCCAGCCCCAGCACCAGTCCAAGCGTCAATGCGTTCTTCATTGGCAAGTCGTGCAACGCCGCCCGCAAGGTTTCAAGAGCGCGCCGCGATAGGGCCGCATTGCCGCCATGCTCTGCGCGCCCTCTTCCACAGATCAATCTGGAGGGGACGCCATGAAAAGACTTGCCATCGCCATCGCCTGCCTTGCCCTGCTTGGCGCCTGCGCGTCCTACTACACAACGCCTGCCGGCGGCGTATCGATCGCCGCCATCTCGGAGAAGGACGAGGATCTCGCCGACGCGTTCACGCGCGAACCGGCGATGACATTCCCCGCCCGTATCGCTGTCGCCCGCGTCGCAACATCGGGCTACTCCAGCATGACCAATGCGGGCTATGGCCGCGGCGCCTACAGCGTCATCACCACGCGCGACATCGAAGGCGAACAGGCGCTCGACAGGCTGATGCGAATGCCGGAGGTCGCTGGCGTCGCCGCAATCGCCCGCATCATTGTGCCAACCACGCTGACCAGCACGCGGGATCTGCGCCAGTCCGCCGCCCAGCTGAGGGCGGACGCACTTCTGGTCTACACGCTCGACACGACCTTCCGGACTGAATCGACCCAGATCGGCCCGCTGCAGACCATTGCGCTCGGCATGTTCGACACCGAGAACGCCATCGTGACGTCGACCTGCTCGTTCGCAATCATCGATGTGCGCACCGGCTTCGTCTATGGCGTCGGCGAAGCCTCGGCGTCGGAGGAAAAGCGGTCGAACATGTGGGGGACCAGCGACGCCGCCGACAAGGCGCGCATGGCCGCAGAGACCCGTGCCTTCGACCAGGCCATGGGCGAGGTCGGCAAGCTGTGGGCGACCATCCTGCAGGAGCACGCCGCCGGATCGTGACGGCTGGGGGATTTCGCGCTAAGCGGCGGGTGATGACCTTCGCCGCGCCCCTTTCCGGCTCCGATCAGGACGAAACGGTCGAGCTTCGCCCGAAGTTCGACGCCGACGGTCTTGTCGCCGCCATCGCGCAGGATGCCGAGACAGGCGACGTGCTGATGCTGGCCTGGATGAACGCCGAGGCGCTGCAGCAGACCATCGACACTGGCCGCGCCGTCTACTGGTCGCGCTCGCGCAAGGCGCTCTGGCGCAAGGGCGACACGTCCGGCCACGAGCAGCATGTCGTTGAGATCCGCGTCGATTGCGATCAGGACGCTGTCCTGCTCAAGGTCAGGCAAGCGGGCGCGGCCTGTCACACCGGCCGCCGGTCCTGCTTCTATCGCATCGCCACACAATCCGGCCTCACGGAGACTTAGGCCCCCTTCACATTCTGATACGGGTCGGTATCGTGCGCCGCAAAAGAGGGAGGCGCTGATGCTCAAAATGATCCTTGCCGCAGGCGTGCTGGCCTTGTCCGCCTGCACCGCTGCGCCTCCGGTTTCCGACGCGCCCGCCACGCCTGCCGTGATGCCCGCATGGAACGCCGCCGCGCTCGACGGGATCGTGGCGTACGCCAAGTCGCAGAAGACGACCGGCTTCCTCATCATCCAGGACGGCAAGACGGTCACGGAGCACAACTGGCCGCTTCCCGATGACGCCGCCTCGCAGACCTTCGGCGCCAACTTCGTGCATGGCGCAGCCGGCGGCGCCCTGCGCGAGGATGTGGCCTCGCAGCAGAAAAGCTTCATCGCCATCCTGATCGGCGCCGGCGTCGACAAGGGTCTCGTCGATGTCGAGAAGTCCGTGACCTCCTACATCGGCGCAGGCTGGTCGAAGGCGACGCCGGAACAGGAAGCGGCGATCAAGGTTCGCAACCTTCTCGAGATGAATTCGGGCCTCAAGGAGAACCTCTCCTATGAAGCGCCGGCCGGCGCGAAGTTCTTCTACAACACGCCCGCCTACGCCATCCTGAAGCCGGTGCTGGAGAAGGCGTCCGGCATGCCGCTCCACACCGTCACGCAGATGTGGCTCACCAAGATCGCGGGCATGCATGACACAGCGTGGGAGCAACGCCCCGCCGTGTTCGCCGATGTCGGCAACCCAACCGGTCTTGTCACCACGCCGCGCGACATCGCGAAGATGGGCCAACTGGTGCTTGATCGCGGCGTTGCATCCAGTGGCGCGCGCGTCATTTCGGAAGCGCAGCTGGACCATCTGCTGACGCCGAGCGCCACCAATCCATCCTATGGCCGTCTCTGGTGGCTGAATGGCGGCGCCTATTCGATCAGCCCGGGCGCTGCAGCGCCGCGCCGTGACGGCCAGCTCATCGGGGTTGCGCCCAGCGACCTTGTCGCTGCGCTTGGCGCTGCTGACCGCAAGCTGTTTGTGGTTCCCTCCATGAAGCTGATTGTCGTGCGCACGGGACAGGCGACGCCAGATCGCGATTTCAACGACAAGCTCTGGCAGCTGCTGATGCAGGCCGCGCCGGAACACTAACACGCGCAGGCGCAGTTAATCTTTCGCCGCAGCTTCTCCGCATTTCCTGCCCGCAATCCGCCACGGGCGCGGCTGAGGCTTGGTCATCGCCACAACGGGGATGACCATGAAACGCGAACTTGCCATCACCGGGATCGCTCTTGTTGTTTCGATCCTGCTTTCTTCGCCATCCGTTGCGCAGACCAAGCCGCCGGAGGCGCAACCTGCGCCCGCTGCAACAGAAGTGGCAGCCACGAATAACGCGGACGCGCGGCCCTCACTCGACGAAATGCCGCTCGATGATGCGATCCTGTTCGCGAGTTCGCCGGAAGACCGCGCCCGCCTTCTGATGCGTTGCGCGGGCCCGCCGCCGCGCCCGGCGCCCGAAGTTGCGATGACCAAACATGTCCCGGCGACGCCCGAAGGCTAGCTTCCCGGGCGACAGGTCTTCCCATCCTCCGCAGGCGTGCTAACGCAGATCGAAACCTGCGGAGGATGACCACCCATGAAGAGCCAAGCCATCGTCGCCTACGGCCAGCCGCTTCAGGAAGTCATTTCGGAGATTCCGACGCCCACAGGCACGGAAGTGGTGGTGAAGATCACGCACTCCGGCGTCTGCCACTCGGACGTCCACCTGCAGGACGGCCATGTCGACCTCGGCGACGGCGACAAGCTCGACTGGTCCAAGGGCCGCACGCTTCCGCACACGCTCGGTCACGAGATCGAAGGCACGCTCTCGGCTGTCGGACCGGAGGCGCAGGCCCTGCTCGAAGGCCGCAAGGTTGGCGACCGCTTCGTCGTCTTCCCGTGGATCGGCTGCGGCGAATGCCCCGCCTGCAAGCGCGACCAGGAGCATATCTGCAACAAGCCGCGCCAGCTCGGCATCCAGGTCGCCGGCGGCTATTCGGAATACGTTCTCGTCCCGCACCCCAAATACCTGCTCGATGCGACCGGCGTGCCGGAAGGTCTTGCCGCCACCTACATGTGCTCGGGCATTACGGCCTTCTCCGCGCTGAAGAAGATCCGCACCGCCTATGAAGGCGAGTCCATCGCCATCGTCGGCCTCGGCGGCGTTGGCATGATGGGCCTGCAGTTCGCCCGCGCCATGTTCCCCAACAACAAGATCGTCGGCTGCGACATCGATCCGAAGAAACTCGACGCCGCGATGAAGGCCGGCGCGCACGCCGTCTACAATTCGAAAGAGGCCGAGAGCCTGAAGCAGCTCAAGCTCGACACGGGCGGCGGCGTCGCCGCAGCGGTCGATTTCGTGGGCTCGACGCCTTCGCTCAACTTCGCCAACGGCGCTATCCGCCGCGGCGGCGAGATCGTGGTCGTCGGTCTGTTCGGCGGCAAGTTCGCGGCGCCGATCCCGTCTTTCCCGGGTCGTCCCTATTCCATCGTCGGCTCCTACACCGGTCCGCTGGGCGAGACGCGCGAAATGATGGAGCTGGTGCGCGCCGGCAAGATCGCGCCGATCCCGGTCGAGATGCGCCCGCTCGATCAGGCTGATCACACGCTGAACCAGCTGCGCGAAGGAACGATTGTGGGTCGCGTCGTCCTGCGGCCGTAAGGATCAGGCCGCTTCGGCGGCCAGCAGCGTCCGCTCGTTCATGGCCAGCGCGATCTTGGTGGTGAGTTCGCGCTGGTCCAGTGGCTTGGACACATAATCCGACATGCCCAGCGCCAGATAGCGCTCGCGGTCGCCGCTCATCGCGTCCGCCGTCAGCGCGATCACGGGCAGTTCGGCATACGCTTCGCCGCTCGACCGGATGCGCTTGATCGCTTCCTTGCCGTCCATCACCGGCATGTGCACATCCAGCAGCACAAGGTCGAACGCTTCATCGCGCAGGCGGTCGATCGCTTCCTGCCCGTTGACGGCCTCGACGAATTTCGGACCCAGCTTGGCGGTGAACAGTTTCACGACCTGCCGGTTCACGGCGTTGTCGTCGACCAGCAGGATCTTGATGCCGCGCAGACGCTGCAACTGCGCATCGCTGATCGTGGGCAGCGCCTGTTCCGACACGCTGATCGGGCTTTCCTCGGTCACGGCCTCGGCGGCAAAGGTCAGCGTGAAGGTTGAGCCGACGCCCGGCTCGCTCTTCACAACGACATCGCCGCCCATCAGGCGCGCAAGCTGCCGCGTGATCGCAAGGCCAAGACCCGATCCGCCGAAACGGCGCGTGATGGTCGCATCCGCCTGCGTGAAGGTCGAGAACAGACGCTGAAGCACAGCATCGTTCATGCCGATGCCGGTGTCGGACACAGCGACGGAGACCAGCCACTTGCCTGGCTCGCTCTCCGCGCAGCCGACCTCGATCTTCACCTGGCCGCGCTCGGTGAACTTGATCGCGTTCGACAACAGGTTGCCGACGCACTGGCGCACACGCACCGGATCATAGCGCAGCATGCGCGGCATGGAGTCGGGAAGCTTGAGATCGATGCCGAGCCCGCGCTCCACCGCCTTCGACAGGAACAGCTGGCGCAGACGATCCAGCGTCACCGCAAGGTCGCCATCGGTATAGGCGATCTCGATCTTGCCCGCCTCGATCTTCGACAGGTCGAGCACGTCGTTCAGCAGCGCTGTCAGGGTCTTGCCGGATTCGAGGATGACATCGACCTTCTCGCGCTGATCCGCGAGAAGACCGTCATTCACCAGCGACTGCGCCATGCCGAGCACGCCGTTCAGCGGAGTGCGGATCTCGTGGCTCATCGAGGCGAGGAAGTTCGATTTGGCGACCGTCGCCGCCTCGGCCTGCTTCTTGGCCTCGATCAGCGCCAGTTCCTGCTGTTTCTGCTGCTGGATATCCAGCATAAGGCCGACAGCGCGCACCGGCACGCCTTGCTCGTTGCGCTGCACGCGCATGAACAGGCGCACCCACTGCTCACCGCCATTGGGGCGATAGAGCCGCGCATCGATCGATTCCACTTCGCGCGACCGCAGGCAGCGTTCCCAACTTTCGCGCACGGCCGGAATGTCGTCATCGTGATACATGCCGAACGGCATGGTCGCGTGGCGCGTCAGGGCGTCTGCGCCTGCAAGCGCCTGGTATTGCGGCGACGTCCAGCGCTCGGACGAACGCAGATCGATCTCGTAAACGCCGGCGCTGGCGGCGCTCATCGCGATCTCGAGGCGATCGTGCATGATTGCAGCCTGATCGCGCGCGTTGACCAGCTCGGTGATGTTCTGCGACAGGCCGAAGATCTCGAACTTGCCCGAAGGCAGGCGGCGGCCGGAGCAGAACTGCGCCAGCGTATGCCGCCACGTGCCATCCGGCTTGCGGCGGCGCAGATGCAGTGTCGCGGTGCCGCCTTCGGTGGTCAGGCGGTCGCGGACCTGCGCGTCCTTGTCGACATCGTCCTGATGAAGATCCTTCACCACATCCTGCAGGCGATAGACCGGCAGCGCGCCGCCGCGCCGCACCAGCGCTTCGGAGAAGTGGAAGGTCTCATCATCGGGATTGTAGCGAAATACGCCGATGTCAGCGTCGCGCATCAGGCGGTCGCGAACATCGATGGACGAGACGAGCCGCGCGATCGTGCCCCACTCGTTGGTCACGTCCGACAGCGTCACGATGCTGGAGGCTGGCCCCTGGCCGCGGCGCGGACGGATCCAGCGATCGCCCTGCTTGCCGGCGAAGCGATAGACCACGCCGTCGCCGAACGACTTGTGCTCGGCGGACATCGTTTCCAGCAGGTCGGAGAATTTGGCGACGCCGACCGTGTCGGCGCTCATGCCCGTCGTCAGCCAGAAAGGGTCATTCGCTCCGAGGAGATCATCATCCTCGGAGACGTAGGCGGCCGCCATTCCCAGCGCAGCAAGCTGCGCCAGCAGGGTCGGCGGATCGATCCCGTTCAGGTCGGACAATGTGACAAGACCCCCGGGGGAGACGGACGTTAACTCTCTCCCCGGACCCTAGCCCCGCGCTTGTTAATGTGATCTTTCCGCGCGCCCACCAATCGCGAAAACCACAGGGTTTCGCGCGGTTTTCCGTCAGCTGCTGGTGACGGTCTGACCCGCCATGATACGGCGCAGCCCGCTGATCCCCCCGATCTCGCTTTCCCTTGCGACAAACTGGGCGTCCGTCGAGGGATAGTAGTCGCGGGAACGGATGGTCGAGACCTTGATGAATTCCGCTTCGACACGGTCGGCGGCCAGCGTCAGGATCGTGAACCCCTTCGAGAAGGCGTTGTAGTAGAGCACTTCGTCGTTCGCCTCGGGCATCAGCCAGTTCAGTTCCTCGAACGGCATCGAATCGCCGGCGCCGTTCGATGTTATCGAGGTGCAGCCGAACTCGACGCCGCGCCGCTGCCGCCCGGCATCGTGCAGTTCATTGGCCCATGACGTGTGCGTGTCGCCTGTCAGCACGACAAGGCGCGCATTGGCGTCCTTGGCCGACTTGTAGAGGCGCTCGCGCGCGGCGGGGAAACCGCTCCACGAATCGAGGTTCCATTCAAAGCCATAGCGGGCGGTCGTGTAGAACCGCTTGGCGCCCGGCGAGACCTTCGCGTACTTCTCCGGCGGCAGGCCCTTCTCGATGTCCGGGATCTTCACCTTGGCCATCGTCACCTGATTGCCCAGCACCTGCCAGCGCTTGCCGGCGGCGGTCGAGGCTTTCAGCCCGTCGGCCAGCCACGCTTCCTGCTCCGGCCCCAGCATCGAGCGGTTGGGATCGTTGACCTTCGCCTTCAGCGCCTCGACCACGGCCGGGCGATCGGCGTCGGACGCAAGGAAGATCTCGTCGAATGTCAAATCCTCGCCGCGGCCGACGAGACGGCTTTCGAGCAGGAACAGCGTCGCCAGATCGCCGATCTCGAACTTGCGCCAGATCGCCTCGCGCGCCCGTCCCGCCATGGGATCGCGCACCGGCATCCATTCGAGATAGGCTTGCACGGCGGCCGCCTTGCGCACGCTCCACTCGCCTTCCGTTTCCGGCTGATGGTTTTCCGCGCCATCGCGGTAGGAGTTGTTGGTCGATTCATGATCGTCCCAGGTGCAGAACCATGGCGCGATCGCATGCGCCGCCTGCAGGTCGGGGTCCGACTTGTACTGTGCATGGCGCTGCCGGTAGTCGGCCAGCGACACGATCTCGTGCTCGGGTGAATGGTTGCGGCCGATCTCCTTGCCCACCGCGCCGCCATAGCCGGTGACGCCGTATTCGTAGATGTAGTCGCCGAGGTGGATGACCGCGTCGATGCCGCCGCTCGCGCCGCGCTTGGCGATCTCGCGATAGGCGTTGAAGAAACCGAACGGCCAGTTCGAGCAGGAGACGACCGCCATACGGAAGTCGGCCATGCCGCCCGCCGGCAGGGTGCGCGTCGCGCCGCCCGGCGACGGCGTCCGCCCGACCAGGAAGTAGTAATAGTACAGCTGGCCCGGCTCGAGGCCGTCGGCCTCCACCTTGACCGTGTAGTCCCGCTCCGGACCCGTCGAGGTCGTCCCGCGCTTCACCACCGTCTTGAAGCCGGGATCGCTCGCCACGACCCAGGACACCGGCACCATGCCGGTCTCATCCGTGGTCAGACGGGTCCATAGGATCACCGAGGTCTGGGTCGGATCACCCGACGCCACGCCATGCTGGAAGGTCGCCGCCGCATCGGACCCTGCCACGCCGGGCGCCGCGGTTGTGCACGCCGCCGCTCCGAGACCTGCCGCACCGAGGCTGAGCGCGCCGCGCCGTGTCAGTCTGGTCATGGATTTATCCCTTCCGGCGGGTTAGTTGCGCGCATTCGCATCGAATCCCTACCTTGCAGCGCATCGCGACGAAAGCATGACGACCGGGTCTCCCCAGCATCTTGCCCTTACGGCCCCGGAAGAAGCGGCCGGAAATCGCCTCGACAAGTGGCTGGCCGAGGCCCAGCCGGCGCTGTCGCGGTCACGGCTGAGACATCTGATCGAGGCGGGCAAGGTGAGGCTGGGAGAGGCCCCGGTCACCGACGCCAGCGCCAAGGTGGTCGCCGGCGGGGTCTACACCATCGAGCTGCCGCCGCCGGCCGCCGCCGCCCCCCAGCCGGAAAACATCCCGCTCGACATCGTCTACGAGGACGAGCACCTCATCGTGGTCGACAAGCCTCCCGGCATGGTGGTGCATCCGGCCGCCGGGCAGGAGACCGGCACGCTGGTGAACGCCCTGCTCCATCATTGCGGCGAAGGCCTCACCGGCATTGGCGGCGTCGCCCGGCCCGGCATCGTGCACCGGCTCGACAAGGACACGTCCGGCGTGATGGTCGCCGCCAAGTCGGAAGCAGCGCACACCGCCCTCACCGCCATGTTTGCGGCGCACGACATGGAGCGCGTTTATCTCGCCGTCACACGTGGCGCGCCGCGCCCGCTGGTCGGCCGGATCGAGACGAATATCGCGCGCTCGACCAGCGACCGGAAGAAGATGGCGGTGGTGAAGGAAAAGCACTTCCGCGCCGACCACTGGTCGAACGACCACACCGATGGCGAGGATGACTCGCTCGCCGGCAAGCCGGCCGTCACCAACTATCGCGCGCTGGAAACGTTCGGACGCCTCGACGCGACCGGAACGCAGCCCGCCGCCGCTCTGGTCGAGTGCCGGCTGGAGACCGGCCGCACGCACCAGATCCGCGTGCACATGGCCCACATCGGCGCGCCGGTGCTGGGCGACCAGACCTATGGCAAGCACCGCTGGCTGAAGGCCGAGGGCAAGGGCCCGGCCTTCGAGCGCGCCACGGCGACGGCCAAGGCCTTTCCCCGCCAGGCGCTGCACGCGACCCTGCTGGCGTTCGACCATCCGGTGACCGGCAAGGCGCTTCGCTTCGAACGCCCGCCGCCCGCGGACATGGCGGATCTCATCGATGCGCTGAGAAAGATGCCGCGCTAGTAGGCCTGCTCAGCCAGCACCGAACCGTCGAGCGCGTCAGTGATCGTGACCTTGGTGGACTTCGCGCGGATGGCCGATTGATCGGTTCCCTTCACGAAGCTCGATCCCGCAGGCGTGAACGTGATCGCGTATTCGACCTTGCGCTCAGGGTTTCGCTGGGCGAATGCGGCTGCGGCTTCGCGGGTCATGTGAATGGCCGGAAGCAACTCGTGCGACTTGTAGTTGGTGAGGCCGCCCATGCCGCGATCAGCATCGCCAAACACGACCCACCACTGCGACATCTTCTCGAACTTGTAGACCATCGAGCCATCCGCCGACACGCATTCCGGGGCGACGAGCGACGCCTGGAGATGGTTGAGCGCCTGACGCCCCTCCTTGAAGTCAGACCACACTTCCACGGTCGCGCCGTCGAAGTAGTCATCAAAGCTCAGCGCATCCTTCGTCCGCAGCGTCGTTGCCTTGCTCGGCAGGCCATTGATCATGAAGTTGCCGGTGGCCTCGTCCCATTTGCCGAGGCTGGCCGTGAAATACATCGTGATATCGCGCGGTTGCGTTGCGGCCCATGCCTTCAGCTCGTTGCGCGCGGTCGTCAGCGCCGCCTTGCCGCGTTCGCGATCGCCGAACTCACCGGCCAGATCCTCCGACATCTGGATGCCCTTCTGGCAGGAGCGCAGCGCCGTGTACCAGACCCAGATCGGCTCGAACTTCTCGTCGACCAGCGTGTCATGGGCGACGGCCCACAGCGTGAAGGGAACCGTGAAGATCATCTGCTGGCGCCATTTCAGGATGTCGCCGGCCGGCTGAACGCCCTCGCGCTCGGCGCCCCAGAACACCTTCTGGTCCCAATCGGCCGGCATCCAGCTCGGCGACGGGATCAGCTGGCCTGTGGCGGGCGCCGCGGCGGGTGCAGCTGCAGGAGTTGTCGCGTCCTGAACCGGCGCCGGTGCGGCCGCCTCGCCTGCGCCGCTGGCGTCTGTCGGGGCCGGTGGCGTTTCGCCGCCGCCGCATGCGGCCAGCGCGAGGACCGACAGGGAGACAAGACTGGCGCGTACGCCGGGCGTCTTCGAGATCATGCAAAGCCCCTCGAGAGAATCAGACACTGCCCCAACGGCGCTGCGCTATCGCGCTTTGCGGATGAACGGAAGCTGACTGACGATGGAACCCGCCCGTGAGTCCCGCCAAGTCCCTATTCGGCCACGCGCCATTCCTGATCGAACCGATAGCCGCAGACCGCCATGGGTTCGCCGTTGATCTCGACAGGATCAAACTTTGCGACGCGCGCCCAGGCCAGCGTCGCCTCATCGAGAATGTCGTGGCCTGAGGATTGTGCGAGGCGCGCATCGGCCAGCCGCCCATCCACGGTGATGCATGTTTCAAGAGTCGTGGTGCCCGAAAGGTCGCCGCGCACGGCCGCTGCCGGGTAGTCAGGCAGCACGCTGTCGGCCGCAATGCCCGGGCGGCGCGTCACGCCCGGCAGATCGGCCTTCCACTGGATGAAGAATTGCGGCCGCGCCGATGCCGCAGTGGGGGCGGACAACGCCGCCGGATCAGGTCCACCTGCCGCCGTCGTGCATCCGGCCATGGCCAGCAACGCCATCAGGCCGGCCGCTGCAGGCCGCTTCGTTTCAGCTGCGCGCATTCCGCCTCTCCGTCTCCCACAAGGCGTATGTTGCACACAGCTTGCCACCGGCAGGCGCCGATGGCCACTGAACTGAAGGCCATCTTGCCCCGGAGATCAGGAGCCCCGGACGACCTTGGCCCACTCGTCAGCGGACATGAAGCCGTCATGGTCTGTATCGATGAACTGCTTGAACACCCAGGCGTGGTAACCAAGGAATTCCTTCTGGGTGAGGGTGCGCCCGCCCTGGGCGTTGGCCCCCTTGAACAGGGCGGCGGCGTTCATCTTGGCCTTCCCCTGAAGCGACTCCTTGAACTCGCCCTGGTTGAGCTCGCCGTCGCCGTCCTTGTCGAATTCCGCAAGGCGCGGCTGCTGATACGTCAGGTACTCGTTGAGATCGCAGTTGCCGTCGCCGTTTTTGTCGAGAAAGGCGATCACGACCGCCGCCTGCTGGGCGCTCGCCAGCGGGGCGAGAACCGCCGGCGCCGCAACCATCAACCCGGCCGCCAGAACCGAAACGAAACGCATGGCAAACCTCCCCTGGCCTCCCTTGGGCCTCATTTTATGTCGGAAAATGATACCATGCGGTTCGGATCGGGGGGAGTCGGCGCGCAGCCGTCTGCGCCGGGGGACGCCTGGAAGGGGCGGACATTAGCCCCGCTGCTCAATTCCCATAGAAACAATCCGTGAACCCGCCCTTTAACGATTGGGGGAGCCCCCCCATCTCGGGACATGGACGGACGGGGGCGGGACCATAATCCTGCCGAGAACTATCGCTAGAAGGAGGCGTTAGGCCTAGAAAGGCCCAAAGCCGCCCGAAGGTCGACCGCCCGCCTCCCCTCCCAGATGGGGTGGGCGCATAAAAAGAAAAGGAGATGGACATGGCTGGCTATGCATTGACGCTGTCCCCCGAGCAGGGGCTGTCGCGCTATCTCTCCGAAATCCGCAAATTCCCGCTGCTTGAGAAGAACGAAGAGTTCATGCTCGCCCAGCGCTGGGCCAAGGACCAGGATCCTGCGGCCGCAGAAAAACTCGTAACCTCCCACCTGCGTCTCGTGGCCAAGATTGCCATGGGCTATCGCGGCTATGGCCTGCCCATGGGCGAGGTCATTTCCGAGGGCAATGTCGGCCTGATGCAGGCGGTGAAGAAGTTCGACCCGGACAAGGGCTTCCGTCTGGCGACCTACGCCATGTGGTGGATCCGCGCCGCGATCCAGGAATACATCCTGCGCTCGTGGTCGCTGGTGAAACTCGGCACCACGGCCGCCCAGAAGAAGCTGTTCTTCAACCTGCGCCGCCTGAAGGGCGAGATCAGCGCGATGGAAGAAGGCGATCTGCGTCCGGAGAACGTGGCTGAAATCTCGAAACGCCTCGGCGTGACGGAAGAAGAAGTCACCTCCATGAACCGGCGCATGGCGTCGGGCGGCGACGCCTCGCTCAATGCTCCCATCGGGGGCGCGGAAGGCGAAGCCGAATGGCAGGACTGGATTGCGGACGATACGCCCGGCCAGGCCGAGCGCATGGCGGAGAATGACGAATTCACCGCCCGCATGAGCCTGCTCGAAAAGGCGATGGAGTCGCTCAACGAACGTGAGCGCCACATCATCACCGAACGCCGCCTCAAGGAGGAGCCGACCACGCTGGAAGACCTCTCGACTGAATACAATGTCAGTCGCGAGCGCATCCGCCAGATCGAGGTCCGCGCCTTCGAGAAGCTCCAGAAAGCGATGCGAGAAGCCGCACGCGAACAAGGGATCGTCGAGGCGAACTAGGAAACTGCATCCGGCCCGGTCGAAAGACCGGGCCGGATCGCTTCAGGGCCAGGTCTCTCTGGGGACCCGCTCCGAAGCTGAAGACCGAGACGCGCAGGGTCGCTTCCTGAGCCGCCATCGACGATGGCCTCTTGGAGTGACTGGCGCCGCCCGCCTCCGGAACGTGCGGTGGTCCCCGCGAACCGGAGGCGGGCCACAGTCTCCTTGCGGCTCCCGCGCTCAGTCATTTTTCCGTAAAATATTTTTCCGGGGCGGCGCGCGGTGCGCATGCGGGCTTCCGCAGCGCTTGTCTCACAACTTCCGGGGGCGCCGACGGAAACTGCCGCCGCGATCTCCTGCCGATTTCCGGCGCAGGCTTTCCTCCATCCGTTGTCCAGCTGACCGGACCGCGCGCGTTCCAGCCAAATCGGGCGCGTGATATTTCTTCCGTATGAGGAAGAAGGGGAAAACGCCGTGAATTCTGTATCCGCGCCCGCTGTCGACCATGCCGGCTCGTTGAATGACGATCGTACAATCGCCGGTGCGATCGACAGGTGGATCTATGTCTTCATGGCGCTGAGCTTCATCGCCTACACGCTCGTGGGGTTCATTCCTGACTCGATGATGAAGATGGCCATGGTAGATGCCGGGCAGCGGCCGCCCTTCCCGGCGGCGTTGCATGTTCACGCCACGCTGATGGGCGCATTCCTCCTGCTGCTTCTCGCGCAGACGACGCTGATGGCCACCGGGCGCAAGCAGTTTCACCAGACGCTGGGCGTCGCCGGACTCGCGCTTGGTCCGGCGCTGGTGATCGTCGGGTTCATCCTGGTCCCGACAATGTACCATCAGGTCTGGGGCGGCCTGCAGGCCGCGCCGCCGGAGATGAAGGCCGGCATGGAGCAGGGCCTGCGCGAGTTCGACAACATCGTCCTGGTGCAGATCAGGATCGGACTCCTGTTCCCGATCTTCCTGGCCATCGCACTGCTGGCGCGCAGGACCGACAGCGGTCTCCACAAGCGGATGATGATCCTCTCGATCGCGCCGGCCCTGCCGGCGGCGTTCGACAGGATGACATGGTTGCCGACAACGCTTCCGGCGAGCCCGATCGCGCCCGATCTCTACACGCTGCTCGCAATCGCGCCGATGTTCGCCTGGGACCTCATCCGCACGCGGACCGTTCACAAGGCCTACCTGATCTGGCTGGCGCTGTTCCTGGCCTCATCGCTGGTCGTGAACCTGCTCTGGAACAGCGAATGGTGGCATGCGACCGTGCCGAAGCTGGTCGGGCTATAGGCTGGCCGGGCCACAGACAGGGTCGGCTTATTTCACATTGATGGTGGCGAAGGCGACTTTCGGATCGTCCTGTATCCCCTGTTCGCCCGGCGGGTGGCCGAGGCCGAACGGGTTCGGCCCGACATAGACCTGATAGTCGCCCGGCCGGATCGGCACGAAGGTGAAGGAAGCCTCGCCCTTCTCATCCAGTTCGATGGCGCGGAAGCTCATCCCTTGCAGGTGGACCTCGATGCCGCTGATGGTGAGGATGCGCATGTGGATGTTGGCGAGAAACTCGTTCAGCTCCACGCGCCGCGCCAGCGGATCGCCACGCGAATCCTGCCCCTTGCCGTCGCTCGAGAATGTCAGGCGGTAGTACTCGCCCGTCACCATGTCGAGCCGCGATGGCGTGAGGATCGGCTTGCCCTCAGGCCCCGTCGTGATGTCGATGCGCAGATCGACAGGCGGATACTGCGCGAGATTGCCGCCCACCTGCGCGTGCGCCGCGCCAGCCAGCGCAAGCGACACCGCTACTCCTGTCAACCACCGCATTCTTCCCTCCCGTTCTGTCAGACCACCGCCGGTTCGAGCAGCTTGAGGGTTCCGGCATCGGCGTCAATCTCGGCCATCACACCGACAGGCAGGCTGAACTGGTTATCGATATGGCCGAACTCCAGCCCCTGGAACACCGGCACGCCCAGCGGCGCGAAATGATGTTCCAGCACTTCGCTGAGCGTGAAGCCGCCGAGCGTGGAGCCGCTGGCCTTGCAGTCCGTACATTGCCCGAACACCACGCCGGCGACCTTGCCGAGCACGCCGCCAAGCGCAAGCTGCGTCAGCATCCGGTCGATCCGGTATTCGGCCTCGTCCACGTCTTCCAGGAACAGGATTGCGCCGTCGAAATCCGGCAGCCAGGGCGTTCCCATCAGGCTGGCGACGATGGTGAGATTGCCGCCCAGCAGCCGCCCGCGCGCCTTGCCGCTGCGCAGCGTACGCGTGCGTCCGGCGCGCTGCACCAGCCGGTCGGCGTCGGCAACGGGATTGGCGTAGGTCGGCGTTGCGCCGTCGAAGGCGACGGCGCGGAAATTTTCCCAGGACAGCTTGCCCCACGCGCTGTTCGCGTTGGGGCCATGCACCGTGCCGAAGCCGGCGCGCGCGACCGTCGCCATGTGCAGCGCCGTGATGTCGCTGTAGCCGAGCAGCAGCTTTGGATTAGCCGTGACAACATCCCAGTCGATGTGCGGCAGGATGCGGGCGCAGCCCCAGCCACCGCGCACCGCGAAGATCGCCTTCACATCCTTGTCCGCGAACATCGCGTTGACGTCCCCCGCGCGCGCTTCGTCATCGCCGGCGAGATAGCCCGAACGGTCCAGCGCATGCGCGCCGATTTTCGGCTTGAGCCCCATGGCGAGGATGTTTTCCTTCACGAGGTCCATGTCGAACCTGTCGCCCAGCGGACTGGCCGGAACGATGAGCCCCACCGTGTCGCCCTCGCGCAGGCGCTGCGGCTTGCGCAGCGCCGTCGGTGCCGCCGCCGCCGGATTGCCGGGCGAGAGCGCGCAGGCGCCCGCCACAAATCCGAGACCAAGAAGCGCGTGGCGACGATCGATCATGGCTGCATCCGTCCGCTGGGAGCGTCCTGCATGGAGGCGGGGGCGGAGAGAGGCAAGCCGTGGCGCGGAAGCCCGTGGATTTCCGCCCGGCGGCGCCGGATTCCCGGGCCGACGGATTGGACCCTTCACGCGCGGCCCGAAATCGGCTATTCCCTGACACTGTCAAGCGAGCCCTCTCCCCAAGCCCCCGCGGAGCCAAAGATGCCCGACACCATCGCGCTGAAGAGCTACAACGACATCCCCGTCCTCGACTGGGCGCTGCAGGACCCCGAAGGCTCGTCCTACGAGCTGTTCCGCGGGCTGCGGGCGGAAACGCCGCTGGTGAAGGTGCCGATGGGCATGGGCTCCATGGTGCTCGCCCTGCGCGCCAGCATGGTCGACGACATCGTGTCGCCGGAAAACACGCGTCAGCTCGAAACCGAGATGAAGATGATGCAGGGCATCTTCAACGGCCCGATCTTCGACTTCGTCGCGCAGGTGATGCTGTTCGCCAATGGCGAGGTTCACCAGCGCCGCCGCCAGCCGGTCGCGCGCACCTTCGCCTTCAAGCTGATGGAAGCGATGCGCCCGAAGGCCGCCGCGGTCGCCGCCGAACTGATCAACGAACATCTCGGCAAGGGCCCGTTCGATTATCTCGGCGAATTTGCCGCCCAGATCCCCGCCCGCATCATCGCCGACGTGCTGGGCATTCCGCGTTCGGACCTGCCGGTCTTCATGAAGTGGATCAGCGACACGGCCGCCTCGATCGGCTTTGTCGATGTCGAGCGCCGCGAGCAGATCGAACAGTCGCTGGTGGAGTTCAACGCCTATGTCGACAAGCTGCTGGCCGACCGGCGCGCCAATCCGCGCGGCGATTTCCTGTCGGACTATGTCGCGGCGACGGCGGCGTCGGGCGACATGAGCGAGGGCGAGATCCGCGCGCAGGTTGTCGGCCTGATCCTCGCGGGCTCGGATACGACGCGCAACTCGATGTGCATGACGCTCCACGAACTGCTGAGCCATCCGGAGCAGTGGAAGGCGCTGTGCGCCGATCCCGATGGCCTGAAGAAGCAGGCGGCCGAAGAGGGCCTGCGCTATCAGCCTGTCGTCTCGGGCATCCCGCGCGTGGCGACAAAGGACCTCGCGATCGAGGGCTATGAAGTGCCGGCCGGGGCGGTGATCGCCGTGTCGATCCTGTCGGTGCTGCGCGATCCCGAAGTCTATTCGGAGCCCGAGACATTCAACATCCACCGCACCGACCAGCAGCGCTGGCACCTCGCCTTTGGCGCAGGCGCGCACCGCTGCGCCGGCGAAGCGCTGGCGCGCGTGGAGCTGGAGGAAACGCTGGCCACGATCGCCCGGCTGGCGCCGAACACGCGCGTGGTCGGGGCGGCGCCGAAGCTGAATCCCGGCGCCATCCGCACGGTGGACCAGATGCAGGTGGAATTCCTGGCGTAGGCGCAATTAGCTTTCATCGAAGCACGCGTCCAACACCGCTCGTCCCGATGAAAATCGGGACCCAGGACGGATGGCGAACCTTGCTCGGGCCTGGAGCTCCAAGCCCGTTCATGCTGTTGGACCATTCCTAGATGCCGACTTTCGTCGGCATGAGCGGAACAAGGTGAAGCGGTTCAGTGCAACAAATTCTGTTCTGAGTTGGCCGAACGCGAGCTTCCCTAGTTCCTCAAATTTCATCGATCTCCGGCATCGGCGCTTAATGTCCGCGGCCGATACTGCTGTCATGCCCAGTGCGTCCGCAGCGCCGACTTTCCGTTCCGATGCACATCGCCGTGCAGTGATGCAGCATATCGGCGCGACCATCGTGCCGTCCGCATTGTCGTTTGCGGTGCTGGCGCCTCTGGCCGGTCTGGCGCTGATCTGGGGCAGCACCTTCGTCGCGATGGTGTGCAACGCGATCACGACGGCCGGCGAGACCGCCCCGGCTCTGGTCTCGACGACGGCGAGCGCCATCGGCGCGACCTATGTCGCGTCCGCCATGGCGGCGGGTATTGCAGGCGTGTGGGTCGCCCTGCTCTCGCCCTTCGCGCCGGACAACGCACGCTACTACAGCGGCGCGGCGATCATCGGCATGATGAACGGCTTCCTGTTTGTTTCGGCTGACACGCAGGCGGCGGGGATTTTCGGTGGGCAGCTTTTCCTGGCGCTGGCCGGCGCCGTCAGCGTCTTCCTGTGCGCGTGGCTGCTGAAGGACGCCGTGCTGAAGCGCGATGAGGCGCGGCGCGACGCGCTCGCCCGCGAGCGGGCCGAGCGGCTGGCGCGCGAACGCGCGAAGCT
Source organism: Hyphomonadaceae bacterium (assembly GCA_041398245.1). Lineage (GTDB taxonomy): Bacteria > Pseudomonadota > Alphaproteobacteria > Caulobacterales > Hyphomonadaceae > UBA7672. The sequence goes on from JAWKVC010000009.1 coordinate 114,962, forward strand.
GGCGAAGGCTGTCTAGCGGCAGATCGAGGTCGCGGCTTCTGGCGGCGGCAGGCAGGCCGCGCTGGGGCGAAGCTCGGCGCCCGACTTGAAGAAGATATCGGCCCGGCGCTGGTTTGCGCAGTTCTGGTTGTCGGCCAGACCGTCAAGCTCGCCCTTGCCTTCCGCCTCGATGACGCTGAGCCCCTCGGCCCGCAGGAAGTCCGCGACGACGCGGGCGCGGGCGCCGGACAGGGCGAGGTTGTAGAGCGATGTGCCGCGCGTGTCGGCGTAGGCGTGCACCACCAACGGTTCGCCGGCGTGGGGACGGAAGGTCTCGATGCCTTTCATCAGATCGGCGCGGGCCTGCTCGGTCAGTTCGCTTGTGCCGGTGCAGAACCAGGCGTTCGACGACAGCTTCGACAGCATGACCGGCGTTGCGGGCGCAACAGAAGCTGCGGGCGGCGGCGTGCCCGGCGTGTTCGGCTCGACCGGAAGCGAAGGCGCTGTGTCGGTTGGCGGCGATGCAGGATCGATCTGCGCCGACGCGAAAGCGCCGCCGGATGAGGATGGATCGGCGGCACCGGCATCCTCGGGTGGCGGCGCCACTTCGGCGCGCGGCTCGGGGATCGGTCCCTTCGGCTTGAGATCGACCGGCGCTTCGCCAAACGGATCGGCCTGCGGCGTGAACGGCGCGGGCGGACCGGTGTCGCTCGCCGCAAACTGCGTCGAGGCCAGCGGATCATCGCTTCCAGCCGAGTCGCCTTCGTTCTGTCCGCCGCGCAGCAGCCAGAGCAGCAGGAGGATGATGACGGCGATGCCGAAGATGACGCCGGCGATGTCGTCCTGACTGAAGCCGCGCTTGCGCACGGGCGCCGGCGCCGGGCTTCCCTTGCCAGACCCGCCATCGCCGCCGCCGCCATTGCGGTTTGGCGGTTCGACCGGCGCGGGGGGCGGCGCGGCTGCAGGCAGAGGCGCGACTGGCTTCTCGGCGACCGGCTTCTCGGTAACTGGCGGCGGCGCATCGAGCGTTTCGGTCGAGCTGGCGGCGGCAGGTCCGCCACCGGTGACGAGGACAAACGAGGATGACCGCCCTGCGCGGCGCTGACGCTGTTCGGCCTCGATCGCTTCATCGCGGCCGAACATTATTTCATCAACGGTCGGCTGCGGCTCGGGCTGGCTGGCCACAACATGCAGGGCCGCGCGCTTGGGCTCTGGCGCCGGAGCTGAGACTGGAACTGGCGCGGGCGCCGGTGCTGGCGTCGGGGCGACTGGCTGCGGCGTCGCGGCTTTCGCAGGCGCCGGCTGGGCCGGGGCCGGTTTGGCGGGGGCACGCGAGGCGAAGGCGTCCTTCTTCGGCCTGGCCGGATCGAAGGACTGGCCGCCCGAGCGGAAATGATCGCCGCCCGTCTTGCCGTCCTTGCGCTTGAAATGGTCCGTGCCCGCGCCGAAACGATTCCCGGCCGGCGCGCTGCGCCGGGCGAATGCGTCCCGGTTTGAGGAGGTATCCACCATCGGCCCCTCGCCCGCGCGCTGCAGCTTCTCCACAGCGCCATTTACCATGCTTGTACCGGTCCGGGCAGGCGGGCGGCAAGTAAAACCGGGCTAATACAATGCGCCGTGGGGCGGTATGACCGGTCGCCTTGCAGTACGACCGCCGCGCGCTAAACCCCTCTCATGACAGAAATTCTGCACGACCCCATCGCACTGGCCCAGGCGCTGATCCGCGAGCGCACCGTCAATCCCTGCGATGACGGCGCGCAGGACCTTCTGGCGGATGCGCTGGAATCGATGGGGTTCAGCGTGAAGCGCTACCCGTTCGAAGGCGTCGACAACATGTATGCGCGGTTGGGCGGGGCGCAGCCCAACCTGTGTTTTGCCGGTCATACCGATGTTGTGCCGGTGGGCGATGAAGCCGGATGGACCGTCGATCCCTTCGGCGCGGAGATCCGCGACGGCGTGCTCTATGGCCGGGGGGCCTCCGACATGAAGGGCGCGATCGCCGCCTTTGTTTCGGCGACCGCGCGCTACCTCGACGATCACGGCCGGCCGCCCGGCTCGATCTCGCTGCTGATCACGGGCGATGAGGAAGGCCCGGGCCTGCACGGCACGCGGCGGCTGCTGCCCGCCGTGATCGCCGACGGCGAGACGCTGGACCATTGCATCGTCGGCGAGCCGACCTCCGAGGAGGTGATCGCCGACATCGTCAAGAATGGCCGACGCGGCAGCCTCAATGGCGTCATCAGGGCGGTCGGCCGCCAGGGCCACGTCGCCTATCCGGAGAAATCCGCCAACCCCGTGCCGGTACTGCTCGATGCGCTCAACAAGCTGCGCGGTATGACCCTCGACACGGGCAGCCCGGGCTTCCAGCCCTCGAACCTCGAAGTCACTACGATCGACGTGGGCAATCCCGCCCACAACGTCATACCGGCGCAGGCGACCGCGAAGTTCAACATCCGGTTCAATCCCAACCACAAGGGTGATGATCTGATGGCGCGCATCCAGCAGCTGCTGGGTACGACCGTGAACGGCGTGACGATCACCGTGGAGCAGCGCGTTTCAGGCGAGGCGTTCTACACCAAGCCCGGGAAACTGACCGACCTGATCGTCGGCGCGGTGAAGGCCGAAACCGGCCGCGAGCCGCAGCTGACGACCGGCGGCGGCACGTCTGACGCCCGTTACATCAAGGACGTATGCCCCGTTGCTGAACTGGGCGTCAGAAACGAAATGGCGCACAAGGTCGACGAGTGCATCCCGGTCGACGAAATCGAAACGCTTTGCCGGATATATTACCGGCTGCTGGCCAGCTATTTCGCCGCGGCCTGATACGCGATCAGGGCCTTTTGTTCCGGCTCCTCGCGACATGGTGAACACCCCCTCACCAGGCGCATGACGCGGCGCATTGCTTGCTTCGCTTAACCTGTCGCGCGCGCGGCGGCGGACTATCTGAGAACAGAGCTCCCCCAACACGGGAGCGGCAAGAGTTGAGTTGATGGCGTTCGGCAGGGGATACGCAGGTCGCGTCTTCGCGGTCCCCGGACTTGTTTTCCGGGCCGCGCTGGCGGCTGCGTGCCTTCTGGTCGCCATGCCGGCGCTGGCCCAGCAGGGATCGTCCGCAGCCGGACGGGTTCCGGTGGAGGGTCTGCCGCCCGCCCTGTCCGATCCGCTGAAGGCGCTGCAGCGGGAAGAGCCGAAACCCGAAACCCTGTTCGAGGCGCGCAGGCAGGCCGAGCGCGCCGCCCAGCTGGCCGCGACGCTGCTCGAATCCGAAGGGTACTACCAGGCCGACGTCGAAGTCGTCGCCGACGGCCAGAACGAATTCACCCGTCTGGTGCGCGTGTCGCCCGGCCCGCTGTTCACCTACGCTTCGCGCCAGATCGCCTATCTCGGCGCCGAGCCGGACCAGACGACGCGAACCGAACTCGAGACGCTGCTTGAGCCGCTCGAGCCCGGCGTGCCGGCGCGGGCGCAGCCGGTGATCGAGACCGGCGACCTGCTTGTCGCGCGCCTGCGCCAGGCCGGCTATCCGGATGCCGAAGCCGAGCCGGTCGATGCGCTCGCCGACGCCGAGACCAACACGATCGAACTGACCTTCCGGCTGAAGCCGGGCATCCGCGCCTCGTTCGGCGATCTGCGCATCACCGGGCTCAGCCTGACCAAGCGTGAGTTCATCGAGAGCCTCAAGCCATGGGACGACGGCGAGCGTGTGACGCCGCAGAAGCTCGACGAATTCCGCGGACGTCTTGCCGAGACCGGACTGTTTTCGTCCGCGGCCGTGTCGCTCGACGGATCGGGCGAGCCAAACGAGAACGGACTTGCGCCGCGCGACATCGACGTCGCCCTGCGCGAGCGCGAACGTTACACCATCGCGATCGGCGCCTCGGCCTCGACCAGCGACGGCTTCGGCGTCGACGGCCTGTGGGAGATGCGCAACTTCACCGGCTGGGGCGATCGCCTGCGCGTGACCGGACAGCTGGCGACGCTGCAGCGCAGGATCGGCACGGCCTATCGCCTGCCGAACATCGGCCGCTATGGCCGCAATCTCGAAATCGGCGGCGAGATCGAGGACTTCGAGACGGACGCGTTCGACCAGACCGGCGCAAACGTCAACGCGAAGATCGAGGAACAACTGACGCCGCGCGTGCGCGGATCGCTGGGCGTCGAGTTCGGCTATGCCAGCATTCTCGACCAGAAGACGCGGATCGCGGGGACCGGACGCCGCGATGTCTACATCCTGTCGGGGTCGGGCACGGCCGAGTATGTCGGCGTGCGCGACATCCTCGATCCGCACGAAGGCATCCGCGCGCGCGTCGCGATCGAGCCGGGCGCGACCTATGGCGACACCAACATCCTGTTCGCGCGCATCAGCGGCGAAGCGAGCATCTATTCCGAACTGGGCAGTGAGAACCTGATAGGCGCCCTGCGCGGCCGGCTTGGCGTGATCGCAGGTCCGGATGGCGCGCCGCCCGATCGCCTGTTCTTCGCCGGCGGCGGCGGTTCGGTGCGCGGCTACGAGTACCAGTCCGTCTCGCCGCGCGACGCCAACGGCCTGCTGATCGGCGGCCGCTCGCTTGTCGAGCTGAGCGGCGAGGTGCGCTGGCGGCAGAGCGACACGCTGGGCTATGTGGCCTTCCTTGACGCCGGCGCGGCGGGATCGAACGTCGAGCCGCCGTTCGATGCGATGCGGCTCGGCGCGGGCATCGGCCTGCGCTATTACACCGACTTCGGCCCCCTGCGGGCGGATATTGCAGTTCCGCTGAACAAAGAGGACGGCGACGCCGACTTCCAGATCTATATTTCCATCGGACAGGCCTTCTGATGGAAAAGGCGACACGGAAAAAGACCCCCGTCTGGCTGCGCCTCAGCTTCTGGCTGATGGCGCTTGTGCTTGCGCTGCTGACAGCGGCGGTGGTGCTGCGCTTCTGGATCACGTCGGATGCGGGCCGCGCCTTCGTGGCCTCGCAGATCGACGGACGCCGGCTCGGCGTGCTGGGCACGGTGCGCCTGTCCGGCCTGCAGGGCGATCCGCTTGGCGCCGCGACGGTGGCGGACATTGCGCTGGTCGACGATGACGGCGTGTGGCTGCGCGCGCGCGATGTGCGGTTGGAATGGACGCCGACGGCGTTGTTCGCAGGCGAACTGGAAATCCGCAGCATCGGCGTGCGGCTGGTCGATGTGCTGCGTGCGCCGACCGTGGCGAACCCGGAAGCCGGCGGCCCGGGACCGGATATCGGCATCCGGCTGGACGAGCTGAAAGTCGAGACGCTGCGGCTGGCCGAACCCGTGCTGGGCATCGAGGCCGCGTATGCGTTGAGCGGCGCCGTGGCGAGCCCACGCGAGGGCGCCGGCTTTGCGCGGCTGGGCCTATCGCCGCAGTCGGGACCGGCTGACACGGCGAACATCTCCATCGACTGGGAGAAGAACGGGACCATCGAAGGCCTCGCCAATGTGGCCGGGCCGGCGGACGGCCTGATCGCGAGCCTGCTGCAGGGGCCAGATGACAGGTCGGTCGGCTTTGTCGGCAAGCTCAATGGCACGACGGAGGATTTCACCGGCGAAGGCACGCTGTCCTTCGGCGGCGAGGCGGCGGCGACGCTGTCGGTTGCGCGCAAGGACGATCAGGCGACGCTGGCCGGTGAGCTGCGCGCGATCGCATGGCCGCTGATGGCGCCGGTGTTCGAGCGCACGGGTGGCGCGGTTGCGGTGAACGGCCGGGCGAACGTCGCCGACCTCGCCAGGGCCGCGACAACGCTGGACGTATCAGCGCCGGCGGGCGAGGCGACGCTTGCGGCGCAGGTCGATCTCACGACGTTCTCGCTTGTGTCCCCTGTCACGGTGGACGCCAAGGGTCTGGACCTTGCGCGGCTGGCGCCGCCGCTATCCGGGCTGGCCGACGCGAAGGGCGAAGTCGCCATCACCCTGCCGTCGGACTTCCAGTGGACAGGTGACATTTCCGCCGCGCAACTGACCTGGCCATCGGGATCTGCGGCGGCTGTGTCCGGACCCGTGCGCGTGCGCAAGCAGGGCGCAACGCTGGACTGGCGCGCATCGGGGCTGACGCTGACGGGCGCGCGCATCGACGCCCTGCCCGACATGGCGCCCGGCCGCTACATGGCGGCCACGGCGGGGGAGTACAATCTCCGGACCGGCGCGCTCGACATCTACGACACGCAGGTTGAAGGCGCGGCGGGATCGGCGACGGCGCGCGGCAGCATCGCGCCGCGCACGGGCGCGATCGACTTCAATGGGTCTGCGAAGCTGACGCGGCTGGAGGATCTCTCGGCCATCGCGGGCAGCGCCAATGGACGCTGGACTGCGCGGCAGGCCTCGCCCGGCGCGCCGCTGCGGCTCGAAGTGGCGGCGGATGGCCGTGACCTGTCGTCCGGCATCCAGGGCTTCAACCAGCTGATCGGGCCGACGCCGCATGTCGAAGTGTCCGGCGTTGTGCGCGGCGGCCACTTCACGCTGGAATCCGGCGTGGTGGAAGCAGCGGGACTCAACGCCGAGATGACCGGTCGCATCACGGACAGCGGCGCGATCACGGCAGCCGCGACCGGACGCCTGAGCCGGCCGGTGGAAATCAACGGAACGACGTTCCGGCGCGCCACGTTCGAGGCGGACATCACCGGCACGACGGAAGCGCCGAAGATCGATGCGCGGCTGACCGATGCCGATCTTGCCGTCGCCGGACTCGATCTTACCAATGTCGGCGGCGACGCCACGCTGCAGCTGGGCGAAGGCCTGTCGGGCGCGTTCACGCTGTCGGGCGACCTGCTCGGACAGAGACTACACACGCAGGGGCGGATCGCGTCCGATACGGGCAGCGTGCGCATTGCCGGCCTGTCGGCGGAGCTGGGCCAGCTGCGCGCGGAGGCGACACGGCTTGTGTTCGGCGATAATGGCGTGATCGCGGAGTTCACCGCATCGGGACCGCTGACGGGCGTGGGCGGCATCGAGGCGGGAACGCTGACGCTGAACGGATCGGTCAATGCCGGCGAGACGATCACCGCCAGCGTGCAGGGACGCGCGGCCAATCTGCGCAGGGGGACGACGCGCATCGAGGTGGTCGCGTTCGAGGGCGGCATCCGGAACGATGTCGCCAACCTGCAGGCGAGCGTGCGCGGGCGGCTGCCCGCTCCGCTGGAGCTGGAGCTTGGCCTGACCGGCCGGCGCAATGACGCGGACTGGATGGGCGAAGCGACGCTGGAGGGCGAGATCGACGGACTCGATATCGCAACAGCGCGGCCGGCGGCCTGGCGTATCGGACCCGATGGTTGGTCGGCGGATGCGGCCTTGTCGGCGTTTGACGGCACGCTGGATGCGCAGGCGTCCACGCGCGGCGGCGTCGTCTCGCTGAACGCGGACCTGCAGGGTGTGAACCTTCGGGCGCTGGCGCGGCTGGCGCGCGTATCACCCGTCAACGGACAGGCGACGGGGATGGTGGCGTTCCGCAATGACGGAAGCAATGCGACCGGCGATGTCCGCCTGTCGATCGAGAACGCCAATCCGGTCGGCGTCACCGCCAATCCGGTGAGCCTCGATGTTCGCGCTGAGCTGCGCGATCATGCGCTGGCGAGCACGGCGACGGGATCGGGTCAGGGCTTCAGCCTTGATGCGTCCTCGCGCGTGCCCGTGCGCGTTGGGCAGGGCTTTGATCTGGCCGTCGATCCCGATGCGGCGTTGACGGCGTCCGTCAGTCTCGATGGCCGCGCCGAACAGGTGTGGGCGCTGTTCGGGCCGGAGAACCAGTCGATGCGCGGCGAACTCGCGGCGCGCATGCAGGCGGGCGGCACGCTGGCGCATCTGACGCTCGACGGCGGCTTCGAGATGAAGGACGGCGCCTATGAACATGGCGAGACGGGCCTTCTGCTCGATGACATCGACGCCGAGGGCGTGTTCAACCAGCAATCGGCGCAGGTGACAAAATTCGAGGCGACCGACGGCAATGGCGGACGCCTGACGGCGCAGGGCGCGCTGGACTGGACCGGCGATGTCAGCGGGAAGATTTCCTTTGATGCGCGGAAGCTGCGCGCGCTGGGCCGCGACGACCGCTTTGCGATCGTCTCCGGCCAAGGCGCGCTTGAGCTGGTGCGCGAGAACATCGCGGTGACCGGGGACTTCAATATCGAAGAAGCGCGCATCTCGGTTGAACAGCCGGCGGCGGCGAACATTCCCACCCTTCCCGGCCTGCGGCGTGTGAACTTCCCGAACCAGACGGAAGAGACGCCCGACGCGCAGGACGCGCCGTGGCAACGGCCGGTGCAGCTCGACCTGAAAGTGCGGGCCGACAACCGCATCGTCGTGTTCGGGCGCGGGCTCGACACCGAATGGGCGGCGAACTTCACGATCACAGGACCGATCGCCGATCCGTCGATCAACGGCACGGCGACGATGGTGCGCGGCAGCCTCGATCTTGGCGGCCGCCGCTTCAGCTTCGACACTGGCACGATCTCGCTCGACGGACCGATCCGCCGCGCGCGCATTGACATCGCCGCCGAGCGTGTGACCGACGAGATCACCGCGACGGTGCGGGTGAGCGGCACGCCGGTCGATCCGAAGTTCACGCTGGAATCGACGCCGGCGCTGCCGCAGGACGAAGTGTTGGCGCGTGTTCTGTTCGGGCGGTCGGCGGCGGAACTCTCCGGCTTCGAGGCGGCGCAGCTGGCGGCGGGGCTGGCGCAGCTGGCGGGCGGACAGGCGGGCTTTGATCCGATTGGACTGGTGCGCGAGGCGACCGGGCTCGATCGCCTGACGGTCGGCGCGCAGGACGGCATCGCCACAGTGTCGGCCGGCAAGTACATCGCCGACAATGTCTATCTGCAGGTGGGCACGGGCGGTTCGGGCGGCGTCGGCGCCGAGGTGGAATGGGAGCCGAGCAAGGGCCTGTCGATCATCTCCTCGGCCGACGGCAATGGCGACACCAAGATCTCGGTGCGCTGGAAGAAGGACTATGGCGCGCCGGAAACGCCGCCGCCCGCCGAGGGCGAGACGCCGGAAGAGGCCGAGCAGAAGTAGACGCGCGGCTCAGGCCTTGCGCACGCGGCTTGCGAACCACGCGATCACCAGACCGACCAGAATCGTGTGCGCGAAGATGGCGCCATAGAGGAACTGGCCCGGCGGCAGTGCGGCGGGACGGCCGGCCGCCGACAGCGGCACGACGATCAGGTTCATCACGAACATCAGCGCAACGCCATAGAGCGGGCCGGTGAGCGCCCACATGCGCCTGAGCAGCGGCAACACTGTCGCCGCGAGGTTGAACACCAGCGCCATGATGAGCGTCATCGAGAAATGCGCGACAAGGCCGAGCGCGGCCGTGCCCCAGCCGCCGGAGCGCGCGGCGTCCGGCCCGACCAGACCGGCCGCGACGGATTGCAGGATGCGCTCGGGCGCCGTGCCATTTGCGACGTAGGAGTGGATGCAGGCGTAGGCGATGTCGCCCAGTCCGGCGAGCAGGCCGCCTGCGATGATGGCGTGGGTGAGCTTCATGTCCCGGTCCCCGGCGGATCATAAGCCACGGACGCGAGATAGAGTCCATCGGGCGGCGCGACGGGACCGCAGCGCGTGCGGTCGGCGGCGGCGAGGATTTCGGCGATCCATGCGGACGCCTCACGGCCGCGGCCGACCTCGACCAGCGAGCCGACCATGGAGCGCACCTGCCGGTGCAGGAAGGAGCGCGCAGTCGTGCGCACATCGATGGTTTCGCCGCGGCGTTCGACCGAAATTGATGTGAGCGTCTTGACCGGCGTGTCGGCCTGGCACTGGCTGTCGCGGAAGGTGGAGAAGTCGTGGCGGCCGACCAGCGCCTGCGCGGCTTCGTGCATCGCATCGGCGTCGAGCGCGACGGGAACACGCCAGGCGCGGTTGCGATCGAGCGCCAGGTCGGCGCGGCGATTGACGATGCGATAGAGATAGCTGCGCGAGGTCGCATCGAAGCGGGCGTGGAAGTCCGGCGCGGCGTCGGAGGCTTTGAGCACGGCGATGGGATGCGGGCGCAGATGCGCGTTCATGGCGTCGCGCACCTTGTCGGCGCGGAGGGACTTGGCGAGATCGAGATGGGCCACCTGACCCAGCGCATGAACGCCGGCGTCGGTGCGTCCCGCGCCGGTGACAACGACCGGCGCCTCGTCGATGGCGGCGGCGGCTTCCTCCAGCGCCTGCTGCACGGACGGAACGCCATCCTGCCGCTGCCAGCCGGCATAGGACGAGCCATCGTATTCGATGGTGAGCCGGTATCTAGGCACTCGCCACTCCGAACGCCTCGGGGAAGATGAGCTGGCCGGACAGGGGCGGGCCGTAGCGCAGGCGGATGGCCATGAAGTGCGGCCCCTTCAGCGGCGTTTCGAATTCCTCCGTCGCGGCGACCGAAAAGCCGAAGCGGGGATAGTAGGTTTCGTGACCGAGCACGAAGACGATGGGCACGCCGTTCTGCTGCAGCATGTTGAGGCCGGCGCGGACCAGCATGGAGCCGACGCCGCTGCGCTGGGCGGATGGGTCAACCGACATGGGGCCAAGGCCGACAGCGCCAAGCTTGCCGCGCACGCCGAGCGAATAGAACAGGATGTGACCGACGATGCGGCCATCGCGTTCGGCGACGATCTGCAACAGTGCATCGCCCGCCTGTTCGAGCTTCGCGACGATGTTTGCTTCATCCGGCTGGCCGAAGGCGCGCGTGTTGACCTCCGCGATGGCGGGGCGATCCGCTTCAGTCGCGATGCGCAGGTTGAGACCTTCCATCCTTCTCTCCCTCAGGCCAGCGTTTCGCCGCGCGCGATGCCCGCGCCGCGCTGGAATTCGCCGGCCGTCATCTGGCCCTTGCCGGCGCGTTGCAGCCGCGTGAGCCGCACGGCGCCGAAACCACAGGCGACTTTCAGCATATCATCGATCACGGCGCCCGAGGGACCGGATCCTTCATCGGCGCGAGCATGCAGCACCTTGATGCGCTGGCCCTGATGTTCGAACCACGCGCCCGGAAAGGGTGACATGCCGCGAATGCGGGCGGCGACTTCGGTCGCGGGCAGGCGCCAGTCGATGCGCGCCTCTTCGGCGGAGACTTTCGAGGCGTAGGTGACGCCCTCCTCCGTCTGTTCGGTGAGGACGGCGGTTCCGGCTTCGAGGCGGGCGAGGCCCTCGACCATCAGATCGGCGCCGAACTGGGCGAGACGATCATGCACGTCGCCGGTGGTGTCGTCCTCGCTGATCGGCGTGGTGGCGGTGAGCATGACGGGGCCGGTGTCGAGGCCGACATCCATCTTCATCACCTGAACGCCGGTGACAGCATCGCCCGCCATGACAGCGCGATGGATCGGCGCGGCGCCGCGCCAGCGCGGCAGGATGGAGCCATGCAGATTGAAACAGCCAAGACGCGGCGCTTCGAGGATCGCGCGCGGCAGCAGCAGGCCATAGGCGACGACGACCGCCACATCGAGCCCGAGCGCGGCGAAGGCGTCGCGATCTTCCTGCGCCTTGAAGTTTGGCGGGGTGCGGACCGGCAGGCCGTGGCGCGCGGCGGTGGCGTGAACGGGCGTGGGACGCAGCTCCTTGCCGCGGCCGGCGGGGCGCGGCGGCTGGGAATAGACGCAGGCCACCTCGTGACCGGCGGCGAGGATCGCTTCCAGCGTCGGAACCGCGAAATCGGGCGAACCCATGAAGGCGAGGCGCAATGACATGGCGGTCTTCTAGTTCGTGTTTCAGCGGAACGGAAATCATCTTGTGGCCGCTTGCGACAGCGGCGGGCATGCGTGCTATGCCCCCGCCATGGATTTCAAGCTTCGCGATCTCATCCTGATGGCGCTCGCCGTCGCCGTGCCGGTGGTGGTTCTGGTGCTGGCGTTCATTCCCGGCGGGCTCGGCTTCGTGCCCTATCTGGCGATGCACCCGACCTGGCAGCCGGTGATCTTCTTCGGCGGCGCGGCGATTGCGGCGGCGGTGCTGTTCTGGCGGATCTATCGCCGCATCAAGCCGCCGCAGAGGAAGCCGGACAAGGCCGCCCCGCATGTGAGCCCCGCGAAGATGCCGAAGGTGGAAGGCTCGGACGCCGTGCGCCGCCATCGCGACGGCGAAGGCTGACAGCGAATCCGCATTCCACGTGTCTTCCCTGTGAATGGCAGGGCTAAGGCATACGGAAAAATGTGGACGTTCGCAGCGGGCCGGCATGCCGATAGAGACCCCCACCTGTCCGCCCCCACAAGGGGGCGGAACCTGCAGCACCAGCTTAATTGACATCGAAGGATGATGATGCATCCGGGTTCCGCCCCCTTGAGGGGGCGGACAGGTGGGGGTCTGTCTCAACGTTTGATGTCATATGCGATCACCCTGTCAGTCACGGGGAGGAACCCGGATGCGCCGGCGTCCTCGCGCGGGGGACGCAAGGCGGGTGAAGCGGGATTTGTGGGCGTGGCCTAGCCGGGCCTGGGCGGCGGCAGGGCGATGATCTCCAGCCGGTCGCGCCACTCCATCAGATAGCGGAAGCGCGGCGAGGCCAGCAGCCGCGCGGCGTGGATGTCGACGCGGCCATGCGGCCAGCGCGGATCGATCCAGTTGCGCACGCCGGGCACGAAGAGATTGAGCAAGGGCACGCGGGCGAGATCCCGCGCGAGCGCCAGCACGGCGGATCGCGGCCTCGCAATGATGAGCCGCAGCGCCTCCGCGCGGCGGGCGAGACGGAGGGCGGCGAGAGCCGATGGCCGTCGGGGCGGATAGCCGGGCGCAACAGGGCGAGGTTCGGGCTGGTCCATGACGTACGATGTCGGGCGCAGCGTGTCGTAGAGACGGAAGCGCAGGCGCGGCGGCGCAAGCATGCGAGCGATCTCTGCATCGGAGAGGTTGCCGGCGGATTGCTGTGCGACGGGTTCGGCGGGCGCGCGGGTGCGGGCGGCGGCGGACTGCGTGGCGCGGCGCGGCGCCGGCGCGGACTGTGCGCGGGCGAGCATCGCCATGCCCTCCTCCGTTGTGACCAGCCAGGCGATCGCCTCGGCCATCAGGAGCGTGCGGACCAGCGTCTCGATGGGCGCGATCAGCGCATCGAGACTGCGGCGATCCTCCGGCGCGAGGAAGCCGGCGCGGATGAGCTGCGCGGGCGAGACGATGATGACCACCAGCGTTGCAAGCAGCGCGGCGGCGCGGGCCCAGAGATGAACCGGGTCCGCACGCCAGAGATCGGGTTGGGGAGAACCAAGCGCCTGCATGTCGCCGACACTACAGCCGCCGCACGGGGGCGGGGATGAGATCGCGGATGTTGTACAGCGGACGTGAGCTACAGTCCTGACGCAGCGCCGCTTTCAGCGCGACGGTGGGAACGCTGTTCGACCGAATTGCGCGGGCGGGTGTAGGCGGCGAGGGGCAGGTATTGGCCCTTTGCAGCCACTCCGCCCGCAGGCGGATGGAAGACATCTGCGGAGCCGGCGCGATGCGCGTCCTGCGCGCGCGCGTGGATTCTATCTGGAGCAAGGCGGCGGTTTGACCGCAGCAGAGAACCGCGGGCACCTTAATTGACAGTCCCGGCGTCGGTCATCGACGACCCGGCATACGCGAAGGGCCATCCGGGATGTCTGCGATGTCAGCCGCCCGGATGGAGAGGCGCCGGGCCGACGTTTGTGCGGCTACTCGTTCAGTGAGAAGACATCCTCCACCGCCACATCGAAGTGACGCGCGATCTTCAGAGCGATGACAGTCGAGGGCGTGAAGCGACCCACCTCAATAGTGCTGATGGTTTTACGAGACACGCCTATCGCTTGGGCCAACTCGGCTTGGGAGATGCGATGTTCGGCGCGCAGAACACGAATTCGATTCATCAGGTCACTGCTCACGTAACGGATTCCTGCTCGCCGCCGAAGACCTCGCCGAGATCGCGTGCAAAGAACGAGATGCAAAATGTTGTACCCAGCACTGCCGCGATCAGGTTTGAGGAAAAGGCCGCCGGCAGGTCCGTGTCGCTCATGAATTCCACCAGCAGCATCGTTGTCAGGCCAGCGACCAAAAACGAGACAAGCGCCGAACGCTTGATCGCTTCGTAGACGTAGCCCTGTTTGAAGAGGCTGCCCACGCAGACGGTTTTCGCCCGCCATACACCCCAGCCGTAGGCGCCGACTCCAACGATTGCCGCCGCAAGGCCCGCTCGGGCGGGCCAATGGGCCCATGCGCGCAGCGCTTCGGCCGTGCTCTGGTCGGTAAGATAGGCGACCGCCTCCATCCCATGCTTGATCGAAGTGAGCAGGAGGAAGAGCACCAGCCAGCGGGAGTAGTTGTCGAAGGTGTCGGCGATCGTTCGTCCCATGAGCCCGGTCCCAGATTGAAGGTTGCGTCGCGTTCCACTATGGGAGCTTTAGTGTTCAGAATGACACCTATAGGTATCATTGTCAAGCACGTTTGCTTGGATTGGTAAGGCCGCCCCTAGCTGACCACCGGCCCAAGCTCGACCGACCATGTGCCTCCATCGGTCAATGGACCCGTCACCATCGAAGAGAAGACGTCGCGGGGCTTCAGCGCTTCATACCGGGGTCCGCGCTCGGCGAAGTCCGGACACTGCCCGCCAACGCCGAGGTCATCATGGGCTAAAGACGACCTGGCCCGAAAATGGGCCATTGCGACCAGATCGGGCTCAAGGACTGATGCCTGATACGCCCCGAACCTCTTTGAAGCACTCAACATCAAGGGTTGAACGCAAGCGCAAAACACGCATTTTGGTACCGCGTCCGCTTTGGCGCGCATTCAACAGATGGCAGGTCTGCAGGAGCCCCTTAAAGGCCATGCGGACCATTTAAGATGGTGGATTGTTCGAATGAAGCATGCGTGGCAGCTGGCAGGGATTGTTTTGGCCACTTGGGCGCTTACTGGTTGTGGTGATCAGAACAGCACCACCGAACAGCCGGTCGCTAGCGATGCGACCGCAGCAAACACCGGGCGTCCTGCAGGTGACGACAATCCGGCGCCAGTTGCGACGAGCGGCGACGGAATAACGACGGCAGGCTCCTCCGGGGAATCCGGCCCAGCGAGCAACAGTGCTTCGACCATTCGCACGTTCCGTGATTGCGCCTCCTGTCCGGAAATGGCGCTGCTGCCGGGCGGCTCCTTCACGATGGGTGACATCGCGGGAAAAGGCTACGCACAGGAGAAGCCTCCTCACGAGGTGATGATTGCCCGGCCTTTCGCGATCGGCGTCTATGAGGTCACGTTTGCGGAATGGGATGCTTGCGTGGCCGACGGCGGCTGCGATGGCTATCGGCCTTCAGATGCAGGTTGGGGACGCGACAAACGCCCGGTGATCAATGTTTCATGGTACGATGCCAAAGCGTACACGGATTGGCTCTCCGCGAAGACTGGAAAGCCGTATCGGCTGCCTTCTGAGGCAGAGTGGGAGTTCGCCGCCAGAGCCGGAACATCCACTCTCTTTTGGTGGGGAAATGAAGTTGGACAGGGCCATGCCAACTGCCCAGGCTGTGGAAGCCAGTGGGATGGGACCCAGACTGCACCCGTCGGTTCATTTTCTCCCAATGCATTCGGTCTCTACGACACGGCAGGCAACGCGCTTGAGTGGGTCGAAGACTGTGGGTCGGACAACTACAATGAGACCCCGACCGACGGTGCGCCGAACACAAGCTGCAAGGGTGGGTTCGGCAGGTTGTGAGTAACTCGCTGTGGGTCATACGGCGCGGCAAGTGCGAAACACGCCGCAAGGTCGGCCGCCCGAACGCTTGCCTCCCAGGAGGAACGAGAGTTTGCGAACAGCCTTGGATTCCGGGTGGCTCTCAGCCCGGCCCAGTGACCGCTTCCGGCGAGATCCAGACACTGACCAGGGCGGGGCGACAGGCGCGATTTGGTACTAAGCTGACACTCGCTGACCGCGGTCAAACACTGGATGAATGTCGGAGGGCGGAGCACGGAGCTGTCGAGCCTCACGCGAAGACTCTTCAAGCGGATATTTGGTGGCGAGCGGAGACTCCGATGTCTCGGTGATTTACGGATCAGCCCGGATTCAAGGTCGTCCCGAAACCGGCCTTAGCTGGCTAACGCGACAGCTCCAACCAACGAAATCCTGGCTTGCCTCACCATGTCGTGGGACTTTGCCCCGGGTGTCCGCTTCCTGGCCTCACAGATAGACATACATATCGCTGGTGATCGACCCGTCCTCCCGCGCGCGGAGTTGCTGGCTGCCCGCGAACGGCAGTGTGACAGAGTTGATCCCGTCGCCGGACCGGACGGACACTACGAAATTCGGTCTGTCGTATCGGGCCGCGAGCGGCGCCGGTTGGGCGGACTCGAATACGACAGCGGCGCGGTTTGCGATCTCGGAAGCCCCCTTGTTGATGAAGGCGATGTTTCCCGCCGGATCGTCGACGCTCAAGACCTCCTGCCCTTCGCGTACAAACAAGAAATACCGCCAGATCGTGGCGCGGGTGTCGAAACGCACCGATGTGCCGAGCACGCCTTCTTCCGGCAGGGTGATTTCAATTGCCTGAAACAACCCCGGGGAGCCCTGACGTAGAGAGCTTGCTTCTTCCGGCGTCAATTCCAGGAGTTCGGTGGAGATGCGGGCCGGACCATCCTCCGGCCCCGCCCTCAGGGCGAGCGGTTCATCCGGTGTCAGCCCCTGCCCCGCAATGGTGGTGACATTCGCGAAATAGGGATCGGTTACCTCCATCTTGAGGAGCACGCGTTCGGGACGGCCGCCGCGCGCCATCAGCAGGTACCCGCCTTCGACAGCGCGAAGCGCCAGCTCGGCCGATTGAGCTCGCTCCAACAGACCCAGTCTTACGGGGACGGGCAGACTGCCGTAGTAAGCGTGAGACAGATCAATTCGCGCGAGAAGGCCGATCTCCTGCGCCTGTGCGGATTCCGCCAGGACCGCTGCGCCCGCGCCGAGCAACACGGCGCGCCGCGAGATCAAAAAATTGCGTGACCTCATGACCCTCGCCTTGTGTTCCCGCACTCATTCCGGATGGGCACGAACGGACCTCCGGTCGCTCCTATTTGTGCGGATAGCGCGATATCACCTTCACAGCATCGTCCACGGTTTTGATCTGGGCGGCGTCTTCGTCGGGGATCGAAATTCCGTACGCGAACTCGTATGCCATAATAAGCTCGACCATGTCCAAGCTGTCCGCGCCGAAGTCCTCGACGAACCTGGCGCCGGGCGTCACCTTGTCCGGTTCGACCCCCAGCTTGTCGACAATGATCGGGACCAGCCGATTGTAAATCGTTGCATGCAGTTGATCCTGCGCTTGCGCGCGGGCGGGCGACTGCACGCCACCGCCGATGAACGAGCCCAGAAAGACCAGGATGGCGAGCAAGCGCAAGGCGCCGACGATCTGCCGCTTGTTCGCCCTCAACACCTCGCCCATGAGTTTGGGGTCCTCAACTCAACTGATCTGTCTTGAGGGCGCTGGCGACGAACAGCCCCTTTTCAGTCAGCCGGTGACTTTGCGCCAGCCGACGGCAAGACTCTGTTACCGTTGGCGATCTGCAATCCCATGCTTTTGGCGCCGGCGTCACCATGCGTGAGCCATGCTAGTCTGAAAACGCCCCGCTCTCAACAAGCAGCCAGCGTGGCGGCGCCCAGCAACTCACCCCCCGGCTTGGCCCACGCTGAGCGGACCCGGGACCGACGGCGACCAGCGTCGCGTTTCGGCGATGGCCGGTCGCGCCACTTGCCATCGGTCGATTGGCCGGTTTGGATGGAATAGACTGATCGGCAGCAAGCGGCCTATTCTCATCAGTCGATGGGACGAGATCGTTCTATGTATGGGTGTGCGGCTTTGAAGGATTGGTACCGAGAAATCACGCATCGTCTTCTCGCGGCTGAGGCGGACACAGCAGAAAAACGGGAGCGTGTCTATTCGGAGTGTCGCGCCAGCGCGCCCGCTAGTGAAGCGGAGCGGCTCGAAGTTGCGATCCGCAGGCTTGAGCAGCATGCGTTGCTGGAAACGCCTGCGCCACGCCAATCGCAGTCTCCACCGGCGATCGGTTCGGAGCCCACAGCGACGCCGAGGGCGCTTTGGTGGGCTCCGTGGATCCGCCCGACTTGATCCCTGGTTCGGTGTTTAGCCCGCGCTGAACAGACTTGCCGAACGGCAGGCTTCGGCGACATGCAGCCGTTCGGTCAGGGGCGAGCGACGGGCGCGCAATGGCCCAAAGCGGTCGCCGCCTGCCGTGCGCATAGGCCTGAGAGAGCCCTGAAGCCAGTCGTTGGAGTGACATCACGTCACCGATGGCTTAGGCGTTTCGGCGGGGCGCACCATCCGATGACCGATATCTCCATCAGTTGTTCCTGCCAGCGCCGCGAGCTGATGCACGATTTGGAGAACAGTCTCGCCACTGCGCCGCGTGGGCGTACGATTGCATGGCGGGTCACCGCCGAACCTCCAACGAGGAGCAAGACATGGCTCAGGGCGAATTTCTGCGCCGCATAGAGCGCTTGGGCACGGGCCTGTGTTTCGTTGTCTTCCCGGCAATCTGGGTTTTTGCCTTCGCTGCACATCCGACATTGCTGAAGCCTCAATGGTTCCTGGAGCCAGAGGCTCTGATACGCAGAGCCCACGGCGACGGGCTGCTGCAGGCTGCCCATGCCCTGGTGACGCTGAACACTGCGCTCCTCGTGCCCATCGCGCTGCATTTCAAGAAGCGCCTCGAAGGTACGTCTGCGGCCTGGTCCGGGCTGGTCGGCGCAACATTGGCCATCGTGGGCGCCTGTCTTTTAGCGGCCGACAAAGGTGCGCTGTGCCTCACCATGAGCGCACTCGACACGCTGCCCGAGCAGGAGTTCTCGCAGATGATGCCCGGCCTCGTGGCAATCTTCTCCTTGAAAGGCTGGGCGGGGCTGGTCTGGGGGCTGTTGCTCATGCCGATCGGCATCATCATCCAGACGCTCGGGATGTGGACAACGAGAGTTCTTCCTAGGGGGCAGCTGGTCTTGCTGCTGGTCGGCGTGGCGTTCATTGGATTCCCCGATGGCGCCGAGGTCATCAATCTCGTGGCTGCGGTCGCGATGGCGGGGGCCATGATCCCGCACGGCGCGAAGCTCATTCGGAGTTCTCGTGAATGATGTGCTCGTTAACAGTTTTGACGACGGGCTTGCGGCGCCTGCTCCAGTGGAAACACTCGGCGAGATCGCGCCGGTCGAGCGGAATGCCGACTACGTAGCCGCTTGGCCCAATTCAGGCGCTCACAACCGGCTGTTGTCTCATTGCGGTCGCTCGGAGGAGGTCGCCCGAACACTCGCAGCGCCTAGTCCATTCGCTTGCCAACCACCTTTGCCAGTGCATCGAGGTAGTCGCCGAACGCCTTGCGGCCCAGCCTTGTCAATCGCACGGTCGTGAGTGGTTTTCGACCGCTTATGCGCTTGTCGATCGCCACATAGCCGGCGTCCTCCAGCTTGCGGAGCTGGATCGACAGATTCCCCTGCGTGACGTTCAGCTCGTCCTTCAGTTCGGTGAAGGTCGCGGCCTCTGCGTTGGCGAGATACGCCATCACGCCCAAGCGGAGCCGGCCGTGGATGACGTCGTCGATCTTGTCGATGTCGTTGGCGGACATGAGAGCCGTTCCGGCCGATCCTAAGCTTCATCCTCGCCCATTCGCATCATTGCGAGGCCCGGCGCTACCATCAGCGCGAAGAGTGCGATTGTCAGCACGACCAGATAGCTGGCTATGGACGGCAGCGACAATCCCGCGCCCAGCGCCGCCGCGAACCAGCCCAGTGAGACCAACCGCATCCACATCCGCCGAGCCACGCCTGCGACGGCGAACCAGGCGGCTCCCTGGAAGGCAGCCGCCACCACCGGGAACAGAAGCCAGAGCATCATGTCCTGAGCGCGGATCGCCGCGACGGCGAAGACAATCGCAGCGACGGCATTGGCCGCGCCAATGCCAGCGAACGCCGCGTTGATCGCACGCGAAGCGACGCCCTTCTGCTTCATTTCCCGCCGTCCCTTGACGAGAACATAGATCATGACGACCACGAACCCGCCGCTTGCCACGACGGCGGCGATCACGTTTGCAATGCTCGGAACCGGAATCGGCGTGAGCAGATCGACAACGCCGACCAGTGTCTCGACGCCGTAAAGGAGTCCCGCAGCGGCGTAGAGAATCCCGCCCCTGCGCCAGAGTTTGGCGCGTTCATGGAGGACGGACCGCAGGAAGGCCAGGTCTTCCGCGGCGGCCCCAGGATTTACCTGTAGCGTCTCGGATGTGCCGATCATCTCGATCTCTCCGCTGGCGACTTACGCGGTTACTGTTGAAGGCGCGTGGCCGTCATGAGGGAAGGCCCATAGGCGGACGTGGCGCTTCCGGTCAGGTGGTCGCCATCGACCTCCCCTTCATACAGCACCTCAAGAACCTCGCCGCCAAGGGTCGAGAAGTCGATCGTCCGTCGAAAGGAGAATTTGGCCCCGGTCAGCTTCACGTCATAGATTTTCTGTTTCAGGTCATGGGCCGCCGGATCATCATCCAAGAAATCCACGGCGTAGTCGTCACCGGTCTTCCGGAAGGTGATCGTTGCCTCGAAGACGACGCCTCCGCCCGCCTCGATCGTGGTGTCCCAGGCGCCGATAGCGGCAGGCGCCGGCTGCGCGATGGCCGGCATAGCCACGATCGCCAAGGTGGCTGCGACCACACCCATCAATGTCTTGCGGTTGTGCATTTCAAGCCTCCAGTTCAGAGCGCGTCCATCAGATATAAACTAGTTTATAATATAAACCACATGCGAGAGTCAACCGTCGCCGATTGCTGATCCACGTCAGAATTTGCTGTCGCCGGAACCGTGCCGAAGCGAGGCGGAATGGCTTATGACAGCGTACGGTCATCTCCGCGCGGCTTGACCGCGCCGATGACCCGCCACCGTGGCTGGCCTAATGGCCGCTTTCGGCGACATGCAGTCGTTCGGTCAGGGGCCCGGTTCATGGATCCATGGGTACACAAGCGATCAGCCGGTTCGCGAAAACCCTGTCGCTTCATGCAGCCCTTGACGACTGCTAATTAGAGAGTTAGCTATTTAGCTAAATAGGGAACCCATGGATCTGATATTCGAAGCCCTCGCGTCGACTGCGCGCCGCAAGATCCTCGCCTACCTGGCCGAGGCCGAGCTCACGGCCGGCGAGATCGCGGCGCGGTTCGACATGACCAAACCCTCGATATCAAAGCATTTGTCGATCCTGGAGACTGCCGGCCTGATCCGTGGTCAGCGGGAAGGACAGTTCATCCGTTACGCGCTCGTGCGGGAAAACCTCGCCAACACCCTGAACGGGTTCGTGCAGGAGATCTGCCCGGTGTCGCGGCCGCTGAAGCGCGAAAGCAAGGCGTTGAAACGGAAGGGCAGCCGGTAGCGGCGGGATCACGGGAGCAAGCGATGGATTGGTCGAAAGGTTCGGATCGGATTATCGCCAGCTCATCAACCTCGGCCGCAGACGGCCGCGTCCGCTGGAGTCCCGTCAAGTCGATCTGGATCGGATCGATGACGGTGGCCGGCGTCATTGGCGGTCCGTTGCTGTTCCGCTGGGATTCATTCGCTGTGTTCGTTCTGCTCAGCGCGGTGACGCTGTGCTCCGGTCATTCTGTCGGCATGCATCGCCGTCTCATTCACAACAGTTTCGAATGCCCGCGCTGGCTTGAATACCTGATGGTCTATTCAGGCGTGCTGGTCGGGATGGCGGGTCCGTTCGGCCTGATGAAGCAGCACGACCTGCGGGACTGGGCACAGCGTCAACCGCATTGCCACGACTATCTGAAGCATGGGCGGGGAATCCTGACGGATGGGTTCTGGCAGCTGCACTGCGACCTGGAGCTTGCACGCCCGCCGCGGTTCGTTCCCGAGCCGCGGATCGCGAATGACCCGGTCTATCTCTGGATGGAGCGGACATGGATGTGGCAGCAATTGCCGCTGGCGATCATCCTGTTTGCGCTTGGCGGCTGGAGCTGGGTTGTGTGGGGAATTGCTGCGCGCGTGAGCGTATGCGTCACGGGCCACTGGCTTGTCGGTTATTTCGCTCACAACGAGCGCGCCGGCCAACCCATGCGCTGGCGCGTGCGCGGCGCTGGCGTTCAGGGCCGGGACGTTCCGATCGCCGCGCTCTTTTCGATGGGCGAGAGCTGGCACAACAATCATCATGCCTATCCAGGCTCTGCGCGCATCGGACTCAACAGCGACCAGCCCGATCCCGGCTGGTGGCTTGTCCTCGGGCTCCAGAAGCTTGGCCTTGCCTGGAACATCAGGACACCGGCAACGCTGCCCGTGCGCGAGGCGCTTGTGCGTGTGTCAGAGAATGACGGAGGCTGCCGGACGACGCGCGCCGGGCTGCGCGTGTGGGAATGGTGGCGCAGGCAACTGGTAATGAGGTCGGCACTACGGGATCTGCATGCGCTCGTTTGAAGGCAGGCGGCCGGCTGCAGAGATGCGAGCGGCCGCTTTCGGCGACATGCAGTCGTTCGGTCAGGGGCGAGTGGCGGGCGCACGTTGATCCTGATCGGTCAGTGGACCCCGGTCAGCCTGCGTTGTCGGTGGAACCGGTCTTGCCCAGTTCGACCGGCGCGCCATGCGGCGTATGATGGTAGGCCTCCTCCCATTCCGCGCGGCGGACTTTCAGATCGCCAGCCGTTATCCCGGCGTGCGCCTCAGACAGGCGTTCAAGGGCCGTGACGACGGCGCAGTAATAGGTGTCGAGCGTGTCCGGCGCATTCGCTGCCTTCGCTTCATCAAGCGCGAGGCCCAACGCCTCCGCCCACTGCCCAGCGGTTGTCCGGCGTCAGCAACTGTCAGACAGGTTGAGGTCTTTCACTAACGGAGGAATTCTGGATCATCGCAGCCCTTGAGGTAGCGAAGATGAGACAGAATTCCGGGCCACGATCGGCCGAGAAGCACGTGAAGGAGATCCGCCGACGGACGCGACGGAAGTTTTCTGCGGAGGAGAAGATCCGCATCGTCCTGGCCGGTCTGCGCGGCGAGGCGTCGATTGCCGAGCTGTGCCGGCGGGAGGGGATTGCCGAGGGCCTCTACTACAGCTGGTCGAAGGAGTTCCTGGAGGCGGGGAAACGGCGTCTGGCCGGCGACACAGCGCGGGAAGCCTCCTCTGGTGAAGTGAAGGACCTGCGCCACGAGATGAGCGCGCTCAAGGAGGCGGTCGCTGACCTCACCCTCGAGAACCGTCTGCTCAAAAAAGCATGATCGCGGATGGGGACGACCCCGAATGAGGTATCCCGCGTCCGAGAAGCTGGAGATCATCCGCCTGGTCGAGGGCTCGCACCTGCCGGTGAACCGGACTCTGGAGAAGCTGGGCGTCTCCCGGCCGACCTTCTATCGCTGGTGCGATCTCTACCAGCGCTTCGGCGAAGCCGGACTTGAAGACAGGCGCTCCGGCCCAGGTCGCGTGTGGAACCGCATTCCCGACGCGGTGCGCGGCCAGCTCCATCGACCTTGCGCTGGAACAGCCCGAGCTCAGTCCGCGCGAGCTCGCCGTCACCTTCACGGACGAGCGCGCCTACTTTGTCTCGGAAGCCAGCGTTTACAGGCTTCTGCGGGCACATGGCCTGATCACCAGCCCGGCGTTCGCCGTGATGAAGGCGGCCGATGCGTTCCACGATAAGACCACCGCGCCCAACCAGCTCTGGCAGACCGACTTCACCTATCTCAAGGTCACTGGCTGGGGTTGGTTCTATCTCTCCACCATCCTCGATGACTTCTCGCGCTACATCATCGCCTGGAAGCTCTGCACCACCATGCGGGCGAACGACGTGACCGCGACAATCGAGCTGGCACTGGAGGCGTCCGGACTCGACGAGAGACTCCAGGCTCATCGGCCGCGGCTGCTATCCGACAACGGCTCGTCCTACATCGCAGGCGATCTGGCTGAATGGCTCGACGACCAAGGCATCGGTCATGTCCGCGGCGCGCCCAACCATCCGCAGACGCAAGGCAAGATCGAGCGCTGGCATCAGACGCTCAAGAACCGCATCTTGCTCGAGAACTACTACCTGCCCGGAGACCTTGAAGCCCAGATCGGCGACTTCGTCAGCTACTACAACCACCGCCGCTACCACGAGAGCCTCGGCAACCTCACGCCTCGCCGACGTCTACTCTCAGGCCGCGGCCACACCATCCTCATGAAACGGGAGGCCATCAAACAGCGCACCTTCGAACAACGCCGCTTGCAGCACGCCAGACGCGCTGCTTAAACACCAACACCAGATGAGCAGAATCCTCCGTTAGGAAACCGCACTCGCTGTCTCAAGTTATCCGACGACGGACACGGCGCGTTCGCACCGCATCGTCAACCCTGAATGCGGGTTCGACGTCGCTTGGAACCTCGAAGCATGTGTCGGACCTGGCGTTGATCTTCAGGGCCTGCTCAACAGATATCGGCGCCGCTTGCGGGCCCGGCGTGTCAACATGCCCTGCCTTCACCTCATCCAGCGACACGACACCGTCATCGATCATGAGGACAAGCCAGTTGGTGCACCACTTCTTGAAATAGGGAAATGTCAGGTAGTCGCCCGGCTGCATGCGCTCGATCGCATGCCTGAACCAGTCGATCGTTATGCCGCGCGCTGGTCTGCTGTTATGCATGGCGTACAGACGCTTTTCCCAATCCTCGAAGTCGCGGAAGTCACGATCTCCCGTCTTGATGGGGATCGGACCGAAGCCTTGCATTCCGCCGAGATCGTGAATGCCGTCCATCAGCCCTTCTCCGCCCCCAGGGTCCGGTCCGTGCCAATCATGGAATTGCGCGTGACGATCGCTGCAAGCTGATCTTCATCCCAGCCCTCGGTTCCGGTGGGGCGCTGAGGAATGACGAGATAGCGAAGCTCCGCCGTGCTGTCCCACACGCGCACGCCGACTTCCTCCGGAAGCGTGACGCCGAACTCCCTCAGCACGGCGCGCGGCTCGCGCACCGCGCGTGACCGATACTCGGCCGACTTGTACCAGGCTGGCGACATGCCAAGAATCGAGAAGGGATAGCAGGAGCATAGCGTACACACGACCAGGTTGTGCTGATCATCCGTGTTCTCGACTGCCTTCAGATGTCCGGTTGCAGAGCCCTGAAAATCGAATTCCTTGATGGCTTCGGCGGCATCCGCGAGAAGCCGCTCCCGGAAGGCGGGATCGACCCAGGATCGCGCAACAACTCTGGCTCCGCGCTTGGGACCAATGTGTTCCGAGAACGCCTCGATCCATGCATCAAGACTCTCGGGCGCAACCAGTCCGCGCTCGACAGCCAGACTCTCCAGCGTCTTGACGCGCAACGCCGGATCGGAAGGCAGATGGCTGTGCAGCTCCCGGTGAAGCGACGCGGCCTTGTCGCTGTCAAAGGACGACATCTCGATCCTCCCAAATGGCCCCGTCGAAGCTATACACACGACACCGCAGTGGCAACGCGGACAGACAAGTACCGGCCAGATGTCGCCATTGACGGCGAGGAAGACAGCCGACGCGATTTGGCCCTTTGCGGTCGCCCGCGAAACGCCTTGGCCTGTAACCTCTGGCTGGCGGTCGCTGAAGTGTGCATATTGGCGTGTCGGCGGAGCTTGGTCCCAGGGAGCGACGGTTGGGGTGGCAGTCCGGCTTTCTGGCGCTCGGAGTTGGCGCGCTCGCCGGCGCCTGTTCCGCTGACTCTGACGTTTTGATCGCCCTCCGGCGAGGCGAATGCTTGGGCGAATGTCCTAGTTATCAAATCGCAATCAGCGGCGACGGGCGCGTGACATATAGATGACGCTGCTCAAGGCCGGAGCGCGAGCCTCGACTCAAGCCGCTCTCCAAGAGAAGATTGAATGGGCCATTCGGAACGAGCGAGATGATCTCGCAAACGCGTTACGTGATACCGCGCCGCTATCGGCGTTAGCCAAATGACGATTCCCGGCGCCGAAACTGATGTATTGAAATGCTGAGGTGGAGCCGATGAGAACCTTTGCCTGCCTGATTCCCCAATACGCCTGGCTTGCCGATCAGGGCTTCGTTCCTGTCGATAAGACACCGAGCGATGCTGAGTGGAAGTGGACCGAGATGCAGATGGTCGGGCCCGATTTCTCATTCAAGTTCATCAACGATCGGATCGCCGCAACTGTCCAAGTCGGCTCGGACTCCGTCGGCTGGCTGGATATGTGGGCTTTGCTCGATATCCTCTGCCCGGAGGAAACGGCTGAGGGCGGACTGCTTTCGGACTGGAGCACTGTCCCACAGGCCCTGCAGAAGCATCTGGGCCAGGTACGCGAGCTATTCCTGCATGGCGACTTGGCCCAGGCGAAACGAGACGTCGAACGCTACAAGAGAAAACTCTATCGACTCTGAGTTGCGGAGGTCGCCGTCGGGAAATAGGCCTAACCGTCGCGCTACCTGATTGCGAGCCTTCCAGAGTCGTTGGTGGGCGCTGCCGTATAGCGCCGGATGAATGTCGGCTTTCGGCGACATGCAGCCGTTCGGTCAGGGGCGAGTGACAGGCGCGATTTGGCCAGTGATCCGGCTTCCTGAGATTCGCGAGGTCGGCAACCTCGTGCCCTACCCCGTCCTTACGGACTCCGGCCACGGCGCTCGGCCGGCCCGGCGTCTCGTGGTTGAGATGTGGTCCCCTACGGGCCAGTCGCGGCCAGCTGAGGGGCGCTGTCGTCGCTACGCTGCCGCCAGCCGCCGTCGGGGGCCTGGTACATCTCGCCCGGCGCCGTGCGCGAAATCCGGATGCAGCCCTGCGCCGTCGCATAGTCGATCAGGGTCACGCCGTTGGCCTGCGCGCGCTCGTTGTAGTTGGCGTGGCGGCGGATGTTGAGGTCGTCGACCATCGCCTGCAGCGCCGGCGTCGCGGCGCCGACAATGCCGAGAAAGCCATCGGTCTTTTCGCCGATCTGCCCGCTTTCGCGCGCGGCCTGATAGGCCGGGTCGGATTGCGCTATCGCTGGCGCCACGGCGACGCACAGCGCCAGCCCGGTGGCGGCCATCATCAGCGTGGTGCGCGTGATCATCTCGCTCACTCCATTCGCCGCCGCGCTGGCGGTGTTGCTCGCGCTTGCGCGACTACTGGCCCTCTGACACGTCGATGCCGTTATAGGGTTGCTTGATGGCCTGTTGAGGCCGGCCCGCGCGCTCGAACGCCCGTGCGCCCATCAGGATCGCAGGCAGGGCATAGTTGCCCTCGTGGCAGGCGTACTCGTAGATCGCGCTGTCCGACCGGTTGAAAATCATCTCGCCGCTCCAGACCGATGCGTAGAGCGTCGGATCCTCAACACTGAACTCATACAGGATCTGCGTATCAGACCACCGCGTGAAGCGTTCGGTCAGCTTGCCGGCGGGCGAAATGTAGGATCGCTGGCCGGGATGCGGATTGATCGTCTCGATAACCAACGCGTCGCCGTCATAGCGGCCGATGGAGTCGCCGCCCCATTTCGGAATGACGCCCGGCCCATGCTGGCCGCCGATGGGGACAATGCGCACGTCGTGGATCATCTCGGTCAGGATCATCACCGAGCCCGGCGTCTGCACGATCTGATAGTTGTTGTTGTACATGCCATTGGACATCACGGGCCCGGCGCTGCCGGTGAAGCTCATCAGGCAGCGCTCCGACTGGGGCCGTGCTTCCGGACCGCCATAGTCCTGAGTACGAGGCGCGTTCGAGCTGCGACCGGGGTCCAGGTGAGGAATGCGCCCGTCTTCGGGAGACACAATCCACGATGTCCGGTATTCGCCCCTGACCTGCGCGTAGCTGGCGCCGGGGTCGAGCCAGAACCTGTTGTAGGCGCGGGATACGTTGCCATCGCTCAGCAGGCGTTGTGAGGCTTCAGCATCGAGACGCGACGGCTGCTGTTCAAAATATGCCGTTGAGGAATAGGCATGCCGGCGCGCCAGCTGATCGGCTTCTTCCCGGGTGACCACAACCGTCGATGCCGTCTCGGGCCGCTCCATGCCGGTCAGCGAGGTATTGTTCCAGACGCCCTGCAGATCAGGAACGCCCCAGCTGGTTCGCGGCGGCGTGTATGAGCCCGGCGCCTGGGCGAGCGCCGGGAACGCGATCAGGACGGACAGGACCGTGACGCTTGCGATCCTGTCAAACGTTCGCAACGCTCACTCCCTTGACGCGATCCATGTCATTCCGGGTCATTCCGGTCCTGACGCTTTCTACGGTGAGGCGGCGGAAAAGACCCGGTCTGCATTGGCCCAGTTCAGCGCCTTCATGAACGCGTCCACATACGCGCCCGCCTTGGCGCCGAAGTCCATGTGGTAGGCGTGTTCGTACATGTCGAGCGCGAGAAGGATCTGGCTGTCGGCCACCGTCATCGTGTGATCGGCCGCCCACTGATTGACGAGGCGACCTGCCCGCGGCGACCAGGTCAGCAACACCCATCCGGAGCCGCCGCCGAGAGCCTTTCCCATGGCCGCGAACTGGTCGCGCCAGGCTTTGTCGCTCCCGAAATCGCTCTCGATCTGGCCGGCAAGACGCGCACCCGGCTTGCTGTCGCCCGCGCCGAGCGATGCGAAGTAGACCTCATGGAGGATCATCGAGTTCATCGCGAGCAGCTCCTCGCGCTTGAGCCCGTTGATCAGGAAACCGGGAGCCGTTGCAACATCAAGCTTCGCCACTTCAGCTTCGATGATGCCGAGGCGGTTCACGGCGCCGGCGTAGTTGTTGTCGTGATGGCTCACGAGAATGCGCTCGGAGAAGCCCGGGATTGTCCTGGGATCGAAGGGAAGCGGCATGGGCTGATAGCGGCCCGCGGCGACCGCCGGCGGTTGAGCCGTTGCGCAGCCCTGCGTCGCAAGCGTCGCTCCGGCCGCCAGTGTGACGGCCAGCGCCGCGCGCCGGCCAAGATCGATCGTCATGGGCTCCTCCCGTTGATCACACTGCAAGCCGTGGGAGGCTTCGCGGACTTCCGTTGCGACGCCGCAGGCCAGTTCAGCGGTTGCCGAAAGTGTCTGCCTAACCCTGATCCAAAGCAACGTTTGCGTCAGGTATTCGAATGACGGCTCCCGGCCAGAGCCGGACCCCGCCTGCCCGCGCCATCTGCCGGTTTGGCTTGCGCGAAGGGCGGCCGGTATTGTCTATTGTGGAGTCCTTGGGGAGGTCCCGGATCACACGTACAGCGTGACCCCGGATTGTCGACTTGAAGCCGCCAACGCGCGATGTGGCTGAAGTGGTCGCGTTCGCTGCGCCTGGCCTCAATTGGGGAGACCTGAATCGTGAAGATTGCTCCTATTGCCGGTGCCCTTGCTGCAGTGATCGCAATGACCAGCATGCCTGCGCGCGCACAGGAGGCGGCGCCATTCGCTCGCGCCGTCATCTTCAACGCGGACAATGCCATGCAGCAATACTATGGGTTCGTCGACCTGATGGCGTCGCTGGAAAACTTCAAACGAACCAAGCAGACGGAAATCGACGGCAAGGTCACGGAATACCAGGACTTGCAGAAGCAAACCCAGGCGAAGGCGGCTTCCATGACAGAAGCGACCCGCCAGCAAGCTCTGACGGATTTGCAGCGAAGGGAGACAGAGATTCGCCGGTTGAGGGAGGATGCCGAGCGCGAAGCCTCGACACGTCTGTCCACAGCCCTGCAAGAGGCCCAAAAAGTCATGGAGCCTGCACTAAAGGCGGAAACTGAATCGCGGCAGGCGGATCTGGTCATCATGCAGGGGCCGGCGAGGGACAACATTCTCGTGTACGGTGATCGGTTGCCGGACGTAACACTTGCAGTCGCAGCGCGCCTGAACGCGCCATGCGCAGCCAATGCTGGCTGCCGGCAACAACATGCGAACCTGCCGGGAATGGGGAACTAGCCGTGCGGCTGGTTTCTTGAGGGTATGGGCCGCCTCCGGCGGAGAGCATTCCCTGCGACGCTGGCGGCTGTCGTGACGGACATTGCCGCATCGGGTTTCGCGATGCAGATTTGGGCTCCAAAGAGCGAGACCTGTTGTGCCGCAACCCCATCCGCCATCTGTTCACACGATTGCCAAGAACCGCGCACTCGCCGAGACGCTTCCGTTCTCGGATGACGTTGACTTCGAAAACGTCCGGCGCGGCTTTCTGGGAACGCGCGCCGATGCGCTCATACACAATGCGTCCGGCCGCGTTGTCTGGAGCATGGCGCCCTTCGCCTTCCAGGCGGACAACACCCCTCCTCCGGACAGCGTGAATCCAAGTCTCTGGCGGCAGGCGAGACTCAATCTGGTGCACGGTCTGTTCGAGGTGACAGAGGGAATCTACCAGGTTCGCGGTTTCGACCTCTCGAATATCACCTTTGTCGAAGGCGATAGAGGCGTAATCGTTATCGACCCACTGATCTCGGCCGAATGCGCCGCGGCCGCCATTGAGCTCTATCGCGAGCACCGGGGACAACGCCCCGTCAGCGCCGTCATCTATACGCACTCGCATGTGGACCATTTCGGCGGCGTGCTCGGCGTCCTGTCGCCTGAGGATATCGACCAGGGCGCTCAGATCATCGCGCCGGAGGGGTTTCTCAAGGAAGCCGCGTCCGAAAATGTGCTCGTCGGAAATGCGATGGGCCGCCGGGCGACCTACATGTACGGGTCGCTGCTCCCGCGTGGCCCATTAGGACATGTCGATGCCGGATTGGGAAAAACCGTCTCGGTCGGTTCGGTTGCGCTCGTTCCCCCGACGGACTCGATCTGCCGCACCGGCGAAAGCCGGATCGTCGACGGCGTGGAAATCGTCTTCCAGATGACGCCAGACGCAGAAGCGCCCGCGGAGATGAACTTCCACTTCCCCAAACACCGCGCGCTCTGCCTGGCGGAAAACTGCACCTGCCATCTCCACAACATCCTCACGCCTCGCGGGGCGCAGGTTCGCGATGCGAAATCCTGGAGCCGCTACATCGACGACGCCATCCACCTGTTCGCGGCGGACAGCGACGTCCTGTTCGCAAGCCATCATTGGCCACGCTGGGGCGATGAGCAGATGTCCCGATTCCTGATCAAACAGCGCGACCTCTACAAGTACGTCCACGATCAGACGCTTCGTTGGGCCAATCACGGCCTCGGACCTCAAGAGATCGCGGAACGGCTGAGCTTGCCGCCGTCTCTCGCGCAGGAATGGCACACGCGCGACTACTACGGAACACTGAACCACAACGCGAAAGCCGTTTATCAGCGCTATCTGGGATGGTTCGACGGCAACCCGGCCAACCTGCACCCGCATCCGCCCGAAGCCGCCGGCCGACGGTATGTTGACCTCGCCGGAGGCGCTGAGGCGCTGCTTGCGAAAGCGCGGACTGCGTTCGACGAAGGCGATTATCGCTGGGTCGCGGAGCTGGTGAACCACCTCGTCTTCGCGGAGCCGGGCAATCAGGACGCGCGGGAGCTGCAGGCCAGGGCCCTCGAACAGTTGGGATACCAGGCAGAGTCTGGACCCTGGCGTTCCTTCTACCTCTCCGGCGCACAGGAACTGCGCGCCGAAAAGAAAAAGTCGGACAAGCGGCCCGGCCCGAAGGGGCAAATCCGCGAGCTTCCAGCCGGGGAACTCCTGGACTCCTGCTCGACCAGACTCAACGTGGAGGCTGCGGCGAGCAGCTCGCTGGCCTTTGTCCTGGACGTGAGCGATCAGGGCGAACTCTGGCGGGTGGAGGTGTCAAACGCCGTGTTGCATACCCGACCGGCACGGGCCGGCGAGGAAGTCACGCTGCGTGTGGACCGTCAAACGCTTGCTCAGTTGATCCTCGGCGAGGCGGACATCGCGTCCGCCAGGATCGAAGGCGAGCGCGCTCCGCTCGGGAAGCTGATCGAGATGCTCGATGTCTTCGAATTCTGGTTCGGAATCGCTGAACCCTGATACCTCGCCGCCGTACGCCCTATCTGACTGAGATCCGCCAGGTCCGGACACTGCTTTTCAGGGTCGCGGCCGTGACCGGCGAACGGCAGGAGTTGGCCTTCTACGGACATTGAACTCTCGCCATGTGTACGCCGCGCGTGCGCTAAATCTGCCTGGCGCCAACCGAGGGATCAATCAGGACTGCAGCGCCCGGGTGTATGTCGCCATGTCGAAATAGTCGCGCCAGACACTGATCTTGCCGTCGCGCATCTCGAATACACCACAGCACGGCAGGTCGATGTTCTTGCCCATCGCCACCGTGCGATCGAGACGCTCGGCGATGACGATGTCGCCCCTGGAAACAATTGTCAGAATATCCCACTCGGTCTTCGTCCAGGGCTTGAGGAAGGAGCTGATGAACTGGCGCAAGGCGGCATGGCCTTTCACCGGCTGCGCCGGCATGTTGTGGTAGACGCCATCCTCGGCGAAGTACGAGACGATCACATCCGCATCCAGTCCCGACCATGCGGCAATAAATTCGCGAATGGTCTTCTCGTTGTCTGACATGTCCGCCTGCTCCCGATCTGTCTGTGGGTCATGGCCGGCAGTCTGGCAGGCCGCTGGACCGATGATGCCGAGCGCGCCAGCTCCCAGGAGAATCTGCCGCCGCTGCATGATGTCCTCTCAATGAAGCCAATCCGTCTTATTCAACGCAGAATCGGTGGGCAGGCAATGCCGGAAAAGCGCGCGATCGTCAGGCCGGAAACCGGTCCTTGTTCACGCCCTTTGCGATCAGCCAGATCATGAGCGCGCCTTCGCCGATCAGCGTGGATACGATCACGGCGATCGCCGCCGCCCCTGAAAAGGCGCCAAAGGAGCCGAGAAGAACCGTCGCGAACCCGTCGAGGGCATAGGCGAGCCCTGCGAGCACGACGAGCCAGCCGATCAGGCGCGGCATGTAACCCGAGCGCGCGATCAGGACGCCCAGCAGAAGCAGATGCACGCCGAAGAAGATCAGCGTCACCGTGAAGCCAAGGCCATGGCCGGCAAGCGCCTGATACGCCATCGCGGACGCCCCTGCTCCCAGGCCGTCGCTGACGACGGGGACGGTCGCGAAGGTCAACGCGCTGAGCAGACCGAGGACCACGCCGACATGCGCGATGGTGTAGGCGGCGCGGAAGATCAGCGCCAGAAGCGACAGGCTCTCGTTGACTGGCCGAAGCACCACAAACAGCGCCCATCCGACAATGAGGTCGGCGATCAGCACGGCGAGGAAGGCGGCGACGCCGGCGCGATAGACGGGTTCGGACGCCGCGATGTTTGCAGCGGTCGCTACGGCATCGCCTTTGACGCCGAGCGGCTGGAAGACAATGAAGTTTGCGAGGATCGCCAGTACGAAAATGGCCAGATAGGCCAGCCCCCCGATGCGCGCGGTGTTCTGGGCTGCCTGTGCGGTAATCATCATGATCCTCCCCCGTTTATGGCGTCTTCTGTTTGATCTCCGCCCGCAATCCGTGTCCCGGCCGATGATGGCCAAGCGTTCCACGGCAGGCCATCAGGCGCAACTTCGCGTTTTTTGAAACCGGCCCAAGCCTGCGTTGTGCGGGACCGGACGCCGGATTCGCCTGTTGGAATCCGATCGCTGTAGCGCGCGCGGCGTCTCGTGCTAGAATGTGATCGCTCGGGACAAGTCGAAGCGCCCGAGCGGGCGGGTCTCAACCGAGGGACCGGTTTCAACGCGCAGGCGCCGCATGGCCCTTGATGATCGCGAGCGGGCTTACCTTGTCGCCATAGCCGCATGGCGCAACCATGGCTATCGCATCACCTCTGAGACCGAGGAGGAGTTCGCCCAGCGGATCGCGCTCATCGGCGCGGAGAAGGGGCTTCAGGCCGCCGCCGCCGGCATCGTCGAAGAGGCGCGCGCACGCGGCCTCTACATTACGGCGGCGGGCGTGCTCAAGAGCGGCGGGCGTCTGATTGCGGAGCGACGCGCTGAAGAGCGGGGGGAACACGCCCGCCCCATTCCGCCGGGCGTACGCCTTCTTCTGACCCAGCCCAGCAAAGGAGGCGGATGCATGAGCGTGCTGGTGGTGGGCGCGGCGCTGTCCGTGTTTGCGTGGCGATGGCTGGCGTAGTTCATCCTTGCTGATCGAGTAGTTGTCCGATGGCCGACGTCTTCATCAGCTACGCCTCCACGGACCGGGCGCTCGCTCAATCGCTGGCAAGCGATCTTGAGCGGCATGGCTATACGGTCTGGTGGGACGCCAGCCTGTTGAGCGGCGATCATTTCCGCGCGGTCATTGCGCGCGAGCTCGCCGCGGCTCAGTGCATTGTGGTGATCTGGACGTCGAATTCCGTGCGGTCGGACTGGGTGCTGGCGGAAGCGGAACACGGGCGCCTCGCATCGAAGCTGGTGCCGGTCCGCGTCGAGTCGCTGATGGCGAGCGCGATCCCGATGCCGTTCGGGGTTCTGCATACTGCCCTGGCGCATCATCGCGACGAGATCACAGGCGCCGTGCAGCGGCTTCTGGCGTCGGCGGGCGCCTCCGCGAGCGCGGCCGGGACGGAGCTGCCGCGCCATGGCGGCGAACGCAGCGACGTCTGGCCGGACGGAACCGGCAAGTCGCCGTCTGGCGAACGCATTCTTGCAGGATCGGAGTTTCGTGATCTGCCGGAGACGCCGCTTCTGGTCGTCGTGCCCGCAGGCGGTTTCATCATGGGGTCGCCGGTCAAGGAGGCCGGACGGGCGGCGAGCGAAGGCCCGCAGCATCGCATCCGTATCGCGGCGCCCCTCGCCGTGGGGAAACATCCGGTGACGTTCCAGGAATGGGACCTGTTCTGCGACAAGACCCAGTCGGCCTATCGCCCCGACGACAATGGCTGGGGCCGCGGGGAGCGTCCGGTGGTGAATGTCTCGTGGGAGGATTCACAGGCCTATTGCGAATGGCTCTCCATCGCGACGGGGCATATCTATCGCTTGCTGTCTGAAGCCGAATGGGAGTTCTGCTGCCGGTCCGGCTCGACGACCCGCTATGCGTTTGGCGACGTGATCACAACCGAACAGGCGAACTTCAACGGCAGCGTTCATCTGATGCCGGGCAGCACAAACACCTATCGCAAGCGAACAACGCCGGTCGGGCAGTTTCCGCCCAACGCCTTTGGTCTTTCGGACATGCACGGCAATGTCAGCGAATGGGTAAGCGACCCGTGGCACGACGATTACGTCGGCGCGCCCACCGATGGCGTCGCCTGGGGAGGCGCGTCCGGAAGCAGGCGCATCGTGCGCGGAGGCTCGTGGCACGACTTTCCGCAGCATGTCAGGTCGGCCCACCGCGCATGGTCGCCATTGTCCGAACGCATCAAGAATGTGGGGTTGCGCGTTTGCCGAAGCCTGGGGTGATCGCAGATCAGATCCGGTCGATCGGCGCCGCCTGATGCCGTTATTGCGGCTTCCGCTGCCGCCCTGCTTCGCCATCGGAAGCGGCGCCGCTCGGGTTCTGCATCGCTGTCGTCTCGACATTCCAGACATGCACGATGTCTGAATTGTCACACCAGTCGATGACGCAGAGATCGTTGACGCGCGCCGCAAGGACGAGCGGCTCCCGCGCGGCGTCCTGTCCGAAGAGGAAGCGGCAGTCCTTTGGCTTGAGGCCCTGATCCGGAGCGTCTTCAAACAGCGCGATGATGCGCTCCAGCGCGCGGCCGTTACAGGTTTCGATCGAGATCACGCAATCGCGCGCATTGCCTGACAGTGTCGCGCTGGTATCGCCATCGCGAAGGAGACTGTTGGCCAACAGCTCGCGATCGGCGGCGAAGATTTTCCGGAAAAGTATCCGGTAGGCCGCGAGGCCGTAGAACGGCTTTTCCAGGCTGTCGATGTCGAAGACGATGCCGAGGACGTAGGTTGGGGAGTCCGTCATTCCAAATCTCCCGTGTAGAACCTTACGGTGATCCTGCCCGCTGCGTCCGGCGTGGCGCATCCGGCGGTGTGGCGCCTGGCGGACGCGGCTGGCTCAAAGATGCCAACTGAAATTGCCGCCGGACATCTGGGTGGCCAGCATGGTGACCCGCCCAAGCCGCTCAGGATCTGATGAGAGCTGGCTATGCAGTTGAGCCAACTTCTTTCGCCCGCCCGCCTTGGCCATGGGCGGGCCGGAATTCACGGCTGCGTTGGCTCGCATCGCTTCCGTCGCCAGGCGACGATCGTCCTCGCTCATGGGCGCCCCTCTTCTAGTTGCGCATCAAACCGGACATGCCGATGCTAGCACGGAGCAGGCGGCAGGAACATCCAACGCGTGATCGTCTTCGGCGAAGGGCGGGGCTGACCTCACGGCCGGCTGGATATCTGGAAGGGATTTCCGTCGGGGTCGGCGCCGTTGCACATGTCGAATTGCCTGGCCGAGACGACCTTTCCCATTTTCGCGCCGCGCTTCACGAGCGTGGCGCGGGCGGCCGCCACGTCGGTTGCGTGAAAGACGATCTTTGGCGGACGTTTCCCGGGCTTTCCCCCGTCGGCATGAAGCGCGAGACGGCACTCGCCTGCATCGAAATCGACCCATCCATCTTCACGTCCGGCGACCTTCAGGCCGAGAACATCGCGATAGAACGCCTCCATCGCCTCCATGCGCGAGGTGAACAGGATGATCCGTCGGACTTTCAGTTTCATCGGGCGCCTCCAGACAGCGATCCGCCGATCAAGACGCTTCACATTTTTTTCCGCAAGCGTTCTTTGAGGCGGCTGTGGCTGCTGGCGTCTAGGGGCAGGAGTTGGCCCTTAACGGTCAGTCACTGATGCCAGGATGTGTCGCCCCAAATAGAGGCGGCTAGCCTATGGCCACATCGCACTCATAATAGGCGTCTGTGGCCGAGCCAGCCGTCAATCTACCGATCGCGTATCTTGTCTCTGGTCGGATCTGAGTGGAGAAGTAGGGACCGGTAGAAGTGAATCTTGCGCGCGACATGGATCATGACTCGTGGCGCGGAGCTACCCAAGTCAGGAACGTCTTGGAGCGGAGGTCCCGTGACCCGTTTGCCTGCTTTCGGTCTTGTCATCGGACTTGCTGGGATACCGCTCAACGCGGCAGCCCAAGCGACCGCCCAGCCGCCAGCGGCCGAGGTTGTCGACATCTCACTGCTGGGGAAGTCGGCGATTGAGCAGTTCAAGACGTACGAGGATGACGGAAGCTGTCCGGTCGGATCGCCATCCACGGAGTGTCGGGTCAACAGTCCGGCAGGTATCGAATACACGACAATCAAAGGCGTTGTCTGCGAGATAACGGTTCAATCAAGTCGCCTGACAGGGTCTGTCATCCTGCCGTTTGGCCTGCAGCTCGGATTGGGCGTCGACGATGTGGTCCGTCTGACACCAAAGGACCAAGCGGGTGGTCGCCTGTTCCTTCATGACGGTCGTCGAGGCTTTGAGTCAGGAGACGTGGCAATTGGTGATTTGGATCATACCATAGCGATGCTGATGTGGTTCGATCTCAACGAGCGGCTGGCAACGATTCACTTCAGTGACCCGTGTTACGAGTAGTACGCAGGCAATTCGTGATTTCGTCGTCTGGCACAAGCGGGACATGTTCGTCCACGCCGCAAGGGCGGTAAGGTGACCCCAGGGCATCGCAGCGCTTTCGAGATGTCGGGTTAGGACGAACGGTCACGCCAAGAGCATTGCGGGCGCTCTGCTGCGTACATGCGCGGCGGCGGGTTGACGGGAGCCTTTCTAGCTAACGGGGTCAGACCTGCTCGGGTGACGTCCCGCACGATGTGGCAGGATGATAATCAGCACCACGATGAGCACGGTCAGCACTGCTGACGCCATTGGTCGGCTCAGCTCAAGACCTCCATGTGCAACCGGCTTGTCGAGGAAATCGCCAACCACAGCGCCAAGTGGCCGCGTCAGGATGAAAGCCGCCCAGAACAGCAGCGCCCGCGACACGCGCGTCCAGAAATAAAGCGCGGCGATGATTGCGAGACCAATGGAGAACACAACCGCTGCGCCGACATACCCAAGGCCCAACGCGCCCGTCGTCGCCGCGGGATCGCTCGCATCCGCAGCCATCCAGTCGCCGAGCGCCGTGCCCAGCGTCTGCGAGAAGGTGATCGTCACCCAGTAGAACACCTCGACCTTGGGCCGGTTCACCGTATCAACGGAGATCGTCCGCTCCGACCAGTACCAGATCGCCAGCGACGCGATGAGAAGCGTGAGAAGCAGAGCCGACCCGCCGATATACCCAATGCCCAGCGAACGCGTTGCATAATCCGCCAGTGTCGTTCCCGCCGTGGTCGAAGCGATGATCGTCGCCCAGTAGATCGCCGGATGAAACCTGCGCGCGGCGATCTGAACCGCAATCAGCAGGACAAGCACGGACAGGAACAACGCCGTGCCGGCGAGATAACCCCAGTCCAGCGTCATAGTGACAGTGTCGCCGCCGGTCTCGCCCAGCGTCGTAGCAAGGATCTTGATGATCCAGAACCCGAGCGTAACCGCCGGGACCTTGCTCAGCGTTGACCTGTCGTCCATCGCGTGTCGCGTCCTCGTCTCGCTCGGCGCCAACAAACGGGCGCGTCGTTTTTGGCAGAACTGGGGCGATGAAACTTGGCAGGCGCGGCAGACGGTCTCAGCGTGTTGCAGATATCTGCGATGCCGTCGCGCCGTCCCGGCTGCTTGCCGCCCTGTTGCAGCCTGCTCAAGTGGGCGTATCATTCGAACCGGTTGGGTTCATGGAGCTCTCCCATGTTGAGAATAGCCGTAATCGCCGGCGTGCTGGCCGTGACCGCGTCGATTGCAAGCGCGCAGGAGACGTCGACAGTTCAGGTTGTCATCGCCAAAGGCGTCGTGATCCACGATACGATGGGCGGCCTACCGGTCGATATTCAGGTGACGTACAATCCCGATGGGACGTCCGCACTGCACATCGTTGGGCCGCGCGGGAATGGCCGCGACATCTCCGGTACATGGCGTTTGGACGGCGACAAGGTCTGCAGTGCCAACCAGATAAATCCGATCGAAAGCTGCGTCTCGATCCCGCCGGACAAGAAGCCGGGCGACTCATTCGCAGTGGCTACGCCGCGTGGTGAGGTGACTCTGACGATCAATCGCTAGGCTGCGAGCGTTCGAGGCGATCCGGCCCACTCCTGGTGAGATATTTAGCCTGTTCGCGAATGACTGGCTTCGGCGACATGCGGACACTGCACGCTGGCGCCGGCTGCCGCCCCCTCCGTCTCGCTGACGGCGTCAGCGATGCACCTCCCCCACGCTTCGCGCAGAGGAGGAAAGCTGCCTGCGAGTCAGGCGCGGTCAGTCAGACCGGGGCGATGGTGGCGTAGCGCCAGGCGAGCAGCAGGGCGAGAATGAAGACGCCGGCCAGGAAGATCGGCGTGGTGAAGCGCTTCACATAGTGAAAGGTGAGCGCCTGCACGATGGCGACGGCGATGAACATCGGCCACGCGCTGACGAGGCCGGCGAGAAGACCGCCGGCCGAGGGCAGCGGGATCGCCGGCGCAGCTCCCGGCGGCGCGAGGATCATCGCGGGCAGGACGCCCGCGAACCAGACAAGGGCGATGGCGGCGACGAAGACCGCCGCATGCTTGATCCACTGGGTGCGCGACACGTGAGCCTCAGCCACTCTTGCCTCAGAACGGAAGCTTGAAGCCGGGGAGCATGCCGCCGAGGCCGCCGGTGGCTTCCTTCATGGCGCTGGCCATCGCCTCGTCGAGCTTGCGGCGGGCATCTGCGTGCGCGGCCTTGATGAGGTCCTCGACCATTTCCCTGTCGCCCGGCGTCATCAGCGAAGGATCGATCGAGAGCGCGTGCAGCTCGCCCTTGCCCTTCAGCGTGACTTTCACCATGCCGCCGCCGGCCGCGCCTTCGGCCGTGATCTGGTCCATGCGGTCCTGCGCTTCCTGCAGACGCTGTTGCATCTGCTGCGCCTGACGCATGATATCGGAGAGGTCTTTCATCACTCGCCCTCTTAATCGTCTGAGTCGTCGTATTCCTCGGGGTCGGGAATGTCTTCCTCCGCCCGTTCGCGATAGCCGAAGTCTATGTGGATGACATTGGGCGAGGCGGGCCCGTCCTCAAGATCATCGGGCGCATCGGCCGCATCCGCGTCCTCGACGCGCAGCACTTTCGATCCCGGGAACAGGCGCAGCGCCTCGGCGATTTTCGGCAGGGCGGCGGCGGCGGCGAGCTTTTCGTCCGCCATGCGGCGGCGGCGCTCGGAGACGCTTTCGGGGCCGCCATCGTTCGATTGCAGCACGTCCCATTCGACGCCGGAGACATCTTCCAGCCAGTCCTTGATGCGCTGGGAGAGATTGGCGGGCGCGTTGGGTGCGGCGGTGTAGCGGAAATGGCCCCATGTGATTTCGGCGGGGCGGACGAAACGCTCGATCTCGTATTTCAGCGCGATCTCGCGGCGGGCGTCGAGCTCGGCGACGATCTCGCGCAGGGATGCGAGCTTCACGCCGTCATGCGGCTCTTCATTCGGCGTGAGGCGCGGCGCGATCGCCTTGGCGGGACCGGGGGACGATGACGATGCGGATGCGGTCGGCGCCGGCTGACGCGGTTCGGACCGCGGCTCGGGACGCGGGTCAGGACGACTTTCAGGCCGGGACTTTGGGGGCGGCACAGCGGCCCCGCCCGCAAGCAGGCGCGCGGCATCCTCCGGCGAGGGCAGGCTCGCGGCGGCGGCGAGACGCAGCACCACCATCTCGGCGGCGGCCGGCGGATCCGGCGCGCGGGCGCAATCCTCGAAGCCTTGCAGCAGCATGCGCCACATGCGGGCGGAGAGCGCAGGCGACAGCTGGCCGGCCATCTCCTGCGTGCGGCGGGCCCAGTCGGGCGGGCCAGCGAAGGCGTAGGCGTCGCCAAGGGCCTGGGCGCGGCTGATCTCGACGACGACGTCCATCAGGTCCTTGATGAGGACCGGCGCATCGGCGCCCTGTTCAAGCAGCGCGCCGGCTTCCTCCAGCGCGGCCTTGTGATCGCCGGCGATGATGCGGTCCATCAGGTCGAGCACGCGCGAGCGGTCGGCGAGGCCGAGCATGTCGCGGACCTGTTCGGCGGAGACTTCCCTGCCCTCGCCGCCGGCCTGAACGATCGCCTGATCGAGGATGGAGAGGCCATCGCGCGCCGAGCCTTCCGCCGCGCGGGCGATGAGGGCGAGCGCTTCGGCGGAGACGTTCGCGCCTTCCTGCCTGCAGATGTTGGCGAGGTGGTCGGTGAGCTGTTCGGTCGAGAAGCGCTGCAGGTTGAAACGCTGGCAGCGCGACAGGACGGTGACGGGGACTTTCCGGATCTCGGTCGTCGCGAAGATGAACTTCACATGCGGCGGCGGTTCTTCCAGCGTCTTCAGGAGCGCGTTGAACGCGGCCGTCGACAGCATGTGGACTTCGTCGATGATGTAGACCTTGTAGCGCGCATTGACCGGCGCATAGCGCGCGCCATCGAGCAGGTCGCGCATGTCGCTGACGCCGGTGTGCGAGGCGGCGTCGAGTTCGAGCACGTCGGGATGCTGGGACGCCATGATCGCGGCGCAGTGCACGCCGGGCGGATCAAGCTGCATGGACGGCTGATGCACGTCCTTCGTTTCGTAGTTGAGGGCGCGGGCGAGCAGGCGCGCCGTGGTCGTCTTGCCGACGCCGCGCACGCCGGTGAGCATGAAGGCGTGGGCGATGCGGCCGGTCCTGAAGGCGTTGGACAGGGTGCGGACCATCGCCTCCTGCCCGACGAGATCCTCGAAGCGGGTGGGACGGTATTTGCGGGCCAGCACCTGATAGGCGGCGCCCGGCGCCGGCCCGAGCGGGACATCGTCGCCGAACATGGACGCGGTCAGCGTGTCGCGCTCTTCGGCGACATCGGCGTCTGGTCCCTCTTCGGGTGGTTTTGGGGGCTTCTTCCCGGCCATGGGAGCTATATGGACCAGCCGGGCGGGAGAATCCAACCCGGGATCACCGGCCCGCCCCGCCAGCAGGGGCGAACGACGCCCTTAAGTTGGGGATCGACCGGGCGCCAGTTCCCCGAGCGCGGTCTTCAAGCCCGCCCGCAACGCGCCGAGACCTCCGAGCCCTCTTGCGTATTCGATCCTGCGGAGGTGCATCACATCAAACGGCACGCGCGTGCCCCGTTCGGCGAGAATCAGCGTGTTGCGCCCGATCGCATGCGAAATGCCCGTCTCGTACATGACATTGGCGTTCAGGCCGCTGATGTCCGACACGACAATTCTGGAGCCTTTGATCAGGGAAAAGATTTCGCTGATGATATGCTTCGAGCCATAGAATTCATCGGCGCGCCTGCATGACAACCCCGCCGCCTCGCACGCCGGGCGGATCGCCTTGTCAAAGACGGCGCGCCGGCTTCCATGAAACGGCATCAGCACGGCGACATCGGCGAAAGCGGCGCCTTCTGCTTCGGGAAGAGCGGAGACATAGATTTCAGCGCCGGGAACGTTTGTGTCGCGCGTCTTTGTCAGGCTGAAGCCAATTGTCTTGCGCAGCACCTGCATGAGGCCCGTATCGCGAACGGTTGCACCGCTGGCGCCTTCAGCGAGCCATGCGACCAGCGCGCTGGAAATTCCGGCGTCAACCGTGTCCGCGAGCGGTCGACCCAGAACCGGCGAGAAGGTGTAGGTCAGCAGTTCGGCCCGTTCGAGGCCGGCCAGAAAATCGGCTGGAGAGGCGCTGCCTGCAAAATCCAGCGTTGGCCAGAAGCGCTCAAACACCAGATCGAGCGAAACCTCCGCCGGTCCCGCGCGAGACCAGTCCCGGACTGCGATGACCACTTCGCAGGCAAGCCACTCGAAGCTGCGATACGCCTTGAAAAGAGACAGTATGCGACTGGCTTCGGGACCTGGGGGATCGGTTTGGAACTCCGCCATCGCGGCGCCTCCTGAGCCACCAAATGCGGCGTCCGGCCATCCGGGGACGGCGCCGGATGCAACTCGGCGGGGAGGTACAGGCTGGCCGCGACCCGAGCTAAACTCGTTACGGCTGCTTCCTTCCGGACCTGACCGGGTTGGCGAACCGCTCGTCCGCAACCAGCCTGCCCTAGGTTTATAGGAAGGCCGGGCTAAATGCGCAATGTTGCACCTGTCTGGCTCCGCCTGCGCGAGTCGCGACCAATCAGGATAGGTGGGGGCCGGGAATCATGCAGACAGTCGCATGCGGACAGGTTGGGCCTCCGCCATGAGCGATACGCCGTTTGACGTTCACATCTGCTATCGGCGCGGCGATCGTGAGATCGCCGCCTCGCTGGCGCGACGGCTGGAGGCACGCGGAGTTTCGACCCAGTACGACGCCGGCGTTGGCGGCGGGGGTGCGATTGCCGCGGGCGCAGGTCCGGAAATGGCGGGCGTGTTCGTTGTTCTCGTCTCGTCCGAGCCGCATGACGGACAGCAGCTGCGCCGCGAACTGGCGGCGGCGGACCGTCTGTCGCGGCCGGTGGTGACGCTGCTGCTGGAAGATATCGAACCGGGCGGCGCGACCCTGCAGATGCTTGCCGACCGGATCTGGATCTGCGCGCATCCCGATCCGATGGCGCAGATCGAGGAGATCGCCGAACTGGTGGCGCAGCTGGCCGGCAAGGGAACGCCGAAACCGGCGCCAGAGCCGGAACCGGAAACGCTCGAGAGCAAGGAAAGCAGCCTCGACGCGGCCATCTCTCAGATGCTGGAAGACACGGTGGACCCGAGGGTGCGCGCGCCAATGGACGCGAAGGCTTATGTCGGCCGCGCCAATTCGGGCGGAACGCCGGCGCCCAGGCGCGGCGGCGCCGGAGCTGCGATGGCGAGCATTCTGACGCTCGGCTTCTATGGCGCTATGGCGCGCCGTCGTGCGATACGCAGCTTCAGGGCCAACACCAAAAGGCTGTAGCATTGCCGCTTTCGAAATCCGCCGCCGATATTCCACTGGTTCCGGCAGGACTGGACCGCGCCGCCCATCACCGCCGTGATGCGGCCTGGCTTGACGCCGCCTTCGCATCGGACGCGGCGCGGGTGCTGGTGATGCGCGAGGGACAGATCCTGGTGGAAGGCTCCGCCCCGCCGTCTGCGCCCGCGCAGATCGGCGCGC
Source organism: Hyphomonadaceae bacterium (assembly GCA_041398245.1). Taxonomy (GTDB): domain Bacteria; phylum Pseudomonadota; class Alphaproteobacteria; order Caulobacterales; family Hyphomonadaceae; genus UBA7672. The sequence continues at coordinate 158,725 of JAWKVC010000009.1, forward strand.
CGCTGCCGCCGGGCCGGCCAATTCTGTGGCTGGGACCGCAGGCGGGCATGCTGTCGCCGAAAGCGACGCGGCTGTTTCTGGGCGAGACCGTGAAGGGATCGCCGGTGTTCGCGCTCGAAATGCCGTCGTCCTTCAGTCTCGAGGCTTCGCCGATTGCGGGCCTTGGCGTGTTCGATGATTTCCGCGCGGCGGCTTCGGCGCTCGACGCGTTCAATGGCGGCTGCGCGGCGACGGCGCGGGCGCTGTTCGAATGGCACAGGCGGCATGGCTTCTGCGCCAATTGCGGTGATCGCACGAAGATCGTCGAGGCCGGATGGAAGCGCGTGTGCGAGGATTGCGGCGCGGAACATTTTCCGCGCGTCGATCCGGTTGCGATCATGCTGGCGGTGAAGGGCGACAAGTGCCTGCTGGGCCGGCAGAAGGCGTGGCGGCCGGGCTTCTGGTCGTGCCTTGCCGGTTTTGTGGAGCCGGGCGAGACGATCGAACAGGCCGCGGCGCGCGAGATTTTCGAGGAGGCGGGCATCCGCTGCACGACGCGAGCGGATTACCTGTTCTGCCAGCCGTGGCCGTTCCCCTCCTCGCTGATGATCGGCATGATCCTCGAAGCCGACAATGAGGACATCAAGGTCGATGAGCTGGAGCTTGAAACCGCGCGCTGGTTCACGCGCGAAGAAGCCGCGTCGATGATGGCGGGCATCAATCCGGACGCATATCCGCCGATGCGCTTCGCAATCGCGCACCATGTAATCAAGGCGTGGCTGGAGCGGGGATAGGGAACGTTGAAAGCGGCGGGGATGGGGCGCGCACTAAAAGCCGGTCTTGCGATCGCATTCGCGGCGCTGGCGCTGGGGACCGGTTGCACACGCTTTCTCGAGGAAAGACCCAGAGCCTATCCCGACCTGTCGCTGCCGCGCTGGAACGCCGACGGCTATCTTGAGCGGACGGGCCACAATCCGAACACCCAGCAACCCGGCAGGATCGCGCTCGATCATGACGGCAGGCGCCTGGCATTAACGGTTCCCGGCCTGCCGAGTGCGGGCCTGCTTGTGCTCGATATGGAGACGGGCAAGGCGCTGCTGCTGGACAATGAAACGCCTGCGGTCGAATACGCCGAACCTGCTTTTTCGCGCGACGGCGCGCATGTTGTCTTTCTCGCGACGCCGGTTCCACGTTTTGGCTGGACGGAAATCTGGATCGCCACGGCGGCGGGACAATATGAGCGCCGGATGAAGGGGTGCTTCGACCGGCACCGAGCGCCAGCTTTCTCGCCCGATGGCGCGCGCCTTGCCTATTATCGCGGTCTCACGCGCACCGACAGCACGCAGTGGCGCTCGCCCATGTGGCCCGAGCAGCGAGACAACCTGACATTCGATCCCTATGGCGTCTTCGAACTCGATCTGCGGGACGGCGCCGAACGGCAGATCTCGGACCTTGTCTACCATACTCCGCAATGGCTCGAATACGCCGACGCGACCACGCTGGTCGTCGCCGCGTCAGGCCTGATGGGCAGATCGACCGACAGCCGCCTGGGCGCGTCCTGGCTGCCGGCGGCGTCCTCGGCGGTGACAACCGCGCTCGACGGCCTACCGGACGCGGCGACGCTGATCCGGGCGCCGGTTCAGTGGCATCGCGTGCGCGAGACAGGCGCCGGGAGCATATCTATTACGCCGCTGTACGGACCCGGCGAGCCGACAACCGATCCGGTCGCGCTCGCTCCGGAGGGACGCGCGATACGTGTCGAAACGGCGCGCAGCGACGCGACCGCATCCGGCGGCAAGCGCCCGTTTGAACATCTGTTCTATC
>JAWKVC010000010.1:0-153070 GCA_041398245.1 Hyphomonadaceae bacterium
CGGGCCGACGCCGAGATCCGCCGTCATCGCGTTGATCATGGCGGCAGGCGCCAGCACGCCGGAGCCGATGGCGATGTTGCCGAAGAAGAGGAAGGCCAGCACAACGCGCGTGTTGGTGGAGGCGGTTGCGGTCTGCGCCAGCATGGCGATCATCTTCCTGGCGGCCGCGGCCGCGGCCGCGGCCGCGGCGGCGGTCTGTCGTCACACACGATCTAGTGTGACGCGCGCCCTGTGGCCAGTCGGCTGACGCTCGTTGAAGTGATCAGCTGGACTAAACGCCGGCTCACACCTTCCGCGCCAGCTGCAGTTCCAGCCGCTTGATCTCGCGCAGCACACGGTTGGCCTGAAGCGAAGGCCAGAGCGTCGCCAGTTTCAGCTGCGCGGCCAGGATCATCAATGTTGCCGCGCAGAGACCCCAGCGCTGCGACATGATGACGTCCGTGGCGTTGAAGAACTCCCAGGCGCACCAGACGCCCGCGAAGAACATCACTGCCTGCACGATCATCAGCAGAACATTGATCCACGCCAGAGGTCCCGAGAGCAGACCGCCGACCTGGCTGAAATAGCCGGGCTCGCTGTTAAGGCGCGCAAGAAAGGCGCGGTCTTCCTCGTTGAGGGTCGCTTCGATCATCCTGTCGAGTTCACTCATCTCCAGTCTCCTTCAGATTCAAAATGCGGCAAAGCTTGTCGCGCGCATGCATCAGGCGGGTCTTCACGGTGCCGGCCGGCGTATCCAGTGCGATGGCGATTTCCGCCACGCTCATGTCCTCCAGATAGAACAGCGCAATCGCAGATCTCTGATCCGGCGGCAGGCCGGCCATGGCCTGTGTGAGGCGATGCGCGTCGGAGGCGCGCTCGCCGCCATTGTCCGCTGTCGTTTCAAATGGCTCGGCAGCGTAGGCGGAACGAAGGCTGCGGCGGCGCTGTTGCCGGCGCACCCAGCGCGCGCAGCGCCGTGAGACGATGCGAAACGCCCAGGCCGGGAAGGCGGCGGCGTCGCCAAGGCGCGGCAGGCCGCGAACAATCTCGATCCACGCCTCCTGGACGACATCGCGCGCTGCTTCGGCGTCGCCTGTAAGCCGCCGGGCATGGCCAAGAAGGCGCGGCTGGAATCGCTTTGCGAGCCGCTCAAGCGCGACGCGGCTGCCGGCGCGAGCGCTGGCGGCCAGATACTCGTCGAAAAGGCGTTCGCGTGGATCAAACATGTCTTCTGAAAGCCGAACATGCACCAAGGTGCCCGGCAGGGGGATTCCGGTTCAATCCGGAAACTGCGCCACTGAACAGGGGTGGGCTTACGGCCACGGCAGGCCATCCACGGAAGCCGGGGCGTGACCGGTCCATGACGGCGTGGCTGCTGACATCAGGCTGGCGGCAGGAGCATGCCAATGTGTGCGCACTGACTGGCATTGTCGGCCCGGTGGCGGCGCGGCAGTGTCAGCATTCTTCGGAACAGGAGCCCCGATATGATCGAGTTCTGGACCAATCCCATGAGCCGCGGACAGATCGCGCACTGGATGCTGGAGGAGCTGGGCCAGCCCTACCAGACCAATTGGCTCGACTGGGGACCGGCCGGAAACAAGAGTCCGGACTATCTTGCGATCAATCCGATGGGGAAGGTTCCCGCCATCCGGCATGAGGGCAAGGTGGTGACCGAGGCCGCCGCCATCTGTCTCTATCTGGCTGACGCCTTTCCGCAGGCAGGGCTGAAACCGGGCGGTGAGGCGCTGGCGGATTATTATCGCTGGACGTTCTTCTGCTCGGGTCCGATCGAACAGGCGGTGACGGCGAAGGCGATGGGCTGGCAGGTTCCGGAAGGGCGCGACGGCATGGCGGGGTTCGGCTCGTTCGATGCGTCCGTGAATGCGTTGGACAAGTTCCTGGCCGGCACGGCGTTCGTCTGTGGCGACACATTTACGGCGGCCGATATCTATGTCGGCAGCACGGTTGATTGGGGTCTGGCGTTCGGGTCGTTGCCGAGCTTGTCTTCGTTCCAAGCGTACGCCGCGCGGCTTCGCGAGCGGAAGGGCTACAAGTCCGCGAAAGCGATCAACGCCGAGCGCACCGCCGCCATGCAGAGCTGATCCAAATCGTTCCGATCAGCCGCCGGCGACGTCGAGATCGAGATACTTGATCGTGAAGTCGGCGAGCTTGCGCGTGCGGGCGCGAACGGCTTCAGGCGTCCACGACTTGTGCTTGGCGATCTCTGCTCGCGAAGCGCGCGCGCAGCTTCGCGTAGGCCTTGCGCTTTTCGTCGAACGGCGCGTTGCCGAGTTCATCTTGTGGCAGAACGCAGAGATTGCCGGTCATCTCGCGCAGGGTGACGAGCTGGTTGAACTCCAGCCCGGCCTCGAACGCGGTCCAGTTGTTTTCGGGATTGCGGGGATAGCAATGCTCAATCGAGGAGCGCGTATCGATCAGATAGCGCGGCACGCGATCGCCATGCGCCGCCGCCTCGATCCAGCGGACGATGGTGGAGCGGCGGGGATTTTCGGTGATCGGGCCGGAGAGGTTGCGGATCAGCCGTTCATTCTGCGCTTGGGAAAAGGTGAACCCGGCCTGCTTGCCGAACGTTCCCTTGGCGAAGCGTTCGACGCGGCGGCCCATCATTTCCGACAGGCGGCGTTGGTCCGGCGTTGAGACTGTGAGCGCGAAGCAGACGCGGTCCAGCGTGTCGATGCGCTTGTCGATGTCGACGGGCCGCGACTTGATCTTGATGAGCATGGCATAGGCGCGCCACTGGTCCCATTTCAGCATCTGCAAGCGGCGCAGGCTGGCGTGAACGCCCTCAGCGTATTCGGCGTCCCCCGCCTCGTAGATCCAGCGGAAAGCCGAGCGGTACTGCAGCAGCGAGTCTGTCGCCCAGCGCACGCCGGCCTGCCCCGGATAGCGGCGGCGGATATGCTCCATCAGCTGGATGGCGTAGTCGGACGATTGCGGTTGGCGGCGTTCGATGAAGTCGACCGACCGGAGGAACTCGTCGAACTTCTGCTTGCCGAGATCATCCTGCAGCGAGCGCCAGACAAAGAGAATGCGCGCGGCCGCATCGTCGGCCTCCGGCAGTGCGGACGTAAGATCGATCAGCTGGCCTTTCACGATCTCTTCCGGCTTCAGCGGGACGCCGCCGGAATTGATGCTGACGAAAGCCTTCGCGGCGATGCGCCGGTCCGTGATGCGTGTGACCGTGACCAGAACCGCTTCCGACAGGAAGGCGGCGAAGGTGGAGAGGCGCTCCTTGCTCCAGCCCTGGAAGCGCGCCCGGGCGACGGCGACGCAGTCGCGCAGGAGTTCGCCCGCTTCGGTGAGGTTGGGGTGCGGGCGGTGACGCTTCGCCGTGCGGCCCGGAGCGAGAATGTCCGCCTCCAGCGTGTTGTGTTTCATATGGAGGTTGAGCCGCCAGATGCCGGTGTCATCAGCCAGAAGCGAATGGATTGGATGGCCCTTCTCCGCTTCCAGCAGGTCCCGCAGTACGGCGAAGAAGACGCTGAATGTCGTGACGCGCTGAAGGCCGTCATAGATGTCCCAGCGATCCTGCCCCTGATGCAGCACCACCGTGCCGACGAAGCAGTAGGGCGCGGTCACTTCCATGTCGCGGTCGTAGTAGGCCATTTCGAACGGGTTATCGCCGTCTGTATCGCGCGGCTCGTGCGGCTCGGCATCCGGTTCGACATCGGGGTCAAGTCCGAACTCGCCGAACGAGGCGATGAGGTCGTTGAGCAGCGCCGCCTGCTGATGTTCTGTCCAGCAATAGTCGCGCTGAACCCGGGCTGGCTGGAACGATCCGAGGCGAAGCAGTTCGCCGATGCTGATCGTCTGCGAGCGGATAACCGGATTTGGCATTCTTGCTGGATTCCCCACGAAGGCCGCGAAGCTAGGGGAGCACAGTAAGCGGAGCAATTCCGCAACTGCTAATCACCGGTCGATATAATGTCCGTCAGGCGAGAACACGCGGGCGCGACGACTCGTCTCGCGCGAGATAGGGGTTTGCCCGGAGGTGGTTCAGCCACGTTTCGGCGCGATGGCTGGAGATCAGGCGGCTTGTGCGGCGCCTGTGCCCTTGGCGCGCACTTTCCAGAAGCGCAGGGCCCGCTGGGCCGCCGCGACAGGAACCTGCTCGTAGAGCTTGCCGTATTCGTCCGTCTTGCTGAGACCACCGCCATCGTCGACGACCAGCAGGCTGATGGTCACGAACAGGCCGCGATCGAAACCGGCGCCACGGCAGAGCATGGCCAGCGCGTCAATGTCCTTGGCCTGCACAAGCCGGCGCGTGAGATCGAACTCGACATCCACCAGCTTCGAGAAAGCGATGTAGAACGCCGTGCGGCGGTTCTCGCGCAGCAACTGCACAAGCACGGGCGGCTTGAGCGCGCCGCGCTTGTCCATTGCGTCGACCTGGTCCTTGCATTCCTGATAATCCGCCGGCAGCGCGCCGTAGGCGGACGAGAGATGATTGCGGCTGGCTTCCAGCGCGGCTTCCAGCTCAGCGGGGGACACGCCGTGGAATTTGCGCATGATTTCGCGGCGCAGGCCGTTTTCGACCTTGAGATAGACGTTGTTCAGGAGGTCGAGCGGCACATGCTGGTTGCGCACGAAGGGAGCGGAGCACGGGGCTGACCTGCGCGCGGTCGGCGACGGCTTCGAAGGTGCGGCGATCCATGCGCGCGGTGCGGTTCTCGAGCAATGAGGCGACAACGCGGTCTTCGCCCTTGGCCACGAGCGCGCTGGAAACGTTCTCACCGATGTCCGGACGCTTGGTCACAGCCATCATGTGGTCCTGCGACTTCTGCTCGATGACGTCGAGGATGTCCTTCTCGGTCAGCGCGTGGGACCGTTCGATCACTGGACGCGCGACCTCGATATGATCCATGGCGAGGCGGCGGGCGGTGTGTTCAACGGCGCGTTGCTTTCGGCGACCTTGCGGGCGAGTTCGACGCGGACCTGTGTTTCAAGATCGGCGGCGACAGCGCCGACGATTTCGTCGAACAGCACGGCTTCTTTCTCATTGCGCTGGTCGGGGGCAGCGAGAAAGACATCGGTGACCTGGCGCAGCAGTTCGCGCCGCTTCTCGCTTGAGCCTTCCTTTGCGAGGTCGAGCAAAAGCGCAAAATTGTTGGCCGGCGCCGGCATGCCGTTCTCCCCACGAGCAGGCGGGCAGATTACCGGGATGCGGTTAAGAAAGACCTTGCCAGTGCTGAAGAATTCCATCGTGGGACAGGCTGACGCGGTTTACCTGCGAATGGTTGGCATGAGCAACCACTGCAATATGGCCTCAGATCCGGGTCAGAGCCTCGCGCTTTTCCTCAAGCTCCAGCCATTCAAGTTCATAGTGCTCAAGTTCGGCGCGGGCGGCGGACAGGCGACTGGCCTTGGACTGGAAGGCGGCGGGGTCTTTCGCGAACAGCGCCGGATCGGCCATCGCCGCCTCCAGGTCAGCGATTTCGGCCTGCCGGGCGGGCATCAGGCGGTCGAGTTCCTCGAGCCGCCGCTGGTCCTTGTAGCTAAGCTTCGAGGACGCAGCCTTGGGCTGGGCTGGCGCGGCCGATTTCGTTTCCGCCTTCGGAGCAGACGCTGGCCGCCGGGCGCCGCCGCGCTGGATGACATAGTCAGCATAGCCGCCGGGCGTTTCCAGCCAGGCGCCGTCGCCCTCCGGCGTTAGGATTGAAGTAACCACGTTGTCGATGAAGGCCCGGTCGTGGCTGACCAGAAGCAGCGTGCCGTCATATTCGCTGAGCATGTCCTCGAGCAGGTCGAGCGTTTCGATATCGAGGTCGTTGGTCGGCTCGTCCAGCACCAGAAGGTTCGACGGCTTGGCGAGCGCGAGGGCGAGCGTGAGCCGGTTGCGCTCGCCGCCCGATAGCGCGCCGACAGGCTGATGCAGCTGTCGCGAGTCGAACATGAAGTCCTTGGCGTAGGCGGCGACATGCTTGGGATAGCCACGCACCATCACCTGATCGCCGCCCAGCGGCGTCAGCGTATCCCACAGCGTGACCTCGGGCCGGAGCGTGGCGCGCGTCTGGTCGAGATAGGCGATGTCGAGGTTCTTCGCGAGGCGGATGGAGCCTTCGTCGGGTTCAAGCTGGCCCAGCAGAAGCTTCAGCAACGTCGTCTTGCCGGCGCCGTTGGGGCCGACAAGGCCGAGCCGGTCGCCACGCATCACGCGCAGCGACAGGTTGCGGACGATGGGAAGCGGGCCATCCGGCGTCAAAAAGGTCTTGGAGATGGATTTGGCCTCGATCACCAGACGGCCGGATTGCGCGCCGGAGTCGATGGCGAGGCTGGCGGTGTTGGCGGCTTCATTGAGCGCGGTCTTGCGCTGGCGCCGCTCGGCCCGCATGTCGTGCAGCTTGCGCACGCGGCCCATATTGCGCCGCCGCCGCGCCGTGACGCCACGCGCCAGCCAGCGCTCCTCCGCTTTCAGTTGCGTATCGAGCTTGTCGAGCGCCTTTTCCTCTTCGGCTTCGACCGTCTCGGCCCATTCCTCGAAGGCGGCATAGCCCTTGTCCATCTGGCGCACGACGCCCTGACGCAGCCAGGCGACCGACGTTGCGATGTTTTCTAGGAAGCGGCGGTCGTGGCTGACCACCAGCACCGCGCCGCGGAAGGCCTTCAGCTCCTCCTCAAGAAGCTCGATGGCGGGAACGTCGAGGTGGTTGGTCGGCTCGTCGAGCAGCAGGATATCGGGATCGTGGGCGAAGGCGTGGGCGAGAGCGATGCGCCGCGCCTGTCCGCCGGACGCCTTGCTCAGATCGAGATCGAGCGGCACGCCCCAGGCGCCCAGTTCGGACTCGGCGCGATAGATCATGTCCGGTGGAAGGCCGTCGGATACATAGTCCAGCGCCGTGGCGAAGCCGGCGAAGTCCGGTTCCTGCGTGAGATGGCGCGCGGTGATGCCCGGCTGGATGAAGATCTCGCCGCCATCGGGTTCGATCGCCCCGGCGAGAACGCGCATCAAGGTGGATTTGCCGGCGCCGTTGCGGCCGACCAGCGCCATCCGCTCGGCGCGCGCAAGCTGAAGGCCAACGCCCGCGAACAGGGGCGTCGCGCCCAGCGTCAGCGTGACGCCGCGAAGAACAGCAATCGGTGGTCCGGCCATGGCGCGCATGGACCCGAACCGGACGGCAAGGTCAAGCGCTCTTCGTCTGATCGCGCAGTTCAGGCCTGCGCGGCCGCCCTGAAGGCGTCCATGATGCCCGGCCAGCCATTGTCGACGCCCTTGCGCATGGCTTCCGCGCCGGCGACGTCGGGCATGCGCTCGAAGTTCCGGTGTTCCAGTTCAACCCGCGTGCGATCGGGCGTTTCAGCGATAAAGCGGACTTCGACCTCGGAGGCGTAGGCCCGATTGGCCTCCTGTTTCCACTGGCCGTTGATTTCCCAGCTGAACACGATCCGTTGGGGCGGATCCCACACCAGCATGCGGCCCGTCGTGCTTTCGCTGCCGTCTTCATGCGTCGCGTACCAGCGGCCGCCCTCGCGCGGCTCGATGATCTCCTTCACCACCGGCGTCGAGCCGATATGGTGCGACTTCGGCCACCAGCGATCGATGCCATTGGTGAACACGTCGAATGCGTGCGCCTGCGAGGCTTCCACGATCACAGTTTTGCGGACGGGGGCGATGGCGATGGTCCTGGCCGTCATTTGCGTTTGTCCTTGCGTTCGGCTTCTGCCTTGAAGTTGTCGAGGGCCTGATCCCAGAACTGGTCCATCCAGCGCCGCAGCTCGCCGAGGCCGTGGGGATCGATGCGATAGATGCGGCGCGTGCCGTCCTGTGTTTCGCTCACCAGGCCCGCGTCCTTCAGAACCTTGAGATGCTGCGAAACGGCCGGCCGTGAGACGGGCAGGCCGTGCGCCAGTTCGCCTACGGCTGACGGGCCCCTTGCGAGCCGTTCGAATACCTTCCGCCGGGTTGGATCAGCCAGCGCCGCGAGTGCATTACCGTAAGTCATAACTAACGGTAAGTGATAACTAACTGATAGTCAAGCACCCGCAAACAAACATCCCCGACGCAGGGCCGGGGATGTTGCTGCCTCGCGAGGCGATGATGCTACTCGCTGATCGTCTCGCGTGAGACGGTTGCGGCCTCGACGGCTTCCTCGGTGAAGAGGAGGTCGTCCCATTTCTTTTCGGAATAGGCGTGGGTCTGATCCGAATAGAAAGGCGAGGTCGGGTTGGTCGACTGCGAATAGGTGAGGATGCCCTGGCTTTTCGGGCCGTCGGGCGTGAACTCGACCGTCATGATCCAGCTTGAGCCGTGCCGCACGCTGGTCCAGCCCTGCTCCGGTTCGAGGTCGGCGACGGTGATCACGTTGAACACGCCTTCCTGGCCCGCGCCGCCATGGATCGGGATGCGGTCTTCGCCGCGCACTTCGGCCTGGACATCGCCCAGCTTCGCATCAAGCGGGATCTTCAGCTCGGTCAGCGTGTCGACCGCCTTCTGCAGCGCCGCGAGAACCTTGGGGTTCGCCGTATCGAGCGTGTTCGGCGTGTTGACCGGATCGGCCGGATCGAACGGGACCTTGAACTGCAGGCCGCCATTCTCCGCGAACAGGTGGAAGAGGTGAGCGCCTGTGCTTTCGAGATTGACGTGCAGGTCCCAGCCTTCCAGCGCCGCACAGGCGGCGGCCAGCGAATTCTTCCGCGAGGCCTTGCAGGCTTTCACCAGATCATCGCGCACAAGCTCGGCGCCGATATGGCGATCCTGATAGAGCGCGCCCTGCAGGTTTGCGAGATTGAACTTGGGATCGCCAAGGCCGTCTGTTCCGGCGACGCGTTTGGCGATGATGTCGAGGCCAAGCCGCGTGCGCAGCGAACGCGCCGACGCTTCGTCGCCGAAGATCGGGCTATAGCCCGTGATCGGTGCCGATGCGTTGGTGAGCCAGTAGCTGTCATTCATCTGCGACACGTAGTCGGAGCGGAAGACATGCGGCGTGCGGCCAGCGCCGAACACGCCTGTCGCGGTCGAGTCCTCGTCCGTCGCCCAGTCGCATTCGGAGCGCGACCCATCCAGAACGGGAACACGCGTCGTTTCCCATTGCTGCTTCGCCAGCGCGGAGACCGCGCACGTATCGCCCAACTCCTTCGAGACGTTGGGGATCATGCCCATGTCGCCGTAGAAGGCCTCGCCGCCAGCATCGACCGCCGTCGTGTTGAAGCCGGTGGCCTGGTATTTCTGTAGCGCCGCGTAGAGCTCGTGCACATTCTTCGCCTGCCACATGGCGAGATACTGGTCCGGCGAACGCAGGCCCTGCGGAATGGTGCGCAGCGCGTAGGCGTTGGTGGTGGTCCACGGGAAGGTCTGCGTTTCCATCACCGGGCCGAAGCGCGTGGTGTAGAAGGTTTGCGTGACCGGCTCGCCGTCCTTCACCTCCACCGTGACGTCCAGCTTCTCCATCGGCGTCGAGACGCCGTCATACATGTAGCTGGTCGGGTCGTTCGGATCGAGCGCCAGCTCGAACACGCCGAAACGCCGCGCGGTCGAGACCGTATGGGTCCATGCGAAATTCTCGGTGTGGCCAATGCCGACCGAGGCGTTAGTGATCAGCCCGGCGCCGACGACATTGAGCTGGCCCGGAATGGTCATGTGCATCCGGTAGAAGCGGTTCATGCCGTCCCACGGATAGTGCGGATTGCCGAGCAGCATGCCATAGCCCGACTGCGTCACATCCTTGCCGAGGCCATAGGCGTTGGAGCCAAGCTGCGTCGTCTCGATCAGCGGATCATCATCCGCCCGCGCCGCATCGCCCACGCCCGGCGGCGCCGCCGTCGCCACGCCGTTGAGCTGGTAGATCACCTGTCCGGCCATCTGGTGTCGCCAGTAATCCTGCTCGGTGATCTCGCGCACCCAGGCAGCGCCCTTGCAGCGCGGATCGCTGATATTGTCGACGCCGGTCTCGCGGACATATTTGGAGACGCCGGCCGCATAGCCGCGCGCCAGCGCGTGGGCGTCGGCGCTGGGCGTATCGACCGAGTCCGCCGGGCCGTTGAGCAGCTTCTCCATCTCGCCCGTGGCGATCAGGCGCTTGTGGTAGAGATCGCTGTTGATGTTGGCGTTGTTCTCACCGGGGCCGAAGAACTTCGCGCGCTCGCCGCTGACGGTGACGTAGCGTTCCATGATCTCGCAGACATTGTCCTCGGCCATCGCATAGCCAAGGCCGAAGCCCATGCCGGCATAGTCGTCGGCCTTCACATGCGGCACGCCATAGGCCGTGCGCCTGATCTCCGCCGACATCTTGCCCGTCGATGCCGCTTCCGTGCCGCAGGCGGCAAGCATCGCAGCCGCCGCCACGCCCGTGGCAAGCCTCCAGATCATGGACGTCTCCCTTGTATCCGCCGTTTCTTGTGTCCGCCCATGCAGCGCCGATGCGCGCTCGAGGTCAAGGCGGCATCATTCACGGATTGGTGGGGAGGCGCGCGGACTCCTTGAGAACGCGCTTCAAATATTACCCCCCGCCTCGCGAGGCGACGGCGCCGAAGGCGGATGACAGGCGCTGGTAGAAGTTCAGGCGGTCGCGATCTTCGGGCGACATGTAGTCCTCGGCCGACTTCGCGCCGGGCAGCGGCTCGGGCTCGATGCCTTCGTGCGCGACCTTCATCATGTCGGCCCAGATGCGCGCCGACATCTCGCCGCCCGTGATGCGCGCCATCGGCTTGTCGTCGTCATTTCCGACCCAGACGCCGCCGACATAGCGCGTGGTGTAGCCAAGGAACCAGGCGTCGCGCCATTCCTGGCTGGTGCCTGTCTTGCCGGCGATGTCCCAGCCGCCAAAGCGCGCGCCGCCGCCCGTGCCCTGCACCACGACGCGGCTCAGCATCGAATTCATGTCGGCCGCGAGGTTTTCCGGATAGATGCGCGGGGCGCGCACGGGTGGGCGCGAATAGAGCAGGTCGCCGCGCGAGTTGCGGATCTCGTCGATGATGAAGGGCGACATCTGCAGGCCGCCCTTGGCCAGCACGCCGTAGCCCGTGGTCATTTCAAGCAGCGTCACCTCGTCCGATCCCAGCGTGATCGACGGGTAGTTGTGCAGGTCGGAGCGGACGCCGAACTCGTGCGCCAGCGCCGTCACCTTCTCGACGCCGATCTCGTTGCCGATCTGCGCCGCCACCGTGTTGAGCGATTCCGCCAGCGCGTAGGAAAGCGTGACCGCGCCCATATAGTCGCCGCCATAGTTGCGCGGGCGCCAGTTCTGGATCGTGATGGGCATGTCGAAGCGGACGGTGCCGGGCGTCATGCCGGCCTCCAGCGCGGCGGCGTAGACGAACATCTTGAAGGCCGAGCCCGGCTGGCGGCGCGCCTGCGTGGCGCGGTTGAACTGCGACTTCAGATAGTCGCGGCCGCCGACCATGGCGCGGATCGCGCCGGTCTCGTTATCGATCAGAAGGGCGGCGCCTTCCGACGCGCGCCGGTCCTTGCCCATGGTTTCGAGGCCGTGCTCGACAGCCTTCTGCGCCGCCGCCTGCAGCTTCAGGTCAAGCGACAGCTTGATCACCATGTCCGGCGGCGGATTGGGCAGGATGTCGTGAACGCGCTCGATGGCGTAGTCGAGGGCGTGGCCTGTGAAGCTATCGGGCTGGTCCTTGGCGAAGACCAGTGTCTGCGTCGCGGCCTCGTCGGCCTGCGCTTGCGTGATCATGCCGGCCTCGACCATCTGTTCGAGGACGTAGGCCTGGCGTTCCTTGGCGCGCGCCGACTGTGCCTGTTGCGCAAAGCGCGACGGCGCCTTGGGGAAGGACGCCAGCATCGCCGCCTCGGCCAGCGTGATATCCTTCGGGTCCTTTCCGAAATAGGTGTGCGCGGCGGCGTCGAGACCATAGGCGCCCGCGCCCAGATAGATGCGGTTGAGATAGAGTTCGAGGATCTCGTCTTTCGACAGCATCCGCTCAAGATCGCCGGCGAGGCGCGCTTCCTGCGCCTTGCGCTTCAGCGTCTGGTCCGGGGTCAGGAACAGGTTCTTGACCAGCTGCTGCGTGATGGTCGAGGCGCCTTCCACCGTGCGCCCGGCCTGGAAGTTCGCCAGCGTCGCGCGCACGATCGCCCAGACATCGACGCCCGTATGCTCGCGGAAGCGCTTGTCCTCCGCGCCGATGAAGGCGTCGACAACGTGCTTGGGCAGTTCGGACAGCTTCACGGCGCGGCCATAGCGCGGACCACGGACGGCGATGGTGTCGCCATTGGCGTCGATGAACTCCACCGCCGGTTCGCGGTTCAGCGTCCACAACGACTGCTTGTCCGGCAGATTGGGCATCTGCGCGAACAGCGTGTTCCAGAGCAGGGCGAAGGTGACGAGGCCGGTGGCTGCGATGGTTCCAATCACCCTGAGCGTGGGCGGACCCCATCGCGCGAGCAGGCTTTCAGGACGCTTCGGCGCCAGTTCCATAGACATGTTGCCTTCGCCAGCCCGTCGGTCTCCGGGACGGACCTATAGTCTGGCCGCCTCGCAGGAGGTAGGGCCAACACCCGCCCCGCCCCAGTGAAATAGCAGCAACCCGGACCAAGTCACGGCTCGAATCGCCAGCTTCTTCCAATGGCAGCCTAAGCCTTCGGTATCAGTCGTCCACGCGGCTGACATCGCCCAATGGCGCTGGCCGCGGCGGCGGAGGCGGCGGGGGACTTGGCGGCGGGGGTGGCGAGGGCGGCGGAGATGACCGCGGCGCAGCCGCCGGTGGCGGTGGTGGCGGTGGGGACGACGGCCGCGACCACAGCGAAGGCGGATTGGACGGCGCCGGCCGGCTCGCCGGGGGCGGCGGAGGCGGCGGCGGGGGCGGTGACGGGTTCGGCCGGCCCGACCACAGGCTGGGCGGTGGCGACGGTGAAGGATTGCCCGACGGCGGGGGCGGCGGGGAATTGTTGCCCGGCGGATTGTTGGGCTTCTGTCCGCTGAACAGCGGCGGATAGGTGTCCGGCCCGTCGTCGCGGTCGTGATCGCGGCCGCCATTGCCCCAGCGCCAGCCACGATCCCAGCCATAGTTCCAGCGCGGGTCCCACGAGTTGTAGTAGCGGCCGCCGCGAATCCAGTCGATGCGATAGAAGGCGGTGTCGTACCAGCTGCCCCACGGGAATCTCAGCCGGTAGTCCTCATAGGCCCAGATTTCATCGAGCGCGGCGGCGTATCGCCAGGCGGCATAGTCACGCTCGCGCAGTTGATCGATCGCCTGCTGCGCCTCCACGCGCCAGCGGCCATAGGGCTGTGCGAACAGATAGGCGTCGAACGCCTCGACCGTGTTGGCCACATAGGCGCGCCGCCAGGCTTCATCGTCGCGCCGTTCGATCAGATCGATTTCGCGCCGCGCATCCGCGACGTAGGCCGACTTCGGATTCTCGCGGATGAAGGCGGCAAGTTCGAGCGGCGAGCCCGAGCGTTTGGCGTGCACGAAGTCGCCCTGATCCGTCTTCCACAGTTCTGCAAGGCGCGCGCTTGCGGCCTCCGCATGGGCGCCGCGCGGCCAGTTGTCGAGGAAAATTTCGTAGTTCTCGATCCGGTCGAGCGCCTGTGCCTCGGCCCAGTCGGTCTTCTCCTCAGCTGCAAGTCGCGGCGCGGCCAGCACGGCGCGGCGGCCATCGGCTTCGCGCGCATTCGCGCCCCACGGATAGCTGGCGAGATAGGCGATATAGGCCTCTTCGGTGTCCGTCTGGCGCGCGGAAGCGAAAGCGGCGGCCTCGATCGCGTTCAGCTCATCGATGCGGGCCTGCGCGCGAGGCGCATACTGCCCATCGGGATGCATGCGCATGTAGGTGGCGTAGGCGGGCGGCGTGTCGATGCGGGCGGCCTGCGCCCAGTCCATCGCATGGATCTCGGCCGGCGATGGCCCGGTCTGGCACGCCGTCAGCAGCGCCAGCGCCGACGCCGCGAAGGCCAGCCGCGCGAGGCTGCGATTTCCCTTGGAATACAGGGCAGTCCGGCGATAGGCGGGCATGGGTCAGTCCTCCGTAGTCTGAGCCATATCCCGGTCAGTATGAACGGAAGCGGAATGGACGGGAATGGGCTGAACCAGTGCTGTGCTCATCGCTGCAGCTTGTCGCCCAGCACGGACCGTGGGCCCGGCCCGAACTTCTTGAGGCCATCGGCAGGGTTCACCAGCGCACACTTCTGCATGCTGAGACAGCCGCAGCCGATGCAGCCGGTGAGATAGTCGCGCAGCCGCGTCATGCGGGCGATGCGCTCGTCGAGCTTGTCGCGGAAGTTGCGCGAGATCTTCTCCCAGTCCTTCTGGGTCGGCGTGCGGCCGGCGGGCAGGGTGGCGAGGGCCGCGCGTATGTCCTCGATCGAGAAGCCGAGCTGCTGGGCGATCTGCACGAAGGAGAGCCGCCGGATGTCCGAGCGGAGATAGCGGCGCTGGCCGCCGGCGTTGCGGGCAGGGGTCACCAGACCCTTTGTTTCGTAGAAGCGGATGGCCGAAACGGCGAGCCCGGTCCGGTCGGCAAGGTCGCCGATGGTGAGCACCTGATTGGCCTCGCGCGGGATCGAACCGGCCATCGAAAAAATCCCTTGACCTCAAGTTAGGTTGAGGAATTACGACTCATGCCCATTGGAAGCAACCCTGCACAAGACGGGGTGGAAGAAGGGTCTGAACATGGCTGATACGGCGACAACTTTCCCCGGCGTCGCAATGCGCGACGCCGTCGAGCAGGCGAACGGGCAAGCGGTGCTTGAACATGTGAACGTCACCACCAACTCGGCGCGGGACACGGCGCAGCTGCTGGTGGAGGTGTTCGGCTGGCAGATCCGCTGGGAGGGCGCCGCGAAGTCCGGCGGCCGCTCCATCCACGTCGGAACCGATGGACCTTATGTTGTGCTCTACACGCCTCCAGAAGACCTCAAAGAGGCCGCTGGCGTGGGGCAGCCCAACCATGTTGGCGTGTGCGTGAGGGACCTTGCTGCGACAGAGACAAAAATCCGCGCAGCCGGGTATGAGCCCTACGCACACGCCGACTACTTCCCCGGCCGGCGTTTCTATTTCCGCGATCACGGCGGCGTCGAATTCGAGGTCGTCAGCTATTCCTGAGCCAGGCCGGATCTCTTTCCGGGCTCGCGAACCTGGGCGCGCGCGCATTGACCGTGTCGGGCGCGTCCAGCTTTGCGTTTGAACGGCCAATGCGGCGTACGTCAGCGTAGCTGAAACACCCCTTTCGGAAGGCTGACGGATCGATGCGTTGAACAGGCGGCGGAAGAGGCCATCTGAAGCTCACAAGTAGCGGAAAACCGCACAGGAGCCTCCCCGATGAAAGCCTTTCTCGCCTTTTTTCTCTCCCTGATCGCAATCGAGACCGACGGAGAAGTCGGCGCGCTCCTGCTACGCGAGCACTAGAACTCTGCGAGCACGGGGCGCTGACTGCCGTCAGGCGTTTGCCAGCTCCTTCGCGGCCTGCGCGCGGAGATCCTTTTTCAGGATCTTGCCCGTGGCGCCGCGGGGGAGCGGTTGCGTTTCGAAGCGGAAGTAGCGGGGGATCTGGAACTTGCCGAGACGCGTCGAGAGGAACTGGCGCAGCTCGTCCTCGCTCACCGGCTTGCTGACATAGAGCGTGGCGGCGACTTCCTCGCCGAGCCGCTCATCCGGCACGCCATAGACGCAGGCCTCTTCGACGGCGGGATGTTCCTGCAGCGCATACTCCACCGCGCCGCAGCCGATATTCTCGCCGCCGCGGATCACGAGGTCCTTGATGCGGTCGACGATGAAGACGAAGCCTTCGTCATCAATGATGGCGACATCGCCCGTGCGGAACCAGTCGCCGTCGATGAAGCTCTCGGCGTTGGCTTTCGGGTTCTGGTAATAGCCTTTCACGACGGATGCGCCGCGGATCTGCAACTCACCGCGCTGACCGGTCGGCAGCGGTTTGTTGTTCTCATCCACCACGCGGACCTCGAGGACGGCGGAGACCCGGCCTGAGCTTTCGGGCTTGCGGAGATAGTCCGCCGCCGCGATGCCGACGCCGATGGCGTTGGTCTCGGTCATGCCCCAGCCCGTGCCCGGATAGGCTTTCTCGAAAACGGCGTCGATGGCGCGCACCTGTTCCGGCGCGCGGGCCGCGCCGCCGCCGCCGATCTGTGTAAGCGTCGGAAACTTGCGGCCTGTGCGGCGCGCAAACGCGACGAGATCGCCCGTGATCGCCGGCGTCGCTGTCATGTGCGTGACGCCTTCGCGCTCGATGATCTCAGCGCCTTTCTCGACATCCCATTTGTACATCAGGACCATGCGGCGCTGGAAACGGTAGGACTGCATGTAGCAGGCGAGCAGGCCGGTAACGTGGAAGAGCGGGATGGCCAGCAGCATAACTGTTTGTGGCGGCGGCGGGTCCGCAGGCGGCGGCGTGAGCAGGCCTGTGGCCCACGACGCATGCAGGTCCAGCTCCCACGACAGCAGCGCGGAGATCACGTTGCGGTGCGTCGAGACCGCGCCTTTGGGATGGCCGGTTGAGCCCGAGGTGAACAGCATCTGCAGGTCGTCATCCGGCGACACGGCAACATCGGGCATCGTCGTCTGCTCGCCCTTGGCCATGATGTCCGCGAAAGTGGTCGCATTGGCGGGCAGGGCCTTCGTCGTGCGGACGGCGATGATGCGGAAGCCCGACGGAGCCGTTGGCAGCGTGGCGAGGCGGTCGATCCGTTCCTGGTCGGCGATCACGACCTTCGGCTTCGAGAGATCGAGGCCATAGGCCATCTCTTCCGCCGTCCAGAGCGCGTTCACGGCGATGGCGACGGCGCCGATGGACGAGATCGCCATGTAGCTGAAGATCCACTCCGGATAGTTGCGCATGGCGATGGCGACATTGTCGCCCTTCTTCACGCCGAAATCGTTGACCAGCGCGTGGGCGAGCGTGCAGGCGCGCCGCCAGCAGTCTTCATACGTGTAGCGCTCGCCCTCGTAGAGCAGGAATTCCTTGTAGCTCCGTGTGGCCTCGAACAGCTCGCGCAGGTTCTTCGGTCCGTTGGCGAACCACTTGATGCGGCGGCCATTGGCTTCGACCTCGACAAGCTCGAAGGGCTGACCGGGGGCGGTCAGCTGGGCGAGGGCTTCGTCACGGGTCATCACGGCGCGTTTCCTTCCCGATCCTCCGGCCCCCGTTCTGCGACGGCTGGCTTGGGCTTCCCTTGGGGCGCCGTGAATACCATACCGTCGCTTCAGGGGAAGCTGGCTCGCGTCCTAGAGACTCGGATTGATCAGGTATTTCTCGCCCGTGGACTTGCGATTGTAGGCCCGGATCGTTTCCGCATCGAGCGCCTGGTGGAGCGAGATCGTCTTCGTGTAGTGGCTGGCGAAGGTCGTTTTCAGCTCCGCCGCGACGCGTGCGCGCAGCTTGCCGGCTTCTTCCATGCCGATCTTCTGGAGGAATGGCGTCAGCAGGAAGCCGCCGACGCCCCAGGCCATGCCATAGCCCGCCGTGAGGATGGTCGGCTCAAGATTCAGGCGGCCGTAGATATAGACCTGCTTGTGGCGAGAGGAACCGTAGCGGCTGAACGGCTCCTTGGCGCTCAGCGAGATTTCCATCGCCTGCAGGATCTGCCCGGCCAGCTTGCCGCCGCCGATGGCGTCAAAGCCCAGCGTCGCGCCTGTCGCGCTGATCGCGCGCACGAGGTCTTCCATGAAGGTCGGCTTCGAGGAGTCGACGATGTACTTCGCGCCGATGTCCTTCAGGATTTTCGTCTGCTCGTCCGAGCGCACGATGTTGACCAGATCAACGCCATCCTTGAGGCAGATCTTGTTCAGCATCTGGCCGAGGTTCGATGCAGCGGCCGTGTGAACCAGCGCGGTGTGTCCTTCCATCTGCATGGTCTTCACCATGGCGAGCGCGGTCAGCGGGTTCACGAAACAGGATGCGCCATCCGCCGCCGTGGCGCCGGCCGGCAACGGCAGCGCGGCCTTGGCCTTCACGGTGCGATAGCGCGCGTACATCTCGCCGCCCAGAATGGCGACGGTCTTGCCCATCAGCGCCTGCGCCTCGGGAGACGACCCCGCCGCGACGACCGTGCCCGCGCCTTCGTTTCCGACCGGCATGGCCTGATCGATCCGCGCCGAGACCATGCGCATGGCCGCGTCCGGTACGGCGGCCGTCACGACCACATTGTCGCCCGAACCCGTCGACTTGAGCGTCGAGACGTCGCCGGGGCCGATCAGCAGGCCAAGGTCGGAAGGATTGATTGGCGTCGCCTCGATCCGCACCACGATCTCGTCCGGCGCCGGGTCCGGCACAGACAGCTTCGCCAGCGAGAGTTCAAGCTCGCCGCTCTTCTTGATCAGGCTGCGCAGCTGAAGGTTTTCGAGCGCCATGACGTTTCTCCCGGTAATGTTCTGACACTGTCATCCCTAGAGCAGGATGGACCCGGGCGGAAGCGGTCAGCGCTAATGCGTGCGTTGAAACCTAGACCATCGCGCGGATAGGCTTGCGTCGCCAGACGAGGCCATAGAACGAGCCCTGCATCACGAACATCGCGCTGAAAGCCGCCGGATAGGCCCACCAGATGCCGTCGATGCCGATGGAGCGGCTGAGGAACCAGGCTGTCGGCACCTCGACCGCAAGGATGGCCAGAATTCCGATCGCCGTCGGCGCGAGCACCGTGCCCGAGGAGCGCATCATGCTTGAGAAGACCACGGCAAAGCCGAAGATCACAGCGCTCCACAGCACGATGTGCAGCAGATGCTGCGTCATCGCCATCACCGACGCATCGGCGATGAACATCTTCACGATGGGGCCGGACAGCAGGTAGACGAGCAGAACGCCGCCGCCAGTGATGATGAGATTGAGCACCAGCGCTGTGCGCGTGATGGCCCACAACTGATGCCCACGGCCAGCGCCGATGGCCTGCGCCCCCAGGATGGAGGCGGTGATTCCGATCGACATGGCCGGGAACTGCACATAGGCGAGAACCTGGTTGATCGCGCCATAGGCCGCCGTCGCGTTCGAGCCGTAGTCGTTCACCATCCAGAGCAGGGCGATCTCCGCGACGGCGACGAACACCATCTGGACGCCTGTCGGGATGCCGAGCCGCAGCACCAGCTTCAGCACTTTCGGATCAAGCCGGACGTGCGCGATCAGCTCCGGCGTCGGCGCAAGGATGTGCTTCATGCGCACGAGCCGCCAGCACAGCCACGCCATCGCAACAGTCAGCGAGACCGCCGAAGCGACGGCGGCGCTGGCGACGCCAAGCGGCGAAAGACCAAGCGCGCCTGTAATCAGCGCCGGGGTCAGCAACAGGCTGACGCCGGCCGACAAGGCCAGCGTCCACAGCGGCGTCACGGCGTCGCCGACGCCGCGCAGGATCGACGTCGCCAACAGGAACAGGAAGAACATCGGCATCGAGAACATCATGATCTGCGCATAGAGCGTCGCATCAGCGATGATGTCGGCCGGCGTCTGCAACGCGGCCATCAGCGGGCCCGCGAAGAAACCTCCAAGCAGCGCAATTGCGATCCCGAAGGTCAGCGACAGCGCGAGCGAGGCCCCGGCGATGGCGTGCACGCGCTCACGGTCGCCTTTGCCATAGGCCTGCCCGATCAGCACCGACGCGCCGGCGCCAAGGCCGATTACGAAAGCCATCATGAAGAACATGATCGGGAAGAACTGCGTCGCCGCGGCGAGCGCCCGCACGCCGATCATGTGACCCAGGAACACGCTGTTGATCGTTCCCGACAGCGACTGGAGGATGTTCGACAACATCATCGGCGCCAGGAAGACGACGAAAGCGATCCACAGCGGACGGGCGGCGCGGGCCGCAGCCCGGGGGTCGAGCGCTCCCTTGTGTGCGGCGTGGTCGTTCACGGCGGCGCTTCCGTATGCTGACGGGCGCGCGCCCGGGCGGGAGCGGCCGTCGGTTTCAGGGAGGGTCCAAGAGGCTTCTGCTGGCCCCAGTTCCAGCTGCACAGAGCGATAGAGCGTTTTCTGGCGATTGCGCAATATGGCGCTTTGGCAACGGGCGCCGACAATCGCCTTGCCCCAAAGCGGGACGGCGCGCTTGACCCGGCAATGCGGGCGGCGTGACTATGCGCCAGAATCCGGTGCTTATTGGCCAGCGCGGCTGGAGGAGGCGGGCATGAAGCTCAATATCACGGTGGATTGTACGCCCGAGGAGGCGCGCACTTTTCTGGGTCTGCCCGACCTCGCGCCGGTCAACGAGGTGCTGGTCAGCTCGATCAAGCAGCGGATCGAGCAGAACATCGAACTGGTCAGCCCCGAGTTCTACCTCAAGCAATGGTACTCGATGGGCGGGCAGGCGACAGACAGCTTCATGCAGATGATGGCCGCCGGCGCCCGCGCCGCGGCTGGCGATACGCCGGGCAAGAAGAGCTAGGTCCGTGACCTCCGACATCGCCAAGCGCAATGCAGCCGAGGCTGCGCTCCAGCTCGTGCAGCCGGATATGATCCTCGGCCTCGGCACGGGCTCGACCGCCGCGATCTTCGTCTCCCTGCTGGGCGAGCACGTGAAGGCGGGCCTCAAGGTGACCTGCACGCCGACGTCGGAGGCGACCGACAAGCTGGCGCGATCGCTGGGCATCCGCATCGTGTCTCCGGACGAACTGACCCACATCGATCTCACCATCGACGGGGCGGACGAGTTCGATCCGGCGCTCAACCTGATCAAGGGCGGCGGCGCCGCGCTGCTGCGCGAGAAGATCATCGCGGAAGCCTCCGGCCGCATGGTGGTGATCGCCGACGCTTCGAAGGAAGTCGAACGCCTGGGCAGGTTTCCGCTACCGGTCGAAATCAATCCCTTCGCCGCGGAGCTGACGCGGCGGCGCGTCGAGGCGCGGCTGGGCGAGGTCGGCCTCGGCGGCGTCGCCGGTTCCTGGCGCATGGCGACGAAGGAAAGCCTGCTTCACACCGATGGCGGCCACCTGATCCTGGATCTGGCGTGTGGCGCGATCCCGGACGCTCCTGCGCTCGCGGCCATGCTGGACGAGGTTCCCGGCGTGGTCGAACACGGACTTTTCATCGGCTATGCCGACGAGGTTCTCGTTGGGGAGGCTGGCGGCGTAAGGCGGGTCGCCGCAGCCGGATAGCGCCCGAACCCCTCCAAACCTGCCGGAATCGCCGCCGGCCCGCCCCTATGCTTCCTCCGCGGACTGGTCTAGACGCACGCCCGACACACGCTTCGGTCCGAGACGGGATTTTCAAAATGCGGATGATCGCCCTGGCCCTTCTGGGAACTGTCCTCGCCGCTGGCTGCCAGCCGACGGTTCAGGATGGCATGCCGGTGGCTGAGCGCCGCCTCGCCGAGAAGATCGTGGATTCCGGCCTGCTGGTTCCCGTCGGCGAAGGAAGCCAGCGCCAGATGGCGGGACAGCTGGCCCAGCAGGCGATGATGGGCGGCGCCCTCGCGCCCGAGCAATTCGTGCAGGCGGCCATGGCGATCGAGCGCGCGCTGGAGCCGGTGGCGAAGGAAGCCCGCGAAACCGCGATCAAGGGCCTCGTGGACGCCTACAACGTCAAGGAACTCGAACTTCTCGTCGACTTCTTCGTTTCGAAACAGGGCGAGCAGGTCCGCAACAAGATCACCGAGGCGCTGGAACCCAGCCAGGCCCTGATGAACGAACGGGCCCAGACAGTGACGGCCGAAGCGCTGCAGCGGCTCAAGGCTGCTTGGCCCGCGCCGACGCCGACGCCTGCTGCACCGCAAGGTGATCCGCGGTCGAACTAGGGCTGCATCCCGCGCGTTGTGCCTCGGGGCAGGCGTGTTAGCCTGCCCGGCAGAGCTTCTCACAACGAGAGCACGGGAGAGACGACATGCGCTTGTCTGCTGGTTTGATTGCCATTGGCCTCCTGGCCACTGCGGGGTCCGCTTGGGCGACGCCGCCCGGCGTGACGGAGAAGGACGGCGCCTTCATCGCTCCGGATGGCAAGCCGCTCTACACATTCGCGCGCGACACGGCCCCGGGCAAGTCCTCGTGCAACGCCGGCTGCGCGGCCGCATGGCCGCCGCTTGTGGCGGCTGCCGACGCCGCCGACGATGGCGACTGGACCGTCATCACGCGGGATGATGGCTCGAAGCAGTGGGCCTACAAGGGCAAGCCGCTTTATACCTTCGCCCGCGACGCCGCTGGCGCAGCCGCCACGGGCGTAAGCGCCGCCTGGCCACTGGCGGTGAAGTAAATCTGCACGGGCCATAGGGTCCGCCTGCACTTTCCCGGCGGGCCCGCCACCCCTAGATAGAAGCCTCGCAAAGCGGGGCCGCCCATGAGCTATGACTACGATCTTTTCGTGATTGGGGCGGGCTCCGGCGGCGTACGGGCGGCGCGGCTGGCGGCGATGACCGGCGCCAAGGTCGGCGTGGCGGAGGAATACCGGGCGGGCGGCACCTGCGTGGTGCGCGGCTGTATCCCCAAGAAATACAGGGTCTACGCGAGCGAATACGGCCGCACGCTCACCAACATGAAGGGCTATGGCTGGACGGTCGAAGGCGCGTCCTACGACCACAACCTGTTCATGGACCGCATGCACCGCGAGATCGACCGGCTGTCCGGCATCTACGCGCGCAACCTGCGCAATGCCGGCGCCGAGCTGATCGATGATCGCGCCGAATTCGTCGACGCCCATACCCTGAAGTTGGTGAACTCCGGCCGCACGGTGACAGCCGCGAAAATCCTGATCGCGGCGGGCGGCCGGCCCGTCATGCCGAAGGATGTCGAAGGCATCGATCTCGCGATGACCTCCAACGAGATGTTCCATCTCGACGGCGTGCCGGAGCATATCGCGATTGTCGGCGGCGGTTACATCGCCGTGGAGTTCGCCGGCATCATGAGCGGTCTCGGCGCCCGCGTCTGCCTCGTCTACCGGCGCGAGGTCGTGCTGCGCGGTTTCGACGATGACGTGCGCACGCACATTCATGAAGAACTGAAACGCAAGGGCGTGAGGGTCGTCACCAACGCAACGCCGACAAGCATCCGCAAGGACGGCGGCAAGCTCACCATGAAGCTGTCGAATGGCGAGTCCGTGACAGCGGACAAGGTGCTCTACGCGATCGGCCGCGAACCGTTCACCGAAGGGCTCGGTCTCGACAAGGCCGGCGTGAAGGTCAACGACGCCGGCGCTGTGATCGTGGATGAATACTCGCGCACCAACATCCCCCACATCTTCGCGGTCGGCGACGTCACTGACCGGCTGAACCTGACGCCGGTCGCGATCCGCGAGGGGCAGGCCTTCGCCCAGACCGAGTTCATGGACCGCCCGACCGCATTCGACCATGCCGACGTGCCGCATGCGGTCTTTGCCCAGCCGCCGGCCGGCGTCGTCGGGCTGACCGAGGCCGAGGCCCGCAAGGCGTTCGGCGCCATCGACATCTACAAGACGCGCTTCCGCCCGATGAAGGACATGCTGACCGACGATGAGGAGCGGGTGATGATGAAGATCGTCGTCCGCGCCAAGGACGACAAGGTGGTCGGCGTCCATATTGTCGGACCGGATGCGCCGGAAATCATCCAGGCCGTGGCGATTGCCGTGAAAATGGGAGCCACAAAGGCCGATTTCGACCGGACCTGCGCGCTGCACCCCTCAATCGCAGAGGAACTGGTCACGATGCGCGAGAAGTATGTTCCGCCGGAACTGAAGCCTGTATAGAATAGCTGTATGACCCCGCAGTCCTACAAGAAGACCCATAACTGGACGAAGTGGTGGCGGCCGCCGAATTTCGGCTGGCGCTACCTGAACTACGTCATGATCGTCGCCGGTCTGGTGGTGGGCTTCGGTCTCTGGTTCATGCCGAACAAGTGGGTTGAGCCCGAGATTGCGGCGGGATTCGCCGAACAGGTGAGGCTCGAAAAGCTGGGCAAGCAGCTGCAGGCCCAGCGGGACGAACATGAGCGCATGGTGGACGAGCTGGGGCTCGTCTATATCGAGCCCGGGACGAATCCCTTTCTGCCGCCGCCCTCGCAGCGCGACAAGGCATCGCCACAGGACTCGCAATAGGATCGCGGCCTGCGGCTTGACGCGGCGGGCGAACCGGACGACGCCTTTCGGAGAAATCCATTAACCAGTAGGCGGGAGCAGGGCCTGTGTCGCTGCGGACGGTTTCCGTCGTGAACATGAAAGGCGGCGTCGGCAAGTCCACCACGGTGGCCAGCCTCGCCGAAGTCCTGGCGTCCGAAGGGATGCGGGTGCTGGTGATCGATCTCGATCCGCAGTCCAACGTCTCGATGATGCTGGCCGGGCAGGACAAGTGGATCGAGCTGCGCCAGTCGAACCGCACGATCGACGACTACTTCAACCAGTATGTCTATGGCGGCGAGCCGCGCTTCTTCCGCGACTTCATTGCGCCGCGCGTCAGCGACATCGCCGGCGAGCCGACGCTGGACCTGCTGATCTCGACGCCGGAGTTCCGCTACATCGAGCGCCATGCCCTCGAAAAGTGGGTCAGCCAGGGCTTCGATATCCGCCAGCTCAACACGCGCTTCTCGCGCCTGACCCACTCGGCCATCGAGAACGTGGCGGACAGCTACGACCTCGTCCTCTTCGATTGCCCGCCGGGAATCTCGATGTTCGCCGAGGCGGCGATCGAGCTCTCCGAATTCATCGTGATCCCGACCATTCCCGACTATGTCTCGCGTCTCGGCATCTTCGCCTTCCGCAAGCGCGCCCTGCGCTCGATGGAGCAGCGCCGTTTCACGGATGATCGCATCTGGACGCTGATCACCAAGTTCGAGGAACACAACAGCCTGCACCAGAGCGAGGCTGCGCTGTTGAAGGAACAGTTTAACGTGTTCGATGCGCGCATACCGCAGGCCGAGCAGATCGCGCGCGCCGCTGAATGGTCCGAGGCGCGGCGCACGCTGGAACAGAAATATGGCGAGGCGACGCCGGTGATCCGCAAGTTCGCGGCGGAGTTCCGCGAACGCGCCGGCCTGATCTAGCGAAGGGCAAGCCATGATCGACCGCGCGTTGTCGAACATGTTCAAGGTCGTCACCGACGAAGCCGCCGCCAATCCGGCGTTCGCCAAGAAGCTTGAGGATCAGCTTGCGAAGCTTGGGCAGGACCTTGCCGAGAAGCGCCTTGCCGAGCGCAGCATCGAAGGCTTTCACCCGCTGGTGGAATACCGGAAGGACGCTGCCGCCTTCGAATCCCGGCTGACCAAATTCGACGCCAAGGCGCTGAAGGCGCTGATCGCGCAGCATCATCTCGATCCGGCCAATACGCTGAAGGGCAAGGGAACGAAGAAGGCGCTTGCCGCGCATATCCTCGAAGCCGCCCGCAAGCGGGCCGAACGCGACGCCAGACTGTTCGAGTACTAGCGTCTCCCCGGATGCCAGCCCAACATCAGCAGACACTGCCGGGTTTCGTTGACGCCGGGCCGATTGGCTGTCGGAATGGCCGGGTGGAACCAGGGGATAGGCCATGAGACGCATCGCAGTTCTGGGCGTCATGCTCGCATGTGCGTCCGCCGCCGCGCAGGAGCAGGATGGTCCCGACTACCTGATCTCCTGCAAGGCGACCCACGAGGTGAGCTGCATCGGGCCGCGCTGCGATGTCGGGGACGAGCAGGATCTGCCGGTGGTCCTGTCGATCTCAAGCAGGTCCGGCGCTGGCGAACTCTGCACCTACACCTACTGCCGGTCCTTCATGCTCATGCCGGAGCCGGGCGAGGAAATTTCCTCGGCCGTCGCGCGCCTGACCGGTTTCACCCTGTCGGAGTCGCGCGGATCGACCGAGGAACATATCGGCCGCCCGTCGATCGACTTCCAGCTTTCCGTGTCCCCCGACCACGCCACCTTCACCCTGTTCGGCGCTGGCGGCGGCGGCATGAGCGGCTGGGCCGGCGCGTGCGAGCGCGAGATCGACGACGGATCAGAGTAGCCTCCGCGCATACAGCGCCAGCACGCGCTGCCAATGCTGTTCGGCAGCCAGCTTGTGATAGGCGCGGCGTTCCGGAAAGCCGAAACCGTGGTCGGTGTCCGGATATTGCTCAACCTCGCCATTGGCGCCAGCGAGTTCGCGCTTGAGCTGGTCAACCATTTCCTGCGGCGCCCAGTGATCGCGTTCGGCGCAGGCGAAATAGAATTCCGCAGCTGAGCGCTTGGCCACAAGGTGAGGGCTGTTCTCGTTCTCGGTCACCAGCCGCACGCCATAGATCGACGCGGTCGCCTTCACGTTGGGACGGTCCTTCGCGGCGCACACCGCGAAGCGTCCGCTCATGCAATAGCCGATCGTGCCGACGCGCGTTTCATCCGCCTGGGCGTCAGCCGCGGCGAAGCCGAGCATCGCATCCACATCCGACATCACCATGGGGATTTCGAGCGTCGACATCAGGTCGGCCATCTTCTTCCGCCAGGGACTGTCGGCTTCGTACTCGATTGGACCCAGCTCCATCACGCCAGCGCGGTAATAGAGATTGGGCAACATCACATAGTAGCCGGAGGTTGCGAACCGCCGCGCCATGTCGCGCAGCTCCTCGCGGATGGCAGGGGCGTCCATCAGGAAGACGATCACCGGAAACGGCCCGCCGCGATCCGGATGAACGATGAAGGTGGAGCAGACGCCATCCGGCGTCGTGATCTCTGTCTGGTGTTCGATCATCGGCGTTTCCCCTCCATGTGATCGGGTGACACTGGCACGCGGCGCTCAATCGTCGCAATCGCACTTGCCCCGCGCGGCATTCCGGCCCTAGTACCGATGCGGCAAGGGAGGCCCACCATGAAGCCGAAGGCTGAGGCCGGAACGTATGCGACGATGGCGATCGGGCTGACCCTGCTGGTCGCCTGCGCCGGAACGGTCGCTCCTGCCCAGCCCGAGAGCGACACACCCATGGCCGGCGCAACAGCGCAGGCGCCCGCGGCGACCCCGCGCCCCGGCGGGTTCTTCGCAGCCGGAACAGCGCCGGACGCCGCCGCCACCATCCCGCCGGCGCCGAAGGAAGGCGAGGCGCGCAACACGCTCGACTGGGAGATCTTCCGCAAGACGCGCGCGCTGGAAGGCACCGACCGCTGGGCCCTGGCGCAGGCCGACAACAGCTATCGACCGGACTATCTCCTCTCGGCGTTCTCGTGCTCGGTCGGCGTCACCCTGACGCCCGAGAATTCGCCGACGCTGATGTCCATCCTCAGCCGCACGACGATGGACGCCGGACTGGCCGCCCAGGGCGCCAAGGAATTCTATCGCCGTACGCGGCCCTTCCTGCACAATGAAGGCGATATCTGCATCGATCGCACCGACGGGCTGTCCGCCAGCTTCGACTATCCCTCCGGCCACGCCTCGCTTGGCTGGATGTCGGGACTGGTGATCGCCCAGCTTGCGCCGGATCGCGCCAGCCAGATCCTCGCCCGCGGCCGCGCCTATGGCGAAAGCCGCGTGGTCTGCGGCGTTCACAACATGAGCGCCGTGGAAGCAGGCCGCACCAATGCGGCCGGCGTCTATGCGGCGCTGCAGGGCACGCCGGCCTTCCTCGAGTTGATGGCCACAGCGCGCCACGAAATGGATGCGGCGCGCGCAAGCGGTGCGGCTCCGGATGCCGCCGCCTGCGCCAGGGAAGCGGACCTCGTCAAACCGCTGGTCGTGGACTGATTGTCATGCAGCCGCCGCCTTGGCCCTCGGCCCTGCCGCGGCTTAGAGTGCGCCGCGGGGCGCGGCAGACACGAGAAGGGCTGACATGATCCGTTCGCAGGTTTGCCTGGCCGCGATGCTGGCGTTTCTTGCCGGCGCTTGTGGCGGCGAGACCAAGCCGCCGCCCAGCGAGCAGGCGACGCGCCTCGTCAAGGTCTGCACCGACGAAGGCGGCGACCCCGCGATGTGCCAGTGCCAGGGCGCCAAGCTGGACGAGCTCAAGGCCGCGGGCGGCGTCAGCGATGCGGTGCTGCGCGCCCACGTCCTGTCCCAGGAGGGCAATAACGAGGCGGCCGACGAACTGATGGCCGGCGTCTCGCGCGAAGAATTCTTCGAAGGGCTTTCCAGCGTCGGTCTGGCGATGCAGGAGTGCGCCGGCGCAAGCTGATCAGCTTGTCCGTGGCGGGCAGGGGCCTTCCATGGGGGTGTACGGGACGGGGTAGAGGCACGCCATGCGGCGCGTTCTTGCAGCAACAGCACTGTTCGCAGGGCTTCTGGCCGGCTGTGACCCGATGGAGGCGAACCGCCGCGCCATCGAGGAAGCCTGCGTCTCGAACGGGGAGTCCCAGGAGGTCTGCTCCTGCCTCGCCCGCGAGTCGGCCGACCGGCTCGATCCGACCGTGGTCGACCTGATGGTGATGGGGGCCAAGGGGGAATCCCGGCAGGCCTCAGCACGCGCCAGGCTTCTGGAAGCGCCATTACAGACCCAGCTGGCGGTCGACGTTCCGGCCATCATGGCCGAATGCGGCATGGCCCGGAGCTAGCGCCGAGAAACTAGCGCGGCAGCTGGCCGGTCTGGTGCAGTGCTTCCCAGACGACGATTCCGGCCGCCATAGCGACGTTGAGGGAACGGGCCCCGGCCGACAGCGGAATCCGGACGCCGGCGTCAACCGCGCTGTGGATTTCTTCCGGCACACCGGCCGATTCCCGGCCCATCAGCAGGCAATCATTTGGTTGGAAACGAAACCGGTCCAACTGAACCGACGAGCGTGTCGTCAGCAACACGATCCTCCGGCCGGCCTGTTCCGGCGAATCCAGAAAGCCCTGCCAGCCCGAATGCCGCGTAATTTGCGCATTTTCCCCATAGTCCATCGCGGTCCGGCGCAGGGCGCGGTCGGTCAGCGGGAAGCCGCAGGGCTCGATAATGTCGAGTGCGACGCCAAGGCACGCCGCCAGACGGATATTTGCCCCAAGATTCTGGGGAATGTCTGGTTGATACAAAGCGAGTCGCAAATTAGACGGGTCCGTCACGACTGGGGCAATCTTGCGACACCACGCCACCTAGGGGCTTAGCCACACGGCGGTCATAAGGCGTCCAAAGCTCCGGATAGCATGGGAGACTCGTGTGTCGGAACACGGTTCCAAAGCCGCAACGGCGAATGATGTTCACGCCGGAGAAACGCGCCGCGATTTCATCCATATTGCGGCAGCGACAGTCACGGCCGGCGGCGTCGCCGCCGTCGCCTGGCCCTTCATCCAGCAGCTTGGTCCGGCCGCGGACACCAAGGCCGCCTCGAGCGCCGAGGTTGATGTCGGCAAGGTCCCCGAGGGCAGCGAGATCCGTGTGCTGATCGGCGGCATGCCGTTCTTCGTGCGCCACCGCACGCCGGCCGAGATCGCCCGCGCGGAAGCGGACGACAACCAGCCGATGCGCGATCCGGCGACCGACGACTCCCGTCTCGTGAAGAAAGCGGACGGTACTTACAACCGGCAGATCCTGGTGACCTCCGGCCTGTGCACGCACCTCGGCTGCGTTCCGGTCGGCCCGGCGCAGGGATCGGTTGGTGACTTCGGAGGCTGGTACTGCCCGTGCCACGGCTCGCACTACGATACGTCGGGGCGGATCCGCAAAGGTCCGGCGCCAAAGAACCTGGCGATCCCGAAGTACGAGTACGTCTCCGACACCATGATCAAGATTTCGCTGTAAGGCCGGGGGACAAGGCGCATGAGCGGACCGTCGACCTACGAACCGACCACAGGTTTCACCAAGTGGCTTGACCAGCGGTTACCTATTATCCGCTTCAACCACGACCTTATGGAATTCCCGACCCCGAAGAACCTCAACTACTGGTGGACCTTCGGCGGCATCCTCGCGATCTGCCTTGTCGTGCAGATCGTCACCGGCATCGTGCTGGCGATGCACTATGTTGCGTCGACCGACGGCGCGTTCGTCTCCGTCGAGCGCATCATGCGCGACATCGATTTCGGATGGCTGATCCGGAACATCCACGCCAACGGCGCATCGATGTTCTTCCTCGCCGTCTACATCCACATGTTCCGTGGCCTCTACTACGGTTCGTACAAGTCGCCGCGCGAAGTGATCTGGATCCTCGGCGTCGTGATCTACCTCCTGATGATGGCCACCGCCTTCATGGGCTACGTGCTGCCCTGGGGTCAGATGTCGTTCCACGGCTCGGCCGTTATCACCAACCTGATCGGCGCGATCCCGCTGATCGGCGAGCCGATCAAGACCTACTTGATGGGCGGTCCGGCCATCGGCGATCCGACGCTTAACCGCTTCTTCTCGCTGCACTACCTGCTGCCCTTCGTCATTGCGGGCGTTGTCATCCTGCACATCTGGGCGCTGCACGTGCCGGGCAACAACAACCCGACGGGCGTCTCGGTGAAGGACGTGAAGAAAGACACGGTTCCGTTCCACCCGTACTACACGGTGAAGGACGGCTTCGCGATCATCGTCTTCCTCATCCTGTTCGCCTACTTCGTGTTCTTCGCCCCGAACGCGCTCGGCCACGCCGACAACTCGATCGAGGCGAACCCGCTGCAGACCCCGGCGCACATCGTGCCGGAATGGTATCTGCTGCCGTTCTACGCGATCCTGCGCGCGATCACGTTCGACATTGGCCCGATCCCCGCCAAACTGCTGGGCGTGATGGCCATGTTCGGCTCGATCGGCATCCTGTTCCTGGTGCCGTGGCTCGACACGTCGAAGGTGCGCTCGATGCGCTACCGGCCAATCGCCAAGCAACTGTTCGTGCTGTTCGTCCTCGCGTCCGTCGGCCTCGGCTTCTGCGGCGCGAACGATCCGGACAAGTTCGTCTTCAAGTTCGGCCCGGACAAGCTGGTCGTGAACTATGTTGATGCGAACGGCCAGCCGCAGACATCGCCGAAGTTCGACGCCTATGAAGGCGCCGGCGGCGCGCAGGAATTCGCCGGCAGGCTTCCGCCTTCGTCGGGCGCCTCGATCGCCGTGTCGGAAGACGGCTTCAAATGGCTGTGGGCGTCGCAGATCCTCGGGTCGTACTACTTCCTGTACTTCCTGGTGTTCCTGCCGCTGCTCGGCATCATCGAGAAGCCCAAGCCCCGTCCGCCATCAATTGCCGAAAGCGTGCGCAAGAAGCACAGCTCCGTGCCGCCGGCCGCCGTGAATCCGGTCCCGCAGGCAGCGGAATAAGGGAGAGAGAGATGCGCTTCGTCAAACTCGCCCTTCCCAAGTTCGCGCTGGCCGGAATGGCCACGCTTGCAGCCGCGGCCTTCGCTGTTCCGGTGCTTGCGCCCGCGACGGCGCAGGAGCACGGCGCCGCCGAAGAGCATGCCGATGCCGGCCCGGCCAGCGGCGACCACCAGCTGCTTGAGCCCAAGGGCGGCTGGAAGCACGAGGGCTTCTTCGGGACATTCGACGTCAACGCGATGCAGCGTGGCTTCAAGGTCTACCAGAAGGTCTGCTCGACCTGTCACGGCATGCGCCTGCTGTCGTTCCGCAATCTCGGCGAGCCGGGCGGACCGTTCTACGACGCCCGCTATCCGAACCCCAACGACAACCCGGTCGTGAAGAAGATTGCGAGCGAGTTCTCGGTTTCGAAGATCGATCCGGACTCGGGCGGCATGGTCTCGGTTCCGGGCATCCCGGCTGATAGCTTCCCGTCGCCGTATCCGAACGCCATCGCCGCGTCGGTCGCCAATGGCGGCGCCGTGCCGCCGGACCTGTCGGTCATCGTCAAGGCGCGCGCCGGTGGCGCCAGCTACATCTACTCGCTTCTGCAGGGCTTCGTGCCGCCTCCGGCGGGGCTGAACGTCTCCTCGGGCCAGCACTACAACTCTTACTTCCACGGCGACACGGCCAGCCAGTGGATCGGCAAGGATCCCCGGAACAAGCCTCCCGGCGGTTTCCTCGCCATGTCGCCGCCGCTCCAGAACCTGGATATCCGCCTGCAGCGCGATTGCGTGGAAGGCTCCCAGGGCGGAACGTCGTGCGATCCGAACACCTTCGACGATGGCAAGCCGACGACGATCGAACAGCAGGCGCATGACGTCGCCGTGTTCCTGTCGTGGGCGAGCGATCCGAAGACCGAGGCCCGCAAACAGCTTGGCGTGGCGGTGATCCCGTTCCTCGTCCTGCTGTCGATCCTCACCTTCCTGTCGTACCGCCGCCTGTGGCGGAACGTCGAACACTAGACATCTCGGGCTGGCGCGCGGCCTTCGCGGCCGCGCCGCCGCCGCTTCCCTGAATTCCGCCACACGAGATACGCCGCAAGGCGTATGCCGGGATCTGCGTCGCCGCTGGGCTGTTCGGACGGCGCGGATCCCGGATCAGGCGCTGCGGATTCGGCGGAATAGCAGGCGCGCGTCCGCACAATCTTTCCAGCAAGCTCAAGGCGGCGCCGAGATACCGCTGTGGGACAGGCGCAATCTTGTCCCCGCTCGCCAAAGCTGGCGCATTATGTGCGCGTCGCTCCGTTTGGGAGGGCTTCTGCAGAGACCTGTAGGGCGGGGCGATGCGGCGGGAGAGATCCCGGCGCGGGGACGCGGGATTTCCGCACCCGGACGACGGACTACGAACCACGGACTGCAATCAGCGGAGACATCCGCGTCCCCAGCCCTCCACTCACATCAGGAAGGCGAAACGACAGTACCTCCGGGCAGCGACTGCGCTGGCCCGGTCGCAAGCGCTTGTGGGTCATCGCCGCAGAATTGAAGTGATGGCCTCAGACCGTCGCCTCGGCGCGGAAGGACTCTTCGTCCAGCTCGTTTTCCCACTTCGCGATGGTGACCGCGACAGCGGCGTCGCCGGTGATGTTGGTGGCCGTCCGCATCATGTCGAGCAGGCGATCGAACGGGAACAGGACGGCGATCACGATGATCGTCTGCTCAGGCGTTGCGCCGATGACGCTGAGCGTGGTCGCCGCCAGGAAAAGACTTACCGAGGGAATGCCGGCGGTGCCAATGGAGACCAGTGTCGCCGTCAGCATGACCATCCCGTACATTGGCAGCGTCATCTCGATGCCGAAGGCCTGCGCGGCGAACAGGGCGATCAGCCCCTGATAGAGCGCGGTTCCATCCATGTTGATGGTGGCGCCAAGCGGCAGAACCGACGAGGCGATCGTGCGGCTGACGCCGAGATTCTCGCGGACGCAGGTGATGGTGACCGGCAGCGTGGCGTTGCTGGATGAGGTGGAGAAGGCGACGGCCTGGGCGTCCGCCATGCCCCGGAAGAACCGGATCAGCGGCAGGCGGCAGACCAGCTTGATGATGCCGCCATAGGTCAGCAGCATGTGAAGGATGCAGGCCGCATAGAGGCACAGCACCATCTTCCCGAGGACCACGAAGACGCCAAGACCCTGTGTGGCCATCACCCATGTCATCAGGGCGAGGACGCCGAATGGAGCGACCTCCATGACGATGTGCGTGATCTTCATCATCACGTCCGCGCCGCTTTCAATCGCGGCGGCGAGGGGGCGGCCGCGATCGCCCGCCATCAGGCAGCCGACGCCGACGAAAATCGCGAAGAAGATGATCTGCAGCACATCGCCATTGGCGAATGCAGCGATCGGGTTGGTGGGGATGATGGCGACCAGACGCTCCGCAAGGCCCATGGTCGCGTCATTGGCGGACAGCCTGTCCCGGGCGCTTTCGAGTTCGGACGTCGGCACATTGGACAGATCGAAGCCTGCGCCGGGCTGAATCAGCGTTCCGATCACGAGGCCGATCGTCACTGCGACCCAGGTGGTCAGCATGTAGATCAGCAGCGTGCGCCCGCCGAGTGAGCCAAGCCGGGCCGGATCGCCCATGGCCGTGACGCCGGCCACAAGGGTTGTGAAGATCAGCGGGACGACAAGCATCCGGATCAGGCTGACGAAGGCGTCGCCAAGAGGCTTGAACCAGGTCGTGGCCACAGAGGCCGCGGTTTCAGCGCCGATGTAGTAGTGCAGCGCGAGTCCAAGCGCCGCGCCCAGCGCCAAGCCAAGAAACACGCGTTTCCACAGTGTGATCCTGAACCAGGCCAAAACACCTCGCTTCCTGCACGCTCAGCGATCGCTGGCGGACCGCGTGAACCGTACGGCCAACAACCCGGCGGTCAAGCAAGGTTTGCGTCATCGGCGCTTTGGCGATTGCATTTGCACGCGATGAGCGCTCCGATGCCCGCTGCGGGTTGCGACGGGCTTCAGGCATGACGAACTGGACGCTGGGCATCATTGGCGGCTCGGGACTCTATCAGGTTCCGGGCATCGAGAACGGCAGCTGGGAGACGATCGCGTCACCCTGGGGGCTTCCATCGGATCGCGTCTATCGCGGCCGGTTGAACGGGACTGATGTCGTCTTCCTGCCGCGCCACGGGCGTGGACACAGGCTGGGTCCGAGCCAGCTCAACTATCGCGCCAATATCGACGTGCTGAAGCGGGCAGGCTGCACGGATGTGCTGTCATTGTCGGCCTGCGGCTCTTTGAAGGAAGCCTATGCCCCCGGCGACTTCGTGGTTGTTGACCAGTTCATTGACCGCACCTTCGCGCGCGAGAAGAGTTTCTTCGGCGAGGGCGTGGTTGCGCATGTGTCGATGGCGCATCCCGTTTCCTCCCGGCTGGCCGGAATGGCGGCTGAAGAGGCCGCCGCTATCGGGGTTACAACCCATCGTGGGGGAACCTATCTGGTCATGGAAGGTCCGCAGTTTTCCTCGCTCGCGGAATCGCGGCTCTACCGGTCGTGGGATTGCGATGTGATCGGGATGACCAACATGCCGGAAGCCAAGCTCGCGCGCGAGGCCGAACTCCCCTACGCAACCGTGGCGATGGTCACCGACTATGATTGCTGGCACGAGGAGGTGGAGGCCGTCTCCGTCACCGACGTGCTCAAGGTGTTGCACCGCAACGCCGAACGCGCCAGCGCGCTCGTCGCACGCATGGCGGCGCGCATGGCGGAAACGCCGCGCACGCCCGATCCCGATGGCATCGACACCTGTCTCGACCATGCCATCATCACAGCGCCCGAACATCGCGATCCTGCGCTTCTTGCGCGGCTCGATGCCGTCGCTGGGCGGGTGTTAAGGGCTTGACGGAAAGCGTCTTATCAGCGGACAACCCAGCCGCGGGCGGGAAACGAGGTCCATGATCCCTGACAACTTCCTGTTGTTCATGGTGCTGACCACGTTCGTCTCGATGGCGCCGGGTCCGAACGTCATGTTCATCATGTCCCAGGCGGCGCTGCGCGGGCATCGCGCCGGTATCATGGCTGGTTTCGGCATCCAGGTCGCCAATCTCGTCTACTTCGCGCTGACGGCGCTGGGTCTCGGCGTCCTGATGCAGACGTCGGAGCTGGCCTTCTTCATCGTGAAATGGGCCGGGGCAGGGTGTCTTGCCGCCATCGGCGCGGCTGCGATCTATCGCTCGTTCAAGCCCGAACCGCTGGCGGAGCCCGGCAAGCCTTCGCCCGTCATGGCCGTAGGGCAGGGCGCATTCCGCGATGGCCTTATGATCGGCTTCGGCAATCCGAAGACGATCTTCTGGTTCATGGTGTTCCTGCCGCAGTTCATCAACACGCAGGGCAATGTGCCGCTGCAGACGCTGTTCCTCGGCACGGTGGGCGCGATCATCGATCTCGGCATGCAGTGGATGTTCACCCATCTGGGCGGGCGTCTGTCGCCGTTGCTGGGCAATTACAACATCCGCAAATGGTTCGAGCGCGGCGTGGGCGTCGTCTTCATCGTTCTTGCGATGGTGGTCGTGTTCACCTTCAGGCAGAACGGCCACTAGAGAGAGCGTCATGGCGAAGCCCCGACTGCATATCGGCGACAGGAACTATTCGTCGTGGTCGATGCGGCCATGGCTGGCGCTGCGCCATGCGGGCGTCGACTTCGAGGAGGTGATGCACGCGCTGCCGGAAATGGGCGGCAAGCCCAGCTTCGGCGCCATTTCTCCCAATGCGCGCGTGCCGGCGCTCGACCTCGGCGGCGGCGTGGTGATCGCTGAAAGCCTTGCGATCTGCGAGTGGGCTGCGGAACAGAACCCGGCTATCTGGCCGAAGGACGCCACGCTGCGCGCGCTTGCGCGGGCGGCCGCGGCCATCATGCATGCGGGCTTCTCAAGTCTGCGCAACGAGGCGCAGATGAATATCCGCCGCCGCACCGACGCCAGCCGCATGACGGCCGATGGGCTGGAAGACGCCCGGCGCGTGGATGAGCTGTGGCGCGAATGGCTGGCGCGCTCGGGCGGGCCGTTCCTGTTTGGCGACTGGTCCATCGCCGATGCAATGTATGCGCCCGTGGTGACGCGGTTCGTCACCTACGATATTCCGCGCTCGCCGGAGGCTCAGGCCTATATCGACCGCATATGGGCCGAGCCGCATTTTGCGGCATGGGTGAAGGGCGCCGAGGCGGAAACACGCCGGCTTCCGCGCTCGGATCAGTCGTAAACCGGCCGTCACTTCCCCGCCATCACCTGATGCTCTAACCAGAGGTCTCGCCAGAGAGGGCTGACCAGGGACGACGCATGGAACTCAAGGACGCCATTCGCACCATTCCGGACTTTCCCAAGAAAGGGATCATGTTCCGGGACGTGACCACCCTGATGGGTAATCCGCGCGCGTTCCGGCAGGCTGTGGACGAACTGGTCCAGCCCTATGCCGGCGCCAAGATCGACAAGGTGGCCGGGATCGAGGCGCGCGGTTTCATCCTTGGCGGCGCGGTTGCCCACCAACTGTCCGCCGGCTTCGTGCCCCTGCGCAAGAAGGGCAAGCTGCCCCACAGCGTCATCACCGAAAGCTACGAGCTGGAATACGGCGCTGACGCGATGGAAATGCACACCGACGCTATCGCGCCGGGAGATCGCGTGCTTCTGGTCGATGATCTGATCGCGACGGGCGGCACGGCGCTGGCGGCGGTCAAGCTCCTGCGCAAGGCCGGCGCAAAGATCGCCGGAGCGGCCTTCCTTGTCTGCCTGCCGGAACTGCAGGGAGATTCGCGGCTGGCCGCTCAGGGGATCGACGTGTCCTATCTGGTCTGGTTCGCCGGGCATTAACCCCGTCAAACCGGCACTGGACAGCCACTCTCATCACACTAGATCACCGGTGCGGTGTATGTGAGGGGCGGCCTTGCCACTATCGACATTTCTCGCTGGAGGCGGCGAAGCCGGGGCGCTGGCGCGTTCGTTCGACTGGACGCAGACGCCAATTGGCGCGCCGGAAACATGGCCGGAAGCGCTGCGCACGGCGCTGGCGGTCTGTCTCAATTCCTCGATTCCCTCGGCCGTGTACTGGGGTGAGGAACTCACCACCATCTACAATGACGCCTGGGCCAACCAGCAGGCCGGGCGGCATCCCTGGGCCATGGGCCGGCCGGCCCGTGAAGCCCGCGCCGACATCTGGGAAACGATCAGGCCGCAGTTCGAGCAGGTGATCGCGACAGGGCGCGGCCTTTCGGTCACCAACCAGATGCTGACGATGCGGCGCGACAGCGGAAACGAAAGCTGGTGGAGCTACAGTCTGGTTCCGATCTGGAACGCAGACCGCAAGGTCGGCGGGCTGCTGACGCAGGGCTTCGACAACACGGCCCAGGTCCGCGCCCAGCAATACCACGCGCAGGAGATTGACCGCCTGCGTGAGATGGTCCGTCAGGCGCCGGGCGCGATCGCCGTCCTCAGCGGGCCGGACCATGTCTACGAGATTGCCAACGAGTCCTACTTCGAACTGGTCGGCCAGCGCCGGGACATCATGGGCAAGCCGATCGCAGTCGCCCTGCCGGAAGTCGCCGAGCAGGGCTTCGTCGAACTGATGGATACGGTCTACCGCACGGGCGAGCCCTTTGTCGGCAAGAGCGTGCCGGTTTCGATCAATCGTGGGGACACGGGCGAGCCGCAGACGCGCATGGTGGATTTTGTCTACCAGCCGATCCGCGATGCGGATGGCGCCGTATCGGACATCTTCGTGGAAGCCACCGACGTCACCGAGCGCGTGATGGTGGAGCAGGCGCTGCGCGAGAGCGAGGAGCGCTTCCGCCTTGTCGCTGAAAGCGCGCCCGTCATGCTCTGGATGGGGGATGCAAACAGCAAGTGTCTCTATCTCAACCGGGCCCAGCGCAAGTTCTGGGGCGTCGCCGAAGACGAGGTCGCCGGTTTCGACTGGAACGAGACGCTGCATCCGGAAGACCGGCAGACGCTGGCCGAACCCTTCGCGAAAGGCATGCGCGAACAGCTGGGCTTTTCTGTCGAGGCCCGCTATCGCCGCGCCGACGGAAGCTGGCGACTGCTGCACACCAATGCGAATCCGCGCTTCGCGCCGGACGGCGAATTCCTCGGCATGATCGGCGTCAACGTGGACGTCACGGAGATCCGCGAGGCGGCCAGCGCGCTCGAGGCGGCGGTCGAGGAACGGACCGCCAAGCTGATGGAAGCCGAAAGCCAGCTGCGTCAGTCGCAGAAGATGGAGGCCATCGGCCAACTGACCGGGGGCATCGCGCACGACTTCAACAACATGCTGGCCGTGATCATGAGCGGGCTGAACCTGCTGCAGCGTAAGGTGGCGCGCGGCGAGACGGATGTCGGCCAGTATGTGGAAGGCGCGCTTGAGGGCGCGCGCCGGGCCGCGTCGCTGACGTCCCGCCTGCTCGCCTTCTCGCGCCAGCAACAGCTTGCGCCCGAGCCCATCGACGCCAACCGGCTGGTGCAGGGCATGACCGACCTGCTCGCACGAACGCTCGGTGGCGCCATCCATGTCGAGACCGTTCTGTCAGCCGGCCTGTGGCGCACGCTGGCGGACGCCAACCAGCTGGAGGCGGCTCTCCTCAATCTTGCCGTCAACGCACGCGACGCGATGGAGGAGGGCGGCAAGCTCACGATCGAAACGGCGAACGCGCATATCGACGAGGCCTACGCGCGCGATCACGAACTTGAAGCGGGCCAGTACATTCTCATCGCGGTTACCGACACCGGCACGGGAATGCCGGCCGATGTGATCGCGCGCGCCTTCGATCCCTTCTTCACAACCAAGTCCGTGGGCAAGGGCACCGGCCTTGGCCTCAGCCAGGTGTTCGGCTTCATCCGCCAGTCGGGCGGGCACGTCAAAATCTATTCAGAAGTCGGCGTCGGTACGACCGTGAAGATCTACCTGCCGCGCCACTACAGCGAGACTGAACCCGCGGAGCGCCGTCCGCCCGCTGCGCATGCCGCTCCGGGTGCAGGCGAAGCTGTTCTGGTGGTCGAAGACGAGGATCGCGTGCGGGCGTTCTCGGTCGATACGCTGCGCGAGCTTGGCTACACAGTGATCGAGGCGCGCACCGCGACAGAGGTGCTACGCATAATCGAGGCCGGCCATCCAGTCTCGTTGTTGTTCACCGATGTGGTCATGCCGGAGATGAACGGGCGCCAGCTGGCGGAGCAGGTTTTGGCCATGCGCCCCGACCTCAAAGTGCTCTACACCACGGGCTACACGCGCAATGCGATTGTCCACAATGGCGTGCTGGATGCCGGCGCCCACCTCCTGGTGAAGCCCTTCACCATCGAACAGCTTGCCGACAAGGTCCGCGCCGTCCTCGGCGCTTGAGCGTTCAGGCGGCGCGCGCGGTTTCCGCCGCCGCCTCCGGAGACGGCAGGATCTGTGCTTCGGCGCGCCGGCGCGGCAGGGCGGATGGATGGTTCTCCTGCAGCCATGCGATCATCTTCTCGCGGATTTCGCAGCGCAGGTCCCACGCCGCGGGCGACGTCGCCGCGCTGGCGAGCGCGCGCACTTCAATGCTGTCGCCCTTGGCTTCGGTGACCTGCAGCACGCAGACGCGCTTGTCCCAGTACTGGCTGGCTTCGCAGAAGGTCTGCAGCTGTCGTCGCATCTGGTCGATCGGCGCGCGATAGTCCACGTGCCAGAAGACCGAGCCGATGATGGCGGCGGATTCGCGCGTCCAGTTCTGGAACGGTTTCTCGATGAAGTATTTCAGCGGCACGACGAGGCGCCGTTCGTCCCAGATACGCACCACGACGTGGAAGATATCGATTTCCTCGATCCAGCCCCACTCGCCCTCAAGCACGACCGCGTCGTCGATGCGGATGGGCTGCGTGAAGGCCAGCTGAAGCCCGGCGATCATGTTCGCCAGGACCGGCTGGGCGGCGATGCCCACGACGAGGCCGGCGACCCCGGCTGACGCAAACAGCGAGACGCCCATCTCGCGCGCGCCGGGGATCGCCATGAGGGCGGCCGCCAGTGTCAGGAAACCGATCAGGACGCCGGCGACCCGGCGCAGCATGTTGATCCGCGTCACCAGCTTGCGGGCATCGAGATTGTTGGCTGCGCTGATGTCGGCGCCGCGGGCGGCATGGCGCAATCGCCATGCAACGATGCGCATCAGGGCCCAGCCGCACCCCAGAATGATGACGACCCGGCCGGCGGTGTAGGGCCAGACCACGATGTCGTCGGCAAATCCGAACCACGGCGTGGCGATAATGACCGCGCTGCCGAGCAGGATCAGCGCGATCGGCTGGGCCAGTCTCCACAGGGATTTGCGTGGCGGGGGTGTCGGCATGGCGGCGCTCCTTTCCTCGCTTCAGCGGCCATGGGGTTGAGGCTTAGTCCGCAACGTCCGGCTGGCCACCCCGGGTCCCGACAAATCATCGATTTTCGGGCGGATTCCGCCCAATCGCTCCCCAGACAGGCGCCGGGTGTTAACCGCTGGGTGGTTGACCGGACCGGCCCGGACCGCCACCTATGGCGGGCACGACCTATTGGAGCTTCCATGACGATTCGCCCGGAATTCTTCCACCTCGACGATGAGGATGATGACGACGCTCCGGAAGCGAAGAAGGAGGAAAGCCCGTCCTCGCTGATGGAAAAGGCGCTGTTCGATTCGCGCACCATCCTCCTGACCGGCGAAATCAACGACAAGATTGCGCGCTCGGTGTGCGCCCAGCTGTTGGCCTATTCGGCTGTCAGCGACAAGCCGATCCTGCTGGTTCTGTCCTCGCCGGGCGGCCACGTCGAAAGCGGCGACATGATCCACGACATGATCAAGTTCGTGCGCGCGCCGGTGAAGATTCTCGGCACGGGCTGGTGCGCCTCCGCTGGCGCGCTGATCTATGCGGCCGGAGAGAAGGAAAACCGCTTCTGCCTACCCAACACCCGCTTCCTGCTGCACGAACCCCGCGGCGGCGTTGGCGGTCAGGCCTCGGACGTCGAAATCCAGGCGCGCGAGATCATCAAGATGCGCGAGCGCCTGAACAAGATCTTCGCGGCGGCCACAGGCCAGCCGGTCGAGCGGATCAAGCAGGACACCGACCGTGACTACTGGATGAGCGCCGAAGATGCGCTGGCCTATGGCCTTGTGGGCAAGATTGTGACCTCCCACACGGAAATCACCTGACTCTGATCTAATTTCATGCTTCCGGGCAGGCGGCTCCAGCGGGCATAGTCCGCTGCGATGACGTGGCAGGAGCGGGCGCAGCAGCTGGCGAACTGGCCCGGCTGGCGCAGGCATGCGCCCGCCGCGGGATCGGCCGCCGTTCATCTCGCCGCGCTGGCGTTTGTGGCGGCCACGCTTGGGGTCGCCTCCGGGGCGCCGCCCGAGACCCTGCCGCGCGAGGACTTCCTCGCGGTCGAACTGGTGACTCTCCCGCCCGAAGAGAGCCCGCCGCTCGAGGCTGGTGTTTCACCGCCCCGCATATCAAATCCGCGCCCTACACCGACGGACACAGCGCCGTCGCTGCCCGACCCGCGCCGCAAGCAGCAGGCCGGACAGGGCGCGCCCACGACGCCCGGCGCCGAGGCCGACACCGACAGCGTCTATATCCCGCCCTCGATCCTGAAAGGGCCCGGCCCCGCCGGTCTTCAGGGCCTCGCCGGCGATGATGGCTGCTCTGATCCGATACCTGAGCGTCGTCCCCGTCATTGCGCCAGCGATCTCGCCGGCCGCGTCGGCACGATGGACACGGTCATGCCGCGCTCGAAGGACGATCTCGCCCGGTTCTATGCCGACTACATGCCGACCTGCCCCTACAAGGTCGGCTGCGAGCCGGGCGTGCGCCGGACGGTCAATGGCTCGCTGCCGGCCGGAAGGCCGCCGCCGGGGTCTGCGAACGATCGCGGCGCGGGCACGCCGCAGGCGGGCGGACCCGCCGGGCTTGGTGGGCTGCACGACAGCGTCGGCCGCCTCGGCT
The DNA here is from genome assembly GCA_041398245.1 of Hyphomonadaceae bacterium. Taxonomy (GTDB): domain Bacteria; phylum Pseudomonadota; class Alphaproteobacteria; order Caulobacterales; family Hyphomonadaceae; genus UBA7672. The sequence goes on from JAWKVC010000010.1 coordinate 41,870, forward strand.
TCAATCCCGATCACACGGATCCCGGCTTCGGCGACTAGCGTGGCGCAATCGGCCATCGGCCATACCGGGGCTGTGCATTTGCGGGGCTGATGGTAACTGCGTCATCATCGAGACCCCGGAGCCGCACCTGAACTACCGCCACGCCTTTCACGCCGGAAACTTTGCGGACGTCGTCAAGCACGTCGCGCTGGCGCTGTGCTTTGACCGGCTGAACCAGAAACCGGCCGCCTATCGCTATGTCGACACGCACGCCGGCATCGGCGCCTACGACCTCGAAGGCGACGAAGCCGGGCGCAGTCCGGAATGGCAGGATGGCGTCGGCCGTGTGTGGGAGGCTGAGCGCGGCGCGCCGCAGGATGTGCGCAATGCGCTGGCGCCGTGGCTGAACGTGATCCGGGGGATGAACTCCGGCAGCCTGCGCCACTATCCGGGTTCGCCCATGATCGCGCAGCGCATGATGCGCCAGGACGATGCGCTGCGCCTGTGCGAACTGCACGCACCCAGCGCGGACCTGCTGCGCGAGGCCATCGGCCGGGACAGGCGGGTGAAGATCGAACAGCGCGACGGGTTCGACGCGCTTCCCGCCTACCTGCCGCCGCCGGAGCGTCGCGGGTTGGTGCTGATCGATCCGCCCTTCGAAGTCGGAACAGCGGCGCGCAAGGCCGACTTCGACTGGATGCTCAAGGCGGCGCGCGCGGCGATCAAGCGCTGGCCGCAGGGGACCTACGTGTTCTGGCGCCCGATCAAGGACGTTGCCCAGGTCGAGCTGTTCGACGGCGAGCTTGCCTCCATGCTGATCGAGGATGGCGGCGTCGAGCCGGCCAAGGTCCTTGTCGCCGACCTCTGGGTGCGCGCCATCGGCGAGGGCAAGCTTGCGGGCGCGGGCGTCGTGATCGCCAATGCGCCATTCGGCGTTGCGGAGCATCTGTGCGCGGCGCTGCCCTGGCTCGCCGATCTGATGAAGCAGGATGCCGGCGCCGGCTGGCGTGTCGAGACGCCTGCGGAGGCCTAGTCCGCCTCCGCCTCTTTCAGGCGGGCGCCGCCGAGAATGCCGACCATGGCGTGGTTGCCTTCATGGCAGGCGTATTCATAGACATTCCCGTTGGTTGGCTTGAACGAGTACTCGCCCTTCCACGGTTGCGTGTAGTGCGTCGGATCGTCGACGCGGAATTGATAGAGCAGCTCGTCATCGGCGATGCGCGTGAAACGCTCGGTCACTGTTCCCTGCGGCGAAACCGGCGTCTGCGTACGCGACTCCTGCGTTGCGTTCACATTGCGCGTTTCGGCGACCAGCGTGTCGCCGTCCCACCAGGCGACGGTGTCGCCAAGCCACGGCTTGATCACGGCGGGCTTGTGCGCCGCGCGCGCTGTCTCGGCGGAGGCATAGATCGGGATGATGCGCGCATCGTGAACCATCTCGACCAGGATCACGAGATAGCCGGGCGTCAGATGGAATTCATAGTTGTTGTTGTAGAGTCCGTTCAGCATGACCGGCCCGCCGCCGTCGCTTTGCGCGATCAGGCACCGCTCGCGAAGCGGCAGGTCTTCCGGCCCGGCATACTCGCCCTTGCCCGAGCGATACTCGATGCCTTCGCGGATCGGCAGCGCCAGACTCTTCTGGCGATCGCGGAAGGGGATGTGGCCATCAGCCGGCTCGGTGATGTGCGACGAACGCGCCTCGCCGCGCACGGTCATCGGCCCGACGCCAGGGTCGGTCCAGAAGGCGTTGTAGCCGGCCTGGCTGTTGGCGTCCTTGAAGGCGCCTGCTTCGGGATCAGATGGCGCATTCGCAGCGGCTGAGCGCTGGATCTGGCTCGTCGCCATCGCCTGGGCCTGCGCCTTCGGGATCACGAGGTTCGTCGTGCCCTGCGGCCGTTCCAGCCTTGTCGACGAGGCGTTGGTCCACACGCCGTCGAAATCACGGGGATTGCTGCTCGCAGAACCAGCCGACTGCGCCAGCGCTGGGCCGGCCAGCGCGACCGCCAAAGCAAGCACGCTCAGTGCATTCGCGACCTTGGCCATGTCTGTCTCCCTGGATTTTTTGTCCGTTCGTACCCCTTGAACTGGTACCGCAAGCCGCCCCGCCGGACCAGTCACGGCTCCGGGAACGGCAAAAGCCTCCCGCCGTTTCCGGAGGGAGGCTTCCGCATCAGTCAGCTTCCGTCGCGATGATCCAGTCGAGAATCTTCTCGCTGAAGCCATCGATACGGCGCCACGGGCCGTGGCCGACGCCGTGCTGGTAGGACGCGACGTTGACCATGTAGCCAACGCCCTTCGGCGCACCAACTGGGTCGTGCGACTGTTCGTCGGTGAAGACGATCAGGCGCGTGTCCTTCTGGTCCACCGTTGCGACGGCCTTGCCCAGCTCCGTGCCGCCATGCGGCTGGGAGCTGATGATGGCGTCGCGCAGGGCGAAGCCGCGACGGGGCGCGACCTTCTTCACGTCATTGGAGAACGTGAAGATTTCCACGTCCTCGCAGATCTCGCGGGCGAGAACGGCGAGGCCGCAGGCCGCATCCAGACGGCGCATCTCGGAGCGCTGCGACAGCGGCGCTTCCATCGAGCCGGACACGTCGACAAGCAGGCGCGTCTTGCCTGCCAGTCTCGGATGGCCCTCGATCGAGCGGAACATGGCCTTTTCCAGCTCCGGTTCGAGTTCGGGCGCGTGCTGCGCCGCCGCGATGAAGCGGTAGGGCAGCACGCGATCCGTACGCATGTCGTCCAGCGCCTTGCTGATGACTGACTTCTTCACGCCAGCCGCCAGCATGCCGCGCAGGTTGCGCAGCAGAGCGAGCGCGCCGAGTTTGCGCTCGGCGATCAGGCGCTCAAACGTCTCGCGCTTGTCGCCGCCGGTTGAGAGAGAAACCTCCCACGTATCCGGCGCAGCAAGCTTGCCGTCGACCAGTTCCTTCCAGACCTTCTCCTGCGCCGCGTCTTTCGGCTTGGCGTGGGTCAGGAACAGGACGTCGCGAATGCGCACGGCGCCGTCGCGGTCGTACTTGGCGAGCTGGTACGCGTCGAATTTTGTCAGCGCGCGGGCAAGACCTTTCTTCGCCTGGGCCGAAACAGCGCGGCGTTTGCGTTGCTGCATCGGGCCGAGAACATCCGCCCAGTAGATCGCGAGGAACTCCGTGAGTTCATCGGGACGCTGGACAATGCGTTCAAGCGTGCCCGCCACAAGCGCCTTGTGGCCCTCATGGCGCGCCATCTCGCGCACGAGCAGAAGCGGCGCATGACGCAGCTTCATGTCCTCGCGCGCGGCGATCGCCAGAGCCGCGACCGTCTCGGGCGCGACCTCAGGCACAAGGGCGCTGATGCGCTCTGCGATCGAGACGCTGTTCTCGTAGAACTGGTCCTCCCAGAGCATGCAGCTCATCAATGCGCGGCGCAGCTCCTGCTCGGGCGCAAAGGCGCGACCTTTCGCGCCCTCATGGGTGCGGACAGTCTGCGGTTTGTTCAGTTTAGCCATGGGATGTCCCCCTCCTACCTACAATTCGTCAACGTCGTTTGCGCCACAAGAGTCAGGACCAGCCGGGGAACAGGCGAAACCGCAAAGTGACGCGCTCTGCCAGGCTGAGCCACGCGCTGAACGGTCAGCACGGCAGGATTCGAACCTGCGACCTCGTCATACCGATGCAGCGGTGTTCTTCACCACCGGCTGGCTTTTGGCCCGTCCGTTCATCGTGGCGGATGTGCGGACGGGATAGGAATTGGGTTGGCGGGGAACGAGCGAAGACGGCCTTTTTAAGTGACTGAGCTACTCGCCTTGCGGCTGGCGGGACTTGAACCCGCGACCTCCATGCCTTGCGGCCTGGCGCTCTACCCGAAGCAATCGTCTTCTTCACCACCGCCAATTTGCGCGGACCGGGGAACATTCGAGACTGTAACTGCCGCGCAGCCCTTACGGGCCTTGCGGCAACGTTGCTCTACCAACTGAGCTACAGGCATTTCTGCCTGGCGGGACTCGAACCCGCGACCTACGGCGTGGCAAGCGAAGTAACAGATCTCTTCACCACCGGTCCGGCAGTGTGTTGTCGGGGAACGTTCGAGACGGAAACGACATCCTGAAACGCAAGACCAACTCTTGCGAGAAAGCCCGCAGCCCGCGTCGCGACGCCCATTGCCTCAGGCGCCTCCACGGTACGAACAGGATGCCGGTTGCACTCCATTTCTGGAGCGGCTTTGGTGCGAAGTATCCAATCTCTTCACCACCGACAGATGGTTCCAGGGGAACGAGCGACACGGCTCTGGGCGTTTGACAGACGAAGAAGTCCGCGTCTTCACCACCTGGATTTCAAATTCTCCTCTGTTTCCAGCTTCGGAAGCTCGGGCGGGGCTGGAAACAAAAACCCCTCCGGAGCGTGGGCTCGGGAGGGGTTCGATCAGGTCGAACTGTGGAACAGCGGGCTAGGCCATTCCTCCCTCGCGAGAGCGCGTGCACGGGCAACCCGGTGCAAAGCACAGGGCGTTCCGATTCAGATTGTCGATCATGCTTGGCATGTCGGCGCTCTCGATTGTCGTGTGCGACCATCGCTCCACGAAGGCTGCGGTGTATGATCGCAGTCTGTGGCGACGTCAAGGCGGTATGCGGAAGAATTTTGGACGCGCTCAGACATGAGCGGTGCTGGTGAAGGCGAACCAGATGGCGACAGCGGCCAGCAGGAGCGCGAACGCGCGACGCACGACGACTTCGCGGCGCGGATCCGCGAGCGCCTTCTGGAAGCTGCCGGCGAACACAACGATGAGGCCGTGCGCCAGCGAGGCGATCAGTAGATAGATCACCGTCATGATGATCTGTTCTGTCATCGCGTTGGGACCGGCGAAGCCCGGGATCATCACGACGAAAACCGCGGCGGCTTTCGGGTTGAGCAGGTTCACGATGAGGCCGCGGCGGAAATGCCGGCCGTTGTGCGCGGCGCCCGCGCCGTCCTTCTCGCCCACCCATGCCTCGAACGCGAGATAGAACAGGAAGGCGACGCCGCCCCAGCGCAGACCCTCATAGAGCGGCGGCCAGGCGGTGATCAGCGCCGCGGCGCCCGTCGCTGCGATCAACGCGAGAAGCGCGAGACCTGTCGCAATGCCGGCCACCGCCTGAAACCCCGCCATGCGGCCTTCACGCGCAGACAGCAGGGCGAGCCAGGTCATGTTCGGACCCGGCGTGATTTCCATCACGATGGCGGCCAGAAGGAATTCGACGAACGCCGCCTGCATTCGCCTCAGCTCGCGTAGTCGTAGGGGCCGCCCTTCCTGAGCGCATCCTGATAGGACCGGCGCGCGTGAATGCGGTCGAGGAAGGCCTTCACCATCGGGCGCGACTTGCCGTCGGCGCGCGCAGCCGCCGCCTCAAGCGGGAAGCTCATCATGATGTCGGCGGCGGTGAACTGATCCCCGGCGAACCATTCTGACTTGGAGAGCTCGGTGTCCCAGTAGTCGAGGTGCATCCTGATCTGGGGATCGGAGAGGCGCTCCTGCGCCTTGGCCATCACCGACTTCACGATGCCGCGCATCAGGCCCGGCGCATTCATCGGAATGCGCGTGAACACCAGCTTGAGCAGAAGCGGCGTCATCGCCGACCCTTCGGCGTAGTGCAGCCAGTAGGTGTAGCGCAGCTTCTCCTTCGAGCCGGGCGGCGGGATCAGGCGCCCACTGCCGTAGCGCTCCATCAGGTATTCGATGATGGCGCCCGTCTCGGCGATGAGGTTGCCATTGTCCTCGATGACCGGCGACTTGCCGAGCGGATGGATGGCCCGCAGCTCCTTCGGCGCCAGCATGGTCTTGGCTTCGCGCTCATAGCGCTTCACCTCGTAATTGCAGCCAAGCTCTTCCAGCAGCCAGAGCACGCGCTGCGAGCGCGAATTGTTGAGGTGATGGACCGTGATCATGCAGCCTCCCCGGCGACATTCATTCCCGATGTGTAATGCCTATTGCCCGCGGGGGAGAACCGCAATCGCAATCAGTCGCCGGATGGGGCGTGGGCCTGCATGAGCTTGCCGCGCTCGGTGATGAAGATGGCGACGAGCGCCAGCGAGCCCAGGATCATGTGGCCGACGAAGATCGGGGTGACGGTGCAGTCGAACTGCCGGGCCACCAGTCCGCCGATCGAGGCCGAGACGAAGGACGAGGCAAAGCCGATCAGGGCTGCGCCGGAGCCGGCCAGCGCGCCCAGAGGCTCCATCGCGATGGCGTTGTAGTTCGGGCCCTGGAAGCCGATGGCGAAGAACGCCAACAGCACCAGCGTGTAGAAGATCGGGAACGGAACCGGCCCCGCCAGCGCGATGGAGGCGTGCACCGCGCTCACCAGCACGAAGCCGATCAAGGCCGCGTGCGAGATCTTCCGCATACCGAGCCGCTCGACAATGCGGGAGTTGATGAGGTTTGAAACGCTCATCGCAACCGCCGCGCCGGCGAACCACAGCGGGAACATCGTCCCGGTATTGTAGACATTGTGGTAGAGCTGTTCGGACGACGAGATGTAGCTCATCAGTGATCCGAACAGGAAGCCGGACGCGATGGTGTAGCCAAGCGCCTCGCGCGTCTTCATCACCTTCCAGTAGTTGCGCAGGATGCTCGGCGGGTTGAGCGGCACGCGGCGGTCGCGCGGCAGCGTTTCGGGCAGCCGGATCATCACCCACAGGAACATGGAGAGGCCAAAACCGGCGAGCGCCCAGAAGATGCCCTGCCACGGCATGAAGCCCAGCATCATCTGGCCGATGAACGGCGCGAGGATCGGCGCCGACATGAACACGATCATCACCAGCGACATGACCTTGGCCATCTGGCGGCCGACATAGAGGTCGCGCGCGGCGGAGACGGCGATGACGCGGCTGCCGCCGGCGCTGGCGCCCATGAAGGCGCGCATCGCCACCAGCGACTCGAAGGTCGGGGCGTAGACGCACATCACGGCGGCGATCGTGTAGCAGGCCAACGAGATGAAAAGCACGGGCCGGCGGCCGAACCGGTCGGTCAGCGGGCCGTAGAACAGTTGCGAGACGCCGAAGCCCAGCATGTAGGCGATAATGATGAGCTGCTGGTCGTTCGATCCTTCGGAGAGGACAGCCGGGCACTGGACGATATGTCCGGCCTGTGCGCCGGCGAGGCCGAAGGTCGTCGCCATGTCGGGCAGGGCCGGCAGCATGATGTCGATGGCCAGCGCATTGAGCGCCATCAGCATCGCCGTCATCGCGACGAATTCCGGCAGCGGCAGGCGCTTGATGGTCGGCTGGGCCGCCGTCGTATGCTGGGCGTCGGTCACGGGAGTGAAGGCTCACGTCTGGGGATGGCGGGGGGTTTAGCCTCGTTCGGCGGGAATGGGTAGGGCGCGCACGTGCGCGGCCGCAGGTTTTTTGCGGAAAGGTTGCCCCTTTCGTCCGAAGACGGGGCAGGTCTATGCTGATCCCGAGAGGCCGGAGGGATTTATGAAGTATCGACTGCTTGTGGGCGCTGCGCTGGGTGTTGTTGCGGCGGCGGCGCTGGCCTTTGCGCAGGAGGCTCCCGACGGAGACAAGGAGGAGAAGCCCAAATGGGACGTGGCGGCGCCGCCCCTGCCCACCCGCACGGTCAACATCAATGTCGACGAAGGCACCTGGATGGATGTCGATGTCAGCCCGGATGGCAAGCTGATCGCCTTCGATCTTCTGGGCGACATCTACACCATGCCGATCACGGGCGGAACGGCGACCCGGATCGCGGAAGGCCTGCCCTTCGAGATGCAGCCGCAGTTCTCTCCGGACGGCAAGCGCATCGTCTTCACCAGCGACCGGGGCGGCGGCGACAACATCTGGACCATGAATGTCGATGGGTCCGACAAGCAGCAGCTGACCAAGGAGAGCTTCCGCCTGCTGAACGAGCCGAGCTGGTCTCCGGATGGCCGCTTCATCGCAGCCCGCAAGCATTTCACCACGGCGCGCTCGCTCGGCACAGGCGAGATCTGGATCTACCACGTCAGCGGCGGCGGTGGTTTCGTCACGGTGAAGCGCGCCAGCGAGGCGCTGCAGAAAGAGCTTGGTGAGCCGGTCTACACGCCGGACGGCAAGGCGATCTACTACACACGCAACGTGTCGCCCGGAAACACGTTCGAATACGCACAGGACTCGAACACGAGCCTGTTCGAGATTGAGAAGTACGACCTTGAAACCGGCGAAGTCACTACGGCTGTCAGCGGCGCCGGCGGGGCTACGCGCCCCACGCCCTCGCCGGATGGCACGAAGCTCGCCTTCGTGCGCCGCGATCGCAACGAGTCCAAGCTCTATGTGAAGGATCTCGCGACGGGCGCGCTCACAAAGCTCTACGACGATCTCGATCTCGACCTGCAGGAAACCTGGGCCGTCAACGGCCTCTATCCCGGCATGGACTGGACGCCGGATTCAAAAACCATCGTGTTCTGGGCCGGCGGCAAGATCCGTCGTGTCGACATGTCCGGCAATGCGCAGGTGATCCCGTTCCGCGTCAACGATACGCGCGTGGTGATCGATCCGCCGCAACCGAAGATCGAGGTCGCACCGGATAATTTCCGCACCAGCATGCCGCGCTATGTGGCGCCGTCTCCGGATGGCCGCCGTATCGTGTTCGAAAGCCTCGGCAAGCTCTATGTGAAGGCAGGCGACAGCGCGCCTGCCCGCCTGACCCAGACGCGCGGCGCCGAGATGGAAATGTTCCCGTCCTGGTCGCGCGACGGACAGCGCCTCGCTTATGTCGAATGGACCGACGCCGGCCTTGGCAAGATCCGGGTTGTGAACGCGAACGGATCGGGCGGCCGCTATGTCACGGCGGAGCCGGGCCACTATCGCAGGCCGCGTTTCTCGCCCGACGGCCAGACTATCGTGTTCGAGAAGGGCGAAGGCGGCTATCTCCTGTCGCAGCTGCGTTCCGACAATCCGGGCGTCTATCGCATTCCCGCCGCAGGCGGCGCGATGACGCTCGTCACGCGCTCGGGCTCCTCGCCGCATTTCGGCGCGGAGAACGACCGCATCTTCCTGACGCGCGGCGATGGTCCTTCCGGAACGCTCGTCTCGGTTGATCTCAACGGCGAGGCCGAACGGACGCATGCGAAGGGCGAGATGGTCGCGTCCTATGAGGTGGCGCCCGATGGCGCGAACATGGCCTTCCGCGACAATTTCGGCGTCTTCGTGATGCCGATGGCGCCGGGGCCGCAGGAGATCGGCTCGGGCAAGGGCGCGTCCGCGCTTCCGGTGGTGAAGGCCAGCGCGGGCGGCGCCACCTATGTGACATGGACCGAAGGCGGCAAGCGTCTCAACTGGGCGCTGGGACCGACCGTCTATTCCGCGCCTGTCAGCGCGATGATCCCGACATCGCCGGAGAAGCCGGATCCGGGCTACAAGGCGCCGGAAACCGGCATCGACATCTCCATTCCCGTACAGGCGGCCAAGCCTTCGGGCGTCACCGTGCTCACGGGCGCGCGGATCATCACGATGGCGGATGATGCGGGCGGCGTGATCGACAATGGCGTCATCGTCATCACCGACAACCGCATCACGGCTGTCGGCGCGGCCGGTACGGTCGCTGTTCCGGCGGGCGCGCGGACCGTCGATCTTGCGGGCAAGACAATAATGCCCGGCCTCGTCGATGCGCACGCCCACGGCCCCTATGGCGATGGCGACATCATCCCGAACCAGAACTGGAGCACCATCGCGCACCTCGCGCTTGGCGTCACCACCGTGTTCGATCCATCGAGCCAGGCCAGCACCGTCTTCGCGTCGCAGGAAATGCAGCGCGCGGGGATTATCCTCGGGCCGCGGATCTTCTCGACGGGCGAGATCGTCTATGGCGCACGCAGCCGCGGCACGCTCAACGACATCCAGAACTATGATGATGCGCTGGCGCACGTGCATCGCCTGAAGGTGCAGGGCGCGGCAGGCGTCAAGAACTACAACCAGCCACGGCGCGATCAACGCCAGCAGGTTGTCGCCGCTTCCCTTGCGGAGAACATCCAGGTTGTCGCCGAAGGCGCTTCCCTGTTCGCGCAGGACATCGCCCTGATCGCGGACGGCAATACGGCGCTGGAGCACAACATCCCGCAACTTACGCTCTACGAGGATGTGATCAGCTTCTTCGCGCAGACCAAGGTCGCCTACACGCCGACTCTGGTCGTCACCTATGGCGGTCTGGCCGCCGACCCCTACTGGCGCTCGCACATGGATGTCTGGCGCCATCCGATCCTGTCGAAGCATGTTCCGCCGCACATCCTGCAGCCGGCGAACGTCCGCCGCACACAGGCGCCGGAAGAGGATTTCGTCGACGCCCGGTCGGCGGCGCAGGCGCTCAAGCTGTTCAAGCGCGGCGTCAACGTGTCGATCGGCGCCCACGGGCAGGAAGAAGGCCTCGCCGCCCACTGGGAGCTCTGGTCCTTCGTGCGCGGCGGCTTCACGTCGCTGGAGGCGCTGCGGGTTGGCACGATCATGCCGGCGCGGAAACTGGGCATGGAGAAGGATGTCGGTTCGCTTGAAGTCGGCAAGCTGGCCGATCTCGTCGTGCTCAACGCCAATCCGCTGGAGAACATCCGGAACTCGGACAAGATCGCCAGCGTCATGCTCAACGGCCGTCTCTACGACGCGCTGACCATGAACGAGATCGTCACGGGCAATCGCATCCGCGCGCCGTATTACTGGGAGAATTAGACGCCGCTGGTGGCGTGAACTCAGCTGGTTGGGGGGTACAATGGCCAAGTCCAATGCCAACGTCGGAGTGACGGACGTAGACAATTCGCCAACCATGGTTACCGGCGCCGAGCCCTTTATCGGCGCGGCGTTGGCGAGTGTATTTGTCAACGAGGCAACCAAGGCGGCGGGCCAGCAGGCCGCCAAGAAGGTAATTGAAGGGCTGATGAAGGCGCCAGTCTGGCTGGCGGCGATCGATGCCTTTGAGCGAGATGACTACGTCGGTTGGATAATTCGCGTGAAGAACCTGATCAGTGTCAGGGCGTATCTGCACGACATCACTTACAGCAACAACGTTCTCGGCCGCATGTCCCTGGCGCCAAAGAGCGAGGTGACGATGGGCGGGAAGAATGACAAAAGGGAGTTTCTGACGCCGAAGCCGGGGCGGGGATGGTACGCGGATTTTGCCCCGACTTCGGATACCAAGGATTCACGGCACCTCGCTATCGAAATGCCGAAGTCCACCTTGGGCGCTGAGAAGAAGATTCGCGCGACGTTCAGTTTCTTCTTTCTGAACTCAGGCGCACCCCACGCGATTGCGACTGAGCTTCTTGTTCTGCCGAACCTGGAACCGAGAAAGATCAGACGTTGAACCGGAAGTGCATGACGTCCCCGTCCTGCACGACATAGTCCTTGCCTTCCTGGCGGGCTTTGCCGGCTTCCTTGGCGCCCTGTTCGCCGTTGAACTTGACGAAGTCGTCGTACGCGATCGTCTCGGCCTTGATGAAGCCTTTCTCGAAGTCGCCATGGATCACGCCGGCGGCCTGTGGCGCGGTCGTGCCTTTCCTGATGGTCCATGCCCGCGCCTCTTTCGGCCCGACCGTGAAATAGGTCTGCAGGCCAAGCAGTTCGTAGCCAGCGCGGATGACGCGGTTGAGGCCGGGCTCTTCCAGCCCGAGGCTTTCGAGGAAGTCCTTCTGCTCTTCATCCGACAGGACGGCGATCTCGCTCTCGATCTTGGCCGAGATCACGACGGCCGCCGCGCCTTCCTTCTTCGCGTGGGCGACGACCTGATCGGAGAAGGCGTTGCCGGAGCCGGCGGAATTCTCGTCGACATTGCAGATGAAGAAAACCGGCTTGGACGTCAGCAGCTGGAGCATCTTCCAGGCTTTCTGGTCCTCGGCGGAAATCTCTGCGGCGCGCGCGGGCTTGCCGGCGTTCAGCTGTTCCAGCGCCTTGTTGACCAGCGCCAGCGTCTGGATCGCTTCCTTGTCGCCGCCCTTGGCTTTCTTCTCGACGTTCTGTTTCCGCTTTTCGAGGCTTTCCATGTCGGCGAGCATCAGCTCGGTTTCGACAACCTCGAAATCCGCCAGCGGATCGATCTTGCCGGACACGTGCGTGATGTCGGCATCCTCGAAGCAGCGCAGCACGTAGGCGATGGCGTCGCATTCGCGGATGTTCGAGAGGAACTGGTTGCCCAGCCCCTCGCCCTTGCTCGCGCCCTTCACCAGTCCGGCGATGTCCACGAAGTTCATCCGGGTCGGAATGATCTCCTTCGAGCCGGCGATCTTCGCCAGCACGTTGAGGCGGGGCTCGGGCATGGCGACATCACCCACGTTCGGCTCGATGGTGCAGAACGGATAGTTCGCCGCCTGCGCCGCCGCCGTGCGGGTTAGCGCATTGAACAGGGTCGACTTGCCGACATTCGGCAGGCCCACGATTCCGGCCTTGAAGCCCATCAGCTGTTTTCCTTCGGCGGCGTTGGCGGTGGGGAGGGATTGCGCGGATCGCTCTTCGGCGCTGGCGCAAGGCGCATCACTTCGGTCTGGTAGCGCTCGTCATTGGTTCCGGCGACGAGGAAAGGCAGGGCCTCGACACACGCCTTGATCAGGGCGTTCACGGCGGGGCGCTCGTCGGGATGGAAGTCCGCGAGGACAGCCGCCTTCACAACACTCTTGTCGCCCGGATGCCCGACGCCCATGCGACCGCGGCGCACCTCGGTCGAGGCCAGTGCGTAGATCGAACGGATGCCGTTGTGGCCGGCGGCGCTGCGTCCTGTCGCCATGCGGAAGCGGCCCAGCGCCATGTCGATCTCGTCGTGGAAGACCACAATGTCAGACGGCGCAAGATAGTGCTTGCGCATGATCGCGCCGACCGACTTGCCCGAGTTGTTCATGTAGGTCAGCGGCTTGGCGAGCATCGCCTTCACGCTGACGCCATCGGGCGTCTTCAGCTGGCCCTCGCACACGTCGGCGTCGAACTTCGCGTTGGTCTGCCACGGCGAAAACCGGTAGGCGTCCGCAATCGCTTCAACCAGCTTGAAGCCGATATTGTGCCGGTTGCCTTCGTACTGAGGTCCGGGATTTCCAAGGCCCACGATGAGCAGCATCAGAGCCGTCCAGGAGGATGGGCCGGCGCGCGTGTCCGCGCGCCGGCTTCAGGTCCTTACTTCTTGGCCGGAGCGGCCGTTGCGGCGGCGGCCGGAGCAGCGGCGGCGCCAGCGGCCGGAGCGGCAGCAGCAGCGGCGTCAGCGGCCGGCGTTTCTTCAGCCACATCATCCTTGGCCTTGCGGCCCGTGATCGTGACGATGGTGAAGTCGCGGTCGGTGATGGTCGGGGTGCAGCTTTCGGGAAGCTGGATCGCCGAGATCTTCAGCGCATCGCCGATCTCCATCGCGGAGATGTCGGCGACCAGTTCTTCCGGGATCGCGTCGGCCGGCGCATGCAGCCAGATTTCGTGACGGACGATGTTGAGCGCGCCGCCGCGCTTCACGCCCGGGGACACGCCATGGCCCACAACTTTCACCGGCACAGCGACGCGGATGATCTGGCCCGGCTCGACGCGATAGAGATCGAGATGGGTCGGCTCGTCGGTGACCGGGTGGAACTGGATGTCCTGCGCGAACACCAGCTGGCGCTCGCCTTTGTGCTCCAGCGTCACTGTGTGCGAGATGAACTTGCCCGAGTTGAGGGCGGCGCTGATGGTCTTCTTGTCGATCGAGATGGCGACGGGGGCGCGGTCGCCGCCGTACAGCACAGCCGGGACGCGGCCGTTGCGGCGGTCTTCACGCGCGCCGCCGCGGCCCGTGCGCTCGCGCACGTCGACATTGAGGACGATATTGGACGTGGTCATGTTTCGCTCCGTTTCGCCCTGATGACCGCCCGTCCGGATCGGGAGGGGCTCACCCTGGCTACACAGACGGCGCCAATCGCCGCCTTTTTGGGGAGCCGGGCCTATACACAAGCACGGCCATACCGGCAAGGCCGCCGGCCGCGGCATTATTCGCGTCTGACGTGATGGTAATCGGCATGCCCCGGCCCGTTCGGCTATATTTTGCTTGGGAATTCAATCTGCCGGGCGAGGATGGCTGATGCCTCAGGGCGCGCCAGGAACAGACGTGGTTAAGGTGGCGGTCCAGCCGACACTGGCGCCGCCACGTTTCCCCTTTATTCCGTGGGGTCTGGCGCCTCTGGCGGGTCTCGGTCTCGTGCTGGTCGCCGCGCTCATTCCCTTCGCGTTCGGAGAGATCCAGAGCGCGACAGCCGACGCGACGCGCCGGGCGATGGACGTGACGGGCTCGAACTGGGCCAGCGCCAGGGTCTCCGGCCAGTGGGTGACGCTCACCGGCAAACCCCCATCACGCGAAGCCGCCGCCCGGCTTGTGGCGGCCGTTTCGGGCGCCCGCGCGCCGACTTTCCTGGGCGAGGCTGAACCGGCGACCATGGTGATCGAGCAGTTCACCTGGTCCGAAAGCCCGCTCCAGCCGGTCGAACCCAACCAGCCGCACATCGAGGCGGGCAGCGACGCCGCATCGCCCGCTCCGCCGCCAGCAGCTGTCACGCGTTGCGACCAGTCGATGGCCGACCTGCTCGGCTCCTCGACGATCCAGTTCGCGACCAACAGCGCCGTCATCCGCAGCACCAGCACGTTCCTGCTCGACGCCATCGCCCGCGCGGCGAAGGCCTGCCCGGGTCAGCTGCGGATCGAGGGGCATACAGATGAGGTCGGAGAGGACGACTCGAACGTGGCGCTCAGCCTGCGCCGCGCCGAAGCCGTCAGAACCGCCCTGATCCGCCGCGGCGTCGCCGCCGACCGCCTGATCGCGGAAGGCTTCGGCGCAACCCACCCCATCGCCGACAACACGACCGAAGCGGGCCGCGCCCGCAATCGCCGCATCGAAATTCGCGCCATCGGCGCCTCACCTACCTGATTGGACGCGCCATGTGGTTCCTGTTGCTCCAGATCCTTGCCCTTGTCCTGCTGGCCGCCGGTTTTGGCGCCTGGCTGATGTGGTGGTGGCTCAATCGCCGGTTCGAGACGATCGCGCGCAGCCGCGAACTTCTGGTCAGCCAGACCAGCCGGATCGACAATCTGGTCACGCGCGATGATCTCGAAAAGGAAGCCGCTTTGCTGGCTGCGACGGTCAACAACCAGCGGCCCGTCGATCTGCAGCCGATGGAGGAACGCCTGACGGGCCTCCGATCCAGCCTCGCGGACGTCGAGCGCATGCTGGCGAACCTGCGCATTCCGGAGCCGGACCTCGGGCCGATCCAGCAGCGGCTGCAGGCGCTGGAAGTGCGCGTATCGCAGGTCGACGAAACGGTCCGCGCTATCCGCATGCCGGAGGTCGATCTTGGGCCGGTGCACAGCGGCATCGCCTCGCTGGGCCTGTCGATCAACGCGATGGAACCTGTCTCGCGCGGCCTCGAGCCGTTGGCCGAACGGCTCGCCGCGCTCGAGACGCGTCTTGGCGATCTTGGCGGCAAGATCGAGGGCGCGCGCCGCAACGACATGGATGTCATCGCGGGCCGCTTCGCGAACGTCACGCAGGCGATCGGCAATCTGCGCATTCCCGACATCGCGCCGCTGCAGATGCGTCTGTCCGAGATACAGGCCGCTGTCGCCAACATCCCTCCCGCGCCGAGCCTGCAGCCCGTGTTGACCGGACTTGGCGAGGTGAAATCGGCCATCGGGTCCATCCCGCAACCCGATCTTGCGCCGCTCAAGACGTCGCTGACCGATCTGGAGACGTTCGTGGTCGCGCTG
Organism: Hyphomonadaceae bacterium; assembly: GCA_041398245.1. Classification (GTDB taxonomy): domain Bacteria; phylum Pseudomonadota; class Alphaproteobacteria; order Caulobacterales; family Hyphomonadaceae; genus UBA7672. The sequence continues at coordinate 57,529 of JAWKVC010000010.1, forward strand.
GACAAGCCGCTGCTCGATCTCACGCCGCTACATACGCGGCTCTCCGCGCTTGAGTCCTCGCTGTCGCTGGTTCAGGCCGAAGTGAAGGAGGCGCGGGCGCTACAGCCGATCGATCGCCGCCTCGCCAGCCTGCAGGAAGCGCTGGGCAGCATGCCGGGGCCGGACTTCGCGCCGGTGCTGAGCGCGGTGCGCTCCATCGATAGCCGTCATGATCTTGTGGCGATGGAAAACCGGCTGACCGCTATCGAATACGGTCTCGCAGCACTTCATCACATGCTGCGTTCGCGCGGCGACACGATCCTTGGACGTGGCGAAGGCGACAGCCGGTCAGGACCGCCTCTTCATGTCGTGCGCGAAACGCCGCCCGCGCCGCCAGCACCGGCACGTCCCGAGCGCGAGTCAGATCCGATCAACGCTTTCCTGCGTGCGGGCGACGAAGCGAACCTGTTGGCTGAGCCGGCTTTCGGTCCGCCGGACGATCTCGAAGCCATCGATGGCGTCGGGCCGATGCTGCGCGCCCTGCTCAATGATCTCGGCGTCTACTATTACTGGCAGGTGGCCGAATGGACGCCGAAGGAAATCGACTGGGTTGAAAGCAAGCTGATGCACTTCAAGGGGCGCATCCGGCGCGATGACTGGGTCGGCCACGCGCGCCAGCTGGCTTCCATGCCGGCGGCGGTCAAACGACCCGGTCAAACACCGTTGCGCCGGCCGATCTGATGGTCCGCCTCTTCAACTGAGGCCGTGCCACGCCCGCTCGCCATGGATATGCATGTCGAGCCCTTCGATCTCGGCTTCCGGTTTGGCGCGCACGTTGAGGAAGAAACTGCACACCTTGACGATCAGGTAAGTGGCCGCGATTGACCAGGCGACTGTGACGACGACTCCCTGCACCTGCACCCAGGCCTGCTGGCCAACGCTTGCATTTCCAAGTCCAGGGGCGAGCGGGCCAACGCTGGCAAGCAGCGGCAGGACGAGTGTGCCAAGAATGCCGCCGACGCCATGCACGGCAAATACATCGAGACTGTCATCGACCTTGAGCCGGTTGCGGATGAGCGTCACCGCGAAGAAACAAACTCCCGAAGCCGCGACGCCGATGATCACGGCGCCAAGCGGTCCGACCGATCCAGCGGCTGGCGTGATAGTCGCAAGACCTGCGATCAACCCGGTCACGGCGCCAACCAGCGCGGGACGGCCGAACTTCACCCACTCAATCGCCATCCATGTCAGCGCGGCAGTCGACGCGGACAGGTGGGTAACCAGCATGGCGCTGCCTGCGGAGTGATTTGCGCCGACAGCCGAGCCTGCATTGAAGCCGTACCAGCCGACCCAAAGCATGGCGGCGCCAATCATCACCAGCACCGGGCTGTGCGGCGGACGCATCTCGTGCGGGAAATGCTTCCGCTTGCCAACCATCGTTGCGACCACCAGTGCTGACGACCCGGCCGTCGCGTGAACCACCAGGCCGCCTGCGAAATCGCGCACGCCTTGCTGGTAGAGCCAACCGCCTGTTCCCCACACCCAGTGGCAGACCGGCGCATAGACCAGCAGCATCCAGGCCGAGGAGAAGACAAGCACAAACGCAAAGCCTGCCCGTTCGGGATAGGCGCCCACGATCAGCGCCGGCGTAATGATGGCGAACGTCATCTGGAACATGAAGAAGACGGACTCGGGTATCGTCCCGGTCTCGCTGTCGGCCGTCACGCCGTTCAGCAAGGCTTTTCCAAAAGCGCCCCAGAAGCCGTTCGCCGGACCGCCGTCTCCAAAGGCAATGGAATAGCCCGCAAAGAGCCAGAGCAGCGACATCAGGCATGCAATGACGACGCACTGGCTTAGCACGGACAGCACGTTCTTCGACTGCACGAGGCCGCCATAGAAGAGCGCGAGCGCCGGCAGGGTCATCATCAGTACGAGAGCTGTTGCGGTCAGCATCCACGCCGTGTCGCCGGTGTTCGTCTCGGCGAAGGCGGCCGGCGCGCAGGCCAGCGCAAGAGTGGTTCCGACGGCCGCAAAGCGGCCGGCTCGCAGGATGGTCATGGGGTCCCTCCGGTTTCGCCGACTCGCGCGGCGTTGCCCGCTTATTAGGCGAGCCGCCGAAAATTTGACCGCGGACGGGTATTGGACGGGCGGGGCGATGGAGGGGCGCTCAAAGATCGGGCGCTGAGGGGGTAGATCGCCCAATTTATGATCAGAAACCAGATGCGGGAGGGACCTGAGTCGGGTCCCTCCCGCGGCAGGCGGCGTTCAAAGCCCGAGAGGTGACAAGGGCTTCTAGCGCTGGGCCTGCTGTTGGCCGTCCCGCTCGAAACGGGCGATGTCGAGGCTGGCGCGAAGGGTCGGCGACAGCGCTTTGGCGGATTTGGCCGCGGCGTCTTCCGCGCATGCACGGCGGCGGGACAGCGGGCGCTGACCCTCGCACAGCTTGGCGGCGGCGCGTTCCACCTGAGCCAGCAGGACCTGCCGGTCAGCCGGCTGGCTGAGATCGAGTTGCTCGAAGCGGATCACATAGCCGTTTCCGACTTTCCAGAGCCCGTCATCGGCCTGGGCGGGGAGCGCAACCGCGGCAGCGACGAGACCGGCGAGGCAGGCAGTGCGAAGCTTGGCGAACATGGGGTCTTCTCCTTCCAGATGCGGCGCCCCTTGGCGTCGATGGGAGGAGGCTGGGCCCGGCCTCGCAAAAAGATGAGGACCTGCGCCTGATATTCGCCTGACTTTTCCCTGATGATGAAGGAAAACAAGAGCATACGCCCGCAGGCTCACGCTTGAAGGGCGCCGGGACGAAAGCCTACGCACATCCAATGAACCTCGCACGCGAGCCTAGTTTCAGGTTGGGGGTGATCGAAGTGCGCCCCGCTACCCGCGAAATCGTCCATCCGGGCGGGCGCGAGACACTTGAGCCGCGCGTCATGGCCGTCCTCGTCCTGCTGGCGCGGGCGGGCGGCGAGGTGGTGACGCGGGACGATCTGATTGCCGCCTGCTGGGAGGGCCGGGTCGTTTCCGATGATGCGATCAACCGGGTGATTTCGCGCGTGCGCAAGCTTTCAGAGCTGACGGGCGGGCAAGGCTTCTCGCTCGAAACGATCACCAAGGTCGGCTATCGGCTGGTTCCCGCGCCGGTGGGGGCCGCCGCCTCGGCGATACCGGACCGAGCGCCTGATCCTGAACCGGCGCCGTCGACCGGGCCCGACCCCGCTCAGCCTGCTCGCGCTGGTCTGCTGGAGAAGATGCGGCGCTACTGGCTTGTGGCGGTGGGGGCTGTGGCCGCCGGTCTGCTGGGGGCCTGGACCTTCTGGGGCATGAACCGGGCGCCGGACTGGTCGCCCGACCCAACCGCTCCGCTGACGCTGGCGGTGCTGCCGTTCGACAATCTTGGCGGCTCGGAAAGCGACAGCGCCGTCGCGATGGGGCTCGCCCGGGAAATCCGCAACACGCTGTCGCGCGTGCGCGGGCTACGCGTGGTGTCGGATTCGTCGTCGTTCGCTGTTGCATCCGAACCGCTGACCGCGACGGATATGGGCCGCCGTCTCAAGGCTGACCTCCTGCTCGACGGCAGCGTGATCCGCAGCGGCGACTCCCTCAAGGTGACGGTTGAACTGGTCGACGGCTGGGAGGGCGTCAATCTCTGGACAGACGAGCAGTCGGGGTCGGCTGCGGATCTCGACGGTCTCCGTCAGGGCGTCTCCGCTGACGTCACAGAGCAGCTGGTTCTGCGGCTTGGGCCTAACCGTATCGGCACCCTGCCGACTCCGCGCCGGGAGGATCCCAAAATCTATGCGCTCGCCGTCCGCGCCTGGGACTTGCTCGAACAGGTTGGCGTCGACCGCATGCGCGGCAAGCTCGATGAGGCGTTCGAGGCCGGAGGACAGGCCAAAGCGATTGTCGATGAAATTGAAGCCATCGATCCGCAATCGCCGCAGGGGCTTCTGCTGAAGGCCCGTCTCATCACGACGTCCGCGACCGTCGATCTTTTCAGGCAGGGGCGCATCGATTCCGCAAGGGCCGCAGAAGCGGCCTCGTACATGCGGCAGGCGCTCAGTCGCGATCCTGATCTCGTGCCGGCGTTGGCTGGGCTTGGCGAATACTACCGCCGCTTCGAATGGCGCTGGCAGGAGGCGCGCACGCTGCTGGAAAGGGCGCTGGCGCTCGATCCCAATGATTCTTCGACTCACCTGTCCTACGCGTACTACCTTTCGAGTGCCGGACGCTGTGTCGAGGCGCTTGAACATGCGCGCATAGCGATGGAGATCGATCCGGAATTTGGATGGCGGTCGCTTGGCATCCCCCGCACCTTGAAATGTCTGGGCCGGTTCAAGGAGTCCGATGACGCCTATTTCCAGGCGATCGAGCAGGACCCGTCCAACGTCTTCATCATGCGCGAAATCTATCTCAACTTCCTCGTCAGACAGGATCCGGACGGTCTTGAGAAGCTGCGCCGCCACGTGCGTGACACGGTGTGGAAAGGCGAGCCGTCGCCCGAGGTCAAAGGGTGGCTCGACTGGACCGGATTGGCCGAGGCGGCGTTGCGCGGTGATCGCGCGCCATTCGTGGCTGCGATCGAACGCGAGGCGCGCAATGATCTGGGGGCGGCCGACGTCGCGGGTCCGGTCGATCTGCGTCGCGCCCGGGGTGATGTGATGTGGATTCAGGCCATCGAGTTCGCATTCGCCGGCGAGCCGGAGCGGTCGGTCAAGCTTCTGGAGGGGGCGCTGGAGTCAGGCTCGCTCTACATCCCCGAAACCATGCCGTACGGCGCCTTCGAGTTCACGCCTGAAGTCCGCGCCAATCCGCGGTATCAGGCGATCTGGCGCACCGATCCGCGCCTGGCTGAATTGGCTCAGCTGAGGCTGGAAGGGCTGCGCAACGGCCAGATGCAGGGGGTGCTGCCTGATGGGCAGCTGGTGACCCCGCCAATTCCTGCTGTTGACAGTCGTAGCTGATACGCTACAACTGTAGCGCGTCCTGATACGTCGTCATCATAATAGCCGCAGGAATCCGACGCCATGCCTCCCACCCCCTCCGCGACACGGGCGGAATTGTCCGTGCTGAAACACCTCTGGCCCGATGCGCGAAAGAGCGCGCGTGAGGTCCATGACTCGCTCAGCGCCGAAACCGGCTGGAGCTATTCCACCACCCGCACGCTGCTGACGCGCATGGAGGAGAAGGGCCTGGTCTCACGGGCGGATGTCCATGGCGTGGCCGTCTATGCGCCGGCCCTCTCCCGCGTGGCGGTGCTTGGCGCGATGGCGCGCGAGCTGACCCGTGACGTGTTCGACATCAAGGGCGCCCTGCCGGCGTCCATGTTCGCTGAAAGCCCGCACCTGACCCGGGACGAGCTCGCCGAACTCGATGCAATTCTCAACGCCGAAGATGCGGAGGACAAGTAATGTTGCTGATCTCCTTCCTGCTTGTGTCCTCCATCGTCTGGGGCGGCCTGATCTGGCTTTGCGCCCGCGCCTTGCAGCGGAGCAATGTCTCCGGCCGCGCGCGGCAGTGGATCTGGCGCGGGGCGACGCTGTTGCTGATCGCGCCTTGGCTGTCGGCTCCGTTCGTTGTGGCGTTCGGCTGGGGCCTTGCGCCCAATCCGGCTCACAATGCTGTTGAGGCCATGCCGGCTTCTTTCCTGGTCGAACCCGAAATGCTCTCGCCTGTCGCCCAGGCGACCGGGCTTCCGGTCGCAGCCGCGCCCGTCAACATCGATCCCGTCCAGATGATCCTGCTGGTGCTGGCCGCCGGATGGGTCGTGCGCTTCGTCATCGCCCAGCTCGCCGCGCGCTCGCTGCTCGGCGTTGTCCAGTACGCCAATCAGGCGGGCGCCGGACTGGCGCGGAACGCGCTGCACACCTGGAGCCGCCGTCTCGGCATGCGCAAGGCGCCGCGCCTGCTGGTCGTGGCCGAAAACGTTTCGCCGTTCTCCTTCGGCGTGCTGCGCCCGACAATCTGTCTGCCGGAAGGGCTGGAACAGCGCCTGAAGCCGGAAGCGCTTGATCTGGTGATCGCGCACGAGTGCACGCACGTTGCGCGCGGCGACGGATGGTTGCGTCCGCTGGAGCGGGTCGCTGCCGACGTTCTGTGGTTCAATCCCTTCGCCTGGGCGATCCGCCGCGAACTCGATGTCGCGCGCGAACTGGCCTGTGACGAAGCGGTGATCGAACACGCGCGCGACCGCCGCATCTATGCGCGTACGCTACGGGATATTGCCGGCTTCACGGCCTGTCTGCCCGTGGCTGTGCCAGCGGCGTCGATGTCGCTGGCTGGCGGAAGCCTGATGCTGCGCGTTACGCGCACCCTCGGCCTGTCGAACCGCAAACCGGCTCGCCTTGCGCTCGCCTCCGCCTGCGCTCTGGCGGTGATGGGAGCGCCGCTCGCCGTTGCGCAGGTGATGTTCGCAACGCCTGCGCCTGAACTGCCGCCCATCCCGCAACCGCCGGCGCCTCCGGCCCCGCCAGCCGACGGCACGGCGACCGTTATCGACAACATCGTCCGCGTGTCCTTCCCGGCGCGCGTGACCAAGGTCAGCGGTGACGCCGCATCCGGCTACGATGTCGAGCTTCTTCAACAGGAGCGCGGCGAAACCGGCGAGATCTGCATGGCGTCCATCAACGGCATGTCGAGCCTGCGTGTGACGCAGGGCGAGACGGTCGTGAAGGGCCAGCCGATCGGCGGACGAACGGATGGCCAGATGATGGAAATCTCGATTGCCTGCTCGGACGATGTCGACGCCTCCGGCAAACCCAAGGTGGATCCGGTGAAGGCCGTTCCCCCGGCGCCGCCCGCCCCGCCTGCGCCGCGCGCCGAGGTCCGCACGTTTGCGGGCGTCGGGCAGGTTGCCGCCGTGGCGCCCGTTGCGCCGGTTGCTCCGGCGCCGCGCGTGCATGCTGTCGCCCCGGTTCCGATGGTTCCCTCCGTGCCGGGGAACAACGTCCAGCCGCCGCCGGCCCCGCCAGCGCCTCCCGCGCCGGTGTCGCCGCCGTCCGGCGTTTCACCGGTCGCGCCGCTGGCTCCGCCTGCTCCTCCGGCCCCGCCTGCGCCGCCACTCCGGATGACCAATGCGCCGCACGCGGTGATCACGGACGAGGCGCGCACGACGTCGGCCTATGGCGAGCGGGTTCACCCGATCACCAAGGAGAAGGCGATGCATGACGGCATCGACCTTGCCGGCAAGACGGGAACCGAAATCCATGCTCCGGGCGCGGGTCTCGTCACCTTCGCGGGAGAGCGCGGCACCTACGGGCAGGTTGTCGAGCTCGATCTCGGCGGCGGCTATGGCATGCGCTTCGCCCAGCTCGACTCGATCGATGTGAAGCAGGGTCAATCGGTCGCCGCTGGAGCGGTCGTCGGCAAGATGGGCTCTTCGGGCCAGTCGACCGGACCGCATCTTCATCTGGAAGTGCGCAAGGACGGCGCAACCGTGGACCCGGCCCAGATCAACGGCCTCGTTCTGGTCGCGAAGTAGGGCCTAGTCGAACATCTTCGAAATGGACTCGTCATTGGCGATGCGGCGGATCGCTTCGCCAATGACGGGAGCCAGCGAGATCGTCCGGATCTTCTTGGCCTTCTTGACAATGTCGGTCGCCTGGATGGTGTCGGTGATCACCAGTTCCTTCAGCTGCGACTTGTCGATGTTCGCGGCGGCGCCGTTCGAGAGCACGCCGTGGGTGACGTAGGCGGCGACTTCCTTGGCGCCGTTCTTCAGCAGCGCTTCAGCCGCGTTGATCAGCGTGCCGCCCGAGTCCGTCATGTCGTCGATCAGGATGCACTTCCTGCCCTCGACATCGCCGATGATGTTCATCACTTCGGATTCACCGGCCTTTTCGCGACGCTTGTCCACGATGGCGAGGTCAACCTCCAGCCGCTTGGCCAGCGCGCGGGCGCGGACCACGCCGCCAACGTCCGGCGAGATGATCATCAGATCCTTGTGGCCGTACTTGCGCAAAATGTCGTCCGCCATTTCGGGTTGGGCGAACAGGTTATCGGTCGGGCAGTCGAAGAAGCCCTGGATCGGCGCCGAGTGCAGGTCGACCGTGACAACGCGGTTGACGCCCGCAACCGTGATCAGGTTGGCGACCAGCTTGGCCGAGATCGGCGTGCGGCCATCCGTTTTCCGGTCCTGGCGCGCATAACCATAGTAAGGGATGACGGCCGTGACCCTGCGGGCGCTGGCGCGGACCAGCGCGTCCGTCATGATCAGCAATTCCATCAGGTGATCGTTCGCCGGCGCCGAAGTCGACTGGATGATGTAGACGTCCTTCCCGCGGACGTTCTCGTTGATCTTCACGAAGACCTCGCGGTCCTTGAAGGTCTTCACGTCGGCATTTGTCAGCGGGATGTCGAGGTAGGCCGAAATCCTCTCAGCGAGGGGCCTGTTGGAATTGCACGAGATCAGCTTCATCTCATCGCTCTCCAATCTGGCCGTTCCGAATTCTTCCGGAGCAGGCCTCGCCATCGGCGTCACGCTTCTGTCGCAGAATCGCGCCCGCTGCAATCGCGAGCGGTGATGATTCCGTGGGAGTGATTTCGCCGCGGCAAAGTGCGGCGCAAATGCCGCACTCCGGCATCAGCGCCAGGCAGGCTCACGCCAGCAGCATGATTCCCGTCATATTGCGCCCGCAATCGCGCTGTCCGGCCTTCACCGACGCGCGGTGAGAGAAGTAGTCATCCGGCTGTGTGAGCGTGTCGTCGACCAGCGCGTCCATATGTGACACGCCCAGACGCGCCAGCCGGCCGAGGCAATAGCGCTTCAGATCAAACTGTTGACGGTCGTTCTGGCCCGGCTCGAACAGGTTTTCCGCCCATGGCGTCGCATCGAGCACGGCATCCACAAGATCGGGTCCTACCTCGAAGGAGTTTTGTGACAGGCAGGGGCCGACGCCGGCCGCTGTCTTCGACGGGTCGGCGCCCGCCTTGCCCATGGCTTCGACTGCCGCCTCGATGACGCCGCCCACAGCGCCGCGCCAGCCGGCATGAATGGCGGCGATCACGCCATTGTGCGGATCGCACAAGACGATGGGTGCGCAGTCAGCCGCCAGCACGCCCAGCAGAAGTCCGGGACGTTTGGTCACCAGCGCATCACATTCCGGTCGCTCGTTCGGCTCGTAGGCCTTGTCCGTGATCACCGCCCTGGCCGAATGGATCTGGCGCGGCGAGGCCAGCTTCTCCAGCGTCGCGCCAAGCGCGTGGCAGACGCGGCGGCGGTTCTCGAGAACCTTCGACGGATCGTCGCCCGAGCCCGGACCGCAATTGAGCGAATTGTAGACGCCGGTGGAAACGCCGCCGCGCCGGCCGAAGAAGCCGTGACGCACGTGCATCGAGAAACGCTTCAGAGCGGGCGCTTCCTCGAAGGGCGGACGCGGGTCTGTCATGTGGGCTCTTCAAATCCCGGCGGCGCGCCGAATCCCGGCGAGCCAATGGCGATCAGTTGGAAGCGTTCGCCCATCTTGTCCGGAGACACAAGCGTATCGACTGCTTGTGCGATTTCGGTGGTGCGGGCCGGGTTTACTGCGGCAAGCGCCCGTTCGCGCGCGCGCGCGCCCAACGCGGTGAGGAAGGTTCCCTGCGAAACCGGGCCGTGCACGGCCAGGCCTGCTTTGGTTGCAAGTGCGCCAAGCCGTGCGAAGTCGACGTCTGCGGTCAGGTCCGAGGCGCCGGGATCGGCAAGCGGATCGACCTGCTGACCGTCCCGGTAGGCGCGCAGCGTGTCTGCGGGCGTGCTGCTGCGCGGTCCATAGTCGACGAACAGAGCAAAGCCCGGCGATTTTGCGAACCGGTCGGCCAGCGACGCCGTCAGGGTTTCCAGCGCAGGCGCATACTCCGCCTCGTCGCCCTGCGGCGTGACATCCGCCGGCAGGTCCACGGGCGGGCTCAGGCCGAAGATGAGCCGGCCATCCGCCGCAAGACCAATCTGTCGTTCATGCCAGCGCCCGTCGCGGCGGACAAACTGGCGGATCGGCAGGCAATCGAGGAATTCGTTGGCGACAATGATGGCCGGGCCATCTGGCGCCGCATCGAGGTTGTCGGCGTGGCGGATCGGGTGGCCAGCGAGGTGCTCTTTCTGCTGTTGGCGTAGCAGCGGACTGGCTTCCACCAGCGTGACATCAAGCGCGGCGGTGAATCCGGGAACTGCGGCCGCCACGCGCAACATGTCGCGCATCATGGCGCCGCGGCCGGGTCCGAGTTCGATCAGGTGGAGCTTCGCCGGCGATGCCATTGCCTGCCAGACCTGCGCGGTCCACAGACCGATCAGTTCACCGAAGATCTGGCTGGTTTCCGGCGCCGTGGTGAAGTCGCGGTTGAAGCCGGCGCGCGTGGCGTAATAGCCGTGTACGGGATCGTGCAGGCACATCAGCATGTAGAGCGAGACCGGCATCGGTCCATCGCGGCTGATGATTTCCGCGATGCGGGTCCTGAGATCGCTCACGCCGCCTTCGCCGCGCCCGGTCCGTTGTTGCGGTTCGCCCACCAGATCAGGAAGCCGCCGCCGGCGACCATGAACATCGAGAGCAGCATGCCCATGGTGAACCATTCCGGCATGACGCCTTGCGTGAAGTTGTCCGGCTCGCGGAACTGCTCCGAGATCGTGCGCGCGATCGCATAGCCAATGAGGAAGATGCCGGCCACCATGCCGGGCTTGCGCAGGAGGCGCAGCTTCCAGACGGCGAACCAGCACACAGCAAACAGCAGGACTCCCTCGAGCGCGGCTTCATATATCTGGCTCGGATGGACCAGCGGCTTGCCTTCCACCGATCCCCAGGACCGCGTTGCCCAGTTGTAGTCCGGGAAGCGCATGGCCCACGGCACATCCGTCGGCCGGCCATAGAGCTCGCCGTTGATGAAATTGGCGATGCGCACGAGGAAGATGCCGATGGGCGCAGCCGCGCAGGCGACGTCGCCAAGACTCAGCACGGGAATCTTGCGCAGCCATGCGGTGATGAATACGGCGCCGACCGCGCCGATCAGCCCGCCATGGAAGGACATGCCGCCTTCCCACATGCGGAAGATGAAGGTGAGGTCGGCCTGCAGTTTCTGCGGCTCGAACGGCAGCGTGTAGAACAGGATGTAGCCGAGCCGCCCGCCGACCAGGATGCCGATCATGGCGTAAAAGGCGAAATCGTCGATGTCCGTGCGCTGGAGCGGGCCCTTCTCGTCCGCCCCCCAGACTCGCGCGCTGCGGGTGATGCGCACAGCATACCACCAGCCGAGCACAAGGCCGAAGATATAGCCCAGCGCGTACCAGCGGACCGGGAATTCGAGGAACGGCACGGTAAACGCCGCAGGGTCGATGCGGGGAAAGGGAATTTCCAGGGGAAGGAACATGAGGCGACCCTGTAGCGCATGCCGGGGCGACTTTGAAATCCCCCGCAGGTAGGGCCATATAGATACCGGCTCCTGTGACGGGGTCTACCGCGGAGGCGCAGATGCAGACCAAGAGCCCCCTGATGGACGATTTTGCCCGCCTGATGCAGGGCGCGGCCGGTATGGCGCAGGCGGCAAATGACGAGGCAAAGGCGCTCTATCGCTCCGCCATCGAGCGCGCGGTGGCCGACGCCGATCTGGCCAAACGCGAGGAAGTCGAGGCGCTGAAGGCGCTGGCGCGGTCGGCGCTGGAGCGCGCCGAGGCTCTGGAAAAGCGCGTCGCCGAGCTCGAAGCGAAACTTGGGGATCGCTGACGATTTGGCGCTGAAAAGCGATTCTGGTTCCAAAACCCTTAACCACGACGCCATTGTAGGACGCGCCGACGCTCTGTAGCGTTTCCGTCAATGGCCCTTCCGCCCTGATTCATGGAGGACCCGATGCCACAGCTCGATTCTTTCTCCGCCGACGCGCACGACCGTTCCATGGACGTTGTGGAGCACACGCTCCTCGCGGCCGACTGGGCGTGCGAGCGCTCCGAGGAAGGCGTGGTTCATTGCGCCTCGGTTACCCGCTGGGGCGAGTTCGGCGGCATGTTCTCCTGGCGCGAGGAGCCGGCGTCGCTGAACTTCTCGCTGACGCTCGACCTGCGCGCGCCTTCGGGCAAGCAGGCGGCGATCTCCGAACTGCTGCGCCGGATGAACGAGCGCCTATGGCTCGGCCACTTCGACTACTGGACCGACGAGGGCGTGGCCGTGTTCCGCCACACCATCCCGATGCTGGACCGGATCGCGCCCGAGCCCGGCGAGATCGCGGCCGTGCTTGCGGCGGCGCTTGATGCGGCGGACCAGTTCCTGCCGGCGTTCAACTTCGTCGTGTGGGCCGGCAAGTCGGCTGACGAAGCGGTCGCCGCCGTGTCGTTCGAGACAGCTGGCGAGGCCTGATCGCCATGGCCGCGTCCGGTGGATCGCGGCTTGGCCATGCCGTTCTGATCGGCGCGGGGCGGATGGGATCCGCCATGGCGCGCGGCTGGCTGGGTGATCTGGCAGGCGCCGGCATTGCCCGATTGTCCGTTGTCGAACCGGCGCCTGGCGATGATGTGGTCGAGGCCGGCAAGAACGGGTTCGTTGCGCTCAATCCCCAGCCCGAGCCTGCGGACCTCCTGATCCTCGCAATCAAGCCGCAGGGATTTGGCGCGGCCGCCGCCGGACTCAAGGCGTGGGTCGGACCTCACACACTGGTCGTCTCCATCATGGCTGGCGTCACGATCGAGCGGATCGCTGAAGCGCTTGGCTGCCAGAAGATCGCGCGCGCCATGCCGAATACGCCCGGCGCCATCGGCATGGGCGCCACGGGTTTCACGCTCTCGCCCGCATGCGGTGATGCAGAGGCGGCGGCGACAACGGCCTTGCTCGATCCGCTCGGGCTGGTCGTCGGGCCGCTGAAGGAGTCCCAGATGGACGCGGTGACCGCCGTGTCCGGGTCGGGGCCGGCCTATGTCTTTCTGCTGGTGGAGTCGCTTGCCGCGGCGGGACGATCTGTCGGACTTGATGAAGCGACCGCGAATGCGTTGGCCCGCGAGACGGTGATCGGCGCCGGGGCGTTGCTTGGCGAGTTCGCCGAACCGGCGTCTGAGCTGCGTAAGCAGGTTACCTCGCCGGGCGGCACGACGGCAGCGGCGCTGGATGTGCTGATGGCCGCTGGGGGAATGCCTGAGCTCATGCGCAAGGCGGTGGAGGCTGCCGCGCGGCGCGGGGCGGAACTGGCGCAGGAAGCAGACAGGAAATAGCCCCAACGCAGCAAATTCTGCGGTCCGGCAGTCGTCAGACAGCGTTTCCGGGTGTTTGATGCGTCAACAAGATCGGGTTCCAGCGAACGAATTGCGGGGTGTTGCTGGCATTCGAAAACGGAGGGGATGACATGAAGTTTTCGTTCGTAGCTTTTCCCAGTCTGGTGGTGCCAGTTGTCGTCTATGCGCTCGCCGCCCTGACGATGGGCGAAGGGATCATGACGACCCTGTCAGGCGAGGCGCTGAGCTTCCTGCTTCCCTCCGGATCGAGCTGGAGCATGAACTGGGGCGAGGTCGTTATCGCGATCGGACTGCTGTTCCTGTTCATCGATCTGCTGAAGGCGACAGGAACCGGTGCGGCCACAGTGGCGAACCACGCGCTGTCGATGCTGGTGTTTGTTGGATGCATCGTGCTGTTCCTGATGGTGGGAACATTTGGCACCACCGTCTTCTTCATGCTGATCCTCATGGCGCTGCTGGACGTGATCGCAGGGTTCACCATCACGATCATCGCCGCGCGCCGCGATTTCGGAGTCGGTTGAGGACCTAGTCGTCCTCGTCGCCGATGCCCTTGGGACGCTCGGCGTCCAGCGGCAGGCGTATGGTTGCGCGCAGGCCGCCCAGATCGGACTTGCCGAGCGTCACATCGCCGCCATGCGCGCGCGCCGTGTCGCGCGTGATCGTGAGACCGAGGCCGACGCCTGAAACATTCTGGTTGCGCGCCGCATCAAGCCGGCTGAACGGGCGGAATGCGTCCTCGTAGTTTTCCTGCGGGATGCCGGGCCCGTCATCCTCCACGGTCACGACCGCTTCGCCCTGGCCGGCGATCACGGTGACACGGACCTTGCTGCCATGATCGGCGGCGTTGTTGGCGAGGTTGGAGATCGCGCGTTTCATCGCCAGTGGACGCAGACGCATCGGCACGGGCGCCGATGCGATGATTTCCAGCTGTGAGCGTGCAGAGGCGGCGGCGACGGCTTCGCGGGCGACGGCGGCAAGATCGGACTGAACCGGCTGCTCGCCTTCCTCGCCGCGGGCGAAGGCGAGATAGCCATCCAGCATCCGCTCCATCTCCTCGATGTCCTTCTTCGCGGCCGATGTGTCGAAGTCCTTCGGAGCCAGCGCGAGTTCAAGTTTCAGACGCGCCAGCGGCGTGCGCAGGTCGTGGCTGACGCCGGCGAGCATGGCTGTACGCTGGTCGGCATAGCGACGGATGCGGTTGCGCATGCGGAGCAGGGAGCGCGCGGCCTTCCGGACTTCGATGGCGCCGGAGGGCTTGAAGTTCGGAACATCCTCGCCGCGCCCGAACGCATCCGCCGCCCAGGACAGCTGGACGATGGAGCGCACCTGGTTCCTCAGGAAGAGGTAGGACGTCACCAGCAGGAGAATGCTGAACGCCACGGTCCAGACGATGAAGATGTGCGCGGTGATGATGATCACGCGCTTGCGGTCCATGCGGGCTTCGAGCAGCCCGTCGGAGGTCAACAGGCGCAGGGTGAGCATATCGCCCGGCATGTAGCGATAGGCCCACGCATGGCCGGGAAAGCGCTCGGTCAGGCCCTGACCCAGCTCATGGCAGCATTCGCTGCCCGGCGGCGTTTCCAGCTCGCTCTTGCCCGGGGTGAAAGTAACATTCATCAGGCCGGCGGTGCGGAATCCATCCACGAGGCGCGGCCAGTCTTCCGGCGCGTCGCGGCGCTGCTGTTCCAGAAAGGCCAGTTCGTCCGCCACGGCGCGCGACAGCTTTTCGTTCACCTGTTCGACGTGCGTGTAGAAGAAGTAGAGCGTCATCGACACGACGAAGACGATCATCGGGACGATGAGGATCAGGATATGCCGCGCGTTGTAACCTCGCGGGGTGTAGTCACGCAGGCGCATGCACTAGTCCCCTGTGAGCCGGTAGCCCACGCCGCGAACCGTTTGCAGGTGCACGGGCTCGCGCGGATCGCGCTCGATCTTGCGGCGCAGGCGCGTGACCTGCACGTCGACCGAACGCTCGACGCCGGCGGATGTCAGCACCGCCAGCTCGTGGCGCGAGATCGGCGCGCCGGCGCGCGCCGCGAGGATGGAGAGAAGCTGCGTTTCGCTTTCGGTCAGCCGGACCAGCCGGCCATCCTTGCGAAGCTCTCCCTTGCCGACATGGAAGATCATGCCGGAGAGCTTGAGCTCCTCGACCGGCGTATCCGGCGTTATCCTCTTCAGGACCGACGTGATGCGTAGGGCGAGTTCTTCCGGCTCGAATGGCTTCGGCAGATAATCGTCGGCGCCAAGCTTCAGCCCTTCGATCCGTTCGGCGGGCAGGCCGCGCGCCGTCAGCAGGATCACCGGCGTCTCGGACTTGTGCTCGCGCATGTGCTTCAGCAGCGAGAGGCCGTCTTCGCCAGGCATCATCACGTCGAGGATCACCAGGTCGAAGGCCATCGTGCCCATGAGCTTGCGCGCGCTGGCGGCATCCTTGGCGACGGTTACGTCATGGCCTTCGCGCGAAAGATAGCGCTTGAGAAGATCGCGCAGGCGATCGTCATCATCGACCGCGAGGATATGGCCGGTGCGTTGGGTCAATTCTCGCCCCGCAGGCGCAGGAGGTCGGCCAGCATGCGCCGCGCTCCGGTAACCGCTTCAGGCCCGGCGGACAGGAAGGCCTGCCGCAAAACCTTCCTGCGATGCTCTGTCGCTTCGCGCGCGAAAGCGGCGCCGGCCTGGGTGAGGGTGACAAGGCGGCGGCGGCGGTCGCGCGGGTCGGTCTCGCGCGTCAGCATTCCACGGCCTTCAAGCTGGTTGAGGTTGCGGGCAAGGGATTGCTTCGGCGCCGCAAGGCGCACACGAAGATCACCGACATCCATCGGTCCGAGGTCATGGATTTCCTGCAGGATATCCATCTCCGGCGCAGAAATGTTCGCAGCCGAACCAACGGCGTCTGTCAGCTGGGCAAGCTTTCGCGCCGCCGCCCGGATCAGGGCTGCGCCTTCGTTAAGGTCCTGGTCCCGCAGGTACAGCCGCCCATCGCCAACGGCGGCTCCGGCGCCGGGCGGCAGGGATACGGAATGGGGTCGGTTGACAGGCATGGCCACGACCGGACAATGAGAGTTCAGGACGCGAAACTCAAGCTCATCCCGGGGCAATGATCAAACAGGTCATTCGCGTCCGCCCAGGACAATGACAATGGCTGCTCCCTCTCCCAATTTCGTTCCCTATGACGACCGCGATGGCTGGATCTGGCTCGACGGCAAGATGGTGCCGTGGCGGGACGCGAAGATTCACGTACTGACGCATTCCCTGCACTATGGTTCGTGCGTGTTCGAGGGCGAGCGCGCCTATGAAGGCGCGGTGTTCCGTTCATCGGACCATTCGAAGCGCCTGCACAAGTCGGCTGAACTGGTCGGCTACAAGGTGCCCGTCCCGGCCGCGGACATCGACCGGATCAAGCTGGAGGTCATGGAGAAGAACGGCCTGTCCGACTGCTATATCCGGGCGTTCGCCTGGCGCGGTTCGGAGATGATGGGTGTTTCGGCCCAGCAGGCTTCTATCCGTCTGTGCGTCGCCGCCTGGCATTGGGGCAACTACTTCGCCGACAAGAACAAGGGCATCCGCGTGACGATGTCGGACTGGAAGCGGCCCTCGCCGGAGACGATCCCGTCGGCGGCGAAGGCGGCCGGTCTCTACATGATCTGCACGCTCTCCAAGCACAAAGCGGAGGCCGAAGGCTTTGCTGACGCGCTGATGCTGGATTATCGCGGCTACGTCGCCGAACTCACTGGCGCAAACGTGTTCCTGATCCGCGACGGCGCGATCCATACGCCGACGCCTGACTGCTTCCTCAATGGCCTGACGCGGCAGACCGTGATCGAGCTTGCCAAGGCGCGCGGTTTCGAGGTGATCGAGCGCCACATCACGCCGGAGGAACTCTCGACCTTCTCCGAGTGTTTCATCACCGGTTCGGCGGCGGAAGTGACGCCCGTGGCGGAGATGGCCGGCCATAAGTACACCCCGGGCAACATCACAGGCACGCTGGCCGATGATTACAGCATGCTGGTGCGCGGCAAGATCTCGCTCGAACAGATCAGGGCGCGGGCGGCGGAGTAGTCACTCCTGACTGACCGCAGCGATGGCGGCGTTGGTGAGCCGCTGCCGGCTGGCCTTTGCATAGTCCTTCCAGGGATCGGCGCGCAGCTTCGACAGCCGCGCGCCGATTGTCTTGAGGGTGAAGGCGGCCGAGGTCTCGATGTCCGGCAGTTCGGCCCACGAGACTGGCGTCGCCACGGGCGCGTTAGGGCGCCGGCGCGGCGAGAAGGGCGCGATGGCGGTCGACCCGCGCTCATTGCGCAGCCAGTCGATGAAAATCCGGCCCTTCCGTTTCGCTTTCGACGCCTGCGCGACGAAGTCGTCCGGCTGCGAAGCGGCGGCTTCCAGAGCAGCGCCATGGCAGAAGGTTTTGACATCGTCCCATGAGCGCGTGCGCGCGATCGGGGCGACGACGTGGATGCCCTTGCCGCCCGTCAGCAGCGGAAATGACTGAAGTCCGGCCCGCTTGAGCCGATCGCGGATGTACTCTGCGGCGCGAACGACATCGCTGAAGGGCAGGGCCTCATCGGGATCGAGATCGAAGACCAGCCGCTCGGGCTGTTCGAGTCTGTCCTGCCGGGCGCCCCAGATATGGAGTTCGAGGGCGCTGATCTGAGCCATGCCCGCCAGACCCGCGCGATCATTCACGACCATGTAGTCTGCTTCTTCGCCGTCCTTCTCGCGGATGCGCACCGTGCCGACGGCGTCGGGCGTCGAAGCGCCGGGGTGTTTCTGGAAGAAGCACTTTCCGCTTCGGCCGTCAGGACAGCGGACGATCGCCAGCGGCCGTCCCTTGAGAAAGGGAAGCATGCGCTCTGCATGCGCATCGAGATAATCAGCCAGATCCTGCTTGGTGACTTTTGCCTCCGGCCACAGAATCCTGTCGGGAGATGTCAGCTTCCCGTGCGTCGCTCGCCGCTTCTCGGCTCCGTCTTTTGCCTTTGTGGCCAACTCATCGATCGTGCGATGTGATTTCACGCTGTCGTCCCACTCCTCGACGGCGTTGAGGGTCTTGCTGGCATGCTTGTCCTCGCGTTTGATCAGCAGCCAGTTTTCCTTGTCGGCCCTTTCGCTGGCGCGCGGCTTGAGGCGAACAAGCGCCCAGCCGCCCTTCAAGCGTTGTCCCTTCAGTGTGAATTTGAGCGCTCCCTTTCGCAGCCCCTCATGCGGATCCTCCTCCGGCGCCCATGTCCCGCGGTCCCAGACGATGACCGTGCCTGCGCCATAGCCCGTGGGGATCACCCCCTCGAAACCTGCGTAGTCAATCGGGTGATCCTCGGTGCGAACCGCAAGGCGTTTGTCAGCCGGATCGAGACTTGGCCCTCGTGTGACCGCCCAGGAGAGCAGCACGCCATCAAGCTCAAGCCGGAAGTCGTAGTGCAGGCGTGTGGCGTCGTGCTTCTGGACGACGAAAGACGCGCCCGCGCTCTTGCTAACCTTTCCGGCAGGTTCGGGGGTCTCGCGGAAATTCCGCTTCTTCCGATAGGGTGTGAGCGCGCCGGCCATGACGCCTTCCTTCCGATGAGCCTACGCTCAACGCATCAGGACTCCCTGTGTTTCCTGATGCCACGAATGGAGGGCCCGGCCTTGTGCCCGATCAAGCGCCTGAGGGCTACAGCGCCGCAGCGATCCGGGCGGCCTGATCGCGCAGAACCGCCATGTCCGCCGGTTTGCCGCCATGATGCGGCTGCAGGGGCAGGTTGGCGTAGCGCGGGATCACGTGCACGTGGATATGGAACACCGTCTGTCCGGCCGGCGCGCCGTTGAACTGCGTGACGATAACGCCGTCGCAACCGAGCGCTTTCACCGCGGCCTTCGCAAGCTTCTGCGCTGCGGCGAACAGCGGCTGGATGCGGTCAGCCGGCAGATCCAGCAGGTTTCGTGACGTCACATTCTTCGGGATGACGAGACAGTGCCCCTGGCTTTGCGGGAAGATGTCCATGAAGGCGAGCACGTCATCATCCTCGAAGATCTTCACGCACGGCATTTCACCGCGCAGGATCTTCGCGAAGATGTTTGCGCCGTCATATTCCCCGGCAAGGCTCATCAGAACCCCTCCTCGTCATGCTCTTCCGCCTGCTGCAGCTCGCCCTTCCGGAAGGGCGTATAGGCCTGCAGTTCGTTGATTCCTTCCTCGACCGCAATCCGCTCGCTGTCGAGATAATTCGCAACCGCGGTTCTGAAACCCGCGTGAGCGATCCAGTGCGCGGAGCGCGTCAGGCGTGGTTCGTATCCGCGTGTGAGTTTGTGCTCGCCCTGCGCCCCGGCTTCGACAAATCCCAGGCCGCGTTCGATCGCGAAGTCGATGGCCTGATAGTAGCAGACCTCGAAGTGCAGGAAGGGCCTGTCAACAACGCGGCCCCAATACCGGCCGTAGAGCGTATCCGACCCGATCATGTTCAGCGCGCCGGCGATTGGCTCGCCATCTTCCAGCGCAAGCACGATGAGGCACTTGTCGACCATCCGCTCGTGAAGCAGCTGGAAGAAATCGCGATTGAGATAGGGCGCGCCCCATTTGCGGCCGCCCGTGTCCATGTAGAAGCGGAAGAAGGCGTCCCAGTGATGTGGCTTCAGATCGTCGCCGGTCATGCGGACGATCTCGAGCCCTTCCTGCGCTTCCCGCCGCTCACGCCGCAGCATCTTGCGCTTGCGGGAGGACAGGGCGCCAAGGAAGTCCTCGAAGGTCGCGTAGCCGTGATTGATCCAGTGGAATTGCTGATCCTCGCGCAGCAGGAAGCCGGACGCGCCCAACATGTTCCAGGAGTCATCGTCCAGGAAGTTGATGTGAGCGGATGAGACGCGCCATTGCCGCGCCGTGTCCGCGATGGCCTGACCAAGCGCATGACGGATGGCGAGGGCGTTGGGTCCATGCGCCAGCAGGCGCTGTCCAGTCACGGGCGTAAACGGCACGGCGCAGAGCAGCTTGGGGTAGTAGCGGCCGCCGGCCCGGTGGAAGGCGTCGGCCCAGGCATGGTCGAAGACAAACTCACCGCGCGAATGCGTCTTGAGATAGAGTGGCGCTGCGCCCACTAGCCTGCCGGCGGAATTGTGGGCCAGCAGATGGCGCGGCGTCCATCCGGTCTCGGGACTGGCGCATCCTGTACTTTCGAGCGCTTCGAGAAAATCCCAGTCTAGGAAAGGGTCGTATCGCTCGTCCGCTGGATTTGCGATGGCGTTCCATGCGTCGCGCCCGACCTCGCCCATGCTGCTGGCGATGGAGAGCGACAATTCTGTCCTGTCCGCTGTGTCGTCGGCCAAGGCGGTCCTCGGATTGATCCCCTGAAGACTATATCGTGTTCGCGCGCGACTTTGCGAGGGTGGGACTGAATCCTTCAAAAATCGGTGCGGCGCCGTGCGCGCGGGCGACGTCGAGCTGGGAAAGGTCGCGGATCGTCCATGTAACCCGTGGCAGGTGCGGGAATTGCTGGGCGATGTCGGGCAGGTCCGAAATGTGGGGCGCGAGGAAGGCAGCAGGTCCCTGGTCAGCGCGGATGGCTTTCATGACCGCCCACCCTTCGTCGAAAGGACCAGACGGCTCGATGAGCTGTCCCAGCGGGCGGCCAAGATCCAGATCGGCGAGATGGTTCACAGCATCCTCGTCAAAGCTCATCACAGCTGCGGGGGCCGAGGTATTGTTGAGCGTGGCGGTCAACGCCGGAATCCCGTCATGGTTGCCGTCGAATTCTCCTCTGGTTGCGTCAGTCTTCAGCTCGACGAGAACAGGCAGGCCGTTCATCGCTTCCAGCGCTTCTTCCAGTGTCGGTATGGTCGACCCATCGGGAAGCCTGACCGCGCGCAGCGTGCGCAAGGGCAGGGCGTCGACGCGCTCCGGCCGTACGCACATACGCTGCAACGTTGCATCATGAAAGACGACCAGCTGGTGGTCGGCTGTGACGCGAACATCAAGTTCGCAGCCGAGACCTTCGCGCGCGGCCGCCGCGAAGGCGCGCAACGAGTTCTCCGGAATGTCGCCGCCCCACAGCCCGCGATGGGCGTAGGTGAAGGCGGCGACGTCGAAGTCTGTTGCGCTCATGCCATCACTTGAATTCGACCACGGCGTCGACCTCGACCGCCACGCCCAGCGGCAGGACAGGGCAGGCGACAGCGGAGCGGGCATGGCGACCCTTGTCGCCGAATATCTCGACCATGAGGTCCGAACAGCCATTCACGACTTTCGGAATCTCCACGAAGTCCTTCGCGGCGTTGACGAAGCCGCCAAGCTTCACGATGCGCGTCACGCGCTCAAGATCGCCAAGCGCCGCCTGCATCTGGGCGATCAGGTTGATGGCGCAGGCGCGCGCCGCCTTCTGGCCGTCTTCCAGCGTCATGTCTTCGCCGAGCCGGCCTTTGATGAGGCCGTCGGGCGTGATGCTCACCTGGCCCGAGATGAAGAGCAGATTGCCGCTGATCACCCATGGCACGTAGTTGGCGACGGGCGGACGCGCGTCCGGCAGCGTGACGCCGGCGGCTTTGAGACGGTCGGAGACGGACATGGGGGAACTCCCTTTCTTGATGGCCTTGTAGGGCCGCCGGTATGGCAGGCAAGGTCAAAGACCAAAGCTCACCGACACCTCGATCTCATCGCCGGGTTTGATCTTTTCCTTGCGGCGAACGTCCGCTTTGACAGGCAGAAGAAAGGCGTTTCGCTTCGAGTCTGCAAAGAGGGATGTTTCCCACGTTGTAAGCCCCGTGCGCGCCTTCACGTGAAAGGAGCCGAAGGGCTTCAGCTGGCCGGACGTGAGCGTTCGGATGCGCTGCGAGAGTTCTGCGGGCAGCGTCACGAAATGCCACGCGCCGGTGCTTTCCTGCGTCCATACCCTGGCGCGGAAGGTCTCTTCGATCTGCATCAGTCCTTCTTTCGCGCGTTCTCGATCCGCGCCCCGCGGCCCGTCATCACGGCCGCATCGCCGAACTTCTCGCGCGCCTTGTCGGCGGCGCGTTCGGCCTTGGCCCGCTTCAGGGATTTGGGATCAGCCAGATCCAGCGCGTCGGCCTTGGCGTCGACCAGATCGGAAATGCCAACGCCCAGCAGACGGTAGCGTCCGCCTGTGGCCTCGCGCGCCAGCATCGGCTTGGCCGCCCGGAAGATCACCTGCGCTAACTGGGTCGGCTCGCCGAGCGAGACCCGGCGGGTGATCGTACGGAAGTCGTGGGATTTCAGCTTCAGCGTAACAACGCGGCCTTCGACGCCGCTATCCTTGGCGCGATCGGCCGTGCGCAGGCTGAGGCGCCAGAGAATATCCTCCAGTATGCGGGGGTCGGATACATCTTCATTGAAGGTTGTCTCCGACGAGACGCTCTTGCGCTCGCCTGCTGGATCGACCTTGCGATCATGACGGCCGAAGGCGCAGTTGTGCAGCCACAGGCCAGTCTCGCCATAGCGCTTCACCAGCGTCTTGAGATCAAGCTTCTGGACATCGCTGACAGTACGGATGCCGTCCGCATTGAGCTTCTTCTCGAACTGCGCGCCGACACCGCCGATGACTCGTACGGATTTGTCGGCGAGATAGGCCGGCGCCTCATCGATCGAAAGGACGAAGAAGCCGCGCGGCTTGTCGGCCTCGGACGCCGTCTTGGCGAGGAACTTGTTGCTGGCCAGCCCGACCGAGATGGTGAGGTTCAGCTCGCGCTCGATCCGGTTCTGCAGTCTCATGAGGCTGATCGCGGGCGGGGCGCCGTGCAGCGCCTCCGTCCCCGACATGTCGAGATAGGCTTCGTCGATCGACACGGGCTCCACCAGAGGCGTAAGCGCCAGCATCATCTCGCGGATGCGCCGGCCTTCCTGGACGTAGAGGTCCATGCGCGGCTTGATGACGACGGCGTTGGGGCAAAGCTTCAGCGCCTTGAACATCGGCATGGCCGAGCGGACGCCATAGGTGCGCGCGACATAGCAGCAGGTGGAGACGACGCCCCGCTTGCCGCCGCCAACGATGACGGGCTGGGCGATCAGGTCCGGCCGGTCGCGCTTCTCGATAGAGGCGTAGAAGGCGTCGCAATCGATATGGACGACCGACAGGTCGAACAGGCGCGGATGTGAGACGATTCGTTCCGAGCGGCACCTGGGGCAACGCGTGGCCTGACCCAACCAGCCGTGAAAGCAATCGCGGCAGGCAATCTGTAAACTTAATGAGCTAGTAGCAATGGTTTCGCGCAAGGTTCAGGTCCGCCCCGAAGTCTTTGTTTCATGGCCGGATTTGTTAATTGGTAGGCTGCGCATTGCCGCTCTGCCAGACGCAGTTGAAAATAGGCGGTTAATACTCTCAGGTCTAACACAGGGGACGAAGACGGGAATCAACCCGGGTCCGGTCCCTAAATGATGTGCTGATGGCGACGTCGCCCGCCAAGAAAGTCCTTGTGGTCGAAGACAACGAGCTCAACATGAAGCTCTTCTGCGACCTCCTGGATGCGTTCGGCTTCGAGACCGTCCAGAGCAGGGACGGGCTCAAAGCCGTGGAACTCGCGCGCGCGCACAAGCCTGATCTCATCATCATGGACATCCAGCTTCCGGAAGTGTCGGGGCTCGATCTTACACGCTGGATCAAGGACGACGCCACGATCAGGCACGTGCCGATCATGGCGGTGACGGCGTTCGCCATGCGTCAGGACGAGCGGCTCGTGCGCGAAGCCGGCTGCGAGTCCTACATGACCAAGCCGATCCAGATGTCGGCGTTCATCAGCGAAGTGAAGCGCCTGACCGGAACGCAGTCTGCGACGCCCGCGCGCAGCCGTCCGGCCTCCACGCGGAGGGCGGCGAGATGAGCGCGCGCGTCCTGGTGGTCGACGATATCGAGCAGAACCGCAAGCTGCTGACCGACAAGCTTCGCAACGAGTACTTTCACGTCATCACGGCCGTGGATGGCGAGGACGCGATCGACAAGGCGATGGCCGAAGAGCCGGACGTCATCCTCATGGACATCATGATGCCGAAGCTGAACGGCGTCGACGCCTGCCGCAGGCTGAAGACGGATGCGCGCACCGAGCATATCCCGATCGTGCTGGTGACGGCGCTGAATGAGCGCGAGGACAGGCTGCGCGGCCTTGGCGCGGGCGCGGACGACTTCCTGACCAAACCGGTGAATGACCTGCATCTGCTGTCGCGCGTGCGGGCGCTGACCAAGTACAAGATGGTCGCCGACGAGCTGCGCAAGCGCGAGGCGTCCGGCAAGCGCATGGGCGCAGTGGATCTCGCGGCCTCTGGCCGGGCGTCCGAGCCGGCGCGCATTCTGGTGGTCGATGAAAACGAACGTCAGGCCCGCCGCATCTGCCGCTATCTTGAAGGCCTGCACCGGCCGATCTCGCATTCGGAAGCCAATCAGCTTGGCATTTCCGGATCGATGGTCGACCTGCTGATCGTGTCGCTCGCGAACGAGAAGCTCGATGGTCTCAAGCTGTGCGCGTATTTCCGGTCGCTGGAATCGACCCGCGACCTGCCGATCCTCGTTGTCGCGGAGTCCGATGATGAGAAGAAGGCTGTGCGCGCGCTTGATCTCGGCGCATCCGACATCGTCATCAAGCCGATCGACTCCGAGGAGCTGCTGGCCCGCGTGAAGACGCAGGTGCGCAAGAAGCGCTATCTCGATGCGTTGCGCGCCCGTCTCGACCAGTCGATGGAGCTCGCGGTAACCGACCAGCTCACCGGCCTGCACAACCGCCGCTACATGCGCGTGCAGCTCGAAAGCTTCGTGAAGCGCGCCAACATGGGCGGCGCGGCCGCCTCGATCCTGCTGTGCGACATCGACCACTTCAAGAAGATCAACGATATCCACGGCCATGCGGCCGGCGACGAGGTCCTGCGCGAGTTCGGCCGCCGCCTGCGCGAGAATATCCGCCCGATGGACGTCGCCTGCCGCTATGGCGGCGAGGAGTTCGTGGTCATCATGCCGGAAACCTCTCAGGCCCTGGCTCAGGCAGCCGGCGAGCGCATCCGGCAGATCATGGCGGAGACGACCTTCGCGATCAGCCGCGGGGACGAACTCAAGGTGACCATGTCTGGCGGTGTCGCCACGGTCATTCCGCCGGAAGACACGATGGACGCCCTGTTGAAGCGGGCGGATGACGCCCTCTACCGGGCCAAATCGGCGGGGCGGAACAAGGTCGAGCTGGAAAGCGCTGGCTGAGGCCTGAGGCGCCTTAACTTCGCCGCCGATCGGGGGCATATAGCCGTCATGGATACATTCACCCCCGGCTCCCAGCCCGGCGAGGCAAAGCTTCGCTTTCTCGACGCTGACTTCGAGGTCCTGAAGCCCGGCCGCTTCGTGTTGTGCGCGGTCACGCGCAAGCGCATTCCGCTTGAGGATCTCCGTTATTGGAATGTTGAGACTCAGGAAGCCTACTTCGACGCAGAAACAGCGTTGAACAGATGGAAGCAGCTGAACGATCGCGCCTGACGCTGGCGGCGTTGCTCGCCGCGGCCCTGCTGGTTTCCTGCACGGGGCCAGACACAGTGCCCGCAGCAAACGCAGAACCGGCGCCCATGCCGTCTGACTTGCCGGATCAACCGCCAACGCAAGCAGTCATTGAAGTCGAGCCGGAGCCCGAACCGCCTCCGCCGCCGCAACCCGTGATCGCGTGCGCCGGACCGGCGAAGCAGGGCGGGGCGATCGTTTGCAAGGCCAATCCCGGCGCGTCGATTTCGCTGGACGGAAAGGCGATCGCGACAGCTGATGATCAGGGCATTGCGGTCGTGGGCCTCCGGCGCGATGCGCCAGCGGAGGTGCGCATTGGCGTTCGTCTTCTGGACTATGACTTTGAAGCGAGCACGCTAGTCGAGGTGGCGACACGCAAGGACACCGTCTCGAAGTTCACCATGGAGTGCGGAAAGATTTCCGCCCAGACGCCTGAACAGAAGCGTCATGCCGAAGTCTCGTGGGTGAAGAAGGACAAGGCGCTGAGGGCGTTTTCCTCGCCTGTGGCCAGCCTCGGTTTTGCGAAGCCCGCCGAGGGCCCCTATTCGAGCCCGTTCGGCGCAGTGCGCACCTATCTGCCCAAGACCAAGGACTGCGAGGGCTCAACCAGCGTCCACAATGGGCAGGACATAGCCATTCCGACCGGCACCGAGATTCACGCGCCGATGGGCGGCACTGTGCTGTTGGCTGATCCGGACCTCTATTATGAGGGTGGCGCGGTCTTCCTCGACCATGGCCACGGCCTCGTGTCGGTCATGATGCATATGAGCCGGATCGACGTCGCGGATGGCGATGTGGTGCAGCAGGGCGACGTACTCGGGCTCTCGGGCGCGACGGGACGTGTGACGGGGCCGCACCTTCACTGGGCCATCAAGTTCCGCAATGTCCATTCGGAGGATCGTGGTACGGATATCTGGCTCGACCCGGTCTTGATGATGGATCTGGCGATGCCCGACTAAGGGGGGAACCATGGCCGAGAACAAGACCGCGCCCACAAAGGTCAGCGTGAAGGATTTCGTCGGGGCGGTTGAAAACGACACGCGCCGGAGTGACGCCCAGACGTTGCTCAAGCTGTTCGAAAAGGTGACGGGCTGGAAGCCGCAGATGTGGGGCCCGACGATTGTCGGCTATGGCCGCTATTCGTACACTTACGATAGCGGGCATTCAGGCGACATGTGTGTCCTGGGCTTTTCCCCGCGCTCGGCGAACCTCGTCATCTACAGCGGGCTTTCACTTGAGAAGGCCGCGCCCTTCCTGAAAACGCTCGGCAAGCACAAGACCAGCAAGGCCTGCATCTACATCAACAAGCTGGCTGACGTGGACATGGCCACGTTCGAGAAGCTGCTGAAGGCCGGGCTCGCCAACATGAAGGCGGTGGCGAAGGAAAGCGGCTGGCCGATCAAGTCCGCCTGAGGCCAGCTTCCGCCGCGGACGAACCTGCTCTAACAAGGCGCTTGGGAGCGCCGGGGCAAGGAAGCCTTCGTGGTCAAGTTCATCATCGCAATCGTGCTGGGCCTGATCGCCATGCTCGTCGTCGCCCGGCTGATGAACAACCGCCGTCCGCCGCCGGATAAATAGGCTGGCTCAGACCGCAAGACCTGCCGGCGCAACGCTCGCCAGCGACGCCTGCAGTTCCGGCGTCGCCGGCATGATCTTCCGGGTGTCGAGATTGAGCGCGATGGCGACAGCCTCGCTGGTGCACCAGGCCTCTCCGGTGTCGGGATCAAGGATCCAGTGCACGAAGGAGTGGGTCTTCTCCTTCTGAAAGCCGCGCGCAGAGCGTATCACGAAGCGGTCGCCGGCCCGCGGCCAGCGGCGGTAGACCAGCCGGTATTCCAGCACGGCGCCGCCCATGCGAACGGTCTCGCCGCGTGCTTGCGCCTGCGCAGCGAGCTGTTCGCGCCAGGGCCGCAGGAGGTGGCCAATCGAATCCGAGACGCGGCCAATGAAGAACTCCGGGATCATGTCGCCGGTGAGATCGACCTGCTGGGGCAAAACGATGCCGCGACCAATCACGGGCGCGCCGATCGCATCGGCGTCGGCCAGAGTGGCGGATGGGATCGGCGGTACACTGAAGTCGATGGAGCGGGGCGCGCAACTGGCCGGCGCGTCGCCCAGCAGGCCCTCGAGTTTCGCGCGCGTCGCCTTTGGCCAGCGCGAGGCCTGACCCGAGACAAGATCGACATGATCGACCCATGTGCGGAAGGACGCGCAGGGATCGCCGGTGTAGTGGTCGATCTGCTGGTAGAGCAGCATGGACGCATCTGTGATCTCCAGCACGCAGCCGCGCATGGTGAAGGGAGAACCGGCGTGGGCCTCCTTCATGAAGCGGATGTGCTGGTCACGCGGGCGCAGCGTCTGCGCCGCGCCTTCGCGGAAGGCGCCGGACAGGCCGATGTGATGCGAAAGCTCGGCCAGCCCTTCCATCATCTTGGCGACGTAGAAGCGCACATTCATGTGCCCCATCTCGTCGCATTCCCACGTGTTGATGCTGCCGCGGTAGAGTTCGATCATCTGCCGGTTTTCCCGATCTTCCAGTCGACCTTCACGGTGGCGCAGGTCGGTCCGCCCTTGGCGTCTGTGCCGGCGTAAGCGCCTTCAAGGACTAGCCCGCCATTTTCCGCAGCCTTGATCATCGCGGGCGTGGGTGTTGGCAGGTCCACCTTGGCGCGCCGGCTCCATTCCGTTCCGGCCTGACCCGCCTGGCGTCCGGTGGCGACATAGACAAAGCGGCGCGTCTTGCCTTCGGTGCGAACGAAATCGCCGAGGAAGCGGTATCCGGTCTTTCCCGCCTCAAGGCGCAGGGGGATATCGAAGTGGAGCGTGCGGCCGGTTGATATGCGGACGTCGACCGGTTCGCCGTCCTTGCCCTGAAGGCTGTGCGCGACACCCTTGGGGGGAGCTGTGATGGAAAGGCGCACGAGGACGTTGGTCGTGTCGCCCGAGGCCATGTCAGGCCGCGCAGTCGGCGCAGATGCCGCGGATCTCGATGACGGCGCTGCGCATGCGGAAATCGACGCTCTCGACCTCCTGCGTCAGCTTCTTCACGCTGTCATGCGCGTGAAGTTCGCCAGCCTGACCGCATTTGTCGCAGATGAGGAAGACAGCCGCATGGCCGTGCTTCCAGTGACCGCAGGCGACGTAGGCGTTGAGGCTCTCGATCTTATGGGCGAGACCCATCTCCAGCAAAAAATCCAGCGAGCGATAGACTGAGGGCGGCTTGGCCGCGCCGTCTTCGCCCAGATGTTCCAGGAGATCGTAGGCCTTGGCCGGGCCCTGGGATTCCAGAAGCAGGGTCAACACCTTGCGCCGCAGTGGCGTCAGCTTCCCGCCCCGCTGATCGCACAACGTTTCCGCCTCTCTCAGGCTGTCTGAGAGGCCAGCGGGCGAGCAGGCGAGATGAGCAAGAGCCATGACTGCAATGTCGGCCGTACCTTGCTGATTCACAAGGGGGCGCGCCGCCCGCGGACAGCGCCAAAAGGCCGGAAAACCGCCGGTTAACCCGCTCATGGCCTAGTCCGGACGGGGTCATGTTCGATCCCGGAGCAGGCGAGGGACGCCAGATGTCGGACGGGGCGGCAGGACCGATAGCAGCTGATCGTCCTGGTTGGGCCGGGCAATTGCTGGCTGCGGTGCGCTTTCTGGCGACCGACCGGTTTGGACTGTTGGCGCTCATCTGGGCTTTGATTGCGTTTGCCATGCGCCCGGCCTTTCTGGCGGCGCATGATGGGGCCACAGGCTGGCCGTTCGAAGCCATTCGCGGCGCGATGGATCCCGTGGCTCTGGCTCACGCCGCATCCGTGATCCAGTGGGCGGCCTTCGCTGGCCTGCTGGCGCTTGCCGTGATCGGGCACATGCGCTTTGCCGCGGCTCATCCCGGCGCGCTGGATGGCGACGGCAGCCGTTTCCGGATCGGGGCGGCGTATGCGTTGCTGTTGATGGCCGGCTATCTGGCCTTCCTGTGGAGCCCGGCCTCCGTCTTCACGGTCATCACGCATGACAGCCTGATCTTCTTCGACTCGACGTACCGTATTTCCAACGGCCTTGTGCCGTCGTCCGACTTCCCGACTGCGTTGGGGGCCGCCCAGCTCTATCTTCCGGCGTGGGCTGCGTGGCTGATCGGCGGTTATGGCGGATCGGTCGAACTGGCCTCCGTCTGGGTGGCGCTCGGCCTCGGGCTCGCCTGCGCCGTTGTCGGGGCCTGGCGCTTTCCTGTCGGCATGACGGCCGTTCTGCTTGGCATCGTGTTTCTGGTGACCGTCCCTGCGGCGATGCTGGAGCGCTGGGGTGGCGAGAGCCAGACCCTGATCAACGGTGAAACCGAAATCCTTCCCGACAACCTGTCGTGGGCGATGTTCTACAATCGCTGGGGCTGGGCCACGCTTTTCCCGCTCTTCATGGCGCTTGCGCCGCGCCGGGACCCTGAGGCATCGCCCGGCATCGCCGAGATCGCGGTGCTCTCCGCCGTTCTCGCTTTCATGTTCTGGCTGAAGGTCAGCTATTTCGCTGTTGGGCTGGGCGCGGCCGCCGTCTATGCGTTCCTCAACCCGGCGCCGTGGCGCACGCTGGCCTTGGGCGCTGGAATGACTGCGGGCGGCATTCTCGCCATCGGGCTGATGACCGGCAACCTGCTGGCCTATCTCAACGACATCCTGCTGGCGGGGAAGGTGTCGGGCGCGCGGACCGAGTCCCTTCTCGGCCTGATCCGCCGCAACTTGCTGGAAATGCTGTTCGCGTTGGCCCCGTTGGGCGTGCTGGCGGTGATCCGGCGCTTCACCTGGAAGGACGGGGTGGTCGCCGGCTTCATGCTGGCGGCGTCCATGTTCGCCATCAATCAGAACGGCCAGCTTGAGAACATGACGTCGCTGGTCGTGCTGGCTGCTTACGGCGCTGTGCGGGTCTTTGCTGAAGCAGACGCCCAGCGCGTCGCGCGCGTCGCAGCGGTTGGCGCGTTCGCCATGCTGGCGGCGTCGCAGGTGCTCGACCGCGGGATGGTCCTGATCGACCATGCCTATGCGATCCTTCGCGAGGAGGCGCGTGAACCGGCCGAGTGGGCCGCCCTGCCGGCGTTCCGCAATGTCTACGTCCCCGAACGCGAGAGCATGTTCAACCGCGCGATCAACAAGTCGGAAACGCCGGAGGAGCGCATCCACAACATCTGGCTGTCAGGCCAGTACGGCCGCCGGCAGGAATTGCGGCAGGGCGAGTACATGGAGACGCTGCTGGCCGGCGTCGAAGACCTGAAGCGCGTGGTCAGGCGGGGCGAGACGGTCAACACACTCGACATGACCAATCCGTTCCCGTTCCTGATGAACCTGCGCGCGCCAAAGGGCGGCTGGCTCACGCTCCATATGAACCGGACGATCAGCGAAGACGTGCATCCCGCGCCGGAGGTCATGTTCGCGGACTCCGACCATGTGATGATCGCCAAGATGTCGATGGTGCAGTCGACGGCGGACCTGATGAAGCAGGTCTACGGGGACTGGCTCGATGCGAATTACGGCGAGCGGGTCGAGACCCTCTACTGGACCCGCTGGTCGCACCGGAAACCCGCCCTGAGGCCCGCGACTCAGCTTCCCTGATTCCCTTGGAAAATGGAGGTTCCCGGGCCGGTCATTCCTGTCCCAGCCCTCAAAACAGGGGTTTTTCGACCTTTTTTGCTGTGAAAAGCCAAGTTTTCCCTTGTAAAACGCGCTTTTTCAGCTTTTGGACCCCCGAAATCCGTGTATTCAGAGTGCGGAATTTTCCAACGGAGTCGAAAAGACATGGCCACTGCAGCTAAAGCAAAGCAGACGACGATCTCCACCAAACAGCTTGCGGCCGCTCTCGCCGAGGATCACGAGATCCCGAAGAAGCAAGCCGAAGCCATTCTGGCCGACCTCGTCACCAAGGTGACGAAGCACCTCAAGAAAGGCGATCGTATCCGCCTCGTCGGTCTTGGCGTTCTCGTCGTTCGCAAGCGCGCTGCCCGCATGGGCCGCAACCCGGCGACGGGCGAGCCGGTGCAGATCAAGGCTTCCAAGAAGGTCGCCTTCCGCGCCGCCAAGGAACTGAAAGAGTCGATCTAACGACTCTGCGGTTTCACTGATCCGAAGATTGGAACGCCCGGCAGCAATGCCGGGCGTTCTGCTTTCCTGGCCGGCGATCGCTCCGCCTGGCTGCGCAAACAGAAAAGGCCGCCCGAGGGGCGGCCTTTCCGTAAATTCGGATGTCGCCGGAAGGCTTAGCCAGCGGCAGGCGGAGCGGGCTGGTCCGCCATCGGATCCTGGGCGTGTTTCACAGCGCCTTCGAAGATCGCATTCGGTTCGATAGCCAGCGAAGCATGGAAGATGTCGCCACGGACCTTGGCGCCCGTGCAGAGCTGGACCTTGCGGCCACGGATGCGGCCCTCGATCGTGCCGCGAACCACGACGGACTCGGCAACCACTTCGCCCTTTACGGCGCCGGTTTCACCAATCGTCAGGGCCGAAGCGCGGACGTCGCCTTCGATCTGGCCGTTGATGTCGATCTCGCCCTGGCTGACGATCGTGCCGGTCATCTTCACGTCGGCAGAGATAATCGACGGGCCTGAACGGGCGGCCGGCTGCGCACGCTTCACCGCGGGATCCGGGAGGATCGGCTTCGGCGCTTGGGGGGCCGGTGTCGGCTCCGGGGTTTTGCCTCTAGTAAACATGCTTGCCAGCCCTCAGGAATTTGAGCGGATCGTACGACTTACCGCGGAAGTATATCTCGTAGTGAAGGTGCGGTCCCGTACTTCTTCCAGTTGACCCCATCGTGCCAACCTTCTGGCCGAGAGCGACCGTGTCGCCGACCCTCACGCTGATCGAGTTCATGTGCCCGTATCGCGTGCGGAAGCCGCCGCCATGGTCGATTTCAACACAGCGTCCGAAACTGCCTTTTACCCCCGCGTAGACGATCTTCCCCGGCGCTGTCGCCACCAGCGGCGACCCGGTCGGGGCTGCAAGATCGGTGCCTTCATGGAACGCTGTGCCCCGTCCGAAGGGGTCGGTGCGGTAGCCGAAGCCGGAGGTCTCGCGATAGGGGCCTTTGACCGGGATGCCGAGCGGGATCGAGCGGAGGGCCTTTTCATAGAGCTGGGCCTCGTAGAGGCGGGCTTCGACCTCGTAGATGCGGCGCTCGAAAGGATCGGCGATCTCGTCGAGCGGAACGCCCTTGGCCGAGTAGGAGACCTGAACCAGCGGACCGCCCACTCCCGACTGCTCAAGCACACGCGAGGCGGGAACCCCGGTGAGACGGATCACGCCGCGGGCGGTTTCGGAACGCTGGACGGCTTCTTCCTCGAATGAGTCGAGCAACTGGGCCTGCTCACCGATCAGCTTGTCCGTGGGCGCCCGGAAGGCTCCGTCGCGGTCATCGTTGGCGGACCAGTCGGGGCGGCTCTGGCGGGGGTCGCCTTCCTCGATCGTCGAGTCGATCAGCATGGTGGCGTTGGCGCCGTTCAGGACGATCGCTGACGCCGTGTCGCCGCCTTGCAGGCTGGCGAGCAGCTTCTTCAGCGTTTCATGCCGGCTCTTGGCTTCGGTAATGGCGAGGTTGAAGTCCTGAGTACGGGTCTCCAGCAGGGTGAGGGCGGTTTGCTCGGCAGCGCGGGCCTGGCGGAGTTCGCGCTCAAGACGGGCGGACTGTTTGTCGAGCGAGCCGCCGCCGCTGTCCATTCCCGGGCCGCGCAGCAGCACGGCGACGGTGGCGAACAGGCACCAGCCGACAACCAGAGTCGCGGCGCCGGCGATCATCGCCTGACGCCAGGGAGAAATGGAAACGTAACGCACCGAGCCGCCGCTGCGGTGGTAGATCTGCCTTTCGGGAAAAGCCTTTTCGAAGAAGGCCTTGGTCTTTGCCTTCAGCTGCTTGACCGCCATTTACCTGCCCGATCAATCTCTCTACGCGCCAAGCCCCGCGCCGCCCCGCTGGATATCGCCCGGCGGGCACATGGATAACTCAGAAAACCGTACGCGCGAACCCCTGCAGGGCGCCTTTTTCGCGAGCGTGAACGCTGCAGCTTAAGCTCTCGTAAACCCGGCAAATGTGACCGCGATACGGTTAACGAAACGATGCCATTGCATCGAAGACTGCATCGGCATGACCGGGCACCCGGACGTTTCGCCACACCCGCTGAATCAACCCGTCCGGGCCGATCAGGAAAGTGGAGCGCACGATCCCCATGAAACGGTTTCCGTATAGCTGCTTCTCCTGCCAGACGCCGTAGTCGTTGCAGACCCGTCCGTCTTCGTCAGACCCCAATCTGACTTTTAGTCCATGCTTGGCGGCGAACGCCTTGTGATCGGCCATCGAGTCGCGGGAAACGCCCAGCAGGGCAGCGCCGCGCCGGCTGAATCGCGACTGCATGTCGCTGAAGGCGACTGCCTCCCGGGTGCAGGCATCCGTATCGTCCTTGGGGTAGAAGAAGAGGATCAATGTCTTTCCGGCATAGTCCTTCAGACTGACCTGACCACGAGGCGTGGCTGGCAGCTGGAATGCGGGTGCAGGGTCGCCGGCTTGGAGAGGCTGTGACACAATCTGTCCGTGTTTTAGTGGTGTCAGGGATCATGGACTTCTATCGCCGTCCACGCTCCAAAGTGAAGCGCGCTCGCGCCGCTTTGCCGGCGACGCCGTGCCGGCGTCCGGGGGCGGCGCCGTGAAGGTTTCGGCCAAGATCCTGGTCCTCGAAATCCTGGCGTTCGTCACCTTCCTGATTCTCGCAGGGGTGGGCTTCCTTGCCTGGCGTCTGTCGCAGGGACCGATCGACCTCGAATTCATCCGTCCGCAAGTGGAACAGTCGCTGGCCGAAGCGCGTGGCGGCAGGCCGGTGAAGATCGAGAAGCTGGGGCTGGAATGGGTCCGGGACCGCGGCCGGGTCGAGGCGATCGCCCGCGGGTTCACGGCCCTCGACGCCGATCAGAAGGTGGCGTTCCGGGCGGACCGGGCGATGATTGCGATCGACGCCGGATCGTTGTTCGCCTTTCAGGTGAAAACGCAGCAGCTGCGGCTGGAGGACGGTCAGGCGACTGTCGTGCGCAGCAAGGACGGCGTCTGGACGCTGGCCGATATCGAGATCGCCAAGGAGCCCGAGGCGAGCGACAAACCGTTCGATCCCGTGCGCGACATCAACTGGGCGACGCTGGCGACGCCGATCCGGGCGCTGATCTCCGCCGGGTCGTTCGAACAGGTGGAGCTGGCCAACTTCCATCTCGATGTCATCGACCAGAAGGCCGGGACGACCTGGGGAGCCGATCCGGTCGATGGCAAATGGAAGGCGACCCGCGAGGGCGTGTCGCTTGAACTGGACGTGCGCCTAACGGGCGCACGCGAGGGCGAGCCCAACAAGGTCCGCATTGCGTTGGCGTCGGACGGAGAGGTTGCACGCGCTTCGGGCAAGCTGACATTCGATGGCGTTGATCCGATGTCGGTCGCGCGCATGTTTGGTTACACCGGCGATGCATTCACATCGGCCCGGTCTGCGAGCGCCACGTTTGCGGTGACAGCGACAGAACGGAGCGGGCTTCTCAACACGCAGCTGTCGTTGGCGGGCGTTGCGGGCGTAGTGAAACTCGGTGACGAGGATATCCAGGTCAGGGATCTATCCTTCTCCGGTTCCTATGATCCCGCGACCAAGTTCGTAACCCTTGAGTCCCTGAACATCGACAGCGACCGTGTGACGGGCGCCTTCACCGGCGCGCTGGACGCCCGCGCTATGATGGCGGGGGACCTGACCCTGCCGACCGATTTCGCGGTGTCGAGCGAAGCATTCACGCTGTCGCTTCCGGGGGTCTTTGAAGAGCCGGTGAAGCTGCATTCCCTTGCGGTGAACGGGCAGCTCTCGCCCGATCGCATGCACATCCTCTTCACCAACGTGAAGGCCGGCACAGGAGGAATGACCGCCACCGGATCCGGAGAAGTCTGGTTCGAAGGCGAGGGCGAGCAATTCGCTGTCGGCGTCAAGGCGAAGGCGTCATCGGAAGGAACCTTCACGCCGCAGGATGTGGTCGCGTTCTGGCCGGCCAAATCCGACGCTTACGCGCGTAGCTGGGTGAAAGCGAACATTCCCTCGGCAGTCGTGAGCAAGGCCGTGCTCGACATGGACTGGCCGCCCGGCGCGATGGCGAAGGGCTTCCTGCCTGATGAGCATCTGTCGCTCACCTTCGAGGTCGAGAAGGCGACAGTGAAATTCCTGCCCGACTTCCCGGCGGCAACCGATGTGTCCGGAAAAGGCCACCTGCGCGGCAACAGCA
Organism: Hyphomonadaceae bacterium; assembly: GCA_041398245.1. Classification (GTDB taxonomy): domain Bacteria; phylum Pseudomonadota; class Alphaproteobacteria; order Caulobacterales; family Hyphomonadaceae; genus UBA7672. The sequence continues at coordinate 93,381 of JAWKVC010000010.1, forward strand.
TTACCCTCGATGTTACCGGTGGCGTGCTGCAGACTTGGGAGATCGAGGAAGCGAAGATCGTGCTGCCGCAGTTCGCGCCAATGGGCGCCATGGCGGACATCACCGTGCTGGGGCGCGGTCCGCTGATGGATCTGTTGCGTATCGTGGACGACAGCAAGCTCGACATCAGCTCGCGCTACGATCTGCAGATCGGGCAGATCGCGGGGCAGGGCGGGATCAGCGTCAAGGTCGGCTATCCCATGATCCCGACCTTGTCCGAGAAGGACATCGTCTATTCGATCAAGGGCGGTTTCAGCGGCGTTCGCGTGCCCGACATCGCAGGCGATTTCGGCCTGGGCGATGGCAATGTCAGTTTTGAGCTGACGGAGAACGGGATCACAATGAACGGGCAAGGCCGTTTCGGGCCGGCCCCCGTCTCGTTCGAATGGCGTGAGCATGTTGGCGGCGATGACGGGCAAGCCGAACTCGTGGCGCGCGCACGAGCGACGCCCGACCTTCTCAACGCGTTCGGTCTCGCGGCGCGCAATTTCATGCAGGGTGAGGCTGATCTTGAGCTGCGCGCCTCCGGCCCGGGTGGGCGCAATTTCGACACTGTGACGGCGACGGTCGACCTTGAGCATGCGCAGGTCGAGTTCGCGGAGTTCGGTTGGCGCAAGCCGTTTGAAGCGGCGGCAAAGGGGACGTTCAGATATGGCAAGGATTCGACCGGCGCCATTCTCGCCGGCGACATCCGGGCGGACGGTCTTGAACTGATTGCGGAGGCCCAGCTTGATCCGGCCGGCATGGTGACCGGCGTGGATATCGAGCGCCTGTTCTCGCGCGGCACAGTCGACGTGCGGGGGCGTGTGACGCGCCGCGAGGACGGCGGCTACCGTGCAAACCTCAACGGGCCGTTCTTCGATGCGAGCCCTTGGATGGACGCGATGCTCGACATGTCGGGCGATACTGTCACTGCGGTTGGCGGGCCCGGCGATCCGGGTCCGGTTCACGAACTGCAGTTGAACGCCGACAAGCTACGCGTGCGATCGGATGCCGACCTCTCGAATGTACGCATCGCCTTGTCTGTTGATGGCGAGGGTCCACGCAGCGGATCAATCTCCGGCCAGATCTCGCGCGACAAGTATGTGAATGTTGCGATCAGCACGAACGAGGGGAAGCGCAACATCTCGCTGCGTTCGGACGACGCGGGCTTTGCCGCACGTGTCCTTCTGAAGGCCGACTACCTTGTTGGCGGCAAGCTCACCGTTGATGGATCGTTCGTTGGACCTGACGGCGACGCGACCATCCGGATGACCGATGTCCGGCTGAAGGACGCTCCGCTTCTGGCGCAGATCTTCTCGCTCGCATCGCTGCAGGGTCTCGCTGACGTACTGTCCGGCGAGGGCGTTCTCTTCACTGAGGTCTACGCCCCTGTGACCATTGTGGATGGCCGCATCGATGCGCCGGGTATGCGGGCGTCCGGCCCGGCGATGGGCATCACAGCGCGCGGCTGGATTGCTCCCGAGGCGGGCGAGCTCTCGCTCGATGGCGTGCTTGTGCCGTCGTTTGGCGTCAACTCGTTGCTGGGCGGCCTCCCCATCATCGGCGACCTGTTCGTGTCGCGGCAGGGTGAAGGCATGTTCGCGCCGACATATTCTGTACGGGGCACGTTTGCGCGCGCCCGTGTCTCGATCAATCCGGTCGCGGCTTTCACGCCCGGCGTGCTGCGCCGGATATTCGAGAACCCCACCGAGCCGCCCCCGGCGCCGGATGCGACATTGCCGGAGCCGACAGCGACGCCTTCACCGCCTGCTGCGCCGTCCAAGCCATGAGAAACGGCCCGCCGGGTTACCGGCGGGCCGCTCCATGTTCTTCGATCGAATAGCGATCAGCCGGCTTCGGCCAACTTCTTCATGTTGCCCAGCGCGGCCTCGAACTGCTTTCTGCGGCCGGCCACATCAGCGTCCTTCGCGGCCTGATCGGCCTTGTCCGCGACATCGAGCATCAGCGTGTAGACAAGTTTCGATGTGTTGGCGTCGATCGGACGGGCTTCAAGGAAGCCGTGATAGAGGTTGTACCACTTACCCTCGACGGCTGGCTGCGTGTAGCCGTAGCCCATCTCCGACTTGGCGGTCATCACTTCGACGACCCGTCCTGCGATGACGCGCACCGAGCCGACTTCGCCCGTGCCGGACGTCACCTCGCATGGCACGCCGCCGGTCGGCGTGATCCACTTCGAGATGTCGCAGTATCCGCCGATCTTGGCCCAGACTTCCGCGGCAGGCTTGTTGACCGTGATCTCCATCGGAATGGAAACGTATTCCGGCTTGGGCCATGTTCCGCCCTGCGCGGAAGCCGTGCCGGCAAGGCCAGCCGCCAGCGCGGCGCCGGCCAGCAGTGAAATGATCTTCATTGCGTCTCTCCCTAGGTCCGCTCTTGCGGGTTCGCTCATGCGACGCCGCACCCCGGCGGCTTGCAGGGAGATCACATTACGAACGCGGAAAGCGCCAGCAGTTTTTCCAGCTGACAAAGTCACGAAAACGGGACTGTGGCTCGAAATCAGGCTGCTTTTGTGTCCTGGGATGCGCACGTCCCCGCGCGATTTTCGAGGAGTTGCTCCAGCGTAAGGCTGCGGACCCGGGTGATTTCGCTCACCAGGTCGCGTTCGGCGATCGGCTTGGAAAGATAGCCGTCCATGCCCATCCCCAGATAGCGCTCCTTGTCGCCGGACATGGCGTCAGCGGTCAGCGCGATGACGGGAATGTTGGCCCACGGCTCGTTCGAGGCGCGGATCGCGGCGATGGTCTGCGTGCCGTCCATCACCGGCATGTGGACATCGAGACAGACGACATCGAAGGTCTCGCGGCGCAGGGCCTCAAGCGCTTCCTTGCCATTGGTGGCTTCGACGATGCGCATGTTGAACGGGCGCAGGAAGAGCGAGGCGACCTGACGGTTGATCGGATGATCGTCCACCAGCAGCAGGCGCAGATTCTGGTTTCTGAGCTGCGAGCGCGCGTCGTCTTCGTTGACGGACATGCCCTCGCTGACGACGCGGTGTTTGGGCGCGGCTTCGCCAGCCAGGAATGAGAACGTGAATTCGGAACCGCGGCCGGTTTCCGATCTGACGGCAGCCTCTCCGCCCATCAGCTCGGCCAGCTTCCGGGTGATCGAAAGGCCGAGACCTGTGCCGCCGTATTTGCGCGAGGTTGAATCATCCGCCTGCGTGAAGGGCGTGAAGAGGCGGGCCATTGTCTCTTCGTCCATGCCGATGCCGGTGTCCGAGACGCGGATTTTGACAAGATGCTGGCCGTCGGCCTGTTTCCGCGCCGTGACGAAGACCTCGACGCGGCCTTCCCGTGTGAACTTGATCGCGTTGGAGATGAGGTTCGAGACGCACTGGCGCACGCGGACGGCGTCGAAGTTGAGGACCTGCGGCAGGTCGGCGTCCAGCGACAGGTAGAATTCGAGGCCGGCTTCTTCCGCCTTCGGTTTCCACAGACGATGCAGGCGGCGCAGGGTGTGGGTCAGGTCGGTGTCGGCGTTCACGATCGCGATCTTGCCCGCTTCGATCTTCGACAGATCAAGTACGTCGTTGAGCAGCGCCATCAGGTTGCGGCCGGAATCCAGGATGGTGGAAACCTGCTCGCGTTGTTCGGGCGAGAGATTTCCCATCTCCAGCACCTGCGCCATGCCGAGAATGCCGTTCAGCGGCGTGCGGATCTCGTGGCTCATGTTGGCGAGGAAAGCTGACTTGGCGTTGGAGGCGGCGATCGCGGCGGCTTGGGCCTTCTTCAATTCCTTCTCGCGCTGGCGCAGTTCAGTCACGTCAACCGAGATCGCAACCTTCCGCCCATCAGACATCGGGCGATAGGTGATCTGCACGATGCGGCCATCGGGCGTGCGCTGTTCGTAGGTGTGACCGTTTTCCGTGAAGGCGCTGTACTTCTCGACCTGACTGGCGACGTCCTCATCCGAGATGTCGGGCATGACCGCGCGGACGTTGTACTCCAGCGCTTCGGCATAGGTCCGCGCGCCGCGCGCGAAAGCTTCATAGAGATGGGGAAAGCGTTTCTCGGAAGCGGCGTTGTGCAGGATGGGCACGCCGTTCTCATCGAAGATGGAGATGCCGTCCGGAAGGTTCTCGATCGCTTCAAGAAAAACCGGATCGACGTTCGTCATCGTCGTTGGCGACATGATCGGTACTGCCTCTCGTTCCCCGCGCCAGCCTTTTGCTGGCGCGGGACGCGTCCGGTCCCGCTATTCGCCGCTGTCATCCCCTGAGGGCAGAAGCGGCGCCGCGAGTGCAGCGCGTCTCCCTGCGACAGTTCGTACCCTGTTATCCCTAAGAAACACTGAGTCAGGCGTGGTTGTTGGTTAACAGAACGGCCCCCGACTTAAGGAAAGGGCGCGAGCGGCCTGTCTTCCCTCGGGATTGCCTATGTTGAGCCTGTGAAGGACTTGGAGCGGGTAGAGGGAATCGAACCCTCGTATTCAGCTTGGAAGGCTGCTGCTCTACCATTGAGCTATACCCGCAGAGCCGGACATGCAGCTAGCAAGTGCGGCGCTTCCACTCAAGAGGCCACCGAAGGGGCGGGCGCCGGAATTGGGAGGTGAGGATCAGTCCTCGCCCGGTTCGGCGATCGTATAGCCGCAGATCGGCAGGCCGTTGAGGTCGGTGACCCGCTCGACATGCACGCGCAGGTTCTGCGGATCGACATCAGGCCCGAAAGCCCGCATCTGGGCCAGAATCTTGCGGCGGTAGTCCGCGGCGATCCGCTTGCGTTCCTTGTCGGTGAGGGCGCGGCGGCGCGAAATGTCGGGCCGTTTCGGCCGCACGTTCCGCTCACGGTCACGCAGGTGGCGGCGGTAGTCCGCCACCGTTTCTTCCAGCTCGCTGATGCCGAATTTCAGCACCTCGATTCGCTGGCGCATGGCGGCCAGTTCCCGGTTCTTTTCGCGATAGGCCACCGTGCCGCGGCGCGCGGGCGCTTCCTCGAGACGTTGCATCTCGATGGCGAGCTGCCGCAGCTCGGCTTTCCGGTTTTCGAGGTCGCGTTCGATCGGGCCCATGTCCACCACTCTATCTCAAAGAGAGAGATGGCAAAGCCTGTTCAGGCATCAAGGTCCTGTCGCATCGCCGCGAACACGGAATGAAACATTTCCGTCGTCAGCCGGCCCGTATTCGTGTTGTAGCGGCTGCAATGATAGCTGTCGTACAGCACGAGCGGACCGCGCGGTCCGCCGAGCAGATGACGGCGGCCGTGCCCGAAAACAGCGCTCGCAGGCTTGGCGTTGAGCGCGCGGACGGTGCTGTCGTGCGCGATGCGGCCGAGGGCCAGGACCACCTTGAGTCGCGGCATCTGGGCGATCCGGCTGATCAGGAACTGTCGGCATGTGACGATCTCTGCGCCGGTCGGCTTGTTCTCTGGCGGAACGCAGCGAACCGCATTGGTGATCATGGCGTCCTGCAGCGAAACGCCGTCATCCGGGCGCGCCTGATAGGTTCCCGCAGAGAGGCCAAATGCGGACAGCGTCGAATAGAGCAGGTCGCCGGCATAATCGCCGGTAAAGGGCCGGCCAGTCCGGTTTGCCCCCTGAAGCCCCGGCGCCAGGCCGACGATAAGCAGCCGCCCCGACGCGTCCCCGAATGAGGGCACGGGCGCGTTGAACCAGTCGGGATGCGCCACGCGATTGGCGGCGATGAAGCCGGCCAGCCGGGGGCAGAGGGCGCAGTCGAGCGGCGCTTCGGCGGGCGCTGCAACTGTCACCTTTGGCATCCGACCTCCCGGGGGCGCGCGGCCGGTTTGCCGGCCCGCCTCTTCCTGCACTGGCCTCCGGAGCCGGTCAAATGCCAGCAAAAGCCCCAAAACACTGGAAAAATCGCCGTGAAAGCCTATGTTGCACACGCGAACCCTTTCCTGTAGGGAGGGCGGTTCCCAAAGGAGTGTCGCTATGGCCCGCGTGACGGTTGAAGACTGCGTGGAAAAGGTTCCGAACCGGTTCCAGCTGGTGCTTCTGGCTGCGCATCGCGCCCGCGTGATCCGCCAGGGCGCCCCGATCACGATTGATCGTGACAACGACAAGGATCCTGTCGTGGCGCTGCGTGAGATCGCCGACGAGACGGTCGATCTCGAGACCATCCGCGACAGCCTGGTTGCCGACCTCCAGGAAGTCCGCCCCGGCGAGGAAGCCGAGAAGGAAGCGGACCGCCGCGCCCTCGCTGCTGCGCCCGCTTCTTCCGAGGAAGAGGTTCTCAAGGCCTATCAGGTCGAGCTGGAGTCGGCGCGCGAAGAGCGCTTCTAAGAGGCGAGCCGTATGGGGCAAACGGGAAACGTCGCCCCCTTCAAGAAGGCCGAACCGGCAAACGCCCCTGCCGCCGCGAAGCCGCGTGGCCGCAAGTTCCTGCGTCAGAACGAGCTGGTCGATCGCGTCAAGGACTACCAGCCTGACGCGGACGAGGACGAACTCAACAAGGCCTACGTCTATGCCGTGATGAAGCACGGCCAGCAGCTGCGACATTCCGGCGATCCGTACTTCGCGCATCCGGTCGCCGTCGCCGGTCTGTTGACCGAGCTGAAGATGGATCAATCGACCATCATCGCCGGGCTGCTGCACGACGTGGTCGAAGATTGCGAAGTCCCCGTCAGCGAGATCCGCGACCTGTTCGGCAAGGAAGTGGCCGATCTCGTCGATGGCGTCACCAAGCTGCCGAAGGTCACGGGGAGCAATTCTCCACGCGCGCTGATCCAGGCGGAGAACTTCCAGAAGTTCATCCTCGCGACGACCAAGGACATCCGCGTCCTGCTCGTGAAGCTGGCCGACCGGCTGCACAACATGCGGACCATCGAGTTCATGCCGACCGAAGAGTCGCGCCTGCGTGTCTCGCGCGAGACGCTCGACATCTACGCGCCGCTTGCGCGCCGTGTAGGTCTCTCGATCTTTGCCGGCGAACTGGAAGACCTCGCTTTCCGGCAGGTCAATCCGGTGGCTTATTCCGCCATCACCAAGCGCCTTGAGGAACTGGTCGACGACGACCGGTCGGTGCTCGACCGCATCCGCTCGGATATCGAGACCGTCATGCTGGCGCGCGGCGTCCGCGGCGAACTGCAGGGGCGGATGAAGCGGCCCTATTCGATCTGGCGGAAGCTTGAGACCAAGTCGATTTCGTTCAAGGATCTCGGCGATGTCTTCGCCTTCCGGCTGATCGTTGGCGCGGTCGAGGAATGCTACCGGGCGCTTGGCGCTGCGCACCAGCAATGGGCCGCGCTGTCCGAGAAGTTCAAGGACTACATCTCCGTTCCGAAGCCGAACGGCTATCGTTCGCTGCACACCACCTTTCTGGGGCCGGGTAACCGCCGCGTCGAACTGCAGATCCGCACGCGCGACATGGAGGCGGTGGCCGAACGGGGCGTTGCGGCGCACTGGAAATACAAGAACTCTCAGTATGGGTTCGATGCCGAGGCGGCGCGCGAGGCCGGTCTCGATCCCGAGGCCGAACTCACCGAATTTGCGGACATGTTGAAGCATGGCGGTTCGCCGGAAGAGTTCCTCGAACATGCCAAGCTGCAGATGTATCGCGACAGCGTGTTCGTGTTCACGCCGAAGGGACAGCTTGTGCGCTTGCCGGCCGGCGCGACGCCGCTGGACTTCGCCTATGCCGTGCACACCGAGATCGGCGACACCACGATTGGCGCACGCATCAACGGGCAGGAACGCCCGCTGCGCACCATTCTCGAAAACGGTGACACCATCGAAATCCTGCGCGGTGTTCGCGCGGCGGCGCAGCCGCACTGGGAGAGCCTCGCTGTCACGGGCCGCGCACGCTCGGCGATCCGCCGTCTCACGCGCACGGCCGAACGCGGCGAGTTTGTCGCCATTGGGCATCGCCTGATCGAGCATGCGCTTCGCCGCATCGGGCTCGACCCGGTCGAGGTCGATCAGGCGGAAATGGCTGAGCGCGCCGGATTCGAGAAAGTGGATGCGCTGGCCGAGGCGATCGGGCGCGGCCGTGTCTCGACAGCGGAGATGCTGGAGAAGGCCTTCCCGGGCCTGAACGATCCCGGGCGTCATGTCATGGCGACGTCTGATGCTGAAGGTCCAAGTCTGGTCGCTGGCGGGGAGATGACGGCTGGCGTCACCATGCACCTTGCCGAATGCTGTTCGCCGCTGCCGGGCGATCGCATTGTCGGCGTGCTGATCCCGGAAAAGGGCATCGAGGTGCACGTCATCGACTGCGCCCGCCTGGCCGAGTTCGAGAACCAGTCGGATCGCTGGCTTGACCTGCGCTGGAAGCCCAAGGGGGATGCGGATGCTCTCGCGGTGGGGCGCATCCATGTGACGACCGCTAACCGGCGCGGCGCGCTCGCCCTGCTGGCCAAGACGGTGTCGGATGCGCAGGGTAATATCATCAACGTAAAGACGCTGAAGCGCTCGCCGGATTTCTTCGACTTCGAATTCGATGTCGAGGTCGAGGACAACAAGCGCCTGACCCAGATTGTCGCCGCCCTGCGCGCCCTCGCAGTGGTCGATACGGCCGAGCGGGTGAAAGGATAACCATGCGCCGGATCGCTGGACTGCTTTGGCCGGGCGTCGCAACACCCGCGCCTCGTGCCGATTGAGCCTCGCGCAGAAGGGTTGTAGGGCTCGCTGAACTTAGCGAGGCCGGCCGGGACAGAGATGAATACGCAAGACGTTCTCGACGAATTCAAAAAGGTTGGGGCCCTGCTGGAGGGCCATTTCATCCTGTCGTCCGGGCGGCGCAGCCCGGTTTTCCTCCAGAAAGCGCTGGTCTTTTCGCATCCGAAGACGACGGAGCGGCTGTGCGCGGCGCTGGCGCGCAAGCTTGAAGCCGAGTTCGGCAAGATCGACGTTGTTGTGGGTCCTGCGGTTGGCGGCCTGATCCCGGGCTATGAAACCGCGCGGGCGCTCGGCTGCCGCTCCATCTATACTGAACGCGAAGGCGGCGTGATGAGCCTGCGACGCGGCTTTACGGTATCGCCGGAAGACCACGTGATTATTGTCGAGGATATCGTCACCACCGGCATTTCGATGCGCGAGACGCTGGCGGCGATGCAGGCGGCGGGTGCGAACGTAGTCGGCGCGGCATGCGTGGTGGATCGCGCGAACGGCAAGGCGGATGTGGGCGGGCTGAAGCTCGTCTCGCTCGCGGCCGTCGATTTCCCGGACTACGACGCCAATGATCTGCCGCCCGAACTGGCGGCGCTTCCGGCGGTGAAGCCCGGCAGCCGGGGTCTCAAATGACGGTTCCGCGCGCGCGCCTTGGCGTCAACATCGATCACGTTGCGACGATCCGCAACGCGCGCGGTGGCGTGCATCCGGACCCCGCCAAGGCGGCGGCAATCGCGCAGGCTGCAGGCGCCGATGGCATCACCATCCACCTGCGCGAGGATCGCCGGCATATCCGTGACGCGGATCTTGCCGCCGTGCGCGGCGCTGTCGATCTGCCGATCAACCTCGAGATGGCCACGACGGAAGAGATGCTGGCCATCGCGCTGGAGTTCAAACCGCACGCCGCCTGTCTCGTACCTGAGCGTCGGGAGGAGCGTACGACCGAAGGCGGCCTCGATGTCGCGCGCCTGCACAATCAGGTCGCGCCGTATGTCGCGAGGCTGCGCGACGCTGGCATCCGCGTTTCGCTGTTCATTGAACCCAGCATCGTTCAGGTCGCTGTGGCGGAAGCGATCGGCGCGCCGGTCGTGGAGCTGCACACCGGCAAGTATGTCGAGCTGGTCTTCGCGGGCGACTCGTCTGGGGCTGCGGAGGAGCTGGTTCGCCTGCGTCAGGCAGCGATTCATGGTCATGAGCGCGGCATCGAAATCCACGCTGGACATGGTCTCACCTACGACACCGTTCGGCCTGTCGCCGCCATCCCTGAGGTCCGCGAACTGAACATCGGCCATTTCATCATGGGCGAAGCCCTGTTCGTCGGGCTGGAAGCGGCGGTCAAACGCATGCGTCAGGAAATCGACGAGGCGCGCGCGTGATCGTCGGCATCGGCCAGGACATGTGCGACATCCGGCGGATTGAAAAGTCGCTTGCCGAATTCGGCGACAAGTTCACACGACGTGTTTTCACAGACGTCGAGCGTGCGCTTGCGGATCGCCGGCGCCAGCGCGCCGCGACATACGCCAAGCGGTTTGCCGCCAAGGAAGCTTGCGCCAAGGCGCTGGGTACAGGCGTGCCGCGGCGTGGCGTGCACTGGCAGCACATGGGCGTCATCAACCTGCCGACCGGCAAGCCGACGTTCGCACTGACTGGCGGCGCGGCAGAGCGTCTGGCGAAGCTGACGCCGCCGGGCATGACCTGCTTCATCCACCTCACGATCACCGATGAATATCCCTACGCGCAGGCGCAGGTGATCATCGAGGCCCTGCCGGCGGCTGTGGCGTGACCCGGCCGAATTCCAGCCACACCGGAAAGCGCCGCAAGAACCGCGTGCGGGGCGAAGGCGCTCCGGCGCTCAGCGCGGAGCAACGCGCGGCCTGTGAAGAGGCGATCGGCTATCGCTTCAAGGACGAAAAGCTGCTCAGCCGGGCGATGACCCACCGCAGCGCGGCCCAGGGCAAGGCCGCCGAGTGGAGCAATGAGCGCCTCGAATTCCTGGGTGATCGCGTTCTTGGGTTGGTGATTGTCGAGGCGCTGATGCTTCGCCATCCAAACACGCGCGAAGGCGAGCTGGCGCCGCGCCTCAACGCCATTGTGAGCCGTGAGGCGTGTGCGGTTGTCGGCGCGGCGCTGGGGCTGGGCGATTATCTGATCATCGACAAATCTGAACGCTCCAACGGCGGACCAGCAAAGCCGTCGCTGCTAGCCAATGCGTCGGAAGCTGTTCTCGGCGCCATCTATCTTGATGGCGGTCTGAAGCAGGCCGAGAAGTTCGTGCTGCGCCATTGGGGCGACCTGCTCAAGGCGAACAGCGAGGCGCCGCGCGATCCCAAGTCCGCTCTGCAGGAGTGGGCGCAGGGCGAAGGGCTGGCGACGCCGTCCTATCGTCACGACGGTCGCACCGGTCCCGATCATGCGCCTGTGTTCACCGCAACAGTGCTGGTGACTGGCCACGAACCGGTTTCCGCCAGCGGCCCGTCCAAACAGCAGGCCGAGCGCGAAGCCGCACGCCTGATGCTGGCTACAATTCCCGGAGCCGCCGAATGAGCGACACACGCGCAGGTTTCGTCGCCATCATCGGCGCGCCCAATGCCGGCAAGTCGACGTTGGTCAATCGCCTCGTCGGATCGAAGGTGTCGATCGTCACCCACAAGGTGCAGACGACGCGCTTTCCGATCCGGGGCGTCATGATGCACGACGACGCCCAGGTTATTCTGGTCGATACGCCCGGCATCTTTTCTCCGAAGCGCAGGCTGGACCGCGCCATGGTCAAGTCGGCGTGGGAGGGGGCAGGCGACGCCGACGCCATCGTGCACCTGATCGACGCGCGGCATTGGGCCGGGCAAGGCGACAAGGCCGAGGACGAAGCGATCATTGGCCGCCTCAAGGAGCTGGGCGCCAAAGTCATTCTGGCGCTCAACAAGATTGATCTGGTCGAGCGGTCAGCGTTGCTGGGCGCCGCGCAGCAATTATTCGATACGGGCGTCTATTCGGACGTGGTCATGATCTCAGGGCTGACGGGAGATGGCGTCGGGCAACTCGCGGACTTGCTGGCAGCGCGCATGCCAGAAGGCCCTTATCTGTTTCCCGAGGATCAGTCGGCCGACATTCCGGTTCGCATGCTGGCCGCCGAAGTGACGCGCGAAAAACTGATGCTGCGCCTTCATCAGGAAATTCCCTATCAACTCACCGTCGAGACGGAGACCTGGGAGGCGCGCGGCAAGGGCGGCGTGAAAGTCGAACAGGTGATCCACGTTGCGCGCGAAGGCCATCGCAGCATCGTGCTGGGCAAGGGCGGGCAGACCATCAAGGATGTCGGAACAGCGGCGCGCAAGGAGCTATCCGAGATTCTTGGCAAACCGGTTCACCTGTTCCTGCGTGTGAAGGTCTCGGAACGCTGGCAGGACAATCGCGAGCGGTATTCCGCGATCGGCCTCGACTTCGACGTTTAACGAGACCTTTCCGGCCATCCTGAAATTCGGCGCCTGCCAGACAATTGCCCTTAGCGCGTTCAGGTTAAGCCTGATGCGCGGCGCGCCTTTGGGGGCAAACGATGCAGGAGTCACGAAACGGGTTCGGCGGAGGGCGGCAGCAGCAAAGCCGCATCGCCAACCTGCGTGCGCAGGTGCAGTCAAACGCCCAGCTCGGCAAGCCCCCTAAGCCACGCAAGAGCGTACAGCGCGACTCGGACGAGGAACGTGCGGTGAAGGCTGAACGCCAGGCGATGGCTCAGCATTCCACATCGCTTCTTGGCGGTGGTAAATCGAAGAAGTCCTACAAGCGTCCCGGCGAGCGAGAGGAAAAGAAGGGCGGCGGCCTGGTGTGGCAGCTGCTTCTCGTCGTCATTGTCGCCGGTGGTGTCGCTTACGCGCTTGATCCGACGATCGTGCCGGCGGACTGGATTGACCAGGCCCGCACGTTCATCGGCCAGTATGTGAAGACTTAGCGGCGATGCGCCGCCGCGGACGCGCCGACATGAGAAAATGGCTGCGCGATGTGCGTGGCGGCCTTGGTCTCATGACCCTGGGCGCAGGCCTCGGCGCCAGTGCGTTCATCCTGTTTGACAGCTTCCAGTCGCCGGAGAAGCCTGTGGCCATCGAAGGCTTCAGTCTGCGCGAGCCCTATTATCGTTCATGCCGGGATGCATTCCAGAACGGTCGCGCGAACATTCGCGCGGGCGAGCCGGGTTACCGGCCAGAACTCGACGCGGATGGCGACGGTCTCGCCTGCGAGCCCTATCTGCCGCTCCGGCGCTGAACGCCGGCCGCGTCAGGAATAGCCGAGCAGGGCCCGCAGCCCCGGCGCAGCGTAGTCCACCAGCTTTTTCTGCATATCGGGGAGTTCGTCCGGAAGTTCAGTTGCGCCATCCAGATTTTCGCGCGCGGTGGCGCTTTGCTTGCGATCCGACCCGATCACGACGCGTTCGCGCCAGTCCGCGGGCATATCGATTCCGCAGGCGTCAAAGAGGCCTGCGAAGTAGAGTTCCGCCTGCCGCGTGTCGAGCTGTTTCAGATGGCGGACCATGTCTTCATAGCGAACGATGTAAGTGTGGGTCCCCAGCCAGCACACAGCGTTGAACCGGAAGATCTCCTCGAGTCCCGGCGCTTTGCCATGAATGCCGAAAATCATCAAGTTTAGCAGATCCTTCGTTTCAATCCGGCCGCCTTTCATGTGGTTGGTCATGCCGTCGAAATTTTCGGACATGAAGAATCGCGCCCGCGCGAGCACCCAGTCATAAGGGTCGCGCACCATAAGAATTGAACGCACGGGACGCAGCAGGATCGCGGCGTCGTCCGAATACAGCAGGTGGCCCCAGCTCAGCACCGGTCGTTGCGGGTCGAAGGCAATCGGCCCGTGCTGGCGCAGCAGTGGGTGCTGTACGAACGTCGCGTGATACTGCTGGTCGACGGGTACGAACATTCGCATGATGTTGCGGATCAAATGGGTTCCGCACTTGGGAACCGAGTTCAGGAAGACAGGCTGCTGTAGCCGCGCCTGTGCAAACTCTCCGTTGCGTTCGTTCAGGTTGTCCTGGCGCATGACGATGCGAGGCAAGCGTGTCTCCCTGGAGGTCGGCCGCACCCTAGCCGGATGGAGCCGAATATGGAAAGGGCGGCGGATTACTCCGCCGCCCCGATCCGGTAGTTGTCTCTGGCGACCCTAGTATTTCTTCGAGACGTTTAGGAACAGCGTACGGCCGAAGAAGTCGTATTGTGAGTACAGCGGCACGTTACCGACCGTCGAAAACTCGCCCGACAGAGCGGTCACGAGCGGCGGCTTTTCGTCGAGCAGGTTCGACACGCCGGCACGCACCGTCAGTCCTTCTGTCGGCTCAACCGCGACGGAGATATTGTGATAGAAAATCTCCGGTGTGGACAGCACGTAACGAACGTTCTCGAACTGATAGGTTTGCGCCGCGTTCCCAAACCGCTCCACGTTCGACGTATCGCCGACATAGCGGATGCCGTAGAAGAACTCGAAGTCGCCAACGGAGAGCGAGGCGTTGAAATTCGCCACCCACTCCGGATCGCCTGCTAGACCGTTGTTGTCCTCCGGCGTGCTGGTCGGCAGCAGCTGGATTTCGTCTTCCAGTTGTTTCGAGGCCTGGAACTGCAGGGTCAGTCCGCCGATCGGCGTATCCGTCCTGTAGAGGGCGTCGATGTCGATGCCGCGGTTACGCTGCGTCGAGATGTTGAGGAAGTTGTCCGTCACATCCGTGATCAGGTATTGCGTGGCGCCGCCAGCCGGATTCCGGACAAAGAGGTTGCACAGCGGTTCGGAGCCGAAGTTCAGCGAGTCATAGCAACCATACATGATGTTCGCGGCGCCGAGCTTGGTGACCTCGTTCTCCACCTCGATGTCGAAGTAGTCGATCGAGACCTGCAGGTCCGCAAAGCTCGGTGTCCAGATGAAGCCGATGTTCCGCGATGTAGATGTTTCGGCCTCCAGTGACCCGAAACCGCCGGACGACGAGATCAGAGCCGAGGACCCCGAGCCATTGTGGTTGTCCGGGATGCCGTCCGCGGCGCAGTTGTCAGCGACGCGTTGCGAAATCGAGTTGCTGGCGAGGTTCGCGGCCCAGTTGACGCACGGGTCGATCGCGCGCTGGCCAAGGAACGACGTTTCGCCCGCAAGGAACAACTCAAACAGAGCTGGCGAACGGAATGACGTGCCCTGTGAAGCGCGCAGCCGGAATTCCGGCGTGATCTGCCAGTTGAGCCCGGCCTTGTAGGTGGAGTCGCTCCCGTAGGAGTCGACGTCCGTGTAGCGTCCGGAAAGCGTCAGTGAGAGGTCTTGCGCCAGCGGCTGGTTGGACAGGAGCGGCAGGCCGATTTCGCCGTAGATGGCCGACGTCTTGTCCTCGCCGACCGTGCGGCCAGCCTGGCTCGAGCCCCAAGCCGCGCCGTCCTGCGTGGCCTGCGAAGGCGTGTCGTCGATAGAGTCTTCCTGGTAGAGGACGCCAAGCACGCCGCCCACTGGTCCGGCCGGAAGCGAGAAGAGATCGCCGGTCATGTAGGCTTCGATCGACTTCTGTTCGTAGACCGTGTTTCCGACGACGGTGCCGAACAGGAATGCGTATTCCTCATCGGTGAACTGGCCAGCCATGAATTCAGGCGTGTACCAGTTGATGTCGACGCACGGGATGCCGCGATATGGCGTGGTCGTGCCGGCGCACAGGCTGTTGCGGAAGTTGTAGGGCGAGATCGCATCGTCCCAGATGATGTCTTCCTTGTAGTCGCCATCCGAGCGCGAGAACTGCAGCGCGATATCGTACTGCCAACCGCTCAGCATAGGGACGTCGCCGCGCATACCGCCGACAAAACGCATGTAGTCCACGGTCGTGGTGTCGTCCGAGTGGTTGGTGATCGCCGTCGGGCTGAGGCCGATGGCCGGGCCGCGCCAACCTTCCGCATAGGCGATCGGGTCGCCTGCAAACGCGCCGCCGCCGTAGTCGTAGACATACTGGTAGTTCCAGAACTGACGATAGCCGTTGACCTTCGTCATGCGCCGGTTGAGCAGCGCTTCAGCATACATCTGCGTGGTGTCGTTCAGATCGAAGTCCACCTTGCCCATGATGGTCATGCGCTCGACCTCGGGCGAGAGCGATGCTTCGTCCACATATGGGTGGTGATAGTTGAGAAGGGCGTCCGACATCCGGGCGGAGGGCTGGTAGTAGGGATCCGCCGTGGCGCCGGGACGGTTGAGTTCGCCGTAGCCCACCGGGAACCATCCGGCCGGAATCGACCAGCCGCTTGAGTTCGGACCGCCAACCGGAAGCCAGTTCTGCAGGTCGTTCCCGTAATTGTACTGGATCAGC
This sequence comes from Hyphomonadaceae bacterium, assembly GCA_041398245.1. Classification (GTDB taxonomy): domain Bacteria; phylum Pseudomonadota; class Alphaproteobacteria; order Caulobacterales; family Hyphomonadaceae; genus UBA7672. The sequence goes on from JAWKVC010000010.1 coordinate 109,303, forward strand.
TGCGGACGGGCCTGCCAAGGCTGCGAAATCGCGCCAGCCTGCGTGTAGTCGTAGAACCAGATATGGCCCCACAGCAGATCGCTCGAGCAGGTCGGCGTTCCGGTGCGCGGGTCAACCAAGTCGGCGCGCGAACCGTTCGCGCGGAAGACGTAGGGCTGTCCGCAGGCAAAGAAGTCGCGGTCGCCGCGCGCCAGCTCCTGTTGCTTGAAGTAGTCGGCCGTCAGGCGCACGTGCAGCGAGTCGCTGAAGCTGTGCCCCCAAGAACCGCTGGCGCGGAATTCGTCGCCACCGCCGGCGAGAGGCGTCGACGCGAACACGTCAAAGTCGAGGCCATCGCCCTTCTTCGTGATGATGTTGACGACGCCCGCAATGGCGTCCGAGCCATAGATCGACGAAGCGCCGTCTTTCAGGATTTCGATCCGTTCGACGGTCGAGAGCGGAAGAACGTTGAAGTCGAATGCGCCGACCGAGCCGCGTGTACCGGCCGGACCGGCGCGGCGGCCGTCCAGCAGGACGAGCGTGCGGTTCGAACCAAGGCCGCGGAGCGAGATGGTCTCCGCGCCGACACCGCCATTCTGAACAAATGCTGTCGATGTCACTGCAGTGATTTGTGAGGAGCCGGCTGCAACCGTGGTGGAGCGCAGGAGCGAAGCGACGTCGCTGATGCCTTCAACCGCGGCCTGTTCGGCCACCACGATGTCCATCGGGGCCGCCGAGGAGAAATTGCTGCTGAGGCGGGTACCTGTAACGACGACCCGATCCTGGCCGGTGCTTTGCTCCTGCTCGACCGGTTGGGTGGTCTCCACCGTATCCTGGGGAGCAGTGGTTTCTTGGGCAATCGCCGGCAAGATCGCGACGGTCGCCAAAACACCTAGTGCCGCCGACCGGCTGAGCCGACCAGCAAATGATCCCTGACGCATGTAAAGCAGTCCCTCCAGTTGTCCTGACTCGACTGCCCTTGGAACTCGCTGCGAATGCCGTCGCAGGCGCTCCGTCATAGAACTGACAGCCACTGGATGGACAGAAATTGGTCACATTCCGCTCGTCAACCCGACGGCGAGCGTTTCCATTCCCGTTTCAACCGAAATGTAGATGAAACCTGCGTAAGGTTTCTGAGCCTTGGACGATTTTCAGGCGTAGCCATGAATTTTGGGTCGTGTCGCAGGCGCCTGGAGGCGTGACGCCTACACGCTCTTGGGAGCGGGAATGGAGCGGAGACCGTTTCGAATCTCCGCTCCAAGGTTCCGTTGCTTCTAGAACTCATACCCCAGTCGGACGAAGAATGTCCGGCCGCGCAGATCGTATTGCGTGGCTGCGAGAGCGTAGTTCTGCAGGCGCTGGCCGCCATTGTCAGAGATGACCGGCGGCTGGGCGTCGAACACGTTCGAGATGCCTCCCGTGATCGACACCTTATCATCCCGCCAGCGCACGGAGACGTCGTGCGATAGCCACGGATCGGTCGAGTTGAGGAGGCGGCCGGTGCGACCGAAATAGCCGCCCGGATTGGTCACCGCCGGGAAGAAGATCTCATTGTCCGTCGGGCCGATGTAGTCGATGAACCACGAATAGGTGAAGTCGCCTGAGTCGAGTCGCACCTGGGCGTCCGCAACCCATTCCGGGTCCCCGATCGTTCCGTTGAAGTCGTTCGTCGCAAAGCCGGACGACAGGTTCGGATCGAACAGGTTGAGCACATCCTCGATCGTGTTCGTCGCGGAGACCTCGACCGTAAGATCGCCAAAGTCGAGTTCATGCTGATACCGCACCGTGATATCAACGCCGCGCGAGGACTGGCTGTTCACATTGAGGTAGCTGTCGTTGACCGTCGTGATGTGGAACGGGTCAACTGTCGCATTCCCCGGGTTACGCGAGAACAGGTTGCAGAATGCGTTCGGATACACCGGCGAACCATAGCATCCGCCCAGAATTGCGCCCGCTCCGAGCTGTGCAACCTGATTGTTCACTTCGATGTCGAAGTAGTCGATCGCGATGCTCAGATCGATGAAGTCGGGCGTCCAGATGAAGCCCAACGTCCGCGCCTCGGAGGTCTCTGCTTCGAGAACGCCGGCCCCGCCGCCTGAGACGATCAACGCAGAGCTGCCGCCGAGACCCGTATAGTTCGACGGGATACCTTCAGCGGCGCAATTGGTGCGCACGTTCTGGTTCGACGAGTTGCCCCAGTCGATACAGGGGTCGATCAGAGTCTGGACCTGGAACGAGGTCAGGTTGCCGAGGAACAGCTCATAAAGAGCTGGCGCCCGGTAGGACGTGCCCTGCGTTCCACGGATGCGTACGCTTGGAGTGATCTGCCAGTTCAGGCCGGCCTTCCACACGCTGTCCGAACCGTACGAGTCGTATTCGAAGGCGCGTGCGGAACCGTCCAGCGTCAGTTCCTCGACGAACGGCAGGCCACGCAACAGCGGGACGTTCGCTTCGATGAAGCCCTCGACGACCGTATCCTCTCCGCGCGTGATCAGAGCGGAGCTGGTATTCCAGAACTCGTTGTTCTGTTCCCGGATGTCGGGCGTGTCATCGATTTCGAAGTTGCGCCATTCGGCGCCCACCGCGAGGCCCAGCGGACCTGCCGGTAGCTCGAAGAGGTCGCCCGCGATGACGCCCTGAACCATCGTCTGTTCGTAGGTTGTCGTGCCGACCGGATAGGCCGTCAGCAGATCGAACACGTCCTGCGACCAGTTACCTGACAGGAATGCCGGGTCGAACGGGTTGTAGGTCGGGCCGTGATAGAGGCCATCCGATGGGCTTGTGAAGTTCCAGTCGCCTGCAGTCTCGTTCAGGATTTCGTTGCTGACGTACTCGCCATCGGACATCGAGTGTGAGGCGTTCAGGCTCCAGGTCCAACCCGGCACGAAGAATTCGCCCTCGAAGCCGGTCCGGACATAGTAGTAGTCAACCGTTGCTGATTGGTCGGCGGGCCAGATGGTCACTGGCTGGGCCAGCCGGAAGCCGGCGGGATGCAAAGCGAATCCCGGGCCGGCTGTGTAGGGACCCGGAACGTCGTAGCCATTGGCGCTGGCGATCTGCGGGAAGAACTGACGCCATGCCTTGTGCTCGAAGTCACGACGGTTCAGCAGCGCCTCAGTCGTCCAGTCGATGCCGTTCAGAATCGTGAAGTCTGCGCGTGCATAGAGGCTCATTCGTTCAACTGCAGAGATCGCATAGCCTTCCGCGAACTTCGGTGAGTTCAGCACATCCTCATAATAGGCGTTGCCGGTCGGAGAGTTGAGGAAGGTGCGGTTTGCGCGCGGTCGGTAGCCCGGGATCGGGCCAACCGTAATACCGTCCGGCGCCGGCACATATCGTGCGCCGCTGATCGCGTCGACGACAGTGTTGTGATAGAGGTTATCGCATCCTCCCAGCGCTGTTCCCGCCAGAATGGACTGATCGATGCGGTCGATCCGCTGACCGGTGGTTGCGTCGTAAACGAGGTCCTGCGCGCAGGCCAGGTTCTTGCGATCGCCCCACTTCAGCGGATCGCGGTCTTCATATTCTGCGGCGAGCATGATCTGGCCGCCGAATAGTTCGAAGCCGATCGCGCCGCTGGCTTGCAGCGTGTTGCCGCCGCCCTGTTCAGTGGCGTTGTACTGAATCGTGAGTTCCGGCGCATCGACAGACGAGCGCGTGATAATGTTGACCACGCCGGCCACGGCGTCAGAGCCGTAGATCGACGAGGCGCCGTCCTTCAGGATCTCGACCCGCGAGATAATCGAGTCAGGCAGGACGTTCAGGTCGAACGCGCCGACCTGTCCACGCACGCCTGCGGGGCCGGGCCGCTGGTTGTTGAGCAGGATGAGCGAACGCTGGGCGCCGAGGCCCCGCAGCGAGACTGAATTGATGCCCGGTCCGCCCTCGATGACGAAGTTGCCGAAGGTGTTGTTGAACTGGGTCGAGCCCTGCGCGATCGACGAGCCCTGCAGGATCTCGGCCGTGTCGACCAGACCTTCAAGCGTCGACGCTTCGGCTGTGATCACCTGGATCGGCGCGGTTGACGTGAATGCGTCACGCGGAATGCGCGAGCCGGTAATGACGACGCGATCACCTTCGTCGTCATTTGTTTCCGGTGGTTGGACCGTTTCGACCGGTTGGGAAGGCTGTTCAGTGACCTGCGCAACGGCGGGCGCCGCAGCGGCGATCAGGGCTCCGAGAGCTGCTGAACAGAAGAGTCGGGCGGTGTGTTGACCGCGATGCATGAGGTCTCTCCAGGAATATTTGCATTGGATTGACCCCTTGGTTCGATGCCCCTGCTGACGCGAATGCCGTCGCGCCGTCGGTGCAGAGTTATGATTCCTGAATATCCAGCCTTTTCGGGATGTCCAACCTCTCTTTTTCGTTTTTCGATAAAATGTGACCGTTGCGCCACGGTTTCGCGAACGCTGCTGCCCGGGCTGAGCCGGCGCCTTTGACAGAGCTGCCTTGCGAACGGAATTCCGTGCTTATTCAGCAGGTTTGGTCAGGACGAACTGCCCGACATCGATCCGGCCCGTGCGGAATCCGGCCGAGCAGTAGCCCAGATAGTAGAGCCACAGCCGGCGGAACTGTTCGTCGAACTTGCCGCCCTTGATGCGGTCCCAGGCGGCGTCAAAGCGACGGGCCCACTCGTCCAGCGTGCGGGCATAGGATTTGCCGAACATCTGATCGATGGCGAAGGTCATGCCTGCCCGTTCCGTTTCTTCCTTGAGGCGGGTCGGCGACGGCAGCATGCCGCCAGGGAAGATGTAGTGCTGGATGAAGTCCGCGCGCTTCCGGTACGAGTCAAAATACTTGTCGTCGATGGTGATGATCTGCAGGGCGGCCTTGCCGCCCGGCTTCAGCACCTCCGCAATCTTCGCGAAATAGCCCGGCCAGTATTCCTCGCCGACCGCCTCGAACATTTCGATGGAAGCGACCGCGTCGAACTGGCCTGTGAGGTCGCGATAATCCTTCATCACGATCTCAACCTGACCATCGAGGCCGGCGTCCTTCATGCGCTTGGTGGCGTAGGCATGTTGAGCGTCGGAGATGGTGATCGATGTGACGCGCGCCCCGAACTCCTTCGCCGCCACTTCGGCAAAGCCGCCCCAGCCTGACCCGATCTCGAGGACGTGGTCGCCAGCTTTCAGATTCAGGTTCCGGGCGATGGACCGGTACTTGGCCAGTTGCGCGTCCTGCAGCGGCTGATCCTTTGCCGAGAAGATCGCCGACGAATACGTCATCGTCGGATCAAGCCACGCCGTGTAGAAGTCATTGCCCAGGTCGTAGTGGGCCAGGATGTTCCGCTTCGAGCCTTTCTTCGTGTTGGCCCGCATGACGTGACGCAGATTGCCGAAGAAGCGCGCGATGGCGCCGCCGATGGCGAGCTTGCCGAGATCTTCCCAGTTGGCGTTGAAGTATTCGAGCAGCGTCGGCAGATCGGGCGTGTCGAACTTCCCGTCCATGAACACTTCCGCGAATCCGATATCGCCGCGCGCCGCGACCGTGCGCACGAACTTAGGATCATGGACAATCATCTCGGCTTGCGGGCCAGCTTCCTTGCCATTGAAGCGCAAGGTGCGGCCATCAGGCAGCGTCATATCGAGCTGGCCGTGTTTGAAGCCGGACAACACCATCGCGGCGAAGCCAAGGCTCGCCGGCATACGGTCGAGGCTACGCAGATCGCGTGGCCCCCGGATCTCCAGAACCATTCTGTCGAGACGGCTCATGCCCGTTTCCTCAGTTCGCCGCGCCCGCCAGCGTCCTCTGCTTCGCGCCGGGTCAGGGTGGTACGCTTCAACAGTTGCGGAGGTTTATCACGATACTTGGCGCCCTTCAGCAAAAGCCTGAGGGCCTGCCAGTGGATCGCGATCCACACGCCAAGCCCTGATATGGGCATGGAGATGAACCAACGCAAAATCGCGGGGGTGGAAAGTGCAGTGGCCTTCACCTGCAGGCTGGCGATGTGCGAGCGCCCGTCCGCGTGCAGATTTTCAACCCTGAGGCTCATTCGCCCCCCTTCTGGCGGACGCAAGGTAAACCTGTGCTCGCCATCGACATCCAAAAACGGCGAGACAAAGAACTCCTTGGGTCCCTTGTCGCTCACGTCAGCCGACCAGAACGCGCTGACATAGGAATGAGTTTCACCAAACGTGTTGTGCACTTCGTAAATCACGCCGAGAAGCCCACCGTCCGGCCCGTATCCCAGCCAGAGCGAGATGGGGGCAAAGCCGTAGCCCAGCACGCGCGGAAAGGTGATCAGACGGATCGATCCGTCTTTCAGATCGATGCGGCCTTCTGCAAACCGGGCCTCCGCCCAGGCTCTGAGCGGCAGGGAGGGCGTTCGCGCGCCATGGTCGACTTGCCGGAATGAGACAGGCGCCGCGCGGTCCACGGCAAAGAGACGCGACAGGCCGGAGGTCTCGTTCAGGCGGTCGATGTCCACGTCCAGCATGGCGATGCGGTGCGAGAAGCTGCGGACAAACGGCTTCTCGCGCCGGTGCGCCGTGCGGCCAAACCAGAGACGGGCGGCCGGCTCGCTCATGTGACGGCCGCCAAAGCACCCGCCTGAAGCGCTGGCTGCAGCGAAGGCGAATGGGACAGTGCGTGAGTCTGGGTTGTTGTCGCCTGCCATGGCACGCGGCCGCCGAGTGCAAAGGCTGCCTCAAGACCGGTGCGCAGCCCGGCTTCGTGGAAGCCATCGCCCAGCCATGCGCCGGCGAAGAACAGGCCGTTCCGGCCTTGCAGGCGCTGTATCGATCGGCGCGCTGCGGCTGATGCGGCATCGTACATCGGGTGGTCGAATTCGTAGACGCCGAACGTCTTGTCGGGCGCCGGCTCGCGCACGGGATTCAGCGTGACGAACACAGGATGCGACTTCGGCAGCCGCTGCAGCCGGTTCATCCAGTAGGTGACGCAGACACTGTCGTCCTGCCCCTTCTTCACGTTCCAGGACGCCCACGCCGCCCGGCGTTGCGGCATCAGCGAGGCGTCGTGGTGCAGCCAGGCGACGTTGGATGAAAAGCGCATCGAGCCCAGCGCCAGTCGCTGCTCCTCGTAGGCGGGATCCAGCATCTTCAGCGACGCGTCCGCGTGGCAGGAGAAGATCACAGCGTCGAAAACTTCGGGTCGCTTGCCGCGTTCGGTCACCGCGGTCTTGCCATGGCCAACGGGCCGGACTGACTCGATGTTCGCTGACGGGCGGAGGCGGGCGCCGAGATCGGACAGCATCCGCTTCACATAAGACTGGCTGCCGCCTTTCACGGTTCGCCAGATCGGGCGCACGAGATGCATCAGCCTGTGATTGTCGAAGAATTGCAGGAAGCTGATCACGGGGTAGTCCAGCATCAGCTTCTCCGGCGTCGACCAGATCGCGGCGCTCATCGGAAGGAGATAGGCGTCGCGGAACAGCTGCGAATATCCGTGCCCGTCCAGCCAGTCGCCAAGACTCATATCCGGCACGCAGTCATTCGACAGTTCGGCGCGCGCAGCATTGTTGAAGTCGATGATCTCGCTGACCATGCCGCGAAACTGCTTGTCCAGCGCGTTGCGTTTCCACGCGAACAGACCCCACGGATCGGATGACCATTCATAGCCGTTGGGATCTGAGACGGAGAAGGCCATGTCGGTCCAGACAGTCTCGACGCCGAGATGCTTCAACAGATGCGTGAAGTTCGGATAGTTCGGGCGGTTGAAGCAGATGAAGCCGATATCCACGTCGAGCGGCTTGCCGCCATGGTCGACGTTCACGGTCCACGCGTGACCTCCGAAGCGCGAAGCCTTGTCGTAGACGACGATGTCGGCGTTATCCCGAAGGGCCCACGCAGCCCCAAGGCCGGCGACGCCTCCGCCGATAACCGCAACACGTTTGCGACGGATGTTCATGCGGCGTTGTCCCGGCTGGAGGCCTTGTAGGCTTCGAGCGCGCGTTTGCGCGCAAAGTCATGATCGATGATCGGCTCGGGATAGGTTTCGCCGAGCTGTATGCCAGCAAGGTCGAGCGCATCGGAGGGCGCTTCCCACGGCCGGTGAATCCATTTCGATGAGAGATCGGCAAGCTCCGGAACCCAGGCGCGCACATAGTCGCCCTCGGGATCGAACTTCTCGCCCTGCAGCACGGGGTTGAACACACGGAAGTAAGGCGCGGCGTCGGCGCCGGTGCCCGCTGTCCATTGCCAGCCATTGGCGTTGTTGGCTTCGTCCGCGTCGACCAGCGTGTCCCAGAACCATTCCTCGCCCTTGCGCCAGTGCACGAGCAGGTCCTTCGCGAAGAAGGAAGCGCAGATCATTCGCACGCGATTGTGCATCCAGCCCGTGCGCCACAGCTGGCGCATGCCGGCGTCGATGATCGGGAAGCCGGTCTGGCCGCGCCGCCAGGCTTCCAGCTCAAGCTTCGTGCCGTTGCGCCAGTCGACCTCGTCGAACTGCCGCCGCCAGCTCAGCCGGCTCATCTGCGGGTCGTGGTAGAGAAGGTGATGCGAGAAATCACGCCAGGCGAGTTCGGAGAGGAATTTCTGGATGTCCTTCGCCGATGCTTCGCCGGCTTCTTCCGCCATCGTCGCCGCTCGCCAGACGGTATGCGGACTGATCTCGCCGAAATGGAGATAGGGTGACAGCCGTGACGTGTGATCCTGGTCCGGCCGGTCGCGGCCACTGGCATAGCCGTTGATCCCGCCCAACAGAAAATCGCTGAGCCGCCTGCGCGCCGCCATCTCGCCCGGCGTCCACATTCCGGCCAGACCTCCAGACCAGTCCGGCTTGGCGGGATGCAGACCCCAGTCATCGATGTCGTCCGAGGTGACGCCATCAAATGAGTTGATGGTGCGCGGTTCCGGCGCGTGATCATGCAGCTCCAGATTGGCCTGCAGCGCCTTCCAGAATGGCGTGAACACCTTGAAGTCGCCGCCTGACCCTGTCTTCAGGGCGAAGGGTTCGGCCAGCAAGGACCCGTTGAAGCTGTTCGCTTCCACGCCCGCAGACTTCAGCGCGGACTTGATGCGTTCGTCGATTTTGCGGGCGGGCCCATAGCGGCGGTTCCAGTAGACGGCGTCTGCGCCTGTTTCGCCGATCAGTCCGGCGATGATGTCCTCGGCCTTGCCCCGCCGCAGCACCAGGCGACCGCCTTTGCCCTTGAGGCGTTCACCGAGCGCTCGAAGCGACTTGTCCAGCCACCAGCGGCTGGCGCCGCCGGGCGCGCGCGCTTCCCGGCTTTCCTCGTCGAGGATATAGACAGCGACCAGCGGCCTGCCCGTTGCGTGGGCGGCCGCCAGACCTGGATTGTCGCCCAGCCGGAGGTCGTCTCGGAACCAGAAAAGGACGGGGCGGTCGGACAAAGCGGCTCGCGGGGTCAGGTCGGTTTGACCTTCGTACGCGCCAGCGTCTCAGCTGGATCAGCCTGCCAGCTTGGCCTTGGCGTAGGCCTGCGTCCCCCGCGTAACGACGGCGTCGGTGGGTAGCACATCGTCGGCGGTATAGCTGATGTCGTCATCCAGCCGGGCGTAGAGCGGCGCGAAGTCCGTATCCACCGTCGCCCGGAACAGGTCGTCGTAGGAGCGGATCACGAAATAGGTCTGCTGGAAATCGTCGATGCGGTAGCGCGTGCGCATCACGCGCTCGAGGTCAAAGCGGATGCGGTTGGGAGATGGATCCTCCAGCGCGAAGATCGATTCGTCTTTCGATGAGGAGATTCCCGCCCCATAGATGCGAAGCCCCGCAGGCGTTTCGATCAGCCCGAACTCCACCGTGTACCAGTAGAGCGCAGCAAGGTTCTTCAGGCGGCCGAACCTGATCGCGCGCAGCCCGCCCCGGCCATACGCCTCCATATAGTCCGCGAAGACCGGGTCGGTCAGCAGCGGCACGTGGCCGAACACATCGTGGAAGATGTCCGGTTCCTGCAGGTAGTCGAGCTGGTCGCGCGTGCGGATGAATTGTCCGGCGGGAAAACGGCGGTTGGCGAGGTGGTTGAAGAACACCTCGTCCGGAACCAGCCCCGGAACAGCCACGACCTCGAAGCCTGTCCGCGCTTTCAGCTCGACATTGATCTCGGCGAAGTTCGGGATGCCGCCGCGATTGAGGTTCAGCGCCTCCAGCCCGCGCAGCATGGCGGGATCGGCGCGGTCCTTCAGAATTTCGACCTGCCGCCTGTACAGGAAGTCCCACACGGCGTGTTCATCGGCCGTGTAGCCCTTCCAGTTCTGGTCGATGACATAGTCATCGTCCCGCACGGTGATGTGGCTGCTCATATTCCAAATGTAGGGCGCGAAGGGGGATTCGTCACGCCGCGGCGTTCACCGCTAAAATTGCCGGTCCTGCAATTCCTTTAGAGCCGCGCCTTCCAGTTCCCCCTGTGAATTGAGTCTCATGATCCAAGGCGCCCAGTCTTGAACGCCGGTTTGCGATCCGGTGAAGCCCGCCACGACAATGGAACCATCTGCAAGCACTTTCACCGCCTTGAACTCTTCCCGCTTCTTGCCGCCGAACGTTCGGCGCCAAAGCTCCTTGCCATTCGCGTCCAGCCGGACCAGGAAGCCGTCCCAGTTGTGCCTTTGGACCCTGTTGCCAATCAGTTGGAAGCCAGCCCCGACAACGCCGCCATCCGGCGTTGCTGCCACCCCGAACAGTCCATCTCCCTCGACGCTCACGAATGCTCGTTGCCAGGCAACGCCGCCGTTGGTGTCGCGCCTCGTAACCATTGGATCGGAAACATCGAAATTAGCGGTTCGTCCCCCGACGAATAGCTCATCCTGCTTAAAGCCATTCAATGCAGCGGCGCTGCAGGGCGTTGTTGTCGGGCTACCGTCTGCGGAGTTCAGTGTTACACAAGACACCTGCATTCCTTGCGCGGCCCAGGTGTTGCGAAGAATTGTAACCTCGATCCCGTCCGACATTGCAGCTGAAATGCGAGCTACATCGAAGGTGTAGGGACCTCCTTTGCCTGTCGACGCGACAATGGCGTTCTGCGGCGACTGGTCGACAGGGGGAGTAGGTGGGCTGGCGACCCAGCGGAACTCACCAGACGGTGTGAGTTTGATGACTATGGGGCGTGATCCGGCTTCGCCACTCGGTGTGGTCTGACCACTCAGCAGAATGCCCCCATCATCTGCGAGCGTCACCTCGCTAAGCGTGCGCCGCTCGCCATCGTTGAGTATCTTGTCCCAGATCAGTTCCCCCGTTGCGCTGAACTTTGCTGCAAAAACGTTCTCGCTTATCCGGCTTTGCCTGCGGACCGTGTCGCGACTCCCGGTTACGATGATTCCGCCGTCGCGATCCTCGACGAGGTCCACAACATCGTCTCGGAATTCGCCGCCGAACTGCTGCGACCACAGCTGCTCTCCATTCGGCGCGTACATGGCGACCCACGCATCATAGGCTTCGCCTTGAGCGAACTCCACTGGCCGCGTGAGCGCTCCACCCACAACGATGTTGCCGCTCTCTGTTACGATCATTGCGTTGATCTGGCCCCTGTCGCCCTCGATTGGGAAAACCTTTTGCCATGTGATGTCTATTGATTGCGCCAACGCGGACGGTGCGAATGCGACGGCAGCGCCCAAAAAAGCTATGCGAGTCCAGCGCATTCAAACCTCCCCAACAAGATTGCTGAAAAAGCTAGCTGCGGCTGCCGATGGTGTCGATGCTGGGGAAAGCCCTCAGTGCGCCATCGTTGCGCGTTTGCGGTACATGCCGTGATCGTCGATCTCGAACATTTCCGGAATCTGTGGGTGGTTCACCGGCTCCGGCGCATCGTCCGGCAACAGGTTCTGCTCGGAAACATAGGCGACGTAGTAAGTCGACTCGTTCTCGGCCAGCAGGTGATAGAAAGGCTGGTCCTTCGCGGGCCGGATTTCCTCAGGGATTGCGTCCCACCATTCCTGCGTATTGGCGAATTTCGGATCGACGTCGAAGATCACGCCCCGGAACGGAAAATGCCGGTGACGGACCTGCTGTCCGATCGCGAACTTGGCTGCCCTGTTGACGTCCATGGCCGATGGCGCCCCTCGCCCTTCCAGTGCCCAGACCCTACCCACATGGCCGCAGCGGAAACGCCCGCGCAAATGCGCGGCAGCCCGCCAGACCCACGTCCAATTAGGCTGATCAGGATGCGGCTCGCAACCTTGCATGACAGTAAATGACACTTCGCTCGTGCCAACGGCTGCGGAACCGGTTATGGCTGTCGTAACAAGATCACGGATCGCTACATGGCGAAGCCATCCCGTCCGCGGCGCGGAAAAGCTGCCGGACGGTCCGGCGGCGCGTCGAATCTCTATGCGGCGCTGGACCTGGGCACGAACAATTGCAGACTACTGATCGCCGAACGCGGGCCGTCGGGCGGGCTGCGCGTTATCGATTCATTTTCCCAGATCGTGACGCTGGGGGAAGGCCTCGCCTCGTCCGGCATGCTCTCGCAAAAGGCGATGGACCGGGCCGTCGAGGCGCTTCGCCGGTGCGCGGAGAAGGTCAGGAAACACGGTCCGTTGCAGGGGCGTTTCATCGCGACACAGGCCTGCCGCGCCGCCAGCAATGGCCGCGCGTTTCTCGCCGAAGCCAGCCGCCGGGTTGGCCTGCGGATGGAGCTGATCTCTCCCAAGGAAGAGGCGAAATTCGCCTTGCTGGGGTCGCTCGACCTTGTCGATCCCGCGAATGACTTCGCCCTGGTGATCGACATCGGTGGCGGCTCCACCGAACTGTGCTGGATCGACGCCAAGGCGGCGGTGGAGCGCGGCGTTCGCGGGTGCGCGACCCGGCCGCCTATTCTCGGCTGGGCCTCGTTCCCGGTCGGTGTAGTGACGCTGGCCGACATGTTCAAAGGCGCCGGCACAGAGCATTATGACGCCATGTTCGCCCACGTTCAGTCGCTGCTGCTCGCGAACGATGCGGCCACCCGCTTCGGCCCCCTGTTCCGGGCAGGTCGCGGCCAGCTGATCGGCAATTCAGGAACGGTCACAAGCCTTGCCGGTGTCCATCTTGGCTTGCCCCGCTACATCCGGTCCTCGGTCGATGGCATCTGGGTTGAGCGTGATGGACTTGGCGAAACGATGAAACGTCTTGTCGCGGCGACAGCGGAAGAGCGGGCACGGGAACCCTGTCTCGTCGGCGGCCGTTCCGAGCTCATGGTGCCCGGCATCGCGATCCTTGCCGCTGTCTGGGCGACATGGCCGTCGGCGCGTCTGCGCGTGGGGGATCGTGGCCTGCGCGAGGGTATCATCCTGTCGCTGATGCATGGTCCCGACCGGCCGCCGCAGCAACGCCGCCGCAACCGGTCGCGCCGGCGCCCTGCCTCTGCGCCGAAGGAAGCCGCGTCATGAGCGTTGAGGAAGACGAAAAGGGCCGGCGCCGCTGGAAGGCGCCTGCCGATGCGCGCGGCCCGGCCGGCGGGCGCACCATGGCGAAGAAGGAGAAGGTCCGTAAGAAGACGCTCTCCAAGTCGTCGCGCGAATGGGTCGATCGTCAGCTACGCGACCCCTATGTGATCCGCGCGCAGGAAGAAGGCTATCGCGCTCGCGCCGCCTACAAGCTGCGCGAAATCGACGAACGCTTCCGCGTGCTGAAGCGCGGCGCCCGCGTGATCGATCTTGGTTGCGCCCCCGGCGGCTGGCTACAGGTTGCGCTCGAGAAGGGCGCGGAGAAGATCGTCGGTGTTGATCTCCTGCCCGTCGATCCGGTGGGCCACGCCGTCATCTTCCAGGGCGACATCTACGAGCCGGGCATGACGCAGAAACTGCTCGATGCGCTGGGCGACCCGCCGACGCTGGTCCTGTCCGACATGGCGGCCAACACGGTGGGCCACAAGCAGACGGATCACATCCGCACGGTCGGCCTTGCCGAACTCGCCGCGCAGTTCGCAGTCGACAACCTCGTGAAGGGCGGAACCTTTGTGGCGAAGGTCTTTCAGGGCGGCGCACAGGGCGCGCTGCTGGACCTGCTCAAGTCCAATTTCGAGGATGTGCGCCACTGGAAGCCGCCATCCAGCCGCACCGAAAGCCCGGAAACCTTCGTCATCGCGCGGCGGTTCAAAGGTTAGCTGCGCGCTTTGAGTGTGCGTACCGTCCCCGCCACATACCAATCGGCGATCCGCGCGACCTGTTCGTCCGCGCCGAGTGGCGCCGGACCGACACCAACTGTGTAGAGACCTTCCGCCCTGAGGTTGGCGATCATGGACGCGCCGTCCTCGATACAGATTGCCGCCGCTGGCGACACGTCCAGCGCTGCGCAGCAGCGGCCGTAGATTTCGGGGCTCGGCTTGGCGGCGCTCTCGCGCGGATCCGCCACGAAATCCACCAGACCGATTAGGTCCAGCCGTTCCAGCACCTGCTGAGCATTGAGACTGGCGGACGCGACAGCGGTCCGGAGGTTCAGCCGCCGGCAAGCGTCCAGCGCTTCCCGCGCCCCGTCGAAGGCGTCCGCCGGCGTCAGACCGGCGATCAGTTCGCGATAGCGCTGGTTCTTGAACGCCATCACGGCATTGCGCGTGGCCTCGTCCAGCGTCACCCCGGCATGCGCCAGCAGGGCGTTGAGCGAGGAGGCTCTCGGCACGCTGCGGGTTTCCGCGAGGCTTTCGGGCGTCACGGGAAATCCGAACTGCTCCGCCGCGTCGGTCCAGCTGCGTTCGTGACGCGCCGAGGTCGAGGTCAGAACCCCGTCGAGATCGAAAATGGCTGCGTAACCGCCAGATGACATGCAGGAAAATCCCGGCCCCGCAGGGCGATAGCCGACTAGTGGTGGCGCGTCATGGGGCCGCCCGCAAGTCTGTTGCGATCCCCACTTCCCAAGCAATTCGAGAATCGATAGACGGGTCCATGGAACAGCACCCCACCACAATCCGCATTCGCCAGGCCATCACCTTCGATGATGTCCTGCTTGAGCCCGGCCCGTCCGAGATCATTCCGGGCGAGGTCGACATCCGCTCGCGCCTCACCAGGGACATCGCCATCAACGTGCCGATCGTGTCCGCCGCCATGGACACCGTCACCGAGGCGGGGCTCGCCATCGCCATGGCCCAGTTCGGCGGCATGGGGGTCATTCACCGCAACCTCTCGCTTGAGGAACAGGCCGAGCAGGTGAAGCGGGTGAAGCGCTTCGAGAGCGGCATGGTAGTCAACCCGGTCACGGTCACGCCGGATGTCACACTCCGCCAGCTCAAGGTGCTGAAGGAACGCCTGAAGGTATCGGGCATACCTGTCGTCGAGCAGGGCCCGGAGGGCGTGCCGCAGAAACTGCTGGGGATCGTCACCAATCGCGATGTCCGCTTCGCCGAGGACGACAACATGCCGGTCTCGGAACTGATGACCCGTAAGGTCGTCACCATCCGTCAGGGCGCGGATCAGGCCGAGGCCCGCCGCCTCCTGCACAAGCATCGCATTGAGCGCCTGATCGTCGTGGACGAGGATGGCCGCTGCGTGGGCCTGCTCACCGTGAAGGACATGGAAAAGAGCCAGGCCAACCCCAACGCCTGCAAGGACGAGCAGGGCCGCCTGCGTGTCGCCGCCGCCTCCACCGTTGGCGATGCTGGCTTCGAGCGTAGCCAGGCGCTGATCGACGCCGGCGTCGATGCGCTGGTGATCGACACCGCCCATGGCCATTCCCTTGCTGTGCTTCAGGCGGTCGAGCGAGTGAAGAAACTGTCGAACCGTGTCCAGGTCGTTGCGGGCAACGTCGCCACGCACGATGGCTGCAGGGCGCTGATCGACGCTGGCGCAGACGCGGTGAAGGTCGGCATTGGTCCCGGCTCCATCTGCACGACGCGCATCGTGGCCGGCGTCGGCGTGCCGCAGCTGACAGCGATCGCGGATTGCGCCCGTGCGGCGCAGTCGACCAACACGCCGGTCATCGCTGATGGCGGGATCAAGTTCTCGGGTGACTTCGCCAAGGCGCTCGCCGCCGGCGCCTCCTCCGCCATGATGGGCTCGATGCTTGCCGGTACGGAAGAAGCGCCCGGCGAGGTGTTCCTCTACGAAGGCCGTCCCTACAAGGACTATCGCGGCATGGGCTCGCTCGGCGCCATGGGCCGCGGCTCGGCTGACCGCTACTTCCAGAAGGACGTGCAAGCCCAGAAGCTGGTTCCGGAAGGCATTGAAGGCCAGGTGCCCTACAAGGGACCCGTCAGCCCCATCCTGCACCAGATGGCCGGCGGCCTGCGCGCGGCCATGGGCTATGTCGGCGCCAAGACCGTGGATGAACTCCACGCCAAGGCGAACTTCATCCAGATCACCGGCGCGGGCCTGCGCGAGAGCCACGTCCACGATGTGAAGATGACCCGCGAAGCCCCGAACTATTCTCTACCGACCGGATAGGCGACAAGCGGCATGGCGGGCGCTAAGAGGACGCCATGAAAGACACCCTGTTCCTTCTGACCGAGCCGTTCCAGGACGGCGGTTTCGACTGGTACTGCAATGACTGCGCGACGCTGGAATACGTCATGCAGATCAATCCGCATTGGCTTGACCGGATCAAGGTCCACCGGGTCGCCTTCCCCCGGCCGCGTCAGCCCATCGTCGATCTTCTTGGCCCGGACTGGCAGGGCTGTCCCATGCTGGTGATGGACCGCGAACGCGCGCCGGGCGATGCGATCATTGTCGGCGACTACGCGATCCTGCAGGATGTGCGCGCCATCGGCCGCGCATTGACAAGCCGCCATGGCGGCGTGGGGCCGCATCCGTGATCGAACTGTCCGACATTCAACGCCAGCTTGTGCTTGCCATGCTCTCCCAGGCGGCGCTGACTTTCGTGGTCCTGCTGATGTTGCCTGTCCCGCGCATCATGGCGCTGCGCGCGGGCAAGGTGACCCGCGATGCGGCCGGACACCCGATCTTTCCCAAATGGGCGACGCAGGTGGCGGACTGTTTCAACAACCAGTTCCAGGTTCCTGTCCTTTTCTATGTGATCGTCATCCTCACGCTCTGGCTGCACGTTGAAAGCGACCAGACGGTCTGGCTGGCGTGGGCGTTTGTCGCCCTGCGTGTTGCGCACGCCGCCGTGTTCGTCACGACGAACTTCGTGCCCGTGCGTTTCCTGTTGTTCCTCGTTTCGTCCGTGCTTGTCCTGCAGATGGGGTTGCAGGTCGTCGGCCCGGTGCTCTAGGGCGGCCGCATGCGTGACGGCGGCAAGATCCAGGCGGCGATCGAAGTCCTCCGCGACGTGCTGGAACGCCGCACGCCGGTGAAGGAAGCCGTGCGCGACTGGGGCAAGCGCTCGCGCTTCGCGGGCTCGCGCGACCGCGCGTGGATTTCCGGACTCGTTGTCGACGCGCTGCGGCGGAAGAATTCCATCGAGCATGCGATGGAGGCGACCGGCCCGCGCGTCCTCGCGCTTGGCGCGCTGAAGCACGCCTGGGGCTGGGACGTGCGCAAGATCGAAACAGCACTGAAGGACGAACACGCGCCGCCGCCGCTGCAGGGGAGGGAGCGCGAGAACCTGCTTATGGCGCCGAACCCCGCCGCGCCGCCGCATGTGCAGGGCGACTTCCCGGAATGGCTCGCGCCCAACATGCTTCGCGCCTTCGGACCTGACGCAGTCGCTGAAGGCATGGCCATGGCGACCCGTGCGCCGGTCGATCTGCGCATCAACACACTGAAGTCCGATCCGGAAAAAGGCTGGCCGCGCGCTCGAAAGCGTCAAGGCGAAGCCGATGCCCGAGCTGATCAACGGCTTTCGCATACCCGCGCCGGACTCCGTCGATCGCGGCGAAAGCGTCGAAGCGATCCCCGCCTATTCCAAAGGCTGGGTCGAAGTGCAGGATATGGGCAGCCAGATTGCGGCCGCCGCTTCCTGCGCCGCACCGGGCGAGCAGGCGCTGGACTACTGCGCCGGCGGCGGCGGCAAGACCATCGCCATGGCCGCGATGATGGAGAACAAGGGGCAGATATTCAGCCACGATATCGATGGTCGCCGCCTCTCCGCTCTGATCCCGCGCATCGAGCGCGCCGGCATCCGCAATGTGCAGCTGCGCCACCCCAAGGAAAACGCCTCGCTCGATGATCTCGATCTGAAGATGGATCTCGTCATGATCGATGCGCCATGCACTGGCGTGGGCACATGGCGGCGCAAGCCTGATGCGAAATGGCGCGTGCAACCCAACGCCCTGCAGAAGCGGATCGAGGATCAGGCGATGATCCTCAGGCAGGCGTGCAACTACGTGAAACCTGGCGGGCGTCTGGTCTACGTCACCTGCTCCTTCCTGATGGAGGAGAACGAGGACCAGGTCGCGAGCTTCCTCGCCGACCGGACCGACTTCATTGCCGACGATGCCGCCGAGGCCGCTATCCGCTCCGGCGAGCTGACCGACAAGGGCGCAGCGCTCGTCCGCAAATGCCGCCGCCCCGATGGCTCCGTCCGTCTCACGCCGCGCACAGCGGGAACCGACGGATTCTACATGGCGGTGATGCGGAGGGCGGGGTGATCAGCCGGGTAAGTCGGGATCTCTCACGTTGATACGATAGACGCTGCCGCCGAACTCAAGCTCCACGATGGCGCCTTTCTCGCGATAACGCTGGTCAAAGAGCTCCTTGCCGTCGAAATCGAACACGCGAAGCCGGGTTTCTTCAGCATTGTCAGCTTCGTGGGTCTCAATCCAGAAGACGCGGTGGTCGTCGGAGACGGAAGTGGCAGGCCCCCAGCCGAGACTCAGCTCAGCGACGCGAGCACCGTCGCCACGCATGAGGAACGAGTGCGTCACGCCGAAATGCACGTCGTCAGCCACAAGCAGGAACCGGTTCTGCTTGCAGAGCGAATGGAAACTGCCGGTGAAGAACATGGAGGGGCTCACGAGGTCGCCGTCGCCATCGAGAAAATGAATGGCCGCAACTGAGTGAGGGCCGCTCGTGTCCATCCGGAACGCTGTCAAATGCGTGGCGCCGCACGGCATGGTCTGGGGATCACGCGCGGCAAGTTGTGCGGCGGCCGGCGATATGCTGGCCAAAACCACGGCGGTCTGCACTGCAGCTAGGCTGATCCGCATATTGGTCCCCCAAACGAATGCTGGAGGACCCTGAAATGTCCACACGGCGTCTTTGTGGCAGGATTGACGCCTCGCCCGAACCCCTTCTATTTCCGCCATGGCGAGCGCGACCCCCACCCCCCTCAACTATGATTCCAACGCACATGAGCGGGCGCTGATCATCGATTTCGGCAGCCAGGTCACGCAGCTGATCGCCCGCCGGCTTCGCGAAATGGGGGTCTATTGCGAGGTCCACCCCTACAACCGGGCCGAGGCGGTGATCAAAGCCGGCTTCAACCCGAAGGCCATCATCTTCTCCGGCGGGCCGGACAGCGTCACGCGCGACAAGTCTCCCCGCGCGCCGCAGATCGCCTTCGACCTGAAAGTCCCGATCCTGTCCATCTGCTATGGCCAGCAGACCATGGCGGTGCAGCTTGGCGGCGAGGTCGAGGGCGGCCACGCAGCCGAATTCGGCCGCGCCGACGTCGAAATCCGCGAAGCCTCCCCGTTGTTCGAGGGCTTCTGGGAAGTCGGCAAGCGTTATCCTGTGTGGATGAGTCATGGTGACCGCGTCACGCGCCTGCCGGACGGCTTCAAGGTGATCGGCACGTCCGAGAACGCGCCCTTCGCCATCGCGGTTGATGAATCCCGTCGCTACTACACGACGATGTTCCATCCGGAGGTCGTGCATACGCCGGATGGCGCGAAGCCCTCTCGAACTTCGTCAAGAAGATCGCCGGCATGAAAGGCGACTGGACCATGGCGGCCCTGCGCGCCGAGCAGGTCGCCAAGATCCGCGCGCAGGTCGGCACGGGCAGGGTGATCTGCGGGCTTTCCGGCGGCGTCGATTCATCCGTTGCGGCCGTGCTGATCCACGAGGCCATCGGCGACCAGCTCACCTGCGTCTTAGTCGACACCGGCCTCATGCGCGCGAACGAGGCGGACGAAGTCGTGAGTCTTTTCCGCGGCCACTACAACATTCCGCTTGTTCACGTGGACGCCTCGAAGACCTTCCTCGATGGCCTTGCCGGCGTCACCGATCCGGAGACCAAGCGCAAGTTCATCGGCAAGACCTTCATCGATATCTTCGAGGCCGAAGCCCGGAAGGTCGAAGGCGCGCAATTCCTCGCGCAGGGCACGCTCTATCCGGATGTGATCGAAAGCGTCTCATTCGATGGCGGTCCCTCGGTCACCATCAAGTCGCACCACAATGTCGGCGGCCTGCCGGAGAAGATGAACCTCAAGCTGGTCGAGCCGCTGCGCGAGTTGTTCAAGGACGAGGTGAGGGCGCTCGGTCGCGAACTCGGCCTGCCGGAAACGCTCGTCGGCCGCCATCCCTTTCCCGGTCCGGGCCTCGCCATCCGCATCCCGGGCGAGATCACGCCGGAACGTGTTGCGGTGCTTCAGAAGGCCGACGCCATCTATCTCGACGAAATCCGCAAGGCCGGCCTCTACGACAAGATCTGGCAGGCCTTTGCTGTCCTGCTGCCCGTGCGCTCGGTCGGCGTCATGGGCGATGCGCGCACCTACGAATCCGTCCTCGCCCTGCGCGCGGTCACATCGACAGACGGCATGACGGCCGATTTTTATCAGTTCGACATGAACTTCCTCGGCCGCTGCGCCACGCGCATCATCAACGAGGTAAAAGGCGTCTCCCGCGTCGTCTACGACGTGACGTCCAAGCCGCCCGGCACAATCGAGTGGGAATGATTCAGGGCTCTTCGGGATCGTTCGCCGCATATCGGCAGTCCCGCCCAAGTCACTGACAGCCCACGGGAAATCCAGTCGAAATCTATCGCCATCGTTCGCCGAGCAGCGTGACGGTTTGACGGTGCGCGCGACGGCATGGGTGCAGCGGCGCAAGCCGCGAAGCGCCGACACCGTCGAGCCCTTTCCCGCCATTTCCGCGCGTTTCTAGCGAAATAAACTTTGAAACCAAAGGGATGGGCGAGTTTTGACGGTGACGTCGCTGACGGTATCCGCAGCTAGGAAAAGCGCCCGCCCGCATCAGCGGAGCAACTTCATGTTGACGGACACAGCCCTCAAGAACCTGAAGGCAAAGGACAAAACCTACAAAGCGGCGGACCGTGACGGTATGTACGCGGAGGTCCGGCCGACCGGTACGATCGTATTCCGGTACGACTACCGCCTACACGGCAGGCGAGAAACGCTGACCCTCGGCCAATACGGAAGGGACGGTATTTCGCTTTCCCAGGCTCGCGAGCAATGCATCGAGGCCCGCAAGGCCGTGAAAGCAGGGCAATCGCCCGCTCAGGAAAAGCAGCGCGAGAAACGCAAACTCGCGTTTGCCAAGTTCTTCGGCGAATGGGCCGAAAACTACTTCAAAGAGTCAAAAATGGCCGAGTCGACGCGCGACATGCGTCGACACATCTACGACCGCGACATCGCCCCACTGTGGAAAAATCGGCTCATGGCTGAGATCGCGCCGGAGGATCTGAGGGCCTTGTGCGCCCGGGTCAAGGAACGTGGGGCGCCTGCCACAGCGATCCATGTGCGTGACATCGTCAAACAGATCTTCGGCTTCGCTATCCTGCAGGGAGAGAGGATCGACAATCCGGCAGACGCTGTGGCGCCCTCATCGATCGCCACCTTCGAAATCCGCGACCGGGCGTTGTCTCCCACTGAGATCAGGATTGCGTTCAGGCTGATCGAACGCGTCGCCACTCTACCAACTATACGGCTAGGACTTAGGCTGATCCTGCTCACCATGGTTCGAAAAAGTGAGCTGCAGGACGCCACTTGGGATGAGGTCGATTTTGAAAATCGAGTCTGGTCGATTCCGAAGGAGCGGATGAAGCGATCCAAGCCGCACAACGTGTATCTGTCGGACCAGGCGCTCGACATAATGATCGCGCTCAAGACCTGCGCGGGAAATTCGCGATACCTGCTGCCGTCTCGGTATGATGCCGACGAGCCTATGTCCCGGGCAACCTTCAACAGAGTCACGACTGCAATTGCGACCCTGGCGGAGAAAGATGAACTGCCACTGGCTCCGTTCACTGTGCACGATCTTCGGCGGACGGCGTCAACCTTGCTCAACGAAGTTGGCTTCAACAGTGATTGGATAGAAAAGTGCCTGGCCCATGAACACGGGCGTACGGTACGCGGTGTATACAACAAGGCCGAGTATGAGCCCCAGCGCCGCCACATGCTGCAGCAATGGTCGAATATGGTCGATGCTTGGATCAAGGGCGAGAAGTACACTGCTGCGTTCATGCCGCCGGCCGTTGAGCTCGTAGCGCACGATCCCCAAGCCTAGCACCGTACTGGCCTAGCCTTCCGCCGCCGCACGTCAGGGTGCGGCGGTGTTTGGCTGTTGGCAGCGCGGCGTGCGGCGAGCCAAAGATTGATCTCACCGAGGTCCCAAACCGGACAGCGCGGCGTCAGATAGAAGCGCTTCGGAAAGTCTCCGCGCTGCTCCATTTCATAAATCGTCGTGTCGGCGAGCGGCACAAGTTCACGAAGCTGCTGGCGACGAACAGCGGGCTTTGCTTCTACAATCTCGATGGGAAGTGCAGTCAACATAGCAATCTCCAAGGTTTCCGACTGGTATTGTGCTTTCGCCAGCGCTTCGGGAACCGAGGCGGAAATGGCGGGAAAGGCCCGGAAATGCCTTCCTCGCTCCGGCCGAGAACCGTCAGGCGTTGTTCACCACGAGCGGCATCAAATGAATCGTTGGCTGGTGGCGCGAACTGACCCTGGCCCCGATCGCTAGCACGTGATCAGGCGGCACCTTCAATCGCGCTCACCAGTTAGGGTCGTCCAGTAATCGCGGTCGACATCGACATAGCGCTCCGGATGACCTTGGCCGATCAGCTTAAATGATGGCTCGCCTTCGCTGTGGACCCGGATGACCGCCGTCGGAGCCAAGTTCGCGGTGATACAGACGTCGAAGCCGTGTGAGCTTTCCACGCAACCAAGCGTCCGCGCATAAGCAGCGATGCAGGCGCCGGCGGCGCTGAAGGCGTGTTTCGTTATTTCCAGCGGCGTTGCGACCTCAAGGACCCGGGGTCTTCCGATCAGGCTGAGCGGGTGCAGGAGCGAGGGATCGTCAGTGTGGAACGACGCGACCTCGCCGCCCCAGTACGCGAGCAAGCGTTTGACGCCGCTATCCGTGACTAGGCGCGGGTGAGAGACGAGCCAGAACCGATCTCTGCGGTAGGGCAGCTGGTCGCTCTGGAACGGGCTGTGCCTGATGAGGTCGTCAGCAAGAGCCGCGGTTGTGACGCCATCGGCGACCAACCGGTCGAGGCGTTCGCGCAGCGTATCCGGCGTCGACAGATGAATTCCGTCCTGCCGCAGCGAGGCGACCTCGCCATCTGTCATTCTCGTGTAATGCCACGCGCGGATCGTCCGCGCCTGCATGAGGACGCTGAGCCCATCCTTGAAGGCGATGAAGTCTGCTGCAAATGGGTTGTCAGGCCTGATCAGGCCGACCGGCCGGTCAGCGTAGTCGTAGGCAAGGAAGTTGGCCTTGTCGCGCGTGACATAGTTACGGACCAGGTCGGCCTTGCCGTCCAAAACCTGATGGAGTTCTGGATCGAAGGTCGCCACGTCCCAAACATCGATCGTGTTCATGGCGGCCTACGCGGTCCTTCAGTCGGTGTGTCTGGCGCTGTTCAGCAGGGTGATGACCTCGGTGACGTTCATGCCGATTGGCGTGCGGCCGCCAAGGGATGCGCGCACCGGCTGGAAAGCCCGGGTCATGCGGGCGTAGCGAGTGACGACCGGCGAATGCGAGTTCATCTCCCGGCCCTTGAACCGCGAGAACCTGTCCATGCGATCCACGAGGTGCCGTGCAATGCCGAGGTATTCGGTCTCGTTATTGCCGTCGAACCCCGAGAACTTCGGATACTTGCCCCAGACGCCGGCCTCCTTCTCGAGCAGCTTGCGTTCGGCCGCCGAGAACCGCTCGACCGCCTCCTCGATGAACGACCACATGTCCAGGGTGTCGACGACGAGTGAAACGGCCCCCGGCGCATCGACATGGTCATGGAAGAGGCCCTGCATCTCCCATTTCAGCGCCCACAGGTGCCCGCCATAGATCGCCGACATCACCTCGTCCGTGTCGATCTCGCGCGAGGTCTTCGGTTTGCCGAGGTCTGCGATCATGGCCATGATCAGCTTCTCCCCGTCTGAAAAGCTGACGCCCGCGCGTGGGGAGCGGTCGAGCCCCAGCAGGATCAGGTCACGCGCCGCTTCGGCGCGCGACGCCCCCTTCTCCTCGGCCCATTGGTCGAGGCGCTCCAGGAGCATCGGCTCTAGGCGCATTTCGAAGCGTTCTGACTTGGGCGGCATTCCCGGTCTCCCATGCTGACGACTCATCATACGCCGTACATACATACGGCGCAACCGTACAACTGTACGCGGTTCAGCTTGCGGTGCCGGCCTCGCGATTTCGCCGATCTCGGTTGTGTAGCGCGGCGAGAGCCGCTGTCGTTTCATCGACCAGCGTTGCGCCAGACCGGCGCGGCCGGGAATGAGCGTGCGCCTGCCATAGCGCTGGTTGATTGCGTCCATCGCGCCCATCAGCCTGACCGAGCGCTCAGGGTCGATCGAGGGAAAGAGCGTCTCGGGCAATGTGCTGGTGGAGCTCAGGTCGAGGAGAACCACGCCAGCCTTGGCGTATCGATATCCCGGCCGCCACAGCCGACGACCGGCCCGCAGAGTGTCCTTCACCAGCGCAAGTGTGTCGGACGTCGGCTCGATGTCGAACGTCGCCTGGTTGAAGTATTTCGGGTCCTTGTTGAACTCGTTGGTCCTGACAAAGACCTGCATGGCAGTGGCGGCCAACTTGTGGCCGCGAAGCTTTTCACCCGCTCGCGTGGCATAGGACGCCAGCGCCTTCTCCATCTCGCACCACTCTGTAACGGACCGCCCAAAGCTTCGGGTGACGGCGAGGCTCTTGCGTGTCGCCGGTGTCTCGGAAAAAGCGATGCAGCTTACGCCGTTCAGTTCGGCATGTGTGCGGGCGCCAACAACTGTCATAAGGCCGCGGACTTCCACCTTGGGGATGAGGAGGAAGTCCGCGACCGTCAGGACGCCTCGCTTGCGGAGCTTGGTCTGCGAGGCGGGGCCGATGCCCCACACGTCGGAAATGTCGATCTTCGGATAGGCGGCTGCGCGAACTTCAGGGGAGGAGAGATCGCAGACGCCCGTGCCGGCGCGATAGGATTTGGCGACCTTGTTGGCGAGCTTGGCGATAGTCTTGGTCGGGCCGATCCCGACGCAGGTCGGTATCTTGGCGACGCGGCGGACGTAGGCGCGGATATCGGCGGCAAGGGCAGGCATGTCCGGCACGCCGGCGAAGTCCATGAACATCTCGTCGATCGAGTAGGGCTCGACCGCTGGTGCGCGCTCCACCAGGAGCTCGTACATACGCCGGCTCATGTCGCCATAGAGCGCATAGTTGGACGACATCCAAACAACCGACTTCAGTCCCGGACGCTTCGAGGCAATGTGCCAAGGCTCGCCCATTTTGAGGCCCAGATCCTTGGCCTCCTGGGTGCGCGCGATGATGCAGCCATCATTGTTGGAGAGGACGACGACCGGCTTGCCGCGCAAGCTGGGATCGAACGCGCGCTCGCACGAACAGTAAAACGAGTTGCCGTCGATCAGCGCGAACATCTAGAGGTCGGTCCGGACGAGCGCGTGCACCACCGCCCAGACTTCGACGTCCTCGGTGATCGGGACCGCGCTGCCGGAAGAGAGCACGAGCATCCAGTCGCCCTTGCGCTTCGCTAGCGTGGCAAGGATGACATCCCCGCCAATCATGGCGACGCAGACAACACCCGGACGCGGCTCGGTCGTCGCATCGGTGACAAGAATGTCGCCATCGCGAATGCCGCGCGTCTCCAACGCCTGTCCTTTGACGCGCACGGGATAGCGACCCGGACGGCGCAGATCGAGCACATCAGCCAAATCGACGACGCTTTCGATGTAGTCCTGCGCCGGCGACTGAAAGCCGGTGGTGTTATCGCCTTTGTAGTCGCCCATTGCGGAACAAATAGGGAACTTGTAGAATGTAGGGAAGTCGGATTCGGCCTGCCATCCCCAGCTTTGGCTGGGGGTGCGTTTGGCGTGGATGCGCCATGCTGAAAGCGCGCCGGAGTTAGGGCACGGTCCGTTAGGTGACGTGCGCCGACGGAAATCGAGGACTAGCGACGGAGCTGGATGGATCTGGCGTGCCGGTCGAGGTGAGGCCGCCGAAGACGCTGGCGTCGAGGATCATTGGCTGGAGACCGAAACTTGAGGTCGCGGCTTTGATCTCCGGCATCGTTGCAAGCACCCTGTCGATCGTCGGCATCCTTGTCTGGATCGATGAAAAGAATGACCGGGACGATGACCGCAAGGCGCGGGCTGAAGAGCGCGAAGCGCGTGAGAAAGACGCCGAGGCCCGTCGCATCTCCCTGATCGGACAGGCTTACGCCGCCATAAGCCAGGAGGCGGCCGATGGGGATTTCGACACAGGCGAGTCAGGACTGACACGGTGGGCGCTCGACACCCTCCAGAGGGAAGGTGAACCGATACGGATTGTGGCAGACACGGTCAGGATAAGTGGCGTGGACTTCACGTGCGCTACACTCAGGATCAACGCAAAGACGATCGGAATTTCTGATGTGGTGATCCGCAACAGCAACCTTGATCTGGACGTCGAAGGTCCGATGGATGCGTGGTTCATACGCTCAGGACTTCTAGGAACCTACGTGTCCGTGTCGTGGACCGGTCCCGACGGCGCGCGTCCCGAAGAGCCGTTGTCGATAGGCGGTAGCGAACTCGATGACGTGAGCTTCATTCAATACCGGCAGACGACGAAGGCTGGCAGCAAGGACAAGCTTTATCGTCAGGACGACGGAGTGGACGTCGCCATATTCGAGAGCCGGGGTCGCGATCTGACGATGCACATCAAGGGGGAGTTCACGCGTGTGCCCTTCGTTGGGCCGGATACGCTGTTCCGAATGCCAGGAGCCGTTTGCAAGAAGAAGGACCAGAACATTGATTGCCCGTCGGCAGGGACTGACCTTCCAGCAGTGGACGCTGGCGGGCGGCGTTTGGTCATTCCGATGGAGAAGCCCGATTGCGAGCAGCCCAATCCGATAATGATCGGCTTGCGCTTCAACAAGCTTGACGAGCAGGACAGGAAATAGCGCTCAGGCGACCTTCACGAGTGCCGCGTTGCCATAGCGTTGATCTGGGCCCTTATCGTCCTCGGGTGCGAGCAGGACAATCTGCGTTGCAGGCGGTATCGGCGTGCCACCCGAAGGATCAATCTCGGTGACGACATAGGTCTTCTGGCCGCTGCGGATGCGGACGCGGTCGCCAACTTTGAGCTTATCGGACATGTGGGCGGTCTCTCACGCAGCGTGACCTTGCGCAAATGGGATGGGGGCGGTGTTTGTGGACAAGACCTGCGGCATCGTTGAATCTCCGCGGCGCGAGTCGAGACGGCGGCGTTGGGGGAGCGCATGGCGAGACGTGGAAAGGTCGTGGCGTTTCGCAAGCGGCCTGCAAGGAAGCACGGTTACTCGAGCGTCGGCTTCAGACGTCTGAAGCGCTTCATTGCGCCCGTCCTGATCGTCGGACTGCTGCTGGCGGCAGGAGCAATCGCCCTCCTCGATGGCCGGCCCGGAGAAAACACGGCCACCGGATCGGCAAACAGCGATCAGAATGTTCGCGTGAGCTGGGTCGATGGTGACAGCGGCCGTGTCGATGGGCAGGAGTTTCGCCTGCATGGCGTCGATGCGCCAGAGGGAAGTCCGGATCGCGCCCTGTGCGCCCGTGAACGCGTGCTGTCAGGCGATGCTCGAAACGCCGCACGAAGTGTGACCGAGGGCAAAACCGTCCGCGTGTCACGGCGCTATGGCGCTGACAGCTATGGCCGCGAGCTCGTCGACCTGTCGGCGAACGGAAAGGATGTCGCCAATCAGCTCGTGGCGGCTGGCCATTTGAAGCGCTGGAATTTCGAGGGCGGTGAATCTAAGCCGGACTGGTGCGGGTAGGCCGAAATAACCTTGCGGGCATCCTCGAAAGGATGACGAAGTCCGATGCGGGTCATGTCATGGAGGTGCATAGGCTCGGGGGATGCATGGGCGGCGTGGACTGGACAGTTCAGGGATCGTTGGTAGAGCGCGTGTCTTCGTGGATCGAGGCAGACGCGAAGCGGGATGCGACGGTGCGCGAATGGCAGCGGCTCGAGAATGAGCTCATGAAAAAGTGCAGGTCGAGAGGCCTGGACTTCACCTATGCCTGCAGGAGCGGTCTGGCGGAGGCGCGCGCGATGCGCGTCTTAGGCAAGCAGATCAAAGCGGCGGATCGGCACCTTGAGATTTCGGCGGGGCAGATGAGCCTGGTGACTGTCGCGACACCGGTAGATGCCCTGGCGAAGATCAGGCTCGCTCTAAGAGTGCAGGGTCGCTATGACTGGCGCCCACACGCGCTGGAACTCCTGGAAGGAGGTGTCGCGACACTTGAGGTAGTTCTAGGGAGAGACGGCTAGGGCTGTGATGGTTGCCGTAGAGGCCCAGTAACAACAAATTCGCCAACCACGAAAGTCGCCAGAACTTCATTTTCCTTGGAAGGTCGCCAACAAATCTATAGCGTGTTGGCGGGGGAAAAATGACTGTCACGATTCCAACTGCAAGTAGCATATCCCTAAAACAGACGCTCACCCTCCTTGACGGAGCGTTCGAAGCGGTTGCCCGCGGCGTAGCGACCAACGAGTACGCGCTTTGGCTTGGGTCCGGAATATCAAGAGCGCGAATGCCTCCGACAAAGGCCCTTGTTGCAAGGGTCATGGATCACCTACAGCAGCATTGCGATCCAAGTGACCAGAATTGTCGCTTTCGGCGTTCGCTCGTTTCGATCATCAACCTGGCGACGCCTACCGCGTCCGAACAAAGTCAGATCAACTACAACACTGTGCCGAGTAGTTGGGTATGCGGGGACGCAATCGCTGAGCGGCTCACGCTGAACTATGCACGCATGTTGGACATGCCGCCCGATGGGGAGGAGTTGGACTATCTTGTTTGGACCGCACTCGACGTCGGCGGAGTGTACGGTAACCCAAGCGTCTCACCAGACGCGGAGCATCTGGCCATTGCCGCTTTAGTAGTTGAAGGCGTCGCAAGCGATATTGCCACCGCCAACTGGGACGGATTGATCGAACGGGCGATCGTCGAATTGACTGGAGGTGATGGCTCACTGCGCGTGGTGGTGCAGCAAGCTGATCTTCGCAAGCCCGTCTCAAAATCCACGCTTTATAAGTTTCACGGTTGTGCCGTGCTTGCCCGGGCAGATCCCAACCACTATCGCGAGCACATCGTAGGGCGCGCTTCTCAGATAACCGGCTTCGCAGCGCTCAATCAAAATGCTGCCGTCAAAAATCGGCTCACTGATATAGCGACGACAAAGCCCACGCTCATGATGGGTATGTCCGCTCAAGATGCGAACATTCAAGGCGTGTTTGCCCAGGCCTCCGCAAACATGACGTGGCCCTGGCCAAATGATCCTCCGGCGTGTGTTTTCGCCGAAGACGCGTTGGGGGCAGATCAGGTCGGATTGCTTCGACACGTCTACAACACATCCTATACGACCGTGACGGCAGGCGAGATAAGGGCTTCTGCCCTTCTCAGAGTGTTCGGGCGCACTCTTCTGCCGGCGTTGTGGTGCGAAGTGTTGCGAAGAAAACTGAACGAACTGGTCAAACGAAATGTGTCGCTCCCTGCTCAAGAGCAGGCGCTGTTGGAGGTGGGTCTCAGAGAACTGCGTGATCGTGCAGCGGCCGCATGCCTGCCCAACCAACAGGAGGCATTCGTTCGGCAGGCGCTACGGTTCGCGCGACGGGCGCTTTCATTGTTCAGGCGGGGGGAAGAGCCGCCGGCTAGCGGTCCTCTGTACGAGGCGCTTACGTCATCAGAATCGGCAGGGATTGCCACCGATCCGTCGATCCCGAATTCGGGGTTGCCCGAGCTGGCGATAGGAATCGGAATGTTTGGCCTGCATGCGCGGTCCGGGACGTGGAACGTTCGTGTGCCGGATCCAGCGTCTGCAAAGCCAGGCTCATTGAGGGTCGCTACGTCTGCAACGAGCGCCGATGTGTTTTTCGCAGCCAATGCCGAGGTTGCGATCACGATGTTCCGCGATGGAATCCTCGCCGATAGCGATCCGGTAGTCCTGGTTCACAGCCATTCAATTCCTGCACGCTTCACCAGATCACCACGCGTTTCTCCCGGGCGCGTCGGGACGCCTCGCCTCAAGGAGGTAAGCATAACCGCGTTGCTTGAAGAAACGCAGATCGTGTCAGTCGCGTTAGCTAGGCTGCGTGAAGAGTTGGCCCTATGACCGCCCTGACGCCCGTAGGACGCATAGTAGATGTGCTAGCAGGGGCAGGATATCGACGCCTTGCGGTGCCAATCAAGGTAGGAAGTCTAGAATTCAAGTTTGCGGCTGGCTTTGTCGGTACCGGGGTGTCTCCGGATCTGATCGTCGTCGTAGACGCGGTCGCAGACAATGAGCTCCGCGCACAGCAGCAGGTTGAAGGATTGGCTAGAACACTGGACTCCTTGGAGTCGAAGCGGCCGCTTACTGTTATCGTAGCCGGGCCGCGATTCTCGGATGCTGTAGCGCAAGTCGTTTCCAGGGCCGGGCGAGTTCTCTATGCTGATGATGCTTCAGATGCGTCTCGATTGAATGATGCACTGGCAGTGCTTCTTCCGTTGAGCTTGCCAGAGCATCTGGTGACAGGAGCAGGTTTCGACATCGATGTTGAAGCTGTCCTGACATCCAACGACCCAATGGAAAGGCAAATATTCGAAGCGAGTCTGGTGGGCGAAGACGAAGTGAGTTCAGTGCTGTTTGAGTGGATAAATGCACCCTTCGAGTCCGGTCTTACAGAAGGCGATCAAGAATGAGCCGACTAAAGCGGATCGTTGTCGAGAACTTTCGCAGCATACACGGCGAAGTGGCAATCTCGCTGGACGCCCCGGTTGTGCTAATCCACGGCCAGAATGGAACCGGTAAGACAAGCCTGCTCTCTGCTCTTGAATTGGCCCTGACCGGCGCTGTGCCGTCCTTGCAGCGCGCCGATCCCGAGTACCTTCAGCATCTCCCGCACAAGAGCTCGCCGGATCTGGCGGGTAAAATCCGACTGGAAGTTGAAAGCAATGGCAAGGGCGCTGACACGGAGATTGGCGTTAGTAGAACTGCGATCTCTGGCAGACCAATCCTAAACGCGGTTGGGACGCGGTTCTTCAGCGAACGTTGCTTTCTCGCACAATCCACGCTCTCGCGACTCCTCGAAATCTATCAGCATCAGGACAATCGGCGAACTGACTCGCCGCTGACCCGATTTGTCAAAGAGCTGATCGGCTTGGATAGGCTCGATGCGCTCATCGAAGGCTTACATCCTGCTGGCGACGTGCGGCGGCTTCGCGAGCCTGCGCCTGATTATTGGCACGCTCGAGAAGAATTGCCCGCCTTAGAGGCGGCGCTCGAGGAGCTCAACGCGCAGCTCGACGCGCGCCATCAGGAGTCAAGCTCAACGGGCGCTCTGATTGCTGAGGAACTCGTCACCCTCGAACTGCCCACGCTCCCGAGCATTGATGATCCCGGAGCAGTTTCTGCGGCAATATCGACTGCCTATGAGGAACAGTTGCTGACGCAACTTGCTCGTGTTCGCCGCGACTTAAGGGCGGTTGCCGAGCGTTGGAATGCTGACGGGGCGCGGCCTGGCGAGCAGGAGCGTGTTCGGGCAGCCGCGAGAGAACAGGCTTGTCGGCTAAGTTTTGATGATTGGAATCGCGAGTGGGGCCAAGCTCTGCTACAGGCGGCGACAAACATCGATGAAATGCTTGGTGGCCCATCCCGGACGGCGGGCCTCGATCCACGACCACTGCGGGATCAACTTCAGGTGCTGGTCGTTTCCGAGTTGACGAGAATTGAAAAGCTGGTTGCGCAAGACGTGGGAGACTCTGCACGGATCGCAGACCTTGGCCGTAATATTGCGCAGGGGCGTCAGAGGATCACGAACCTGGACTTGGAGTTGGGGCAGCTTTCGGAACTCAACCAGCAGCTGGCTCAAGCTTTATCGACGATTGCACCGCACGTGCACTCGGATGATTGCCCGGTTTGCGGGAGAGACTTCAGCGAGGTCTCGGATGTTCCACTTGCGTCAGCTCTCTCGAAGCGCATTGCGGACCTCGTTCAATCAGCGGCCCGCTTGCAGGCGCTAACGCGGGACAAGGTGTCTAGTACAGCCGCTATCGCGGTAGCCGAAAGGGAGGTCAGCGCGATCTCCGTTCGCATGCTGACGCCGGCTGTGCGGGATCAATTGAAGACGAGACAGGCGCTACTGAAGGAGATTCAGCAGAGGCTCCAGCTGCTGGATGAGCAGGCCAAGATCGGTCAAGGTTTTCTCGAAGAATGGCGAACCGCCTCGAGGGCCGTCTCCGCAATTGGAGAGGGAGATCAGCAAATCGTGGCAATGCGCGAACAACTGAAGTCGATTGCCGACTTGTTGTTCGATGTTCCTCCCGAAGATGGCGAGGAATTGGGCGCGGCGCTTAAACGTCTCCAGGAAGAAGCCAACCGTTGGGAAGAGGAGACTTCTCGCAAGCTGGCGATCAAAAAATCAATCGCGCAAAGGGTTCATTTGAGAACCAGATTGTCGACCGAGATTTCTGCAATACGGAAACGCTGCGAGGTGCAACGATCGACTATAGATTCGCTTCGAGAGGCCAAGCAAACGTCGGATGAGCGTATCGGGAAGGCCAAAGAGTTAGCGCGTCGGGTGCGCGACGTTAGAACAGGCGTCGTTCGACGTGTTTTTAACGAGGATCTCAACGCGCTATGGCGAAGCCTCTTTATCCGATTAGCTCCCGATGAGCCGTTTGTGCCGGCATTTTCTTTGCCTGCGACTCCGAATGGCCCAGTCGAGGCGAATTTGGAGACTATCTATCGTCGGGGTGGAAAGGGCGGAAACCCTCGAGCGATGCTGAGTGCTGGGAACTTGAATACAGCGGCCTTGACGTTGTTTTTTGCTTTGCATCTGTCGGCCCGACCTCAGCTCCCTTGGCTGATCATAGATGATCCGGTGCAAAGCATGGATGAGGTTCACATTGCACAGTTCGCCGCCGTTCTGCGGAACCTCGCGAAGGTTCAGCGCCGCCAGATTATTCTGGCGGTGCACGAACGACCCCTGTTTGACTATCTCTCGCTTGAGTTGAGCCCGGCATTTCTTGATGATCGACTGATAACCGTAGAGCTTTCGCGGTCCATGGATGGAACCACAACCGCGATATGGCAGCCGCGGGTGTTCGAACCAGATCGCGCGATCCAGGCAGCCTGATCGTGGATCCTCGCGACTGTCGCCGAGGGTTATCGGTTGGTGCGTTTTCTGACCACGGTTTGCGAAACGATGCGCCTGTTGATTTTTATCTTCCAGTCGATTTGCGCCTTTGAGAGGTTTCGCTTCAGCATGGTCTGTTTCAGGAAGACGTACTCTTTGTCGCCGTACAGGTAGCCCATGCGGTAGGCATGTTCGACCAGATCATTGTTGGCGTTAGCCG
This sequence comes from Hyphomonadaceae bacterium, assembly GCA_041398245.1. Classification (GTDB taxonomy): domain Bacteria; phylum Pseudomonadota; class Alphaproteobacteria; order Caulobacterales; family Hyphomonadaceae; genus UBA7672. The sequence goes on from JAWKVC010000010.1 coordinate 142,780, forward strand.
TCAGGTCCTTGGCTATTCGCTTCAAGCCGTCAAACAAGTTGCCAGTATCGATCTGAATGAAGCGATTGATGCAGACGTTCCCGACATAGGTCTCCCGGCCGTTAAGGCGGTTGCGAATGTAGCAGTGCTCTTTGATCTCTTGGCCGCAGGGACAATGATCAAACTCCTCGCTGATCTCAACGGCTACAAGCGACCATTCGCTTCGCGCTAGATCAAACCGTTTCGCAACGGACAGCGACAGGATGTGAGCCTGCAATTTCTCGAAACTGTGCCCGTCCATGGCGATGCACCTTTGGCCTCTCCCGATCCAAGTGCTAGCCGCAATTTCTTGAATGAGGGAGTCAGGGGTCGTTAGGGGCGGAACATCTCGTCAATAATAAAGCGTATCGAGGCCTTGTCATTCGCGCCCGAAGGTTGCGGTCGGAAGGTTGCGGCCTCCGATTTAGCCTGGTTCAGCTGTGCGGACGACAATCTTGCTTTCAACGCTCCAAGGAGCTGGGCAGCCTTTGTGTCGCGCTGTTCAGCGGCGATTGTCAGCCACTTCGCTCCTTCTACCAAGTTTGGAGCAACGCCTTCGCCGAGCACGTTGAGGATCGCGAGGTTTACCTGCGCCGGTAGGTAACCCTGAACGGCTGCCTGCTGGTACAGTCGTGCCGCGCGGGCCTTATCGATGCGCACACCTACGCCGCTGTCGTATTTGACTCCGAGATTGAACTGCGCCTCAGGCAGTCCTGCACCGGCAGCCCGTTCGAACCATTTTATGGCTTCGCCCACGTTGCGGGGAGCGCCGACGCCTTCGTTGTACATCGTACCAAGGTTGAACTGCGCGAGTGGAAGGCCATGGTCCGCAGCCGCGCGAAACCATCTTAGGGCTTGTGCCTGGTCAACGTCTGTGCCGCGACCTTTCCGGTACATTTGGGCGAGATTGTATTCAGCCAGAGCGAAGCCTTGCTCCGCGGATAATTTGTACCACTCGATGGCTTCGTGCTCATCGCGACTGATGCCTGGCTCATCGCTAAGGAGGACGCCTAGATTGTATTGAGCCTCGCGATTTCCAGCGTCGGCACCAACGCGATACCATTTGAGAGCGGCCTGGATGTCGACCGGCCCCCCCAGCCCGCCACTGTGCAGAAGACCCAAAATTGTCGCCGCCCGTGGACTGCCGTCCAGCGCTTGTTTCTCGAGCACTACGCGCATCGTCCGAAAATCGCCTCGACTATAGGCGACCTTCGCGTGAGCGAGAGCGTCAACGGGCTGCGCAGAAGCGCTGAGATGTAGGCAGAGTGCTAAGCACACGAGTGCAAGCCGTCTTGTCCATTGCATGCTGGCGATGTCCCCAACTCAGTGAGGTCTGACGTTGATGGGTTCGCAAATCTGTGTCCAGCGCCAACAGACTCGCTTGTCGCAGCGTCATTCGCGAAAGCTGTGCAGGGTCAAAAGCCAGCCTTTCGGGTGACGATGACGGATATCCTCGTCCCAGCATCCAGGCGGATCGTTGGGGTGATCGTCAGGCTACGATCGACGACACGGTTGGTGACGATGCTTGCGGTACGTTGCGCGCCATCTCGGAGGGCGTCGTCGACCGGGTCGTAGGTCGAGGTGAGGCCGATACCGCCATAGGTGATCGACGGGTTCTCCTCTGTTGTGGCGACGCCGACATTGATCAACGTGCCGAGCGCGGCAGCGCCAAACACCTCGCCCCAGTGATTATCGACGTTGCCTTGCACGCCAGCTGCGCCTGATGGATCGACAGCTGCTTCATCGAGCATGATCTCGTCGCCATTCGGCATGATCAGGCGGGACCAGATGATCGCCACGCGGCTTTGGCCGTACCGCGACGACGATCTGTAGTCACCGATCAGGCGGGCGCCCTGCGGGATAACGAGCGTTCTTCCGGTGGCGCTATCGTAGACCGACTGTGTGACCTGCGCGATGACGGGACCTGGCGCTTCAGAGTTCACTGCTGTCACCAGACTTGCCGGGATTACGGCGCCGGGGTGGAGCGCACGCTTCGCAGGCGTAGCGGCCGGGACTGGTGATGGGTCGTCTGGGCGCTGCCGCAGGGCAGCGAGTGGGGGTTGCTGTTGGCGGAGGAGCGGAGCCGAGACCGCTGGCGCCTGAGGTTGCTGTGTGAGCTCGAATGCGATCGCGGAGCGATCAGCCAGCATTGCCTCCTGCTCAGCAGGGTCAGGTTGGGGTGGGGCCGCGTCGTAGACGTCTGGTTCGCCGCTCCATGATGCGTCGGTAGACGAGTAGCCTGCATCCGTTGGGGCGAACGCGGCAACGTCGCCAGCCATCGGAGGTCCGAGAACTGGTGGTTGGGCCGGCAGGCGGGAGGCTTCGATCTGCGCCGCTTCCTCATAGGTGGTGGGAAGGCGGCGAATTGCAGACTGCGCCATCTCGGGCCGTGCGGGGTCCGACATCACTGGCCGTGTTTCGGAAGGCCTCTTTGCCGGGTCGTTGGTGAGACCGCCCGACGCCAGGATCAGGACGAGACCGATGCTACCGCCGGCCGCGATCAGGATCGCGGGCTTGTTGAGACCCTTCGCGCCGGGGCCTTTGACGCGGATCGCCGACAGCGGCGGCGGCGGGTTGGAGTCGGGAGCCGCCTCTCCGGCGGGCGGTTTCGGGGGGAGGCCATCAGCCATTGGAGCCTCCGCGGTTGATCGGCGTCTGGCGCTCGATGCGCACAGTCTTCGAGCCCCAACCCGAGCCAAGTTTGAGTTCAGCCTTCGCGAAGAGGCGATCGACGACATAGTATCTGCCTTGGAGGCGGTAATTCACGGCCTCAAGGCCTTGATCGCCGATCACGAACAACGGCGGCGCTTCCATCGTGTGGATCTTCTCCGGCATCTCGATGAAGACCTGATGGCCGTCGTCGAATGCCGCCAATGGTCGCCAGTCAGGCTTATCGCCATCGATCCGATAGCGGAGGTTCAGGGTCTCAGGCGTAAATGCCGGCGCTGCTGGCGGTGGCGCAGCTGCAGCCACAGGCGGCGGAGCCTGGTTTTGCAGGACGAGGTCGGCAGGATAGCGCCATGAGACTGCGGCCATCGCCGTACCGGAAACGCTCTTGAGTTCGACGTGATAGACACGGCGGTCCGTCATGATGACGAGGTTGGTCGCAAGCGACGGCGAGTTAGGTTTCACCAGGACGTGCGCCTGTACCGCCGGGCCGGCTCCGGACCGAGCATCGGCCACGATCCAGCGGGTGGTGTCGCCTGCGGATACCGACAGCAGTGTTTCGCCGGGTTCGAGAGCGATGTCCGTGATGCGCTGGGGCGACGCCTGGATCGCGTAGAGCGCGCCGCGCTCGAAGGCGAATTCGTGCAGGGCGCCCACGAGCGACGCGTCACCGGGCTGGCGAAGGGCCGCTTGGTTGGTGGATGCTACATCGCCATCCTTTGAACCGGGTGTCGGCCCGGCGCTGGCGGGCGAGGCGAGAAGGAGTGCGGCAAGGCTTACGATGAGGACACAGCGGCGGTTCATTGTTGGAGATCCCGGGACCAGGTGAGTGAGTGGACATAAAGGCCGAGCGGATTCTTGGAGAGCCGCTCAGGCGACGAGGGTGGTTCGATCACGATGGTGGCGACACCGCTGAAGCGTTCGACGTGCGTGAGCGTGCCGGACACGTAGGTGGACTCCCGCCAGCGCAGATTGAAGCTGGTGGGACTGGCGCGGACCACAGAGAGAACCCTCGACCGCGATTGTCTGCTTTCCGACCTTCGTGAACGGATCGTCTGCTTCCGCCATGGCGTTGAGCGCTTGAGCGCCGCCCTGTGTCGCCCAGTCATACGCACGAAGCCAGTTCTGGCGCACGACAATCGGGTCCGAGGGAAGTCCCCGCACCATCTCGACGAACCGGGCGAGATGCCATGACAACTGGGCGTCGCTCGGCTCGTAGGCCGACGTTGCGGGGCCTACGAGCCGCGCTTCACCGCTTTGATTGGCTTCAATGACGAACGGGACGGCCGCTGGTCGCAGGGCGAGGGCGATGACCCCGCGGCCAAAGCCGCCGAAAGGCCAAGCGCGCAGAAGGCGGCCGTGCGCCATGTCCGGGCGTGAGCAAGAGCGGAGCCCATGCGGCTGTCCCAGAGCTGGTGGGCCTGCCGGTATGGTGTGTCGGGCTCGGTTGTCTTCTGGAAGCGCGAGGATCGCGCGCGGGTAAACATACTCTACTCCCTGTGCTTGAGATTGGGGCCTTCGGACGCGCCGCCGCCATCGCCGGCGTTCAACGTATGAGCGGCGACGAGAGCGCCCTCGCGAAGTTGCTGTGATCTACGGAAGCGGCGCGCCCAGGCGGGCTGCCCCGTGGATGTTAAGCCGCCGGCCGCGGCAGGCGCCGGGCTAAGTGCCGAGGCGCCGGCTGAACGGGTTACAGCGCGGGCGCCATTCGTAGTGCGATTCCGAAATTGACTGGCGACTTGCGATGCCGCTTGGCGTGCGCCACCGACGGCGGCGGCGCCAAGACCGACAGCGGCATTGAGCGGCGCGGCAACCGGACCCTCAGCCCGTGCGCAGGGAGCCGAGGGCGGTTGCGGCCCTTAGGCCCCCGGTTGCCGAGGCGGCGCCATTTGCTCCGGCTGTAGCCGCTGCAACCGTGCGCGCGTAGCCGCGACGCCGGCAGAAGCGCCGCGACCCCAGCCGCGCCGACGCCCAGCGTCGTACCCGCCGCAGCGCCCGCCGACAGTTGAGGCGCGCCGGACACGAGGCCAGCAGCTATGCGGGGACAGAAAATGGCGAGACCCATCAGCGTCAGGGAACCCAACACGACCGCAAAAGCCTGCTCGATCGTGATCGTGTCGGGATCGAGCGCGGTTCGCAGCGTCGAAAACATCGTCGAGCCGATGCCGATGATCATTGCGATTACGAGCACCTTGATGCCCGACGAGATGACGTTGCCGAGAACGCGTTCGGCGAGGAAGGTGGTCTGCTTCCAGAACGCGAACGGCACGAGCACAAAGCCGGCTAGGGTCGTCAGCTTGAACTCGACGATCAGCACGAACAGCTGGATCGACAGCACGAAGAAGGCGGCGATGACGATGATCCCGCCAATGCAGAGGAGTATGATCTCCGAGATATTGGCGAAGAACTCGAGCGGGCCGGGTGCGATGTCGCCAATATGGTCGAAGATCGGCGCGGACGCCGCAAGACCTTCGGATGCCACAAGGCCTGGTCGCATGAGGTCGGCGGGGGTGAAGCTCGCCGCCGATGCGTTAAGGCCCAGCGTTGCGAAGCTGTCGAGCACGATCGTCGACAACATGGCGAAGTTGCCGAAGATGTAAGCGAACGCGCCGACGAATAGCGTCTTCTTGACCAGGCTCTGGATGATATCGGTGTTGTGGCCCCACGCCCAGAACAGGGCAGCCAACGTGACGTCGATGGTGATCAGGATCATCGCCAAAGACGTGACGTCGCCGCTGATCAGTCCGAATCCTGAATCAATGTAGCGGATGAAGGTATCGAGAAAGCCATCGATCGCTGAGAAGTCGTTCACGCGAAGGGTCCTTGTGTCTGGCTGTCGGTATGGCGCTATGGCCAGGGCTTCTGACCCGGATGGGCGCTGCGCGCGCCGGCGAAGAAGTAAGCACTCTGCGCGCGGCCCTGTGCTTGCACCTCCATCTCGCGTGCTCGCTCCAGCGCCTCGGCGCGGCTCTCTGCGACGAGAAGCGCCTGCAGCCGCATGCTTTGCTGCGCCTGGAACGCGAGGAACTCGTTGGTGGCTTGGGTGGCGGCAAGCGCGCCAGTCGCGTTCGCACTGGCAGCTGAGAGCCGCTCAAGTATCCCCTGATCGGCGCGTAGCTGCTCGGTAACCTTGGCCTGCACAACGAGCGAATTGCGTAGCGCGGCGCGAGAGGCGTCGATCTGTTCGACGGCTGTGCGGGCGCGCGTGGCAAAGTCAGTGCCGGCATACCGGCCGCTGAACAGCGTCTGGAGTGCGTCCCGGGTCTGCTGCACTTCAAGCGCGACGCCGCCCGCCGTGCTGATCAGCTCGTCGAGTTCGCGCAACTGCTGGACGAGCTCCGGGGCGAAGCGCTCACCAAGGTTGGCAAGGTTGCGCGCTTCGTTCTCGAGGCTGCGCACCTGGTTGGTTATTTGCTGGATCTGGTTGTTGATCTGCTGAAGCGTTCGCGTGGCAGTCAGGGCGTTCTGGATAAGGTTCGATGGGTCAATAACGGCCATCTGGGCGTGCGAAGGCGCCGCGGACGGGGCGATCAATGCTGCGGCGAGGATGAGACGCAGAACGGAAGAAAGCGAAAGTCTGGGCATGACTGTTCTCTTGATCAGGTCGTGGTTTCGGTTACGCGAGCGCGGGAAGAGGGTGGTTGGTCGGGCGCATCAAGCGCCTCAAGAACCCAGGCGAGCTGCCGCGCTTTGAGGAAGCGCCTCCAGAAGGGCGCAGTGCTTTTCTGCCGCTCAAGTCGCGCGACCAGGTCACGCGACGTCGAGTCCGACGCGCCGCAGAAGGCAAGGGCAACCGGGCCCAGCGCGAGTTCGAACAGGCGCCGGCCCTTCGGACTTGCATAGTAGTAATCGCGCTTTCGTTGGGCCGTGGCGATCAGATCGATCTCAGTCTCGTTGAGCCCGAACCTCTCATAGGCCTGACGCTGCTGCGGCTCGAAAGCTCTTTCGTTCGGGAGATAGATCCGCGTTGGGCAGGACTCGATCAGTGCAGGCGCAATCGCGCTGTCGGCCACATCGGCGAGAGACTGGGTCGCGAAGACCACCGCGACATTCCTCTTGCGAAGGGTCTTGAGCCATTCGCGGATGCGGGCGGCGAAGAGCGGTGCATCGAGGAAGAGCCAGGCCTCATCGAGAATGAGCAGGGTCGGCCGTCCGTCGAACCGCTCTTCCAGCCGATCAAACAGATGTAGAAGGGCAGGTGCGGCAGCCTTGGGCCGCGCCATAATCTCTTCCATCTCGAAGAGGACGGTGTCGGAGAGCTTCAGCCTGTCTTCCGCGCCGTCAAAGATCGCCCCGTATGCGCCCTCCTGCGTGTACGGGAGAAGCGCTGACTGGAGGGCGGCATCCTGGACGAGAAGACGAAGCCCGGTGACGTGACGCTGATCGCGTGGGGCGCTTGCAAGACTGCCAAGCGCCGACCAGACCTGCTCTTGTATGTCGGGTGATTGATCGAGGCCTTCCTGCGCCAGAACGCCCATCACCCATTCAAGCGCGGCAGAGCGAGCCGTTGGGTCATCGATGCGCGACAGGGGCTGAAAGGCCGGGCTGGCCCCGCCGCCAAGATCGATGGCGTCGCCGCCCAACCCCAGCATGGCCGCCCGCGCCGACCCGCCCTTGTCGAAGACGAAGATCTGCGCGCCGGCGTAGCGCCGCCATTGCAGGGCAAGGAAAGACAGGAGGACCGACTTACCGGCGCCGGTTGGTCCAATAACCAATGTGTGGCCGACATCGCCGACATGCAGGTCCAGCCGGAACGGCGTGGAGCCGTCTGTCCGCGTGACCGCGAGGGACGGCGCATCGAAGTGGCGGTTCCACGGATCGCCTGCCCATGGGGTGGCCAGCGGTGCGATATGCGCAAGATTCAGGGTCGACACCATGGGATGCCGGACATTGGCCCAGGCATGGCCGGGCAGGCTGGACAGCCATGCCTCAACCGCGTTCAGCGTCTCGGTTACGGTCGCAAAGCCGCGCGCGGAGATCACGCGTTCGGCATGGCGCAGTCGCTCATCGGCCTCGTGCGGCGTTGCGCCCATGACGACAAGCGTGGATGTGAAGAACCCGAAGCCTACAAGTTCGGAGCCGACCTCAGCTAGGGCCGCGTCGACTTCCTCGGTCTTGGCGATCGCATCGGGGTTGGAGAAGGCGGCCTGTTCCTTTGTCAGCATCTCCTTGACGAGAGCCGACAGGGATTTGTGCTTCGAGAACCAAAGCCGTCGCCATTTGGTGAGCTCGCGTTCTGCCTCGGGCCGGTCGAGGCACAGGTGCCGTGTCATCCACCGGTACGGCATGCCGAGCGCGTTCAGGTCGTCGAGCACGCCGGGGTTGGTGAAGGGCGGAAAGCCCTTGATGGTAAGGATGCGAAGATGCTTGTCGCCGAGGGTGGGCGCTACACCGCCAACCAAAGGTGCATCGCAAAGCAGCCCGTCGATGAAGGCCGCGGCGGCTGGAGCGCGGACATCCGTCTGACTGTTCGACACGGCACGTTTGAGATAGGTCAGCGTCGCGTTGTCGTCGAGCTGGTGGAACTCCGCGACGACGGCCGCAAACAGACTGAAGGCATGGTCGCAGCTGGTAGAAAACTGCTCGAGGGCATCCAGCGCAACCTGACGGTCGATGGCCCCGGCAGCCATTCGCTTCTTTCCAGGTGGCTTGGTTGACGTGTGTTTGGCTTGGTCGAGTTCGAAGAAGAACGCAGACGCCTTTCGGCTGGAATCGGGTGCCGGCGTCCATTGCAGGGTCAGATGATGGATTGTCTCGAACTGCGAGGAGGACTGTTCGAAGGCCGCGGCGCGCTCGGAATCGACGAGCCGGGACAGATCGTCGTCGAATACGCCTGCAGGGTAGTCGGTGACCTCCCTGCGCTCGGCTTCGATGTAGATGGCCCAGCCTGATCCTAGCCGCCGGAAGACGTTGTTCGCGCGCGCCACGAATGACACGAGCTCGTCAGGCGTAGACGACCTGACATCAGGTCCCCGGAACCTCGCGGTCTTCTGAAATGAGCCATCCTTGTTGAGGACAACGCCGGGCCCAACGAGAAGCGCCCATGGCAGGAAATCCTCAAGGCGGCTCGGCTGGTGTGCGTAGGGAGCGAAGCTCATCATTGTGTGTCTCCGGTTCTGAGGCATTTCAGTCGAAGCGGTTCGGCACGCGCATGGCGCGCTTGAGAACATCGATGGCGTCGGGATCTCGCTTGGCGAGGAAGACGCCGACGATGTGCCCCACAACGCCCACGGCTATCCCGACGAGCGGAGCTCCGGCGAAGGCGATGACCGCCGCCAGAGTTCCGTTGAGGATCGCGTAGGGCCGCGGCGCGCCACCCATGAGGATGGGTTGGGTGAGCGCCTGCCGGACCGGTGCAAGATAGCCGGGGACGTCGCGGGGATCGCGCATCGAGCTTGTCCTTCGTGAATCAGGGCAGCGTTGCGCCGCCGCCACCGACGAGCGGCAGGAAGAAGCTTGTCGCGGCAAAGGCGATCGCCAGGCCGAACAGGATCTGAAGAAGCTTCTTGAAACCCTGACCGACATCGCCGAAAGCGAGCGTCATTCCGGTCGCCACAATGATCAGGATGGCGATGACCCGCGCGACAGGCCCTGTGATCGAATCCATAACGGCCGTGAGCGGTCCTTCCCACGGCATCGCGCCGCCGGCGCCGCCTGTCGCGGCGTGAGCGGCCCCTGCTGACGCAACTGCGATCACTGCAAGGGGGATGATGCGCCACAGCGCGCGGTTGTACGTCTTCACGTCTGAACTCCTGCTTGTTCTCGATGCGCGCCAGGCCCGGGCGCTGCGGGTTCCTTGCGCCCAGCTGTGGAAAGCTTGGGCGCGTAGATTTCGGTGAGGCGGCGACCGGCGGGGCCTCCGCGTTCGATGAAGACAACGAGGTCGATGGCCTCGGCGATCAGTGCGGTCGGCGGGCTGTCGCAAGCCTCCATGGCGAGCTGTTCAAGCCGGGAGAGAGCGGCGCGCGCGGAGTTGGCATGGAGCGTGGCGATGCCGCCGGGGTGGCCTGTGTTCCAAGCCTTGAGAAGATCGAGGGCCTCGGCGCCGCGGACCTCCCCAACAATGATGCGATCCGGTCTCAGCCGAAGCGTGGAGCGCACCAGCTGGGCAAGGCTGACTGACCCGGGCTGTGTTCGTAATGCTACGACGTCGTCGGCATCGCACTGCAGCTCGCGGGTGTCTTCGAGAAGGACCACGCGTTCGCTGAGGGAGGCGATTTCACTGAGGAGAGCATTGGTCAGCGTCGTCTTACCCGACCCGGTGCCGCCCGCCACGATGATGTTGGCGCGGGCGCGGATCGCCGACTTGAGAGCGTCCGCCTGGGCAGCGGTGACAATCCCGGCCTCGACATAGGCGTCGAGGCGGATGACGTGTCCCGCGGGCTTCCGGATCGCAAAGCAGGGGCCCCTGGCGACTGGGGGTAGTATGCCTTCGAACCGCTCGCCACGGGGCGGTAGTTCAGCTGAGACGATCGGTTTGAGCCGTGTGACTTCTGCTCCCGTCAACGTAGCGACGAGGCGGATTGCGCGCTCTGTCTCGGCTGGCTCGATACGGATGCCAGCGGCTTCGCGGCCCCGTCCGGCGCGCTCGACCCAGACCCGTCCG